>JAXLUU010000001.1:0-1120000 GCA_046329325.1 Saprospiraceae bacterium
GAAATATGGGAATACGAACACATTATGACAGCGATATGGGATTTGGAGTTGGACTATCATTGAATTATTAAAACCCATCAATTGCAAGCACATTGCCAAAGCCACACAAGCCATCGCTCAAACCAAAGCTTTGGCAAAGAGCTTGCAAAGCTGACTCAAGACGAAATTGTTTTAAAAAATTCCCGACCCTTCAAAAAAATAAAAAACGTAACACAC
This sequence comes from Saprospiraceae bacterium, assembly GCA_046329325.1. GTDB lineage: Bacteria > Bacteroidota > Bacteroidia > Chitinophagales > Saprospiraceae > Vicinibacter. The sequence goes on from JAXLUU010000001.1 coordinate 217, forward strand.
AACCGACCCGACAATGACAGAAAAACTCAATACTGACAATGGTTTGCAAAGACGGGCAGACAGAACACCAGCCGGTAACAAGGGTTTGGCGTAATGGCGGGCGAAGTGCTTCGTATGAAAGTTTTTGCTAAATTTGAACTTTAGTGCTTCGATTGAAGCGTAGTGCTAAAATGCCGCCACTACGCCAAGCCCCGGCCCGTTGTAAGCAAGCCTAAAAGACGACACTGCAACACTAAACATGAGAATAAAACAATCGACCTTTGACATCCTGACCAGACTTTTCAGACGACTTTAAATCGGCAGACAATTTAGCTGTAACTCGACACAGACCAACTTGACGACACACAAGCCGACACAAGAAAAAATTAAAACACCCCACCGCACAAAAAAATTGAATTTGCCTACCCGCATTTTGCACATTTGGTTTTGCCCGATACACAAGCCGCCCCTTCGCAAAACCAAAAGAGCAAAATTTTCCCACCCACATAAGGACAAGTAAGAGAATAATAGTTACATTTGACACTTCTTGACAAGACAAATAAAGAAACAGTGAGTTACTTAGGACAGAAAATAAGGGAAACAAGAGAGAAGCAGAATCTTCTTTTACGACAAGTCGCTGCTCACATTGAAGTTGACACAGCTTTAATGAGTAAGGCAGAACGTGGTGAACGTAATTTAAATAGAGAACAGGTAATAAAACTTGCTCAACTCTTAAAAGTTTCAGAAGACGAGTTTGTTTCTCTTTGGCTGTGTGACAAGGTTATTGAAGCAGTCGGGACAGACCCGTTAGCAGAACAAGGAATAAAAAAGGCTTTAACAAAAATCAAGGACTGAATTAATGCAGATAATACATAAAATAGACGACTTTCTTTTTACGATTTTTCCTTCAGCGAAAAAAGGTGACGAACAATCACTTAAAGACGCAATTCAAGAATATTACACTTATGGCCCTTACAAGCCAAAAGTTTCAATTGAAGACAATTGGGTAAAAATTGAAATAGACACACCAACAATAATTTCACAAGACGGTGACTACAAAAAAGTTATTGCACTTTGTGAAAAAGGAAAATATTCTGAAGCAAAACCAATCTTAAAAAATCTCATAAGCAAGAATCCGACAATATCAGAGTATCACCGAATAATGGGACAAATACTATCTGATGAAGGTGACCAAGAAGAAGCTATAAATTGCTTGATTGATGCTTTACGTTGGGATTCAAAAAACGGTTGGGCATTGTTAATGATGGGGAACATCTTTGCTAAGTTCAAAGATGATGTTCCTACAGCAATGAAGTATTATGACCAAGCACTTGTTGCAAATCCCAATGCCAATATTACGATCAATAATATTGGTGCAAACTTAATGCAACAAGGCAAACTGGAAGAAGCCAAAAAATACTTTTGGGAAGCAATCAGAATTAATGACAAATATCCAAACACACATTTTGCACTAGGAATGATTGCGGAAATGGAAGCAGACTTGCAGTCTGCTTTTTACAGCACCATTCAGGCAATCAAATTGAATAAGAACAAGGATGTTCTATATCAAAACTCGGTAAGACAAGCATTTGAAATTGCAAAAAAGATAATTGCAACTGATGCTGGCAAGAAGATTTATCGTGAATACAGGCACAAACTAGAATTTGAAGGGGACAGAAGAATAGATATAGTTCAAGACGAAGAAATACCAACCGCTGCAAAATTTGAATTTGCAGAGAATTACGAAAGAGACGTTCATATTGTAAGATATAAACCAAGCTATCCAGCTGTTGAACATCTTATCATGCACGAGTTAGTTCATCTTGATTTTGTAATTCAAGCAAGAAAGGACGATTTAAATCAATTATTCATTTCCAATCAAAGCCACAAGACACAATTCATAACAGGACTTGAGCCTACAATCAAGAAATTCAATAAAATGGGGATTTCTGAAAAGTCAATTGCTGATTATTGCTCAAACTTGTTTGAAGGGATGAATCGTCAAATCTTCAATACGCCAATTGACTTATTCATAGAGCAATTTTTATTTACTGAATTTCCAGACTTACGACCTTATCAGTTTCTATCGCTTTACACCATGTTACAAGAAGGTTTAAAAGCAGTAACAGATAAGAAAATTGTTGAACTTTCACCAAAGGACATTATTTCAAAAAGCAAAGTTTACAATCTTGTAAATGCTCTACAATTCAAAGACCTTTTCGGGTTTGATTTTATCAAGGAATTCAATGCCACGCAAAGCGAATTAAAACACGCTACCGACTTTTATGAAGAGTATTTGCAATACAGAGACGACAAAGAACCTGCTGAAGAATATGAATTGGTATTGCATTGGGCTGAAGACTTAAAACTGGACAAGAACTTTGAGCTTGTTAATGAAAAAGAATTTAGAACAAAAAGAACAAACATAGACGAGCTTTTATCATCCATTGAAAAAGATCCTTATGACTTAGAATCCAAAGACCCTTACAAAGAAAGGGAAATGGAAAAGTTTCAAAATTCTCAACAAAGCATAGGGACAAACATGGCAGTTGTCATGTTCATGGTTGATGCACTTCAATTCTTTAATGGTATGCCCAAAGAAGAAATAAAGAAAATAGCTTTTGAAATAGCAATGCAAGGCACTCAGGGTTATCGACCTGACAAAGACGATTACCGAATCAGTTCCATTAAAGGTAAAACATTTTCTGGTTACCACATTTTGGCTTACTACTATGTTAGTTGGGCTTTGGCAATTCCAGAAATGCTTTCTCAATTACAATTGCCATATGATGATGAATATAAGTTGGCTTTAACCATGCATAAACCTAATAAGTAATGAAGGAAAACGAAGAAATAATTGAAGCACTTTTAAAATTCAGAAATGAAAGGGATTGGGAGCAATTCCACAATCCAAAAGATTTAGCACTTGCAATTAATGTTGAAGCAGGTGAACTACTTGAACTATTTTTATGGAAAAACCCTAATGAAGCTAACAAGGAAAAAGTAAAAGAAGAGTTAGCCGACATTTTTGCGTATGCATTTCTTCTTGCAGATAAATATCAACTTAATATAAAAGACATTGTATTAGAAAAAATAAAGAAAAATGGAGAGAAATATCCAGTTGATAAATCAAAAGGAAATGCTAAAAAGTATAATGAATTATGAGTTTGTCTTTTGAATTATCAATAGAAGTTTCAGAACAATATCCTTTTCACAAGGACTCACTCAACAAAATTGAGCAGAATCCTTGGGTGAAAAATCAATGGCCTTTGGTTTATTTCATTCAAAATGAAAAAATAAAGGCCGCATATGTGGGCGAATCTACTAATGCACTAAGTCGCATAAAAAACCATCTAGGTAATCCTGAACGTTGTAAACTCGATACAATTTCAATAATTGGCTCTGACAAATTCAACAAATCTGCTACACTTGACATAGAGTCAAATCTGATTCAATACATAACAGCTGAAGGAACGTATAACCTTCAAAATGGGAACTATGGATTAATAAACCATAACTATTACCAACAAGATCTTTACAAAAATCTGTTTAAAGAGGTTTGGAATAAACTCATTGAGCGGAAAATTGTAACAAAATCATTAACTGAAATTGAAAATTCCGAACTATTTAAATATTCCCCTTATAAAGCACTCAATGAAGATCAATATAATTCAGTTCTAGAAATCCTAGATGGACTAACAACTAAAAAATCGAACAGAATATTTGTAAGCGGAAGTGCAGGAACTGGGAAAACAATTCTTGCTACATACTTAATCAAACTCCTGACATCAGACATTGATGAATTACAATCAGATGACTACAATGAGGATGAGTTAAAAGAAATCAAGTTCGTAAAAGAATTTAAGTCGAAATATCCAAATGCTAAAATTGGATTAGTGGTGGCAATGACATCCCTACGTGAATCTCTTGAGAATGTTTTCAGAAAAATACCTGGCTTAAAATCATCAATGGTTATTAATCCTTCAGATACTTTCAAGTTAAATGAAAAATATGACTTGTTAATAGTTGATGAAGCACATAGATTGAGGAAGTATAAGAATATCAGTTGGATGGGTGCTTTCAAAAAAAACAACCAAAAGTTAGGATTAGATGATAGTGGTACCGAATTAGACTGGATAATCGCAAATAGTAAAAATCAGTTGTTTTTTTACGATTCTGCTCAGTCAGTAAAACCTTCGGATGTTGATTCAGAAAAGTTTAATAAACTCTTAAGTGATAGAAATTCATTACGTCTTGAATTAAAATCCCAAATGCGTGTCAAGGGTGGCAACAATTACATTCAATTTGTTGATGATTTACTTAATATCAATAGACTAGGTAAGACGAAATATCAAGAAGAGAATTACGAATTACTCATTTTCGATAATTTCAATGACTTACATAAAGAGCTGAGTAAGAAAGAGAATGAATTCGGTCTTTGTAGAATGATTGCAGGGTATTCTTGGCCATGGAAATCAAATCCAAAACTAAACCCACCACCTCCCCCTAACACAACTGATATTAAGTTAGATGGTCTAAAGTTCAAATGGAATTCCACAGATAAAGATTGGATTAATTCATCGAATGCGTTTAATGAAATAGGATGTATTCATACCACACAAGGATATGATTTAAATTATGCTGCTGTGATATTTGGCGAAGAGATAGATTTTGACAAAAAGACAAATTCTTTAATAATTTACCCAGACAAATATTTTGACATAAATGGTAAGAAGGGCGTTTCCGATATTAATATACTGAAATCATACATAATAAACATTTACAAAACTATTATGTACCGAGGCATAAAAGGAACATTCATATATGCTTGTAATCCGGGTTTGCGAGAATATTTAAAGGGGCATATTGAAACTTACAAAAAGCAAATACCATTCAGAATTCTCCGTAATGAAGAAGTTAAGCCGTACGTTAATAGTATTCCTTTAGTAGACATTTCTGCTGCTGCAGGTAATTTTAGCGAATTGCAATCACATTCTGAATTAACTTGGATCGAGCCGCCTTTCAATATCTCAGCAAAAAAAGGCTATTTTGTTTGTAAAGTGGTTGGCGAATCAATGAATAAAAGAATCCCGAATGGTTCATATTGTTTATTTAAGCAAGATGAAGGTGGTTCACGAAATGGGAAAATTGTACTAGTTGAATCAACTTCAATAAATGATTCAGAGTTTGGTTCAGGCTACACTGTTAAAGAGTATCATAGTGTAAAAAATATATCTGATGAAGGATGGAAGCACGAGTCCATAAGGCTAAAGCCATTATCTAATTTGGAAGAATATGAAGACATCGTTTTATCAGAAGAAGATCTATTAAATTTTAAAGTTGTTGGAATTTTTGACAGAGTAATCGAATAACCCATGCAGCAGTCACACACATTGCCAAGTCGCACAAGCCGTCACACAAGCCAAAACTTGGCAAAGAGTGTGCCTGCCCCACCACAGGACAAATTCAATTTTTTTCTTCCCACCCTTCGGTATTTTAATTTTTTCACCACCCACAACCGACACAAAAACAGTTGGACAGAAACAGCGAAAACATTCACTGTCAGCGACTTGACAATGACGGTGGACAGAAGGCCAGCTTACAACAGCGTGTTGCCTCAATTGGCGGTGATGTGCAAAATTGAAGCTGAGTGCTCCTATCAAACTTTTGTGCAGGTTGACAGTGAAGTGCTTCGAAATCGCCAACTGCGGCAACACGCAAAACGTTATGCCTCACCTACGCGACTCAAAAAAGTATAAAAATAGTTTCTAAATATAGAAACATATTGTATCTTTGCTAAAAGCTTGGAATTTGAGATATTTTCAGACTAAATTCTTAGAAGAAGCAAATCTATTTTTGGGCCAACTTACTTTAAAGGCTGTTAAGAAAGTCTATTATAATATAGATAAAGCAGAACAAGTAAATGATTCGAGCCTATTCAAGAAGATTCATCCAGAATTATGGGAATTTAGGACTGAGTATTCCGGACAAGAAATAAGATTACTGGCTTTTTGGGATAAAGATGATAAATCTAACACATTGGTAATTGCAACGAGTGGATTTATAAAAAAGTCAAAAAGGACTCCTAAGAAGGAAATAGAAAAAGCATTAAAGATCAAATTAAATTATTTTGAGTATAAATAAAAAAAATATGGCCAAGTCGAAAATTAAAATGTATTCCTTATCTGAGATGAAAGATAAACATCTTGGTAAGAAAGGCACAGCAATTCGTGACCAATATGAATATGAATTGAGAATGGATATTTTAAGTCATATGATTAAAAGTGCCAGATTAGAAAGAAATCTGACGCAAGAGCAATTAGGCAAAATAGTTGGCGTTCAAAAGGCGCAAATATCTAAATTGGAGAATAATGCCAACAGTGCAACAATAGATACAATTCTAAAAGTTTTCAAAGCATTAAAAGCAGATATTCATTTTAGAGTTAAAATTGAAGAACAGTACTTGGAGTTGACATAGGGGGGTCGAGGCATAACATAGTATTGCCTCCATGCCACTGATGCATTTTCCTTTCACGTTCGGCTGAGAATTATTAATTTAGCTTTTGTTTGGCAGTCGAGTAAGTGGCACGGCGGCAATACCGGCACGTTACCTGCAACCCTATTGACGACCCTACTAACAAAAACATTTCTAATTAAAATGACAAGACATGGCATATAGAACAAAAATTTATGTAGCCTTTGACGGGGACACAGATATTCATTATTACTATTTAATGAAAGCGTGGACTAATAATGAAAAGTTTGAGTTTGAAATAAATGATGCCCACGACATCAATTACTCAAGGGATACAAGCCAAGAACAAAGTATTAAAAACCAATTAAGGATTAGATTACAAAACTCAAAAGTTTTTATTCTTTTGGTAGGAGAAAACACAAAATATCTTAGAAAATTTGTGCCTTGGGAAATTGATTTTGCTTTAAAAAATAATATGCCAATAATAGTAGTTAACCTAAATGGCAAAAGAGATAGAGATAATGACAGATGCCCTCCAATTTTAAGAGACGAACTTGTTGTTCATCTATCTTTTAATCATAAAATCATACAACATGCAATTGATAATTGGCCAGCCGAATTTTTGAAATTGAAACAAAATAACGAAAAGTCGGCCAGGTATTATAACGACGACACATACAAAAGATATGGACTTTAAAAAAGCAAAATTTTACTGGACATGGTTTAGGTATTCCTATCTCCATGGCTACGACAGGCAACGTGTTTTTAAAATACTCTTTTACTTTTTCAGTATTGTTGGTTTCTTATGGACACTCGTAGAATGTTTCTCATGGGTGTTTGACAAAACCAACCCCTCTCTACCAGACCAATTAAGGGTTTTCATTCGTGACCATATAAATTGGATAGGTGCAATAATTCTGTTGACGAGCATTTATTTACAAAGGAAACGAATAAAGGTCAGCCAAACCTTTAACAATACAGACTTAACCTTAATAGTTGAATTTTGTGATTTATTTGAACAAGATGGAGCTATTGTTATTCCTGTAATGGATACGTTTGATATGGACACTACCAATAATTTAGTGAACCCGAGAACTGTTCATGGACAGTTTTTAAGCAAGTATTACGCAAATAATGTTCCTTCACTAAATAATGAGATTTCACACACATTAACGAGTATCGGATTTAATCCAATATCTAACGAACCAACTTTAAAAGGGAAAAAGGACAGGTATGATATTGGAACGACTTGCCCAATAAATACACACAACAAGTACTTTTATTTGACAGCCTTAACTTTTATGAAAGACACAGGAAATGTCGATATTCAACCACACTACATCAATCAATTTCTTTCAGCACTTTGGAATTTTATCCCAAATCATGGTGTATACTATGACACAGTAAATATTCCAGTAATTGGAACAGGCATAAACAGATTGCCAGCATCATATACAAGGGATTTCATTCTTAGAGAAATAGCCCATAGTTTTTTCCTTATTTCTAAGCAACAGACATTTTGCAAAACACTAAGAATTTGCCTACATATCAACGACTATAAAAATTATGACTTTGACGATGTGAAAATAATATTTAACCACATTGACAAATACTTGAATAGATAATAGTTCAACACAAATAAACAAAAAAGGGCAGCAGGTAACAAAAGGTTTGCCGCAAGGCTGGCGGACGTAATAACAATCGGCAGTTGTACTACTATCAGCTAATATCGGGCTTGACCGAATTCTATTTGGCTTTTAGTTGTTAACTTCAACTTCAGTTTTTCAATCGGCTTCAGTTGCAGGGCGGACACAACAACAATTCCAGCCCTGCGGCAAGCCTCGAACGTTATGTCGCATGTGCTTATTATGCTTTGAATCGAGGCTAAAATAAAGAAAAGAAAAAAACTCTCAGGACAAAAAAGCCACTTGTAAAATAAAAAACAAAAAAAACAGCAAAAACATCCGCAAAAGTTAAGTCAACAAGCACGCCAAAGTGAACCGTAAAATTCACCTGAAACCAGCTCGGCAATAAATCCGCAAAGCCACCACAAGCCTGATCGGCCAAAGGGACAGCCAGCAAAACGTATGCTTAATTTATCACGCGCCATAACAACCGCTTGGCCGACAGTGCTCGAAGATTCGTTATAATAAATGAAAATACTATATTTGTAAGGTATTAACCTGAACCTGGGCGGTACAAGTTCACACCGTCGCCAAGCGCGGGACGTTACTTGCCACCTAAGATAAATTTTATCCCAATATCAATAATGTTCAGATAATGAATAAAATAAATGTTTTTTGTGATACAATGATTTGGTATTATGTTGCAGATAATAAAGTGAAATTAGATCATGATAATTTCAATTATTATGGCACCGCAATAAATATTGCTGATTTTTTAAGCTCTAACAAAAATGAATCTAGCCCTGAAATAAAAGATATAATGAAGAAAGCTATTATCGCAATGCATGAACATTCCAAAGATGTAATTTGTATAGATCCATTGACAGCGGGAGCAAGTAATTTGTTAAGAATTGAAATTTCAGATTTAGAACACAAGCAATATCAAGAATATTATTCAGCATTGGTTGATCTAGCAACGGGTCGAATTGATAAAATTATTACATCAGGTGCAGATGCAATTATAGAGCAAAAATCTAATTTTCAAATTTATGCAAATGACACAAAGAAACAATTCAATAAGTTATTTCGCACAAAACAATATGATGTGAAGAAAAAAGGCGAAATAATAATGCATTGTGTTGCGGATTGGTTACTTGGAAACTTTAATAATCTCTTTAGTAAATCATTTACCATGGAAGAAGTGGAAGATTGGGATGCAGTTATAATTTTTATTAAAGTATACAAGCAATTCATCTTGGACGTTGATACACGTAGTAAACCAGAAGCAAATTCTATGTTGGATAATTTACAACTATTATATATCAGACTGGGAGGTGATTCACTATTATGGACAACTGAAAATAAAGTACTGAATAAGGTCCGTGCTCAGTTTAGTAAGGAACATTATAAAAATATCATTTATCAAGACTATTTAGGGGAAGAATACAACAAAAACAATCGAATTTAAATAAAAGTATTCTATAAAAACTGGATGTATCCATATTAAAATATTTATTCATGCAAATAGCAATAATCTTAATTCTCGTGTAAAATTCCTGCTTAAAGTATTGGACTTCAAAAAGGCGGCAAGTAACAAGGCATAGACAATACACCGCCAAGCATTGTAAATCATTCTCTTTTAATTTTTCCGGTTATGAAAAATATATTTTTTACTTTTGGTTGCTTAACGAGTGGCGGTGCAGCGTCTATGCTCAACCGTTAGTCGCCATATAATTTGTATTAAATGAAGTACAGTAGAAAACAAATATCAAAGGCAGGAGAAGTTTTGCTTACATCTAAATCAATTGATGACAGAGAAGAAGCTTTAAACTTAATAAATAATTGGAGAACGAATCATTTACATCCTTTAGTGACTTTAAAAAATAGTTTATTGCGATTGCTTTCCAAAACTAATATCGTACCTATCCTTGTTTCGCAAAGACTAAAACGCTTATCTTCAATTGAATATAAATTGGATTTGAATCCTGATATGGGGCTAGGAGGAATGCAGGATATTGGCGGATTCAGAGCAGTATTAAAAGATGTCAAGGATTTAGAAAAATTGAAAAAAGCTTTAATTAATCAAAGAACGCCACATAAACTTGAACGAGTGGTTGATTATGTAAGTTTACCAAAGAATACAGGCTATCAAAGCATTCATTTTGTTTATAAATACACTTCCAGAAAGGATGATTTTGATGGATTAAAATTAGAATTACAAATCAGAACTAAGCTTCAACATAATTGGGCAACAGCAGTTGAAACCGCAGGAATAATTACAAAGACATCACTTAAATCTAATCAAGGTCCCGATGATTGGCTGGATTTTTTTAAAGTAGTTAGTTCCCTTTTTGCAATTAAAGAAAAGCTTCCAGTGCTCGAAGAGCATAAAACATTATCAATGGAAGAGTTGATGATTAAATGCTTTAATTATTGTAAAGATATTAAGATTCTAACTAAATTAATAGCAATTAGGGTAACCTCAAATAAAATTGAATCTGATAATTTTCCTGGTGATTATTACCTTTTGAATATTAATATTAATGAAAAATTTGTTAATATTCAAATATTTAATAAAAATCATTTTGAAGATGCTACAAATGAGTATTTAAAACTTGAGAAGGTGATTAATCCGAATGATAACGCTGTGGTTTTGGTATCAGCTTCATCAATCAAGACTCTAAAAAAAGCATACCCAAGTTATTTCCTTGACACCTCGGAATTTATTAAAGCTGTTGAGAGGATAAATTTTAATTGTGTTGAAAGAAAATATATTAAGAACGGCGACTAACATGGTATACACACAAGCGCCAATGCGCCTGCGTGTATACCCAGGCGTTGTAGGCAAATAAAATGGAAATGAAAATAACAAATGTAATATCGTTCATGCTTTTAACCAGAGTAGCGATTGCTTGCAGTTGCGGGAGTTCATTGATTGATTTGCCTATTAAAGAAATGGGTTGGACACAGACAGAAACCGCAGGAATTTCAAGTATATCAGATATTATTTTTACGGGAATATTGATTGATGCTAAAAAAGTAGAAGAAACCTACCAGAATTTTATATTTTACGACTCCAAAGAGACAAAGTATGAACTCATTTTCAAGTTAATAAAATCATACAAAGGAGATAAAAATGATACCATAAAAATAAGGACCAACAATGGTAGTGATGCGTGTGGGTTTGAAGCGAAAAAAAACACGGAGTGCTTAATATTCGGTTCAAAAGGACAAAGCGGATATTATTATACTTATCGCTCTGATTGTTGCAAGAGTATTTCAAAAGAAGAAGATGAAAGAAGGTATAATAAATACATAAAATTCCTTGAATCGCTGACAAATATGATTGACGGAGAATATGTTTTTTTTCAATCGAGGGCATTTTGGAGAGGTGGATACCCAGATGTTGCAGATACTTTGGAGGCGATAAGATATAATATAAAAAATGGTAAACTTGAAGGAACGTGGCAAATCAAAGACAGAAAAGGAAGGATTTTGGAAAAGGGAGAGTATGAAAACGGTCAAAAAAGCGGAACATGGGAAGTGATTTCTTATACTGAAAGCGATTTGAAAGAGGCGGATGAACAGGTACGAATTGAGAAAATACATTTTAAAAATGGGAAACCAAGAAAAAGTGTAACTACAATTGAAGATAAGGTATTCGTTTGGGAGGAGCCTTTTCATTCTCAACTAATAAGAAAACAAAAAGTCATAAAAAAATATAAGCACTTTGCAATAAAGAAGTAAATGCCTACAACAAAGGCTTGCTGTCCATGCCGCCGAACAGCCAACCCGCAAAGCCAACGCAGGGCGGCACGGCAGCAAGCCAAACGTTAGCAGCAACTGTAACAGACAGCAAAAAAAGCGAAAATGAAAATTAACAAACTGACACCAACAATATATACAGCCGACTTACAAGTTACGGTAGACTTTTATGTGAGAACACTTGGGTTTACTTGTTTGACGAACGAGCCTGAATGGGGTTGGGCTAGAGTTCAACTTGACAATGCGGACCTGATGATAAGCAAACCCAATGAACACACACCTTTTGACAAGCCAACTTTCACAGGTTCTTTTTATTTCAATACAGAAAATGTTGATGACATTTGGAACACAATAAAGGACAAAGTAGAAGTTTGTTATCCGATTGAGAACTTTCAATATGGAATGAGAGAATTTGCTGTTTACGATAACAATGGTTATTTATTACAGTTTGGGCAAGATAATACAGTAACTGAGTACCGAGGAGACAACAGTAAATTGCATTAAACAGATGAGTAAAGCAAAACTTATTGGAATGGCACCGCAGCTTGTGGTATATGATGTTGAAAGAACCGCAAAATATTATAGAGATATCCTTGGGTTTACAATTATTGGTCTGGTTTCTGAACCTCCCGTTTATGCAATGGTAGAGCGTGATGGTTTTCAGGTTCATTTTGCAAAATCAGACACACAGAACATCAAGACAAACAAAGACTATCGTTCAATAAGTCACGATTTTATTATTTGGGTTCCAGAAATTGACAACTTCTTCGATGAACTAACAGCAAAAAATGCAAAAATCGTAGAAGGTATTGTGAAACGGGCTTATGGTAGTCGTGAGTTTGTAATTGAAGATTGTGACGGTCATTTAATTTTGATAGGGGATTAGACGAAAATAATGGTTGACCAGACTACAAAACAAGAACCAATTCGGTATGCTGCTAACAGGGCATTGCCAAAAGCGGTCGTGATGGGCTTTTATGACACTTTTGTGCTTAACCGAGCTTTAGTTTTTCAAATGAACGGCAGTGCTAAAATGCCCCGCCTTCGGCAATACCCGAACCGTTAGCGGGCATTGTAAAAGACGACACAGGATAAATTAACGAAATAGTATGACAGCCAAAAAAGGTGAACATTTAGAAAAAGAAGGACCTCTAAAAAAGATATACTTCTACTACGACAGTGACAACGGAATCAAGCAACTGTCAAGTGAAATATTCAAGAAGTCTGACCAAATTGTTCACTATCCAAGGGGTTATGAAGGTGGCGACAAATACAAGACAATTAAGAAATTCACTTACAAAGGATTTAAAGGAAAACTCCCAGTAGGAGTGAACAAATCCGTAAATTTTGGTTACGGTTTTACAAAGACACTAAATCCTTTTGCCTATTATATTAATGAGAATTACGACATAGACGAAGTAATAATCGAGAAAGGCGGAAAAGTAGAACTTGATTTAACAAACAAAAAGCTTTACTTGAATGAAACTGCTCTTTCGACATTACAAGATGCATTTAGCAGCATATTCAAAAAAAATAAAGAAGAAGTGGATTTTGTGCTGAAAACAAACTTGCATACACTGTTTCCAACTTCAATAGTAAAACCAACTAAAACTTATATTTCAAACGCATTAGCAACTTCGCTTTCTTCTTGGGGAAATACAATTGATGAATTTTCAGACGAAGACAAAAAAGCAATTAAGGACTTATTTGATAAGCTTTCATTAAGCACTGACTTTCTTACAAAAGAAGCACTTGCAAAGACAAAGGAAATCGTTGACAACAAATACATTCAAGAAACACTGAAAAAATACAAGGAGTTGATGGCAATCAAGAATGATAGTGATAGTCTTGAAAAAAAATGGCAAGAGTTCTTGAAAGACAATAGTTGGATTTTCTCATACATTTTCGCACAGCCAGTAATTCTTTATAAACGTGAAGCATATGTTGGTGGTAAAACTATTGACAACAAAAATGGGAAATTCAATGACTTTCTTATTAAGAACAGCCTAAGCGACAACGTTTCATTTTTAGAAATTAAAACACACAAAACCAAACTTCTTGACCCCTCAACTTACCGTGGAGAAGACGTTTACAGTGCAACTAAAGATTTGACAGGAAGCATTAACCAAGTTTTAAATCAACGAGACAACTTTCAAAAGGAATTTTATTCTCATAAAGTAAAGAGTAAAGGCGGTTTTGAAACATTCAATTCAAAATGTGTAGTCCTAATTGGCTCGACAAAGGATTTGACAGAAGAACAGAAATATTCATTTGAACTGTTTCGTAGCAACAGCAGAGATGTTGAGATAATTACTTTTGACGAACTACAAACAAAAATCGAAAGCTTACAGAAACTCCTGAAAACCAAATGACACAAACAGAAAAACGACACTCTAACATATTTTGATTTGATAAATAATGGCAGATTTAACCTATATAGAACGAGCAAACATTGAAAAGTTTTTAGGAATGAAAAGTGGTTATGTAATGGACTTTTCTGACAGGACTTTTCAAGAATTTGTTGGTGAAGTAGTTGGACTTGATATTGACGATGAAAAATATCATTACTCTTCAAACTCAAAAGCAAACCGCCTTAGACAATTTATTAAATTTGAATCAAACTATACCTTTGGTAAGTTACTTTCTGCGTTTTGCGACTATTGGCTTTCAAAAGTTCATACAGGAGAAATTGACCCAAGAGACGATGAAAACCTATACAAAGAGTGCGTAAAAATTTCCGAAAGACTTAAACAAGAAAGTATTGTTGAACATATTGACGCTATTCAACCGAACGTTGATGACAAAGACTTTAAATTGCTCGCAAAATCAATTAGGGAAAGCATTGAAAAAAACGAACCCGAAGCTGCTTTAGACAGACTTCACACTTTTACTTTTCGGTATCTAAGAGAACTTTGTGACAAACATAAAATCACTTATGAAAAATCTGACTCGCTAAACGCAGTATTCGGGAAATATATCAAATTCTTGGTAGACAATAAACATTTTGAATCCATAATGGCGGAGAAAATTTTGAGATACTCCATCAATGTTATAGAAGCATTTAATGACATAAGGAATAACAAAAGTTTTGCCCACGACAATCCAGTATTAAACTACCACGAAAGTGTTTTGATTTTCAATAATGTTTCAAACACAATAAAATTCATCGAGACAATTGAAAATAGTTTAAAGAAAATTAAAGAACCAGAACAGGCAGACTGGAATGATTTGCCATTTTAATAACCTAAAAAACAAACAAAATGAGAATTTTTATTAGAAGACTATTTGACCAAAACAACAATGAAACTGGTGCTATTCTGAGTGTTGTATTTGGTGCACCAACAAACATTCAACAAAAAAACATTATTGAAAACAGACTAATTCAATATGCTTTCGACACGCTTTATCCAGGAGAAGGTCTAAATATTTATAGGGATATGTATATTGACACACCTTCTATCACAGTAATAAAAAACATAAATAATTTACCTGAACAGAACTTGACAATCTAATAAAGAAGAACAACGACCCGCTAACAGCACCTACCCAAAAGTGGCGGTTCAGTGGTTAAATCAAGCTTTGTGCATCTATCAAAGTTTCTGCTTGGTTGACAGTGAAGTGCTTCGAAATCGCCACCTTCGGGTAGCTGCAAAACGTTATGCCTCACCTACGTGACTCAAAAAAGTATAAAAATAGTTTCCAAATATAGAAACATATTGTATCTTTGCTAAAAGCTTGGAATTTGAGATATTTTCAGACTAAATTCTTAGAAGAAGCAAATCTATTTTTGGGCCAACTTACTTTAAAGGCTGTTAAGAAAGTCTATTATAATATAGATAAAGCAGAACAAGTAAATGATTCGAGCCTATTCAAGAAGATTCATCCAGAATTATGGGAATTTAGGACTGAGTATTCCGGACAAGAAATAAGATTACTGGCTTTTTGGGATAAAGATGATAAATCAAACACATTGGTAATTGCAACGAGTGGATTTATAAAAAAGTCAAAAAGGACTCCTAAGAAGGAAATAGAAAAAGCATTAAAGATCAAATTAAATTATTTTGAGTATAAATAAAAAAAATATGGCCAAGTCGAAAATTAAAATGTATTCCTTATCTGAGATGAAAGATAAACATCTTGGTAAGAAAGGCACAGCAATTCGTGACCAATATGAATATGAATTGAGAATGGATATTTTAAGTCATATGATTAAAAGTGCCAGATTAGAAAGAAATCTGACGCAAGAGCAATTAGGCAAAATAGTTGGCGTTCAAAAGGCGCAAATATCTAAATTGGAGAATAATGCCAACAGTGCAACAATAGATACAATTCTAAAAGTTTTCAAAGCATTAAAAGCAGATATTCATTTTAGAGTTAAAATTGAAGAACAGTACTTGGAGTTGGCATAGGGGGGTCGAGGCATAACATAGTATTGCCTCCATGCCACTGATGCATTTTCCTTTCACGTTCGGCTGAGAATTATTAATTTAGCTTTTGTTTGGCAGTCGAGTAAGTGGCACGGCGGCAATACCGGCACGTTGTGCGTCATGCTTGGGCGACAGTGGGTCATTTTTACTAACTGACTAAGAATTGACATGTATAAAAATGTTCCGACTGAAATAAAAAAAATTAAACTCAACTCCGACCTCTATAATCTCCACAAGAACGGGACGGGTAAAAGTCATTTCGGAATGGACAGCACTTCCGAACTGCTTGATGGAGGTTTCGGACTTTATTCTACTGCTGATTTAAAGAAGAATATTGGTCCAATTAAGACAGAGTATTTCAGAATTTCATTGACACGAAAAGGTAAAGCCAGTTTTGACATCGGACTTGAAAAATATCAGCCCCACCGCAACTGTATTTTATTTGGCATACCAGGACAAATTTTTTCACTGCACAACATCAGTAACGACTTTCTTGCTTACTATATGCTGTTTACCGAAGACTTTGCTTCTGATGCTTTTATAAAGTTGAATAAAAAACAACATTTCCCCTTTCTAACCTATTCAGGACTTCAATGTTTTGAATTAGACGATGACACAGCCAACGAAATTGAAAGCATCATCTTTAAAATGAATGAAGAGATTGAAAGGAATAAATCGGAATGCAGTGAAGTTATCCGATTATACATTCAACTCATACTCACCCATGCAAATAGAAATTATGGCGCAATGTTGCTTTCTAATTATGGCACATCTCATACACTGCAAAACCTATTCAACAGTTATCTGAAATTGGTAAGCCAGCATTTCTTATCCGTTCGGAAAGTAGCGGACTATGCCGACATGCTTTATGTTTCACCCGACCACCTTAACAGAGCAATAAAATCCTGTTCAGACAAAACAGCGCACGAACTCATTGACGAAATGGTTTTGATAGAAGCAAAAACATATCTGCTTCACTCCAGCCTGACTATTTCAGAAATTGCTTACAAGCTAGAGTTTGCCGACCCTTCGCACTTCAATAGGTTTTTTAAAAAACTTTGCGACCAAACACCACTTGACTTTCGCAGGAAGTCGTAATTGTTCCATTACTAATCGGATTTATACAACGTCAGTATCTGTTGTTTAATGATTTTTGTAACGTCAAATCAATTATTTATTAACTAAATTCAATACAAAAATGACAACAGAAAAAAACAAAGCACTTGTCCGCAGAGTAAACAAGGAATTTATTGAAGGCGGAAACATAGACACATTCAATGAAATCTTTGCAGATGATTTTGTAAACCACACGGCTCCTCCCGGCTCACCCAAAAACCGTGACGGTGTAATTTACTTTTTCAATCATCTGTTGAAACCCGCTTTCCCTGACCTGAAAGTTGAAATTCACGACATGGTTGCCGAAGCAGACAAGGTAACTACACGAAAATCTTTTCATGCAACACATAAGGGAGAATTTTTCGGAGTGCAACCGACAAATAAAGAAGTAGTGATGGAAGTAATTGACATCATTCAACTTCGTGACGGAAAATATATTGGACACTGGGGCATCCTCGACTTGCATAGTTTGATGGCTCAACTGAACGCCTGAAGTAGCACGAACGCACAACAAGGGCTTAACAATAGTGGGCGGGCAGTGGTTGATTGAACGGTTGTGCTATCTATTTACATTTGTGCTTGCCGACAGTTTGGTGCTTTCTAATGCCCGCCATCGCCAAACCCTGATGCGTAATGTAGGATGAAAAAAATCACAAAACACCTGACCATAATACCAAATATTGGTATATTTGTAGAAAAATGCAAAAATGGCAAAGAACACATCTGTTACTTTAGGGGAACATTTTGAGCAAATCATCGAAAAAAGCATAGAATCAGGCAGGTATTCTTCAGCCAGTGAAGTAATTAGAGAAGGATTAAGACTTGTCGATGAAAGGGAACAGAGGATAAAAATCCTTCAAGAAGCCATCGAAGCTGGAGAAAAAAGTGGTTATGTCAAAAATTTTGACCCAATAAAACACCTGGAAAAACTTAATCGAAGATATCAAAAATGAAGCTTAACTTCGAAATTAGTAGATTAGCTTTAGAAGATTTAGATAATATATGGGAATATACGGCTAAACAGTGGTCTAAAGAACAAGCGAACAAATATTACAACGAAATATTTTCAGTAATAGACAAAATCTGTCAAAACTCGGACATTGGGCAACCTATCGACGAGATAAAAAAAGGACACCGTAGAACCAATGTAAAATCTCATCTGATTATCTACAAAGTAAAAGTAACAAAAGTATACATAGACAGAATATTACATCAAAAAATGGATATTGAAAAACATCTAAATGAATAAATCACCCTACATAACAATGCACTGGACGCACAGACTCCCTGACGCTCGTCCGTCGCCAGTGTTGGACGTTTGCTGCAACCTTATGACGACAGTGCTAACTTGAAACTCACCGCATAATACGAACAGAGAATGCAATATCTTAATTCATCTTTTTACTCACTTCTTTTCCTGACATTATTTTTTTCATCATGTAACGGACAAGATATTACACCGCAGTTATTTTTAGGACAACAAGGGTCAAACAATAAACCAACTGGCAAGGTTATTAATGAATCCAAACCAAACGCTACAATCAATCATATCCGAAATGCAGCCATTGAGGATAAGGAAGAAAATCTTTGGTTCGGAACTACAGGTAACGGACTATTTCGTTACGACGGAAACACTTCCACTCACTTCACCACGAAGGATGGCTTGCTTTCAAATAATGTTTTGGCATTATATGAAGATAGCAAAGGAAAAATTTGGATTAGTTCTGGAAAAAAAGTTTGCTATTACGATGGAACAACTTTTACAGAGATTCCTGTTATTGGTGCTGATAGAGGTCATTTCAGTTTCCAACCATCACTAAATAAAAGTGTGGGGATATGGGGAATTTGCGAAGACAAAAATGGAAACATTTGGTTTACTGCTATGGATGCTGGTGTTTATTGTTATGATGGCAAAACGGTAACTCATTTTCAGATTGGTGAAATGATGGAAGCTAGAACAACCGACAACGAAGGAAACATCTGGTTTAACTTCACTCGTTATGATGGAAAAACATTCACTACTCAATGTCCCTGGGGAAATCAGTGTATAATCAGGTTGAAATGCTCTCTGAAAGATAAAAACGGTAACCTTTGGTTTTCAGTAAGGAGAAGACAACTCTATCAATATAATGGAAAAACTTTTACGCATTATACGATGAAAGATGGTCTTTGTAATGATTATGGAGACCCCGATTTTATCTATGAAGATAAAAGGGGGAATTTTTGGGTTGGAGGAAATGGTAACGGGATGGGAAATGATGACATATGTTTATGTTACTTTGATGGAAATACATTTCATCAAGTTACAGATATTGTAAGCACAAAAGAATTTATTCACAGCGATGCAAGACCAGTTGTCGGAGATAAAGACGGAAATGTTTGGATTAGTGCAGGCAACTCAATATTTCGCTATGACGGAAAAACGCTTACCGATTTTACAACTAAAGTATTTATACAATAAAAAAACTTTGAGCAAAGTATGACACTTCACTCCCTTAGACAGAGAAGCAGGGCAGCAGCCAAGACGGGTGTTGCGTCAGGCAGGCTAATCCCGCTAAAGCGGGACAGTCTGTGTAAACTTGGAGCTTTGTGCTTCTATTCAACTTCAGTGTAAGTTGGTTAAGCATAAGCAGAACTCCAAAAGTCACCCGAACGCAAAGCCCGAAACCATTTCAGTCAACCTTAACCAATATCATCACCCTCATACCCAAGCAAACGAATCGTGTATAAAGAAGAACTTAGCTTACTTTCGGATTTTGGGCAAGAAGATGTAACTTGTTTCAAAATGTTGAGAAGATGGATTTGAACATGCTGCCCAAACCTGCTGATACAATAATAAAGGAGTTTGTGCAACAAATATCAAAGATCGAACAATTCCTCATTGAAGGTATTTATCTGACCGGCTCGATTGGACTCTCAGACTTTCACTCCAATAAAAGCGATATCGACTTTTTGATTTTTTGCAGAGACTTACCTGACGATAAAATTGCATTAAAATTAAAATTCATTCATCAAAAAATTGCAAAGCAATACCCCAAACCGGACCTCAGTGGCTCATATCTTACTTTAGAGAGTATAAAATCCGACAATACTGCTACAGCGAAAATTCTTTCCTGGCACCAAAACGTTATGCGCTACAGAGAGTTTGAAATGTCGGTCATCAGTTTATCAGAATTAAAATTGAATGCGCTGACGATATTCGGACAGCAGGCTGAAGATTTGCCGATTGAAATTGACCAGGATGAATTGAACAAATTCCTCTATCATAACATCAATTCTTATTGGAGAAAATGGATAAACCAACATTCCACTTTTTTCAATCGCAAATTACTATTATTGTTTTTTCCAAGATTTACAGAATGGTCTGTTCTAGGGGCGGGAAGACAACTTTGTACACTTCAAACAGGTAAAATAGTCTCCAAAACAGAAGCAGGATATTATTGTTTGAAGCACTTGCCCTCTCAATTCCATCCTGTGATTCAAGAAGCCATACAAATCAGAAAAGACAATCGGACATATCCACTTGTCAGGTCTTACCTGATTAAACCTTCCTTTGACCGACTCGAACAGACAATACAATGTGTCAATTATATTATTGATACGTTCAACGCAACATACAAGTTGCACCAACCTCAGATTACCTGACGAATCATTGGAATAACATAGCCATCGCCAAGCGTGAATTAGAAATTATATCATCTGCAATATGAATTCATCAACTTATCTTCAATGTAAAATTTTTTTGAATTATGGCATATGAACAATTGCTTAACAGCGCCAAGGCTGGCAGGCTAAAGGTTTATTTGTATCAAGAAACAAGAACATTAAAATCAAGACAGATATGGAAAAAATTTATTATGCGGTTTATTTAAACCCATCAAGACCTGATTTTGCCATTACAATGACAGAGTCTGAAAGGGCTATCATGGGACAACATGTCATATACTGGACCAAGAAACTAAAAGAAGGAAAAGTTTATGCTTTTGGACCTGTTATGGATCCAAAGGAAATTTATGGACTTGGAATTGTTGCCGTGGAAAATGAGCAGGAGCTAATAGATATTATCGCAGACGATCCTGCAGGAGAAATAAATCAATACGAGTATTATCCTATGAGGGCCGTAGTCCCAAATATTTTGATAGAATAACCTATACGTTCATTTTATTATAATCATCGATCTCACTTAGTCGATTATTAAATAACAACTAACTGGCAACACGGAATTGGACTCAGGCTGGCTTAGCATGATAACTCGTAAAAAGACTGCATACTTGGAAATTGTTGTTTACAATGAGATTATGTACTGCATTGAAACGTAGTATTACATACCCTGCCCTAGCGTCAACCACCCAAAACGCTGTACAATTTATCTAAAAACGTCCATGTAACAGATGATTTAAATATGGAAACCCATACAATCTCCAAATTGTAAAAGTTCCAAAAGGTAGTAAAATAAAAACTACGGTCTTGGCAAACTTATATTTTGTATCATTTACGGATCTTACAAAATCAAAAGCGAACCAGATCAAATAACTTATTTTGAATATATCGGATATTGACAGACTGACAGGGATATTGGTGATGCTAAAATATCCTAAAGAAATGAGGGCAAAAAGCAATTGAAAGAAAATGATGGTTCCCAGGCAATAGATTGCAATAACAATTGTTTCAAAATAATTGTACCTGACTTTGGTAAACAATAAATACAAATACAATCCCTGAAATGGAATCACTATTGTTAATACCAATGCTAAATGTGTAATGGCATATTCAGTGGATGCTTTATCTCCAAAATATTGCTGATAATCAATTACTCTGTTTTCACCGAATACTTTCTGGAACCAATAAAGCAGCAGTGCATATATAGTAATCCAAACCAAGAAGTAAGAAACCGGTGAAAAGTACTTTTTTCTTTTCCCTTCAATAAATTCAAAAACAGTTTTCCCGGGAGATAAAACGAGTTGCTTGGTGGTAAAAAGAAAACCTTTCTCGATGTGTGTAAAGAAATGTATGAGCTCATGAACCAAGAACGAATAAGTAATTCTTTCTGTATGCGAATTCTGGCCACAGTTACTGCAATAGTTTCCTTTTAACGGGTGGCTACAATTTTTGCAAATCATTATAGTAATCCTTTAAGTAAAGATACATACTTGAAGATAATACATCCACATCGCACCACATTGCATTGAACTCGATTGGGGCTTGACCAACAGATTATCAGCATATTATCGCAAATTAAATCTGGTATGGGGAAGACCGTTAATTCATAAACCTGCTGGTTAAATCACTATTTTGCTTCTACAAATTAGCCTGGCAACCAGGTATGACCAGTATCGAATTTCTTAAGTTGGCGCAAGTCTTTCCTGACTTGTGCCATATGCAGCCTTACTTAAAGTATGCACTATTTATTAAATAATATCATTGCCCATGATCAGCTAATACATAATTTTAGTTAGAGAAGGATTATACTTTACAAGCTTTGTTGCTGTCGGCTGGGTCGATAGGCTTAACATATCCTAGTATAAAGAGTTTTTTAGATAGTCTGAAATATTGTCACCGGAAAAAAGTTATGGTGATAAATGTCTGGTATCTGATAACAAATTATGTACATCTGATTTTTTAGGAAAAGAACCTGGTATCCATTTGAATGCTCAAAACTAAACTCTATCACGCTAAGTATAGTTTAATAATATGAGGCATATCCTATACTGGCGATCATGCCGTCAAAAAATGTAATTTTCAATTTTACTTTTGTTAGAAATACTATTTTTTAATTTTGGCGATTGACAATGGGGCGGTACGTCGTAACTACCTGCCCTTTGACGTGATAAGTTAATTAAATAATCTTTATTAAGTAAAAATACTCTATGCCAAAATTATTTGGCCTGCCCAAAATTCCGATACCCGGGCCAAAAACACTCCCGTTGATAGGAACCCCTATGAAACTGTTTCAGTTTCTGGAGGATCCTGTTGGAATTGTCTTTAATTTAAGGCAATACGGAGATGTGGCAGCAGTCATAGCCGATAACCCGGCGCTGGTGGCTGTATTTGGTCCTGAAAACAACAAGGAAATTCTATCAAACCCGCATTTATTTCAGCACGATGAGCAGATTTTTACCGGCCCTCAGGGGTCACAGCTTAACAATCTTCGTCATGCCATCATAGCGATCAATGGCGATAATCATCGCAAACACAGACGCTTGATGGTCCCGGCCTTCAGTCGCGCTGCCCTTGAAGGTTACAGTTCTGAAATTACTGATCTGACGACTTACCTGATCAGCCAATGGCCGGTAGGCACAACGGTGCGAATGGATTCACTCTTACGTGAACTGGCCTTGTGCATTGCCGTGCAGTGCTTCTATGGTCTGGATGCAAGGGATGGTGCCACCGAGCTGGGCAAACTGGCTGCCGGTATGGTTGAAACGTTAACCGACCCGCTGACCATTCTGACTCCCTATAATATTCCCGGAACACCATATCATCGGGCCGTGAATCTGGCGGAATCTTTGATGAACAAATTAAGTGTGCTCGTTGATGAAAAAAGAGCAAATGGACCGGGAGGAAAGGATGCACTTTCTCTGCTCATTCAGAGCTCCGATGAAGATGGCTCTGCTTTATCCAATGAAGAGCTGATCGCAGAAGCAACCACACTATTTATTGCAGGTCATGAAACGATGGCCATGACACTTTCCTGGACCTTATTTCTTTTGGAACGTCACCCGTTGGAATTAGAACGTGTTCTCGACGAAATCGAAACTGTATTGGAAGACCGGATTCCAACATTGACCGATCTACCTCACATGCCACATACCGAAAGGGTCATCAAAGAAAGCATGAGAATTCTTGCGCCAGTGCCCTTATTGTTTTTACGTACCTGTTCTTCGGAGCTTAACGTGGCAGGAATAAAAATGCCCGTTGGTGCCAATATTGTAGTCAGTCCTTTGGCGGCACATCATGACAAAAATGTTTTTCCAGAACCAGAGCGATTTATTCCAGACCGCTGGATTAATCTGACTCCACCACCCTATACCTATATGCCCTATGGTGGCGGTCCAAGAACTTGTATTGGCTCCATTTTTGCGAATAATGCATTAAGACTGATACTACCCCTGGTGCTTCGAAAATACAGATACACGATACAAGAAAACTCGGATGTATCCCGCCTCACCCGTGCAAATATATTACTGGCTAAAAAAGGCATCTGGATGAACATCCGACCATTTGACCGGGAAATGCATAAACCTCCACCGATTACTGGTGATATAGGTGAGCTTGTAGCGTTCAATTAATCATAATATTCGGTTCATTCTGGCTCAAAATACATTCACTACGGTCTGATATAAACATTCGCTTTACGGAATGAGGCAAAGAGTCATGTAATATTAAGCTCGTCTTAATAATTTACGCTAAGCACGGTGAAGGCCTCGGCATTGATAAAGGTCACATTCTATGAGCCCCCGAACGTTGGTGTGATAATTGTTTGCAAATCATACATAAATTTGCTTTTAAATATTTGCTTTTAAGCGTCCCTTAAAAAAGCAATTCACTTGTTTATGAAACAATGCTTTAACTCTACGATATGACAGAAAAAGAAAAAGACAGCCGAAAACTTTTTGAGCGGATCGTCATGTTTAACGATGCCGTGTATGCAATAGCACTTACACTACTTGTCCTCGAATTAAAGTTTCCGGAAGATGCATCATTAAACAGCTATGAAGACTTTATTCATTTCCTTCATGAAATTTCACCAAGGTTTTTTGCATTCCTGTTTAGTGTGGTATTAGTCAGTGGTAATTGGATAGCCGGCTTAGGACTTCACAAAATGATCGCTCGAGCTGATGGGCGCACAGTAATTCACACCGCAATATATCTTCCCGTTATTTCACTCATGCCATTCTGCAGCAATTTATTGGGAAATTTTCCCGACAGCCCCTATTCTTATGTGATCTTTGGATAAGTTCAAGGTTTTACTACAATTAATAACTTTTTCTTTTTGAAGCATTGTAGGCAACATCATCTATATTATGATGATGTCGATTGGGATGAAATCAAAAATCTGGGGCGAATTATAATTCCACTATTTTTTATTATCATAGTGATGACGATAATCGCATTTATAAGCACCAAGCTTTCTTTTATACTTTACCTTGCCGTGAATTCCTTTCCATTCTTCATGACCAGTCGATTAAATAGATATTACAAGGACGATGTGAAAGAAAATCATCCAATTTGAAAAGATATCTGATTTAGCGAGCATCTTGAATCTAATCATAATTGATATAAAAATATTTCGAATACGAAACCATTTTTAAAATATTGTCATTAACGAGCAACATCCTTATACATGTTCAATCTATAAAATAAACATGTTTTAAAGAGCAATGTAGATTTGCACAATATCTACATCGTTCACCACATTCCTCCACGAATAAAAGTCCTTCGAAGTAAGCTGAATTAATTAATGAAACATTGAACTACATTGAAGTTCTGAACGAGCGGTGGCCGATTCAGAGTTCATTATCTTAAAAGTTATTATTTTGTGTTGAAATGCAATATTTCAAGAGCCAACAACCATAAAATGAATACAAGAAGAGATTTTATCCGTCAGGCCTCCATTCTTTCCGGTGGATTATTGGTGTCCGGTTCACCCTTTGGGACATTTTTGATCAATAAGAAACCAAAGGTGATCATCATCGGGGCCGGATTCGCAGGATTGTCGGCCGCCTATGCCCTGCACAAAAAGAATATAGAATTTATCATCCTGGAAGGAAGAAACCGAATCGGTGGCCGTGTTTTTTCGCATACCATTGATCGAAGTGAGAATCTTGTTGTTGAAATGGGCGCCGAATGGGTTGGGGCATCGCATACCCGAATCATAGAATTAACGGCTGAATTAGGACTTACGCTGGAGAATAATCAGCTTGACACCCATCTGATTTATCGCGGTGAATACTTTCGGAAAAATGAATGGGATTATTCAGTATCCTGGAAAGCTAAATTTGAAAACATACTGAAAAGCTATCCCCAGCTGTCTGAAAAGGATAAAATGAAACTGGACAAAATTGATTGGTGGCGATATCTTGTCAACAATGGCTGTGATGGACGCGACCTTGAAATAAGAGAATTACTGGACAGCACTGATTTTGGTGAAACCATCAGAAGTGTGTCAGCATACGCCGCCCTGGCTGAGTATGCTGAAAGCAGCCCCAAAAATGAAATGGATCTTAAAATAAAAGGAGGCAATACGCTATTGGCAGAAAAACTGGCGGATCAAATCGGAAGAAATAATATTAAAACCGGCACCATGGTTGAACGAATCGTTCAAGGCAAGAATGTAAAGGTTTATTGCAAGAATGGTGAAATCTTTGAGGCCGATAAAATTATTTGTACTGTACCCACTTTTGCTGCCAGGAGGATCAATTGGGATCCCGTGCTGCCATCTGAAATGAGTCTGGCCATGGACGAATTGCAGTATGCCCGAATAAACAAGAATCCTGTATTGTTCAATCAGAGATTTTGGAAAGATGAGAGTTTTGATATGGTGACAGATACACCTGCCCACTATCTATATCATGCCACCAAAAACCAGCCGTCCTCCAAAGGCGTCCTCATATCCTACACGATCGGCGATAAAGCCGCTGTCATTGCCAATCAAACCGCCGAATGGAGAGCCAATATGTTACAACAATCACTCGCACCCTATTTTGGAGATATTAAAAGTATGATCAACACCCAGACCAACTATTTCTGGGGGAATGATGAATACTCCAGAGGAGCCTATGCCATTTATGGAAAAGGCCAATGGTTCAATATTCAGCCGATTTTGAAAAAGCCGTTTCTTCACACGCATTTCGCAGGAGAACATTTAGCAGACTGGCAGGGATTTATGGAGGGAGCGATTAACACCGGCGAAGAAGCAGCCGCTGCAATATGATTACAAACTTGGAGTGAATTGTAATATCAGGGTATTGTTTGCCTTAGCCTTGAAGCTAATCAGGCTGAAATCGGAGATAAAACCAAGTCTACCAGTACCTAATTGTTGCACAGATTTTGGTTTTTTCTGACCGATAATGCAAGCCCAAAGTTCAGCTTACCGAATGAACATATGTGATCAAAAGTCCTGCGCTCCATTAGTTTCAAAAATTTAGCGTATTTTTGAAAATATGGTAATAGCTACACCGACTCCTTCACAAATAGTTTTAGACCATATAGACTCGGACAAATATAGAGACAGGCCGATTCTAGCTAAGTATCCTGGATACGAAGTTTGCTTTTTAGCATTTCATCCATTCCTTAAAATTAAATCAGGACATCATGATAGTATAGAATTCGTGCCTGATAAGTGGCCAAATAAAAAAGAAATCATTGCGCATTGTGATCTGCTAACCTGGACATCTTTTTTAGAACTGAGCGGCATCCCGAGTTATCAAAGATTAAGTCACACCATTAATTTTATGCATTGCGCCATTAGTATTGGAAATAAAGATGATTTTGATAAACTGTTGCTTTTTACTGCGCAAGCTGATAAAATTATTTGCCCAACACCCGATTATTTCCCACAAATATTAGAAGATAAAGTTTTGAACTTTTTTAAAACTAAAAAGTATGACACCCTATATATTTACACGGATACTTCCCGAGAAAAAGAATTTAAATCGTTAGACAGCTTGCTACTCGGAGATCGTTTACCACCTCAAGTGCGATTACAAACTACAGACAATAAAATTTTAATTATTACAGATTTTGACTGTTGCCATAGTTATTTCCTGGGTTCACTATCAGACATCAAAGAAATTGTAGACTTTATTGACTTAGAAGGATTCTATTGCAATAACCAAACACCTGAGCATTGGAGTTTCTATGAAGTACCTTCAGGCAAGCAAGTGGGATGGGAATACTGGCACTATTTATTTCCGAAGTATACGGGCTTTAAATCAGACGGGGCGGAATAAATGTCAACATAAACTTGAATTTGCAAATTTATATTTGAACAAATAGGACAACTCAGTGTAAATAAAAACCTGCCCACAAAAAGCCAATAACCGCTGATTTCCTTTTTTTAAAAAACTACAGGAACTTGCAAGAATTTTTGAAAATGATTTTGCTATAATTGTGCCTTTAGAGTAACTTAATTGTTTACAATGCTTATGAAAAGGAGATTTTATATCAATTTTGGTAATACAAAAGATCATTCTTTGGACTATTTGATTGGAATTTTAGAGGATGCAAGAATTACGACATTACAGCGAGTAGAGAGAATGACCATTCATGAATTGGATTGGCAATATAGAGAAGGATGGAATACAATTGGAGCACTATTGTCGCATATTACTGCCATTGAGCATTACTTTAGAATTGAATTTATCGAAAGGAGAAAATTAACAGCAGAAGAAAATATTGATTTGCAACCAGGGCTGGACATGGGCCAGTTTCTTCCGCAATTAATAAAAGGAGACCCAATTGAAAGATATATTGAACAATTGGATCAATCCAGAAGGATGTTATTAAATTCACTGATGTCGATAACATTTGAGGATTTTACGGAAAGAATTGAGGACTATGATCCTGAAACAGGTTGCAATCTAGCTTGGGTTTTGTACCATATGGCTGAAGATGAAATTCATCATAGAGGCCAAATCAGCATTTTGAGAAAACTATACAAAGAGAATGGCAACTAACTCAGGAATTGCATTTGCGGGCGACCATTCAGGATTTAAGATGCGAAGTAATATGCCGTCCTTCGCTTCAATTCGAGTATTATTCGACAAGCTTAAGATGACACTTCAAAAAACTCAACTAGCCATAAGAATGTTATTAAATCAAAAGATTAGAATGAAAATAAGAGTTTTACCTTTTCTGATATTGATCCTCCTGGTCATGACACACCTTCATGCACAGACTAATGAACAGCTAAAACACTTGGTTTATGCCGACTCGCTGCGACTGGTTGAAATTTATAAAGACCTGCATCAAAATCCTGAACCTGGTTTTATGGAAGTTCGGACATCCGGCATCATTGCCAAAGAATTAAAATTACTAGGATACGAAGTAATTACTGGAATTGGAAAAACAGGACTTGTTGGAATTTATAAAAACGGAGTTGGCCCAACTGTCATGTACAGGGCGGATATGGACTGTAATTCTGTTAAGGAAATTACCGGACTTCCTTATGCAAGTACAAAAATCATGAAAAAACAGGATGGCACAGAAACCCCCGTTATGCATGCATGTGGCCATGATGCGCATGTATCATGGATGTTAGGTGTTGCAAAAATCATGATGACCTTAAAAAATAATTGGAAAGGCACATTGGTCTTTTTGGCACAACCAGCTGAAGAACTGTTAACTGGAGCACAAGCCATGGTTGATGACAGCATGTATGCCAAAGGGGTCCCGGTGCCGGACTATTTGTTGGGTCTGCACACGACAACGCTTCCATTAGGTACCATCGATAACGGAGCAGGTATTCGTATGTCGGGAAGTGATCAGCTTGATGTTACATTCTATGGTATTGGTGGTCATGGCGCAAGACCTGAAGATACCAAAGACCCTATTGTCATGGCTTGTAATGCCGTGATGCAATATCAAACAATTATCAGCAGAAGCATTGCGGCACAAGATGTTGCGGTTCTAACAGTTGGCGCAATGAGTGCGGGGACAGATAATAATGTAATTCCGGCAACGGCAACACTAAAAGTAAATTTGAGGTGGTTCAACGAACAAACAAGAAACACTTTATTGGATGGTATTAAAAGAATTAATGAAGGCATAGCTGTTGCGAACGGTCTTTCTAAAGAACAATATCCCACAATTAAGATGAAAGGAAAAGTTTTTCCCCTTGAAAATAATGCAGCATTAACCAATAAAATCAATACAGCACTTGGTGCAATAATAACTCCTGCAAACATATTGACCAACACTCCTGCCTCGATGGGTGCCGAAGATTTTCAAAACTTAGTCAAAGGAAATTATAAAACGACTTGTAATTATATCAATGTTGGGATAGCCAATCCGGCTGTCTATGTAAAAGCAAAGGAAGAAGGAAAGAAAGCGCCATTTTTTTTACATGCGAACAATTATCAGGTTGACCTTGGCGGAATTCCATTAGGCACAGAGATTGGAGCAACTGCCCTAATGGCCATTTTTAATAACTAAATGATTGAGCACTTAAAATATACCATCAACCATTGAACACCCCAAGACGAAATCACGTCGGCAACACGATGGTTTATATATATACGGTCTTACGCTGGAAGCTTCTGTCAAACTATAATTTCTTATTGAGACTCCAGGCTCAACATGTAATCAATGATACATCTGCCTAAAAAGAAGAAGTCTAGCAGTGTTTTATAGAAGACTAAAGATTAAATAACAGGTTTAAGTCAATCTGAAATAAAGTGTAAATTTGCTTTCGAAATTAAATTATAGCATAAATCACTACTTAAATCAAAAAATATGTCATTGCGATTAAACGAAACCGTTCCGAACTTCAAAGCTGAAACCACCAAAGGCACCATCAGCTTTCACGAATGGCTTGGTGACAGTTGGGGGATACTCTTCTCACACCCCAAAGATTTTACGCCAGTCTGCACTACTGAATTGGGTTCCATGGCCAAACTCGAACCTGAATTCAACAAAAGAAATTGCAAAATTCTAGGATTGAGTGTTGATCCCGTTGAAAGTCATATCCGATGGGAAAAGGATATAGAGGAAACGCAAGGTTGCACCGTCAATTTTCCAATGATCGGAGACCCGAATCTGACAGTCGCGAAATTATTCGATATGTTGCCTGCGGATGAACAAGGTACATCTGAAGGAAGAACAGCAGCCACAAACCAGACCGTCCGATCCATTTTTGTCATTGGACCCGATAAGAAAATTAAATTGATGCTCACTTATCCGATGACTACAGGAAGAAATTTTTATGAAATCTTACGAGTACTTGACTCCATGCAATTAACAAGTCAATACAAAGTCGCTACACCAGCCAACTGGAATGAGGGAGAAGATGTGATTATCGCAACTTCTGTTTCCGATGACGAAGCCAAAGAGAAATTTCCCAACGGCTGGCAAACGATTAAACCCTACCTGCGGATAGTCGAACAACCCGGTAAGTAATCAAAGAAGTATTCATTTTAATTGAGCAACGAACGCTGCCATTGACACGCTCTGATTACAATTGTTTTAATTCACTACTTTTCGTAAGAACAGATTAAGTTAAGCGCCGCATCTATATTATTCATCCATAATCCTTCGCTTCCACCAAGGCGAGAATATTGATCATTCAAGTCACAAACCCCGAAAGGCGAGTACAATGAATTCATTTATTAACATAAACAATTAATTATGACAAATTCAGGCAAATCATCATTTATTTTCGGTATCTATTTAGTTTGCACCGGACTAGTATTCATTCTAGTACCTGACACCGTGATTTCCATGATGAAATTACCCTCCATGCCCGACGGTTGGGGCCGAATGATTGGGCTACTGGCGGCAGTGATCGGAATCTACTACGTTGTAAGTGGAAAAGCAAATGCTCAACCTTTCATCAAAGCCTCCATCTATGTACGCTTTGGTTTTTTAATCAGTGTGATATTACTTTACCTAACGGGTCAGATGCCTGTCTATATCATTATATTCGGCCTGGTCGATGCATTGGGTGCCGTATGGACAGCCATGGCACTAAAATCCGAGACACCCCGATAGATTATTTTGAACGAAGGATAAAATTGAGCAGCGAAATAGTTCAATCAATCCCAAGTGAAATAACTTTACTTGAAGGATAAATTTTCTGACCTCAAACTGACCCCTTCGCCGGCACATTAAAACTGATTATTCAATTGATTTGGAAAGCAGATATCAACCTGGATGAATTGAATTCCTATCCGCCTTATTTGGGCAACTATTTGGGAATTCAATTTACAGCGTGGACAGAAAATTCCCTGGTTGCGACAATGCCCGTCAATGACAGGACCAAACAACCCTATGGAATTTTACATGGCGGTGCATCCGTCGCCCTGGCAGAAACATTGGGTACTTTTGCCAGCAGCCTGGTTATTGATACCAATCAGTGGAACTGCGTTGGACTTGAGATCAATGCGAATCATCTCAGACCTGCATATCACGGGCATATCAAAGCGGTTTGCCAACCAGTACACTTAGGAAAAATGACTCATGTATGGGACATCAGGCTATTTGATGCTCAGGACAAAATGGTATGCATCTGCAGATTTACTGTGGCTATTATTGCCAGGCAATAAAATATCTTCATGCCAATTGTAAATTATCACTGAAGTCGAGCAGGAAAACATTATGGCCATTGACCTGCTAAAAAATGAACCAGTTCATTCACCAATTCGCAAAATACAGGTGATAATGTTCTAATGACAAAAAGCAAAAGGATTAAATAGATCCTGATCAAAAATGCCTACCTGCCATATACTGATTCATAATTACTCATTCTAATCTTAATACGAACAGCCATTTGTGGCAGCATTATTTCTTTTAGTGTTGGCTCTATTGACCAAAATGATTTTCAAAAGTAGCCGGAGTTTTCAGTCTGCAACCAAAAAGAATAAAAATATATCCGCTCATTTCCCCGAAACAGATTACTGAGCAAACAAACTGGACGAATTCATGTTCCTCATATATTCATAGAGCCTAATTGAATACATTGAACTTATGGAAAATAAAAGATTACCCGTTCCACCCTTTACATTAGAAACCGCCCTTCAAAAGGTTCAGGCAGCCGAAGATGCCTGGAATACCAGGGATCCGGAAAAGGTATGTATGGCCTACACCATTGATACAGAATGGAGAAACAGAACTGAATTCATCAACGGCCGGGAAGAAGTCAAACAATTCCTCCAACGCAAATGGGAAAAGGAACTGGACTATAGGCTTAAGAAAGAACTTTGGGGCTTTCGTGAGAACAGAATGGCTGTCCGATTTGAATACGAGTGGCATGACCATACCGGTCAATGGTTTCGGAGCTATGGCAACGAATTGTGGGAGTTTGACGAAAACGGATATATGCAAAAACGATTTGCCAGCATCAATGATCTACCCATTCAGGAATCAGAAAGAAAGTTGAGATAATTTCAAATGTAATATGCGGAACTTTCAAATCATTCCTTGTTAAAATAAATTACTACTACCACAATCAAATCATGCACGCCCAATAATAGATAAATTATGAAGGAAACCTCAGGATCTATTCCTTATCCCAATTTTGAAGTTGACTTTGGTGATGACTCAGACCGCATGTTTTTTAAAGAATTGACCGGACTGAATGAAGAAACTCAGGTT
This sequence comes from Saprospiraceae bacterium, assembly GCA_046329325.1. Lineage (GTDB taxonomy): Bacteria > Bacteroidota > Bacteroidia > Chitinophagales > Saprospiraceae > Vicinibacter. The sequence continues at coordinate 33,915 of JAXLUU010000001.1, forward strand.
CTGGAATATCGACAAAATGATTCTCCCAAATTCTCTGCTCAGAAATTGACAGCTATACACAAACATGGGCACATTACGCTGAAAAATGGAATTGTCGGGAATAGTAAAACTTTTTCAGAATGGCAATTCGAGTTTAAATCGAATTCAAATAAAACAATAACACTTGTTATCAGCCTTGTAGATGAACAAGCCCGGGTATTGATGCAATGGACTTTAACGAACGCTTTTCCTGTCAAGGTTATAGCGCAGGATTTGGAAGCAGGCGGTAATGAAGTACCAATCGACACGCTTGAAATTGGATATGATCAGATCATTACCTCTGTTGGCAACAACAAAAGTTGAAAGCAGTGGCGAAATTTTAAGACAATCTCTAAAGTTTGAGTGCGTGCCCTGCCAACATTCGACTGAACCTTATCATTTGTAATCAAGCTTTCTTTATCATAACAATAAAGGCTATCTCGCGTTTTTCCTAATTCGATCAATTTAGCATTATCTTGGGCGGCCGGCAACATTGAAATCGCTTAAGGCATTCTTTGTCATAATTCGGTATAGAAGCAGCTATTGATCAGTCTATCGTGGTTCGGTGTTGAAGCGTATTTAAAAAAAGTATAAAATTAATTTTGTTCAAAAAATCAGTCGATTAAAAAAAATAACTCCTATTCGCTTCAACTGATCATATAATGCTTTTTACACTTAAAAATTCTTAAAAATAATTACTACCTTAAAATCTCTTCATGCATTTAAATTTGTAAACAAACGATTTGGAATTCACTTTTGCATAGCTGCCTATCTGTTGTAAATTTATATCTTTGTCCACCTAAATATTAAATTTTAATACAACTCAACTTCCGTGGTCAACATATTGCATAGGCAAACTTTAAACAACTTATTTGCCATCCGGCCTCTCTTCAAATATTTTTCCTGGAATTCATCGAATACACCGATTATGAAATTTTATTTGGCTTTTACTTATTTAATATGCACACTTCACTTAACCAATGCACAAACAACCCAACAAAAGGGAGAACCCTTTGACGATGTAGACCAGACCTGGCAGAACGGAAGCGACCGGAGAGACAGTTCGGTGTTTAAAAATCTAAAATACTACACACCCAGTTTGATCATCGATGTAAACTACACCCATTCTTTCAATCATCCGAATGACAACACCGTCGTGGGCTCCACCGCACTTGCCCGCAACAACGAAGTAGAACTATCCGCCCTCCATTTCGGTGGCGACTTTAATTATTACAATGCAAGGGCAAGGTTTATGACACAGTTCGGAACACGTTCCGTTATTGTGCCACGCAACGATTTCAGTCCGTATCGCGGACAGTATCAGTTAGCCAATGTGTATCGCTATCTCAGTGAGGCCTACATAGGTTATCATATCAACAAATGGTATGGCATCAACCTTGACGCAGGCATGTTTATGTCCTACATCGGCTTGAATTCATACTACCAACCCGAGAATTGGGAATATCAGGCCTCTTTTACCAGTGACAATACGCCCTGGTATTTTAATGGTGTACGCGTTCAGATGCACCTGACCAAACATCTTAAGATCGAGCCATGGATTATCAACGGCTGGCAGAGTTATGGAAAATTCAATGCTATGCCTGGCTTTGGCGGCAATATCACATGGATGCCCAGCAGTAAATTGAAATTACTGACCAACAATTATTACGGCACGGATGCGGCAGGTCTACCCGAAAGAAAAAGATTTCACTCCGATAACAGTTTATTGGTCCGGTATTTTAGCAGATCTTCTGCGCGGGGAATCTCCCAAATGGCATTTTCACTTACCGGAGACGTTGGATTTGAAAAAGGCGGTGGTGTTAATGGTTTTGACAATTCCGACAGCTCAAAACCTGCACAATACTTTACGAGTGTGATGTTTTATAACCGGATATGGTTTGGCAAAAAGAAATTCGCATGGACATTTGGCGGTGGTTACATGACCAATCCCGGCCGGTATTTGGTCTTATACCCTACAGGGCAAGCCAGCCCCTTGCCGAATCCAAACAATACCACACAAACGGAAGGGCTTTATCCTTTCAGCGCTAACCCGGGAGACAAATTTTCGGGATGGGATTGTTTAACAAACTTTGACTTTATGCCCAATCAAAGTCTGACCTTCCGAATAGAATTTGTACACCGGGCCAGCAGCGTTCCTTATTTCTCAGGACCTGGTGGTGTCACATCGCAGACAGGATATAGCACCACACCGCTTGATCCCAATTGGCGCCCCGACCTGGTTAAATCAGAAAACAGAATAATATTTGCCTTGTTATTCAGGCTCTAATGGATAATAAATCAGCGCGAGGATAATCACCTTCTATAATAATCTGGTCTATCAAATTGGTCATCATGCATTGCAATGAATCAAAAAAAAAAAACCGAAATACCAACTCCTAAAATTAATCACGCGGACCTCGCATGATTTTAAGATTGAAATTTTACCCATATTTTCAATATAAACGTCAGACATCCATTCAATAAAAAGAAGCAATGACAGAAATGACAAAGTCCAGGGTTGAATCAATTGACCTGCTCAAAGGTCTGGTTATGGTGATCATGGCGCTTGATCATATCCGGGATTATTTTCACTATTCAGCATTCTTTTTTGATCCGGGAGACCCGACACAAAGTACGCTGCCGATTTTCTTTACTAGATTTATTACCCATTTTTGCGCACCGACTTTTAGTTTTCTGGCAGGTGTTTCTGCCTTTTTGCTTGGACAAAAAAAATCCCGGACAGAACTCAGTAGCTTTCTGGTAAAACGCGGAGCATGGCTGATATTGATTGAAATGACAATTGTCAATTTCGGGTGGTACTTTGATATTTACTTCAGAAGCCCGGGTCTGCTTGTCATCTGGTGTCTTGGAATTAGCATGATCATTCTGGCGGCCCTAATTCATCTCTCCCGAAAAGCCATCCTTCTGGTGAGCCTGATCATCATTGCGGGCCACAATCTGTTGGACACTGTCCACTTTAATGGAAGCGTACTATGGTCTATACTGCATGAGTTCGCTTTTTTTAAAATAACTGAAGGCGTAGAATTTGCGGTCATTTACCCACTTATTCCATGGATTGCCGTGATGTCGCTAGGCTATTATTTTGGCGCTTTTTATGTTCAGACGATTGAAGCGGAAAAAAGAAAGAGACTTTTTAATATTATTGGTGTATTAGCGCTGATCGCTTTCGCCATCCTTAGGTATACGAATTTATACGGAGATCCAATGCCCTACAAAGACTATGGCAGTATAGATCAGAATCTCATTTCATTCTTTAATCCTTCGAAGTATCCATCTTCCTTAGAATATCTATTGATGACCCTGGGAGCTGCATTCATTTTCCTGGCGAACACGGAAAATTTAAAAGGAAGGGTTGTTTCTTTTTTCAGTACGTTTGGGCGGGTTCCTTTTTTCTATTACATACTTCATTTATATTTTATCCATCTGCTGGCCTGCATCGTTGCCGAATATACAGGGTTTGGGTGGAAGACCCTGATATTAGAAGATTGGGTCACCGAATCGCCAAATCTTAAAGGCTACGGATTTCCACTTTGGGTGGTCTATGTCGTATGGGTCTTCGTAATCCTGGCACTCTACCCCATTTGTAAAAAATTCGATGTTTATAAGCAAAACCACAGAGATAAATGGTGGCTGAGCTACCTGTAAAGGTTTCGTCACTGCATTGTACATGGACACCATGTCCGTAGACTTTTTGCAATAAAGATTTATAAGAATGGCAAACCTAAGGTTAGCATCCTTTAGTTGGCATTCGAAAGCGCAACGGAATAAATTTCAACCATTTTTTGTATTATTGCAGGGAGTGAGCAGGAACACCAAAATATAATGTGGATTTATAGGCATACTTCCATTCCATGAATTCAATTTTTCTATCGTGTCAAGGTAGGCATAATGCTGAAAATTCAAATATGACAAACCACTGAAATAAAATCTAAAAGCACAATCTATAATCATTCATTTATCATAAATATTATGCATCGTCGTTTGTTCCTTCAAATTCCAATCGTTGGCTCTGCATTTGTTAAAGATGTTACAAATAAAGCAAATGAACGACCCAATAAAGGCTTTAAAGTCGAAGCCAACAAAGACCGTTACAAGGAAGAACTGCTCATCATGGGAGGTCAATTTGATTGCAAGGTATCTGCAAAAGATACAGATGGAGACTTGTTAATATACGATACAATCCGGCAAGAAAAAGGTGGCCCGGCTTTGCATGTCCACCACTTTCAAGATGAATGGTTTTACGTTATCAAAGGCGAATTTATTGTAAAAGTTGGAGATGAAACCTTTACCTTATCTCCCGGTGACTCGGCATTTGCCCCAAGGTCAGTTCCTCATGCTTTTGCCAAGACAAGCGATGGTGAAGCGCAAATGCTGATTGCTTTTCAGCCCGCGGGTACAATGGAAGACTTTTTCCTACAGATGTCCAAACTTGGTCCAAGTATACCTAAGAACCAGCAGGAGGTATTGAAGGAATTATGGAAAACGCATGGCATGGAAGTAGTTGGCGCTCCCTTGAAGTTTTAAATCCAATCCTGTAAGCATCAGATGTTCAAAACAGTGTTGCAACCTAGGCGGATCACATTACCCTCTAAAGAAATAAAAGTCATCAAAAATCAGGACTTACCATCTTACCTTTGGATGAGAGTAGCCATCTTTTTTGGAGATGACACTTTAACTAAAATAAATTGATTGATTAATATTTAATGCATGACAATAGGCAAAGTAGTTGTAGTTCTTACCACATTGACGATCACAAGCTGTTCACAATCCAACGACCAGACTAAAGCCTTGCAGTTGCGCATAGACAGTCTTGAAAGTAAGCTTGCCGCTTCTTACAAACCCGGCTTCGGAGAGTTCATGAGCAGCATACAAATACACCATAACAAACTATGGTTTGCCGGACTCAGCAATAACTGGAAGCTTGCCGATTTTGAAATAAAAGAAATCAAAGAGGTTGTAGAGGCAATTGAGACATATCAAACTGAGAGAGAAGAAAGTCAACAAATTGCTATGATTAAACCCATACTTGACAGCGTCGAAACTTCTATCCAGCAGAATGATCTTATGTCTTTTAAGAAAAGTTATATTGCACTAACTGCCAACTGCAACAACTGCCACCAGGCTACACACTTTGAATTTAACCTTGTGAAAATACCGGATCACCCACCCTTCAGCAACCAGGAATTTTTTATTCAATCGACCAAATAATATTGATGCAGTCATCACTAATGAATAAAGGTTCTTTCATAAGGTATTAGCTCCAACATTGTCTATTTAAAAATAAATTCGAAATCAAATAAATTACCGTACCTTCACTTATATCCGGTTTAATATACTTCCGTTATCGATTCCGTCGATTCAAGTTCAGTGAATAAAATTCTTTCTATAAAATTTTTGCAATGCCAATTTCCCCACTCATAACAATCGAAGAGTTATTGCTTATTTATAAAAACAGCAATGTACTGATATTTGATGCGAGCAGCGGCAAAGATGCCCAATCGAACTATGAAAAGGAACACCTGGAAGGCGCTTTTTTCATTGACCTCAATACGCAATTGGCAGAAATTCAACAGGACTTGTCGCTTGGGGGTCGACATCCATTACCCAGCACTGCGGATTTTTCCAGAATACTGACCGAATTCGGCGTTACCAAAAACACACATATCATTATTTATGATGACAATAATGGCTCAAATGCTTCGGCAAGGTTCTGGTGGATGCTTAAATCAGCAGGTCATGCAAAGGTCCAGGTTCTCAATGGCGGCCTCAATAGTGCCAAGAAGAAACATTTCCCAATGACATCTCATCGAGAGATCATAAACACCGCTGCTGAGCCCTATCCAATACAACAATGGTTATTGCCCACAATTACGCTTAACAAAGTTGAAAGAATATCTGAAAATCCAGATTATCTGGTCATTGATGTCCGTGATAAAATTCGTTATGATGGCATATATGAACCTATTGATTTAATTGCCGGCCACATACCAGGAGCCATCAACATTCCATATTCAGAGAATCTGGATGAAGAGGGACTTTTTCTTTCCCCTGCTGTTCTAAAGGAAAAATACAACAAGTTTTTTGAAGATAAAAGACCTGAAAATACTATTATTCATTGTGGTTCAGGTGTTACTGCCTGTCATACGCTTCTGGCGCTGGATTATGCCGGACTCGAGATACCCAGATTATATGTCGGCTCATGGAGTGAATGGAGCAGGAACAATAAAAAGATTGCCAAAACAGAAATCTAATTTTTCTCCCGAACCAATTCAGTACAATACCCTCTTTACAGAGCTGAATACTAGTCCCGATAATCGTCAAACATTACTATTTTTATTGCGCTTTACTGTTGACTGGTTGAATTGTGTATATCATATTACAAGAAATTAAAATGCCGACACACGAGGATTTTGGATGGTTTTTAGCTGTCTTACCAGAAGAAGTATTTCGAAAATCATTTATGTTGCGTGAAGCCTTGATAAACCGATTGCCGGCAGTTCAGGAACAAATAGACCTGCCAGCCAAAATGAACATGTATACCTATCGACCGAAATATATTACTATGGTTTGTACCAAAATACCTTCAAAAAAGAGAGTGAAGCCAGGCTTTGCGTATGGCTCGACGCTACCAGATCACAATAAAATGCTCGAAGGCACAGGCAAACTCTCACGATACATAGCAATAAAATTGGAAGAACAAATTCGTTCTATCCAACTAATAGAAATGCTTATCGCAGCATTTGAATCATATAACATAAGGATTAAAAAATAATTTCCTTATTTTTGTAAAACAAAATATGAGCTACCCAATATAGCAATTAATGTTAAATTATCATGTCCGATAAAATCATGATCCGGGAATATGCAACACAGGACAAAAAAGAAGTACTTCATTTGTTCAGACTCAATATTCCAATGTATTTTGGAGCAGAAGAAGAAATTGAATTTATCAAATACCTGGAGACGGGAAGAGAATTATATTATGTACTACTTTTTGAACAAATCATTGTCGGCTGTGGAGGCATTCATTTTGCAGATGAGGGCACCACAGGAAAGATATGTTGGGATATTATTCACCCGGAATACCAGGGTAAATCTCTTGGCACTCAACTTTTAAAATTCAGAATGAAGAAGCTTCATGACATGCCGACAATTCGGAAAATCAATGTCAGAACATCTCAGGTTGTTTATAAGTTTTATGAAAATAATGGATTTGAACTCATTGAAATAGTCAAAGATTATTGGGCAAATGGATTTGATATGTACCTTATGATTTATAAGAAAAAATAGAAATAATATTTTACCCGCAAGACTCTATACCAAATTCAAAATAAACCTTTGTATTATCAATAGATACAATAATTACACAACCTAACCACATCACAATGAACAATTATAATTTAGTATGAACATAATCTCAAGAAATTCCGCCCTCGCGAACCGACTCAGGGAGGTACTCCTCAATGGACATTGGATTGCCAACACCAATTATCAGGATCAATTAAGAAGTATTAACTGGCATCAGGCCATACAAAAAGTTAATCACCTCAATACGATCGCAGCACTAACCTTTCATATTAATTACTATTTGGCAGGACTTATCAATGCGTTTGAAAACGGGAAGCTTGAGATCAGTGACAAATACAGCTTTGATCTGCCGCCCATTCAATCGGAGGCCGGCTGGAATCAACTTGTCAATGAATTTTATCAAAACTCAGAGAAATTTGCAGTACTTGTAGAACAAATGGACGACCGTATGCTTGATGAACCATTCATTGACGAGAAATACGGTACTATTTTAAGAAATATAGAAGGCGTTATTGAGCATAGCTATTATCATTTGGGACAATTATCTTTAATCAAGAAAATGCTCCTTCAAATACAATCCTGACATCATTTATTATACCTGGCTATTCATCTTAAACAAACCTTGTCAAATCAATATTTATTTTTTAAAGAGACATAATAAACATTACTAATTTTTAATGCAACCCATATTTATTATAACCTAATTAATTCACCACATCAGGATAAAGTGTCAGTACCAGAAACACAGTTCTAAGAATTTTTTATATCACTGGAAATAATATTAAATATCCAAACCAATAATTAGTAAATGAATATCACGCCGCATGAACATATCCCAAATTATTATGAATAAAACAACTGACCAATGAATAAAACAGTGACTGGATTACTTCTTCTCATTTGCTTCCATACAAATTCACAACAATCGATATTTGTTGTCAATTCCGGTGGAGATTTATATTCCATGGATTTGAATCAATGTTCGAAGCAGTTTATTGGTTCTACGGCTATAGGATTAAAGGATATTGCTTTTACCACAAATGGCGTACTTTGGGGAATTGATGGTGGTCAGATATATCGTATCGACACGACCACAGGTAATGCCTCACTCGTTGGCAATACAGGAATAAATGCGGTTTCTCTTGTCGGCCTGGATGACCAAACGCTTCTAGCCGAAAGTGATCTGAAACTTTATCGAATCAATACGTTCAATGGCGTTGCCACTTATTTTGATACCATTGGATTTAAAGCGTCAGGAGACTTAACATGGTACGATGATGATTTGTATATGGTTACTTCATCAGATCAAATTATACGCATGGTTCTGAATTCGAAACACACCGGGATTCTTCGGGTAACTCCGATCGGCAGCTCTATTCCTACCTGTGAAGCCGCAGCAACCAGTTCTTTTGTCAATGATTATAATGCAATCATAGGCTTTAACCGACAGGAGGACATTCTCAAGATTTGCCAAATTGACGGGAGCTTTCAAAACATATGCCCGAATCTTAAAATCGGACGTATTGCAGGCGCAGCTTCATTAAGACTTTCAACACAACTTCCCCAACCCACTTCATGCAGTGCTGCAGGCACTAAAAACCTGAAAGACCCAAACCAGTTCTCGGTCTATCCGAATCCAGCGTCGAACGAAATATGTATCAAAGTAAACTCAGACCAGAAATCTTACTTTCACATTTATAGTCCAAGTGGCCAATTGATAAAGGCCGGAATTGTAGTTAATCACAGCGTACTGATACCATTAAATGATATGTCAGCGGGTCTTTACATTCTGGAAATATCTACGAACAGCACGAAAGATAAATATCGCCTTGTCGTAGAACATTAGACCGTTACCTGGTTGCTACCAGGGATTAAATTGACTATTCAAATTTAATTCGAAATTACCCTTACGCCGCCAACATGCAACTGCAACGCCCGGTGCCAAGTAAATGTAATTTGCAAACCGACAACAAAGTTTATTTTAAATCATTGCAAGGCAATCACCATGGCTTATTCAAAGTCAGCAATATAGCCTTTCATACTATTTACATCGGTATATTAGTTGGCTTCTTGCAGTGGACAGATTAAAACTGAGAACACCCGACAAAAAAAGATACCGTTGGTTTGAAACTACAGGAGCTTGATTCAACTTGAATAATGGGATGTAGTTTATACGATTTAAAGATAATGTAGGTCTTTTTAGTCCCTTAGTGTATAGAATCATTGAAAATTGTGAATTTGATGATCACAGAAATAATCATTACGATACCCATCATGAATTCGGCTAGTCATGAATACAACCCGGAGCCAAAAAATGCAGATAAAGAAGCTAAGTGCTTATAGATTTATTCTGAATACAGTCCAAGTAGAAGAATGATGCGAATGAATTAATGCGAAATCCTGTAATGATAGTAACTTTGCTGCTTCGAATTAGTCAACACGTTAGAACAGCAAAAGCAATAGAATCAATTTTTTAAACAGATCAACAAAGCGATTATGCAAACAATTATTGGATCCGGTGGAGCGATAGGGAAGCCTTTGGCCAGAGAACTGAGTAAGTATACCAACGAAATCCGGCTGGTCAGTCGAAATCCTCAAAAGGTCAATGAACATGACGAATTGTGCAGCGTAGATCTGAAAAATATCGCGCAAATTGATAAAGCCATTGAAGGCAGTGAAATCGTCTACGTAGTCGTTGGATTCGAATACAAACTCAGTGTATGGCAAAAGACCTGGCCGGTATTTCTTCAGCAAGTCATCGACGCCTGCAAAAAATACCAGGCAAAGCTAGTCTTCTTTGATAATGTGTATATGTATGACCAGTCTGCCATCCCCTTTATGACTGAGCATTCTCCGATTCATGCACCCAGTAAAAAAGGACAGGTTCGGCAACTTATGCATGAGATGATTTTCAGGGAAATTGAGGATCACGCGCTGACGGCACTCATCGCCAGATCAGCTGACTTCTACGGACCTGATAACAAAAACAGCGCCCTGAATATGATGGTTATCGATAATTATCTGAAGGGCAAAAAAGCACAGGCCTTTGGCAATATGAATAAAATTCATACCTATACCTATACACCGGATGCAGCCAAAGCTACGGCATTGCTTGGAAATACCTCGGATGCTTTTAACCAGGTCTGGCATGTGCCGACAACCAAAGAAAAACTTACTAACAAACAATGGATTGAATTGATCGCCAAGGAATTGCAAGTCGAACCAAAAATTCAGACCGTACCCGTGTGGCTCATCAGGCTTCTCGGACTATTTATTCCCGTGATGAAAGAATTTCCTGAGATGATGTATCAGTATGAACAGGATTACGTATTTGATAGCTCTAAAATTGAGCAACGATTTGGAATTCAACCAACGTCACCGCAAGACGGGATCAAATTCCTTTTAGACCAAATAAAATCTGCTTCGCCTACATCCTAAAGTACCATTTATTAACGGCTATAAAGAAGCCAGGTTTAAGAAGAATTTACTCCACTGCATTTTATACATTTGTTCCAAAGAATAATAATTCCTTATTTCACAGTTTGATCCGGTACTTCTCCTTCGCTAGTATACCTTTGGAAGATTAATTTTATCTTGCAGACAACAACAGACGATTAGTCCAAGCCAATCGTTTTTATTGTTATTCTCCAAAGACTGCTTCTACCTGGTCATGCCTTAAGCATATACATTCCAATACCTTTCTTTCCTCAACGCTGGACTTCATAAGCCCAAACCCACAAACTCATGATATTAATGCAGGCAGGACTATTCCTATCAATTTCAAAAAATAATCAAGTAGTGATATCCAAGCTTCAAATTTATAAAATAATTAACAGTGTGAATCATTTGAGACTTTAACCTTTTAATGCGATTTCTGTTTTACTCCTCTTTAGAATCTGAATGGTATGCGTATAATTATGTATTCCAATCCGTACAATCTAATTGAAAGATAGTAAGAATGAAAAAAGGCGTTATCATTTTAGGAAGTTCTAATAGTCAGGGGGAGACTTTTAAGCTTTGTAATGCTCTCCAGCAACGCACACATTTTCCAATGATTGACTTAAAGACAAAAAAAATCCTGCCCTTTGATTATGAATTTAAAAATCAGGAAGATGACTTTTTGAACACATTCAGAACCATCGTTGATAACTATGAATTAATGATCTTTGCTACGCCCGTATACTGGTATGCCATGAGTGGAACAATGAAAATATTCATTGACCGGTTTTCTGACTGCTTAAAAATACACAAAGAACTGGGCAGAAAACTTAGGGGAAAACAAATGGCGCTCCTGAGCGTTGGATCAGACAAAGAATTGAGGGAAGGCTTTACGATGCCATTTATTGAAACAGCAAATTATCTCGGTATGCATTATATAACCAATACTCATCTAGCTGAAGATGCCACAGAATTAGAAAAAACTGAAGCATTCCAAAAATTCGTTGATCGTCTAAATAAATTTCAGCGCTTTTTACAATAAAAAATGTAAACTACTGGTAGTATTCACAATAAATTATCAACAAACCATGAATAAAGAAAAATCTTATGCCGCCTCACACAAAGGCTTACGTTATATTCTCTCCAAATTTTCACTGTTGTCAGGTCGCACCAACTACTCCAATCTTGAACAGGTACAACAGCTTAAGAAGCTGGGAGAAGAGATGTTTTTCCTGCTGACGCATCATTTAAATACTGAAAATGATAATCTGCTGCGACCCTTGGAAGAAAGGGTTCCCGGCTCATCCAAACATGATCTGGAAGATCATGAAAGACTTGAATTAATACAAAATGAATTAGCCAACCAATTGGCTGCACTGGATGGAACGCAAGATGCGGAAGCAGGTCATTTGTTTTATTTATCATTTACTAATTTTCATAGTCAATATCTTGAACATATACTGCAGGAGGAACTTGTCACAGAACCTTTGTTATTGGCCAATTTTACAGGTGAAGAATTACAAAACAACAGTATGAGAATCATGCAGAAAGTTGAATTTCCTGTTCTCCTACTCTCGCTGAAATATATTATCCCCGCTCAAACTGAGGACGAAAACCTAAAAATACTAAGAACATTCAGGAAGAACGCGCCACAAGAAGCCTACGAGGCCGTATTAAATGTGATCAGGCCCGAAATGACCGAACTTGAATTTAACACTTTGGTAGCGAAGGTTGAGCCCTGATCGACGAGACAGAAAGGTAAAAAAAATAAATGAATTGCACCTGATCATGGATTAGGTAAGCGAGACTAAACTTACTCCTTTCAGCTTGAGGATCTATTTCGAATGCGATGTTAAACCATAACACTTATTTATACTATAATACAATGATTTAAAGCTGTTCTATATAGCGTCTTTTGATTCAAAACACCGTAATCACCAATAATAATTTAGACCTTCATTATCATTTCTAATCACAGACATTTGATTGTTGAAATAGTTGATAACACCGTTCCCTTCATAGATTGTCAAATTTGCACTATTAAGGATCTTCAAATGAACTTGAATCCTGCGCTCTTATAAATCCGCTGATTTATCCGAACCCATACACCTAGAACATTTGCATTCAATACTTTGATACTGTTGCCTGACAACCAACACTGTTCGGACATATGACTTTCCATGATTCGGAAGAGATCTAAAGCCCAGACCGATACACATATTGAGAATACCGTTAATAAAACAATGTAACAAAGATTTAGCATTAGAAAATGAAATAGAATAAATACTTTTGTCAGGCAATCCCAAGATGATGTGGAATTATGCCGATAAATCCAGCTAATCCGGGATTCAGATTGATTGTATTCAATAATTTTAAAAAACTAATATGGCTTCCATTAATCCTTACATTCACTTTAACGGCAACGCAGAAGAAGCGTTTCATTTTTACAAATCAGTATTCGGCGGAGAATTTGCTACCCTGGTGCGATTTAAAGATATGCACTTTGAAGGCGCACCCAGTGCGGAAAAAGAAGCTGAAAAAATTATGCATATCTCTCTTCCCATTGGCGGACACTCCGTGCTAATGGGCAGCGATACTCCTGAACAATTGGGACAACACAGTGAAACAGAAACCAGAAGCAAAATCTCCATTAGTGCAGAAAGCAAAGAAGAAGCAGACCGCATCTTTCATGGCTTGTCTGCCGGTGGACAAATTGAAATGCCCATTGAAGAAAGTCCATGGGGCTCATATTTTGGAATGTTCAGAGATCAATTTGGTATCGAATGGATGGTAGACTTTGACCCAAGATATCAGGGGCAGATCTAGATTAACGCGCTACTTTCGATGAAAGATTGGGGTATTTGAGCGCTATTTATTCATTTAATCTAATCAGTAAGCATAGGCTTATTCTCTCAGCCTTTTACAGGTACATCATTATTCTTAATAAACTTTATCAGGTCAAATTAATGCTCTAAAGTATTTAGTCAATTTGCCACCATGAATAAAAGCAGAATCGAGGCATTTAGCGATGGGGTCATCGCCATTATTGTAACCATTATGGTCTTAGAACTGAGAGCACCTCACGGGTCAGAATGGCGTGATTTAAATGAACTCGTGCCCAAATTCTTATCATACCTGTTTAGTTTTATCGTAGTCTGGATATACTGGAATAATCATCACCATATGTTTCAGACGGTACAGAAGGTCAATGGCAAAGTACTTCTAGCCAACGGCTTATTGTTATTTTGTCTTTCACTCCAACCATTTGTCACTGCCTGGATGGGAGAAAATCATTTTGCCAGAAATCCTGTCATTTTAATGGGTATCGTATTACTGCTTTCTGCCATTTCGTATACCCTGTTGACCTTCGCATTAATTAGATTGCATGGGAACGATTCCGTATTAAAAAAAGCGATCGAACGAGACAGAAAAGAAAAAATATCAACATTCGCTTATTTTATAGCGATTCCGCTGGCCTTTATTCATCCCTATATTTCCTGCGGAATTTATGCTACAGTGGCCATCATGTGGCTTGTCCCGGATAAAAGAATAGAAAATGTCCTCGATAATTAACATGACATAACTCACCAAAGCCAGACCTTACAAAGCAGTATTACCGGATGGCTTTACTAATTAATGTGCATATTCTGAGCAAGTAAAACGATACTTTCCCAGCGCCTTACTTTATTGATTCTGATAAGTTTATTTCTTTAATAGCTGGAATGCAATCCTTTTATAGTAAATTTATTTTTGAATTGGACGTGCGATTTGATATATTTTAGTTGAACACTACAATTTCTTGATCAAACATTATAATTCATATTTCATGAAAGACAGACATTTCATTTGGAAAGAGGTATCAAAATTTTTGTCCGGTGCATTTTTTGTAACTTCCGGGGCCAGCTGGTATTTTGCCATTTACAAGGTTGATATTCCATTCATGGGCGGAACTATGACCCATGAATTTCTTGCTTTTCGGGGACTACTTCATTTTGCTCTTTTTCTCTTTACGCTTTATTATGGCTACTTCAGAAAAAAACCATAACGAACAAAGGATTCGTCTGCTTTCTGTCAGCGATCACATTTCCAATCAATCCTTAAGAAATACAAGCACATCTGAACTTACCAATTTTACGCCACGAATATTATTATTTTATATATTTGTAATAGTGAATGAATAGATTGTTCAGATTATATTCCAAGCTGAATCATTTAAATTTGACCTTTAGGAATCACTCATATGAATAAAATTATCCCCTCGCCCAAGGAACATGTATTTTTCAGTTCAATGGCTATTATCCTGGCTGCTGTCATCGTTTGCGGGTTTTCGAACACGTATTTGCCCAAACTATTGAACAATCCGGTCATTGTACCAGAAATTGTACATCTTCATGCACTTATTTTCTCATTGTGGCTGGCCTTTTTTGTATTTCAGGTTACGCTGATTCTCAGAAAAAAATATGATTTGCACAGACGGCTTGGAAGCTATGGGGTACTTTTTTCATTCGCAATGGGTGTCGTCGGTTGTGCTACAGCCGTAGAAGTGGCGAAGCTTGGACACATAGGAATTCCTGGTGTGGAATTTCCAGATGCCGAAGGATTCCTGCTCCTCAACTTGACCTCTCTATTTTCATTTGTTTCGCTAACCGTCCTGGGATGGCTATTTCGCAACAACGCTTCCATGCACAAGCGGTTTATGCTGATGGCCAATGCCGGCGGACTGACTCCCCCCGCTGTCGCACGATTACCCTTTATTGCAGGGTCCACACCGGCTATCGCCATTGTATCATTGTTACTCATCCTGGCCGGACCAATATATGACCTCATCAGGTATAGACGCATACACTGGGTTTATCTATGCTGTATCGCTATTATCATTTTGTCGCTTCCGCCCGTTGTACTTGCATTGTCTGGTATGAACCTGTGGAAGGAGATTGCTTCATTTCTAATGCGCTAATGGTCCAATACAACCTTCGCAATCAGGTTAACTACTTTTCGTCCAATTTCATTTGTTGAGCCAGTTTGTTATATCAGTTTGAACCATATTTTGCACAGAAGAATTTCTAATCATTCTATATTCATAGTCTGATAGAACTTCATAGTATATTTTTGCATTGTATCAAATACCATTCTTTGAATTAGCATCCATTAGAAAAGAGAATAATTATTTAAGTCATGAAGAAGTTACTTGTGTTACTGATGTTAATTCCTCTATTTTCATATACTCAACGATCCGGTTCTGCCAATATCAATCGCTGGAAAAAACAAGCAGAGAATATAACCATCATCAGAGACAACTGGGGAATCCCGCATATCTATGGCAAGACTGATGCTGATGCTGTCTTTGGTCTGCTCTATGCACAATGCGAGGATGATTTCAAGCGAGTGGAAATGAACTATATTGAAAAACTCGGAAGGCTTTCAGAGGTGAGAGGAGAAAGCATGCTCTATGATGATCTGCTGATACGAATGATCATTGACTCTGCGGATGCCATCAGAGATTATCAAAAGGCCCCGATTTGGATGAAAAAACTCTGCAACGCATTTGCGGATGGGATCAATTACTATTTATACCTGCACCCGGAAACTCAACCCCTGCTTTTGAAAAAGTTTGAACCATGGTATCCTTTTCTATGGACCGACGGAAGCATTGGCGCCATCAATACCGGAGGTTTAAAGTCCACCGACTTAAGAGACTTGTATGAAGCTCAACAGCGTGTTGGAATCAATAACCGCAGTAATCATCCCTTCAGTGCGCCGAATGATTTATTTTATGAAAACACCACCGGTTCCAATGGCTTTGCGTTCTCTCCGAAAATTACGGAAAGCGGCCATTCCATACTGTACATTAATCCGCATGTAACTTTCTACTTCAGGCCTGAAGTCCACATGAGCAGTCAGGAAGGACTGAATGTCTATGGTGCAGTAACCTGGGGACAGTTTTTTATTTACCAGGGTTTTAATGAGCACTGCGGCTGGATGCATACCAGCAGTGCAGTGGATGCTTCAGACGTCTATGTTGAAAAAATATCGAAGTCGGAAAATGGCTGGACTTACACTTATGGCGGACGGCAATTAAAATTAAAAGAAGAACAAATAGTCCTGAAATACAAATCGGGTGACAGTCTTCTCACCAAGAACATTTCTGCGCTTTATACGCATCATGGTCCAGTAATGGCCAGACGAAATGGACAGTGGCTTAGTGTAAAGACAGACAACCGGCTTGCCAACGGATTGAAGCAATGCTGGTTGCGAAATAAAGCCTGCTGTTTTGCAGACTTTAAAAAGACACTGGACTTCAAAGGCAATATTTCCAATAATACCGTGTACGCAGATGCTGAAGGCAATATCGCTTACTGGCATGGCAACCGCATCCCTCGCCGGGACACACAATTTAACTGGAATAAGCCCGTGGACGGAAGTAATACTGCGACAGAATGGAAAGGCTATCACAACATTGAAGAGATTGTACAATGTATCAATCCGACGATCGGCTGGCTTCAAAACTGCAATTCTACCCCATTCAATGTCGCCGGTATCAACAGCCCCCGGAAAGAAGCCTATCCGAATTATATGGCCCCAGACGGCGAAAACTTTCGAGGGATCAATGCTGTCAGAACACTTAGCGAATTAAAGATGTATAATCTTGACCGGGTCATTCAGGCAGGGTATGACACAAGGCTTGCCGCTTTTGAACTGCTTGTGCCGGCACTTATCCGTTCATTTGAAAAAAATGTAACATACACTGATTCACTGTATGCATTGCTCATTGGTCCAGTATCTGTCTTAAAGAACTGGGATTACCGCTGCAATGAAAACTCCATTGCCACCACGTTGGCCGTTGATTGGGGTAATCGCCTTGTCCCAAAAATAAATTCATTTGCAGAAGCCAATGGTTTGCGATATAATGATATAGTATCTTTGGTAACAAACTTTGCAAATCAAGCCAAATCTGAAGAAATTCTTATTTCTTTATTAGAGACGATCACTGAACTTCAGCAAAAATATGGCCGATGGCAAATACCCTGGGGCCAAATCAATCGATTTCAGAGAATTTCAACAACGATTGATCAAAGGTTTGATGACAACCAACCCAGCTTACCTGTCGGATTTACCTCAGCAGTCTGGGGCATGCTCCCTTCCTACCATAGCGAAATGTTTCCTGGAACGAAAAAAAGATATGGCGTAGACGGCAACAGTTTTGTCTGTGCAGTAGAATTTGGACAGCGCATCAAAGCCAAATCACTTCTTGCAGGTGGTAACAGCGGCAATGAGAAGTCTCCTCATTTCAATGATCAGGGTCTCATGTACAGCAAAGGCACTTTTAAAGTTGTGTTGTTCTATAAGGAAGATGTGATGAGTCATGCGGAAAGACATTATCATCCCGGAGATTAACTATTGCTAAAAGCACACAACATGCATTTACATCTGCCTCAATCAACGAAGGAATTATAAAATTCTCGTTGGTACCGAGCACGAAATATTTATACAACCAACCAGCATTTGCATTGTAACTACCTAACTAATGCTTTCGGATATGGAAAATGTCAGGATACTTAATATTAATCCCTAATTTGTATATTCAATGAACCACATCCATTAATTTTGCTATCAAATTGGATCTATGAAAATTGAACTGATCTTTCTCATATTTATGATGGGTTATTCTTGCACAAGCCCAAGTCCTAAAGCCAAAAAGACCCTCGACGGCCATCAATTTTTAATCGAATCAACAACGGGTGGTAAATCCGAAGGCAGTGAAAATATGATGTTTAATGCGGGACAGGTCGAAAATGACGTTTGCAAGCAATGGGGCTTCGGCAAAGCCGCTTATACTATAGACGACAATGGTCATTTTAAATTCAGCCTTACCAGTGAAAAAGAAGGTAGAATGGATTGGGAAGGAAATGTACACGGCTCCTTTATTAACGGTCAATATGTCTGGATAAAATCCGGTCAGGACGATATTCATTATACTTTTGAAGGTAAGGAAGTCAAGTAAGATAATTCCTGTAAAGAAACAAAGTCATTTTGCATTGTTGCTGAAAAATGGACTATGCTGCCCATCGATTCAATTCAAAATTAAATTACAAATTTGAAATTTTAATCAAGCGAATTAGAAATTACAAAACAGCAGCAAAGCGATACACAAGAAATAAATTACGCCATGTGAATATCCTGTGCCAGCGTATACCACCGGAGAGGGTTTTCAACCTGGTTGTACGAATATTCCTGAAGCGGCCGAAGGTGCCAATTCTGTTTGGCTTCTTCTGCAATCTGATCAGCTTGAGCAAAGTAACTCAACTGCAGGGTTTGCCTAGCCAAAGTATTTGGTTGGCGTGACAAAGATTTATTTTCTCTTGCAGCATTTAGACTTATCGAAGTAGTAAATTCAAAATCACACTTTTTCCATAGGGCATTTTTATCGTCAAAAAAATACTCCTTTAAAAGAAGATATCCTTTTTCGGCAATCCATTCTACCGCCCTGAGAATAAAGTTCACTTCATAATCCGGCAAAAAGTAATTTAAGTTTATGCGCGACCAGCCTGGCTTGATCCCAACATTACCAGTAGCCAGTTCATACATATATTCATCGGATTTCTCATCGCTGAGTTCCAGCAACTCATGGCCATATGGTCCTGCGCAACTGCATCCGCCTCTGGCCTGAATTCCGAATAAATCATTTAACAAAGCGATCACAAAATTATGATGCAGGAATCGACCTGCGCATCGAATATGAAATGCGAAAAAGGCCAATCTCTTTACATGGGTGTTGCCGAGAATAAATATTTTTGGGTTCGGGAGCAGCGAATCAAAAGCAAGTTTGACCAGATGATCTTCTCTTTCCTTTATCAGGTCCTCCCCAATTTCTCTTTTCAATTTGAACACCAAACCTGCCCGTATTGATTCAATGATTGCAGGTGTCCCGGCCTCTTCACGGACTTCTATATCCTCAAAATATCTTTGCTTATTTCTGGTTACAAAATGCACTGTGCCTCCACCCGGAATAACAGGAACTGCATTATCAAACAATGATTTTTTGGCGAGTAATATCCCCGGGGTTCCTGGCCCTCCAATAAACTTATGCGTCGAAATGAACACCGCATCCTTGCTTAATTCCGCGGTCGGATTCATGTCTATTTTCATATAAGGCGCTGCAGCAGCATAATCCCAAAACGCGAGCGCGCCATACTGATGCAGCAATCTTGTAATGGTGTCAACAGGCGAAACGATACCGGTTACATTGGAAGCTGCCGAAAAACTACCTACCAAAATTCCTTTGCCCTGATGCAGCTTGAGTTGTCTTTCCAGGTCTTCAAGATCCAGGAGTCCATCGTCCGTGATGGCTACCGGCACAATATTAAAGTCTCCTTCCCGCCAGGGTAATACATTGGAATGGTGCTCAAACGGGCCGTGGATGATTGTAATCTTCTGACCTGAGTCCTTGCTTTTTTGAATTAAAAGTCTGTTGATCTTATCAACCGCAGCCGTTGATCCTGACCCGCAAAAGATTGCAACATCATCATCTGAGGCATTGACACAAGACTTGATGATTGATCTTGCTTCTTCTCTCAGATGCGAGGTGCGCCATCCAGTATAGGATGCCTCAGTATGGGTATTGGCGTAATAAGGGTAGACTGATTGCGTAATGAAATCTTCAATAAACGAAAGCGGTTGTCCTGAAGCAATGTAATCCGCATACGTGAGTAATCTGTCCCCATAAGGACCGGGCACGACAGCGTGAGCAGTGTATAACGATTCAAAAACCTCTGAAAGAATATCTTTTTCCACGTCAAGTACACTTCTCTGCATAGCTATTTTGTATTCTTTACTTTCAGACAAATATAGCACTTCAGTATTAATCCAACCTCGTGACCTGTTGGGATCCAATCAGCTGAGGATCCTTGTGACAGTTTCCCACTCATTATTCTTTAAAAATTTCATTATTTGAGAAGGTACTTTATTTTATTTTTTACAATAAATTAAGATTTTAATTTTATTATTTTTGGTTTTACAGCTTTTTATAATATATTCTATGATTTTTCAAATTATATGATTATTTTACTAGAGAGGTTAATTTTGGTGAAATTTGTGTTTTCTCCTACAGGTCATATCCAGTGCATTACCAATGTGATTAGCATTGAGCAGCGGCTCAAACAGATAAATCCGCCATCGGTAATTTCCCTTTACCTGTTTCAATATGCCGCGATGGTAAACCAAACAACCCTACTCATAAAAATAAAAAAATGAACCCGTATTACACTTTGGAATATTGTATGCTGGCCGAAATTGCGATTTAACTTTTCCTGTGAAATCAGACAAATCAATTCAGTGAACTAATTTACTTTCTGCGCAAAATTTCGAACCGTACTTCAGACAATTCTTGTCTTAAGACAATAAATGAAAAATTGCGCTGTCAAAATGGCAACAAAAACAATCCTCTCTCCCTGCGTTACACACCCAAATAAACACCAAGTTTGATGGACCAGGATCCTACCTGCCATAATAGCTTACTGCCACTATGCAACCAATAACAAATCAACCTGTTATTTTGCAAGCAAAGCGCAATATTGCGAATCATCATCATTCAATTACTCCTGGTATCTTTACATTATTCCTCCAAAATCATATCAAATGCAAAAGATCAATCGAAAGCACTTAGTCTTACTGGCCATTGGCACATTCATATCAGGTTCCAGCATCATCATCAGACATTATGTAGAAGTCAGTGACTTTACAGACGGAATGCTCAAAGGAATTGGAATTGGCGTCATGATATACAGTATCTATCACATTGCGCGCGACAAGCAGTCTGAGCAACAATAAGAATTCTTAATATAATGGCTGCTACACCCGGCTTTCCGGACTTATCCTTCTTACATAATCATTTGTACAAAACATGTACATTTGACCTAAGTCAAAAATAATATCCGCCGGAAATGTCAATCAATTACTTCACAAATGATAAATTAATCATACGGGAAGCCAATATCCAGGATATCGCTGGCATACAAGTGGTGCGCAATTCTGTAACTGAAAACAGGCTATCTGATCCTGGTCTCGTAACCGATCATGACTGTCAGGACTTTATTTGCCACCGCGGAAAAGGTTGGGTTTGCACCGTCAATGATTGCATCGTAGGATTTGCAATTGCAGACCTGACAAAAAATAATATTTGGGCGTTGTTTGTACACCCACAATATGAGAAAAAAGGAATCGGACGAATTTTGCACGACACCATGCTGAAATGGTATTTTTCACAAACCAATACCACTGTATGGTTAAGTACAGCATTTGACACAAGAGCAGCACACTTTTACAAAAAGGCCGGCTGGACCCAAACCGGTACTGTGGGTTCAAAAGAAATCAAATTTGAAATGTCCTATGCGGACTGGATGAATATTCATACGTAATAGTTTGACGTGATGAAGTATCGTATCCTACAATGATTTTTAAAACACCAATTCCCGTCGATACTTCCAATTAATCTATGTACAATTTTGTATTCAGACAGCCTCATGTCTGCCAGTACATTACATCCAAATTAACTTTCTTTACAACTTTTTACAAAGAATCAATTATCGAACAAAAGAGCAATAATGGCATAGATTGAAAGCAATGCAAATAACCGCCATTGGCCCGAAATTAAGTCATGGGAAAGAAATTTGTTAACTTTGTCAGAGGTTCTTATCAACTTTCAATTATCCGAAAAAAATAACCGGTTTGAGTTACTAGGTTAACCAATTAAGTAATGGACCATTAAGGTATGAGCGGCTATAAAAGGTATTTTAAAAAATTTATTGCAATCAATTATCCAGCAGAGCACCTGCAAATCCTGTCCGAACTGGAAAACAATTATCAATCGATCGCGGTCGATACAGATTTTGCAAACACCTCTCAAAATCCGGTTGACCGTCGACTGGATTTCAGCGGCTACTTTCTGGCATTGATCAAGACACTTGAAAGCAGAGGCGAAAGCCTTCCCAAAATACGCAGCCTGTGCCTCCAAATTACAACCGCCTATGTCCAGCCAAGAACCCCGATACACGCATTCTTCCGCCGGTTATTGCCACGAATAACCAATACCTGGCCAGGACAGAGGCTGATCAGTGCTTTCCGACGAAGGGTCAGCATAAAATCACACCCCGATGGATTTGTCGTTAACGTTATCACAGATCCGTCAGAAACCCACGGACTTGGTTATGGTTTTGACATTCTTGAATGTGGCATTTGCAAATTATTTCAGAAACACAATTTTTCACAATATGCTTCCATTCTTTGCGAGGTGGATGAATTAACTTCTGGCTTGGCTGGCCTACAACTCATTCGTACCGGAACCATTGCCAATGGCGCAGCAAAATGTGATTTCCGATTTAGAAAAATGTACAAGTGAATCCAATGTTGTTGATTTTAAAACCTTTTTTAAATGTTCGAAATGAAACTGTTCATGACAAAAGCAACTACAAGAAATACTATTTTTGCACAATGAACAATACCATTCAATATTTTTCATTTAAACAATCAAGTACAATCAATCCTGATTGGCTCGGTATTAATCAATCAAAAAGTCGCGCTCCTCTCTTTTGCAATCTGCAAAATTTATGTCATCCTACCCCCCTTACCGGCAAATCAAAATAACCATTCCATGAATAAACGAAATATTACCCTTATCTCCACCATGCTTTTTATTGCGGCTACTTTATGGCAGCAAACAATTCATGAATCAGGACATTTTATCGCTGCACTACTCCTTCATTCTCAATATGTCACTTTATACCACAATTACGTTGCACATGACATGTCCAGTCTGGATATGACCAGCAGAATAGTAATTGCTGCAGCAGGCCCTTTGATTAGTCTACTGGTCGGCATCGTATTTCAGTTTATTTGTTCGCAGTTTGAGAAGCGAAACTCACTATTTCTTTTTCTGCTGTATATGAGTGCTTTTGGCTACATTAATTTTGGAGGATACCTCCTCATCTCACCCATTTTTACCGGCGGCGATACCGGATTTATTTTTCAGCAATTGGGTTTTCCAATTTGGCTGTCCATCCTGTTCGCTTTAGGCGGGGTTGTTTTTCTGTTCTATTGCATGAAAATGCTAAGCCACTTTTTTGTTGAAATGGCTTCAGTGGACATACTCAATGATGATGAGAAACGCAAACAATTTATTGATGCCTTAATCCAGTATCCTATATATTTCGGCATTGCTGCCACCGTGCTCCTCAATCTTCCCGCTCCGGTTTTTTTAAGTCTTCTTTATCCAATCTGCAGTCCATTTACGCTATTCTGGGGTTACGGATATTTAACGAATGGCGAATATTCTGTTGCCAAAGCCAATAAAACGTTTGATCAATGGACAAAAATCCAGCCAGGGGTGGTTGTATTTTTAATCCTTTCGATTCTGGTCAACAGACTACTGGTCTTTGGCCTGCATTTTTAATCAATCCTGTTCTACTTTTTGACAAGGTCGTTGTTAGGTTTTTTTCAGTTGGTCCATTCTTTACCCTGAATTCACCTCGTCTCAAAGACAACCAGATAGGTAACAATTTAATAAAGATATATTCGAGCTGTGAGTCTAAATTTTTATCACTTTAGAATATGATGAAAGTCAAAGTATTATTTTTATGCATTCACAATTCCGCCCGCAGTCAAATGGCCGAAGCCTTTCTGAAAAAATATGGCAGCACCCATTTTGAAGCCGACAGTGCCGGCCTGGAGAAGGGAAAACTCAATCCGCTGGCCATTGAGGTAATGAAGGAAGAAGGGATTGACATTTCGAACAATCAGACGCACGATGTTTTTGATTTTAGCAAAGAGGGACGTATTTATCATTATGTGATTACCGTGTGTGACAAAGAAGCTTCAGACCGCTGCCCGATTTTTCCTGGAATGAATGAAAAAATAAACTGGTCGTTTTCCGATCCGTCCCAATTCTCAGGAACCTACGAAGAGAAACTAGCGCAGACCCGCATCGTTCGCGATCAAATTAAAGCAGCGGTTCTGGATTTTGTCAGGCAAAAGGGAAGTCGATGATTCGAAAATATACAGCTGAGTTCATGGGTACATTCGGGATTGTCTTTTGCGGGACAGGGGCCATTGTCATTGATCAACAGACGCATGGTGCAATCGGACATCTTGGTATAGCCATGACATTTGGCTTGATTGTGCTGGCCATGATTTATGCCTTCGGAGAAATCTCCGGGGCCCATTTTAATCCGGCCGTGACCCTTGCTTTTTTTGCAGCCCGTCTATTCCCAGGCAGACAATTGTTGCCCTACATTGTTACCCAGGCTTCAGGGGCGCTTTGTGCAACAGTCATTATGAAATCCCTGTTTCCGGACAATCCAACACTCGGATCGACCCTTCCTGCCGGGAGTGATTTTCAATCCTTTGTTCTGGAATTTATTCTAACCTTTATCCTGATGACCGTCATTCTCAATGTGTCCCAGGGATCAAAGGAAACAGGCGTAGTAGCAGGCATTGCCGTTGGTTCCACGATTGGTCTGGAAGCTATTTTCGCTGGTCTTGTGTGCGGTGCCTCTATGAATCCAGTTCGAAGTTTGGCGCCAGCGCTGCTTTCCGGCAATATACAATCACTCTGGATCTATCTCTTAGCGCCAACCGCCGGTGCATTTATGGCCTCCGCAGTCTGGCTTATCCTTCAAAGACAGAAAGACTGAGGCTCCCCTTATTATACTTGTGGTACTGACAGGATTTTCCATTCCTGAAACCCAAGTGAACAACATTGGAAAGTACATTTTTGCCCAAGACAAATAACGATCTTAAGCTAGCAATAAACAGATTAGAAGACAATTAATAGTTAAGGTATTGGCTGCCCATTACTTCATCGATCATATCACAAAACCATTTTCCATACCCGATGACAGAATCTATGGTTCAACACGATTGAATCAATTGAATAGCGCTTCATAATGTTAGTAACTCACAATACATTTGTATCATTGTAAAGTTTATAGCCTCACACTTTTTATCAGTTCATATTTTGCATACAATCATTGCTTCATAAAAAATGTCATGATCAGGAATCTACACCTCTCTTTATTACCGTTATGGTCTGCAAGCATTTTATTCCCCTTACTTCAATTCGTGATTTGTCCCACTACAGTATACTCAAATAATCTTTACGCCCCTCATCATCCTGTCCATATTGATACCCTGACACTCATGGATTCGCTGCGTCAAAGACCAATTCCCATCGCGATATACCGGAAGAATAATCTTCAGCTGACTAAAAATCAAAAAGTGATCATTCTAAATCACGGGTATAACGACAACCGAAGATACTCTTATCTGGGCTATTCATTTCTGGCAGAATATCTAGCAGCGAAAAACT
This sequence comes from Saprospiraceae bacterium, assembly GCA_046329325.1. Classification (GTDB taxonomy): domain Bacteria; phylum Bacteroidota; class Bacteroidia; order Chitinophagales; family Saprospiraceae; genus Vicinibacter. The sequence continues at coordinate 60,058 of JAXLUU010000001.1, forward strand.
ATTTTGTTGTCAGCATACAACATGAGCTCCCCACTGATAGTTTGTTGCCGCGAAACGGAATTCCACAAATCGTCAGAAGACCATTCTGGGAAAGGGGCGCCGACAATATACTATATGTTATTCAGTCACTCCGACATAGCCATCCGAAACTGGACTTCAAACACCTGACACTTATCGGTCATTCGAATGGTGGAGATATGACAGCCTTGTTTGCGCAACAACACCCATTGATGGTGGATAAATTGATCACTTTGGACAACCGCCGAATGCCATTACCCCGAACGAATCATCCGCAGATATATTCGCTGAGATCATCGGATCAAGTACCCGACGAAGGTGTACTGCCTGATGGTGCTGAAATCGAAAAATTCAAAATAACAATTGTTAACTTGCCTCACACTGCGCACAACGACATGTGTGATGCGGCCACTACTTATCAACGACGCGAGATGATTCGTCATATATTGAAATTCTTAAAGGATTAATTTTTTTAATTTGCCTGTTTGTAAAGCTAAACTCTTAACTCACCCAAATGTCTTTGGCTATGAAAATTATGCTTATTGCATTGATCGGCCTGATGCTGCCAGGATGTGAGACATCCAAAAAAAGTTTTCAAGAAGAAAAATACATTTTCTTCTTACACAATCGCTTTATTCAATTGTTTGATCTGAATGTCGTCCATCCCGAATATGGCAGGGCTGAATATAACGAAATACTCAATCAATTTCGCGACAGTGGTTTTACAGTTCTCAGTGAGAAAAGACCGCTTGACACGCAGGCTGAAGAATACGCCAATAAGATTAAGAACCAGATTGACAGCCTGCTGACATCAGGTGTCAGTCCGCATCACATTACCATTGTGGGTACATCGATGGGGGGCTATATTGCCCAATATGTCTCTACTAATCTTAAAAATCCTGAATTAAATTTTGTGCTGATCGGCTGCTTTATGGAAAATGACTTACAAACAATGCCGGAAATTCAACTCTGTGGCAACATCCTAAGTATCTATGAAAAGTCAGATACACTGGGCGTGAGCATGCAAAGAAGAATTGAAGCATCTCAAAATAATATTCCGCATTTCAAAGAGATTGAACTTCATACCAATCTAAAACACGGGTTTTTGTACCATCCGATGGCGGAGTGGATGAAGCCCGCAATGCAATGGGCCCGCAGAGATTACCATTGAACACGCACAAAAATTTTTCTTTTGCAGAAGAAGAGGTAAAGTATACAGACAAGTCACCGGTTCCATCGGTTGGAGATATCGTCCCTGACTCGAACATCCTCTCATCTTTCATCCCAGCTTAGTCTTCAACACCAATACGATAGTAATCTCCAATACATTTTCAGCGCACTTTATTACAAGACCAGAAAAAGGATAGTGTTCCAAATTCCCATCCTTGGAGATCCGGATGCATGACTCATTCTGACAATTGAACTGAAGATTTTCTCTATGAATCGTAGCAGCAGACCATCAATTGTAATTGATAGGATCGAAGTTATCATGGCTTTAATTAGATTCTTGAATGTGTACGCTGGACTCTTTTTAAATCTGATCCTTAATCGCCTTCAGACTGGTTTTTATACCTTTACCTCTTTCTTAACTCAAAAGAATGTAGATCGTCGGCCAGAACTTATCGAATTGACGCTATAGTACTTATCAGGAAATATGAAAATTCATCGAAAATCGCATTTTAAAGACACCTCAGAAGACCATCAATATTTTCAGCATTGGGTGTCCCGGCTCGAAAACCTAAATCAGCGGAAGTACGAACAATATTCGGTCATCACCTCCCTGGGAAAGACCGTGGTCTGGGGATTGGATACCTTGGAGAATTATCCAGACACTCTGGTTATTTTTCCCGGCGCCAGGACGACTTCGCTTATCTGGGATTTTGACAAAGGACTGGATCACTTCGATCACAGAATGAGGATCTTTATGGTCGAGACCAACGGTCTTCCCAACCTAAGCGACGGGGCAACTCCGGATATTAAAACGCTAGATTATGGCTTCTGGGCTTCTGAGGTTCTACAACTACTCGGTATTGAAAAAGCTTACGTTGCCGGAGCATCGTTTGGTGGGTTGATTTGTATGAAACTTTGCCTTGTCAGTCCTGAAAAAATCAAGTCCGCATTCCTGCTTAATCCGGGTTGTCTCCAGCCATTTTCACTAAGCCTCCGCAACCTTTACTACAACCTTCTGCCGTTGATCAAACCGAGCAAAAACAATGTATTAGCTTTTCTCAACAAAGCAGTTTTTTCAGCACCCAACCACCAGCTTTCACCAGAAGCATTGGAAATGCTCGTTGACTATGAAGTTTTTGCGATCACCCGCTATGTGGACAGAACACAAAAGCCCTATTATATGGACAAACAACTTGAAGAGGTGACAGTAGACACCTATCTTCTGCTTGGTGATCAAGATCTTTTGTTTCCTTTCCAAAAGTCAATAGCGAATGCCAAAAGACAAATCAGATCCTTAAAAGATGTACAAATCTTTAACCATGTCGGGCATGGGATCGAGACTTATGACAAGGCACTACATTCTGTCGGCCAACGAATCCGTCAAGGATTATAATTCGGTACAAAGCATGTTATGATTGCAATGTCAAATATCCATCATGAACGGATTAGTTTAGCCTTACTTTTAGACACCAATGAACTGCCGTATTAATTTTCTGCAACGATGTTCAGGAAATTAAACTGGCGCAACAAAAAAGTTCAATAATGAAAAATTATTTCATTTCCACTCCAGAAGCAAATGAAAACTAAATTCTTTCTAAAAACCATCATTGCAGCGTTATTCTTTCCGGTTCTGTTGTTTGCTATTGCTGGCACTTTGGACTTTTTTCAGGGATGGATTTTTTTATTGACTACTTTATTGACAGCATTAATGAATTACGCCACCATTCGGAATGACCCCGCGCTGATGACTGAGCGATCCCAGGCTGGGCCAGGAGCCAAGTCATGGGACAAAATCATCCTGGGGCTGTCTGGCATGACCTATCTGTGCGCAATTGCAGTTGCCGGCCTGGATTCCGGAAAACATCACTGGTCACCTGACTTTCATTGGACATTGTACGCCTTGGCAATCATCCTGACCATTCTTGGTCATGTTATTTTTCTCACTGCACGAAAAGAAAACAAATATTTTTCGAGCGTCGTAAGAATTCAGAAAGATAGAAATCATCAGGTATGCGACACTGGCATCTATCAGGTGGTCCGACATCCAGGATATGCCGGAATGATGCTCTCCCTCGCTGCATTTCCGCTATTGACTGGCTCGGTGTGGAGTGGAATTCCCGTGATGGTCTCCATCATACTTTTATTGATCCGGACTGAACTGGAGGACCGCACCCTCCAGTCTGAATTAAATGGCTACATACAGTATACTCAAAAAAGCAGGTACAAGATCATTCCTTACATCTGGTAACGATGCCATGACACAAGCATGGAGGGAAAAATTATTTTGTTTACTTTTATTTTGCAGAAACAATCATATTGATCTTTAATCACAAAACATGACAAGCAAAAGAACAAGCGCATTAATCACCGGCTACAGTCTCCTTTTGATGGCGGTGATAGCGGGATTTGCACTAGGGTATGCCTATCCGGCCTTTAACCCTATGAATCAGTTGGACGTGGCAACTATGCTAGTGTCGGAGCACAGAATCCTTTATATGTTAATGTTGGTCGCTATGATCATGATTGCCGTGTTGGATGTGATTGTGTCGTGGACACTTTTCCAATATTTTAAAGATGAAAACCACCCCCTTTCCCTCATTGCTTCACTGCTCCGGGTAGTATACACCATATTGTTTGGATGGGCGATTTTCTTTCTCTTTAAAAACATAAGTCAGGAAACAGACTACGCCTCGATGCGCCATCACTTCAGCAGTTTTGAAACAATCTGGTCAACCGGACTGATGGTCTTTGGCGCGCACTTATTTGCGGTGGCGATGCTCATGAGACAGCATCAACGCATTCCGAGCTGGATTTGGAATTTAACATTGATCGCAGGTGTATCCTATTTCGCCATTCATCTGATCAAACTTACACTGCCGGGTTCAGAAAAACTTATCGACAATCTCAACAAAATACTGGGATTGCCAATGGCCTTAGGAGAAATATGCCTGGCACTATGGCTCGTTGTCAAAGGCGGCCGTCCTGATGCAAAGTCCGCAAGCTAAGGTAGATTTATAATCTCAGGATAATCAATAACTGTTTCATGATGTCCGTGAGATGAATAGATATCTGGTATTTCAGTATTTGTTAAGACGCAACATAAAATTATTTAAAAACAAGTATCTTTAAGCTTAAGATAATATCCATTTCGCATGATTTCAAGACAATTTACGAAAGAGTCCGAAAAGGCCAGGTTTGAAACATTCATTGATGCCATACTGGCCATTATCATGACCATCCTGGTGCTTGAATTCAAAGTTCCCGAAGAGGCATTTCCGGATGACCGCAGTATTCAATCACACACGTATCATTTGATTCCTTCGCTGATCAGTTACTTTATTTCTTTTTCAACGATTGTCATTCTATGGCTGGATCACCACAACCTTTTCCGACTGCTGACCAGGATTGATATTCCGATGGTCATGTTGAATTTTTTATTCATTCTCTTCTTATCCGCCACGCCTTACACAACATCCCTTGCCGGAAGGAATTTCTATAATCCATTTGCCGTTAACCTTGTTGCCATCAATTATCTGGCCATGAATATTGCTTTCTCTTCTATCTGGTTTTATGCCATGAAGAAGAAAATGATTCCTGAAATTCTACTGGCTGAAATATCAACTAAAAAAGAAAACGCAATAATTCTGGCCGGCATTCTGCTTCAGCTTATCAGCATTCCCGCAGCTTATATCAGCACCTACATTCCATTTATTTTTTTTACAATGATTCTGATCATTCATATCTATAGAATATGGCGTCACTAGATATCATTTATGAACATGCAATGCCACCTGTCAGTGATGATTATCAATGCAAGATTTGTGATTTAGTGTTTAAACAATTCAATAAATAATAAACAAGCCTATTTTAACAAACTTCATTGCTACCTTGATACACCCATCGTTCATAAGCCTGATCCTCATCTTAAGCGCCTGCAATTTAAAAATCAACCATGATCAGGATCAAACATTTCCATTAATCATGGATCAGGTTCAAAAAAAGAGCCAGGCTGACTCCCTAGAAGCACTGAGCAAACTATACATTCGGGCGATACGAGATTTCATGCGAGCGAGTGCAAAGGAATACCGCTTGCACTTTGACACCTTGTACATTGGAAAGCATAACTACGGTCAACCGGATGATTTTCCGGATATTGATCTTCCAGAGATGATAGACTCTACTGCCATCAGGATCATTGCGCCGGAAGATGGTATGCGAATTCAGCGCGAACGGAAAAACGCATACTATATCAATATTTTTAGCTGGATCAAGGATCAACGCGCTGAGTTTGTCCTGGTGAGTTTTGCAAACGGCATGCAACACCAGTTTGACCTGAAGATCAACTATTCTGTCGATCGCTCCCGACGGAATATTCAAACAGACAGTCTGGAATTTGAACAATACATTCATCATTAAAATAACGAATTGCCTTCATTATGACCATAGTATCTTTACATAACCTGCATTGAGTTGGTCAGAAGAATGCATCTCCATGACGGGAAGAAATACATCCATTTCAATGTCGCACAGAATTAACATTTGCTTAGGTGTAATCTCAATGCTATTTCTTGGGCATTTTTCAACTTTTGAATTGAATGCGCAGAACCGGGACAGTATTATTTTTCAGCCGCAAGGACGATTTGATTTTTCACTGCTTTATTCCGGTTACACCCCACTCATTGACCGGCTTGGACGTCCTTATGTCTATCTGGCGACCAAGGAGCTGGGGCTTGTCATATTTGATATTTCAGACAGACTACATCCATTTCCTGTTGACAGCATCACCGTGGCACAACTTGGCAACCTCAAGGCAACCGGAGTCAGCCAGGAAGGTGCACACCTCCTGATCTCACTTGGCGATTTTCAGGGCGCAGGAGAAAAAGCTGGACTGGCCATCTTTGATATTTCCAATCCCTTGCAACCACTATTGCTAGACCAATGGGACAGCACGGCATTTACGAAAGGCAGTACTTCTGTTCAGATTCAAGGAGATTATGCCTATCTCAGTGCAATGGATGAAGGGTTACTTATTCTGGATATCTCCAACAGTAAGCAAATTCGGTTTGTATCACAGTTTGTTCCGGATATAAATTTTGGCAATCATCACAATGGTTATCACACGCGAGGATTATTTTTATCAGGCGATACCATCCTGATAGCCCATGACAACGGAGGTCTTAGAATTGTTGATATCATGGACAAAAAGAAACCTGTTGAGCTTGGCAAGTATGTCAATCAAGCGATTGACACCACCGGAATTGCTTATTACAATCATGTTCTCAAGATCGGCCAATTTGCCTATTGTACAGTTGATTTTTGCGGTATAGAAACCATCGATCTATCGAACCCTTCAAAAATGAAAAATGCGGCCTGGCTTAACCCCTGGAATTGCACCAGTCAACCGCCACCTTTTGGATCATGGAATGGTAGTGACGGTCACTGTAATGAAATAGCTTATTCCAGCGCGCACCACCAGATTTTCATCTCTGGTGGCGACTCCCAGATTCTCGCATTGGATACAAAAGACCCTTATCATCCAAAGATCAATGGTACGTACGGACCCGCTCAGGATAACGTCGGCAGCTGGGGCGCAGATGTTAATGATGACCTGATTGCGATCGCCAACATACACACCTTGGGATTCCCCTTTAAGTCCACGGTCGGAGGGCTCGAACTCATCCAATGGACCCAATCGACCCTTACGGACGAGCATGCGATGGCGCATCCCGAGATCTGGTTTTATCCGAATCCATGCCATGATCAGTTCTTTATCCATTCGAATCAATCATTGGAAGGTGTTACACTGTTCATGATCAATGGCCTGGGCGAAGTGGTCCTTCAAAAGACTTTAAATCATGACGCGACGCAATGTATTGACTGTCACAAAATACCTTCCGCCTTGTATTCTCTGCTCTTGATGAAAGGTGGCATCATCATGACATCCCAGCGATACGTCATTATGGACTAAACTCGATCCTACAATAGCGCACTCAAGAATATCCGGCGAATGCATCTTTTAGTCCAGGTATACAATTATCCATCCACAACTTTGTGTGAATCCATATTGATTGAGCGTTATCTTCGACTTGTAATTCTGCCAATCCCCTACCCCATTGAAGCTAGACGAAGTTTTATAAAGTCAATCAAGTTTCCACCCTATATTTACAGAACATAGACATCGTCTCAATGTATTCTCATTATAAAAAATGAAACTGATCCATGAAGAATTATAAGTTTTGGTTAAGCGCAGCTGCAGTCACGCAGTTGCTTTTTGCAGTAGCACACAGTGCCTCCTTATTTATCACGCCTGCACCAGCAAATGACACGGAAGGACAATTATTTAAACTGATTGATAGTTATCGTTTTGATTTTGGGGCAGGATATCATCGAACGATGAACGAACTGATTTTTGTTTTCAGTGCATCACTAACCTTACTGCTGTTGCTGTCCGCATCGACCATCTTGTACCTTTTGCGCCAGAAGGCTGACCCACAAATCATGCGTGGAATCCTTCATATTCTTTTGATCATATTTTGCCTGTTTTTAATCGTAAATCTTATCTACTCATTCCTTGTACCGATTATCATGGCCTCATGCATTCTGATTTTTCTTGCATTGGCCAGAATCACGCTCCGGCAGGCAAAGCCGCGGGCATGAACCTGGTTCAAGCTTGTCAAGATTGTTTCGATCCTGTAACTTGATCATACGATGTATTAAACCAACTGACCAACTCATGTTAAAATCGAAGTCTAGTCTATTTGCTAGAATATAACTAAGGTATTGACAGCTTCAAATTTAGATTATAAGTAATTTTGCCTTATAAAAAAAATTAATCCAATCTTATGCCAGGAACAGTAAACCTTCACCGGGTATTGACTGCAAGTCCAGAAAAAATATTCCGCGCTTTCAGCGAACCTGCAGCCATGGCTTCATGGTTTCCGCCATACGGTTTTGTGTGTACCGTCGATGAAATGAATTTTACAGAAGGCGGTCGGTTTAAAATGAGTTTTACAAATTTCACAACAGGCAACAGCAATCCGTTTGGTGGCATATACCTCAAGATTGTCACCAACGAATATCTGCAATTCAGCGACAAATTTGATGATCCCAACCTGCCCGGTGAGATGATTACCACTGTGACTTTGAAAAAAGTAATTTGTGGCACTGAACTGATCATTGAGCAAACAGGCATACCCGAAATGATACCTGTTGAAATGTGTTATCTTGGATGGCAGGAAAGTCTTGACAAATTAAAAAGATTGGTTGAACCTGAAATACCACAACCTTAACTTAGCTTATGAACAGTCAAAAGATGGCTCAAGAGTATATGCTTTATATCCGGAATTCAGGTGATGCGAAAGCCAGTATGTCCAGTGTTGAACACAGCAGCTTTATTCATGCCTGTGAAGTCTACATCGGTCAACTAAAATCAGCCGGCAAACTGATTGCGGCACAACCGCTGCTTCGAAAAGGAACCATTATCACCAAAATTGAAGACTCATGGAATCTGATTTCAATAGGTCCTGATAGCGAAATACAGGTCGGGTATTATCATATTATTGCAGATTCTGATGATGAAGCAGTGGAAATTGCCAGGATGAATCCGGAATTTGACTTTGTGCCATCTGCTTCTGTAGAAATCCGGCCGGTAAAGACAATAGAGGAGGAGACGAACTATGTTTATCCCAAATAATGCTATAGTTGATGCCCCTAATTCGTGACAATTTGTGGATCATATGACCAAGTTAAATCATCTTTATCATGCACAAAATACCTGTACCCATACTGGGCGATGTGACGGCCCTGACGATGACCTCATCTGACCTCCAGAAGTCATTTGAATATTACACACATTTGGGTTTTAGTGAGGTCATGAGAATAGACTTTCCATTCCCATGGATACAGATCACCGATGGCGCCTTGCTCATCATGCTGAGGCAGGACCCGAATCCCTATATCGCCCTGACTTATTACATCAAAGACATCGAACACACTGAGAAGATCATTGATGATGCAGGTCTGGTATTTGCTGAAAAACCAAAATCATCTGATATCATTCAAAAGTATTTACTCCAATCTCCCGATCAAACCAATATCAGCCTGGTGCATATTCCAGAAGGATTTACGCAGCCCAAGGGGCCAACCATGCTGAGGATGCAAGCATCCGACTATTCCAATCCGGAGAAATATGTCAACAAGACCTGCGGAATGTTTGGCGAACTGGCTATACCCGTAAAAGATCTGGAGATTTCAACTACATTCTGGTTCAAATTGGGTTTTCAGACGATGTTTACATCGGGTGGCCCATATCCCTGGTCCATCCTCTCTGACGGGCTCGCAGTGATCGGGCTTCATCAGACCAATCACTTTTCGAAACCGACCATCACTTTCTTTGCGTCAGACATGAAAGATAAAATAGCGCAACTCCCTTCTTCGGTACGCGATCATTCGAGAGCTCAAAATTCCGGCAATATCACTTTAACTACACCGGAGCAACAGGAAATAAACCTGTTTACCTTAGGCATGTGACCCATGAGAATCTTCGAATGGAGGCATACAAGAATGTCCTCCCTTTGAATAGTAAACCATCGGATACAATGATTAATCATATGACTCAGAGTAATAATTAATCAGAATAAAGTGCATAGTATTTTATAAAATGCAATGAATTTCACCCAAGAGAAGGCTTGATGATTAATGATAATGCTGCAAATGATTAGATTATTCTGCAAGCTGGAAGTGCCATATTAATTAGTATTTAAAGCAATATTTAACAACGGATTGATAAGAATAATTGTCATTTAGGGCAAAGCTTCCAGATTCACAATTAGCCATCAATGTTACAGTCAAAGCTCTTGCTTTTGGCAAAGGTAGAAATTTTTTCTCGACGCATATTAGTCAATTTTAATTATCCGCTTCACCAAACTTTGTGATCCTGTATTTAGTGTTGCCAAATAAATACCAGAAAACCAGTTGTTCGTTAGAATTTTTCCTGATTCAAGTCTATCTGAATTATTAGTGCAGTAGGAGCGTGAAAATACTTCGTTACCAAGCAAGTCATGAATTATAATAGAATAATTTTTTTCATGGCGTGGTAATGAAATTTTAAAGTCAATGCTTTCGTTGAATGGAATTGGAATCAAGTCAAACTTAAGAAATTCAACATTTGTTCTTGTATCTAAGTCATCAGTTGCAATAGTAAAAATGCCATTACATTCGGGAGATTCTGGTGTACAATCGCTGAATGAAACCTTTTGTTCCTTTCTTAATCGTCTTAAGGAAGCAAATTCACTTGAAAATGTTACATACTGACCGCCTATTTTTCCAACATTCTCATACTCACAATCTGTAATCAAATAACACTCATCACCTTCTTTACAATTATACTGACGCGTTTCGGAACCAGGTATTAAATAATAGCCATTATCGCATTTCAATATAGCAACGCAGGGTTGATCTGGAAGATCCCCTTCAAATCCTAAATCATCGCTAGATTTAACGTGATCAATATGTAGTAATTTTGTTAAAATGTCCTGTTCAGTTAAATAATTCTTATCTCGACAGCAATCACCTTCATTAGTTCCCGCATCAAAGGCAACCCCCTTAAATTCAAGGTTTCCAAGAATTTTAAAGTCTGATACAAAATCATCGGTGTTAAGAAATTCGTCTTTTGTATCAAATACACAATAGGAAACAAATTCACATTGACCGTTTGGCTTATTCCCTATCCACATACCTTTTACCTTCCTGCCTTGTATTGTTTGAGTATAAGATCCGTCACAACTTATTTGTGCCTGACAGCTATTAGCATTTGTTAGATATATAGTTGCATGTTTAAATGGTTCCTTAAATGTCTCATCGCAATAGGTCTTATAGGTACAAGCACCAAGGGTCTCGTAACTAAATCCTTGTTTTACTTTTATATTATGAGTATACTTACAATTCAGCCCATCAATAAAAGTCAAATTATAATCTCCAGGCATTGAAAAATCTCTGGTAATTGTAACTATATTTCCACTCTGACTAAGTTGTGCGTTCATTCCGTTATCTTCCCATTTAACAGTTTTAAGATATCCGCCTGCGCCTATTTTATTAAAGTTCTTGGTAACATCAATAACCAATTTGACCGATCCAGTCAGATTATAATTGCATACTGTATTATCCGGAAGCGTGCCATAACATAAATTTACTATGGTTTCTTCGATTGGGTTAAGCTTCCAATTAATATTACATGGAAATACATTAACCGCAATTTTTGAAATTCCACAAGGGCAAATTGCCTGGATTCCCATGTCTTTGAATCCAGGTCTGTAAATTTTTAATCCTTCGATATAATTAATAATATTACCAGACTTAAGTATATAATTCGAGGAATTATCAGGATCTGAACCCATATAATATTTAAACATACAAGGACCACCAGAATTTGCTACACCAACTTGAACAAAAAAATTAGGATCATCCATTGGCAATACTTTGTCCAGTACAGAAATAACAACTTGATTCTTAATCCCGTCACATTCCCGAATTTCAAATTCTACACAACCTTCTTCACATTCGTACTTACTATCGGATACACAAAGTTTATAATACCTTGGCAACATCCATTGTATCTTAAGTATATCACTGGTACTATTAACATTGTAGGCATTCCCGATGATCCATGTACCATTGTTCGTTAATTTAGAATATAATTGACATTTGATTGGAGGAACCAACAAATTATTAAATATAAAAGAAGCAGTTCCTTTATCATTGGCGTCGTAGTAATGCTTTAAACTGAATAATTTGCAATTCTCCGTTGTAAATTCAGCATTTGAGGCTCTTAAACCTTTGGGGATATTAATGGACTTCGTACATTGTGTCAGTTGATCGGTAACCGTCAAAGTGTATGATGTAGCCACATTTAATTCTCTATTATGTACAGAATTGCCATTATTATTTAGTCCATCTGACCACAGGTAATTGAAGCTTCTGCCTGGAAATGTCATTCCCTTAGCATCTGTAAGTTTTATAAGACAATCATCCTTCGTTTTGCATAATTTTGTTTCAGTATGCGAGATATTGAAGCTAAAATTATCCACGGTGAATTCTTTCATGGTCATACAACCATTTCCACCGTCATCGGTGATCTTAACAATATAATTCCCCGGATATAAATTCTCTCCATCATTATTCCAATAATATACGCTTAAGCCAGTCTTCTTATTAATCCATTCATATTTAATCGGTGGAGTTCTTAAACTAACATCAATATTAGCATGCACCAAAGCATGATTGCTATTGCAAGTCAGTGGAATATCCATACTAATATCGAAACCTGCACAATTCTTTACTTCTGCAAATAACATGATGGTACAACCATTGCTATTGCTCACCTGAATATCATACTTATCTGCTTCCAAACTTATAAACATTACACTACCATTTTGTCCTGGATTCTGATTTGGTCTAGTGACATCATAGCCGCTGGTTCTACCCTTTACCTGAATGGTATATGGAGGGCATCCATAAGGATGATCCTTCAAGATAATCTTACCCGTTGTAAGATCATTACTTTTATCGACTATCTGGTAAATGTAAACCTGTGCAGAAGCCTGATCAATACCGATAAGAATTACTAGAGCAATCAGAATATTTTTCATAATTTTTATCTTTAGTTTGAATTACTTCCAACTGGTTGGATGGTTCCATCTCACCAAGGCTGGATAGATATATGCATCCACCCAATGCTGGGTCTCCGTAGCGGTTCGAACAGGGCGGCGTTGGATTCTTTGATTCTCCGGTACTTGCACATCCCTCCATATTGTTGCTAAGAAATATCCAATGTAACTTACTTTTGCTAAATCTCCGCTTGCAAATGCTGCATCTCCATCAGCAATGATATCCAAGACCATTGGTTCAGTTATTAAATATATTAATTGCTTTAAAATGCCTAGCATTCCATCAATGCATTTGTCTTCTATATCAATCCAGTTCTTTAATTTTGGATAAAGCAATCTCCACATACGATGTAATTGACGACCTGCTTCCCTTTTTTTGTCAAAAACTGTATCATTACAAGCCATAGCATAATAATCATCGATCCATTGATCCAGCACAAGCCTTTGGCTTGAATCCGGAAAGAATAATCCATAAGCACAACGGTCGCCTAATAGTTGAAAGATCTTGCGGAGATGTATGACCACCACCTTGTGATTCAAAGACCACATGCTTTGTGCAGTATCATATACTTCATGAAAGTCAATTAATTTCAACCGATTAAAAATCTCTTCGGTCGTAAGTGTATCGAATCTCATTCCGTCATCCACTTCTAATACCGGCACAGAACCATTCGCTTCCCACAATGTCGTATCGCTATAAGCATACTTCCAATATAATCCAATACGATCATATATAGTCGCAAGGCTAATAGAGTCATTGATGCGATAAAACTCTTCACGCTCAATTTCTTTTTGTAACTTCCAATCTTCGAACTTTCTATCCTCTTCAGGTTTATTTGCCCAATATATACTATCGAACCTTTTTAATATTGGATCTGGGCCATCTTTAAATATATATTGATAATATTCTTTTTGCCAATATTCAGATGTGTCAAACATTGATATATAATTAATTTCATCGCTGAGTTCTAATGAAATAGGATTGTGATTACTTTTAAAATCAACTAATAATTTAAAAAACAAATGAGTATCTTGCTTAAAATAGTATGAATTATTATGATAAAAATTGGTCATCTGAATTGAATCAAAGATTCGATACAGATTTGAATAGGCGAATTCTTTAGCGTTGAAAATAGAGTCTCTTATTAATCCAATCAAAAAGCTTGTGTCTTTAGATATTGGAAGGTAATTTAAAACACTTAATGCGCCTTCTGATAAAATTGTACTAATTATTTGTTCGGGAGGAAGTTCAGCATATTTTTTCTGATAAATATAATAATTTAAACAATCATAGTAGAACTTTTCTTCAGTTGGAGAACGAAATGTAAAGTACTCATCTTCTCTCGGCACTTCCTCCATTAGATTTAAAAGTTGATAAACTTTGTTTCTTAAAACTGTATCACTGAATTGAAATACATTTAGAACTAATGAATCAGCTTTATCCCTGTAAAGAAAATCCAAATCTGAATTACATATTGAGTCTTGATAAATACTATCAATACAACTCCAAAAATAATCTGCATTAGTAATCTGGCCAATAGCCTTAAAATGAATAATAAATATACTAAGAAATACAAATAGCTTTTTCATACTTTAAATAATTATTTGTTCCATTGTTTGCCTTGATAATCTGATAATAATGGATTTTTTTCGAAAGACCAATCATAGGATTTTGAATACTCTGTTTTCCCGTTTAGGAAGCTTTCTTTCTCTGCTTTATTGCCCATCATTTCTTCGTACTTATTACCAATAGAGCCACTGTTACCATAATAATCATCAATAAGTTTACTAAAAGGGTTTGATTCCCAACTATCTGGATAATAATCTCCATATATTGGCTTTAATAATTTAGAAGTTTTTAAGGTTGGCTCGGCATCATTTTGAGGATCGTAACCATTTTTCCAACGTTCTGTAATAAAATCCGCATGCCAAGATTCATGAACCATCACGGAATAAAATGCATAAATTCCAGTAAGATTATTTCCAGCTATTAGAATTTTTGAATTTCCTACTTTATCTTGAACATTAGTTGTCATAGGTGTAAATTTATAACCTATTCTGGCAGGAGTTATACCTGCTCTATCTGGCCTCCCAGTATATGCAAAAAAGCCAGGTTGATTATCTATCCATCTAACTTTTTTAATATGAGCTGATCTTTGGACATCGTTCCTCCAATAATATAACCATTGTGGAATGTTTCCAAAATCATGCTCATCTCCATTTAATGTGGGATCATCATCCTTAATTAAATCGTTCTTATGAAAAAATATTTTGGCTTTATTAGAATTCATAGGACGCCATTTGTCAAACATATTGAATACATCAGAAGAAATGTCGTTTATAATTTCTTTGGAAGACATTACACCCATAACATTTCCTTTCTTGTCTGAACACTTGAGCAGGATTGCACCATATTTATCCCCAAATTCACTATTGGATTTTGGCATTACCCCATTCGCAGGTTTGAATTTTAAGTTATTCCATATTGAAGTATTACTGATGTTATCCTCAAAGGTCCAGCCTTTATAGTACGGATACCATTCGAAATGATGGATCGTATTCGCGGCCGAAGCTTCGCAATTCACCGGATCGTTTACGACTACATGCCATTTACTGGCACTATTTATGGTTGGATGACTGAACTTCTCAATCCACAATCTCTTCACTTTCACTTTGAATTCATTACTTACTAAACCACAACATTCAGCTTTAATTTTAAGTAAATATTCCTTACTTAATCCATCTTGCTGCACGAATGGAAAAAATCCCTCTGATCTCAAAGACCTATCTTCAATTCTAGGATAAGAATCCGGAATATTCTGACCAATATCCGTAATGAAATGAAGGTTCACTGACAGCATGGATAAATCTTTTGGTAATTCAACAATATCGCCTATAGTTAATTCACCACTCAACCTGTAATCATTGTATTCATCCATTGTCTCCGGAGGAATGGAAGGAATAATTCCTGAATTCAGATCATACACATATTCTCCATTGAGAACCAATGAAGTTAATTGAACCGCTTCCACAACATACACTTTGAAGTACCACACCATCTCTGGTTGTCCACTACATTGACCATTATTGAATCGCTCGCATTTATACCAATAGGTTTTAATTGGTGCTACAGACTGTTTGCCCATCTCCGGAGTGTTATGTGCTATTTCAACGTAAGTTGAAGTTCCAAAGGCTCTTGCAGACCACTTGTAACATTTATTGGCTTGTGCTGGAGATTCAGCAACCAAATCTAATTTTGTAGATTTACAATTCAACCATCGCTTATGCAACATAGACTCTAGCAACATATCAGCCAAAGGAATCTTCTGTGAAATTCCCAATAGAGGGAATAAATTGCAGCATAAATAAACTGTCCATAATGAATTAACGAAATTCTTTCTTTTTTATGCATTTTGCAATTGAATAAATTAACAAAATATTCATTATACTATCAAATCGATTTACATAATATATAAACATAAAAAAAATTAATACGTATTTATATTTTGTATTTATCTATTTTACTTAATCTACTAGAAAGTTAGAAGTAAAGAAATAAAACAAATATTATTGATTTACAAAATATTACATATAAAATATGTTATAATATATAATTATTACTACGAATAAAAATTATTCGTTATCAATGCATGTACAGCGCAACAATCTTTGATCATTGGTGTGATGAATCTAGACCTGAATATTCATTTGAATAATACAAGTTAGCAACATCAGAAGGAATAAAAGTATCTGTAATAACTCACTTCCAAATAGTAGAATGATTCCATCTCACCAAGGCTGGATAGATATACGCATCTACCCATTGCTGGGTTTCTACTGCCGTTCGGACCGGACGGCGTTGCATTCGCTGATTCTCAGGTATGTCCACATCTCTCCAAACTCTTGCTAAGAAATTTCCTAAGGTCTCTACTCTGGCTGTATCGCCATTGGCAAGGGCCTGATCACCATCAGCAATTAATTCAACCACCATTGATTCAGTTACCATATTGCTTAATTGTTGTAATACACAGATCATTCCGTTAGCACATTTACTTTCAATGCCTATCCAGTTCTTTAATTTAGGGTACAGCAGTCTCCACATACGCAACAATTGATTACAAGCTTCATTACTTTTGAAATAGATTGTATCATTACAAGCCATCGAATAATAATCATCGATCCATTGATCGAGAATAATTCTCTGGCTTGTGTCCAGAACAAATAATCCGTAAGCACACCGGTCGCCCAGAATCCGGAATATCTTTCTTAATTGAATCCTCCTGGTTGGCAGATCTCCATGTTCAACCAAGCTTAAACTGACATAAATTTGATGAAAATTCAAACCAAAAAGAAGATCTAATAATTCTGAATTACTTAAACTATCTGCCCTAAATCCATCATCTGCTTTATTTGGAAGATATAGCCAGGTGTCATTGATCGGGTTCCATAATGTTGTATCATTTCAAATTTGTGTCTTTCAGAAATAGACATTGAATCCAAATTGACAAATTGAACAATGTCCTCACCTAAATTGTAATAAACCTCCTGATTAAAGAACGTAATTTTATTTAAGCATGCGCCAGATTGTTATTTTAGCATTTATGGCAGGATATTCTTGTCTTGCACAGACACTGACTGTTGCCTCGGCTATTAGTCATGTAGGCTTTTATGACACGAAGAAAGCCGGCGGTCACTTTGAAAAAAAATATCAACCACAATGAGGATTCTACCTGGGGGTTGACATAAATAATATCCTCAGAGATTCTCCTTTCAAACCAAGCCTTTGTCTTTACTTTGAAAATTATGGCGGTTCTTTTTATACCAGAGATGGGGGACTAGGTGGTAGTATGTACGATGAAGGAGAAATAACAAAAAATATACTGGGAATTGATGTTGCACCCATAGCCTTTCGATTCCTGCGCCACTTTACGCTGAGTTGTGGACTATCCTTCAACGTCACTTTACATTACGAGATATCCGGCATTCACAGCTGGTTCGTCGGAGGGACGCCGCCAAGTAATGGCACTGTCCAGCTTAAAGACATCCACCAATTGATCAATCGTTCTAATTTTGGTGCTTTCGGATCGCTTGGCTATCGTTTTGAATTCAGCGCATTGGTCCTTGAACCACGATACTCCTATTATGTTGGATTATCAGAAGAATTCAATCATTTGCAGGCAGATACCAAATCCATGAGGCATCTTTTTATGTTAAGCCTGGGATATAAAATCGGAAAAAATGCAGAAAAAAGACTTTGATCAACTTATTATAAATATTTTCTTTTTCTTCCTTTTGACATTGTCTTACAATCAGGTCAGTGCACAAAACACAAGACTCAACACCTATAATAACATTGGCTGGTTCAACTACTTCGGCACTTTCCGATTTTCCACAAAATTTGGATTACATACAGAATATCAATTCCGCAGAACGCAGCTCATTCAAGATTGGCAGCAGAGTTTGCTTCGTGTCGGACTCAACTACCAGCCGAACGTCAGATTACAATTACGAATCGGCTATGCCTGGGCGGAAACCTTCCCTTACGGCGACATCCCGATTAATGCAATGGGCAAACAATTTACAGAACACCGCATTTTTCAAATGGCCACATTGAACGACAGAATCTCCAATATCGAACTCTCTCACCGATGGATGCTTGAACAGCGCTGGATCGGCCGATATTCAGACCCTTTACTTACCCATGAAGACCAGTATCCTCTGTTCAACCGAATGAGGTATATGTTCCGTCTTCAATTTCCGCTCCATCTTAATAATCAAAGTAACAACTCTATTTATTTCGCTACTTACGACGAAATTCTGATTGGATTTGGATCCAATGTCGGCGAAAATGTTTTTGATCAAAACAGAATTGCCGTATTGTTTGGCTACAAACCGGGCAAATCAACTAAAATAGAAGCGGGCTTTATCAACCAGATACTTCAATTGGGTAGGGAGGTCAATAACCGAAACATTTTTCAGTACAACAGCGGACTCATTCTGAATCTCATACTAAACATTACGCCGAAAGACAAAACCTGAACCGAATATACTCTGGATAGCCAATTCAACGTTGAAGCACCATGCCTGAGCAATTAGTTCAGGCTTCGAATGCCATCTCGAACTTTATTCGTCGTTATACTGTTATAACGCCCTCAAAGCATATCTCACCATGGACTTATTCCAATCGTTATTGAAAACAGTCTTCGTTTCAACGATCGCACTGATTTTCACATCGTGTAAAGGTCAGGTACAAAATGGTGATCAGCACCCAGTCCTGAACGTAGCTTCACCAGACAATGCGGATACCATTCCCGGTGCCCATGGAGATCTGGATTGTATCATAGAAGATCTACATGGCAATTACTGGATTGGAAGTAACGGGCATGGTGTCTATCATTATGATGGCACAAGCCTTAAGCAAATCACCACGCAGCAAGGGCTTTGCAGTGATTTCATCTTTAAAATTCAAATGGATGCCCACGGGTTTTTATGGTTTTCAACACGCGACGGAATTTGTCGCTACGATGGCAAAACCTTTTCCGATTACACAGACAGCATTACAAACGCGCCTTACTTCGGATTCAACCCTTCGGAACGCGGCTTGTTCTTCGGACACCGCCAAGGGATCTGTTTCTACAATGGGACTTCTTTTCGCAATTTTTCAATTCAACCTTCTGACTTCCATCCCCTTCCCGGTGACAATAACTTGCCATACTCCATCTATTCATCATTGATCGACAAAACAGGCAATGCCTGGTTCGGAACCCAATCCAAAGGCGTCTGCAGGCGACAAGGGAATACGTCCACATTCCTCACAGATAAAAATCTTGCCGGACCAGCTGTTCGTGCGATGGTTGAAGACCCGCAAGGTATACTTTGGTTTGGCAACAACGGCGGTGGCTTGTACCGTTACGATGGTCAGACACTTACTAACATCACCGAGGAAAAAGCTCTCGGCAATCCGAAATTTCTGGCAGGAATATATCATGATCTGCCCGGATCGATGGCCAGAATTTTTGCCCTCAATACAGACAATGAAGGAAATCTGTTGATCGGAACAATCGATGCCGGATTATGGAAATATGACGGAATTCACCTGACCAATTACACCACGACAGAAGGATTGAGCGGCAATTCTATTCGCGACATTTACAAAAATAAAGGAGGAGAAATTTTCATTGTATCCAACAGCAACGCCATCACGAAATACGACGGCAAGACTTTTACGGAATTGGATTTTCACGGAGAAGTTCATTGAAAAAAGAAATATTGAACTCACTATTTATCATAGGCAATCATCTTTTGATATTCACCACAAAGCTGATGGTGCTGTGACATTCTATCATGACAACCCCTTCGCCAATGATTATTTTACCATTATCTGGAACAGTAGAAAATTTTCTTCCATTCAAATCCCCAGTTGGATCATCAGCAGACCCAACAAATGCGCGAGACCAAAGTACACCAACACACCCGTAACCAATGATAGTATCATTCTCAACACCAAGTATTGAATGTGAAATTGCCTGTAAAATGAAAAACCAGCGTAGAGAAGCCAGGCGGTATAAATACCAATGGTGACAAGATCAAAAGTCGAAGTATGGAAGTTGACTGAGGTCAAAATGGCCAGTATCAATTGCAGCGAGAGCAGCATAAAAAGAAAAGAAGTAAAATAGAAAAATACCACCAATATTTCGATGTAATTGAGTCTGTTTCTTGCAATGACCAACCATGAATTTAATGCCGAGAATGGAAGAATACAAAGTTCGACAATACTTCGAAATCGAAAAATGGCCTTGTTGGCCGCATCGGAAAATAACGTTGCGCCATGTGCTACTCCAGCGTTCGCCAGTTTCTCAGAACCATGATAAATGAGCGTAAACAGCGCGATCCAGATCAGTAAAAATCCTACCGGTTTGTGGTACTTTTTTCTCTTTCCCTCAAGATATTCCTGTGCCACCACCCCAGGCCGGATTAGCAATTGCCCGGAAGTCGTGATGAATCCTTTTTCAATATGTGTCAGAAAATGCAGCAGCTCTTCGCCCAGACTTTTCCAATTCAATCTACTCACTTCAGCTTTTTGACCGCAAAAGGAACAGTAATGACCCGAAAGGGGATGTCCGCAATTGAGACACTCCTTTTTCATTCGACAATTTTTATGCAAAATACACATTTACATTAAATGATTATTAACCGTTATACATTTGCGAATCAAGAACAAAAACTTATCAGCGCAGTTACTTCAATAGTCATATTAATTCAACATCAAGACTAGCGTTGCCAATTTGTATGGGCTCGCTACTGAGAATAGGTATTAGGGCTTATCCTGTGATGAATATTACAAATCCCGGATTGTAAACGAAATAAATTGACCACATAAATTCTTGCAACACATATGGAATTCAAAGTTAAAATCTCCGGAATTTTTCAGTGCTCCCTCGAACGTGCATTCAAGACACCAATGCTCTGTGACGTGTCAAAAATCCATACAGGCTATGGCCTCATGCCCAGGGTTACCCACTGTACAGAAGATCAGCATTGGGGACAGGTTGGCGAAAGTAAAAAAGTTTTCGTCGCACCTTCCCCGACACAAAGAGGAGGATTCGCATCACGGGACACCGTACTTGAAAGAATAGAGAACCGTTACTGGAAAATCAAGGTTGATGATTTTCAGGCATGGATGCTGGGTTTTTATCAGTTCATCGGTGAATGGGAGACCCTGGAACTGGCGAAAGATCAAATTCAAGTCAACTACACCTATACCCTGTATACACGTACGGCGATGCTGTCTCCATTGGCCTGGTTGTTTGCCAGATTATTTTGGAAAACCTACATGAAAAAAGTCCTTGAAAATGTTCGTCAACTGGCCTATGCGCAAGAACCTTATAAGTATTCATGATCATTGAAATGATTCTTGAATAGCTTATCTGCATCAATTTCTGATCCTTTCATATGGGGCTTCAGAAGAATTTTACCCTAAGCTGATTAAATTTACCGGAGCAAATCAAATCAAATGTCAAATTATGACTGGAGCCGGTTTACGGTAAAACAGGTGGTGCATGCTCCGGATAGCCAGATCCATAAGCTGTTGAGCACACCGTCCGGACTGGAAACTTGGTTTCTTCGCTCTGCCATTTTGAAGGATCCGAATGGTAACGTTCGTTTGGGTCATGAAGCAATACAAGCTATGGATCGCTATGTCTGGCAATGGCACGGTTACCCCGACAGTGTCTCAGAGCAAGGCGAATTCCTGACACCTGAAAAAGATGAAATTATCAGATTCAAATTTGGATCTGCGGGCATCGTCCATATACGTATCCTGCATGAACATGCAGAGACAATCATTGAACTTCAGCAAACCGATATTCCCATTCACGAAGAAGCCAAGGTCAACTGGCACCTGGGCTGCAAAACAGGCTGGACATTTTACTTACTAAACCTCAAATCAGTGCTGGAAGGAGGAAGAGATCTCCGAAATAAAAACCAAGCGCTCAACCTCGATTAATATGCGTTTTGAATTCGCCAAAGCCATTGAAATATTGAGCCGTACACCAGACACGCTGCATTCCTTGTTGTCTGGAATCTCAGAAGACTGGAGCCATGTGAATGAAGGTGGCGACAGCTGGAGTGCACACGATATCATCGGTCATCTCATACATGGCGAGAAGACAGACTGGATCCCGAGAATGGAAATCATATTGGGTCAACAGGCGGATAAAAAATTCAAACCTTTTGACCGGTTTGCACAATTTCAGGCGAGCCAAGGTCAATCACTCGAAGAACTACTGCGGATATTCGCCGAACTCCGGTCTCATAATATTGAAATACTTGAGTCAAAAAACCTGACGATGGAGGCCTTACAGAAAAAAGGAATACACCCTGCCTTCGGAGAAGTCAGCCTTTCGCAACTTTTATCCACCTGGGTCGTGCACGATCTCAACCACATCGCCCAGATTGCAAGGGTGATGGCCAGGCAGTACCAGGAGGATGTCGGCCCCTGGATTGCATATCTAAAGATCCTTAACAGCAATTGAAATTTTGTTAAGGATGATTCCGATTCAAGGTAAGATTATTGATGGTATAGAATATTATAATTTAGCGGAAACAAGATATTTCCTCATTCTGAATCTGGGTTGTTCATGATTAATCTAACTGCATGATAAAATTAGCCATTCCACAAATCACTTTAATATTCTTCTTTCTGATAACCCTCAATACATATTCGCAAAATGCAGTGTCAGCGACCGTATCAAGGAGAGATGTACATTTTATTTCCGGAGGGGTGAAGCTTGAGGGCTGGCTTTATATTCCGGTCACATCGAAAGGAAAGAAACTTCCAGCGATCGTCATGGCGCCCGGATTTTCAGGTACCCGCGAATGCAATTACCAGTTTTTTGCATCCGCTTTTGCCGAGGAAGGGTTGATTGTGTTGCTTTTTGATTATCCCAATTTCGGTACCAGTGATGGCAACGTGCGCGGAGAAGCAGACCCTTGGCAACAAGTGCAATCCTATCGCGACGGCATCAGTTTTCTGGAGACCATTCCTGAAGTTGATCCGGAAAGAATCGGTCTTTGGGGAGGCAGTTATTCAGGAGGGCACGTTCTTGCGGTCAGTGCGATGGATCCACGGGTCAGATGCTTCGTGGCGATGACTCCGTTTGTCAGCGGTTCCGCTTTTTTAAAACACCTACCGCAAGGAAGTAAAAATTTTCTTTACCATCAATTTCAGGCAGACCGGTTGCAACGGATTAAGGGAGGTGCAGCAGCCAAAATTCCTGTGGCGAGCCCATCGGCCACTGACTTTGCAGCAATTGGAAGTCCGCACGCCTGGGAGTTTATCCAAAGTTTTAAGTCATACGCGCCAACCTATGAAAATTCTGTTACGCTCCGGAGCCTGGAGATGCAACTGGAATATGAACCCGGATATTATGTTCCTCTGATTGGCGCCGTACCCAAGCTGTTTATCATTGCGCGCGGCGATGAGATCATGCCGGAAGGACAGATCATGGATGCGTACAATAAGGCTATTGAACCGAAAAAAATGGCGTACATCGATGGCCATCATTTTTCTCCCTACATGGAAAAACGCGATGAGGCCATCCAGCTGGCTATGCAATGGTTCAAAGCGCATCTTCTGTAACCGCAACGCAATGTCGATCGCTGTTCTACTGGCATGTATAGCTATAATATAACCGTGTGGCATTTGCACAATCAAATTTTGATACATTTGTGAAAGCACGACCATCGTATGAAGGGATCGTGTCAGCTTCAATCACTCAATGCAGACCAATGATTAATACCAAAAGGGTTGAATCCATCGATATGCTGCGCGGCATGGTGATGGTCATCATGGCGCTCGATCATGTCCGCGATTATTTTCATGTGACCGCCAACACGGCGGATCCACTGGACATCGCTTCGTACAACATTCCGCTTTATTTCACCCGATGGATTACGCACTTCTGTGCGCCGATCTTCGTATTGCTCTCCGGTACTTCCATTTATCTGCAGAGTCTTCGCAAGACCAAAAAAGAACTTGGCCTTTTTGTTTTGAAGCGCGGCCTCTGGCTCATTCTGGCCGAGTGGACGCTTGTAGCTTTTGCATGGACCTTTAATCCATTCTTCAATATTTTTCCATTCCAGGTGATCTGGGCCATTGGCATCAGCATGGTCATATTGGGCGTACTCCTGCTGCTCAATTTTTCCTACACCGCGCTGCTGATCACCGGAAGCATCATTGTGCTGGGACATAATGCGCTAGATTTTGTCGAAGCCGGCGAAGGATTCCATGCCAATTTCTGGTGGGATATCTTTCATACAGGATTTTTTAAGATGTATACGATCAACGGCAATCATCACGCCATGCTGGTCTACCCTTTTGTTGCGTGGACGGGACTGATGATGCTAGGCTATTGTCTTGGAAAGCTTTTTGAATTCCGTGTACCTGTGGAAAACAGAATCCGCACACTGCGATATGCAGGACTTGTATTACTGCTTATTTTCGTTATCGTTAGATTTACCAACTGGTATGGCGATCCTTCAGACTGGACCAGCCAGCCCACACTAACGCAGACCATCCTCTCATTCATCAAAGTGACCAAATATCCGCCGTCGCTGATGTTCCTGTGCATCACCATCGGCGTTGGATTGATTGCATTATCCTTCCTTGAATTGGCGCAGAATAAGTTTTTAAATATGATGAAGACCTTCGGCAGGACGGCATTCTTCTATTACATCCTGCACCTGTACCTTATACACCTGATTGCGGTGATTTTCTTTTTTGCGCACGGGCACACGATGGCTGATGTGTGGAATATTGGTCAGAACTTCCCATTTCTCTTTGTCGTACCCGGACATGGCGAAGAACTTCTTGTCGTCTATCTTGTATGGCTCGTCGTGATCCTGCTGCTCTATCCGGTCTGCAAATGGTATGATGCCTATAAGTCCAGTCATAAGGAGAAATGGTGGCTGAGTTATTTATGACAAACAATGTCATCACGTGTTTAAGACCGGCTTAAGTTTATCCAGTAAAAACTTCCATTCAGCAGAAAAGAAATTTTCAATTGCTGTATAAAACTTTATAAATAATTATCGAAAAAAAACCTAATGAAAATTGCATTTTTTTATCTTCTGATCCTGCTTCTTTTATTAAGCCTTTCCGTATCCTGCAAAGACAATTCTACCAGTGAAGAAGATCCATACAATAAAGTTACTATAGGTCAGCAAATATGGATGACTGATAATCTCAACGCAGACAAATTCCGCAACGGCGATATCATTCCGGAAACCAGGACTATTGCTGATTGGAAAAGGGCTGGTTTCAATCAACAACCTGCCTGGTGTTATTACAACAATGACTCCATCAATAAAACTAAATTCGGCAAATTATACAATTGGTACGCTGTGAATGATCCGCGTGGTCTCGCGCCAAAGGGCTGGCATATACCATTCGATGCCGAATGGACCAACCTTGCCAACAATCTGGGTGGAATCAATATTGCCGGTGGCAAACTAAAAAGTTCAGGAACACTGGATTGGCAAAGCCCCAATACCAATGCTACCAATAGCAGCGGATTTGCCGGACTACCTGGAGGCAGCCGTAACTTTGATGGAAGTTTTAATAGTCTGGGTCGGAACGGCTTTTGGTGGACCGCCACACAGAATGACGCGCTTAGTGCCTGGTACTGGTACCTGGGATTTGATTTCGAAAGTGTCGCGCGTTATGATTACAATAAAGAGAACGGTTTCTCTGTACGATGTATCAAAGACTAAAACGTAATTTGCCCGGCCTTACAAAATTCTAATGGCCATTTACGAAATTAACATTGTTTGTTAGGCATATATGATGAGATCGCATGGTATTTTATTTCAAGTGAAAGTTAGTACGTATTGATTTCTCAATTTGGCGATTCGAATGCAAGACCGAAAAATTATTTGTAAATCATTCAAAGTACATTTTGATCTGACATGATTTTTCAAATTATTAAGAATGTTCTAAGTATATGACAAAATCTGAACATAGTCTTTATAACTTATTGTATTAGAAATAAATAGGGCTTTTTTCAATTCTCTAAGCCCCTGTCTAAATTCACTGATTGGACGCCTTCCATGGCTTAAAGTTTTAGTACTTTTAATTGCTTGAACCATTTTATCTGCAACCTTAACAACCCACACATAAGCTATACTTACAACAGACAACAAGGCATTAAGTCTTTCATGCTTTGTTAAATGTGTAGCTTCAATGTCAAATCCTGAACTTTTCAAATTCTTGAACATGCATTCGATTTGCCATCGCTTTCTATACACTTCCAAAGAATTGTCATGATCTACATTTGAAACCACTATACAATAATCAACTCTATTTTCCTTGTCCAATATTTTCATTCCAGAGATGAATAATGGAACATTTAATACCATTCGCTTGCGATGAATTATCTTGTATTCATTGACTGACAATCTTCGAAATAGATTCTTAATATTCTGCGACTTATATTTTCTACATATTTGAAAATTATTGCGAACCCGGATTACAAATGGAATGTTCAATTCATTTAATTTTTTAAACCAGTCTTCGCCAATAAACTCCCTGTCTGCAAGGAATCCAGCGATTTCTAATTCCGGAAATGCCTTTTTAAATTGATTCAATAATTCAACTCTTTCGTCTTCATTCGAATTACCTCTCTTGTCTAAAAACTTCCAAAACAATGGAATTCCTTTTCCTTCATAGCTCATGGATAACATAAGAATGTTGATATTGGAATTGCCTAATTTCCAATTTGTTCTATCCATTATAAGATATACCTTATCTCTGGTGCCACATAACCGTACAATTATTTTAGCAAGACCTAATGGATTAAATACAACTTCTGAAACAAACCGTTGAAGTCGCCTATTAATACTTAGGGCTTTTGCGTTAGAAGGAATTACCTCACACAATTTCCATAAACAAATAGTTTGGGTTTTAACAATCGCCTCAATCATTAAGGCCATAATTTTTAATCTGCTAAGATTCAAATATTCGAGTTCACCTTCTAAAATTTCCAGGATGGCACTACCTTTGTATTCAGTTGCCATATCTTGTGGATTAATCGTAAAAGATTGAATGTCAACCACAAATATGGCAATTTTTCCTGTTTTAAGAAATTGTCATATACTCAGAAGAATGTTGTAAATTTGAGCCAATTATTCTTGACTCATGAATGTACTTGATAAATACTTGACAGAGATAAGAAAACTTTGCGACAACCATAAGGTTAAAAGTCTTTATGCATTTGGCTCGGTTTTGACTGACCAGTTTAATAGTGAAAGCGATGTCGATCTCATTGTGGATTTTTCAAACATTGAACTAGAAGAGTATGCTGACAATTACTTTGATTTAAAGTTTTCACTGCAGGATATGCTCAAACGACCAGTAGATTTATTAGAAGAAAAAGCTATAAAAAATCCATTCCTTAAGCAGTCATTATACCAACAAAGGCATCTCATTTATGGACAATGAAATCAAGGCCTGGCTTTACGACATCCTAAATGCTATCATAGAAATTGACGACTTCTTTTTAAATCAGAAGAAGGTTTTTGCAGATTATCAATCTGACATACGAACAAGAAGAGCCGTTGAAAGGAATATTGAAATTATTGGGGAGGCAATGAATCGAATTCTAAAAAAAAATGCAACAATTAATTTATCAAACTCAAGAAAATTAGTTGACGTCAGAAACAGAATCATTCATGGTTATGACTCTGTCTCGGATGAAGTAATCTGGGGAATTATTATTCGACATCTTCCCATTTTAAAGACTGAAATTGAAAAACTACTCCGCGTGCAATAAACTGCTTAGATCAATAATTAAATATTGATTGCGTTCAATCCGCAAAGAACAGGATGACCGAAGAATATCATTCTGATATCATGAGCCTTATTAGATTAACACAATCCTTCCCAGCCCTTAAAAAGAAATATAAACAGCCTTCCGGAGGAACTTCAATATGAATAATAGTTCCACATTGAAAGAAACATTTTTATACCTTTACGGATATAACTCTGACATTGTATTCATAATTTTACGTCAATAATACCATGATGAACACGAAAAAAATACTTTTTCTAATGCCCTTATTGTCGCTGCTTCTGTGCGACTTCCAATGTAATAAAGACTTCGACTCATACTATCGCAATATCTATGACCTGGAGTTACCGTTTAAAGTCTTTCCAGCGAAAAAAACATATAAAGTTAATGACACGATCAGAATTTATATCGTTGTGCACAACAATAGCATGTATGACCAGCGAACCGGACAATGGGTCGATATCCACTGTTCCGATGTTCCAATTTACGTTTACGCAGGAGTGAGAGAAGAAAACTATATTAGGCGGGATTCTTCAGCTTTGTTTGACATTGTCGTAGATTCAACATCTCTAAGCTACCATACGATCGTTAGCAATGGTCAATTTACTTCATTGCGTGCCAACATTACTGAAAGCGCCCTGAACAAGGGTGAAATTTCATTAATTTATTTGGTGCCAAAGAAAAAAGGTGTGTATTTAATAAATCCGACAGCATATTATTTTATCGAAATCAGGGAGCCCGGTATGTGTAATGATTTGAACAGCATAACAGACAAAGGCAACTTGATTCAGAAATTTGATATACCGGATACCAATCCGGAACTGATCAAAGAATCTCCGCTACCGGACAATGTATTCATCTCAGGGGATCAGATTCCTATACTAACAAAAGACAAGAGAGTGTTCTGGCTAAAAATTACCGATTAAAATTCTGAATAGATAGAAGACTTTCTTTTTGCGATACTGCATTGAATGAAATGATCCTGCTTTACACTATTTTTACCCTATGGAAGTCACCACCCAGATTGAACAGTTCATTGACAGCCACATTGAACCCGCCCGTTCGGAACTACGCACCCTTCAGGCGTTGATCCTGAAGATCATGCCGGGCAGTCGAGCGTGGTTTTTTGACGGCAGGGATGACAAGGGTAAGGCGGTCACCAATCCCAATGTCGGATATGGCCTGCATGTTATACAATACAAAGGCGGCCAGACACGCGACTTTTACAAAGTCGGATTCAGCAAGAACACCGGCGGAATCTCCGTGTATATTTTTGGTTTGGAGAAAAGTTATTTATCTCAACATTTCGGGAAGACCATTGGCAAGGCCAATGTCACCAGTTATTGCATCAAATTCAAAAGCCTCGAACATATTCATCTGCATGTGCTGGAAGCGGCCATTCGCAGCAGTCTGGAATAATTGAAGTTATTGATCTGCCTGGATGCCCATATTGCAAAATAGAAATACATCAACCATGAAAAAAATTACAGTTCTCCTTCTGCTTACCTTGAGTTCTTTTGGCCTCGGATTAAGCGTTAATTACAAGCGCACGAATCAGGAGAATCATCCGGAGCTCAGAAAAGTTACCGGCATCGGCGGTATCTTCTTCAAGTGTACCGATCCGAAAAAAATCCGCGCGTGGTACAGCCAGCATCTCGGGCTCAGTGTCAATCCCTATGGATCGGTGTTTGAGTGGCGGCAGGCGTTAGATTCGACACGCAAAGGCTTTACACAGTGGAGCCCATTCCGTGGGAGCACCAAATACTTCGAACCCTCCCGCAAAGACTTCATGATCAACTACCGCGTAGCCAATCTGGACATGCTGGTGGCAGAACTCAGGAAGGAAGGCGTCACGATCTGTGACACCATCGAAAGTTTCAGCTATGGCAAATTCGTGCACATCATGGATCCCGACAGTAACAAGATTGAACTCTGGGAACCCAACGACACTGACTATGAGAATCTTGGGATACAGGCTGGGTATCCTACGACCAAATAAACTTTGACTATACTCAGTGCATTTGAGGTGAGCAAGATAATGAATAGGGAGTATTCGTTTGAAATCGTACAATAGATTTCAACGAACACCTTGATTAAACCGACCTTAGCATGCAAACGGAGCAACATATAATAGTTTAAAGTCCACAGAAAGCAAAATATATACAATTTTTATCAGCACAAAAAGTGAGCAAGTTGTATGTAACCTGGCCAGCTTACAAATAATGTTGCTCAAGTCAGGGATTGGTTCTAAAGTGAATTCTTACCCGACTGCACTAAGACTGAGGCACTGTTACGGTTGATGATTTGGGCAAAACGCTGGTTTTATTTGACCTAAAGAAGTAATGAATTGTTTTTCGTATATTTACAAGGCGTAGCAACTTAACTCTCCTTAAAATATTGATAATGAATGTCTTTGAAACCTTAACGCCTAGCATATACTATTAATAAATGCAACTTTAGACCAAAACACAGGTCAATACGAATTTTAGCGTCAAGCGTAGAGAACGACACGACAACCATAAGCAGACGACAAAAAAAGAAAGAAAAAGTAAACTATTTTGACAGGTGAACCAAGAAATGGAAACGATATTACAAACGGCTAACATCGAACCCGACATGCTGACAGACGGTATCTATTTTATTTTTTCTCACCGCACAAATAATTTTAAAATTCAACCAACGCACAATTGGCATATTTGGAGGCTGTACTACCTTTCCCGCTTCAGAAGGAAGATCCCGCTTGACGTTCGACAGGCTGTGCAAATTTGGATCTTTGTACTTCAATTCAAGCGCATTGCTGCTTGATCCCGCAAATGCGGGATGCACCGAAACCTGCATGAACTCAAAGCGTAGAATGGTTTACACTCCTTTTAAAAACGATATGAAACAATCAAAATAAAATTAATGAACGAAATAATTTGCCCTCATTGCAAGAAAGCATTTAAAGTAGACGAAGCAGGTTTTGCGGACATACTCAAACAAGTTCGCGACCACCAGTTTGAGGAAGAAATTCTCCATCGGCTGGCATTGGCCGAAAAAGAAAAGGAAAGTGCCGTAAAATTGGCGGAAGCTCATATTAAAAATATATTGCAGGAACAATTGGCCAAAAAAGACCGGGAATTAGCAGACCTCAAGGCCCATAAAGAAATTGAGTTAACGCAGAAATTATCGCAAAAGGAAAGTGAACTATCGCAACTCAAAGCCAAAATACACAATGCAGAAACAGAAAAAAAGTTAGCCATCAGCGAAGCCACTAAAAAGATTGAAAAAGAACGTGACGAATTGACGAATTCATTAAAAATGAAAGAGACAGAACAAGCGCTGCTCAAAAAATCATTGACGGAGCATTATTTGAACGAGCTCAAAGAAAAGGACGCCATCATCAGACACAAAGACGAAGAAATTGCACTTCGAAAGGATATGAAGCAAAAACTATCGACAAAGATGATCGGTGAAACGCTTGAGCAACATTGTGAGACAGAATTTAATAAACTACGCGCAACGGCATTCCAAAAAGCCTATTTTGAAAAAGATAACGACGCCAAATCCGGAAGTAAAGGTGATTTTATCTACAGGGAAAAGGACGATGCCGGCAATGAAATCATCTCCATCATGTTTGAAATGAAAAACGAAGGTGATGAAACGGCCACAAAAAAAAGAAATGAAGATTTTCTTAAGGAACTGGACAGAGACAGAACAGAGAAAAAATGTGAGTACGCAGTTCTTGTTTCGCTGTTAGAACTGGACAGTGAGTATTACAATTCTGGAATAGTGGATGTATCACACAAGTATCCTAAAATGTATGTTGTGAGGCCACAATTTTTTATTCCCATCATTACCTTGCTTCGCAATGCGGCGATGAACTCCATACAATACAAAGCAGAACTTGCCCTGGTGAAAAGTCAAAACATTGACATTACCAACTTTGAAGATAAGATGAACAGGTTTAAAGAAGGTTTTGCCAGAAACTACGACCTGGCAAGTCGTAAGTTCAAAGAAGCCATTGACGGAATAGACAAGACCATCAAGGAATTGGAGAAGACCAAAGCCGCTTTGTTATCATCCGAAAACAATCTTCGCCTGGCAAATGAAAAAACCGAAGACTTAACCATTAAGAAGCTGACGTACGGCAACCCGACAATGAAAGCCAAATTTGACGAACTGAACAATCCAACTAATGGACAGAAAAACGATTTCTAACCGGGCTTCTTCGTCAGATGAGGTGATTCCTCCTGAGGCGAGACAAGCTACGGTTAACCAAACTTTTGTGAATTTAGTCAACATTTGTGGTAGATTGAATGTTCGTGCTTCGAATTCCCCCACTTCGCCAAGCCGAGGAATTGTCATCAACATACTTGTCAAATCACACATCTAAACAAAATATGAAAAAAATCATCTTAACGCTTTTTGTAGCTTCGAATTTCTGTTTTGCGCAGACGCAATCAAAAATGAATCAGGATGCCGACGCCAATTATAAGAAAGCTGACAAAGAATTGAATTCGGTCTACAATAAAATCCTTAATGATTACAAGGACGACAAAATCTTTATCGCCAAATTTAAAACCGCACAAAACGCCTGGATCAAATTTCGGGATGCTGAAATGAATGCATTATTTCCGGAAGAAGACAAAAAAACGCAATATGGTAGTGTTTTTCCTATGTGCTGGAGCAATGCGTTAACAGAATTAACCAAACAGCGAATCATGAAATTGAAAATTTGGCTAAATGGAATAGAAGAAGGCGATGCTTGTGCAGGCTCAATCAAAATAAAAGAATAATAAAGCCCTGCCACTACTCAGGGTTTGGCTTCAGATGCAGTGATTATTCGAATGATACATTTGCAAACCAATGAGTAGTGCTTTCGATTGGCAGACGCTATATGCCAAGCATTATGAAAAATCATTGCCTGCGAATACAATCGGGTGGCAGCATCCAGACAACGTAAAACAAGTCGTACCCAACTGCAATGCATTTACGCAACCTTCAATAATAAACTAATAATAAATAAAATCAGAATATGAATTCTTTTTGGAAACGAATAATCATCAAAACAACACTGCAATACAATGAGGATGAACCAGCGGACAAAAAGAATTATACAGACTTTGAACTTGCCAAAGGCTATAGGGAGCTCCTTATAATCCTTAAACGACAATTAAAAGATTTCATTCTTATAACAATAGGTATTTTCTCCGCATCATTTGGTTTTAAAGGCTTTCTACTTACAAACCATTTTATTGATGGCGGAGCCACAGGTATATCTTTGCTCATTTCTGCTATTACGAACATTCCGCTATACATTCTGATTATTTGCGTAAATATTCCCTTTATCGTTCTTGCTTATAATGTAATGGGAAAGCAATTTGCCATCAAGACGACCATTGCCATAACAGGACTATCAATTGTTCTGGCTACGATTACATTCCCTAATGTAACCAATGACAATTTATTAGTAGCCGTATTTGGTGGTTTTTTTCTTGGCGCAGGCATTGGCTTTGCAATTCGCGGCAGCGCAGTTATTGATGGGACAGAAGTGCTCGCTATCTTTTTAAGCCGCAAATTCAGGACCACAATTGGCGACATTATCATCATAATGAATGTCCTCATATTTGGCGCCTCAGCATACTTCTTAAGCATTGAAATTGCACTTTACTCAATGATTACATACCTGGCCGCTTCGAAGACTTTAGACTTTATTGTAGAAGGTATTGAAGAGTATATTGGCGTTACAATCGTCTCTTCTCACAGTGAAGATATTCGACAAATAATTATAAATAAAATGGGGCGCGGAGTGACGGTTTACAGCGGCAAACGAGGTTATGGAAAACGTGGCGAAACCAAAGAAGTTGACATTATTTACACAGTAATTACAAGGCTTGAACTTAGTAAACTGACGACTGAAATAGAAAAAATTGAACCGACCGCATTTGTGGTAATGAATAGTGTGAAAGACACCAAAGGTGGAATGATAAAAAAAAGACCATTAACGCACTAACAAAACAAAAAAGACAAGACCTACAGCTAGTTATAGCGCCTTGTAAAAGTTTCGAATCAGGCAATAAACCTTTTACCAAATCCTGCCAACAAGCATCTCACCATCGATCTAGGATACAGCTAAAAAAAAGTTGATGTAATGATCACCGATATGACCGGAAAAATAATATATTCAACAATGGCAAGTAATACACAAAAAATAGGAGTAATTCAAAAGATTTTGCAGCAGGAATTTATGTGGTGCAAGTTCAAACACCAGATATTAGTGGGACAAAAAAACTTGTTGTTGAGAAATAAAGATAGTGCGTCATTGAAAGAAAGATCCCTGTGGGCTGTATAGCACGAACGCATAATAGAAAAGTTAAAAGAAAATAAAGAAAAGCTCTGATGCGTAAACAAACAGTTGTACTTCAATCAAATATAGTTCGTGCTCAAACAGTTGTGCTTTCTATCCCAGCTTTTTCGAACCTTTGCCAAGCCTTTCTTTGCAGCGCTCAATAATAATTTATAAAATATGATTACTTTGCAATAACTTATGTAAAATAAGACCCAGTAATGGAAGCAAAGGTAATACAAATAGGCAACTCCAAGGGACTCCATTTAAGCAAAACCATACTCGAAAAGTATGAAATTGAAGAAGTGGTTAACCTAAGAATGGAGGAACACTGTATTATCATTGAACCCGTAAAAAAGCCAAGATCCAATTGGGCGAAATCATTCAAAGAAATGCGAAATAATGGAGACGATAAATTATTGATGAAAGACTTTTTTGATGAAAATGTAAATTGGGAATGAAAATTAGCCAATACCAGATAGTATTTATTAATTTAGATCCTACTATTGGGAGTGATATTAAGAAAACAAGACCATGTGTGGTCATCTCACCCAATGAGATGAACTACAATTAAAAAAAATTGTGATTGCGCCTCTCACATCAACACTAAAGAAATATCCGACAAGAATTAAAGTAGAATTTATTGAAATAAAGGGAATGGCAGCCATTGACCAAATTCGCACAGTAGACAAACTGATAGTAGTAAAAGTATTTGGAGCTCTAAATAGTCATGAAATAAAGGAGATCAAAATAATAATTGAAGAAACAATCGTTAAATAAAATTACAGGGAGATCATCAGATTTACTTGTCTAGTTGTCTTCATACTGTCATCGACACATCGAACTTCACTTTGCCTTCCTAAATTCGTCAAACAGAGACCTTCGTAAGAAATTTTACCTTTGCAGCCCATTATAAAAAAATGTGAACATAATTTGCTTCAAAAAAAATGCCTACTGAAGTCTCAGCTTACTCTTTCTGTTACTTAACAAAGGACTTTACATTAGATATAACCTGCGGCAAATAATGATAATTTTTATCAAGGCTAAATTCTGGCTTATGAAGTAAATAATATTTATTACTTTTGGATTATAGTCAAGTGGGAAAAGAACCCAGATCTCCCATAGGTGGATTTCCAGGCTGATTAACAATAATGACAATTATAAAATAATCAAAGGAGTGAAAAAAGCACATTACAAAATTAATATTGAGCGAAATGCCGGGAAAGTCTATGACACCATGCTCGGAATCAGTGACAAGTCAACCTATGAGAAATGGACTGCTACATTTAATCCGACATCTACCTATGAAGGCAATTGGATGAAAGGCCATAAAATGAGATTCATAGGCACAGATGAGAAAGGAGACATAGGAGGAATTGTATCTAAAATCCATGACATCTTACCAAGTCGTTTCGTTTCTATCAGACATTACGGTCTTGTCAAGGGAAATGCAGAGCTTACTGAAGGGCCTGAAGTTGAAAAATGGGCCAATGCATATGAAAATTACACATTCGATGAAATTAACGGCATAACGACTGTTACCGTTGACCTCGATACCACAGACGACTTTTTAGATTACATGAATGAGACTTATCCAAAAGCACTCGCAAAATTGAAAGAAATATGTGAAAATGAATAAGGTGGAAGCATTACCAGGAAGACACTCAATCTATAACACGTTCGTTGCTTCAGCCCGTAGATTTCGACTGATGATCTTCGCTGTCGCTACGCTTAAATTACAGGCATATTAACAGAGTCGAGCGCTAAATTCCGAGAATGACAAATCGCAATGCATGGGAATTTATCTGTCTTTAACCTGATAACAAGAAACCATCAATACGTACATTGATAAAGTCAAACAATTTAAACCAATCGCAATGACAACAACAATGATGATCGCAATTTCACTTTTTACCTACTTCTCCGCCATAGGACTAATATTTAGTGTAGTGTGGAGTTTTAAGAACGCACAGGCATACAAAATGCTTAGTATGGCCGCAGGGTATGATTTGGAAGAAGTATCAGCATCGTCTGAGAAGACGGGTAATGCAATGAAATTTCTTCTGATTGATTTCACAAGCCAAATGCTGGGTCTAAACCTATTTGCGCTTCATGTCCTGTGGCATCCTTTCCGTCATGGGGAGATGTGGGCATGGTATGTGATGTGGTTTTATCCCGTCATGTTTGCCTGGCACTACTTCCATTACGCCAAAGGAACAAAGTTTTCTTTTACTCAAATTGCATATTGCATTACAAGTGCAGCAGCACTGATTATAGCATATTCCAATTTCAAGTAAGCATAATGCCTCTGGATTGTTAAATTACTCATGCAACATCAGACATCTACTAGGCGCCGACAATGACGTCGAACTTTATACTGAAGCGCTTCTTTGCACGAGGAGTATAGGCACTAAAAATCTTTAAAATTGTAATAGAGGGAGCTCCTGCAGAGCGGGATAGCTTCTGCAAAAATGGAGCTTGTTGTATCAATTCAAGTTCAGTGTGGCTACTTGTTTTTTGACCCAATTCCCGCCCCAAAGCTTAGCCCGAAAAAGTTAAATGCAGATTACCATTTCACGAATGAAATATCCACTAAATTGTGCTTAATAGCAAGATCTAAAAATTAAACAAAAACAATTTCTCCGCTCTCACAACAACATTTCGAGCATACTTGAAATGTCCACAATCTTAAAGATACTTGAAAAGAGAGGTCAAGAAAAATAAAAATATTGTAAATTGAATACGGCAGTTTGGGAAAAGTCGTCAGTGCCAAATTATGATCCTTACTTCTAATGGATGTACTTCTTAATGCTAAAGTCATACGAAACTACCCGCATGCACTTATTAAATTGATTCAGTTGCTATCCTGCAATAAATTATCAGCCCAATGCGAGATGAGCAATTGAAGCTATACCCGGAAATTGGCTTACTCCACGGTACCTTAAATCTTGCAGACCGTCTGTACAATGGAAATAAGACGACCTGGTATGGACGTGCAGGAGGAGGATATTCAGGAATTCTATGATAGGGAGGTGGCACAGGTGGATTGGGGTGCTTCACAATGCTATCAGGTAAAAAAGAAAAGCATTTTGAATTATCCGGAGACTTTTTGGGATATGAGCAGGATTATCAAGAGTATTTCGTTTTTCCCATTCTCGACATTGGATTATTGAAGCTTGGAATTGGGCTTGGTTAAGCATTTTGACCCAAGGGGAATTATTCGCCAAACGCACCAATATTTAAGCCCGATTCCTTGTAAAGGACTCATTTCAATTATCAAACAGCGATCCCAAAAAGGTGT
The DNA here is from genome assembly GCA_046329325.1 of Saprospiraceae bacterium. Taxonomy (GTDB): domain Bacteria; phylum Bacteroidota; class Bacteroidia; order Chitinophagales; family Saprospiraceae; genus Vicinibacter. The sequence goes on from JAXLUU010000001.1 coordinate 97,885, forward strand.
TTAAAATATCCTTCATTCTCGTATTTTTGTAAAGTGCAACTAGGAATGAGGTAGTAATACCCTATCCTTTAACATTGAGGTTTAAGACGCAACTAGAATCAAAAAATTGTAAACTCTAAAAATTTATTTATGATCATTGTACACGAAACATTTATCTGCAAACCGGGAAACGCCTCCAAAGTAGCCCGACTTTTTCAAGAGGTGATGTCAGATATGCCCGAATTCATGCATGTCATGACCGATATGACCGGAGAATTCAATAAGGTCATCATACAAAGCAAATATGAGAACCTGACGGATTATGAAAAGCGCTTTGAAATGTACATGCAGAACACTGAAGAGGTTAGGAAAATGAGGGAGAAGATGCAAGGCTATCAGGATCTGTATCTGACAGGCTCCAGAGAAATCTATCGCGTCTTGTAGTGTAATGATTGAGCAGAAAATAAATTGCGTTGGCTTCATGTTAATCACTTAAGGCCTATTTAAGAATGACATACTACCTGTAAATGGGGAGTCAGTGAAATACGATTCCTAACCACCGATGACCGAGACATTTAAAATATTTCAAGTTGACGTTACTGAAGCGAATAACATTGAAGCATCAGTTAATGATCCGCACAGCCACGACTACGAAGAACTCATCATTGGCATTGATGGCGTGCTGGAGCACTTTATTGATTTTAAGTCAACCATTTTTGAAGCGCCGTTTGTGAGCTTTGTCACCAAGGGGAAAGTGCACCGTGTGCAGCCAAAACTCAGTAACGGCCAATGCAGCATGTGGGTGATACGCTTTAAAAGCGAGTTTATTCCAGAGACGACTTTTCAGCTTTACGCACTCTATCACGACAATGCCAATCTCACCATGAAGTCAGGTGCATGTTTCGATAGACTGGTTTCGCTTTGCAAAATGATGTACAACGAAATGCAACAGTCTCCATCCGACTATGCCGTCATCCGTCACCTGCTCAGCGCTTTGTTTACGATGATTGAATCGGAAAGACGGAAGCAGCAGCCCGAAGGCAATGCCAATCTCAAAACCCAAAGCATCACGTTTAAGAACTTCCTAAAAATTCTGGAAGAAAATTTCCGCAGGCCAGATGGTGTTGAATTTTATGCTGAAAAACTCTTCATGTCCTCGAGAAACCTGAACCTGATCTGTCAAAATATTTTGCAGCAAAGTGTTTCTGAAATTATTGAAACGCGCAAACTGATAGAGGCCAAAAATCTATTGGCCAGCACCGACAAATCGGTCTCTGAAATCGGATTTGAATTGGGCTATCGTGAGAAAACATATTTCAGCAGTGTGTTTAAAAAGAAGTCCGGGCAGACGCCCACTGAATTCCGCACAGAAATGAAAAACCTGATGCTTTAAAGTTCCCCTGCCCTCTAGCTAAAAGGACGAGCATATTTGCGATGCCGATAAGTGCTACATATTAGTTTGCTGACAATTTTACCCCAATAATTTGATCAAGAAAAAATGACTAAATATTAATTGTTCATAACTTAGTTGTCAGCGCATAAAAGCACTTTGGGTAACTGCCACAAGCATAACATTGTTGTGTTGTTGGCAAATAGTATGCTATAGGCGTAATAAAGCAGTGAGTAGAACGACTCATTGAGGAATCAGACATCTTGATGGGTTTAGGCTATGAACGATTAAACTGTACTGCGTAAATAGGATTCGACCCGATTGCACGGATGTCATGCAAACGATATTAAAGTTCACTGCAATGACTGAGATTTTACGACTGGTATTTAAAAGCCAATTTAAGATTTGAAAATGATGTTTGTATACACCCTAAGAACAGAATATATAGCAGCCGATTTTTTCTGGACCCATAGAAAAACCACCGCAAAAAAGGTGACCGCTCCATCTGGACATCTGAAAATTCAAAAAAATGTTCCATTTTTGGTAACTTCATAGTAGCTTTGCCATATGCGGGTAATATCCAAGAAAATGTTGAGGGATTTCTGGATGAAATATAAAGAAACTGAAGAACAACTTAAAGCATGGTATAGGGAAACAGAGAATGCCCAATGGAGAAGTCCAGCAGCGTTAAAAGCGCTCTATCCATCTGCCAGTATCATTGCTGAAAATAGGGTTGTATTTAATATTAAAGGAAACAAATATAGGTTGGTCGTTCGTGTTAATTATGCTTATGGAATTGTCTGGATAAGATTTATTGGCAGTCATCATGATTACTCACTAATAAATGTAGCTAAAATTTAATTCATATGAATTGGAAAGTTATCAAAAATGAAAAGGAATACCAGAAGGCTCTAAAGCGATTGGAGATCATCTTCGATGCAAAAAAGGGCTCAAAGCATGGTGATGAATTAGAATTGCTCTCCTTGCTCATAGATACCTATGAGAATGAAATCTATTCCATAGATTTGCCGGATCCCATAGATGCCATTAAATTCAGAATGGATCAGCTTGGATATAAGCAGAAAGATTTAGCCAAAGTCGTTGGCTTTAAAAGCAGGGTAAGTGAAATTCTGAATAGAAAAAGAAAGTTAAGTTTAGAAATGATTAGAAACTTAAATCAGGAGCTTGGAATTCCTGCTGAAGTTCTCGTAAGAGATTATTAAAAAAGTAACGGCGCCGTCAGCAATTACGACAGCGCAAAACACCCCTCCCCTGATCTTGTCATGGGTAAAAAATATTTACCCAACAAATGCCACCTGGTAGAGTCTATCTCTTTCAGCTCAATGGCAAAGTGCTTGACATACCGACATGTTCCTGTGGAATCCGTGAGATGAAAGCAATAAAGCGAATAATATTTGGTTGGAACAATCAAACTTTTAGGAATCCAATTGGTTTAGGAAAGCAATAACTTAATTGATAACGATGCAGACACGAAAGCAAATAAAATTTGGATATGACCTCAATCATCACAAGGCGCTTTCCGAAATCTTAAACACCTTTTCCGATTACTGTTACACCCCTGGACTGGCATCACCGCAACTTTGCGTCATCAATTAAACAAATAAAAAATAATGAATATGGAAAATTCAGTAGCAAACCAAACAACCACAAAATGGGTTCTCGACCCGGCACACAGTGAACTTTCGTTCAAAGTAAAACACCTGATGATTTCGAACTTAAGAGGTGAATTCAGAAAATTTAACGCCGTGATAGAAGGAGAAGATTTTTCGATTTCGCCTGTTCATGTTTCGATCGATGTGTCTTCAATCTACACCAATGACGATGCACGGGACGGCCATCTGAAGTCCGCGGATTTCTTTGATGCAGACAATCACAGTACAATAGCCTTCACTTCAACCTCATTCAATAAATTGGAAGGAGACAACTACAAACTCAACGGCCAACTCACAATCAAAGGCATTACAAATCCTGTATCCCTGCATGTTGAATTTGGTGGCACGGGCAAGGACCCCTGGGGCAATGAGAAAGCCGCCTTTACCATCTCCGGAACAATCCATCGCAAAGACTGGGGACTCAACTGGAATGCAGCGCTGGAGACTGGCGGCATGCTGGTGAGTGATGAAGTTCGCATTCAGGCTGATGTGCAATTTGTGAAAAAAACAGCCTAGTCATTGGATGACAGTCAATCTCTGTGATGGATCGAAAGAAATTTTTAAAATCACTGGCAATCTTGCCTTTAGCAGGAGCAGTTATGAAACTGAATGAACTCAATAAAATGACCGCACCATTTGACAGCACGGAGAAAATGCCCGTGCTGTTTTTGGGGCACGGAAGTCCGATGAATGCCATTGAAGAAAATGAATTTGTGCAGGGCTTTCGCAAGATAGGCCGCACCATTCCGAGACCCAGGGCAATCCTGTGTGTGAGTGCACATTGGGAGACCAGAGGAACTTTTGTTACGGCGATGGACAAACCAATGACCATTCACGACTTTGGTGGATTTCCGAAAGAACTTTTTGATGTACAATATCCAGCACCGGGAAGTCCTGAACTTGCACGGGAGACCAAGGCACTGGTTGCCAAAACGGAAGTTGGCCTGGATGACAAATGGGGACTGGACCACGGTGCATGGAGTGTCATAAAACATCTTTATCCCCAGGCGGATGTCCCAATCATTCAAATGAGCCTCGATTACTACCAGGCGCCAAAGTATCATTATGAACTGGCAAAAGAATTAAAATCACTTCGTCAAAAAGGTGTGCTCATCATCGGAAGCGGCAATATGGTTCATAACCTCGGAATGGTCGAATGGAGCAGACTGAAAGAATCCTATGGCTACGATTGGGCGATCGAAGCCAGTGAGAAAATGAAACAATTTATTCTGGCAGACGACCATCAGTCTTTAATCGACTATAGTAAACAGGGAAAATCGTTTCAACTTTCCATTCCTTCACCCGAGCATTATCTGCCCTTACTTTATGTCCTCGCCATGAAAGATAAAAACGAATTGGTCAGCTTTTACAATGACAAGCCCGTGGCAGGATCACTCACGATGACGAGTGTGAAGATTGACAAAGCCTAAATCAGAATGAAATTACTTATACTTGTCTCCCTCTTTTTTGTTGCAATGATTTCAGCCGTACCCGATACCCCTGTTTTGAAATATCTGGTCCGTGAACCAGGCATAAAATCAGCCCATCCGCCAATGCTCATTTTGCTGCATGGCTATGGCAGCAATGAACAAGATTTATTCTCATTCGCCAATTCGCTTCCCGCAAAATACCTGATCATATCAGCGCGTGCACCCATTACACTGGAGACAGACAGTTATGCATGGTATCAGTTAGAATACACTGCGGGCAAGCCGGTTAGCAATATTGAACAGGAAGCAAAGAGCAGACAGCTCATCATCCAATTTGTTGGACAGCTCAAAGAAAAATATAATGTTGACGCCAGCGAAGTCTATTTGTGCGGATTCAGCCAGGGAGCAATCATGAGTTACAGTATTGCCCTGACGCGGCCTGATCTGGTCAAAGGCATCGCAGCGATGAGCGGCAGACTTTTGGAAGAAGTAAAACCCCAAATTGCAGCGTCCGAAAAATTGAAAAAACTGGAGGTATTCATCTCACACGGCACCAATGACAGAACCCTGCCATTTCACTATTCAAAAAGCGCAGACAGCTTTTTGCAATCCCGGGGTATCCGTCCGGTATTCAAACAGTACCGAGCAGGACATGAAATCAACACTCAAATGTTACATGATTTGGTCAATTGGTTGAAATAAAATAAATAGATATTCACCAGATCATTCCATTTCAATGAGCTTTAGACTAATTTAGTCAATTTATCCAAACTTATATTCAGGACATGATAAACCAGCTGGCATTTTAGAACTTCACTGTTGGTCCGAGGCTTAATATTTAAAAACTGACCCAGCACCAAATACCTTACAACATGCTCTTCAGTATCGCCTATCCTGCCTGACCCCTATCGACCTCAAAAAGTAATATATTTGGTGTACAAGCCTTTACCATGATCCCTTCGAAGCTCGATCAGAAATTTCACCATCTCTGGCATCTTATTGGCAACACCCCCATGTTGGAAATTAACTATCGATATCGCGGCAAGCTCAGAAAAGTCTATGTCAAGTGCGAACATTACAACCTGACTGGCAGCATCAAAGACCGGATGGCACTGTACGTACTCCAACAAGCCTACAAGAATCAGGAAATACATCCTGGAGATATCATCGTCGAGGCGACCAGCGGCAATACCGGTATTGCCATTGCAGCCATCGGACGTGCACTCGGCCACAAGGTCAGGATCATCATGCCGGACTGGCTCAGCCGCGAACGCAAGGATATCATCCTGAGCCTGGGAGCGGACGTTATTCCTGTTTCCAAACAAGAAGGAGGATTTCTGGGCAGTATTGAACTTAGCCGCAGAATGGCCGCAGAGGATCCGCACGTATTCCTGACACGACAGTTTGAAAATCCAGCCAACGCAGATGCACACGAGAAGACCACCGCCAAAGAGATATGGGTACAGATGCAGCACGTCGACCTGATCCCTGACGCCTTTGTCGCCGGCGTAGGCACCGGTGGCACCATCATGGGTGTGGGCCATTACCTCAAAGGCAAAAACCCCAACATCAGGGTTCATCCACTGGAGCCCGCCGAATCGCCAACCCTTTCGATCGGACACAAAGTAGGCAGTCACCGTATTCAAGGCATCAGCGACGAGTTCATTCCTGCCATCGTCCGTCTCGAAGATCTCGACGCTGTCGTACAAGCATCCGACGGTGACGCCATCATCATGGCGCAGATGCTCGCGAGGCAGCTCGGACTCGCAGTAGGCATTTCATCAGGGGCAAACCTGATCGGCGCCATCAAGATACAGGAGGAAATGGGCGATGACGCCTGCGTGACCACCGTATTTTGTGATAGCAACAAGAAGTATCTCAGCACAGATCTGATGAAGGAAGAACCTGTTCAGTCGCATTATATCAGTCCGGAGGTTGAGCTGCTGGATTACACGCCCATACACCGGATCTAGATGGATTTGAGCTCAGAACAGGGAAATTTATCGTCAAGACGGTGGTTTGTTAATTATTGCAGTCATTCAGCCAAGATGAAAGAAAGACTCACAGTCCAGAATTCCTTATGAAGTAAAGCGAAGGAGTTTATAAACGGAAACTTAATACATTTTTAATATGTCAAACACCTACACCCAAATTCACATTCAGACAGTATTCGCTGTGCAAGATCGGTTTTGCATAATTGGTAAAAACTGGGAGGCTGAACTTTACAAATACATTTCGGGTATTGTTCGAAATCATAACCACAAATTGTTAGCCATCAATGGAATGCCTGACCACCTGCATTTGCTTTTTGGATTGAGGCCTACACAATCTCTTTCAGATTTAATGCAGGATATTAAAGGCGATTCATCGAAGTGGATAAACACAAATGGATTTTTGAAAACAAAATTTAGATGGCAAGAAGGATACGGCGCGTTTTCATACAGTAAGTCACAAGTGCACAATGTGATCAAGTATATCAAAAATCAAAAAGAGCATCATCTGAAAAAAACATTTACTGAAGAATATCGGGATATGCTCCGATTATTTGAAGTGGATTTTAATGAAGCATATTTATTTAGACCTGTAGCCTATGAAAGATAGAAAATACATTGCGGTCTGGTTTTGTCCCGTACGGGACAAAATGCGTTCTTTAAGTGGGTTTGTTACCAATATTCAAGCCCTACGGGCTTTTTGACACGTGTATTGCGTTCAAAAGAGTCATAGCATATCATTAGATTGACACCAGGTATTGTCCCGATAGGGACAAAATACTGGTGGAAAATACACGGTGGTTTGGTTTTGTCCCGCAAGGGACAAAATACAGGTGGAAAATACATTGTGATTTTGGTTTTGTCCCGCAAGGGACAAAATACAGGTAGAAAATACACGGTGGTTTGGGTTTTGTCCCGCAAGGGACAAAATACAGGTAGAAAATACACGGTGGTTTGGGTTTTGTCTCGATAGGGACAAAATACAGGTAGAAAATACAATGTGATATAGGTATTGTCCCGATAGGGACAAAATACAGGTAGTAGAAATTAAAATGTGATATAGGTATTGTCCCGATAGGGACAAAATACAGGTAGAAAATACATTGTGATATGTATTTTGTCCCGATAGGGACAAAATACAGGTAGAAAATACATTGTGATATGTATTTTGTCCCGATAGGGACAAAATACAGGTAGAAAATACATTGTGATATGTATTTTGTCCCGCAAGGGACAAAATACAGGTAGAAATTACAATGTGATATAGGTTTTGTCCCGGCAGGGACAAAATACAGGTAGAAATTACATTGTGATTTGGGTTTTGTCCCGGCAGAAATGGCCTGACATCGCTCTCTGTCCATTCTCAGACAAGTCCACCCATTCAGATCACCCAACGAACCATTCATAACATAATAAACGCACCCTACAAGCGGCAGCGGGCTCCCTTCAACATTTGTGCAACATTCACACCATTACCAAACGAATACTGCCATTTCGAATGGAATCAATCATCTTTGTACCAATCAAAGCATCCTCATTGATAGGGTGCATTGATTGACATTGTGAGCATCAACGGTTCACAACAGAAAAATTTATCCATTGCGGAGAACTAAATTATCAAAAAAATACATCCTTCATTACCGACTGCTTTAATGATCCGACCGACCATTAAATTATTCAATGAAAAAATAATCTTTCAGTACCTTCACCCAAATTTGTGCCGATGTCCGGCAATATCTACGATACGCTATGAGTATTCTAAGCATCTTTTTACTTGTGCCTGTTGTTGTGATCGCATTCCTGCTGATCATTGCGATGTTCATGAAAAAGACCCATTACGTCCGACGCGAAATCACGATCAATGCACCCGTACGCAAGGTTTTTGAATTTATAAAATTACTGAAGAACCAGGACAAGTTTAACAAATGGGCCCGCACAGATCCAGACCGAAAATGGACTTATAAAGGTACGGACGGAACCAAAGGTTTCATTATCGCATGGAGTGGCAATAAAAGCGCCGGAGAAGGCGAAAAAGAGATCATGGAGCTCATCGAAAATAAACGCGTGGCAACACAGATTCGCTTTGTACGGCCTATGAAGATTTCCGCTGACGTGATCATGGAGACCCGGTCATTGTCACCGGACGAGACCAGCTTGGCGCTGATCAATACTGGCACAATGCCCTATCCGATGAACCTCTTCATTCCCATGGCCGAGAAAAAATATCCTGCAGACATGGACGAAAGCTTACAAATGCTTAAGAAAATTCTGGAGCAACCGGTCCCAGGTATTTAACTGATCTGCTGCAAAGAATCTCAGAATGCAATTATTACATCGGCGAAAATGGCCTGAGGCTTCCCGGGAGTACTCCACATCTTTTTCCATCAATTAGTATGTTACAGCCACTATTTGTCTTGTTGCAAAAAACCAGATCCTAGAAATGATCCCTTACGTGGATCAGTCCATTCGCATCTAAAATTCGAATATGATGCTCGCTTATCAATATCAATCCCTCTTCCCGTAAATCGGAAAGACAGCGTATCAATGTCTCTTTTGAAATGCCAATATATCCCGCCAGGTCATCGCGAAAGAGCGCTATGTCCGGCCTGATGTTGAGCAATTCCAGTAGTGCTGCAGCCACTCTGCTACGCACCGGATCAAAGGCCGTACGACATAGTCTGTCACGAAGCTCAAGCACTCCAGAAAGGGTCATCACAATGAGTTCTGATCTTAGTGACTCCTGTTCGCCCAACAGCCGGACAAACTGTCCTGTTTCAACAAAAAGAACAGCACTGTCTTCGACGGCGATAATACTGTATTCCTCATTCGTATCAGCGAGCAAATGTTCAAAAGCACAAAAATCAGAGGCCGTATAAAATGAAACGATCAGTTCCCGCCCGTCCCTCGAATAGATGACACGTTTCAGCAGACCACTCAACACAAGCATCACATAGCGCGGTTGGTTTTCCATTTCCAGAAGCACATCCTTTCTGTGGAAGTGCCTGGTCTCACCGATAGACTGAAGCATTTCCTTCCACTTCTTCGACGACGAGACCTCAAGCATTTCTGAAGAAGTAAATTCTGTCTCTCTATCAGCCATCAAGAGCCTTAACTCAATGGCCTGCAATAATTCCGCATTGTCAAATGGTTTGGTGATGTAATCTGCTGCCCCAAGGCTCATCCCTTTCCGCAGGTCTTCTTGTGCTGACCTGGCGGTCAGAAAGATGACCGGAATGGATGCGGTCCTGGGATTACTCCTCAGAATTTTGATGACACCATAACCGTCCAGTTGCGGCATCATCACATCGCACAAAATAAGATCAGGCGCATTTGAAATTGCTTTTTCAACCGCTTCGCGTCCGTCAGCGGCGGTGATACTTTGATAACCGGCCAGTCCGAGCAGCTCAGCGATGTTTTCCCTGACCTGAACATGGTCCTCTGCAATGAGTATTTTCTTCATGCCTGTTTTGCGTGTTGATCGGGAACCACGACCGTGAATAAAGCGCCCTCTCCCGGTTCGCTTTCCACACTAACCCTACCGCCCAACAAATCGACGTAGGACCTGACGATGTTGAGGCCTATGCCTGTACCCGGAACAGATCCTGCATTGGCTCCCCTGAAAAACTTGTCAAAGATATGTGGTAGGTCTTCCCTGCTGATTCCCTGACCCTGATCTTTTATGCTCAGGCGTACATAGCCCGGTATTTTCTCAATCCCAAGCTGGATATGACCATGATCAACTGAAAACTTGATGGCGTTTGAAAGTAGATTATTGATGATCATTTTCCACGCGTTATTGTCAGAATCTATCACGACATGTTCCGGTACAGAGCTAATCTGAATTGGCTGAAGTACCTGCAACACGCCGGAGAGATCCTGCACAAGGTCCTCTGCAAGTTGTGTCAGGTCAAAGTGTGATACTTCCAGATGCAAATACTGATCTTCGATTTTTTTAACCACGAGAAATTCATCCAGAATATGATTGAGCGCCTGCACATTTGATTTGATGCGCGCGGCATGTTTGAGGCGTTGTTCTTGTTGCGAAGTATCCGTATACTGCGTTATAAGTCCTGCAGAACTGAGAATGGCACTCAGCGGCGTCCTAAATTCGTGTGATGCAAGGGTGATGAAATGCGATTTGAGCTCGTTCAGTTTCTTTTCCTTTTCCAGGGCTAAAGCGATCTCTTCCTTGCCAACTTTCAATTGTTTTTCAATCTTTTGACGTTCAAGAATTTCCTGTTCCAGGCGATGGGTGGATTCCAGCAAACGGTTGACGGAATCTTCCAGTGTCCTTGTCCTTTCAGCCACTTTGCGTTCCAGGATCAGATTGTCGTCATTGAGCAGGCTTGCCTGAGATTTCAATTGGGCCGATTGTTCCCTGAGTTCGGTTTCATAATGTTTGCGCCTGGATATATCCGAGACAAATGCAATGACCTTCCCATTTTCCTGTTCGACACTCAGCCTGACTTCAACAGGAAGCACTTCACCGGTACGGGTCTTGCCCGTCAAATCGATTCCATTGATCTGCCTGGTATCAGCAAATCCCTTAGAACTGACGCTTTTCTGCCATTCTTCAATCAATGGCAGCGTCCCTGGTATTAGATCATTAATCATCAGTCCCTGAAGCTGATCAGGTGTGTAGTCCAAGATCGCAGCCGCGCATTGATTGGCCTGTTCAATGACGCCCTTCATGTCTGCAATGATGATCCCCACTGTGGCACTCCCAATGATGCGTTGAGCCCATTGCCTGGCCTTTCTGATCCTTCTCCAGTACCATCCGATGGAATAAAGGGCACCAAAGGCTGCCAGAACAACTAAGCTCAGATTAAAAAACTCACCAAACAAGCCCATTTCTTATTAACAAAGCAATATCGTGCAATTGTTCATCCTTCGGGTGGATTACGAAGTCTAAAAGAAATCAGATTAGCTTACCACATATTAATCCTTCTTTGGGTCAATTCTCATAGTCATAATACATTTGTTGCTGGAAGGTGACCAGGATCATCTACTTCAGTGACTGCGGTCACTGGCTTCCTCAAACCTGCATCCTATCTTTAGAACATAAACAGGAACATGAAAGAAGATATTATTCTCGATGCTGCATCCAAGCTCCGCAGGCAGGACATTTTATTTAAAATAAAAATTGCCGGCGTGGACCCGGACAAAAATATACGCTTTGAAGAAAGCCTCACCCAATTACTGACGGCACGAAACATTCCGTTTGAGATTGAGGTTGTCGACGAATTAAACGGAATACTAGATTTGCATGTCCGCAAAACGCCTGTAGTGATGATCAATGATCAGGTGGCTTTTGAAGAAATGTTACCGGATGCTAAAAAATTGAATGAAATCATTGATCATTTTCTTCAGATCGGTGAATTCAGACTGAAGAAAATAGTTGTGCCCATTGACTTTTCAGAAAATTCAGAACATGCACTAAAGTGTGCGCTGCGCTGGACAGAAAAGTGGGACAGTGAAGTGGAACTTGTGCATGTTATTCCTCCATATGTGGACGGCATGAATCCGGAATCCGCTTTGGTGATGGCCGAACAACAGAATATTCTGATGCAGAGCGCTGAAAAAAATATGCAGGAATTCGTAGCTCGAGCCAGTCAAAATGCTTCCCGTATCAAATCGGTTGTTCTTTTAGGTGACCCGGGGCTTACCATCTGTAGCGAGGCAGAAGAAGCAGGGGCGGATATGATCATGATGGGTGCCACAGGGATTCATGGTCTGCTGGACAAGTTGTTCGGTTCAGTCAGTTCGGTCGTTGCCACACATTCCAAGGTTCCGGTTCTGCTAATTCCTGTAAGGACAGAAGAAATTTCTTTACGAAAGATTGTATATGCCAGCGACTATAGTTCTGCATCGCTGTCCAACATTTTCTACATCATGCGGCTGGCGCATCAGTATGACGGACGCGTCGATTTTATTCATGTCAGCCACAGTTCACCCGAAGAGGAAAGTATTAAGGAAATAAAACTCAAACAATTGCTTGAAGAGATCCACCCGAGTGCGCGCTATCGGTTCGATATCATCGACCGCCATGAAGTAGCAGATGCATTGTATGACTATGCGGCACAACAACAGGCAGATCTGGTGGTCACCGTCCATAAAAGCAGGGATTTCTGGCAGCGGATTGTTGAACGAAGTCTTAGTGGAAAGCTCGCCTTCGAAGCGAAAATGCCGGTACTTGTTCTTCAAAATTAAAATAAAACTTGATGAAAATTTCTAGAATACTCGTTCCCATTGACTTCACAGAAAGTTGCGTTCATGCCTTGCAGGCAGCCAAGATTATTGCGGACCGCAGCCAGGCGGAAATTCATTTGATACATTATTGCATATCACTCGCTTCCAAGGAACATGTGCCTTTGCAAACGGAAGAGACCGTTCGCAGCAAACGCCATGAAATGGAAAAATTCATCAAAGAACATTGCGAATTGTATTCCAACAGGCTCGTGACTTCATCAGGTTCTGTGGGGTTTGAATATGATGTAGTGTTTGGAATGGCAGGAGATGAAATTCCCCAGTATGTAAACCAGAAAAATATAGATCTGATCATCATGGGACGGCGAAGCAAGCATGATGCTCTGGACAAATTTCTCGGTTCTGTTTCCAGTGCAGTGATTGAGAATGCCGCATGTCCGATATTGCTGATTCCGATGCCTTGTGATCTCCAGCAGGTGCGCAACATCGCCTTTTGCAGTCATGAAGATTCCATATCCGGGGATCATCTTCAATATGTCAGCTATTGGTCCGAGCTCTTCCGCTCCAGTATACATTACATTCACCTTGGTATGGAAGAAGATCGCGGTGAAAAATTATTCGAAAAAATAAGGGACAATTTAAGGCATTCACAGCGTGTACCGCTGGATTACCGGTTTGCCAATCTCAATGGACAGGGAGAAGAAGAACTGAACCGATACGCTGCCTCACACCAGATCGATTTGTTTGTAACGGTACATCATAAAAGGTCGTTATTCGAAAGTATTTTCCATAGAAGTTTTACACTAAAACTTTCACACGTGGTTCACTCGCCTTTACTGGTTATTCATTAATTCACCTTAAAAATTAATTATTATGTCACTCATTAAATTCAATACACGAGGAGATTTGTTTCCCTCCATCGAAGATTTCTGGCCGTCCAACTGGATGAGCGAATTAAGAAAAGACGCGCTGCCCGCAGTCAATATCCATGAAAGCCCGGATGCTTATGAGTTTGAAGTTGCTGTACCCGGCATGGACAAAGGGGATATGAAAGTATCGATCAACGACAGCGTATTGCACATTTCGGGCGAAAAGAAATCCGAAAAAGAAGAAAACAAAGACAGGAAGGTCACACGGAGGGAATTCAGTTACCGATCCTTTGATCGTTACTTCGAACTGCCGGACAATGCCAACGATGATCAGATGAATGCCCAATATGAAAATGGGATTCTGAAGATCAGAATTGCCAAGAAAAGTGAAACGCCGGTCAATAAGTCAAAAACAATAAGCATACAATAATGGAAAATTTCACCTTTTCGTCATCACAGACGCTGCAGCAAGCAAAGGATGGCTTTCATGAATTATTTCACTTTCTCAAAGTGGAATTCTTCACCAAGACCCATCAGGATAAAGCTGCTTCCTGGTCGAGGTTTCAAATCAGCGATTTGCAACAGCAAATCGGTGCACTCGGGGCGAATAACAAGAACGGGATTCTGGTGGTCAACAGCCGCATGAAGGTCTCTGAACTGGAACAGGAGTTTCAGGAAATATTTGGATTCGGGATACAGGTATTTCGCAAATCAAAGGAGATCTGGCTAGAGACAACCCAAACAGACAGCTGGAATCTCGAGACGCAAAACCATCACGGACGTGAGTCGATGGAATCCTTCGGCACCATGATTTATGATCCACGTGAGGAGTCTTAACAAGGCCTGTGCGGAGGAAAATAATGCTTTGGCGATCCATCATGATCGGTTAGAACACAAAGGGCTGTATATTATGTTATGAGGTAACATATCGCCTGTTTTTTTTATCTGCATTCAATAAAGCAGAACACGGTAATTCTTCTGAATTTCAACTTCATTCAAATTCCGTCTTGATTCAGGTGACGCACAATTTGCGCAAGCGCCGTAGCGATTACTGTTAGCAGCACCACATAGCGAAAGAGCTTTTCGCTGGTGTACTTCAGAATCCATCTGCCCAGCCATGTACCAGCGAAACTGATCACCATAAGCAACGGAATCAGCGAAACATATTGCATCGAAAAATACTGATTATAGATGTACACAAAACTTCGGCCCAGATCAACACCAAGATCAATCAGTGCCGAGTTGGCAATAAAAATATCCTTTGGCAAATTGAAAGCTGCCAGTGTCAGACCTCGGATTGCCCCGCCTGTTCCGGCAAGGCCTGCCAAAAATCCTGAGACAGCACCCCCGAGATAGAGGTTCCGATCTGATTGCTCAAATTTTCTGTTGAATGAGATCATCATAAAAACCGCCAGCGCCATGAGCAGGATGTTCATAAGCAACTCAAGACTGCCGATAGCAATAAATCGTGTGAGCCACGCGCCAAGAATCACCATCAGTACTGCGCTGATCCCCATTTTTAAGGTGATGTTGCGGACGATTCCGTTCCTGAATAAAAACATCTTCGACAGATTGCTGAACACGTGGAATACGGCAGTGATCGCCAGCACATTTTTAAAATCAAAAAAAAGAGAAGCCAGCGGAATGAGCAGGATCGAAGATCCAAAGCCGGACAGGGTGCCAATAATTTCGGAGAGCAGCGCAAGCAATAAAAAGACTTGATAGTTATCCGGCATTGCGTAAAGTTAACAGCAATAAAAACTACATGTATGAATAATGACGAAAGCGGCAGTGCTTGTCGATGATAAAAGACATTTTGCGCTGTATTTAATTTTTTAAAAGGCAATTATTCGCCCGTCATGCGGATTTCTTCAGGACCGTCGAAAAACTTGTAACTGATCATGCCTATATCCTGATTCTCGCGCAGGGTTACCCGCTTATGGTATTTGAAATACCACCGCCAGGGGTAATTGTATATTCCTTTTTTCAAAAAAGCAATCACGAATGGATGGGCCTCCAGGAAAATTCGCGAAACAGGCCTTGTTCGTATGATGAATTCCAGTTGACTTTCGATGGTATCTACCAACAAAACGGTCGGATTTACCTTTCCGGTACCGCGACAAGTTGGACATGCCTCAGCCGAATCAATGGTCATTTCCTGACGCGCACGCTGACGTGTAATTTGCATCAGTCCGAATTTTGAGAGCGGAAGGATCGTGTGCTGGGAGCGGTCTCCGGACATATATTCCTTCATACTCTGATAAAGCATGAGTTTATTGTCCGTATTTTTCATGTCGATAAAATCAATGACGATGAGTCCACCGATATCTCGTAATCTGATCTGACGGGCAATTTCTTCTGCTGCTTCGAGGTTGACCTGCAAGGATGCCGTCTCCTGGTCCATGCGCTGCACTTTCGGCCCTGAATTGACGTCGATGACATGCATCGCCTCAGTCTTCTCTATCACGATATAGGCGCCACTGCCAAGCGTGGAAGTATGCCCGAATGACGATTTGATCTGACGTTTGACACCCAGCTGATCAAAGATTTGCCGATTGCCCTGATGCAATTGAAGGATCCCGGCTTTTTCGGGCAAGTTGACCATCAGGTAATCCCTGATGCTGTGATACATCTCCTTACTGTCAACATGAATAGCATTGAAGCTGCTGTTCAGAATATCACGTATGAGACTGGAGGCCTTATCGAGTTCACTGAGCAATTTGACCGGAGGTTTGGCTTTGACAAGTCGTGCATGCATACCTTTCCAGCGCTCCATCAGGATATTCATTTCTTCATGGAGTTCGGCGACCTTTTTGTTTTCAGCGGCAGTCCTAACCACAACGCCAAAATTCTTCGGACGAATGGACTCGATAAGTTTGAATAGTCTTTCGCGTTCTTCCGTAGAACCAATTTTTTTGGAAATGGCTATGGTGTTATTAAATGGCGTCAGCACGATAAACCTTCCCGGAACGGTGATTTCACACGAGAGCCGGTGGCCCTTGGTTGAGATGGGCTCCTTGACGATCTGTACGAGGAGCAAATGTTTCTTTTCCAGGACCTGGGAAACCTTTCCGTTCTTATTGATTTCTTCCTGAATCTCAAACTGATCGAGGAAAGGGCTGGTCTGTACTCCGCTGACTGAGTCTTTGCAGAATTTTTTGTTGTTGTTGAGTAGGGGCCCCATGTCTGTATAATGGAGAAATGCCTCTTTGGAGTGACCGATATCCACAAAAGCTGCATTGAGTCCGGGCATAAGTTTTCTCACTTGTCCAAGGAATACATCCCCGACATTGTACACCGACTCTGATTTTTGTTTGTGAAGCTCTACGAGCTTCCGGTTTTCCAGCAAAGCAATCTCTGTAGTCCCGCCTAGGGAAGAGATAACGAGCTCTTTGTCCATTCACCTGTATTTAGATGCGGATCTATGGCACACCACTGTAAGCGTAGCCAGGCAAATTATCGAAAAACAGAATCCTGAAAGGATCTGTCTTAACGCGGGCAATCCAGGCGGTTCTTGGTAAATATAAAATTGTCCGTCCTAAGATCAGCACAAGGAGTCAGGATTCCGGCAGCTGTCGCCAAGCGCAGCGGCTTGCCGGCTGGGTGAGGGTCATGCCACTCTACCGCAGGAAACAATCTACCTGTTCTTCTTCTTGTGCCTGTTTTTTCTCAATCGCTTCTTCCTTTTATGGGTCGCGATCTTATGTCTTTTTCTTTTTTTACCGCAAGGCATGTTTAATATTTTAAATATATCTTTTTATTCATTCAATGTCCACAAATCTTTTCCAACGCTGCCGTTGGTTCATTCTTTCCGGTCTGACGGATCAGTTCGATCATCAGACAGTTGAGATCTTTGTCATCCGGATGCTTCACCAGATTACGCTTGACCCTATCATAAGCTTTGTCCAGCTGTCCGGTCTGTATCGCCAGTTGACTCAATGTCAGCTGTACAGGAAGATAGTCAGGATGCTGTTGATCCAGCTCGCGGAGCATCATGATCCCCTCCATCGGATTTTCACCAGGCATTCGAACGAGGCACAGCGCCTTGTTCATTCGATGCTGCGGGTTTTCCGGATTGAGCCTGATAGCTTTGTCAAAACTAACGAGTGCTTTATCTCTGCAAATCGCCGCATCCGGTACTTCGGGATCAATACCCTGTAGATATGAAGTCCCTGCAATACCCCAGGCGTCAGCCGTTTTACTTATTCCTGCGACCATGGTGGCGTAGTCACCCGATAATTCATATCGGCCGTGATCGTACCAGACTCCGGACAGCCTTTTTAGTAGTGGCAGTCGTACTGAGTCCGACGCAGCATTCTGCAAGTCTTTCATAAGCGTTTCCACTTCAGCTTTCTGAACTGGTTCGAGTTCTGCCATTGCCTTTTGAAGCGTTTCTTCATTGAGCCCCTTCCGGAAGGCGGAGGCCTGCATTTTTTCTTCCGGCGCTTTAATTTCGCGCGGTTCGATACTCAGGCCAAAATACATAACCGCTCCCAGCAACAGGAATGCAATCGCCAGTTTGCCGGGATGCGTCCACATATTATTCTTCTACCTCATCATCATCATAATCGCCTTCCGGTTCCTTGCCGAATTTAACATGGTCGACAAAGATTTTGGCAGGCTTAAAGGACGGTATATAATGTTCCGGAATCTCAATAGCAAGATTCTTCTTGATATGTCTTCCGATCTTTTTAGCTCTCTTTTTAACTACAAAGGACCCAAATCCACGTATGAACACATTTTCGCCCCGGGCCAGGGACGATTTGACCTCCTTAAAGAACATCTCCAGGGAGACCAGGACATCAACCTTTGGCACCCCGGATTTATCAGCGATCAAGGCTACAAGGTCTGCTTTTCTCATTTACTTGATTTTTAGTCAGTTATGAATAATATTTGGCTTAAGGGCCTGCAAATTTCGAAAAATTTGGTGGTTTTCAAAATTTTTATCCTGATTTTTTTCAAAAAACTAATTCTATTTGTTTCAAAATCAAAGGGATATAAGTATCTATCCCCGTGAAAACAGCTACCGGAAGGCTTTTAGAGGCATTCAGGTCCCGGATGAAAAGGACCTCCCTCCGTTCTCCAACAATCCTTTACCTTAGCCCAAAATTCGACGATGGTATATTCCATGACCGGCTTTGGCCAGGTCAAGAGCCAGTTTATAAACAAGGAAATCACTGTAGAGATCCGCTGCCTTAATTCTAAGGTGAATGACTTCAGGCTGAAGATTCCTTCCTACTACCGCCAGAAAGAGCTGGAAATACGTCGGGTGCTCAACGATACCATCGTCCGCGGCAAACTCGACATCATCATTGACGTTCGCGGTGAAGATTCCGAAGAAGAGGTGCTCCTCAATAGCAAACTCTTCATGGCTTATTATCAGCAATTGCGAAAGCTGCCGATCGACCTCTCCCAGGCAGACATGCTCAACGGTATCCTCAAATTTCCCAATGTCATCGAAAGCAATGACAACGAGATCAGCGATGAAGAATTCGCCTTTACCACCAGACTCCTGGATGAAGCCATTGAAAAACTGATGGACTTCAGAAGTATTGAGGGCAACGTCATCCAGACAGACCTTCAGCTCCGCATCAACAATATCATCACCTGTCTTCGAGAAGTTGAGCAGTTCGAAAAGGACCGGATTCAAAATCTAAAGGACAGAATCTGGAAGTCGCTGGAGAACAATTTTAACAATGAATCAATAGACAAAAACCGCTTTGAGCAGGAGCTCATGTATTACATTGAGCGCCTTGACATCACGGAAGAAAAGGTCAGACTAAAGCAGCACTGCGACTATTTTACCGAAGAGCTCAATGCCAAAGTCATGACCAAATCCAAAAAGCTAGGCTTCATCTCACAGGAGATCGGACGAGAGATCAATACGCTAGGCTCCAAGGCCCAGCATCATCAGATACAGAAACTTGTTGTGGACATGAAAGACGAGCTGGAGAAAATCAAGGAACAACTGGCCAACATACTATGACCAAAGTCAGCGGAAAGATCATCATTTTTACGGCTCCCTCGGGCAGCGGCAAAACAACCCTTGCCAAACATGCCTTATCCCTCTTTCCACAGCTATCCTTCTCTGTATCGGCTACCACACGCTCACCCCGCGAAGGTGAGATGGATGGTCGCGATTACTATTTTGTGAGCCAGGAGCAATTCAAATCGCTCATTGCAGATCACAAATTATTTGAATACCAGGAAGTATATACGCACCAGTATTACGGAACCCTCAAGAGCGAGCTGGAGCGAATCTGGTCGCAGGATAAAGTAGCGCTCTTTGATATTGATGTTAAGGGGGCATTCGGCATCGAACAACTCAAGCAAAAAAATGTACTCACCATCTATATCAAGACTTCTTCACTCGATGTCCTGCGGCAGCGACTTGTTGCAAGGCATTCGGATAGTGAAGAATCCATCGAACAGCGATTGCGCCGCGCCGGTGAAGAACTCGAATACGCCAAGTACTTCGACTATGTGATCACCAATGACAGACTGGATCTCGCCAAGAAAATGGTTGAAGTGCTGATCGAAGATTTTCTTCAACAACCACTTTAGTTCAGACACTGCTGCAAAAGATGTTCCGCGCGTCAGGTGATCAACCATTGAAATGATTACCTTTGTTTGATATTTTCACCTCATCGACAGGGTCCCGGGAAAACTACGTGTTCCGAACTATTCATCTTTTCATCAATGAATCCTGTTAGTAAAAAAATATTTTTTCTCATTGCAGGTGCAATGGTTATGATTACACACAGTGCTTGTCAGCGCGAGCTGGGCCGTCAGGTTGAAATCAGCGAGACCATTCGACATCGCAAAATGGACATCCAAAGGGCATTGCAGCAGAATATTCCAGTCATTAGGCTTTACACGGACCCGTCAAAACCGGAGTACAAGGCACAGGAAATTGCACTTGGTGACCCGCGCTGGCAGGAAATGTACAAGGATCCGCGCACTGGCAAACCGATGCTCAACGAAGTTTTTTCAGTGAGTCATTCACGACCTGCAGACTTTCCTTTGCATCAGGCAGAATGCAATCAATCAGGTTGTTATCGCGTCGAAGTCTACAACTATGCCAAAAATGGATTAATCATCAGTATCGTTGATATCAACAGTATCAAGATTATTTCCAGTTCATTCTATGAAAGCATGCAAGGTGACATTCCGCCACATCTCGCCGAACTCGCCATTGCCATCGCTGCCCAGGATTCCACAGTGCTGCGTGAATACGGTGGTTCAATGAGTGCTTCATCCAGTCGTATGTCCTCAACCAAGACCGCTTTAAATCATTCCCGCTGCCAACGCTCGATGCACTTGTGTGTGGCGCCCACCTTTGTCAAAGGTGATAAGGCATTGTGGACCATCGTGGATCTGACAGAACTGAAGGTAGCCGGAACCAAATGGACGGATGTTGGACGTACCGGAATGCCGCTGACCGAAAGAATTTATCAGAATGAAAAAATCATGCAATGCTACTGCGAAGTGGAAAACCATGTCGAGCGCGATGGTTGGAGCTTCTCCTATTCGCTCACGCGATCGGATGGATTGAAAATCGGTCAGGTAAAATTTAATGGACAACCGTTGTTCAATAGCGTCAAACTCATGGACTGGCATGTATCCTATTCCAAGACGGAAGGTTTTGGATACAGTGATGCGATTGGTTGTCCGGAATACAGCAATGCTGCTGTTGTGGCAATCGAAGCGCCTGAATTCAAAGCATTGGTCAAAAACAGGGATACGATTGGGTTCGAACTCGTTCAACAGTATTTTAGTGAAGGCTGGCCCACTCCCTGCAGTTATAATTATGCCCAGCATTTTGAGTTTTACCGTGACGGTTCTTTTCGTCCGGTTGTAGCATCCCTTGGCAGGGGTTGTGGCAGTGATGGAACGTATCGTCCGGTAACGCGCATTTCATTCGCCGGGACATCACATACCATAGAGCAGTTTAAAAATAATACCTGGGAACAATGGCAAAAAGAAGCCTGGTACCTTCAAAGTGAAGCCGATCAGTATCAGGATGGCAAATACATTTTCAAACTCAAATACCAAGATGGACGTACGTGGATGATCGAAGCAAACAAGGGACAGTTCGGTGACGGCGGACGAGGAGATCACGCATATTTCTATGTCACCAGATTGCGCAGTGATCGCGAAGAGGGTGAAGTCGATCTTCCCACGCTCGGGCCCTGTTGCAACATAGACTACAGACAGGGTCCTGAAAAATTTATCGAACCGGAAGCCCTGGATCACCATGCGCTGGTACTCTGGTATGTACCACAAATTCAAAATGACAACCGCAGCGGAAAGGAATATTGCTGGTCCGAGTCGGTGCTGGAAGATGGTGTCTACAAACCGCGCGTATGGCCTTGCCCCAGTGGACTAAAGTTCTCACCATCATCGACTGCAGAACAAAGACAATGAAGAAAGCCCAGATTCGACTGATTACATTATGCAGTGTATTGTTTTGCGGCGTCATGTCGCCAATAGTCGCACAACAATGTAAGGGAATACCGCAGTTTATGATTGCACATGGATTTGATCCGGCGCGCTCTGCGATGAGTTCACAGGAAAACCGAAAGCGCGGCGTTGTGCTCATTGAACTTAGCAATATGGCAAATCCAGGGAGCACCAGAAATAAATTTTACCAGCATCCAAGCTGGTTGCTTCCAGGATATGCAGGCAGCATCACCACGGGGCGCAACGGCGATATCTACGTCCTGCCGAAAGCCAACGTGAATATGCTTTACAACCCTCCTGAGAATCAAAACACCATCTACCGTATTGACAATAAGACAGGCATCCTGACTTCCTGGGTAAAAATTCCAATGCCTCGAATTCCTGATGAACACAATGCCAGCGGCTTGCTGAGTGCATTCTATGACTGTGACACCGATGCGCTCATCGTGAGTACCGTGGCAGGGTCCAGACAAAAGGAAGAAATCGGAGCGATCTATTCCGTCAAAGCTTCCAACGGTGAGACCACCAGGATTTTGGACAAAACAGATGTGTTGGGATTACTCACTGCAAACCTGAACAACGAAAGGAGATTATTGTACGGATCTGCCCGCAGATCAGAAATTTGGTCAGTAGCATTGGATGCTTCAAATCATGTTACCGGTGCACCCCGACTTGAAATTCTGCTCGAAGGTTTGGGACCGAGGGGAGATGATAAAGCGAGAAAACTGAGAATGGACACGAACGGCATGTTACAGGTATTCGGGGTCCCCTTTTACTATAATCTTACAGCTCCTGTAGAAAGACAAGAGACCGTCTATGTTTTTGAGTATAGTTCGGTCAAAAAAGTATGGACGCTGAAGAGCATGAATTGATGATCCTAAACGGTCGTCATGATGTCGATCTGGTCTTTCAATTATATTATGCTAGCGAATACTTACGCCAGATCTCTACACATTCCGTTGCAAGCCATCGACTCCATTTATTGTCCGGAATCGACCATACGCTTTGCATGATTGGCAGTTTGAGAAGATAGATGCGCTGCTGCATGCTATACTTATTAAAATACAATGTCACTTTATTCTGGTTGCGGATGACAGGATTGTACGAATTGGCGTGCTGAATAATAAGACATCCGGCGTGGCTGATTTCGATTAAGCGCAGTAATTCACTGGATTGTTCCTTGTTGAGATGATCCAGTACACCGAGACAGAAAAGAAAATCAGAAGGCTGAACTTCCGATCTTAAATAATTAATCACATCAGACAAAATAAAATTCGGTTCCTTGCTGAAGCTTGTTTCATCCACTCCGGTGTATTGTACTTTGGCTAAATCCAATAGTGTTTTCAGCAACATTTCGCCACAGCCCAGATCCAGCACATACCCCTGCAACGGCTCCATCGCCTGGAGTATAATCCTCATGCGATTTAAATAATAGCTTCGGTTGCGATGGATCAGCGTCTTATCCATGAATAACTGAATTTGTGGCCAATGATTGAATCAATTGATCATATTTCGCGTGAATCATCGTATCAGCATAAGATTGAATAATCCGGGCGCGCGCAGCCTTGCTCATTCTTTCTACAGAATCGGCATCCATCCGAATCAATTCTTCCATCTGCTGTACAAGTGCCGCTGTATCCTGCGAATGCATCACGATGCCGCTGAGGTTATGTTCCACCACGTCCCGGCATCCTGGCACATTGCTGACTATGGGAATGCGCTGCATGGACATGGCTTCAAGTAGTGCGCGTGACAATCCTTCTCTTCGCGACAGCAACACAAATGCGTCAGTCCATTCGAATTCTTCGCGGGAATTATCTGTAAATTTTTCTATGCTGATGGCAGAACATCCACTGCACCGATCGATGAGGCCTTTGATCCAGGTTTCCCCGCGGTATCCGACAACTTTCCATTGCACTTCAGGATAAATGGAATGAAGCGACAAAGCTGCTTCCAGAAAAGGGACGATCCCCTTTTCCGGAAGGATACGGCCAATAAATAAAAAACGACGGACACTTTCAATCCTGCGTACCGGTGCAAATTCTTCGGTGTTGACACCAGAGCCGGGAATATGCACTCCCTGATTACTTTGAATCAAGCCGTGCTCAAGAAAATACTGCAAATCATCTTGATTATGAAATGCAACAAACTGCGCGCGTCGCATGGCCATACGGTACAGGGATTGAATGTAGCGGGGAAAGCCCAAAGATTCTGAAAATGTTGAGCCCATTCCAGTGATGTTGCCGATCAAGGAAATGCGTAACCTGGCCGCAGCCATTCCACTGTAAATATTAATTTTTGGCGTAAAGCTGATAATAAGGTCGGGCATAATCCGGAAAAAAGCAGACTTTAGTTCCAGAAGTAATTTCAAATCCCTGATCGGATTCTTACCGCGTGCATCTACGTTTCTTAACCCCATGACCTGGCAACCCAAACTCTCAAGTTCTATCAGCGTCACGGTGTCCTCTGGACATAGTGACCAGACCTCGTGCCCGACTGAAATCAAGTGACGGATCAATCCGCCACGAAAATTCCTGATATTCCATGCTGAATTGCTGACAATCAGAATCCTCATGGCTGCGGATCTAAATAACTTAACACTGATTGCGCAAGTGCAGCAGTGATGTGCTCGCGCTGGTACTTGTCAACAAAATCCGTACGAGTCTCCAGATGATAAGGATAGGCAAGAATCTGTTGAACTGCGGAGGCTGCATCGCAGGGTGCAAACAGAATAAAGTTGGCCTTCAACTGCTCACGGATAAACCGTGCAGGATATCCGGCAACGCCCGCTATGACGGGCATATTCAGCGCTCCGTATTCAAACAATTTAGAAGGAATAACTTTTTCAAAAGCGCGGTAATCATTAAGATGAAGAAACAGATAGTGCGAGTGTCTGTAATACGCAATGAGTTCTTTTCGCGCAACCGGAGCAATTAACCTTACATTGTCTAACTTGTTTTGCGCCACGACACTTTTTAGTTTATGAAGACTGGATCCGGAGCCAATGACCTGAATTCTGAAACACGATCCAAGTCCTTTTGCCATCGCAGGGATCACTTTATGAAGTCCCTGACCTTCCCCAATGTTACCGGCATAAGTAATGACCACCGGCTCGGCACCAAGTTCAGCAGACTGGGTGTGGCCCAGAAAAAAATCATCTATTCCGTTGGGAAAAAAAGTCATGGGAAGATTGCCGCGGTATTTAAATTCTTCGCAGAATCCTTCAGAGTTGATATTCAAATGTGCGGCGTACTGCAGACAGGGTTTTTCATAAAAATGGCGAATGAGCCCGGACAACACATGACCGATACCCATGAATGGAATGAGCTCCTTCATATTCTCCGCAAAGAGATCGCGAAGATCTACATATAACGGAATATTTCTGGACCTGGCAATTTGCATGGCGAGGTATGCCGTGAATAACTTTGAACTCGACGCAAACACCAGATCATAGGAACGATTTCCGACATGTTGCAGCACCTGTCTTCTGTATTGGCGAAATGATCTGATCTGTTGTATAAAACTGTCAGAGCCTCGTGACACTGCAAACCGCGTGATCGCAAGACGCCCCCTTTGTTCTACGGGCGAGGCAGCCTGGTTGATATTCGCATAACGGTTGGGCATGGTCGTGAGCAGGTCGATCTCATCATGATCGTGCATCAGCGAAGCCATTTTCTCCGCTAAAGCCGTATTCCTGAAGGAACCTGCACCGAGGTCGGGCTCAAAAAAATAACTCAAGTACAAGATCTTCCTAGACATAAAAAACTGTCTTTAATTCAAATTCAAACCAAATTCGAAGACAAACTGACTTGACCGTCTTATTGAAATCCAATGCAAAAGTTCCCTCCGTAAATTCTACGCGTGTGGCACCATCCCACTGTATACGAACTTCGCCAACCTGCAATGTGTGATCCTCTAATTGTCCAATCACATCCCGCAGTTGGGGATGAAAATGAAAACTCGCGCAACGCGGCATAGACTTATTCGCTGTAACCTCATCAATGATCACACATTGGTCAGAATCAAGAATAAATTTTCGCTTGTGCGTCCTTTGATTCGTTCCATAATGTCGTACGCTTGCATAAAGTTGGTGCGCCTCACTGCAAATAATATTGCATTTGGCCCGACGGGCGACGCGAAATGATGCCCACATTTCGGATTGATCGTGCACGCCAATGCTTACAGTATTATGCGCGGCAGTGGATCGCTCGTAATTCCTTTGAACGCCCTCTTTATAAGTCGATACGCCGGCATCTGCTATGAACTGAATACCGTTGACGGCCACTTCAAAACTGAGCATGTCCGCATGCGCATGGCCTGGCTGCCAGGGCGGCATGATGTCTCCTGCATTAACCATAAGTTCAAAATGCCGGTTCTTCAGTATACGGTAACCACTATCTTTTGGCTCACATTCATTCACCGGGATTCCAAGTTTTTCAGCTTGTTGTATCAGCCCTGAATAGTTGCCACGCGCCGAACGGATACTGTCTCCGAAGCAAGGAACAAAACGCAGTTGGTGATCATAATAATTCAGGCAAGATGACATTGCAGAGATTGCATGACTCATCGCAATGCGATCCTCCCATGTCTCCGGCATCATCTCATACAATATCAGCATTCGCTGCAGTAACACGGCATGATATCCGAGACTTCTTTCGACATGTGTTCCATCGGGAAGTATTTGCTCATTCAGACATTCACGCAATAATATACTGCTGCGCCGTGACAATTCCTGATCTTCTATGCAACAGGCCATCATGCGCAGTGCCAGTGCATTCTCTATGAGATGATTGCCATCAATGTGATATTCAGGATGATCTAATAAATAGCCCGTTTGATCCAGCAGAATTTTTTTCGCAACTGCTGTGAAATGGTCGGGATATTTAATGGCAAACAACAATGTGTTGACGATGCGCAATGAGACGGGATATGGTTCAAGTTCCAATCTCCCTGACCTGATCCAAATGGAAATATCATCCAACAGTGCTTGCCGTTCTGCCACGCTCAGATTTTCATCCAGTAGAAAATCGAGGTATTGAAGATGGTAGTTCCACAGCCTGCCATGTTGTTGATCCGACCAATTCATTTCATGCCCGAAATCAACACTTTGGTGATGAATCGTAAATCGAAGCGTTCCGGATTCTAATTGTCTCGGCACATCAGGAAAGAAATTTACGCGGGGAATATTTAAATTTAACCCGGAAAGTCGTTTTGCTGAAGGTCCGATTCCGCGGCGAAAAAAATAAATCAGCCGCCACAGGATCTGGCGAAACTTGAGATACCGGATGGTACGAAGGGTTTTGATTCCGACGTCCATGCGATATCAGGAGAATTTTTGAAGAATAATATCTCTGATTCGAACTGCGGCTTTTCCATCCCAAAGTGGCGGGATACTACCTCGTTTGATTTTGCCTTCCAATATGTCGTTTACCGTACGAACAGTCGCCTCTTCATCTAAATCGCTCATCAGGATATTACTGCCGATCTCAACAGTCACCGGCCTTTCTGTTGTTCGGCGGAATGTCACGCAGGGTATACCGAGATAAGTCGTTTCCTCCTGTACACCGCCCGAATCTGTCAGCAGTAATGCGCTCCAACGCATAAGATTGATGAATTCCAGGTACGCGAGAGGTTCCGTCAGTTTCAGTCCGTCGATAGCTTTGATCTCATCCCAAAGTCGCAATGACTCCAGCTTGTTCCGCGTGCGTGGATGCATCGGAAAAATGACCTGGCGCTGATTGCAAATCCTTTGCAGGATGCGGATGATTTTCCCGAGTCCTTCACGGTCATCTACATTGGAAGGACGGTGCATGGTCATGAGCATGTATTCACCCGCGCGGACGCCATAGCGCGCCGGCAGATCCGGATCACTGCTTCGTTCTGTATAAAACGCCAGTGAATCAATCATGCAGTTGCCGGTAAAAAATATTTTTTCCTGCGGAATATTTTCCAGTAATAAATTTCTTTGCGCCGATTGTTCGGTAATAAACAGGTAATCTGAGATCTGGTCCGTGAGAAGCCGGTTGATTTCTTCAGGCATTTCACGGTCCATCGATCGCAATCCTGCTTCAACATGTGCAACTGGTATACGGAGTCTGTTGGCAACCATTGCTGCAGCCAGTGTGCTGGTGACATCGCCCACAACAATCAAAAGATCCGGGCGGCTACTGATCAGGATGGGTTCCAGTCCAAGCATGATGCGGGCCGTGATCTCCGAATGCGACCCATTGCCAACCCCCAGAAAATGATCCGGCACTGGAAGTTCCAGTTCATCAAAGAATACCTGGCTCATTTTCTGATCGAAGTGCTGACCGGTATGAATCACCGTTGATTGAATACGATCTGGCATTTGTATGAAAGCGCGGTGCAGCGGAGCAACTTTCATGAAGTTCGGTCTGGCCCCTACAATACTGGTAATCCTGATCACTTGCGGATTGTGATTTTATTGTTCAAAGGGATGTGGAGACAGGGGTTTGGCCGCAAAAGGGTGATAATCTCCAATCAGTCCAACCGGGCTTGCGTTGCGGATCTGATGCACTGTCTCGATAGACATGCGGACGTCATCAAGTCCGAATCCATGCCCTTCGAGTATTTGCCGGTACGAAACGGTATGCAGGTCTCCAAATCCTTCGCTGAATTCGAATTCCTGTCCGTCAAAAGTGAGGGAGCGGTATGTTTTTTTGCCTGTTGATCTCACCTCATCCGGCAATGTGTTTTCGTTAATGCTTAGAAAATACCTTACGCGCGCGCGTTCGAGTTCGAGAAATCCTGCGACGCGATCGTGTGTCTGCACATGAACAATATTCTGCTCTACGCTGCCGAAAAGGAATCCCAGCAAATCATAAAAGTGCACCCCGATGTTGGTGGCGATGCCACCTGATTTGAGATGATCACCTTTCCATGACGTATAGTACCACTTTCCTCTGGAGGTAATGTACACCAGGTCCACATCAACTTTTTTCTTTGGGGCTTCAGCTCGGAGCTTTTCTTTCATTTCCAGCACCCTGGGGTGAAGTCTAAGCTGGAGTATGCTATTCACTTTCTTGCCGGTCTCTGCTTCAATCTCGCGAAGGGCATCAATATTCCAGGGGTTGAGCACCAGTGGTTTTTCGCAGATCACATCGGCATGCAGACGAAGACCAAAGCGAATGTGCGAATCATGCAAATAGTTGGGCGAACAAATGCTGAGGTAGTCGATCTGATTATTTCTGCGACGCAATTTTTCCAGATGACGGTCAAAGCGTTCGAATTCTGTAAAGAAATCAGCTTCCGGAAAATAACTATCGATGATACCTACCGAATCGTTTTTGTCATACGCGGCAACCAGTTCGTTGCCGGTCTCACGGATTGCTTTCATATGCCGTGGCGCAATGTATCCTGCTGCGCCAACGAGCGCAAATTTTTTACTCATGCTGTTCGTTTCACTTGTCCATTGAGAAACTGATACTGTTGTCCTGACTCGGGACAAACCGCGATGCCTTCGGAATCAAATTGCAATCGATGGCCGTATTCGCTCATCCATCCGGTCTGCCGCGCGGGATTGCCAACCACCAGTGCATAATCCGGTACTTCACGCGTGACAACTGCCCCGGCACCGATGAATGCAAACTGCCCGATGTCATTACCACAGACAATTGTGGCATTGGCACCGATGCTGGCACCTCTGTGAACAACGGTTTGGGCGTATTCATTTCTGCGATTGACGGCACTGCGCGGATTGATCACATTGGTAAATACCATGGAGGGGCCAAGAAATACATCATCCTCGCAAATCACGCCTGTGTAAATCGAGACATTGTTCTGTACTTTAACATTATTGCCAAGTACCACACCGGGTGAAACGACCACATTCTGTCCGAAGTTGCAGTTCTCCCCAATTTTACAATCGCTCATAATGTGGGTGAAATGCCAGATTTTAGTACCACTTCCAATTTCGCAGCCTTCATCAATGACCGCAGTTGGATGGGCGAAGTAATTTATAGCTGCACTCATTATTTAAAAAATGAAAGTACCTTTTCGATGATGGTATCTTGCGATCCTGGTGTCAGCTCCGTATGCATTGGTAGCGAAATCACTTCCCTGCACAACTGATCGGTCACCGGAAGAAAATTGACGGAATCACAAAATGGCGCAAAGGCTTTTTGCTGGTATAAAGGAAGTGGGTAGTAAATTGCACAGGGTATCTGGTGTAACGTGAGGAACTCTTTGAGTGCATCGCGTTGACCATTCGTCACGCGCAGTGTATACTGATGGAAAACGTGCGTGCTGTGCTTGTTGCGATAGGGCGTGATCAGATGTGGATGATTTGCAAAAGCGGTATCATAGTAATTGGCAGCCTGAATTCTTGCCGCCGCATACGCATCAAGATGTTTGAGTTTGATATCAAGAATGGCCGCCTGGATGCTATCCAGTCTGGAATTGACGCCAACGACATCGTGATAGTATTGCACTGATTGTCCATGATTTGCAATCATGGTAATCTTTTTGCTGAGGTCATCATCTTGGGTAAACAACGCGCCGCCATCTCCGTAGCATCCCAGATTCTTGGACGGAAAAAATGAGGTGCAGCCGATGTCTGAAATGGTACCACCTTTGACCCTTCTGCCGTCTGCATAAATATAATCAGCCCCAATGGCCTGGGCATTGTCTTCAACAACATACAGATGGTGTTCTCTGGCAATCTTCATGATGGCTTCCATTTCGGCGCATTGTCCAAACAGGTGAACCGGAACGATGGCTTTTGTTCGTGGTCCGATGGCTTCCTTTACTTTGCCAATGTCAATATTGAAATCATCGATGTTGACATCGACCAACACAGGTTTAAGATGCAAAAGAGCGATAACCTCTGCTGTTGCCACATAAGTAAATGCAGGCACAATCACCTCATCCCCGGGCTGCAACCCAAGCGCCATGAAGGCAATCTGAAGTGCATCCGTACCATTGGCACAAGGTATTACATGACGGGCGCCTAAGTATTTTTCAAGATTGGCCTTAAAAGATTTGACGCGGTCGCCGCCTATAAAACTCGCTTTGGACATCACATCCAATACTGCTTCATCCACTTCTGATTTTATCTTTTGATACTGTCCAACCAGATCTACCATCTGTAATTTAACACTCATCTGTTTTTTTTTTTGCTGTTGAATATTAATTATATCAAGGTCTTCCGATGCTGAAATACGTGAAGCCCAGGTTTTTCATTTTTGCCGGTTCATAGACGTTGCGTCCGTCAAACAGTACTGCCTGTCTCATTCTCTTTTTCACTTCTTCAAATTCAGGTGAGCGGAACACACTCCACTCGGTGACAATCACCAGCGCTTCAGCCTCATCCAGCGCGCCGTACATATCGTCGCAGTACTGGATGCGGTCTCCAAAAATTTGCGAGACATTATTCATGGCTTCCGGATCATGTACCCGAAGCACAGCTCCGGATTCGAGTAAATCCCTGATCAGTTCGAGTGCCGGTGCTTCGCGGATATCGTCGGTATTGGGTTTGAACGCAAGACCCCATATGGCTATTTTGCGTTGTTGCAATACACCGCCAAAAAAGTCACGGATCTTCTCGGTGAGTATTCGCTTTTGATAGCGGTTGACCTGCATGACCGCATCAAGTATCCGAAAGTTATAGTGTGAAGATTGTGCAGTCTGGTGCAATGCCAGCACATCTTTGGGGAAGCACGATCCGCCATATCCTACCCCTGGAAACAGGAAGCGTTTGCCAATTCGACTGTCGGAGCCCATTCCAATGCGCACCATGTCCACATTGGCGCCCGTACGCTCACAGAGGTTGGCGATCTCATTCATAAAACTGATGCGCGTGGCCAGGTAGGCGTTGGCTGCGTATTTGGTGAGCTCTGCACTGCGGAGATCCATTTCGTAGATAGGATTTCCCTGTCTCACAAAGGGGTCGTACAACTCCCGCATGATCTCCATGGCACGCGAAGATTCAGCGCCCAGCACCACCCGGTCGGGCTTCAGAAAATCTTCCACCGCGACTCCTTCGCGAAGAAACTCGGGATTGGACACTACGTCAAACAAATGTCCCGGGAGCTGCTGTGCCAGCGTATCTCGAACCTTTTCACCAGTACCAACAGGCACTGTGCTTTTATTCACGATGACGGTATAGTGTGTGATCATACCGGACAACTGTTGCGCCATGCTAAGGACATAACTCAGGTCTGCACTGCCGTCTTCAGCCGGTGGTGTGGGCAGCGCCAGAAAAATCACCTGGGCAAAATCCACGGCGCGTTGCAGCTCGTGGGTGAATTCAAGGCGGTGCTGCTTGGTATTGCGTTCCAGCAGCAACTCCAGTCCTGGCTCGAAGATGGGCGTTTTGCCCGCTCGAAGCATGTCGAGTTTTTCGATATTGTTATCAACACAGATGACATGATGTCCTGTCTCGGCAAAGCATGTGCCGGTGACGAGACCCACATAACCTGTTCCAATGACTGCAATTTTCATGGATCAGAGGCTCCAGTAATGAAGTAAGTGGTGATCCTGCCGCGAAAAGATTCCCTTGAGGTCCATCAGGATCGGATGATCCTTCATCATGTCGGTCAATTCCGAAAGACCCATCTCCCGGTATCTTTTATGTGCGACGGCGACCACAATTGCGTCATAGCCGGAACCAGGCTCCGTCCTCAAATGGAGGCCGTATTCTTCTTCGACTTCTTCGGCATCGGCCATGTAATCTGCGATATCAACCTGCATGGAGTAAGCCTTGAGCTCTTCATAGAGGTCGACCACCTTGGAATTGCGTATATCCGATACATTTTCCTTAAAGGTAATACCCATGATCAGCACCTTGCAATTACCCGGATTTTTGTCTTTGGCAATCAGTATCTGGACCAGTTTTTTGGCAATGAATTCCGGCATCTGATCATTGACACGTCGGCCGCTCAGGATCACCTGGGGATCATAACCCAGCTCATGAGATTTATGGAGCAGGTAATAGGGGTCTACGCCGATGCAGTGTCCACCCACCAGTCCAGGATAAAATTTGAGAAAATTCCATTTGGTTGCCGCTGCCTCGATGACCTCGCGTGTCTGAATACCCATCCTGTCAAAGATGATCGAGAGCTCATTCATAAATGAGATGTTGAGATCTCGCTGTGAGTTTTCGATGACTTTGGCCGCCTCTGCAACTTTGATGGACGGTGCTTCATAGACGCCTGCGCGGATGACGGAACCATAGACGGCACTAATCTCCTGGAGGGCCTCCGTATCACTGCCCGATACAATCTTGAGGATGTTGTCGATGGTATTGCTCTTGTCTCCGGGATTAATTCGTTCCGGAGAATAGCCTATTCGAAAGTCTGTCCCCACGTGTAACCCTGAGGTTGTCTCCAGGATGGGAAGGCAATCCTCTTCGGTGCAGCCCGGATAGACCGTAGACTCATAGATGACATAATCGCCTTTTTTGAGGACTTTGCCGATGGTATTACTTGCGCCCAAAATGGGTTTGAGGTCCGGCACCTTGTGTTCATCCACCGGCGTTGGCACGGCGACGATGTAAAATGAAGCCGTACGCAATACTTCGATATCGGAGGTAAATTCAATATCGGCATTTTCGAAAGACTCGGGGTCTAATTCGCGCGATGGGTCTTCGCTGCGCCGCAGCATCTCAACACGCCTTGCATTGATGTCAAACCCCACCACACGGTATTTCCTTGCAAAAAGCAAGGCCAGCGGAAGGCCCACATAACCAAGACCCACCACTGCAATCTTTTTCTCTTTATTGACTATTTCCTGAAACATTCCCGTCGTATACTGCCTGATTGATCGGATAATTTTTATTTTTTCAAATATTTAATATCCTAATAACTAAGCTTTTAGGTTGCAAAATTACACTATAACGGGCAATTTTCAAAAAGATACAGAGATATTAATGAATATTTAAAGACTATGGACATACTCCTTACTTTTCATATCTATTGTTATCCGACTATCTGAAATGATCTGAATAATTCGCTTGTCCGGATCATATCCTTTGTGTACGAAATATGACATGGTCAGTGTGCAATTGTATTAATTTATTTATTTAAAGAAACCTATCAATTAATTTTAAGTCTCGACTTTGAAATTAATATTTAAAAATTACCGATATCCTACCAAAACTTTGATTTCTATTTGCATCAAGTGTATTAGTTGGAGTTCTAAACGCTTTCAAATAACTACAATAGAATTTACAAATGCGCAACCTAAAACCCCATTCATAAAAAAATGTAAAATTTTCAAGTTCGGATTTTTTCAACTTGAAAGGTGATTGATCTGATTCTCCAGGATAACCCTGAAGTGTAGCATTATAAAGCCAATAAGTTTTTTCTATATTAAATAAAAATGAGAAATCCACATATCGATCTTTCTTTGACTCCTTCATATCATAAACTACACTGCTTTCATTAGAAAAATACCTTTGATCATACCACCCAAATTCCAATCTTCCTAAAAGTCCTATATTGTCATATAATATGCCTATTGAGGAAGTTATTCCAGCATCCAAATTTAATTTAAGTCTATATATATTAGAAGTACAATTATTTTGCCATTCAGTACCTTTCGTTGTAGTAATAGTATAATTATAAAAAGGCCATGTATTCTTACCTAATATCGCATTAGGCCAACCTCGTGGAATTGGCCTAGTGCTTCTTCTGGGATCATTGAGAGGAAACGTATCATTCTGCAATACAGCTTGGCCTGCGTGAATTCCAGCTTGCATAAATGCACTTATGTTAGCTGGCCATTTACCAATTAATCCAAAATTACCTTCGAATCCAATTGTAGAGTTAATTGAAGTGCCGAGCCATTTATTTTGGCGCAAATAAGTTGCTTTAGAATTGAAAAACAAAACACCGGCAAATGGCCTATCAGTCTTATCTATATTATATAATTCAATATGTCTTGGGGTAAATGCACTATGACTTAATCCCGCTGAATAATTTGCTTTAAAAAATTTCTTTCTAAGTACTTTGACTCCAAATGGAGCTCTAAGATACTTCATTAATTTGAAATCAGAATTCATGCTATAAAATTGAAACCTAACACCCATAGTATAATCTCTATCTTCATTGTCTTTGCTTAATACATCTTGATCCGTTGAAAACTCAAAATATCTTTGACATTTGTTTGTGTCGTTGTCTTTTATAATCGTAGATTTATTATTTTCTGACAAATACACATAATTCCCCAAATTTGAATTTAATAATCTTATTGAATCTTTTCCAAGATTTGGGTCAAATCTAAGTGCGTCAAATTTAAAAGTTGAATCAAAAATAATTTCATGCTTATTTTGAGCAATCACCTTATTTAAAGCTAATAATAGGATTACTAACATGATCCGTTTAGTCATGTAAAATTTTGCATTTTCCATTTTCCATTATTGAATTTGATAGTTTGATATTATTAGGTAGTAAAGTTGCCATTCCTGTAAAACAATATTCACAGACTAATGCCATTGAGCTAAAGTAAATACAGTTTTTTTTATTTCCATGAGCGCTCTTAATAGGATTTGCAAGATGAGCGAATTCGTGAATTAAAGTTCTCTTTATTTCATTGGAATGATAATTTTCGAGTAAACATGAAATAAAAATAACATTAGGAAAATTTAAATCGACCTTTCCAAATTCATCCTCATCATTATAAAATTCTACTCTGAGTGAATTTTTTACTCCTCTTTGGTTTATATAGGCGAAAATGTCATTCATATATGCATGACAATTTTGATTACTTATTCTACATTTTTTCTTTGGGTAGAAATCATTCTGAGGATAAGAAGTCGGAATTATGCCTGCAACAATTTCTTCAAATTGACTAATTACAAGCTTCTCAAAACTTGGCTCATCTATTAAATTAGGTGCACTTTTTCGAACTTCCTGCTTACAAGTTATTATAATAAATAATGAGGTTAATATTAAATATTTCATTTTAATTATTACCAATCTTGTGCTAAGTTATTAAAATTAATAATACAGTTAGTTTTTCAAAGCCTATATTTTAAAATATTTAAAGTTGCATTATAAACGAAAATGTCTGGTATCCATTTTTATAATTTTTCAATTTACCAAACTGAAAACTTCTACCATATAGTATATTATAGGAATGTACTTCTTAAATTTTTATCCCCCTATTTCTTCAGCACACCCAAGATCTCCCTAAAGCTCTCCACGCTGGCCTCCAGATTCTCGATGATCTCCTCAGCCAGGACATCAGGGTCCGGCAGGTTGTCCAGGTCCGTGAGGCTTTTGTCCTTGATCCAGGTGATGTCCAGGCTGGTCTTGTCTCTGGCGATGATATCCTCGTAAGAGAACTTCCTCCATCGTCCTTCGGGATTCTTCTCTACATCGAAGGTTTCCTTGCGTTTATTGATGTTGGAAGGGTTATAGCAGTGGATGAAGTCAGCGAGGTCTTCAAACTTCAATGGGTTCTTTTTCAGGGTGAAGTGTATGTTGGTCCTGAAATCATAGAACCAGACATCTCTGGTCCAGGGATCTTTGGAGGCCGGCTTGTTGTCAAAAAACAACACATTTGCTTTGACCCCCTGTTTGTAGAAGATACCGGTGGGCAGTCTTAGTATGGTATGCAGATTGGTTCCTTCCAGCAATTTCTTTCGGATTGTCTCTCCGGCACCTCCTTCAAAAAGCACATTATCCGGCAAGACCACTGCTGCCTTGCCATCGCTCTTGAGCATGGTCTTGATGTGCTGTACAAAGTTGAGTTGCTTGTTGCTGGTGGTTACATAAAAATCCTGACGATTGTAAGTGAGGTCCTCCGTGTCCTGCTCTCCTTCCTCATTGGTGAAGGTCATGCTGCTCTTTTTACCAAAAGGAGGATTGGCCAGAACATAATCCACTCTTAATCCACTGTCAGATATCAGGGCATCTGCAGGAGATATAAAAGTGTCACTGTCAAAATCACCGATGTTATGCAGAAACAGGTTCATCAACGCCATCCTGCGGGTATTGGCGACGATCTCATTACCAAAGAAGGTCTTTAGTTTAAGGAATTCCTTCTGCTTTTTATCCAGGGTGTAATTCCTGGAATCCGCGATAAAGTCATAGGCAGCCAAAAAGAATCCTCCTGTGCCACAGGCAGGGTCCGCAATGGTTTTCAAGGGCTCAGGACGTACACAAGCCACCATGGCCTTGATGAGGGCCCTGGGGGTGAAATATTGTCCTGCGCCACTCTTGGTATCTTCTGCGTTCTTCTCCAACAGTCCTTCATAGATTTTTCCTTTCAGGTCTGCGCCCATGGTGCTCCAGTTCTCATTGTCTATCATGGCGATGAGCCTGGCCAGCTTGGAGGGATCATTGATTTTATTCTGACTCTTGGTAAAGATCTGTCCGAGGAATCCTTTGGCATTGGACAGCTCATGCAGGGTCTGCACATAGTGGTCAAACAGCTCCGCACCCTTCTTATCTGTCAGGCTTTGCCAGTTGTACTTCTTTGGAATTTTCAGATCACGGTTGTAAGGTGGCTTGCTGAACTCATCTGCCAGTTTTAAAAAGAGCAGGTAGGTCAACTGCTCCAGGTAATCACCGTAACCTACGCCATCATCCCTCAGCACGGTGGCGAAGCTCCATACCTTGGAGATGATGCTGGAAGTATTGTTTTGTTCTGTACTCATTATACCTCTCTGAATGTGTTTTTGGATTTATCATAAAGCAGAACTCTAAGTTTTAAATTCAAAGACTGCTTAACACGCTTAATATAATCCATTATTTCCGGGCCTGTTTGCGTGTCTGGAATCACAGAAACAAGCTCATTTACATTAATCTTGTTCTCCCAATTTGCGTAATCCAAAAGCTGGCCTAATGATTCACGAAAACCTTTTCTTAGGTCCATATTTGTCTTTATCTCATAAATACTGTAATTTATTGAATCATGCTTGACTACAACATCTGCCAGCTTACCCCCAAAACTTGCTGTGTCACACGCAATGAAATCCTTACTAACACCAATGGATTGCAAATAAGCATATAAGCTTTCTTCAATTTCCTGATGGACTTTACTAACTCCGGTCTGACCTTCCGTAGTGAACCTTGTGTAACTAGTAAGTTTACCACTTGGCGATGAAGGAATGAACGTAAAAGAAGTAGTAGATTCCACATCACTTAACATTTTTCGAAGATCTGAATTCATTCTAAAGGGTAATGTTCTATGGTATTTTTCATTGAAACGCGCACTGACAATTGGTAGATAATCCTGAAACAGAAAAATATCTTCCTTCTTAAACCTCACATTAAAAATTAGTGGAGATTTATCTAATTCATGCACATCAGCATCTACCGCAAGAAGTTGTCTCTTCATCTCATTAAAATAGGATGCCTGTTCCTCTTTTGCTTTTTCTGGATAATTATGCGGATAAAGGCGCTCAACATTACGGAGTTTGCCAATATAGAACCTTTCCTTTGTTTTTGTATTTATTGTAAATAAATGCATTAGATCCACCTTGGATACAGAATTATTCAGCTCCTCCATTCCCTTTATGTATCCATATTGATACCCATCTATAAGGAATTGGGTGCTAAAAAGCCAATCCTCATGAACAAATCCATGCTTTTGCTCGTAAGGTTTTAATTTATTAGACTTAAACTTTGGATTCCAAACTCGCCTAGTGGGAGTTTCCCATCCATTGCTATTCCACACAATTTTACATAATCGTTCTTCATAAGTTGTTACTGACATATCATTCGGGCTTTATAGGTTTAACAATTTTCTTTTTGACGTTCTTAAATAGTTTGTTATTATCACGCTCAGCTTTTATCCTCTTTAGCAATACACTGGCAGGCTCATCATTGGGATCCTGTGGGACCAGCTTACCTTCAAATGCCTTCTTCAGGATGCTTTGGCGCAGGGCTTCTGCTTGAAGAAGGCTTTGCTCTATGTTCTCCTCTATCTTGTCACAGACTGAGAGGCGGGATTCGATTTCTTGGACAACCTTAAGTTGTGCGTCTAATGGTGCTTCAATTATTTTGAATGTCTTTAATAATGAGGTTTCAATACTCTCAACAGTGGTGCCATCTTTGCTACAAGATCTTCTGATTTCCTCTGAATTTGCCTTCAACGCATAGAAAAGATATTTATCCCAGAATTGTCATTTGAAATGATTTCTAATGACCGCCATTAGGAAAATGGTGTCATATTCTTTTGATTTTCAATGATTTAATAACATTTAATATTTTTCGAGAATCTTTATTTTTGAGTAATTAAAAGTTACACTACAAAATGGATCTTAAGCTTGAATTTACAGATAAGGAAATTAGTCCTTGGGGAGGCATATATCTGATGAAAAAGATGTTGGATAAGATGGACTTTGATGGAATAATAAAAGAGTTATCACTTCCCGAACCAGGATCAAATAGGGGATATAGTGCAAATCAATTGGTAAAACAATTCATTACGAGTATTTGGTGTGGCGCAAATAAGTTTGAACATACTGAGGTTACTCGCCAAGATGAAGTAATTCGGCAATTTTGGGGATTTGAAAGGATGGCGGGCCATAAATCATTTCAAAGGTTCTTTACAAAATTTGATCTTAGTAAAAATCAACAAATATTTACACCGTTGTATCAATGGTTTTTTAATAAGCTTCAATTTGATAATTTCACATTAGATGTTGACAGTACCATTCATACAAGATATGGATCACAAGAAGGAGCCAAAAAAGGATACAATCCAAAGAAACCAGGGATGCTATCACATCACCCCTTAATGGCATTTATAGCGGATTGTAAGATGGTTGCTAACTTTTGGCAACGCAGCGGAGATTCTTATACATCAAACAATATAGAATCCTTTTGGATGATACGTTTGAAAAATTGGGAAACAAGAAAATTGGGTTATTAAGAGCGGACAGATATATGGTTTTAATGATCAAGCTTAAGATCCATTTTGTAGCTGGATTGTAATTACTTAGAAGGGAAGGGAATAAATTATATCATAAAGCAAAATGTATTACAATCAACAAACAATTTCACATCGCATTTGGCTAAAAATGGCAGCTGGATTGGAAATTGCAGACACGCAATACAAGAGTCCAAATTGGCAGAGCGGAAAAAGAATGATAATTATTCGTTTAACATATCCCTACAAGACCAAAAGCTACGGGAAGGGTATTAAGTCTATTCAAGGATGAAGAAATCTATAAGAGATACCGATATATCTGTTTTATAACAAACTTAAATCTGCCAGCAGAACAAATTTGGACACTTTATAGGCAAAGAGCTGATGCTGAAAACAGGATCAAAGAACTAAAATATGATTTTGGATCATCAAGTTTTAATGTAAATAGTTTTTATGCCACAGAAGCAGCATTAAATTTTGTAATGATGGCTTACAATTTTGTCAGCCTATTCCGTCAGGTTGTGCTTAACACTAAAGTTCATGAACAAATGAAAACTATGTTTATCTTGTCACAGACTGAGAGGCGGGATGGACAACCTTAAGTTCGTCTTTGCGAATGGATACTTATTATTTTGAATGTCTTTAATATCTCTCGCCATGAAGAGACGGGAATGGTTTACTGGCCTATGGATGAATACAAATAACTTAAAATCGACTTTTATTTTTGATTCCTAATGACAATTCTGGGTTTATTATTCATGGAATATGGTGTAATAGCCTGCATATCCTGATTAACAGTAACATCTTTCTCTACGTATGAAACTGGTAAGGTTCTTCTCAGAATTCCACTTCTTACAACAATTAACACGGAGTTGGCTGAAATCATTTTAGCGCTAGATTTTTCAATAGCCTGTTTAGTAATCTTATCCTCCGTATTTGTAATGTTATCTGACTTCATGTCCTTTGGTGTAACCCAAAGAAATTTCCCATTATTCCAAAAAGATAAATTGGCTTTTGAAGGTGTACCACCTCCTGTCCATTTTCCAACTTCAAATAGTTTCTTCTCCACCCATCCCTCCGGTAACTCGCCTTCCTTCACATCAGGGTTCGTAAGACGTCCTTCAAACGCATACTTCAGCACCGCCTGCCTGTACACCTTGAGCTGCTGCTGGGCTGTCCTGAGGGCTTCAATACCTTTATCCAGACTGCTGAACAGCTCTTCTATCCTGGCTACAATGCGGTGTTGCTCTGCAAGGGGGGGAAGGGGTATTACTGTACCTTTTATGATACTACTCGGAAGCTCTACTTGATTTGTAGAACCGGATTGCATACTATCTATTTTCTGCTGCACAAATGGAGATGAAATAAAAAAATGAATATACTTAGGCAGAAATAGGCTTTGATTAACCCTTAGTATTGTAATGTGGCTATCTACAACATACTTATTTTGAGTAAAATTGTAAAAAATTGCAGCTCTTCCGATGGTGCCAGTTCCGGTAGAATTCCAAAGAATATCATTATCTTGAAGATATCGCTCATTTGCTATTGAATTCAACTGCTCCTGGCTAATAAACTTAATAAAACTATAATCAATACCTGACCATCTGACGCACTTTTGATTTATTACAATTAGTGAACTTTTCTCACAATATATTGGAGATTTTCCTCGCTGTATATAAACACAACCTTCATCTAAATTGCAAAATAACCATTCACTTGGTAGAATAATTTCCTCCGTAATCATGCCGCCAACACCTCATTAAGTTCACTAATAATATCCACAGTTGTCTGAACTGTGATTTTTATGATGGTTGTGATTCCTATGATTTTTTTATTTCGTTTGATAGTCATAATCAGTAATACATTTTATTTCATATTGTCCTTATTCACATTAATCATACAAATCATAGCCATCACAGTTCAGACATATTCGCAGTTGTCTGAACCGTGATTTTTGTGATGGTTGTGATTCCTATGATTTTTTTATTTCGTTTGATAGTCATTATCAGTAATACTATTTATTTCATATTGTCCTTATTCACATTAATCATACAAATCATAGCCATCACAGTTCAGACATTTTTTAGTGTTCATAATAGTTTAGGGTTTGTATTTTTTATTTTCAAATCGGTGAAATTTGAGTTTTGTTTCTCCAAAGTTAATCAGCAGGCCAATTTCAAGGTTATAAGCCTCCAGATAATTGATAGCCTGGGCCAAATGCACCGGTTCAAGTTGGGTCAGGGCTTTTAATTCAACACTAATCTTATCCTCTACAAGGAAGTCAACGCGCCTTGTGCCAACTTGCAATTCTTTATAAATTATTGGCATCTCAAATTCTCGAGCAAAACTGAGACCCTGCATCATCATCTCATGTTCCAACGATCTTTGATAAATCACCTCCTGAAATCCATTACCCAGTTGTTTATGTACCTCCATGGCGCAACCAATCACTTTACCTGTTAGTGCTGAATATTTATATTTGTCTTTGATCATGGTGCTCATATATCTTTTGTCTGAACTGTGATTTTTGTGATGGTTGTGATTTTTTTTATTTTTACATTTCGTTCGATTGTCATTATCAGTAATTTATTTTCTTTAATCTCGTCCTTATTCATAATAATCATATAAATCACAGCCATCACAGTTCAGACATTTTTACAGTTCAGACATTTTCACATTTCAGACATCATGCCGCCAACTCTTCATTGAGTTCACTAATAATATTCTCCATCTCTGCTCCGAAGAGTTGCCACATCTTGCCTCTGCCACCCAGGGCATCAAAGGGGGTGTAATCCAGGTCATCAGCCTCCAGGTGAATGCTGCTGGCAATGTGATCCTTGATCATGTGCAACCATTGCATGTGTTCTTCGGAGAATTTTGTGCCGGCGCCGGAATGTTTTTTCCAGACCCAATCTGCAAAGTTCTTGTCCACAGTCCTGTCATAGCTGGTGAGGGCTTCATCAATCCCTGCTACCCTGCGTATTAAGGCCACCAGCGCCACCAGTTCATTCTTGGGTGAGCCAATGGCTTTCTCCAGTTCTGCATAGGCATTCCACACTTTCATAGGAGCCAATACAGGGCGTTCCAACATGATCTTCTCACTCAGCTCCTTGATCATCTGGTAAGTGAGCTCCCTTCTTCTGTATGGCTGATCATAAAATATCTGCAAGGCCGTGATCTCATTCTTGTGTTCTTCAATCCAGGTCTTAAAATGGCTCACCAGTTCTTCAGCATGGGCCTTCTGGTCTTTAACCCATCCACTCTTGGTGATCTGGTCTATGTTCACCACATCAATGATCTGGTCATATTTTTTTCTCACGTCCACAATGTACTCCCTCAGGTCAGGATTGTGAAAGCAGTGGATAGCTTCTTCCAACACCTGGCTCGTGCGTTTTTCAATTTCCTTCTCTATGTCAGCGGGGGCCTGGCCATGCATTTCTCTGTGGACAGTATCTTTTATGTGCTCTTTGGTATCAGGATCATGGGCATTCAGGAGCATGCGCACCACCTGCGGTATGTTTTTGCCACCGGACTTCTGTTCAAATTGCTGTTTCTCATGTTCATTGATCTGTTTGTCCAATCTCAATAGACGGTTGGCCAGGGTGCTCATCATTTCTTCAGAGCGGTCTCCTACGGCAATGCGCTGCAATACTTCTTTCAATGACACACCTGGAGCT
The DNA here is from genome assembly GCA_046329325.1 of Saprospiraceae bacterium. Lineage (GTDB taxonomy): Bacteria > Bacteroidota > Bacteroidia > Chitinophagales > Saprospiraceae > Vicinibacter. The sequence goes on from JAXLUU010000001.1 coordinate 141,405, forward strand.
TTCTCCAGTGGACGGCTGTCTGTCTTCTGGGATTGTTCCACCCCTATGGCGTCAATGATCACAAAATGATCCTTGGAGAATTTGGCATTGGGCGTACCCTTGGATCTCAGTTCCTCCAGAGAGCAGGTACGCGTACCCCTGCCTTTCATCTGCTCATAATAACTACGGCTCTTGACATCACGCATAAAAAGCAATATTTCCAGGGGACGTATATCTGTCCCTGTGGCAATCATATCCACGGTGACTGCAATCCGTGGGTAGTAATCATTTCTGAACTGGGAAAGGATGGTCTTGGGATCTTCTTTGCTCTGGTAGGTGATCTTCTTACAGAAATCATTGCCTTCACCAAATTCTTGCCTGGCAATCTCAATGATGTCTTCTGCATGGCTGTCGGTCTTGGCAAATATGAGCATCTTGGGTATCTCATATTCTCCCTTTTCGTCATACCTGTCTGGAAAGATCACGGGGATCTGGTTTTTGACCTCCCTGATGATGGTGCGTATGGTGCTGGGATTGACAATATCTTTGTCCAGTTGTTTGCCGGTGTATTCTATATCTTCATCTACAGCCTCCCAGAATTTTTTACGTGTCAGGCGCTCTCTTTTATCCACCATCTCACCCAACTGGATCTTGCCACCTCTCTTTATAATGTCTGTTTCTATGGTATAAACATTATAAGGTACCAGGACACCGTCAATCACTGCTTTTTCATAGCCATAATCAGAGACCACATTCTGGTTGAAGTATCCAAAGGTCCGGTTATCCGGAGTAGCTGTGAGCCCCACCTGCAAGGCATCAAAATAATCCAGTACCTGTTTCCACAGATTGTAGATGCTCCGGTGACATTCATCAATAAAGATGAAATCAAAAAACTCTATGGGTAATTTCTCACTGTAGACTACTGGCATGGGTTCTTTAGCCTGTAGAGAATATTCACCAGGATTGTCCTGTTCTGCAGATTCATCCAGTTCTGTGCCCTTGAGGATGCTGTACAGACGCTGAATGGTGCAGATGTACACCTGGCTATCCTGAGGAATGTAAGAACTCGTCAGGCGTGTGACCCCATACAATTCAGGAAACAGCCTGTTGTCATCCTGGGGCTGATATTTTCGAAATTCACCTTCTGCCTGTTCCCCCAGGTTTTTGGTATCCACCAGAAACAAGATGCGCTCAGCTTTGGCATGCTTCAGCAGACGGTAGACGGTGGTGATGGCGGTAAAGGTCTTTCCTGAGCCTGTGGCCATCTGGACCAGTGCTTTGGGCTTGGCAGTGGAGAAGGACTTTTCCAGATTGGTAATAGCTTCAATCTGACAATCCCTCAAGCCATCAGTGGAGAGGGCCGGAAGATCATCGTGTAGCGCTTTGCGCAGTGATTTTTCTTTGCGCAACCACCTTGACAGGGTCTCAGGACGATGAAAAGTGAATATTTCCCTGAATCTGGGCTTTGGGTCTCTGGCATCCGTAAAACGATTATGTTCACCGGTGCTCAGATAGATAAATGGCAGTGGCTCATTGTGGATGTATTTCAGTTTGGCCCTGGAATACTCCTCCACCTGGGTTTCATGTACGGACATCTTGCCTCCTTCCTCTATGCGTTTGGCTTCCACCACACCTACAGCCCTGCCTTCCACAAACAGCACATAATCTGCAGGACCTACATCCGTCTGGTATTCCCTGATGGCCACCCCCACTCCAGCTCCAAGATTGAGCTTCCCAAAATCCTGTATGAGCCAGCCACTGGCGGTAAGGAGGGCGTCTATCTGGTCCCTGGCCTTTTGCTCTGGATTTTGATTGTTCATATTGTTATTCTGGGCTTTGGAGGGCTTAAGTTAAGTAAAACCGTCTTATATTAATATATGAAAAATAATTATTATGTATATATTATTACAATCGAATAATTTAAAAAAACTTACAACTACTTCTTACTGAAATATTTTAATCTTAAAAAGTTCTATTAAGTTAAATTTGGTCATTCATTACAAAAAGAACATGATTCAATTTCAACAATTCATGGTGTTGACTTAAATGTTATAAATTTTAAGTCTAAGACTGCAACAAGTTTCAAAACCATATTTTCTTATATTTGTCTCGAACTCAAGGATTAATCATTGTAGTCAAGACTTTCAATTAGCCGTAAATTATTACTAATTTACTGATAATTATTTGATTATAAAATAGTAAAATCCTTAATATGAGACCTATCTTCCGTTTTAGTTTTCACCTTAACTTATGGTTTTGTGTCATCCTGATTCAAATCCTGGAGCCCCAGATGCTCCTGGCCCAATATTTAATTAAAGCACCAGACGACATCGTCATTTCCTGCAACTTTATACTAGACACGAATCTTCTGAAGGATCCTCACAGCGATTACCTGGGCGGATTATCCAGTGACAGCAATCATCTCGCACCACTCATCGTACAGGATATTGTCTGTCAAAATACCTGCAATTCGGACAACGCACATCAATATCCCGGCACCGCTATTCCTGCCGGTAAAAAAGCATGCGAATTTTATAATCAATTTTTCGATCCAAATCAACCGGATAGAAAGTACAATCTCAATTATGGCCTGTCGGGATATTCGGCTTCTCTCAATGACGTCAGGATCCAGCTCATCGATCAGCGAACATGTGGGTTGGGACTTATCGAAAGAAAATTCTCTCTCAAATCAGCACCGTCAACACTTCCCGTCATCCAAAAAATCTATGTCGTTGAATGTACCAAAATCTTTATCAACCTGAACGACCTCTGTGATCCCAATGATGATCTGGACTGGATGTATCCGTATTGCGATTCAAGCTACATGATCAAAATCAACGACTGTTCGAATGTCAACTTAGCAGGTTCGACACCAAAATTAAATTCGAACCATTGCAACTTCATTACACAGGATTACTTTGATGAGGTCCACAACAGCATCGAAGGTTGTTTCAATATATTGCGAAAATGGGTCATTATCGATTGGTGTGAATACGATCCTTTGATTGATCCGAAAAAGGGGCGCTGGACTTTTACCCAAACTTTAGAGATTACGGACAGGACCAAGCCCGAAGTACATTGTCAGGTTGGAAATTGCCAGCCCTCTGCCATGAAGCAAGGTGTTTGCTATGCTCCCATTACACTCACTGCGGACGCGACGGATCATTGCAGCCCTTCTGATTTTCTGTTCTGGGAATACAAAATTGATATCGACAATGATGGCAAAGGCCAATACAATGGCTATGACATCCATGTCGGAAGCCTCAGTAAAAAACAATACCAGAACAAAGATAGCCTCGTCGTATCTGACAATCCTTTTGCGACCAATCCAAAGAATCCATTTGATGCCAGTGGAAATTACCCGTTAGGCACTCACAAAATCTGCTGGTTCGTAAAAGATGGTTGTCAAAATACCGGCGTCTGCTGCTCAATTTTTGAAATTCGCGATTGCATTGCTCCGGTGATAACCACGAATCATTTTGTTGTCAAATCATTTCCGGCATCAGGATGCATCGATGTATTGGCAAGTGATTTAGTAGCTTCTGCTACTGATAATTGCACTGATAGTGTGGCGTTAAAATACTATTTTAACGATGACCCCAATAAGCCAAGCATAAGAATATGTTGTGAGGAATTGGCATCTCCTCTTCTTTGCGGTTTAGAAGTTCAAAAAAAATTACAGGTCTACGCCGAAGATCAATTTGGTAATAAAAGTTATGATACGACACTGCTGATAATTATTGACCGGTTGGATGTGTGCCCGATCGATTTTGACAGAGATAAAATATTGAAAGCAAATTTAATAACAGAGCATCAAAAACAAATTCATGAAGTAAATGTAAGTCAGTCCCTTTCGATCGACCATCCCATTGGCAGCACATACTGTAACAATTTTTACAAAGGACATGTCTGTAATTCTCTTCCGGTAAGATTTGAAAAATCAAGCTACTACGGCTTTGATATTGCTGACATCGCGTTGTTCAGCAGTTACCTGGCAAAAGGCCAGACTCTGTCGAACATCCAATCCTACGCGTTGGATTTTAATGGCAATAACAATATTACCTCAACAGATTTTGAAATTGGCCTGGGTTTAATTCTCGATAGAAAAAACAAGAACTGGATTTTCACCAACGACAACAAGGATTATCAGCCCAATTTCATCTGCGGCGATTCCTGTACGCTGTATGGCATCATGCAAGGCGACCTCAATGATGACGCTTTAAGTCTTTGTACGGAGCAGGCGGTGATTCCTGCCAATTGCCTTGGATTGAATCTTGACGACACGCTGCTTTCTGCAGGAAATGAATATGTTATCTCAATTTATCCGGAGAATAATTTAACCATTTATGGCCTGCAATTTGACCTTGATCAAACACAAAAGTCTTTTGAAATTCTGAATATTCAGACAAGCATTCCCAGTGGCCGTACCGCCATCTCCTTACTGAACACTAAAGACACGATCCAAAGAATATTGCTCTTCAACAAAAATGGCGAGATGATTCATCTAGACAAAGCCACCCCATTGCTCCAACTAACCATCCGGTCAAATGTCAATGGAGCACTTCTGAATCATTTCAAACTGAACAACCAACTCAAAGAGAACTTAGCGTATGATTCTTCATTGACCAAACTTCAGGTTTGCCTGAACACAAACACCGCCGTCCATAACGCCAACAATGCTTCTGAGCTGACAATATTTCCAAACCCTGCCAAGGGAAATCTATTTATTCACAACCCGGGTAACCTGAAAATTTCAAGAATAGAGTTCTTTGGTGCTGCCGGCAGTTACCATATTTTACCTTTGACTGAATCATCGGCAAAAAATGGTATAGAATTAAACTTACCAGCGGGAGTATATTTTGTCAAGGTTCATACCGATAAAAAAATATTCACTCACAAATTGCTGATTATGAAATAACAACTCATACCTCAGTGCCTCCCTGAGGTGTTGAATCAGAATTGAAACCAGAATACAAATGAAAATACGTCGGGACCTACTTTCAGGACAATTCTTGTAGTTTTGTTCAAATTAAAATTGCTCTTAAAAGTTGAGATCCGACAAAACCAATACCTCAATTTACTTAAGATTTTGTTAAAACAGAAGCCCACCATACGACTGAATAGTTAGACTGCGTTGGAATGGCAAATTGTCTTAGAATTGCTCCGTTTTTCTAAACATTAATGAAACTTATTTATTTACCTCTCAATTACGTATTTTCATTTATTCAATCACCATAAAAAAAAAATTAACATGAAAAAATTATTGATTCTAACCATTGCAGTATTTTCATTTCAAATCATGATGACTGCGCAATCTCCTGCCGCCAAATCGAGTACTACTCCAAAAATGGAAAGCTCGACCAAATCCAAACCAAAACCGGAAGCCGGCAAAATGGCTCCAATGGACAAAGGAACCAGCCAAGCGACTACAAGCGATAAAGCGGCAAAAACGACCAAAGCAAAAAGCACCACAGAGAAGTCCACCACTGCAAAAACAGACAATGAAGTTCATCTAAAGGCTGATGGCACTCCGGACAAACGCTACAAATCATCCAAGCATTTGAAAGCGGATGGAACGCCGGACAAGCGTTACAGCGAAAATAAAAAGTAAATCCAGCTTGTTGATTTCAGAGCCTTGATACCACATCAAGGCTCTTTTTTTTTATATAAATGAATAAGATCTGAATGGTAAATTCTCATCATCATTTAACCATTTGATCACTCATTTGCAAATCATAGATTGGAATGAAGTGCATTCTAGAAGTACACTCTGCAAAAATTCACTTTGATAGCTCGATCTTCAATCAACTAACTTGATTTATAAACAACAATTTTAGGTGAAATTCTCACGAGATTAAAGATTCATATTTGAATTTCGGGCACTCCATCATATTTGAATTCCTTTGTTCACCAGGGATAAAAAAAGAGCGGTCTTTCACCGCTCCATTTCTTAAAACTATTTTAGCTGGCTGAGGACCTATACTTAATTTCCGTCAACACTTCAACAGAAGTAATTTATCTGGGAATGTCCAATGCCATCATTTTAAGGTGTTGTAGTACCTTTTGCTGGTTTGCTGGCAGTCTTGGTTTTGCCCATGGCACGGCACACCGTAGTACATTTATGACCCTCTTCACCGTGGGCATAGATGTGCTTGCCATTCTTGCAGGCAGCGGTGCAGGCATGAGGCTTAAGAACAGCCGTTGTTGACTTATCAGGGTTTTCTGCTTTTTTTGTGGTCTCAGCCTTTTCCATTTTTTTTCCAGGGGAAGTTGCCGGAGGATTGGTAGGCTTGGTCTGAGCCTGAACCATTGAAGCTCCAAAAATCAAAAGAAGCGCGAACATTGCATTTTTCATAAACTTTAGTTTTTTGTTTAGTCCTCAATATCGGAAACAGTTATCATGTTGTGCTCAAATATTTTGTTAATTTCCAATCCACCATTATTTCGTTGACTGACATTCGCTGAGGCTAGAAACACGCATGGCATTATTATGGATGCTTCATTCTCATTCTCATTCTCCCTCAACTACACTACTTTCTCAGCGACGCGGCGGACGACGGCGCTGTCGCTCATGGTATAATAGTGGATGCAGGGCACGCCGGCTTTCCTGAGTTCGACGGACTGGTGGATGCACCATTCGATACCGGCTTCAACGACCGCTTCGTCGGTCTTCGCCTTCTGGATCATCCTGACCAATTCATCGGGCATATCAACAAAGAAATTGCGTGGGATGGCGTTGAGCTGATACTTACGCGTGATGGGCTTGATACCTGGCACAATGGGCACCTCGATTCCTTCTTCACGGCATAAAGCCACATAATCGAAGAACTTTTTATTGTCAAAAAACATCTGTGTCACGATGTAATCTGCGCCGGCCTCAATTTTCTTCCGCGTGTATTTCAAATCAGATTTCAGACTGGCAGCCTCAAAATGCTTCTCGGGATACCCGGCGATGCCAATACAAAAATCCATGTGTGTGCCGGATTCGATATCCTTATCCAGATAAATACCCTTCTTGAGTGCTGCGATCTGTTTTACCAAATCGACGGCATGTTCATGTCCATCTTTTTCAGCAATAAATTTTTCGTCAAACTTGCGTGCATCACCTCTTAGCGCCAGTACATTATTGATCTGCAAGAAATGCAGATCGATCAAAGCATTCTCCGTCTCCTCACGCGAGAATCCACCGCAGATGAGGTGAGGCACTGCCTCCACTTTGTAACGATTCATGATCGCTGCGCAGATGCCTACCGTACCGGGACGCTTGCGGATCGCAATTTTTTCAAAGTGACCACTCGGATGTTCCTTATACACAAATTCCTCCCGGTGATAGGTCACATCGATGAAAGGCGGCTTAAACTCCATCAACGGATCAAGCTGCTGAAATAACGTATCGATGCTGCCTCCCTTAAGTGGCGGCAATACTTCAAACGATAAAAGGGTTCGCCCCTGCGCAGAATTAAAATAATCCGTTACTTTCATACAGCTTCAGGTGTTGAGTCCACAGTGATTTTTTTATTCCAGCAGATCCATGCCCCGGCAATCCCAGTCAACATCAGTAAAAAGGCTATTCCCTGGGACAGCGAAGGGTGAAATCCCAGGATATCATAACGTGGATTGACACGGATCATTTCGATAAAAAAGCGCTCTACGCCATTGAGAAAACAATAAACAAAAAACAATACGCCCGCATAGGGAATCTTCTTGCGCAAAGACCACAGAATGACAAAGATCAGCATCGCCAGCACAAATTCGTAGAAAGGCGTTGGATAAACCGGCGGTACCAACTGATGGCAATAATTATACGAACATCCTTCGATCAGTGCGCCATCTTCCGCCACATTGTGCGGATAGGAAAAAGACCACATCCAGTCCGGCAAAGGAAACCAACCCGGCTTAGCGGCCTCATTGACGATTCCCCAGTCGCCGTCACCCGAAAAATGACAGCCCAGACGCCCTACGCCATACCCTACCATCAGTGTTGGTGCGATGGCATCGTACATGTGCAAGAGCGAGAGCCCTTTGGACATCATATAACGTGACACCATGATAAAGGCCAGTATAAGACCTCCATAGATTGTCAGCCCGCTTCCGGAAAAAAAAGTACGTATCGGATCATTGAGAAAATCACCGAAGTTTTCCAGCACAGAAAACAGTTTACTACCCAGGATTCCATACACACCAGCTAGAATGGTGATGGTAATCAGACGATCGGATGGCCTGACCAGCACATTTGCACGCCGTTCTTCCTGATCTGTCTGAGTCCTTAGCCTGTAGATCCAGTATACCGCAGTAATCACTCCGGCCATAAGCCCGAATGGCCAGTGTCCCTGAAGTGAAAATATAGCCTCAGCAGGGTCGCGCTGAAATTCCTTATAGTGAAAGAGCAGAAGCCCGAACTTAAATGCCAGAAAAAAGTTGAAGAAGGTCTGCAGACCAACTTCCTGCCAGTCAATAGGTTTGTGAACGATGATGTTTTCAACCCTACCCCGGATTTGTCCCAGGGCTTCTTTTCGGCGTAGTTCAAACGAGAGCACCCAACCACTGGCGGCAATTGCCAGACCCAGCATAAGGCCAAAAGTCTTCACCAGCGAAAAAGCATTATCCGGAGAAGTCCCGAAAAGCTCATGAAGAATATACGATAAATCCGGATACATAGACAACTCTTATTCAGTCGCTAAGGTAGGCGGTTTTGATATTAATTCCCGCTTCCTCCGGCAAATTTACAGTACCCTTGACCTTCAATTCTGGACTTTGGTCCGAACGGCACGGGATTTGTATCAATCTGATATATCTTTATCTAAATTATTCTCCATGGTAAGCCACCACCGAAGCCTTTTACACATTCTCCTCATTGCGATGTCACTGATTGGAGCCGGATCCCGGGTCTCTTCACAGGATACGACCGGCCATTGGCACTTTACCCTGGCTGCCGGCCTCATTGAACAGCAGACGACCTACGCACCAGCGACCCTCCATGGTGAGTTCCTTAATGGCTGGCGGCTGAGCTTAGGTGCCAGAAGGTATTTCAGCCACCTTTATGTTCAGCCGATGCTTGATTTTCGACTCAACGATCAGGAATCCTCCACCCAGATCATCGTTCTCCAGGGACGTCCGGCCAATTACGCAACGACACTACTGCTACCCATAGGTTATGAAGTGTACGCCAATGATCATTTTAACATCAGGCCCTTTGCTGGTGTTACTGGCCAGTATTTGTTCAAGGTTGGTGACAATAGTGCAGGATTTACGGAAGATCGATATTTTCCATTCACATACAGTGGCATGATCGGGCTAGGATTTGATTTTAAACCGATTTATTTTGACTTCCACTACGAATATGGTTTCAACAAATACTTCAAGGATCCGGATACGCGTCTGAATTCATTCTGCTTTACATTGGGAGTGGTGTTGAATTGAATATAAGTTGCGAGTCGTGTGTTGTGAGTCAAGAGTCTAATTTTTGTAGTGAGATTGAAGTGAACAGCAATGAGAGATTTCGGTGCGCACAACAAGACCTTTCAAGGTTTACTTAATGTACACGCAGCGAAATTGACTATTTACTACTGACTATTGATAGCTGGCTACTTGCACCAGCCAGGCTCGTTCTATCAGATCGGGTTCTTTTTTGATTTGCATTAATAGGCTATACAATTTACTCGGGTTTGCATTTGTTGCTTTGGCTGCCAGAAGTGCCTGCACATATTGTATAAAATGGAGATAATAGATTTTGTGATTTCCAAAGCGCCCGGCTTTGTTTATAAAACGGGTTGTTGACACAATCTGACTATTCAACAAATTCATTTCCCTGGCCTCATAGTAGATTTTAATCAGTTCAATCCGAACATGCAATTCGATCAGCGGATCCTTGTATCGATTTGAATTCAATAGAACCAATGCCTGTCTGATATTGCCTTTGGCTTTAAAGATCCGGGCCTGATTGAAATCAAAAATGCTCTCCTGTTCCCTTTTTTGTATAATGCTTTTGTATTTGAGCATAAGCTCTTCCGCCAGACCGTATTCCTTCATACGAATGCAAAGCGAGACGATGTTTTTGTAGGTGACCTGCGACATATAACCATTATCCAGGATCCATTGCGCGTTGACACCATGATCATACAAACTGAGCACCTGATCGAAATAATCTTCACGACCCAGATTAATTTTGCGTATACAATAATTCAATGCAGTGTAGTAAAAGTCTTTGCGCACTTCTGCGTCCATTGTCTCAGAATATTGATTCAGGCTTTGACTGAAATATTCAAAAGCGGCGTCGTTCTCAAATTCTGTAAATAATTTCAGGGCAAGTACATTCATTTGAATTTCAGGATAAGAGGACCAATCCTGATGGAGCAAATTCTGAATCTGATTTTCGAATTCTAGATATTCTGAAGAATCAGCAATAAAATTCTTAAAGTTGAGGTATTCCAGATATAATTTTAATTTCTGGATGGTCACCGAATGATCGAAGTTAACCAGGAGCTGAGAAAATCGTTCCAGATTAAAGCGATTGAGCTTCGTCTCAAATCTAAATTTCTCAAATTCAAGCTGGTAGTTGATTGAATAAATGTTTTCGTTAAAAATTTTTTCATTGACCGTTTTTTCCCGGACCTGATCGAATTGATTTTCGAACTGGCGGTTCAGGTTTTTGAGTCGAAGAAATTTGAGGTATCTGATTTCTATTTCAAGAGGATTCTGATCTCGGATCACAAGGTATTGCTTGAACTTTGCCAACAGGTCTGACAGCAACACCCTGATGATTAAATCATCATAGCTTTTACCCGGATGCAACGATTCAAAAATTCTAATTTTCAGCGCCCGGATGTCTTTTGTTACAGATCGGGTAATGATTCCAAGCACCCGATTGAAATCATGATCTTTCGTTTGTCCTGACCTGATAAATCTGGTAAATCCTTTGATTTCATCTGCGTTGAGCTGAAAAAACAGTTCTAAAAATTGATTTTTAGCCTCCATTTAATATACAAAATAGTATTTTAAAGTGCTGTATATTAATTTATTATAATTTTTTAATGTCATAATTTAATTACAAAATACAAAATTAATTTATTTCCACCAGCTCACATTTTTGGACTTTTGACGTATTCATAACAGAAAAACACGATCAATGAATTACAAATTTCATATTGCCATCGCACTCTTCCTTGCGACATTTCACTGTCTAAAGGCACAGGTGATCCCGGCACCGACCTGTGAATCAGCTTCAGTCTACTACATTGCCGAGTTAGATAGTCTTACAGGCACCATGCTGGATACTTCCAATCCAACCGGGGCAACTCCATTATGTCCAAGTGGCGGTGGTGCCCATAATACCTCCTGGGTGGCCTTCTATTCCTGGGGAGGCACCTATCATTTTCAACTTGAATTTGACAATTGTTCTGTAAATGGTACGGGTGTTCAGTTTGGCGTCTGGGGTGACTGCGGTTTTACGGAATCCATCTATTGCGATCCTGCTTGTACAGGTCCAGGTAAAAAAGGATTCGACGCCACCCTTGAATCCGGCAAGATCTACTATATGTTTTTTGATGGCTGCAGTGGTGATGTCTGCGATTATATATTCCACGTCGGCAAGCCAATAAATACGCTGACCTTCAGAAATTTTATTGATGAAAATACCAATTGCATGTTTGACCAGAACGAAACCCAGGTTAAACGTCTGACGCTGGGCCATTCGTACAAAGGCAAAACAGATTATTACCCTTTGGCAGACCTGCATCTACCCTTGTTTGACTTTGAAACAGGAGTACATAAATTCTGGATCAAGGAAAGTTCAAAGAACTGGCAGACCTGTGCAGATACCATTATTTATAATCTGCATTTTACTTCTGCAGACACTGCTTTGGATTTAGGAATCCATCAAACCGGTGATTGTCCGGAAGTATCGATCGAAATCAGCACGGACAGACTTCGTTTTTGCTCAGATAATGTCTATAAAATAAAATATTCGAACAATAGTATTTTTGAATTGCCGAACCAAACCATCCAATTAAATATTCCGATAGACCTGACTGTGGTCAGTGCAAGTATACCTGTACAGACCAGCAATCCTCCCTTCTACACCTTTTATTCCGGGACAATGAGCCCTTTTTCGTCCAAGGAATTTACCGTAACTGTTCATACCCCTTGTGCGCGGGAAAAACTGATGTTAACCTATTGCTCAGAAGCCAAATTCCTGCTGGATACAATTTGTGACCCTGATTCACTTTGGGATGGCAGTAGTCTGAGCGTCAGAGCCGAATGCGATAAAGCATCCAAAAAAGTTAAGTTTATCATTGACAACATGGCCAGGTTCGACATGACCCGCGAAGCTGGATATGCTATCATAGAAGATGAAATCATGCCCCTCTTGAAAGGCACTATCAAATTGAAAATGGAAGAGTCCCGTTCACTGGACTTTCCTGCCCGGGGATCAACGTACAGATTAATTCTGGATCAGGTAAAGCATCACCCGGGCAATTCCCACCCTACGATTGCACTCGAAGGCTGTGGCGAAGATGCAAATGGTGAATTCAGCACCGGTAGGGTACTTCAATTCCCGGAAGACGAACAGGATGAAATTGTATCTGTCGATTGCAAGGAACTGAGAGGTTCCTACGATCCCAATGATAAGCTGGCGTCCCCAAGTGGATTTTCGGACAGTCATTTTATCGAAAACAATACGCCGATTGAGTATCTGATTCGCTTCCAGAATGAAGGAAATGATGTGGCAGAAAGGATCGTCATCCTGGACAAACTGGATCAGAACATCGATATTTCGAGTTTTGACCTTATTGGAAGCTCGCATCCGATCACTTATAGTATTCATGACCGGTACGTCGAATTTATTTTTGACAAGATCAATCTGACTTATAAATCAAAAAACGATATTACTTCACGGGGTTATGTGAATTACAGGGTGTCGCTGAAGCCCGATCTTACGGTTGGCACGAGAATAGAAAATGTGGCGGATATCTTTTTTGACCATAATCCGGCCATTAGAACAAACGAAACCTATCACACTACCTGGGAAAAAATCATCACCCAGATTTATTCCAGCGATGAACAGATACATGCTTTGGTTTTCCCCAATCCGACGGATGGCAGAATCAGTATTGAGCTACCAAAAGATCAGATTGGCTATACGCTGGATGTCATCGATGTCAATGGAAGAGTTCGACATACACAGCAGCTGAATATCCGAAAAACACAGTTATTCCTGGATGAATACGCACAGGAGACCGGCGTTTATCTGATCAAACTTACGGATACTCGGGGATCATTCTCGATCTTTAAAGTCTTGTATATGAGATAAAAGTTTTGTTGTCGTGAGTCGCGAGTCGCGAGTCGTATTATTATACTGTGAATGAAGTCAACGGGATCTAGGGATTTCCTTGTGATCAACAAGTAATTCCCAGTTCTTATAAAGGCACAAGCTGCGAAATTGACTATCTACTATTTACTACTTACTACTTATTATTGTCCTGCATCAGTAATAAATTACAAACTTTTTTGAAATGAGAATCACTAAGCATTGAATTACACAGTTCATCATTTCCAGATCAAAGTTTATAGTTCTACTTGTTTTTTTTGTTATGGTCAATCAGCAGGATCAGATCAGGATAATCCGTTGCGTAATCGATCAGTTTGTCGGCAACGATGTATTCACCGTTGTAAAAGGCGCATACTGGTTGGGTGTCCGGTAGCTTTTTGTTCTTCAAAAATTCAAGCACCTGCGCGAAGCTGTCGAAAGTACCAAGGTAATAATAGTATTTGCCATTGCGGTATTCAACAAAATAATGCCTATCTCCGGCATCTGGCAGTTCGCGGTTCAGCAATTGGGTTGATTCGCCAAGGAGAATAGCATATTGCAGGCCCTTCATTGAATCAGCGAAAGCATTGAGGGCGGATGTTCTGAGGGCGGGTGGAATCCTGGGTTCTATGTAGTCAACAGACAATTTTTTTTGTGACGGCAAGGAGAGCACTACCTCAACGCGGTTGTTCCATGCCGAACGAGTGTTGATGGCCCGGCCACTGCTTTGCAATGGTGAGAGCGGCCACTGATCGCCGACACCAGTAACTACGATCCTGGAAGCTTCTATGCCCGCCGTAGAAAAGGCAGTCATCATTTCGCCGGCTTTTTTAACGGAAGTAAAAAGATTGGCCAGCGCATTGGAGGATCCGGTGGCATGACCTGTGCAAATCAATCGAATGTCTTTATACTTTTGGCAGATGTTCGCGATCCCTTCAATGTTCTTTTGAGTCTCCGCATGGGTTATGAAATCATCCTCAAGAGATGGTGTCCAATCAATTCTGTAAACAATCTGACTATCTGTTGCAACCGACTTTAATGCAGGTCTTGGCGCCACTTTTGATGTCGATTGGGACATCAGCATGGTCAGTGCTGTTCCTGCTTCGTTATAAAACTGTTCTTCCTGTTCATCCTTGAAATAAGCGATAAATAAATCACTTCCGCCCATGGATTTGTCCCAGCGATCAGAACTAAATACCGCCGATAGTCCCGAGCGATCCATTCTGAAATGCAAATCATCTCCCGCGCTGTTGATCGCCAACCCCATGTTGTCTCGATCCCCCCAGCTGCCTGCTTCAGGACGATAGCGCATCCTGAAGATATCATATCCACCGACAGATTCAAGATTATCTGAAGAGAAAAAAATAGTCTGCCCATCCTTGGCAAAAGATGGATTGACCTCGTTAAAGGGTGAATTGACGGAGGGGCCCAGGTTGACCGGACGCATCCAGTGTCCATCCCGGTTGACACTCAGGTACAGGTCGTAACCTCCATATCCGCCCGGCCTGGCGCTTGCAAACATCAATACGGAATCCTGATAAAAACAGGGATCCTTATCTCCCAATGTCAAATCCATGGGAAGATCCATGGGGAGCGCTTCCTCACTTCGTTCGTGACTGTAGATGGCGGATAGAATTATTCGCTGCACGCCAGTTTTTTGTTCAAAGACAATTCCGCTGCCGTCGTGAATAATATCCATGATCAGCTTGTCTCCATTCAAATCGAAAGGATTACCCAACGGCATCACTCCGGACCAGTTACCATTGTTGTCTTCTACAGTATAAATGGACAGATCAGGAGATCCTTTCACTCTCTGTGCTGAGAAATAATATTTACCGGAAAAATTACGGCTCGGCACCGGAGCAAGTTCTTCCCGTGCTGTATTGATCTCTTTGCGCAGTGGTTCGACAATCGCATTGACTGGCAGACGCTTCAACTTTGCGCCATTGAGACATCGCATAATCTCCTGTTCAGTCTGTGTACGTGTGGCGTCTTTTTTCTTCTGGGCCTTGAAGTAACTCTTGTAAGCGAGGGCCGCTTCGTTAAAACGTCGCTGATGCTGAAGGGTTTTGGCATAGAAAAGAAGGTGATCACGGTCTGCTTGATGGTCTTCCAATAACATCTCCAAAGCTTCGGCAGCTTGGTCCAATTGGCGGCTGTGCAGAAAACAATCTGCCGCCGATTCGAGATCTCTATTCTTCATCTTACCGCTTTTCAGCAAGGGTTCATAGATTGCTGCTGCCTCTACATAGCTGCCTGTCTTATAAAGTTGCGTGGCTTGATTGCGCCGGTCTGCGATGCTTTGCGCATTGGCCGAATGCAGTTGCAGCACCTGCAGGATGATGGCAATCAATAGGAGATGCAAACGATTATTTTTTGTAATCAAATCAACTCGACACATTCCCATTTCTAATTTGCTGCGCTGCGTATCAAAGTCTTTCATAAGTGAGCTGCAACGATCCCCCATGATCTCGCTTAAGACCTGTCCCTCCGTCAATGTTTCTGATTAGACCGACTGATGAAGATCAAACTGCTCAAGATAGTCTGCTACCTTTCGGATAAACCTGCCTCCAAGGGATCCATCCACCACACGATGATCGTAGGACAACGATAAAAACATCATGTGCCGAATACCAATCAGGTCTCCCGCTTCGGTCTCGATAACTGCAGGTTTTTTCTTAATGGTTCCTGTAGCCAGGATTGCCACCTGTGGTTGATTGATGATTGGCGTACCCATCACGTTGCCGAAGGAACCCACATTGGTCAGAGTGAAGGTACCGTCCTGGATTTCTTCCGGTTTCAGTTTATTGTCACGGGCACGTGCCGCCAGATCATTGACCGCATAGCTCAGTCCCGCGAGGTTGAGACGGTCTGCCCCTTTGATGACCGGTACGATCAGATTGCCCGAAGGCAAGGCGGTGGCCATACCAATATTGATATCCAGCTTGCGGATGATCTGTGTCCCGCTCACGCTGACATTGATCATTGGAAAATCACGAATCGCCTTGCACACGGCTTCAATAAAGATCGGCGTAAAGGTGATTTTTTGATTGTTTTTCTTCTGAAATTCATCTTTGACGCGGTCGCGCCAGAGCACGGCATTGGTCATATCCACTTCGACGAAGGAAGTCACGTGAGGCGAAGTCTGCTTACTCATCACCATGTGATCGGCGATCATCTTGCGCATGCGATCCATCTCGATGATCTCGGTCTGGCCACTAACAGAAGTAACTCCAGTCGGAACCCTTAAGACCGGCGCAGCAGTTTGTTGGTTTGCAGGGGTCGAAGCAGCTTTGGACTGATCAATATATCCCAGGATGTCGCGTTTGGTCACACGTCCTCCCTGCCCGGTACCCTGGATCTGATCGAGCTGAACCTTGCTGATATTTTCCTGTTTTGCGATGTTGCGGACGAGCGGTGAATAGAATCTGGCGCTTTCTTCAACTGAACCTCTGCTTGGCGATTTCTCTTCAACTGGCGTGTGCTGTACTATTTGCGTCTGTGCGGTGACAGCTACCTTAGGTTCCTGAATGGCAGGACTGGCAGCCGTTGTGGCTCCTTCTCCGGTCTCGATATATGCAATGACTTTGCCGACGGCAACCACATCATTTTCCTTAAAAAGGATCTGCCGAATTACGCCTTTGGCCGGTGAAGGAATTTCTGAATCAACTTTATCGGTGGCTATCTCCAGAATGGTCTCGTCCATCTCAACCGTATCGCCTTCTTTTTTGAGCCATTTGAGGATGGTGGCTTCCATGATACTCTCGCCCATTTTGGGCATGATCAGTTCCAGCTGCGCCATAAATAATACGTCAAATTAAGCCCCAAAGGTAGGTATTTCGCGTTACGGGGACGATAAATTCGTACTGATTGTTAGATACCCTTGTGGGATTGTTTTTTGAATCGATTGCTGAGAATCTGATGATAAACTACAAATTAATATCTGACGGTCTATTCCGTGTTGATTTTTTCCAATTTCCGATCATGGTAAGCCACACAAATTTGGCCCCAAACAGGAACAATAGAAGGCCTTGCTGTAACATCCACATTGCCGAACCGCTATATGCAGAAATTCCCTCATCTCTGATGTCTGAATAGAGTAATGTTGCGCCAAAACTTAGGCCAATAAACACCATCCAAGCCGGCGCATCGCTGATGCCACCACGCAAAATGTGCCTAATAGACAGCATAATAGATGATAAGAAGCGCTCCTTCCCTAAGATTATTCGTTTTTTACTTTGGATTGAGGATCCGGCGATCAGCATCAGCCCAGCCATCATGATCACCAGCAGTGCAATGGCTAGCCAAACCAATGTCTTCTCCGAAGGAACCTGTTCAATTTTTTTCACAACAATGGCCATTATCAGGTAAACGATGATACCCACCCATAGTAAGGCCAATGAAAGGAAGATGATTGTATTCAGAAGTGTTTTCAGGTAATTCCTGGTGGATTCAAAAATAAAATGGCGTAATGACATACGTGTCTTCTGGCCCGTCAGCCAGATTAGCCCTGCATGAATCCATACATATACCAGTATGGCGAAAATTGTTATGCCTAGGATATTGGGGTTGATAATTTTGAAGTGCCTCAGTTTATGATTCCACAGATCCCAGATCGTGGAATGCTGATAAGCATTCACCATTTCGTCAAAAATATACTGATGTGCAATATCCTTGTCAATCATCGATGTCCAGTAAAATTTCAGCAAAATTGCGAGCATTACCGTCAGCAAAAAATCAAAGATCAGCAGATGAAAATTTCGGAACACGTTGCGCAATATATTCATCATCGATTTATTGCTTGATGATTTGAACGGACAGAAAATATAAGATTCGCTTCATGTAACTTGTTAAATGTCTACATCATCAGACTAATATAATGCATCGCATTCTGCCACCAGAAAGCCAGTTTGCTACTGAAGTAAGTTGAAAACAGCTGTGGTCCTTCTACGCTATAGGAATTGTTGTTTAGGTTGAGATCGGTCAACAAATAATGACCTGGATCGATATAAACTTTGCTCAACGCAATTCCTGATTCAATCCGGATACGATGTACGGTGTCCCTGCCATCCCAGTATTGCAAGGTTTTACTGTGATCTGAGAACTCAATTTGAACGGGGACCCTACAAGTCCAGGCACCCGTTCTGCACAATGTAATTTCATAGGCATAAGTCGAGTCATGCGGAGTGACTGTCTTGACATCGGCGACTAAGTAATCCATGGACCCTTCTTCAAAAATGCCGTAACGAACATATTCGCTACAGTTCGCTGCAATGGAAGAATCCATCAAAGTGTAAAAATTGCTTTGCACAAATTGGAAAAAATCCATTCCACGGGGATGCGTGAATTTGTAACAATGAAAATATCTCTTCATCACGGTATCCATCACCGGTGTGCCGATCATGCGCTCCAGCGAATGAAAAATAGTTGCTGTTTTACTATAAATCATCCCTTTCCTATCGCGATCAGTAAAATACCAGGCTGGCCTTGCTGTTATGCCATGTCCGGGATCCTTGAGACCGGTATATTCCATTCTCGTGATTTCTTTATTATCCATCTCAATACCCATACAATTGACCATCGAATGATGCTCTCCATACATTGCATCAATGATGCGGTCTTCATAATAGGTTGCAAATCCCTCATCCATCCAGGGTTCTTCTTTCTCATTATTCGCCAATACCGCCATGAAATACTGATGCACCAATTCATGTACAACCAGCGACTCCATGCTATGGATACATTCCGGCATTCCGTAAAAGCTTCCGGTGGTAATCAATGTTGGATATTCCATTAACCCTGAGGACACTGCGTGAAGTGGCGGGCAAATAATACTTAACGTAGAATAAGGATAAAATCCGACATGCCCGGCCATGTAATCCATTGCTTTATTAATCGCAAAAACTACCCTTTGTTCCTGTCCTGCGTAATCAATGGGCAGCATCAATCGCAGGCTGACACTATTCCACTTCCATTGTCTGATAAAAGCGTGACGATGCAAAGCCCATGCAAAGTCTATTACTTTCTCTGCACGAAAATGGCTGACATATTGTCCTCCGACACGGATCTGATCGATCATCTCACCACTGGCACAATGCCTGAATGATGTATCGTACTTCATCCACACATCAAAGTCACTGAACTCACCATAAAACTCTGTATTGCGGAAAAACTGATGACAGTTCCATTGCCACTGATTCGCAGAATTCTGCTCAAGCACACCCAGTTGCGGAAACCAATGGCAGAAAAGGTAAAAATCCTGACTATAGCCTGCGCGGGCAATCACCTTTGGCATCCGCGCATCCCATTCCATTTTAAGCGTGACGGAATCTCCGGGTTCTAATAATTCAGGAAGACACAGCTCCAGAACCGAACGGTCCTGGTCATTGCCGTCATCATTGTATACATAATGTAGTTTCTCAAGAATGTCAAATGTGCGGTGATGATATTCGAGGCGAAAGGAGCTGAAGTTCATTTGAGACCATTCATCGTCGCGGCGATTTTTAAAGGCTCTCCCGAAGATATTTTCTCTTCCGCGAAGGAATGAGCTGTGTTCATCCCTGAAAGCATTCAGGTAAAGATAAATGAGTATATTGTCTAATGGTATTTGGCTATGGTTGCGAAATACGACCTCCTGCAGGCTTCTTATGGTATGCAGACTATCATTGAGCTCCGAATGAATTTTGTACGTACTGTATCGTTCTGTCTGCATTGACTGAATTTGAGCACAGTTCTGGGCAAATGCCCATCGTGCGATCATCCATAAAACCATACAGAAAACAACCCTCATCAGCTATATTCATCAAAACCCTGTAAAGGTACATTTCAATCCAGGAAGTCCTTTCCGAAAAATTTGATTTATCAATAATCAGTCTGGAGAGTCAGGTGCTTTACAATTGGCATGGACCAAAACAAGGACTCATTCTGATTCAAATAAATTTATACAGTACTATCAGAATAAAACAATTATTGGCAAGAATAGTGACCAAGTTTGTATTACCGGTTTAGAGACGATTACAAGTGTAAACCATCCATTTGAAAATCACTCCATCAATACAAATCCTGCCCAGTAGTAGGGTTCATATCCTTTGCGACGCATCGTATTTTGTGCCTTGTACAAGGCATCGCGTATTGACATTTTGTGAGTGATCCAGTTTTCATAAAAGAGCCTCATTAACTCGGAAGTTTGCTTATCCGGCACCTGCCAAAGTGACATCAGAACATGATGAACTCCAGCTATTTTGAAAGCACGCTGTAAGCCGTAAACTCCTTCATTACCCTGAATATCGCCAAGTCCAGTCTCGCAGGCAGATAATACCACGAGTTCGGTGTTACTAAGATCCATTGTACTGATTTCATAGGCTGTGAGAATGCCGTCTTCTTTTTCATCGGTATTGGATAGCTCACGATTCCAATTTGAATTGGCACCGGCCAGAATTAATCCGGATCGCAACATTGGCTGATTTGTTGTTATTGGGTGCAATCCGAAAACACTATCCGATTGAATTAAGGATGTGGTTGAATCTGGAAGGAAAAATCCATGTGTTGAAAAATGAAGAAGCCTGGGAGAAGGCCTACCGTTATTATTTCGCTCCAATGATTTAAATGATTCTTCATCAGCTTTGGAACCACTTAGTAATTGAACCTGACAATTGGAAGCCTTGAGGATATTTTTGATTTGTTCGACCTCTTTGTTTGTACCCGCCAGGTAATTCCATCTGCCTTTTCTGATTGAGGTGTCGTTACTATAAAAAGAGAACTGTCCTCTGGTTAGTGCAGCGACAGATGTTTGCATGGAATCGATATCATTGAAACGCGTGGTGTCTTTTTCATAATTGATGCCACCGTATAGAACAAACTCCCCATGCTGGATGTCAGATTCCTTATTTTGCGAAATTAAGTCACGCGCACTATTCAATTGTACAAGGGTATATCTATCCTGAACGAGCACCTGGTCTTTTAAGGCAATGGCATTGAAGTTAATTTTATGCAGGTGTCCAGTAGGTGAAAAGTAGATTTTATTACAGTTTTTAAGACTTTTCTCGAGAGGCAGCCACACCAGTTGGTTTAGATCTTTTTTGTTGGAAATTGTTTTCCCAATCTGTGACTGATACAAATTGGATACATATTCAATTCGCCGAGAACCCTTAAAGTCAAGAAGCCTGTCCAGTTCAGCCTCCGTGCAAAGGGGGATAAACTCCGGGCCAGCTCCTTCATTCTTGAGAATCAATGCAGCATAACGGAATTCTCCGGTCTTGTCTCCTTTTGCATAAATAGGATAGCGCATCATTTCAATAATGGCTTCATTGTTATCAAGTTGAGGCTGCAAATATTTCCAGGTATACCTGTCCACTGTTTCTCCCTCCCACTGTATGGCCTCATTTAATTTCTTCTCAGCTTTGTTGGCTAGATCCTGCAGGCTATCCAAATTTAAGCGATTGGCAATTGTTTTTGAATATTCCGAAGCTATTTTTCTTTTACTTTGCCTGAAAGCCTCATCCAATTTTTCAATAGCGGTATCTTTTTCAATAAGCCGCGCTTTTCTAACCAATGAATACAACAAAATTCCCTTGTTGAACAGAATATCATCAAAAGCTTCGTTGGAAAGCATTTTCAACATATTCTGATCTCCGAGTTCGCTGTAGAGATTGAATTCATCCTTATTGATTTTGTTATAGTATGTAGTCGCTTCCTGTTCGGACATAAAAGCCAGACTTTTCCATTTGTTTGCTTTTTCGATCTGACCTGCTTGTAACAAACAGGCCGCTGACTTACTCAAGAAATTTATTTTATAGTAAGTCCTGGCCAACTGCAGCAGCATGGTACGAATCAAATGGTAGTCACTACCAAACTCCTTAGTTAAGAGATTGATAGCCTGGGTATCTTTATCAATTGCTTCATCATATTTTTTGATTCTGCTTAGGTAATTAGCGTATAAGCTCATTGCCTTTGCACATCCTAAAGTTTTATTTCCACCATTATTTAAATTCAGTTCTATATTTTTTTTAAAAATACTATCGGTTAGCGTTGGACTATTTCTTTTCAATTGGTACTCCAGAAGGTTTTGGAGAGCAGCCAGCGTAAGTCCATGATCTTCGCCAGCGTTTTTTCGATAATAATCATAGGCATTTTGAAATTGTTCTTCCAATCCTTTATCCAAGCCCATTTCTGAATAAATACGCAACAAGTTGGATCTCGTCCCGACAATTTGGGCTGTCTCCGATCCATTACTCATTTTCTTAAAAACATCCAAGGCTTTTTGGTAGAAACTGACTGATTTATCATAGGAGCCCAAATCATAATAATATATACCAAGTGCAGTGCAACAATTCCCATAGCCTACCGTATTCTGGAGTGAAGGATTCATCTGAAATGAAGCAAATGCCGTCAGAATGGACTTCTCCTCCTTGTCTTTTCGCCCCAAAGACTCATAAATTTGACCCAGCAAGATATAAGACAATGGATATTCAATTTTATCTTTCAATCGAAGTGAATCAAATATATTAATCGCGGTATGGCATAGCGATTCTGCCAATTCAAATCGGTCTGTATTATAATATAGTTCCGCAAGATTGCGAATATTGGCAGCATAAGGCTGGCTGAAAATACCGAGTTTGGACTTTCTGATTTTCATGCATTCAGACAAGTAAAATTCCGCCTTGTCGTAAGCCTGCTTCATCCCATAAAATGATCCCACGTTCTGAAGCATTTTGGCATATTCAAGGTCTTCTGTACCGTAAATTTTCCTCCTCAGCCTCAATGCTTCAAGGATATAGCCTTCTCCTGAAATAAAATCTCCTTTTCTGAGATATGCCTGGCTAATCAGGCTATTACACTGTGATGCATTAAAGCACACAGAATCTGAGCTTTCACGATACAACTTCAATGCTTCCTGTAGTGATTCCAAGGCCTTATCGAGATCATTCCTGTTAAATGCAATGAGACTTAGCAGATAGGTAGCCTCTCTGTTTTGCGTTGAATGCTCTCCGTATTGAGATTGAATGGTTTGTTTCAGATCGTTCAGGAGTTTTTCTGCTTTGACCCAATCCCTTTTGTCTATCAATGCTTTGGCCACCTTGAGGACAGAATCCGGTCTTGCGATAGTATCTCTCATCGACTCTCCATGAGCCATGACTCCTGCGAATAGTGAATATATCAGGATCAATATGTGTCTCTTGAACATACTATTCGAGTTCTTTTAATAATTGAAGTGCCTTTTGATGATTTTTTAACTTCAGCTCATGGAGTAACTTTCTGGTCTCATCAATCTGATTAGAATATAACTTACAAAGTGCAAGGTCCCAAATAATATCTTCGCGATATCGGCTCATATTACGCTCTTTTAGCTGATCCAACAAATTGATTGCTTCTTTGACCTTACGTTCTGCAAGCAATGCATTGGCCTTTATAAAGAGCGTGTTATCATTTTTCTGCATGGAAGGATCTATTTTTTCAAATTGATCCAGTGCCTTATCATATAGGCCAGCGGTATAAAACTGAATAAATTTCTCGTATTCGCTTAACTCACCCTCACCCCTGACATCGGTCTCCATGGACTCATCTTTAAAAGTCTTAAAATGGGCGGCAAACAACTTTTCACCATTCACTATATATCCTTTCTGCTCACCAAGGGTATCTACATCCGGCAAAGATCTTGATCTGGCTCCTGAATCCGCAACAGGTGTGTTCAGAAGACCTGCACTGTCCGGACTTTTTCCAGGACGGTTCATTTCATGGTAACCGGTATTTATATTTCTAAAAATAAACCAGGCAACAAGGCTTCCAATCACCGCCAAAATCCACAGCATTTTATTACGGACAGGGATGTCTGATTTTTGATTAGGATTATTTATTTTGGCTTCCCGTTGCTGCAATCGTTTTTTAAGTTCCTTTCTTTCGAGTAATTGCAATGCAATGAATCCTTTCTGAATGAGCAATATCTCGTTACGAAGCGAAGGATTGTTCAGCAGCTCAGCTTCAAAATCCTTGCGCTCCTGCGCCGTCATGGCATTCGCCAGATATTTATCAATTCGGTCGTTATTTTGACTCACTTTGTATCAGCTTTTGTTCATAAAGGGTTCCAGCATTTCTTTTAGTTTCTTCAGACTTCTGGAAAGCGTTACACTGACTGCATTTCCGGAGTTATAATTCATTTCTTTCATAATCTCATCGATACTCTTGCCTTCCATATATCGCATAACCAGCAATCGCCGGCTTTGGACCGGTAATTGTTCCACAGCCTTCATCAGCATGACTGAATCATCATCAACCGGACCGCCCCAGGCAGCTTCAAGGACTGAAAGCTGACTGTTCCATTCTTCCCCCATAGGCTCTGAAGGAAATTCCTTCAGGTAATGTCTTTTATATTTTATGATATAACGGTAACCGATAAGAAATAAAAATGTCTTAATGCTGCAACTTAGATTTGTAATCCGACCAGAACGTATCTGCTCAAAAAAGGATATCACGGAATCCTGCCATGAATCAACAAGATCTTCTAGCGGAACCTTGTTAAACTTATAGGAGGCAGAGCGCAGAAACTCATCCCGGTAAAGGTCGTAAATCCGGTCAAATGAGTCCATGTGACCGGCCTGCAATGCCTTGAAGAGCAGCTGATCCTCCGATAGTTCTGAAAACGTGTCTCCCAGAAATCCTAATTTTCAAGCAAATATAGACTTTAAAGCTAATATCACTTAGAGATTAAGGGAAACAATCAGCCAGACTTCAATCAGACCAATAATCGTTCAATTAAATCTGAAATTCAATAAGGTATCAGGCTCGTGTAGCCAGTTTAGCATTTTTCTAATTTCACCGAAATTATCACAAAATTTGCGTTAACAATAAATATCATCCCTTAATATCAATTGTTAAAAAAATCTTAGCACTGAATTTTATATTTTTAAAATTACTTCCGCCATACAAGCAAATTAAATGGAGAAACCAACGATAAATGAAAGAAGAAGATCCTTGATTAATGCTACTATTCCTCAAATTAAGAAAGCAATGTAAAAGAGGAAGTTGATTAGCAATAATTTAATTTTTCAAATCCGCGAACCATCCTCTCGAACATAGCAATTAATAAGCAGTAGTCAGGATTCTGAACACCATAACGCAGCCAATTTTCGCCAGACTAAAAAATAATGCAAAAATCCTGAAATCAATTGCTAACAATTGACATGGGAGTGGTATGAATATCCAAATTTAGTCAAATAAATGGTGTTCATTCAATTGTTAAGTGAATGAGGACTTAACAGTGAAACAAATTAGTATACGGACTATAAGTTTATAATACAGATGAAATTCAAAAAAAATAAAGATGAATAATTTCAAAATTAAGTTAGTGTCGCTCCTGATCATATTTAATATCTGCGGACATTTATCGGCCCAGGTAGGTCAAAAGCAAGTTTTGTTTACCAAAAAATGTGACACTGTTTCTGTCGATAGCATGGTTTGTATCAAGTGCACAAACCGCGAATTAACGATGAATTGCAGACGCTATGCCTGCGCGATACATGGTGATTGCATTCCCATGGGTCCGGTGATCGTCAATGGCAATCGGTTGAAAGATGCACGCGCTCCGCAAACCACAACTAAAAAGAAGTAGGGAGATGTACGATACGCGCTACAGGATTCTTTTAGTTTTTTTTCTTGCTCCGTTTCTATGGAATGGAAAAGCACTTGATCAATTAGAGCACACCAAAGTTTGCAGACTTTCCAAGGGTATTCATCCATTTGACTCTTTAAAAGCACTCTCAATCCCGACAGATGAATCGGAAGAAAACGTTCTGCTGAAGTACTTTAAGTATGATGCTGGTCAGAATATTTTTCTTCTTCTCCCCGATTACGAAATGATTTATCCCACCTATGCACAATATCCATATATCGGTTTGAAAAGCGAACACACTAGAAATCCGAGAAGGCATATTCTACTGGAATTTCATTGCTGCAAGGTGTTTCAGGCGTGTGTTTCTGAGCCAAAGTTGTACTCACTGGACAATCCACCTTCCATAGAATGTCGCTGTCCTTTACAAAGAGCTTATGTCCGTAACGAGGATTGTCTTAAAGCTTATAAACGAAAAGATTTATACATGAGAATATTCAGCCTTCCTTAAATATAATTCGTAAAGTTAGAATGAATCAAAATAACAATAAAACAAAATAATTTATGCAATACTCAAAATTAAATTTCGCAAAAATCTTTATTCTATTATATTTTATTTCTATTTTTAGCAACCATCTTCTGTTTGCCCAAGTGCCGCTGAAAATCAATTACCAGGCGGTCGCCCGCGACAATGCCGGCAATGTTCTTGCATCAAAATCGATCGCTGTGCGGTTCAGCATTCATGACGCAACATCCAATGGGGTCGTTGAATATGCGGAAACTTTCAATACCAATACAAATCAATTCGGACTTTTCAGCCTAGTCATTGGAACAGGTAATCCATTTATAGGCGCATTCTCAGATATTACCTGGGATGGCAATAAAAAATTTCTTCAGGTCGAGGTTGATCCGAACGGCGGCACATCTTTTTTGAATATGGGCACAGATCAGTTAAATGCCGTACCGTATGCCTTTGTCGCAGAAAGCGCCAACACGCTAAATACGGCATTGCCACTCAAATCCTTAAAAAATGATGGCGCACAAGATGGGCAAGTGATTAAATGGAATTCAGCAAATAACTCCTGGGAACCGTCAAATGATAATGGTGGCACATCAGGTCCTGTCTACACCGCTGGAAATGGCATCATGATCACAAATGCCAATGTCATCGTCAACACCGGCGATACCAATGCTGGGGATGATATTACCAATTCAACTTCAGCCGGAGGAGATTTATCCGGAACTTATCCGAATCCGTCCGTGGACAAAATTCAGGGAAAAAAAATCAGTCTGTCGAATTTACAGAACGAAGACGTCATCAAATGGAACGGGCTGGAGTGGACTTCGCAGCCTGATGGTCTAAAATTACCGGCAACACTTACGGCCAATTCAACGAGATTACAGTCTGTTGACCGATATGCACTTGAAATCTCCCAGACCGGTAAGGATGGCGTGCTGTATGTGGCCAATTCGAATAACGCGACATCCAATAGTGTATTCTATTCTGAAAGTAATACCGCGGCGCTGGCGGCTGAATTGATCAATAAATCTACCGGAAGTGCCCTCAGTATAACCAATACAAATCCCAACAGCACTGCACAGACTATGTCTGTAAGTTCCAGTGGACTAGGTCAGTGCCTGCATATATTCAATACCAATGTTAACAACAGCGGCATTATGGTCGACCTGGGAAATAATGGTAAAGGTGAAGGTATAAATGTTGCAATGAATAATTCATCTTCAATTGCGAGTGCTATAAGTATCAACGCAGCTCATAATGGGCGTGGAATTTCTCTTATTCGAAACAATGCATCCTCTACTTTGCCTGCACTCGATGTACAAACAAATGGAAATGGTTCTGTTGGAAAATTCGTACAAACAAGCACAACTGCCGGGAATATTGATGCAGTTTATATTGAGTCTAACGCGGTAAACTGGGGTCTGCATGTGGTCAATAAACATTCGGCTGGCATCGGCGCGAAGATTGAAAATACGAATGCATCCTCCGTTAATGATGCACTGCAGGTGGCTACAGCCGGCACAGGGCATGCACTTCGCTGCACCGGGACAGCCCTCAAGACAGCCGGTGGTAATACCTGGGCGGTTCCTTCCGATCTCAGATTAAAGAAAGATATCAGACCCTTTACTGATGGGATATCAGTTATTGAAAAAATAGAGCCAAAGTATTTCAGATATAACGGACTGGCTGGCACCAATGATAAAAACGAAGAGATTGGAATTATCGCACAGGAAATGGAAAAGATCGCTCCGTATACCATAGGTCATGAAAAAGTAGTCCTCAATAAACTCAGTGAAAATGCCGTAGCGGAGGATATCCTGACCTACAATGGTGGCGCGCTTCAGTATGTTATGATCAATGCCATTAAAGAACTGAATGAGCAGGTTAAATTGATTCTTAAAGAAAACACAAAGCTGAGGGAGGAGATCCAAAGTCTGAAAAACCAATTACAGAAATAGAAAAACAGAACAATGCGATTCCAAGTAATAGTATTCAGGACCATGATTCTGCAGTTGTCATTCAGTGCGATACCACTGTTGTTATGCGCCCAAAAACTAAGTCCATCTGTCACCTCAACGGCAGGAAATTTCTATCAGAATCCTGCTCTATCAATTTCACAAACCGTTGGAGAGCTCTGCTTGACCAAAACTTACTTTAACAACCTGATCCTGACGCAGGGTTTTCAACAACCGGAAATCATTATCAGCGCAATACAAAACTCTGGTGATGAAATGCAAGAATTAAGTGTTTACCCCAATCCCTCTGATACGTATATTCATGTTATCACTCACTTTAATGATTTCGATGACTGCATTATGGATATAAGTGATGTTCACGGTAGAATTATTGATCACCAGATTTTAAATAACTCAATACAATCCGTTAAACAAATTACGATTAATACTTCCGAATGGAATAGTGGTCTGTACAATCTAACAATCCAAATGGGTAGAGATGGACACTATACGAATTCGAACAGAAAAATAATGATCCTGCGGCACTAAGCAGGAGGATACCACAAATGTAAAAAATGAAATCCGCATAGCGCAAATGAACCTGATGTTAAAGATAAGAAAATTCTTCATACTGTCATTGGTCTTTACGACCACGAGGGTTCTGTCTCAGGAGTATGGAAACTTCGAGAAGGATGGTCAAAGTATTATTTTTCATGCGACAGAATTCTCTATACCCGTATCACCTGCTTTTGATTTGCTGGGTGTGAATCCCTGTCTTGTACCGAAACCAAGTCTCATAAGGAATTTCAAAGTAGATTGGTCATTTAAAACTTACGGGCTCGCTCCGAATCTCGCCTTGCAGACACAGCCCATCAATGAGTTATTTTTTAATACGCCCAAAAAACTGAATGATTACAGGAAAGCAGCTCCATGGAAACGATTTCTGTCAACGCTTGATTTGTCCATGGGAACTGTGGACGGTCCTAATGATGTGGAAACCAATTCCCGATTTGTCAAAACTTCAGAAGGATTGGACTCGCTGATCATTACGCAGAATAATTGGCGGCTGAGAAGTTTTGCCTATGCATTTAAATTGAATCTATACAGTCAATTTGACCCATTGAAAGAAAGAAAAATATTTAGCAAGGCGCTTAAAGAATATGCAGAGGAAAAGCAAAATCTCGAAGAAGAAATTAAAAACGCCAAGGAGAATTTAAGGAAGACAAAAGATTTCGAGGAAAAATCAACCATGAAATCAGATCTAGAATCAAAGGAGACGGAACTCAAAAACCTGGACGATCGGTACCTGGATCGCATGAAGAGTATTGTCACGATGTATAAATCAGAACACTGGAATGCCAGCTTTGTAGATATTGCATTTGGTCAGTTTGTCGACTATGATAACAGGGATTCCAGTTTATTCAAATTTGCGAATCTGCATGTGGTTAACTCCGGCTGGGCAGCCTGGCTCAATGCCAGTCAGGGTGTGGGCAAAAATTTACTATTCAGCGGTATAGTCAAATATCAGGCCAGAAGAAACGCTTTGATCGATCAGAATACCAACAGTATTGAAGGCGGAGTCAATATGAGATATGGAAATCACAGATACAACATTTTTGTTGAATTATTCGCACCCATTCACCTTCAAAGTGAAGATCTGATTAAAGAAAAATTCATGTCCTTTGGAGGAGACTGGCGTTTTAGCCGCAATGTCATACTCAACTATGGTGTACGATTTATATTTAGTTCTAATAACAAAATAGACAATATCGTGCCCGTGGTTAGTCTGTCGTGTATGATGAGATAATTAATAATTAGTAAAACGTATTATATGAATAAATATCAATTTTCTACTCTTCTTTCAATTATTATTAGTACTACTACGTTCAGTATCGCACAACAATCCGTACAAAAAACGCCGGATGGAAAATATGTTGGTAAGTGTGAAGTTGTAGCCACCAATATGAAATCCTGCAAAAAATGCGATGATGAAAAGTTAACAAAAAATTGTAAGGATGTAATTTGTGATGATTATGGTCAATGTGCAGAATTACATATTAAAAGCACTTCTGTCAAAGCTATAAAATCGGCTTCGGCAGAAACCAAAATCAAAGGAATTCTAAAGGAAAAAACGACCGATGGCCAGACCCAATACTATCTTCAGGAAGGTAATTACCGCACGTATATATTTCGTACTAAAGACGGTTATAATTTGACTGAATATGATATCAGCAAGGCTGATAAGAATATTATCATGACCAAACCACTAACGCCTGCACAAATATCTTGCATAGATAAATGCAGAAGGTCATTGAATTATTGCTTAGAACATGAAGCACACCTTTCTGACAATGGGGAAGCATTATGCCGCAGTGAAGCAGAATTCTGTGCTCGAGAAATCTGCCTAAAATATGCAAAGCGATTTACTCTTCAGCTTCCGTTAACACCTACAACTAAAGCCACATTAAAAAATTTTTAATATGAAATATTTTATAACTTTCTTTCTAGTATTATACTGCTGTATTAGTGCGTCTGCTCAGAATTCCAACACCTATCTGATTAAGGGAAAAACTAAATATATTAAAAAAAAGTCTACCCTCAGTAGTGATGTATTATTTTTTACAATTTGTGATGACAAAAGCCTAAAAAGCAATTGTATAAATTATATAAAATCCGGTACTAATAATATTGAACCCACCGGACTACTTGAATCAGAATACAAAACGATTATTATATCAAAAAACATACAGAAGCTTCCAAATGTAAAGTTTGATAAGATTGGAAATAATTATAAAATTCCGTACATTCAAAAAAATAATAGTATAATATATTTTTTAGCTGATGGAAAAGAACTTCAAATTATCGAATTTGCACCTTCCAAAAATGTTATTTTCAACGACAATGATCCTGCACCAACTACACCAGAGCCAAGCGATTTAGAGAAGTGCAGGCAAGATTGTAGAGATCATTTTGATGTCTGTATGAATTCACATAATCCACATGGTGATGACAATATATTTGTATGCGCAGGTTCTTACTTGCGATGCAAAGCCATTTGTAATAGTATTCTTACCAAGAGTATAATTAGTATAAACTCATTGAAAATAAAAACTATTGTAAAATCTAATTAAATTAATGTATGAAAATATTTATTTACGTTACATTGCTAATAATTTTAAAATCCTATCAGGTCAATGCACAAGCCCCTGAAATTCTATTAAATAATAGACAAACATTAAAAATTACATCAACTTCCGCTTTCGCAAATTCTGCTAAAATCTCCACGTATTGTGGAAGTGTCGGTAAAATCAAAACATGTCGTAGTGTTATTTCAGATAAAGAGTCTAATGAACTAATTATGCCAGATTGTTCATCAAATATCTTGAGTAATATTAAGTCATGTAAAATAATATCTACAAAAGGAATGAAGAAAATGGTTAACACTAAAAAAAATATCACTAACTATTTAGAGATTGGTAATGATTATGCAATTCTTACTATGATAATTAAATCATATATCGTATATATGATATTTGAGTTCGAGTCAAATTCATCAATTCAAAAGCCAGCCATTGAAGCGGCATTTAAACAGATTGTAGAAGTTAATAATCCTGATTATAACCGATGCCTATCATACTGTATTATTGACCAACAGGAATGTTATCTGGATAATTCCATTAATAAACCAGATGCAGATTTGAGTACTTGTGATTTTTTCTTTAGAGATTGCAAAAGAGATTGTGCCATAGTTAATGGTGTAAATATAACAAAAATTAGGAGTATTATAGAAAGAAAAAATAGAAATTCAAACTCCTTTACAATTCATATAAATTAGAAATAAAACAATATATTCCAGTACAAGCTAAAATGAATAAAATTCAATATTTCAATATTATTGTTATAACTAAATAATTGAATATATAACGACTTAAAATAATTATATCGCCAAAATATATTACATACCTTAATTGATAAATATGAAAGTAAATAGTATCCAATTCCAACTCGTTTCTGCATTAACTTTTACGATTGCATTTTCCATCACGAATTTATTTAGTCAAAAGCCTAATTTCGTTCGGCCAGCCAGTGTGAATGATCTAAAAATTCAGTATATTTCATTTACTGTTCAGACGGCGAATCTGGAAGATGCGGGTACGGACGATTATGTATATATACAATTAAACGACAACATGAAGCCATTTTATCTCAATAAGTCTGGAGATGATTTTGAAAGAAATAAATTGGATTTTTACATATTTGCTGATCCAGCGATTAAGACTGTCCGAGACATTAAGTACTTAAAAATTGGTAAAAGCGGTTCCGACGGCTGGGCGTTAAAAAAGATTTCGCTGGATATTAATGGTGCTACTTTTTATAGTACGACTTTCTCCAATCTTTGGCTTGACAATACGCCTGGAAAAAGTCTTACAAAACTTATACCCGGAACAGCACTTAATGGTTCATTTTCGCTGGCATATAGCCGACTGCCCAATATTCATAAAGTAGAAGCAATCATGCCTTTTCCAAGAATAAAAACAATTGTAGAAACTATTGTTGGCAGCGGCTTAATCAAAATTACGCCTCAAGCAGTAGTCACCTGTGCCGCCTGGGGAAATACTACAGGTATCAATACACTATTTGGAGAAGCCGTAGAACTGGCATACGAAGCCCCGGACAAGTTGAAAGTGGATCTGGATCTCCAGTACAAGCTGAATAATGCACCAAATCCTGAGTATGATGTGGATATTGTTTTACAAAATGTATTAAATACTGCGCCTGGCAATATAATCATTACACCAGAATCAAGCTGGGGAGCTTATGGCAATTGCCTTGACAAAGAACAAATTATAAGTAGGCTTCAAGCTGCTTTTAGTCGGGTTTTTAACATTGGTGTTAAAACACATTTTGACAGCTCAGGTAATTTAATTTACTATTAATTCAGCAATTTGTTTTTATGATTAAATACACTTCGCTATTATTCAATCTGATCATTTGTTCTATTATTACAAATGCATCTGTCGGGCAGATTCCCACTTTTGTCAAACCTGCCAATGTCGGTGATGTACAGGTCTATTCGATTGAGATTGTGTTTCATACGACAAATATTAAAGATGCGGGAACGGACGATAAGATTAAAATTCGATTCAATGATAATATGAAGTATTTTAATCTCAATAAATCCAATGATGAGTTTGAGAGAAATCAGCAGGACAGGTTTATACTATCAGATAGAACTATAAAATTTATCAAGGATATAAAATATATCTCGCTTCTCAAGGACGGGACTGATGGCTGGTCGTTTGATTATTTGGCCATTAGAATAAATGATGCGACGATGTACGAAGCCAAATTCAATTCTGCTTGGTTAGATAATGTCAAAGGTTATAAAAATTCATATTTGATTGGGGGGGCATATGTTCAGAGCATTTTTGGATTATTTTACAATAAACCTTGCAGTGTGCATGCAACCTTGCCAAACATTCTAAAGTATCAGTTGAAAAATATGATTGAGACTGCCGTTGGTGATGCAATCGATTCCAATTATTATGCAGCCTATGTTATATCACACGGTGTTGCATGGGGAAATACGACGGGTATCAATACTTTATTTGGTGATGCAACCGAATTTAAAGTCCAAAATCCTCATACACTAAGTGTGGATCTTGACCTACAGAATATTTATTCAAATTGGCCCAATTCAGAGTATGATGTAGACTTTGATATTTTTATCTCCTGTACGAATGGCAATGTAAAGGCTGAAATAATTTCCAAAGATCTTAATCCTGGAAATGTTTATTTCAATGTTCCCAAATTTAAAGAATCGATTCAGAACATGTTGAGCAGGCGATTTAACGTGCCTAACTGTACCGCTCATTTTAATACAAGCGGCAGTCTGGTATATTACTAAAATAGATTTAATAATTATTTGAAGCTGATCCAAGCACCCAATTAAAGACAATTAAAAACATGAATTACAGTATTCAACTTGCCACTGCTTTCTTAACTATCTTAATGTTAGATGGTTCCCCCATATTAGCCCAGAAAAAACAAGATACTTTGGTACGTGAAGCCGGACATCTTTGGGGACTTGGCTTTGGTGATTTTGCCTATAAAGCCAAATCGGATGCGTTGAATCGGGGAGGCACCAATCAATACACTGGCATTGAGAAGCATCAAAGTTTATTTCAGTTGCGACGAATATACTTAGGATACAATAGCAAGATCAGCAGGAGGTTTTCATCGGAATTCCTCTTGGCAATGGAAGATAATACCACGCCAACTGCAATTGGTCAAAACAATAGTACTGGGGATCTTCTGAGTAACGGGCGGTATGGTTTGTTTATTAAGACAGCTAGTGTTACCTGGAATAACATCATGAATAATCAACACCTTACTTTAGGACAGCAATTTACACCTGCAACGGTACTTACAACTGAGCCGATTTGGAATTACCGTTGTATTGAAAGAACAATATCTGAATTACGCCGTACGCCTGCATGGGATCTCGGTTTGTGTCTAAGTGGCACTCTTTACAATACTACTGCCACCGAGTTGGGATACAATTTGATGGTTGGAAATGGCACTGCTTCAAAACCGGAAAACAATAAATTCAAATGGCTCTATGCGGATATTTATACCCGTTTGTTCCACAAAAGGATTACGATTGATCTGTACGCCGATTATAATCGCCTCAGCTGGTCTTCACCATATCATCATGACAGACATATGATCAAAGGCATGTTGGCCTATTCAAATGATAGGCTTACAGTGGGTGTTGAAGCCTTTGTCAACACGCTGAGAAATGATATCACAGCCATACTTCCGGATAGTACTTCAACACGGATCAACGCCAAAGCGCTGAATTATTCTGTTTTTATGCGCGGAAGTGTATACCGTGACATCCTGGGATTTTTTGTTAGATATGATCGATTTAATCCTGCGATTGGCATTGAGCAGGACAAATTCATTGGGTATCTTCCATCAACCAGCAACTATGATCCACGAACCAAGGAGCGCTTTATGACCTTTGGATTAGACTTTACGCCAAACCGCAATATCCATATCATGCCTAATATCTGGTATATGCAGTATCAGAATTCAGATCAGGGAGCAAAGCAACATGGAACAGATCTGGTGTACAGGGTATCTATTTATTACGTCTATGGAAAAAACTAGATGAATCCAGGATCAAAGCTTCTACTTATATTCGTCGCCAGTGTTTTAGCGCCATTACCCTCCAGTGAGCAACAATCCCGTATTGTAGCCAACAACAGATTGGATAGTCTGATACGAATATCTTCGCAGCTTAAAAGTGATTCAAGCAAAGTTATGCTGCTGAATCAAATCTCGTTTGAATACAACACCATCAGTCCTTACGATGGTATCCGTTACGCACTTCAGGCAGAGATGATGGCAGAAAGCCTCAATTACAAAGCCGGGAAGGCCCGAGCCTACAGTTGCTTGGGCGCCAACTACTTTTCACTGGCCGATTATCCCAAAGCTTATACATATTGGCTGAAAGCCCTGACGCTTAATGAGGAAAACGGAAATAAAAATGGACTGGCAAATCACATGCATAATATTGGTCTTGTATTTTTTAAACAGAAGGAATACGACAAAGCGGTCGATTACTTTGAAAAAGCGCTCAAAGTGAGCCAGGAAATTGGCAACAGACAATTTGCAACCAACTCATATACTGCAATAGGCAATATCTATTTCGAAAAAAATGAAATCGTCAAAGCCCTGGAATATCACTTTAAGTCACTCGCAATGGATGAAGAGACAGGTAATAAAAGAGCCATATCAACCGATATGATGAATATCGCAACAGTCTTCAATGCACAAGGTGATCACCAAAGAGCCGAGCAAATGATAAACCGCGCTTTGAACATGAAAAAAGAAGCAGGTGATCCCATGGGCACAGCAAGATCATACTTTCTTGCAGCTCAAATAATGCTTGATACCCATGATAAAGGAGTACGACAATATAGCCTTAAGCATGCGGAAAGACTTCTGGACAGTGCGATCACGATTTCGAAGGATATGGGATTTCTGGAAATTCTTCAAAACAGTTATGAGCTTCTGGCCGGGACTGAAGAAAAACTGGGAAATTATCAGCAATCACTTTTCTATACTAAAGGCTATCACTCCATGCGGGATTCAGTATTCTCAGCATCGCGGCGAGATCAAATCTTTAACCTGGAAAAAAAATTTGAACTCGAAAACGAACGGCACGAATTTGAAAAAGATCAAGAAGCTAAAGAAAGAATAAGAAACATTCAGATCGCAGGCATATCATTCTTTATCATTTTTTTGCTAGGCATTGTTCTTGTTATGAGCCAAAAGAAGATCCAATCATCTTTTGTCAGCATTTTAAGTTCCATGTCTCTCGTCGTATTATTTCATTTTATTCAATTACTATTTCATGAATCACTAAGTAATTTTACGCATCACAACTTGTTGCTGACATTTATATTAACTCTTGGCTTAGGAGCGTTGATTATTGAAGTTCATCACATGGCCGAACAATTCATGAAAAAGAAATTATCCCAGTAAGACCATCTTCCATAACTATTAGCAACATCAGGATAAAATTTGATTTAGACAATGGTTATTTCAGGCTTTGCGAACAAGTCTGAATATCGATGTCATTTTTCAAAAGTATCCTTCTCGATCAGGAAAGCTATTCAAGTGCTCTTATTGTAAAAATATTATTTTCACTGATTCCAGATTAGAACTGTCATGTTAAATATTATTATTAAGCAATCCCATATAGTCTAATGCATAAGAATATTGATTTAAAATTAGTAACAGCATTCCTCCTTACTATCCATCATTTGCTATTATTTAATTACTAAAACTAACATTGCAAATAGGTGTTATCGTTAGTTTGTTATAATAATTCGAATAGTTATTCAGGAAGTAACAAATTCCATTGGGGCCTTGAAAGTCTGAACATATAGCCTGTTCAACCTGACTGGAAGCTCTGAAAGGATTATATTGAGCTGGACCAATACAATTCGGATGATCACTTTTGATATTCTCGACTGTCACGTTAAGATTTGAATTCTTCATCTCAAACTTTAAATCAAATGAAACATCAATTGCCCGATTGATTCCTGTGCAGTATAGCTCAAAGTCTAAATTAAAATGTATGGTATTACTATTTATATATTTTATTTCGACGGCCTTGCCATATGTTTTACTGCTGCTTGCCCAGCCATTGCTTTCATTGGCATAAACAATTTGATTTCCAATACTGCTCTCCACCATATCTGTAAGAACCTGATATGGGATATAAGTCGGAGCTTGCCATGCAGGAACATTTTGCGCTGTGTATTTCCATAAAGGAGACGCTCTCAGTTCACTGGCTTTGATATATATTTCCTTCACTGCTTTTGGGTCGTCATTGTCTAGCCATTGGCATTTTGTAAATGATTTTTTATAAATAATTGTACCATTGACCATGATATGAAAATACTTAATACAAAGGCCATCATTGCCTTTAACTTTCAACCTTAAATATTGTATATCACTGATTTTGTTAATATTCGGACTGATGATATAATAGCTGTTCCCGGAGTTTCGGGTAAAGTCATCTCTTGAAGAATTCAAATAATAGACTTTGTCAAGATTATTCATTTGGACATTGACATTATCATCGGTCCCTGCCTCTTCTACATCTCCGGTCATAATGTGTATGCTAAGGGTGAAAACGGTCATATTTTCAAATGAAGGTCTGACACCAGCTATAAGCCAAGATGATACCAATACCGAAAAAACAGAAGTACATAGTAATTTTGCCATGATTTTTTATATTCTATACCTTGCACTACAGAAATCTTAGCGCCACCCAGGTCATTTATTTTAATAAATTAACCTAGCAAATACATAAAAATTCTTAAAAGAGCAAATTCACACTAAAAATGGACCCGGTTGAAGAATCTCAAAGTATAATTTAATCACGACTTTTCAGCTAATTTGACTTGATTAAGGAACGGATTGCAAATATTTTGATGCGTCGATGATCTCACGCATCATTAATATTTTTATAATACTTGTAAGCTACCTGCCACCCTCTTCAGCCTTTGCCGCACTTCTTCTGCCAATGCAGCAAGCTCATTTTGATTGACCGAACTCATCGCTGCCACAGGATCTACGATGGCTTCATCAAAATTTTTGCCGGTCAGCACTGCTTTGAAATAATATGACATAAAGAAAATTTATTGTAATAATAAGTAGTATCTATAATTTGCCCAATACCGGGAGTTCCC
This sequence comes from Saprospiraceae bacterium, assembly GCA_046329325.1. Classification (GTDB taxonomy): domain Bacteria; phylum Bacteroidota; class Bacteroidia; order Chitinophagales; family Saprospiraceae; genus Vicinibacter. The sequence goes on from JAXLUU010000001.1 coordinate 180,040, forward strand.
CAAGAGTATATTTGTCATTGCTTCTTGGATGGATTACTTCTTCATTTTCGTTTCATAAATATTAATCCATTCTTTGGCACTGATTTTTTTCATTAATTCACCAATAAGCTGATATGGAATATCATCGAATTTTTTGAAGCGGATACAACTTTTACCCATGTCCAGTTTTTGCTTGCTGTGCTTGGGAAACTCTGACACGAACCATTTCATTAATTCAGGATCCGCATAAATTCCCATATGGTAAAAATTAATAGAATTTTTCTGTGATGCCAGACCTGCAAACGGAAGCGGTTCGCTGGGTTTGCAATGATAACCCGCTGGATATAAAGTATGTGGAATAACATAACCCAAGCCACCATAACTGATGGCTGCTTCAAAACCCTTCGGCAGATTCTTTACAATAAAATTGTGAAGTTCGTTGAAAGACGCCATCCTTTCGGCTGGCACATTTTTAAGAATTTCGTCTACTGTGTTACCGGTGGCTTTCATTGTTGCGCGATTAAGTATTTTGTATCCAATTGATGAAGATGAGATGATTTCAGCATTGCCGAATCGGCACAAAATTAGTGCAGACTTTGTTATTTACAAAGCCTTGCTGCCTGGTTCAATAGCGAGAATTACACTGCCATTTCGCAATAATTAATGCGCTCGTTCATGGTGAACTTAATGGAATAAAAATTTACTTTGTACTATATATTTGTATATTGAAGTAAGCAATGATGTCATCGCTTCTGAACATTCATCGTTGTATCCAATTATGCTTAAGTTAGCAGTCTGCTACCAACAATCTTTCCATTACTATTTGCGATAGGCGGATAATCCCTGTACGAATTAATTCTTAATTGCCGATCAATTGGGTTCGCAGCAATTCCATTGACAGCATGCAGGCCGCTTCGATGTTGCGTTCGCGGTTGCGGCTGAGCCGCAGACGTCTGGAGACTTGCTTTTCTGCACTACCCGCAGCGATAAACACCGTGCCAACAGGGATATCTTCAGTGCCTCCTGATGGCCCGGCGATGCCCGTCGTCGCGATGACCCGGTCCACGTTCATAACCTGCGCCGCGTGACGCACCATCGCCTCTGCCACCTGCGCACTGACTACTCCATGCGCTGCAATAAGCGCAGGTTCCAGTCCAAGGAGATGGATTTTGGAGTCCGTCGCATAAGAGACGATGCCCGACCTGAAATAATCCGAACTACCCGCATTCGCTGTTAATTTGGCAGCCAATGCACCGCCGGTGCAACTTTCTGCTGTCCCAAGCGAGAGACCTCTTTCCATCAGTATTTTGCCTAATTCCAGGGCCAGGTTGGTATCTCCCTCGCCGTAGATCATCGACTTCAGTTCTTCACGAATTTTTTGGGTGTAGGCATGCAATGTGTTTTTGAGCAACTGTTCATCGTGATGAATTCCCGTCAGTCGCAGTCTAACCTGCGAGATCGCCGGCAGATAGGCAATGGAGATATATTCGGGCATATCCTTCAAAAGCGGTTCAATTCGAAGAGCGATATCTGTCTCGCCATACCCTACCGTACACAGGGTTGTGTGCTGGCAACTCAATCCGGCTCTTTGGTTGCGCAGCCGGGGTATCAACTCTTCACGCAGGATGTACATCATTTCATCCGGCACGCCGGGCATCGCCACATAAATTCTGGCGTCTTTCTCCATCCATAATCCCATCGCGGTGCCAACTTTATTCGGTAACAGCAAAGCATTGGACGGTATCATACACTGTGTCGTGTGTGCTTCTGTCAATTGCAAGCCCCGGGCTTCAAAAATGGAACGGAGATGGTTATAATTTTCTTCGCTGAAGTGGAGTGAAGCATTAAAAAATGCAGCCAATTCCTTCTTCGTCACATCATCGCGCGTCGGACCCAATCCACCGGTCATCAGAATCACATCACTGCATGCCGTCGCCTGCTGAAGCGCATAAGCGATTTCAGAAGAAGAATCGCCCACACTCCATTTACGAACTACCGGTATAGCGAGTTCACCAAGCGCTCTGGCAATTTGTGCGGAATTGCTATCGATAACCTGACCGATGAGTAGTTCATCGCCGATACTGATGATGGATGCGCGCATGAATTTGTAAGTTTGTTGAAGTAACGCCAATGGAAACTGGTTGTTCAATAATTATGAATGATGAACTTATGAGTCGTGACTCGCGAGTCGCGACTCGCGAGTCGTGAGTCGTGAGTTGCGATTTGTAAGTCACAAGTTGTAAGTCGCGAGTCATATTTATTTTTTACTTTGGTGTAAGGCGAATTTGACTATTGAAGCTGACCTTTGATTATTTGTAAGTATCTTTGGAACAAATTTTTTTTGCAAAAAAAAATCATTATCCTCTCAATCTTTCTTTACAATTCCTGTACAAACATCAGACCGACGGGAAACAAAGATTATTTTCATCAGAAGGTTCAGAGTACTGTCGCAAAGGATCCTGAGGCTGCCTTTCATTTAGGCCGGTTATTGTTTTACGATCCGGGAATTTCGTCGGATAGTAGCATCAGCTGTTCTTCATGTCACTCTTCTTACAATGCATTTGCCCACGGGGATCACCGTCTTAGTCATGGTATCCGGGGCAACATTGTGACACGCAATGCTCCTGGCCTGTTTAACCTGAGTCTGCAGCCTATGCTGATGTGGGATGGAGCTGCTACCAGCCTGGAAGACCAGATGCTGATTCCAATCCACCAGCCAAAGGAAATGGACAGTAATTTCAGAAGGATACTGGAGCACTTACGCGGACATTCTTTGTACATTAATCTTTTTGAACAAGCATTTGGTTCAGAACCTGATAGTGTCAATACCCTTCATGCCCTTGCGTCCTTTCAGTTGCGACTGATCAGCCATCACAGCCGGTATGACAGTATCATGGAAGGACTGACGCACTGGACATCGCAGGAAAAAAATGGACTTGCTATTTTTAAAGAACATTGTCAGCGCTGCCATGAACCACCAGCTTTTAGTGATTACAGCTTTCGTGATAACGGACTCCCGTTGGATCCCCAGCTCAGAGACAGCGGAAGATTTGTTGTAACAAGGGAGGCCAATGACTTATTTTGCTTTAAGGTACCTTCCTTGCGAAATCTCAGCTACACGGCACCTTACATGCACGATGGCAGGTTTGGCAACCTCAGGCAGGTGCTTTTGCATTACACTTCCGGTATGATTACGCATGGTGATAGCCTGCTTCGAAAAGGCATCACACTTAATTCCAATGAGAGGACTGATCTGATTGCATTTCTGCTGAGCCTCAATGATCTGTCTTTTGTTCGTGATACCAATACAATGTATCCCTCCCGATGGGTACAAGCTAATCGCTAGCTACTTATTTTTGTACAAAATTGTACCATCATGCACAGGATTGCTGCGTTGCTTTTGATCTGTTACTCTTTCGTTGATGCACAAGTCAGCCCTGCGATCAGCAGCTGGCTGCAGAATACGACCAAGACAGGGTCTTACTATACCAATGGCAACAGCACGGCAGTATCCAATGGCATCCTGGTTAATTGTCAAAAAGTGGAATACTCTTCCAACTGGGTTTACGTGACGACGCATGGGATACCTGCCTATCCAACAGGACCCTTTCTTGATGGCAATCCCTCCATTGCCAGTGATCAGAATGCCATTTTCCGCCTCAGCCTGAAACCCGTCAAAAATACGGGCACCCCTTCTGCCACCACAGGAGGCAACATTGGTATTTTTATCAATGGCGTCGCTGTTTTTGATTTCCGCGATGGTGTTGGATGGAACACCCAGGCCAACGCGTTATGTGGCGGGCCTGGCAATCCGCCCTGTCCGGGAGGCATGGGTGTACTGACTTCCTGGAACCGCGATGCAGTGGTCGCAGAGCGCAAGGGTTTTGATTGTGCCAAAGGCCATCCTGCCATGGGCAACTACCACCATCACCAGAACCCCAGTGCCTTCAAGCTCGACCTCAATAATGTATCAAACGTCTGCAGCTTATACGATGCAGATGGGCTCTATGTTCTAGACAGTACCAGGCATTCACCTTTGATTGGATACGCTTATGATGGTTTTCCGATCTATGGCGCTTATGCCTACAAAAACACCGATGGTACCGGAGGCATCATCAGAATGAAATCGGGATACCATCTGAGAAAAATAAGCGATCGCACGAAATGGGCCGATGGAACCGATGTGCCTGACGGACCAGCGGTAAGTCAGACTTACCCGCTTGGGTATTTCAGGGAGGACTATGAATACATCGCTGCTGTTTCACCTGATGTACTTGACGAACATAACGGACGCTGGTGTGTCACCCCTGAATATCCTGCGGGAACCTATTGTTACTTCGCTACAGTGGATGAAAAATGGAATTCAGCGTATCCTTATTTGATTGGCCCAACATTTTATGGCGTAAAAAATGCCAGCAAGGTCACGGGCATCAATGAACAAACAACCGTTTACAAGGTCGTGACTGAAAATGTGAACCCTATAAACACGCTTCGAATCAATGTGTTTCCTGTTACCCGCAGCGAACTTATTGTCGTGCAAAGCGAATCATATTCGACAGAGGATATTCCAGTCTCTCTGGTCAACGAACAGGGTCATGTGTTGCAACAAACTGAAATCAAAGCCGGAAGTACGATTGCATATTTTGATACACAGACATTATATGACGGCTTATATTTTGTCCAAACTGGAAAAGACAAATTCCGCACCACTTTTAAAGTGATGCTCATCCGGGATTAGACTGAATACAACTTTTTCTCAGCGCATTGAATGAGTTAAAAGTTTTATTTTATAATTGATTTTTTTCTCCGCCTAGGCCTTCTTTTGTAGTACATTTACCAACGTGGCTTCAGAATGTACTGAATACCATTTTAAATACAGTCGTATGAAAAAGATCATCATCATATTCATCGGCATTGTATTGAACACCTTCCAAGTTTCGGCACAATATTTCCCGGAAGCAGCTTCCAAAGTGTATATCACCAGCCGTAATGCAAATCAGTATTTTGCTCCATTTCTCGATCTGGTCGGTGCTTCGATGAACAGCATGACTTTCTCATGGCAGAAACCCGATACAGCTCATCGATTTCATATTGCCATAGGGGTCAATACAACTTATTCGCCAATCTCCGCACCGATGAAAAGTTTTACCGGATTGACAGAAGCGCCTTTCAGTCCTGAAAAGAGTTTAACACTTCCGACGACTTTTGGAAAAAATGAGAGTGGCATTCTATATGATTCCAACGGAAATGCATTCGGGTATCCCGGAGGTTTCGATATCACACACATTATCCTGGCCTATCCGTTCATACAGGCCGGCACATTATATCATACCAATTTCAGTGGAAGATATTTTGGACTGGACATCAATGGCGATCTCCGGCGAATACAGATTCTGGGATTTGGCCTAAACCACTTTATCAGCGATCACTGGAAGGCGAAAGATTATTTCATTTCAGCCGGATTAAACTACACGTCTTTCAATCTCGGTGAGTATCTCAAGGGCCACCATTATATGGCTCAGCTTACGGGTGGGCAGACATTCAGAAGGTTCAATTATTATGGTCATCACCTGGCAGAATGGTACGTACAACCTGTATTATGATGACAATGAAACCAAAGGCAAAGCAACGGTCAACAGCAAGCGAAACATCCGGATTGGTGCCGGAGTGAGTTACCGTCTCAGTGTAATCAGGGTTCAGTGCGAAGCATCAGGCTTCAATCCATTGACCGCAGGGGCTGGTCTGGCGCTTCAATTTTAGTCAACTTATAAAATTCATTATGATGAAAAAGATATTCATATTTTTCGGTCTGATTATTTTTCTCGCTCTCCTGACCGGATGTGACAAACAGAAAGTGAAGTGGGAATTGCTGACAAGCCCTTCTATTAAGGAGCTTGGTGAATTTGATAAATCCGCAATCAACCTCAGCAAATCGATAACCAAGACGGATATTGCTTCCAAAGCCAAGCTCGAAGGAAATTATGAAATCAGCAAAATCAATCTCAAGGAAGTCTATGCTTACCTGACGATAGATGAAAATACAGTATATCCTGACAGCGTTACATTTGAAGTAACCTGCGATGCTTTACCTTTAGGGCCTACACACCAAGGCAGTTTCAAAATCAAGCCAGGTGTAACGTATAAAAATCTAAGTGAAATCAAAGTTCCCTTACCACTTGTGAGCCTGAGTGCACTGGACATTCTTAATTCAGCACTCAACAGGGTGTTCAAGAATAACGCCACAATCAACTTTTCGATGAAAGCAACAGCCTATCCGGCGGGGGTATCCGTCAAAGGCTTTGCTTATATGCATATTGAAATGGACGTAAACTATCTTAAATGTGTGGATACGTACGAATTTGTCGGGGTCGTTGTGTCCAACAAAGGTCCGTGTGACTAATCATCTGAATTCATTCCTGCTCCTCTATTGAAGAAAAATAAGTGCTGATGGTATTTCAGACCGCTTATTCAAACAAACGGCCGGTCAGTGTTGAGACCGGCTGTTTTTATTTTAATATAGATATTTTATAATTGATATAATTGAGAATTATTGCCAAGATCTAAACAGAATCAAAATTGATAAAAGTAGTTCAGTTTAACAATATTTCTGTTAATACCAATATTCTCGAGATTATCGTTAATTTCATTCAGCACAATATATAGATAAGACAGAGGTTTGAATTCCCACTGAAGTTTGACATAAATCCTGGTCCTTTTATCCAGGTTTCTAACCTGATAAAATCCGGATAAATGAAATTTCGGATTCAGCGAATAAGTAAAGCCCGAAGTAATAAGATGTATTCGCTCAACAATTTTGTTCACACCAATTTTATCTAAAAGAATGTAATTCCACTCTGCATAGACACTAAAATGGGGTACAAATACCCAGGTCACGCGAGGGTTAATTTTAAGCAAGCTTCCGTCATAATACTTTCCAAAGCGGGTTTCAATTTTATAATTAATATGCTGAGAAGGATCACTGGTATAATTCAACCAGGCATAATTCGAATGATAGTTGTCTGAACTTAATTCTGAATTGAAAATCGTAAACGGCTCTCTTACATGGTCACGGGTAATAAATTGATAATAAGAGAACTGCGCCCCATGACTTGAGGTCCAACGAAGTGGTATCAGTCGATACTGAAACGTGAAGGGAGAATAATCATCTGCATAAAAGTAATAGTCGAGTTCAATACCCGGATTTATCAGGCGAAAATATTTATTCAATTTACCTTGAGGCCAGAAGTTCTTATCCATTCCAATAAAATGTTCAATTGTGTTGGGTCCGTATAGAAATCCAAGGGCAGGATTATAATTGCTGGTTAAGATTGCTGATGATAAAAGCAGCCAGAATTTTTTCTGATCAATCTGCATGAAAGCGGTACCGGCAATTCCGGAAGACTGTTGCGCTTTAAAATTGTTACTGAAAGAAGTTACAATTCCGGAAATTAGCGTCTGATGAACGTACTTAAAATCCAGACTCATTGTCCCGTTGGTGGAATAATTGTACGGAGCTCCGGCAAATGCCGTCTTGAGCGTACCCAGACCAGCTAAGGTCATTCTGTTATTGAATCGATACTTATACGCCAAAACGCCAATCTGATTGGCCCAGCTTCTGGTAGAATCAGATTCGCGTTGTTGAACCATTAAAGCTCCTATTCTTTGATCAACCCCATTCCATATGTATCGAACCCCGAAATCCAAGCGCTGTGGAATACCATAGGCATCAAGACCTATGGCCCGTGATGTGAAAGGAATAAATGATGATTGATCTCCAAGGTGAAAAGTACTGGCGCTCTCCAGAAAAAACTGTCGTTTCTCCGGTAAGAAAACCGGCTTATATTTAATAACTCCTGGTCAGCTTCAGTCTGCGCGAAATCCGTATTGAGGCTAAGATCAATCACAGCATTTGGTTTATAGGCCAGTTTAGCATCAATGCCTGCTTTTATCTTATACAAATAAGCAGATGACAAAGCTTCCCGGTTGGCTTCAACCAATGCATAAGGTCTTATCTGAAAGTTGAGTGAAGGATTAGGATAATGTACACCGGTAAGGTAAGCAGGATGTACCATTCTGAATTTCGGAAGTTGCCTTTGATATGCAGGAATAGAACTTACTTCATTGTCTCTCCTGGCAACCCTGAGCATGCATATCCCTGATTTGGACTGCTCATTAATACCTGTTTTAAATCGCAAGGCCTTGAATGGAATTTGCATCTCTGCAATCCAGCCACTATCTGTTCTCATGGTCTTTGCTGAAAAGGTAGTATTCCAGTCAGCGTTTCGTGCAAATCCGTAATTAAATACCTCCATGTCATTCAAATTGCCATATGGCGTAACGGCAAAAACAGTTGCGACATCCTGCCTGTTTTCTGTGTCAAAGCCTACAGCAAAACATTCTGTTCCTTCGACATCAAAATCCCGAAGAAGGTTTGTTATTCTTACGCCGCGATGCATGAGCGAATCCTTGCATTCCACACCCAAATACAAATTGTTCTTGTCAAAAAGAACTCTAACAGTTGTCCCAAATTGCGCCGGAAGACCTTCTTTGGGTTCTGAGGTAATAAAGTATTTACAAGGAACCGCAATTTGCCAATCTGGCTCATTAAGATGACCATCCAACTTGATTTCCGTTTGTATCACCGAGGCAGAAATAACAAGAGAATCTCCAACAAGAATCCTATCCTGAGCCACTGCAAACTTAAAGCAAATTAAACTGCATAAGCAACCAAGCACGATTGTCCAACGGCGACTCATTTTCGAAAGCTTATAGCTGATTGAATTCTGCTGATCAGAAGCTGTTGATGGATCTCTGCTTCCGAATTCGCAGACCTTGCTTTTCGAAGTCGCTTCATGATCCCAAGCATCTGCTGATAGGCTGCGCTCTGTACCACAGAAGAATATTCACTGTTTTTCTCAAGCATTTTTTCAAGCCTAACAATATATTCGCACTGCAGGTTTTTTCTGATGTGATTGATTGGTGCTTCCAGGTCATCCAAAAAAATTGCATCAGAAATATCGGATAACACTTCTCCAAGGCTATAGGAATTACCGTAATACCCGGAGTTGACAATTCTGTTGAGGATTACCGGATTCATTAATTTATCCAGTATCTTTTGCTGTTGCCCAAGTATTTTTTCTGTTACTTTTGGGTCATTGGTTTCATAGTATTTATTTTCGTAACCTCTTCTCTCCGGAAGCATCATCGGATAGGATTTCTTCAAATAATCATATGCTCCCGGCCTGAATACCATTTCTCTCAACAAGGAGATCGCTTCATGTTGCTTTTCCATGGTTACTGGAATAAATCGCGGTGAAAGGCTGTCTTCTTTACGCTGCGTGCGAGTAAAATAGACACCACCTACTTGTGCTGCGATAATCAACGCATTTCTTAAGTAATTTGCAAACAATGCATTCTGTTGTGAAAATAACTTTTGGGTAGAAGATTCTCCCTGTACCCCGTTTCGCGATAAGTTTTCTGAAACGCGGCGTATTTGCTGCATCCTGTGATATGAAAAATATTGTGGTTCAGAACTCATATCAAATCTTTGAACCATAGGGTCAAAACCGGCATTCGATTCATCAGATGCATCTGAATCCATACCGAAAGCATGTTCCGGAATTTCTGAACTCGAAGCAATGAAAGCAAGCCTTTTTTCTTCAGCTGTCGAATCTTTGAATCCGGTCGAATAACCATAATATATAGCCCACTCATCGTACAGCCCAGGTTTGTATTGAATGTAGTCATGTTGGTGTGCGGCAGTATCGCTTACCACTGCTGTAAAATAATCCATCACCGAATTTGATAATCCTTTACTTGCTTCAATGTCAGCCTTTTCAAGGTCTGCTAATTTCAGAAATGAAGATCCTTTGAAATTATGGGTGAGTCCAAGTGTATGACCAACTTCGTGACTTACCAGGTATCCTATATATTGTGTTTTCATTTTCATGAGTTCCTGCTCACTGAGATGATCTCCTGCCAACACTTCAGCAAGGCACAAGTCAGATAAGGCTGCAACAGTTGCCTCGCAGTGTTTCATACGCAATAATCCATTTGGTCTCTGCTCAATCAGGTCATCTGCAACTCCCCTATTCAATACAGAATAATCAAGTGTTATGTCAGTCCCGATGATCTCGCCTGTATAAGGATTATGTATATTTGGCCCATATCCGATGAGACCAGTTGCACCACCTGTTGTCCATTCAATCATATTGATATCAAGATCATCAGGGTCAAATTCAGTATCATCAGGTTCCATTTGACAATGCACAGCATGTCTGAAACCGGCTTTTTCAAAAGCGCTATTCCAACTCTCCACCGCGTTGATTAAAACAGGCCTCCACTCCAATGGTGTGGCATTATCCAGCGTAAAAATGATAGGTTTGACAGGGTCAGATATGGCGCTGTCAGGATGTTTTTTTTCAATTCTCCACCGGCAAATAAAATCATGCCAAGGCTTTGGCTGATTGCTGATCAAATCCTTCTGTTGCACCATGAGATATCCAATTCGGGGGTCATTTTTTCTGATTTCCATCTGCTGTCCATCCAAACTCACCAGGGTATAATTTACTTCAATTGCTATTGTCCGATATGTGTCGAAAAGAAAACTCAAATCTCTGGTCACGTAGTCCGAGTGACGACCAAGCTGGCTGTTTTTGAAACATAGGACCGCTTTTATTGTGGTGTTATTATGAAAACTCTTAACCTGGTTCAATTTAGACTTTTCGTACTGAAACTCACCGAGCAATCTGGATTCAGCCGGTACCGGAAATTCAGGGTCATTATATAGTCGCCAGTTCACCAGCTTTTCGGAAAGGAACAATGAGTCCATCATAATCAGATAACTGTTTCGCTTGTTGCTTTCAGCATCTATGGATTCGCGGCACAATATTTCAGGAGTCACATTGGCATTTCTTACGCGATAAAGTTTACTCGCCTGATTGGCAAAAAAGTTATTATTCTCAAATCTAAACTCGATGGTCCTTTTAACCTTGTGCATGGTAATGACCAACCCGTCATTGATATAGATTCCCCTATAAAGTTCAGTCTCCGGAGGGGCATTAATGATACGAGAACAAAAAAGAAATGGCTTGTCAAGTTGTTCTTTTCTGATTTCCAGATAATGAACACCTGTCATTGTATCAAGGTAGATATTGAATAGTCCATTCTGCGAATGCGTACGGCTGACAATCATGTCAAATGCTTTATCCAGTTCGGTCTGGGCTGACAGTTTGGTAATTAAAACTATTACATACCCCACCAGATATAAAGTCTTTTTCATTTAGTCATTATTGATGTGAAAAATTTTTTAAATGATTTCAACAAAAATAATAAATAATACAAAATGTATCGTTTTTTTATACCCAGGTTACATTAAGTTAGAATTTGTCATTTTGACAAATCTTATTTAATTAGGCGTTAATACTTGTCATTTTGATAACTGATCAAAGTATACGATAAAGGAACAATTTCGCCGTACGGAAAAAATCAATTATCGGTTAGAATTATTATTTGATCCAGATAAATACATCCCCGTCTTGCTGAAGAATTGAACATATTATCCTAAATGGTTTATGCGAAGCCACTCTATAAATTTGGGTTTACTTCATGTTCAATTTCAAATTGCAGTAGAGCCTAAAAAATGAGAGTGGCATTCTATATGATTCCAACGGAAATGCATTCGGGTATCCCGGAGGTTTCGATATCACACACATTATCCTGGCCTATCCGTTCATACAGGCCGGCACATTATATCATACCAATTTCAGTGGAAGATATTTTGGACTGGACATCAATGGCGATCTCCGGCGAATACAGATTCTGGGATTTGGCCTAAACCACTTTATCAGCGATCACTGGAAGGCGAAAGATTATTTCATTTCAGCCGGATTAAACTACACGTCTTTCAATCTCGGTGAGTATCTCAAGGGCCACCATTATATGGCTCAGCTTACGGGTGGGCAGACATTCAGAAGGTTCAATTATTATGGTCATATCACCTGGCAGAATGGAACTTACAACCTGTATTATGATGACAATGAAACCAAAGGCAAAGCAACGGTCAACAGCAAGCGAAACATCCGCATTGGTGCCGGAGTGAGTTAACGTCTCAGTGTAATCAGGGTTCAGTGCGAAGCATCAGGCTTCAATCCATTGACCGCAGGGGCTGGTCTGGCGCTTCAATTTTAATCAACTTATAAAATTCATTATGATGAAAAAGATATTAACATTTTTCGGTCTGATTATTTTTCTCGCTCTCCTGACCGGATGTGATAAACTGAAAGTGAAGTGGGAATTGCTGACAAGCCCTTCTATTAAGGAGTTTGGTGAATTTGATAAATCCGCAATCAACCTCAGCAAATCGATAACCAAGACGGATATTGCTTCCAAAGCCAAGCTCGAAGGGAATTATGAAATCAGCAAAATCAATCTCAAGGAAGTCTATGCTTACCTGACGATAGATGAAAATACAGTATATCCTGACAGCGTTACATTTGAAGTAACCTGCGATGCTTTACCTTTAGAGCCTACACACCAAGGCAGTTTCAAAATCAAGCCAGGTGTAACGTATAAAAATCTAAGTGAAATCAAAGTTCCCTTACCACTTGTGAGCCTGAGTGCACTGGACATTCTTAATTCAGCACTCAACAAGGTGATCAAGAATAACGCCACAATCAACTTTTCGATGAAAGCAACAGCCTATCCGGCGGGGGTATCCGTCAAAGGCTTTGCTTATATGCATATTGAAATGGACGTAAACTATCTTAAGTGTGTGGATACGTACGAATTTGTCGGGGTCGTCGTGTCCAACAAAGGTCCGTGTGACTAATCATCTGAATTCTACCCTGCTCATTTATTGAAGAAAAATAAGTGCTGATGGTATTTCAGACCGCTTATTCAAACAAACGGCCGGTCAGTGTTGAGACCGGCTGTTTTTTTATTTCACATCGTTAAAAGCAAAGTCCTAAAGTGAATAAAAATCATTGACGTTTTTATTCATAGAATTTTCTTAATAGGGTACTCTGCCCCGTTGACAGCTGCATTGGATTACTCAGGAAATCTATTTTAAAATATAATACAACTAATCCGGAGTGAAGCGCTGTTCATGTCAAGTAAAAAATAACTTTTACTAATATTAAATTACGCCGACTGATTGTTCAAGGTTAAATTTGTCGAAGTTGAATCGCCGGGCATCAAAATCGCAGCCGGACGGATCAAATAGGATATGAAAAAGATTACTTCTACTTCACTGATACTATTCTTTGTTCATTGGGCTTTGGCTCAGGGATTTCATGATCCTCACGGATTTGGATTTGGTGGCAGCGGGCATGATGCAGGTAACGTCATTCTCCGCTCTCCGGACGGAAAGCATATTATCTTGTGCGGTTTTTTCAGGGATCGTGTGAATATTAGCCCTTCTGGGACTCCTTATTACCTCAACTCGCACGGCTCCGAAGACATCTTCATCAACTCCTACACACCGGACTTTGTACCTGAGTGGGGTATCGCCTGGGGCGGTAAATTTCCGGATCGTTGCAACCAGGCTTGTATGGATGCTGCCGGCAATCTCTATGTCATCGGCAACTTTCGCGATACCGTAGAATTCAGTGGCCCACCATTCAGGAAAATCAGTTATGGTATCAATGATGTGTTCGTTGCCAAAATCAATGCGGAAGGCACAACGATGTGGCTTCGCCAGATCGGTAGCACACAGGACGATCAGGGCCGATCCATTGCGGTAGATCTCAATGGACATCTATACATTACCGGCACATTTCAGGGATCACTACAGTTTGAAAACAGTCCATCACTCAGCCTGAATGCAGTGAAGAACTATGACGTTTTCACGGCCTGCATGAGTACCGATGGAGACTTTATCTGGAGTCGAAGCATAGGCGGGATTAATGACGACCAGGTTTTTACATTAAGCCTGGATCAGGAGAGCAACATCTATGTATGCGGCACTTACAACAGCGATCTTGATTTTGATCCCGGACCAGACACGGTGCGTCGGTTGCAACACGGAGTATACCCAAACATGTTTATCCTCAAACTCAATGCAGCGGGGCTGTTTGAATGGGTGAATACATACGGTGGGGACAACACGCTGATTCCCTACCAGTGCAGGGTCAACGGTTCCGGCAAATTGGTGATCACGGGCACTTTCAGGAATACTGTTGATTTCGACCCGGATAGCAGCACGGTAGCGCTGACTGCACCTGGTACGCTGGGCGATGCGTTCGTCACAATGTACAATTCAGAAGGTGCATTCCTCTGGGTCAGACAACTCGGTGGCAACCTCAATGAGATAGGACTTTCCGTATGTTTCGACGGCTTTGATAATATCTATACCACCGGATGCTTTGAGGATCAGGCAGATTTTGATCCCGGTCCGGGTCAGCATTTGATGTACACCGATGGACGTGCTGACAACAATGATATCTACATCAGCAAGCTCAGCGCACAGGGTGCATTTCTCGATGCGTATCCGCTCCAGGGTAGTAATGAAGATATCGGTTATTCGATTTGTCTGGGTCTGCAGAATGAGGTCTATATCACGGGCGTTTTCAGCGATCGCCTCAACATCAATCCTGGAAAAAGCGATAGTGTGTTCATCAAGTCAAACGGTTTTACGGATGTTCCTGTAGTGCGCCTGTCACAATCTCCGCTCAAAACCAATGATCCATCCGGTTATAGTTGCAACATCTATCCCAACCCGTTTCAAAATTATTTTAGTTTAGAAGTAGAATCAAATGTAGTTATACAAAATATTAAGTCCGATATCTTCGATATGTCAGGACGACTCAGTTGTTCATTACCTGTATGGAATGTCCATAAGGGATTAAACATTATTCATTATACCGGCCTGATTCTGGCAAAAGGAGTTTACACGCTGCGGCTCAGCTCAGGCGAAAAGATTGTTACTAAAAAACTGGTCGTTAATTGAAACTATGAACTATGAACTATGAACTATGAACTATGAACTATGAACTATGAACTATTTATCCTCGAATTTCTTCGAAATTCGGGATGAATTTTTAGATGGGAGATATAAGTCTCGACTCTAATTCTTGACTATTGTATTGACTCGCGATCCCGTTCATTACATTCACGGGACAGGCTCACAATAATAGTAAATAGTCAATAGTCAATAGTCATGTTCGTTTCGTGTTCAGAAAATTCATTTAAGGACTCACGATCCCGTTCTCTTCGTTCACGGGACAGGCTCACAATGATAGTAAATAGTCAATAGTCATGTTCGTTTCGTGTTCAGAAAATTCATTTAAGGACTCGCGATCCCGTTCACTTCGTTCTTGACTATTGAGTTAGTTTTAATTCTGCTTTAGTGTAAGAAGCGAAATTGACCACTGACCATTGACTATTTGACTATTGAACAAAACCCCTCTCCTTCATCAACGCTTTCTGATCCGGGTCCTTGCCACGAAACATCCTGTAGGCGTTGGACTCTTCGACAGTACCGCCGATGCTGAATACATGATCGTAGAGGCGTTTGGCGACGGCTTTGTCGTAAGGACCGCCCGCTTCCGTAAAGGCTTCGTAGGCATCCGCGCTGATCACGTCAGACCACATGTAACTGTAATATCCGGCGGAATATCCGTCATCCGCAAAAATGTGTCCGAATTGCGGCGTGCGATGGCGCATGACCATTTCGGCAGGCATCTTCAATGCAGCGAGGGTCTCGCGTTCAAAACGATCCGGATCGATGATGGTATCCCCTGCCAAATGCAACTTCATGTCAATGAGTGCGCTGGCGAGATATTCCGTTGTGGCGAAGCCCTGGTTGAATTTGGCGGCGCGCTCGATCTTGGCGAGCAACTCTGCCGGCATGGGCTTGCCGGTCTTATAGTGCAGTGCATATTTTTCCAGAACCTGTGGGGTGGAAAGCCAGCGCTCCAGGATCTGCGAAGGAAACTCTACATAATCCGTTGCGACGTTGGTACCTGCCAGCAAGGGATAGTGGATGTTCGAACAAAGTCCGTGCAGCGCATGTCCGAATTCGTGAAACAGCGTCTCTGCATCAATCCATGAAATGAGTACCGGTTCTCCTTCCTTTCCTTTGAGAAAATTACAGTTGTTGGATACAATGGCGGTGATGTTACCGTTGGCCGTCTCCTGGTCGCGATAGGCCGTCATCCAGGCGCCGGAGCGTTTGCCAGCACGGGCATAGGGATCAAAGTACCATAATCCGATTTGCTGACCATTGGTCTTATTGGTCACTTTATAAACTCTCACGTCCGGATGAAACACCGGCACATCGTGCACCTGGTCAAACTGCATATTGAAAAGTTCTCCTGCCACGAAGAACATTCCTTCGCGCAGCTTTTCCATCTGGAGGTATTCCTTTACCTCTGTCTGATCGAGATCGTATTTCTCCTTGCGTACTTTTTCTGCATAGTAACGGTAATCCCAGGGTTCTATCTTGATTTTGTCTCCTGCTTTGTTGGCAAATGCCTGCATGTCGGCAACTTCTTCCTTCACCCGGTTGATGGCATAAGGCCATACCGATTCGAGCAAGGCCATGGCACGTTCCGGAGTGCCTGCCATTTTATCGGCCAGCTTAAGATGTGCATGCGTCGGGTATCCCATCAGTTTCGCGCGTTCTGCACGGAGCTTCAAGATCTGTGGAATGATGGCGTTATTGTCATTGGTATCGCCGTTGTCGCCGCGATTGATGAACATGCGCCACGCTTTCTCGCGCAGGCTTCGGTTCTTGCAATAACTGAGAAATGGTTCGATCGCAGAGCGCGTATTATTGATGACCCAGCTGTTGCTTTTTCCTTTGGACTTCGCCGCTTCCGCCGCTGCAGTGATGCTGTTCTCCTGCAATCCCTCCAGGTCTGCCTGATTGGTAATCTCAAGGTATTTGCCCGATTCATCCGCCAGAAGATGCTGGCTGAATTTGGTAAATAAGCCCGCGAGTTCCTGGTTGATTTCAGCGACACGTTTCTTAGATTCGGGATTGAGCTTGGCACCGCCCAACACAAAACTTGTATAGTATCTCCAGAGCAAACGCTTCTGCTCACCATTGAGTTTTGCCGTATCCGGACTATTGTGCACCGCTTCGATTCTGGCAAATAAACCTGCGTTTTGGATCATTGAATCACTGAAGGATGCAAAGCGGGGTTCCAGGAGAGCCTGAATGGAATCCAGTTCGGGATTCGCCATGTTGCTGGTCCAGATGGAGTAGATTGACTTGACTCTTTTGAGTTCGTTGCCTGATTTCTCCAGTGCCTCCAGGGTATTGGCAAAGGTTGCCACTTCCTGATTGTTGGTGATGTGCTCCAGCTCACTGCGATTAATCGCCATCGCCTCTTCGACCGCCGGAATGAATTCGCTGATCTTCACCTGATCAAAAGCCGGGACACCGTTGTAAGGTCCGGACCATTCATTGAGCAGACTGTGCGTATATGTTTTGGAAGCGCTTGCTTTCATGGTTTCAGTTTTTTGATTTCCGCTGCATGACAGGACCAATATCGCTAGTGCTGCAAATCCGGAAAGAAAAATGATGGTTAATTTCATTTGTTTGATTTTCGACGCTAAAGTAGGTAATAGCTATGAATTATGAATTATGAATTATGAATTATGAATTATGAATTATGAATTATGAATTATGAATTATGAATTATGAATTATGAATTATGAATTATGAATTATGAATTATGAATTATGAATTATGAATTATGAATTATGAATTATGAATTATGAATTATGAATTTATAGTTGTAAAAATAATCCTGATTAATTATTCATACAATATTTACCAACTATATTAATTAAAGTAACTTTTTGGTTGATCATTTTATGTTCATCGATCATCGTTCATTTAATGATCTTTGAATTAGTTCACCGAACCAATACAAAACCAGCCCAATAAAACGGATCCAATGACTTATGGCGCAGCACTTGTTGTGCTTCATGAAATGCCTCAGGAATACTCAGATGATCCTGCAGCCACTTTTTGTAAAAAGTAGTCATCAGCAATGAAGTCTGATTATCGGGGATCTGCCATAGACTCATGATAATGTATTTGACACCTGCGATTTTAAATGCACGCTGAAGACCGTATACACCTTCGTTTCCCTTAATATCACCCAAACCCGTTTCACAAGCTGACAATACAACCAGCTCGGTATGGGATAAATTCATTTGGCTGATTTCGTAAGCTGTCAAAACTCCGTCTTCTTCACGGGTCACCGGAACGTTACCTTCCCAACCTGAATTGCCTCCGGCTAGTAGAAGTCCCGAACGAAACATGGGTAATGAACTGGTTGTAAAGGTAGATTCTCCCTCAATTTTCATGAAAACAGAATCTGAGTTTCGATATGGCAGATGTCCTGGGTCCGGTGCAAAAAATCCGTGTGTAGCAAAATGTAGAATGGTTGGCGACAAATCCTCTACGCCAATTTTTTTAAACACCTCTTCCGTGGCATCCTGAGATTTATACAAACTTACTTTACATCCATTAAATCTCAGGATGCTTGCAACACTGTCTGTCTCTATTTCTGTGCCTTCCAGATAACGCCAAATACCAGGTTTGTTTACGAACGGGACTACTCGATCTTCAATTTTCGATAAACCTAATTCTAAATTCTTTACTTTTCCGTCTTCTCCCGAATACTGATTCGCATCATAGTCAATTCCACCGAACAAGATGGACGTCTTCGGTTCAGATTGAATGGTATCGTCAAAAACAAGCTTCCGCAAACTGCTCAGTTGAACCAAATCGTAATGATCAGATAATAACACTTTCTCTTTCCATTGCAGTGCATCAAAATTAATCCTGTACAAAGCGCCAGTTGGCACATAATATACCTTTTGAATGTCCTTTAGGAAAGGGTCTATCTTTTTCCAGATCAGGTTATATAAGCTCGTCTGATTGCTCATTCGAACTTCATGTGCACCCCTGGTAGCATAAACATCGGAAGGTCTGCTGTAACCAGCATTGAGAATGGAACTTAGTTCATTTTCCTCAAACAATGGAATCAATTGTGCTGTCTCATCAAAAGGTCTCACCAAGAGCGCGGCATACACTATGCTGTCTGTCAAAACTGGAAAACCAAGCTTAAATGAAATAAAGTCTATTGCAGCTTCACCATTTTTTAAAGAACTGATAATATCGTTGTAATGAACTTGCCTGATGGCTTCACCGTATTCTGAAATTTCCTGAACTAACTTTTTCTCTAAGGTATTGGCATTCTCGATTAATTCGTTCAGCGCATCTTGATTGCGGGCCTGAATAGGAAGAGTATTCATTCTGTTTATTTTTCTTTTGAGGGCCAGAAGCATTTGATTGCTTTCTTTGGTGTCAGAATTTTGATTGGCATACACATTGACCTTGCTCGCAGAAGACAATACAAATCCTTTGTGAAATAGATTTTCATCGAAAATTGCATTTATTAACTTTTCGCTTCCTGCCGCAGAAAGATTTCGCCGGTAGAGGACTGACCATAAATTAGACAAATTCTTGTAGATGGCATCTGAATGCAGATTCAATTCTTCCGAAGACAAATACTGAACAGTTTGCAAAAGCTTCTTTTGATCCAGTTCACAACAAACTTTTAACAAAGAATCTGCTGCAGAGAAATGATTGGATCGCTCCTTTGAAAACGCAAGACTCATGAGTGCGGATGGATACTCACTGTAATATTCGCCCATTGTACGTTCCATGGTCGTGACAGCCTCTTCAAGTAATTCGGTAGCGTCTTTTATTTTTGCCCGTTCCAGATTGTACCTTCCCTGGGTTGCCAGAATTCTTGCGTAATGTGCATGATTCTTGCCCGTGATCATTTCCTGTCTCGACTTCGCTTCAAGCAAGAGTGAGTCTGCCATTTCAAAGTTTTTCATTTGATTAAAAACCGAACTCAACAGCATCGTACTGTTAACATAATCAATATGATTCTTTCCAAACTCAGTGCTGAGAATATTTCTCGCATTGACAAGCAGTTCTTTTGCTGGCTCAAAATTCTTATTGAAGGAATACTCTGATGCGAGGTTATACAGACTCTGAGCATATCGCAATTTCTCACCTTTCAAATTTTCAAAAATTGTTTTTACCTCCTCGTGATAAACCACTGATTTATTGTGATTACCTAAGGTGGAATACAATGTGGCGAGGTTATTCAAACTGGTAGCGTAATCCGGATGAGTCTTTCCTAAGACTAATTCTCTTATCTCTTTCGCCTCAATATAAAACTGCTCTGCTTTCCGGTAGTTGCCCATGGTAAAGAAAAATACTCCAAGATTATTTGCACTTTGCGCAAATTGAGCATGGCGGCTTCCCAGATTGGTCTTAATTATTTGATATGATTCTAGGTAATAGGGTTCAGCCTTATCGTATCGACCTGTTTCCTTATACAACAATGCCAAATTATTGATGATTGCAGCATAATCTACATGATTTTTTCCAAGTGCATGTTCCTGAATATCTTTCACCTGAAGATAAATTTTTTCACAATCTTCATAACGGCCCTTCCAATAATATAGCACACCCAGACTACCCAGCGCCTTGCCGTATTGCGTGTGCATGATTCCAAATAGTTCTTTGAAGATTTCAAGACTTTCCTGATAACATTTCTCTGCAGCTGCATAATCGCTCTTGGCCAGAAACCACTTACCATGATTGAGGCGGCTTGCAGCGTAAGATTCAGATTTTACACCAAAATTTTCTATTGCCATACGTTCTGCTTCCACGGTCAGTTGATATGACGCGTTGTAATCTCCTCTATCTCGTAAATTTTTGGATTCTTTAATTAAGCTGTCGATATGTTGCGACAATGTACTCGAATCTACAGACTGTGATAATGATTCCCTATACCAGAAGAAGAATGCTATAAAAACGAAATAGTGCTTCATTTGGTAAATATAGGACTTAAAGTTATCTTCCACAAGAGACAGGACAATTATTTTTGTTTGCTGTCAGCAAGTTGAAATTTTATTAATAATGTTGACATCCACTTGCATTTGAGAATTACTTTTCGCAATATCTGTCTATAACATCAGGCGAGTCAATCATTAAATCATCAGTGAAAATGGTACGCCATGCATAGCTGGAA
The DNA here is from genome assembly GCA_046329325.1 of Saprospiraceae bacterium. Classification (GTDB taxonomy): domain Bacteria; phylum Bacteroidota; class Bacteroidia; order Chitinophagales; family Saprospiraceae; genus Vicinibacter. Next base: position 201,093 of record JAXLUU010000001.1, read on the forward strand.
ATGATCCATAATCATATAAATCGAATCTGAATAATATTTGAAAAAAGTGCTTCTCATATCTCGTGATTTTTTTACGGAACTATAACCGGATATAATATTAATTTCCTCATATTAACATATGACATGAAATCGTGGTGATCATCACGCTGCAACCAATATCGCTTGCAGATCGATCAATTAATTTCTCAGCCTTTCGTGCCATTCCTATTATCCTTCATTTTCATTCAATTTGACCTGGTAACATTTATTGAATTACTGAATATATGATTATCAAATATTTTTAAAACAGATTTATCACATTTTGAATTCACAATTAAATCAAGAGCCATGAATCTTACTAAATTTCTTTACGTCCAATTGATCACCTACCTGTTCATGTTTTTAACTTCATGCAACACAGAAGAAAACAACACAACTCCTGATCATACCAACAACGACCTGTTATGGACCCAACAGGAATCTCCATTCGGCAAATCACTCAGCCAATGGGTTGAAGCCTGGTGGCAGTCACTCCTGGTCCTTGATTGCGCGCATCAGCCGATACCGCAGGATGAGAATTATGTATTCAACGATGATCATGAGATTGCTTTTGCCTATGGTCCATTCGCTCATATTGAAAATGGTGAACAGTCATCAATTCAAACCAGAAATGTTACACCAATAAACAAGCTCAATCCAACGGAGCATGCACACAAAGTTCGTATCCCTCTAGGCAAGGATCTGCTGATTCCTGTTTATCAATACTTCTATGATCTCCGTACGGTCGAACAATCAGTCATTCCAATTAATCTGGATGAACTGGAAATTGCGAAAGCGCAAATCAGCAAGGCCATGGCAGCAGACGTTGATACCCAAAGCTTCCACATAGAACTGGACGGAATAATTCTATCCCACCCTTCTCAATTTTTGCAATTGAATGACCCGTTTTTTTTTACTGCACAACCGGAACTCGCCAACTGTCTTGATCTCCCGATAACAGGCGTGCATCAGGCCGCGATAACCACAGGCTATTACCTGTTTATAAAAAATCTATTCGAGGGCAGGCACTTTCTAAAATATTCTTACACCGTCAACCATCAGATGCATTATAAATCCATGATTATCGATGTCATCCTGGCAGACACGCCATGATCACTGATGCATGGAATGACAAGATAAGTGAATGAGCAGTTACATTCCTTATCTTACATTTCATGCACTTATTTCTTACTAAGTTAACAGCATGAGTTGATGAATCTAAAGACCCTAAAATAAATCCTTGCAACACCAGTCATTCTTTGAATCAATCAATACACTGATTCCGTCAATTGTAAAAGTTTATTTTTCACCGACCAGGAATCGCCCCCCTTCCCTGAACTCGACAATAAAACCAAAGCTCCTTCCACGCAGGTTGACAAAATTGGTTTTTGCGCTACCGGTATGTCCACCGTAAGACAGCGTGAAGGAAAGTTCACTCAACTTGTCGCCATCTTTTTTGATCGAGGTATAGACCAGATCAGCGCCCTGTTGCCCCATCAGCTGACGAATGGTATCAAGTTGTGCCGTACTCGCAGTACGCGTAAAACTAACATTCGCCTGATCGTGATCTATTACAAATGTCGTTGGGGCAAACATGCTGCTGCAGTGAGTCAAAGCGAAGATGACGGGCAAAAGAAATATTATTGCGCAAATATTTCTTAAAACGTAACTGGCATTTTTCATCGAAATTTTTTTACTATTGAGCTATTGATAGATGGGTTTGTCTGTTTACTAATTGGCAGAATTTGGAGTCAATTTTTTCATACCAGTATAATCTATTGATCAAACATACATAAATCATAGCACTTACCAATAGCAAATTGCAATGATGTACGTATCCATTGTTCAAGCCTTGGGACGTTATTGCAGATACTGCCTGAAGACCTCCTGAAGATAGGCACGCCCCTCGCGCTCCAGCTTTGGAATCGCACTGCTATCGCGAACCTGCATGTTGAAAAGCATATCGTGATCATTGTGCTGCACACTCAGCTCGCCCCAGGGCCGCAACCAGGTGACGCCTTCGTGACTGAAGACCATGTAAGCAAATTCCTGTCCGTAAGGATTGAAAGCGTTGCGACTCCACTTCAGTTCGTCGTGCGGCAATCCCAATTGCGTCAAGAGACTCGCGGCGAGATCCACCTGCGACACAATCCGATGATGCTGAAGTCCGCGGAATTCAGGACGGATGACTTCTCCATACCAAAGCATCGGAATATGATGATGTGCTGCGGGCGGCATATCCTTGTGCTGCGGTGTATGGTGACTGTGATCAGCGACAAAAACAAATAAGGTATGCGGATACCAGGGCTGTTTTTTGGCTTCGCGCATGAAGACACCAATGCAACTGTCCGTGTAGTATGCGGAATTGAGATACATGCGTTCATCACCGCCGCGTTGGATTGGATTGGAACAGGGCATGTCGTAGGGATTGTGGGTGCTGAGAGTAAACAGGCTGTTGAGAAACGGTTGCGGTGATGCATTGCATTCACGGAGCAGCTCATCCATCATGTACTGATCATGAATGCCGAGTCTGCCCTCCGGATAATCACTAAAATTACTGCCTTCACGAATGCGGTCGAAATGATTGGCCATCATATAACCTTTGATGTTGCCGTAGATGAGCTGACCGCCGAATAAAAATGATGTGTAATAACCCGCTGCTTTGAAATTATTGACCATTGATGGCAGCTTGTGAAATTTGTCCGGCTGGCTGATGATGGAATGCGTGGGTTGCGACGGAAAGGCAGACCAGATGGCTGCCATGCCCTGATCGCTGCGTTCGCCGGTTGCGTAACATTGCGTGAACAAATATCCGCTGTCGCACAGTCGCTCGAATTCCGGCACAATGCCGCTATCGCCGCCACACTGCCTGACCAGATCGGCACTCCAGCTCTCCAGAATAACCAGCACGACATTCGGATGATCTTCGGTGAGGATATGGATGGTGGTATCTTTTGAGGTGGCATGCAATCCGCGAATCAAGGATTGGGCCTCTTCATCGGAGCAGAATTGATAGGGATTCTGGTCCTGGGGAATATTGATATTGCGGTACACACTGTTGCCAAAATTCCACAGCGAGTTGGTCGCCGCAATGTTGAGATCTGTGTTTTTGGAATAATAGGATTCCGATTGATTGATCGGGATCTGCTGCCACCCTCCGCGCAATCCCAATCCGATACCTGCAGCGCCTAGGGTCAGCAGAACCAAAGAAGACAAAGGCTGAAATGAAACGGGTTTATTTCGTTGCCAGCCCCACTGTTCAAATGCCCACAGTGACAGGCCTGCCACAATAGCATAAAGCAGGCTCATGCCGAGCAATTGCAGTATCGTCAAAGTATTCCAGATTTCTGTTGGATGCGCGAGATATTGAATGGCCTTGTAGTTGAGTTTGACGCCCCATTCATTGTATAATTCCAGTTCCGAGATGACAATACCCGTCACACCCAGAATCACCAGCCAGCCATAGATTCTCAGCAGGGTATTCCACACTTTCGGCCAGGCGATGGTCTGCAGGCAGATCATCACCAACGGAAAGCCCGAGAGATAGCAGGCCGTGGCCAAATCCAGTCGCAGTGAATGTGGCAGCATCCCCGCGACTTCGCGAAGCGGTTCTGCAAATATTTTCCTGGCGTGGTATAAGACGAAGACCAGCCGATCCCACTGAAACAGCAGCATCCAGAAGAGCAACAGTCGGACAAAATAGCGGAATATGTGGAGAGCGGTCTGCATGGCAGAAATGAAGGAACAGACCCTCTTTTAAAAGGTTTAGCACCTTGGCTGGTCAGAACTGGAATACGGACCCGGAGGTTAATTCTTTTGTCGGGGTCTCTTCGTGCATTCTACCGCACTCTTTACCCGGATATAGTCTTTGTTGCTGATTCGGATACTATCCGTACCACGATAAGCTGTCAGGCTCACGCTGTACGATCCCTTTGAAAGATAGACAGCTCGGGGGTGCTGTACAGTGCTGATGGGCACCAATGCACCCGGCATATCCCAGCGGAAGCGGTCCGCACCGGTACTTTCGTTTTTGAATTGCAGCACATCACCGGCACACACGGTGGTGGATGGCAGTGAAAAAGCTGCCTTGAGTGGTGTCAAAACTTCTATTGTCTGCGCCTTGCAGACGGTGCCGCATTCATTCGTGCAACAAAGCTCCACCTTGTATTGACCTGGTCTGGCGTAGCGGTGTACCGGATTTTCTTCCATGGAGCTGGTACTGTCTCCAAAGGTCCAGTTCCACAACGACGCATCGCGGCTGCGATTGGTACAACTGATGCTGAGATCTTTCTTGTTGACCTCAAAGTCCGACACCGCTTTGGCTTTCACCTCGATCCAGGCACTGCGCGCCAACCGATCTGAACCGAAAGCATTGGTGACCGTTAAGCTCACGTCATACATGCCGCTGCGCGGATACTGGACGATCGGATTTTCAGCCGTACTGGTAGACGGCACACCTCCCGGAAATTCCCACATCCACTGGTCCGGAAATCGCTCGGCCAAGCTCTTAAAGCGCACGACATTCCCTTCGCAGACGACATTCAGGTCTGCGCCGAATTGTGCGATCGGAGCGAGGCCCTGGCTGCAGACGCCCACGCAGCCGAGATTCTTGATGAATTGATTGATCGCGGTTTTGGAAGCCGGAGACCAGACATTTGAATTCGTCAGTGAAGCCGCCATGATGTAATTACCGCCACCATCATGCACCGCATTCAGGCAATGGCCCAGCTCATGGGCCTGCATCGTCCGCAGGAATCCCGTCGATCCTCCGATATCGGTGCAGACACTGTAACGTGACGGCGTGCATACCGATCCAACATACGCCAGTCCATAGGCGCTGTATGAACGCGTCGTCCAGGCTGTCGCGACGGCATAGGGAGCGCCCTGATAACCGCCGGCTTCTCCCCAATTTCGGTGCTTGTCAAGGTGGTCATCGATCGTCGTAATGCCGAACCAGGGATCATCCTGCGCCGTCATCGGAATGAAGATGGTCGAGACTTCGAATTCGATGACGGAATTGAATTCATCGTCATAATTGCCCTGCACCAGGTTGAGTATCGAAAGCATAAATACCGCGGATTGGTCCCCGGGACCGTAGCGGTTGACCATGGTGATGTCTGCAGCCAGCGCAATGTCCAGTACAATACAGGGAGGCTGAGAAGCCTGCAGTGACTGGGTTGGTGCTACAGCAGCTATATTCTTGACACCACAAAGGGTATTGTTTTGTTCCGTCCAGATATCCCTCCGAATCACAAATTCATTATGACTTCTTCCCGAATCAATATATCGCTGCGGCACGATCTCCCAGGCCTGATCCCCGATCTTCCAACTGCCCAACAGATGATCTTCCGCTACGCCCAGGACACCGGAACAAGACTGACCGTTGACCGATACAATATGAAAACTTCTGAAACGCTTCACGTCAAATTCACTGCGCACCGAACCGTTGATCAACACCGGATTCTTTCGTAGGATGCTGAATTCGCTGAGCACCAAAGACCAGCTTGTATCCTCAGCCAGCAGCAGTATACTGTGCACATGACTTTGCGGGTCCAGAGATCTGATCCACTCCGAGCTCGAAAATGCAATGATCCTTTGCTCCTTGTATAAAGGCTTGTTTGTCATCACTTGTCCAACTACTGGCACAATGCAGCTTATGAATAGGGCAATGAGGATGCTAATTCTGTTCACGGAGGTAAATATAGCCAAATCTGAAATTCCTAGTAATTACGTATCGTAAAGTTACATCTGATGAACACAGAGCGTGTTAATTATTTAGTAAAAAATCGAAACTCAAGGCTCAAGGCATCAATGGTATCAACAATTCACCTGAAAAGCCAATATTTTCCTGATCAATTAAACTAATTTTGAAGCTGTTGTAGAGGAGTGGCAAAAGAAGCTACCCACAATGAAAATACAGATATAAAATGGCACAATTAAAGTGAAAATAAGAGTAGATACTTAAATCTAGCTTTTAACATGCGTATCTGACCAATACTGACGTATTTTGGTATGATTGAAAATCAAAGCAACAGTGGAGCCATCAAAAGTGAATCAATTGCAAGTTATTCAAAAGTAAAGACACACTTTTTCCTACATTTATCCTTATTGGCACTTACCTTAGTGTCTCACGACTATTGTTAGTTCATGAAATAGTTATTATTAATAAATTATTAAGCGCAATATAAGATGTTATCAAAGCAAAAAATAAATGAATAAAACTAAATATTTTGTTTCTAAAAAATAATTTAAATGCCTTAATATGTATGGAATATTTACAGTACATCAACAGTAAACTTCGTCAATACTGATATTAGCTGCAAGCTTTACAAAAATTACACACAATAAAAACAATCATAGCAATAATTGAAAAATTAAAAATACTGTTTTCAATAAACTAATTAAAATTTCGACAATACTATTTAAAGTGAAGGGATACTAACAAAAAGAACTTTTAAAAAACACTTAGATTTTGAGTAATATAGGTCTGCATAAATTCATTCGGTATGTACTTTATTTTTTACATTTATTTCTTGGTATTAATGCATCTATTGGCGGATTTCTGTTGATGTATAAATCTGACGGTTCCTTATTACAAATAAACAAGGAATTTTTGAAGAATTCACCCTTCTCTAACTTCTTCATACCAGGTGTATTACTTTTTACATGCGTTGGATTACTTTCAGTTCTTACCTTGTGTGGCTTAGTATTTAAATTCAATTCCAAAATTCTCAATACCTTGAACATATATTCTGATAGACATTGGGCTTGGGCATTTTCTTTATACACAGGTATAACAACCATTCTTTGGATAACAATTCAGCTCCTGATTACAGAATATTTTTGGATCCAACCCGTGATTATATTAGTTGGGTTAAGCATTATGATATGCTCTTTAACTCCAGATGTTATGAAACATTACAAAACCAACAAATTGTAATATGTTTAGAATAATTTTCTTAATACTCGTTACAATTCATGGCATCATCCATTTGATAGGCTTTGCAAAAGCTTTTCAATATGCGGAAATGAATCAGCTAACCATCGCCATTTCAAAACCTGTTGGCTTGATGTGGTTTATAGCAACTTTTTTATTTCTTATTACTGCAATATTATTCCAGTTAAAAATTGACTATTGGGCCATTTTTGCAATTGGTGCAGTGGTAATTTCTCAAATTGTAATCATATTAAGTTGGCACGATGCAAAGTTCGGAACAATTGCCAATGTAATCATTCTTATTGCATCCATTATTGGGTACGCCACATGGAAGTACTATGACAAATATCAAAATCATGTAAAAAACAGTTTGCAACAGAAAGACTATTTACTAAATTCTAAACTAACCGAAACGGACATACAACATTTGCCAGAACCTGTGAAAAAATACATCCGTTATACTGGATCAATTGGTAAACCCAAGGTATATAATTTTAAAATAGAATTTACAGGAAAAATCAGAAAAAACGAACAATCAGAATGGATGCCATTTACTTCAGAGCAGTATAATTTTATGGAAACTCCCACTCGCCTGTTTTTCATGAAAGCCGTAATGAAAGGTCTTCCTATAACAGGGTACCATCGCTATAAAAAAGGAGACACATATATGGATATACGACTTCTATCACTCTTTAAAGTTCAATACCAAGATGGCGATAAAATGGAAAAGGCAGAAACAGTGACTTTTTTCAATGACATGTGTTGTATGGCTCCTGCAACACTAATTGACAAGCGAATATCATGGCAAGAAACATCTGGAAATATAGTTAAAGCAACGTTTACAAATAATGGAATTACCATATCTGCTGACCTATACTTTAATGAAATTGGCGAGCTTATAAACTTTAAATCCAATGATAGATACAACGCTGATACTGAAAAGATATTACCTTGGGCGACTCCACTTATGAACTACAAGGAATTCAATGGATATAAATTAGCAGGATATGCAGAAACGATTTATACTTATCCGGATAGAGACCTATGCTATGGAACTTTTGAAGTCTCATCAATAAAATACAATTGCAACAATAATTGATGACGTGACAACACAGGAGTACAAACAAAGAATGCCGCAAGATAAAACGTATTTGGCTAAAATGGAGCTTCAGTGCTCCGCAGACACATTTGTGGTTAATCAAAGTTTGCTTCTCCGCATCAACATTTATGTTGAAATTTGCCACCTACTCTAAGCGCCAAAGCGTTATACCTGTTTGAAAATACCAAACTACATAAAATAAATAAAATGAAACTTTGTCCAAATTGCAAATCAACTGATGGCTACTCCATAGGTAACGAGCTGTATTATTGTCCTGATTGTGGACATGAGTGGAATCCCGATGAAATAATGGAGCCAGCGGGTGAGAGAATTCTGGATGCCAATGGCAATGAACTTCAGAACGGAGATAGTGTGATTGTGATTAAAGATCTACCCGTAAAGGGTTCGCCCAAACCGATCAAAGTGGGAACAAAAGTCAAAAATATTCGACTCAATTTTGATAGCGACCATAACATCGATTGTAAGATTGATGGATTTGGGTCCATGGCCTTGAAATCCGAATTCGTTCGAAAAGCATAGCCTGCTTACATTTTAATAAACTGGATTATTCAGAGTACGACTTTAATGCTGGGAAAAATATTTCCACCTAATCCGATATCCACTAATCGCTGATTCTTTCCTTAAAGAATTGTTGTTGAGGTTATAGAATGGTTCAGACCAATGGAATCAGTGCTTCAAGCCTGGCGCGATCGATTGGTGAATAGCTGAGGAGTTTTGATGAATTAAGCAGTGTTGCCGGTCATCTTACCTTGCAATCATCAATTAAGTGTCGGGTGATTCGAGGCTTTCAATGAACTTGTAAAAATAAGTTTTTCAAATCCAAGTTAACATGGAGCGATATTGATGCCGAGAATCATCCGTGGTTTTGCACAGCAAAAATCGCCTTTTTTCGACAAGTCTTTTTGTTACTTTTTGGCCACAAAAAGTAAGAAGGAATTGAAGAAATGATAAATCCATCATTAAACGTCGCTATCAGCTACCTATGAATAGTTCGTGAACACAGACCGTTAATTATTCTTCTTCCTTTCTTTTGTTCCGCCAAAAGAAAGGAAGCCAAAGAAAAGCTCGCGGCTGGGCGGCTCGCTTACCCAACATCAACTCATTCCGCTGCATCAAAAAAACTCGTCAAGGCATTGTTTTTCGGCTCTTAGCTTTCTCTTCACCACACCTGCTATTGAATTCCCCTCCCAGACTCAAACAGTTTTTGATGCAAGCGCTTCATTCGCTGGTTGGTTCCCAAGCTGCGCAGCCAAGGCCGCAAAACATTAGTAAATGGTAAGTAGTCAATTAGTGTGTAGGCCTGAAATAGGCATACCTTTTTTAATTAAAAGTTAACCAATAACAACAATGAAAAGTTTTTCTTTTTGCTTCATTTTTCTATTTGTTAAAATCTTCCTTTGGATTACTGTTGTATTGAATGCTTTATATATTCTTTATTATATGATAAGCAGTACAATTTAAAAGCGTCGAAAAAGCAGCGATAGCGGTGATTCGAGGCTTCCAATGAATTTTTGCAGAGCATGTAATTCCAGCCTAGTTATTCTGGAGCGACATTGATGCCGAGAATCATCCGCGGTTTTGCACAGCAAAAATCGCCTTTTTTCGACAAGTCTTTTTGTTACTTTTTGGCCACAAAAAATAAGAAGGAATTGAAGAAATGATAAATCCATCAATAAACGTCGCTATCAGCTACCTATGAATGGATCGACGATCACAGACCACTCATTTGATATCTCTTACGCTATGATGTATAGAATACTATATTTAATACCCAAGAATATGATTCCATTTTTGTCATCATTTTTGATTGCTTCGCTCAAAAATGCCGCCAAAAATTTGTGGCGTTTATTGTTTTGCATCGGGCTAATGCCCGCTGCTACAAAAATTACACCCCTACGGGGTTTTTTATAAACTATTAAGAGGAATATTATAATTATTCGAAAATATTTATATTTTCGAAGCTAAATATTTTACACTCTATCACCGCTTCATAGAATAGTATTTTATTATTCGCTATATGACAAGAAGTACAATCTAAAAGCGTCGAAAAACCAGCGATAGCGGTGATTCGAGGCTTCCAGTGAATAAATGTAGAGCATGTCTTTCCAGCCTAGTTATTCTGGAGCGACATTAATGCTGAGAATCATCCGCGGTTTTGCACAGCAAAAATCGCCTTTTTTCGACAAGTCTTTTTGTTACTTTTTGGCCACAAAAAGTAAGAGGGAATTGATTGAATCGGTAGTCATTTGAGTAAAAAGATAACTCAATACTATTAACATATATTCGTAGCAATTGAATAAAAATGTAACGAGAATAATTATAGGATCAATTAAATTTCTTCCAGATCCTAATGTCTTTGAGATCATAAAAATGACCTACTAATAACGGTTTGTTCCTTTCGTACTTTTTGGCGCGCAAAAAGTACCAAAAACGCAGCATTCTATAAGGCAGTTTGTTTCTGAGCCAGCAACAGCCTCAACCAGTCTGCTGCATAGCCTCCACCCTGGAAAGATTTTTATCGCTGTAATTTGCATTTACGCTTGATCCCATACATATCCAGATTCAATAGCCACCATGCCTTTATAATCACTTTTTGCAGCAAATTAAGGCGACAGCATGTTCTTCGTATTCGAATCGTCCACCGCGTTATCATTAAGAGCGCCTTTAAAAATCTTTCTCTAAATCACTGCTGTATAGAATGCTATTTTTAACCATTAAATGACAATCAGTACAATTTAAAGGTGTCGAAAAATCAGCGATTGTGGTGATTGACGGCTTCCAGTGAATATTTGAAGAGCATGTCATTCCAGCCTAGTTATTCTGGAGCGACATTGATGCTGAGAATCATCCGTGGTTTTGCACAGCAGAAATCGCATTTTTTCGACAAGTCTTTTTGTTACTTTTTGGCCCCAAAAAGTAAGAAGGAATTGATTGAACGATAATTCTATAATAAACGTCTCCATTCACAACCTATGAATGGTTCGTGAACACAGACCGTTAATTATTCTTCTTCCTTTCTTTTGTTCCGCCAAAAGAAAGGAAGCCAAAGAAAAGCTCGCGGCTGGGCGGCTCGCTTACCCAACATCAACTCATTCCGCTGCATCAAAAAAACTCGTCAAGGCATTGTTTTTCGGCTCTTAGCTTTCTCTTCACCACACCTGCTATTGAATTCACCACCCAGACTCAAACAGTTTTTGATGCAAGCGCTTCATTCGTTGGTTGGGTCCCAAGCTGCGCAGCCAAGGCCGCAAAACATTAGTAAATAGTAAATGGTAAGTAGTCAAATATAAAAGAGGCATTTGATTTAAATTGGATATTACGCATTTACATACTTTAGTTCCAATTATTAAAAAATCTATCTCTCAATTAATGCGGAATAGCATGCTATTTTCATTGAGAAATGTCAATAAAAAAAAAGCCTTGATCTTTACTGTTAGCTAAATTGCTTGATTCTGGCTGCATAGAAGTTACAATTTAGGCATTGAAACAATGGTCAGAAGTGAGTGATCAGGAATTAGTAGTCAATGCTCAAAATTGGTTTAATTATTATTATTTTTGCGACGAATTAATTTGAATAGGAAATTTTACCGCGAAGAAAAATATCCGGAATACAAATGTGGCAATTGAAAACAACTCTGCTAAAAATAATAAGATAATCATTCTATACTTTTAAGATGTGGAATTTAAAAAATACGTGGAATATCATTGTCACAACAAAAATCTATTTACTCGCCCTGTCCATTTTTTCGTTTTTCAGAGTGATTCTGTTTGCCAGTGAAATTGATCGTATAGACCATACGGTGCCGGTATCTGACATCCTTTATTCCTTTTTCATGGGTCTTCGGTTTGATATTGTGATCAGTGGATACATCATACTCTTACCATACTTAATATTTACAATATATCATCTTTTTTTTAGAGCCCCTATTTTAAAAAAAATAAGTTTCTACTGGATATTCATATTTTTTTCATTGGCTTTTTTAGTTTCCTCAGCGGACATTCCGTATTTTAAACAATTTTTTTCAAGATTTTCGGCGACTGCTTTTGAATGGGCAGACAGTCCGGTATTTGTTATCAAAATGATTGTCGAAGAACCGCGTTATTGGTTTTATGTTATTCCTTACCTCATCTCTACAATCCTTTTTTTCAAAGCATTAAAAAATATTATTTATTCCGGGGATGCAATTCAAGTGCCGGGCAAATTGTGGTTGCAGACGCTGCTATCAGTGATTTTCTTATTCATTATGCTGATAGGCGTCAGAGGCCGGTTAGATGAAAAATCTCCGATCAGAATAGGTACCGCTTACTTCTGCAATAATCCCTTCTTAAATCAACTGGGCTTAAATCCCAATTTCACTTTGATTCGCAGCCTGCTGGACAAAATGAAGGAAGAGAATCAACCCATCGCCCTGATGGAGGATAACATGGCGCTGGCCAATGTGCAAAAATACCTGAATATCAAAAGTACTAACTCCCAATTTCCGATTCAAAGAACACAGCAAGATATCGATTCCATTCCTGATTCGACCAATATCGTCATCGTGATCATGGAGAGCATGAGTGCAGCCAAGATGGGCCTGAATGGCAATCAGGACCATATGACACCTTTTTTGGACAGTATTGCGCGATCAGGATATTATTTTGAAAATACCTATACAGCGGGAATACATACGTTTAATGGAATTTTCAGTACGCTATTTTCCTATCCGGCGCTGTTCAAACAACATCCGATGAAGGAAAGCGCATTGTTAAAATATCACGGCATCGCCACTGCAACAAAAAAACAGGGCTACTCAACAATCTATTTTACCACACATGATGGTCAGTTCGATAATGTTGAAGGATTTCTACTGGCCAACGATTTTGAAAAAGTGATTTCCAAAAAGGACTATCCGGCGGAGAAAGTAAAAACAACCCTGGGGGTTCCCGATGATTTTATGTTTGAATTCTCGATTCCTAAACTCAACGAATTGCACAAAAAGGGCAAACCCTTTCTCTCTGTATTCATGACCGCGAGTGACCACGGACCGTATTATATACCGGATTACTTTCAACCCAAAAACACTGAAGTCAAAAAACAGATTGTGGAGTATGCCGATTTCTCACTGAAAAAGTTTTTGGAATTATCCTCCCGCCAACCCTGGTACCAAAACACCCTATTTGTTTTTATTGCCGACCATGGCGCACCCATGTCTGCATTGTATGATCTATCGTTGGATTACAATCACGCGCCGCTCATCTTCTACCAGCCAAATATTATCCCGGAAGGTAAAGTCTTCTCAAAAATGGCCGGACAAATTGATGTTTATCCAAGTATCATGGGATTACTCAAAATTCCTTTTGACAACAATACTTTGGGCATAAATCTCTTCAAAGAAGAACGTCCATACATCTATTTTAATGCAGACGACAAATTTGGCGTCATCGATCAGAACTGGCTCCTAATTGTAAAACGTGATCATACCGGAGGATTATTCAGATATTCTGAAAAAGATCTCACCAATTACGAAAACCAATATCCTGACATCGTGAAGCAAATGAAAGAATACGCTGAATCCAATCTGCAGACATTTCAGTATCTGGTAAAAAAACAAAAAATATAACGATGCATTACCTTATCGTTTAGATTTCCCTACATGATGACATATATTGGGTAAGCCCCTGACCATTTTCGCCCCTCTCGTGTAAGATACGTCCAGCATAGGACGACCCTTAAGGCAGGATACAATACAAAGAGATGATCTAATTTTTAATGCCCCTTGGATCAAAGTTCATGAATATAGATGCCAAAAGCTTGGATGGTCAGGAAGAAAATATATTTTTGTAGGCCGATCAATGATATTTCAAAATGTCTCTGGAGACGATAAGTATGCTTGACTTGTATTTACCATAACAAACTGACTGACCAATGAAACCATCAACAAAAAAAGTGCTGAAATGGGCAGGGATCATCCTGGGATCTATTCTTTTGCTGGCTATCGCGTTGGGTATTTATGTTTATACCATAATTCCCAAACCCATTGGCTCGCCGGTAAAACTTCAGGAAGCCCTCTTTGTGAAACCAGCGCAAGCCTTTCCCATGGATGGCAAGTATATTTACAAATCAGCCACAGAACTTGCCGCCATGATCCGTCATCGCGAAGCGACATCGGTTGAAGTAGTTACTGAGTTTCTCAATAACATCCGGAACAACAATTATCAATACAATGCCCTGATCTGGATACGTGCTGAGGAGGCCTTACAGGATGCGCAGCGGGCAGACCAGATGGTTGCACAGGGCGATACCACGAATCATCTGCTGCTCGGGGTTCCAGTCACCATTAAGGAAATGTATTGGGTGAAGGGCTCACCCTCCACACTGAATGCCAAAATGTATGGCTTTACTGCACCGGATGACGCAACGGTCGTCAAGCAATTAAAATCAGCCGGAGCCATCATACTCGGCACGACGAATGTACCCTTCATGCTGATGGATTATCAGACCCAGGGAGAAGTGTACCCGACCGCCAGCAATCCATACGATACCAGCCGGACACCCGGTGGAAGCACGGGTGGCGGTGCCGCAGCACTTGCAGCCGGCATGACCGCTCTGGAGTTGGGAAGTGATATGGGAGGAAGCATTCGGATACCTTCTGCCTTCTGTGGTTTATATGGTTTAAAAACAACATTGGGTGCGATCAATATGACCGAGGGCACTAGCCCCGATACTACCTTCAAATATTCGCGATTTGCATGTGCATCAGCGGGACCGATGGCGCGAACGGCTGCAGACTTACAGTTGATGTGGCAGGTGCTTAAGAACACACCGTTGGATAAAAAATTTCAGCAACCAATTCAATGGCTTCCGGCCAGTCAAAAAAATCTCGGCGATTATAAAATTGCCTGGATGGATGATTGGAAACATGGCGCCAAGACGGCGGAAGCGAGCGCTGATGTCAAAAAAGCTTTGACCCAATGGACGGATTCCCTGCGTGCTCATGGTGTTCATGTTGAAAAAACAGCACCAGACTTATACGATGAGATGGAAAAATGCTTCTTTGGTTCATTTGCTTCCATGATGGCTGAAAATCAACCCTGGCTAATCAGAAAGTTCATTGCCATGGATCTGAGCAAATGGAATGCTGATGGTAAAAATGAAAATTTTCAATCCGCAATGGATGCGCTGAATGATGCCACAGATGCCGAATGGAAAAAATCAGTCGCTCAACGCAATTCATTGGTTGCGAAGTGGGATGCTTTTTTCAAACAATTTGATTTCTTCGTTTGCCCGGTCGCTTATGGGGAGGCCATCAAAAAATGTCCTTCATTCAGTACGCTTCAGTTGCCCGGTGGCAAATCGATGTCGTACGCCAGTTATTTCCCCTTTACCACCATTTTCAACGCAACGGGACATCCCTGCGTGACGATTCCGCTGGGGCTCAATGGAGAAGGCTTACCGATTGGTGTTCAAATCGTTGGGCCATACTATTCGGAAGATGAAATGCTTCACTTTGCCCAACTCATCACGCCGCTGATTGCCGGATTTGTACAACCTTCAAAATAGAAATTGCATGACAACCACAGACGAAAAAAAAGAAAAACAGCTAATTCGCATCATTTCCTGGAGTTTTTATATTTCAGTCCTTGCAGCAGTCATCAGCTGGTTTTTTGCGCCTGATTTTTCGGTAGACCCGCCAAAAATCAATGAGATCGGGTTATTGCTGGGTCAACTACAAACCTCGCTGGTAATCTTAGGATGCACTGCGCTGGGCATCAAACTGACCGAAGAGAAAAAGACGCTCGCTTCCATTGGTTTCACGATGATGGCCATCACCCAGGGAGTCATTTTTGTGCTCTATGTCGTTGCACCGGAACCTTCCAAAGAAAATTTGGACGAAGTGTACAAACTATTTACCGCCACGATTTTTCTCCTTGTACCGAGTATGTCGCTGATTGCATTCTTTTCTGAATTTCCCCGTTGGGTCAATCTACTTGGGATGGTCGCAATTCTTCCCTGGATCGGTGAGATCAGCCTGTACTTTGCATCACACAAGCTCTCTGATACCGTGGGCATGATGGATTTTATTGGCCAATTAATGATGAATACCACCGTAAGTTCGTGGGCTTATTTTACCTGGAAGCGCAGTACTGCCTCTTCAAGCAAAATCAACGCCGGGCAAACAGTCTGAATTCCAAGCAATTGTTTTAACCAAATCACTGAACATTGAACTATCAATGATAAACCTTGCATGGTATTGATTCAATCTATAGTAGTTCACTGCTAATTAATTCATAACTCATAATTCATAACTCATAATTCATAACTCATAATTCATAACTAAACCTCCAGGGCTTCAATAGCAAAGTAATCCTGGCAGCTGGAGTTAAAAAGTGAATACAATGGTCTGTATAAGAGCCAGTAATATTAACGATTTGCGACTAGGCGATTTTGTCTTGTGTTGCGCCTGCGGCAAGGCAATATTGCTTACACGCTGTTATGCCCTGTGCTATGTTCATTCTATTTCTATCGTGTTTATTTCTTTCATCAATCTGTCCGTTTCTGTTAAGGAAACAATGATTTTTTGATAGTGTAAAATGTCGTCAAATTCGAGTTTGCGTTCTTTGCGGTCTTTGAGCCATTTTTGGGCTGGTTGATAACCACCAATGAAAAAGTCCCAAGCTATTTGAGGAACGTTGTCAAAATACTGTGTATCGTTGATAAATACTTTTCCGTTTTCGTATTTCGTTTTTACTACAACATTATCTCCGTCAATTGGATATTGTGTGATGTATTTCTCAACTATTGGACTTTCTAATAAATGTATTTCTCTGATTTGTCCGCCAAGTTTAACTAGTTGCCAAAACGTGTCTTTGTCTTTTGGAAAAGGTACCCTTGGAAAATCAATTTTTAAAAACTCTTTGTATTTCTCTCGGTAAGTAGGAGAGTGCAATACTGCATAGATGTAGTCTAAAATGTCAATCGGTGCAAACGTATTTTTGGTTGTTTCCTTTTCGTTTGTGAAAGTTAAACCTAATTTATCTGCTATTTGCTTTACAAGCTCTGTGTTTAGGTTTGGTATTCTTGCTGTTGTTTGCCCGATTGTTTTTTGTTCTTTGATTTCGGGATATAAGTAAAGAGGATAGACATAACCCCTTTCTCTAGATTTATTAGAAACAAAAGAGTCGTCAACAATTTTATTAGTTACAAAAATGTGTGAATAGCTGTCTGAAACAATTTGTCGACATAGGTCAATTCCTATATTATTACCTTTTAAAAAGTGTTGCATCACGTCAACTCTCCAGCGCCAAAGTAATTTATTGTCAAAATAAGTATATCTATCATCAAAAAGTCTATATGCAATTTTTGTAAATTTATTATCTTCGATTTTGATCGATTTTTTATTATTTAATATCCATTCTGCATAATTTTTACCTAGTCCAAACTCTCGATTAAGAGATTCTTCTCCCATTTCGCTCTCCATAAATGAGGTTAATCGCTTTTTTAAAACCGATAAATTCTCTTCAACAATAAAACTATCACCCATTGTAACAATGCCTGTTACATTTTTTGAAAATAAGGTGTCAACTCTAAATCCATTTTCATATTCTCCTTGTCCTTCATTGTTTTTAGGAACAAAAAACAAAAAAGGTTTTTCTGGATTTAACTCTTTAAAGACAGCTGATCTCAGTGAGTTATCAGATAAGAAATCATATTTCATTTCACGTTTACCGTACAAATCAAAATGAAAAACTTTCCCTAACTCGTTTATCTTTTTCTTTCCTGTTTTTACAAAGATGTTAATTGATACGCCTTGCATAATGTCAAATACATTAACATCAGCACTTCCGTCAGGGGCAGTTTCTTTTTTCTTACTATTTCCGTGTAAGTCTATGGTGTAAATTTTATCGTAAGTTTTGAGTAAATGCCAACGCATTCCACGAAAAGTTGGATTATCTAAAAAGCCGTGAGGATTTATAAATGCTAAAATACCGCTTCCGTTCTTCTCAATATAGTGTTGACCGTAACGTAAGAATTTCACATAATCGTCATTTAGCCAATGTTTCCGTTCGTTAAAGTGAACGCCATCGACATACTTATAATCTTCAATCAGTTTGCTTATCCATTCGCCATTGTTTGAAGATATTCCGCTGTATGGCGGATTTCCAATCACACACATTACAGGTGTATCTCTTTTAATGTGATTGGCTTCGTTTGCTTCGGTGCTTAACCAATTGGCAAATAACGTTCCTGTGTCTTGGTGATACTCTTCTAAACTATTGGTCAAATAAACTCTGAACCTTTGGTTAGTTGTGGGTTTGTAACCTGTTTCGGTTAATAGCAAATCTAATTTTAAATGAGCCATTGCATAACTTGCCATTAGTAACTCAAAACCATTTAGGCGTGGCAATAAATGCGTTTCGACATAATTACTCCAAATGCCTTGTTGTCCTTCAAACTTTTTGTGAATGTGTTTTACCACTTCCGCCAAAAATGTTCCTGTGCCTGTGGCTGGGTCAAGTATCTGCACTTTGTGAACTTCCTGCTCAATTTGTTTGCCCTGCTGATTGATTTTTATTTTGGTTTTGCTTGTATCTGCCAAACCTTGTGGCATGTCAAATTCGGTTTTCAGTATATCATCAACGGCACGAACAATGAAATTAACCACCGGTTGCGGAGTGTACCAAACGCCACGAGCTTTTCGCAATTTTGGGTCGTATTCACTTAAAAAGTCTTCGTAAAAGTGAATGATTGGGTCTTCCATTTTTGTCGATTTCCCATAGCTTTTCAGCATTTCTTCCACATTGCACGCTAAGAAAATACTTACCAAATCATCTACTATCCATTTGATGCGTTCGTCTAATTCCAAACCTGCGATATACCCAAATAGCTTTTTAAAGAACGGATTTGATTTTGGAATAAGTTCAAATGCTTCTTGGCGACTAAATGTTGGTAACGTAGGGTCGTGCAAGCGTGCCGCAAACATTCCGTAAGTAATGGTTTGAGCATACACATCGGCAAATCCTTTTGGCGTTATATCGTGAATAAGAATTTCTTTGAAGGCCTTCATTTGGTCTTTCAAGGTGCTGTCTTCCTGATTGGTTTCATCACTGGTCAATGCCTTTTCAATAACTTCAGAAAGCAGGCGGGCTTTGCCCGCCATCATTTCTGCAAGTCTTTTAGAACTTTTTATTGTCTGCCCAACGTGTGTGCAAAATTCTTTGATGAAATTTTCAAAACTTGAAAAATTCTCGGAGAGTGCTTTAATGCCTTTTGGTGTAATTTCTCCAACGGCAATTTTCATTACAAACTGTCCGTCACGATACAAATGAAAATCGAGGTAGTCTGTAAATATTAAGTTGTTCAGCGATGCTTTGTAACGGTCGAACTGTTCTTTGTTGCCTGTTTTCTTTGCTCCTTCAAGGTCTTTGTCGCCAATATCTTTAGCTTCAATGAAACCTAAAGGAATATCTTTTTTTGTTAAGATGTAGTCAGGTGCTCCGCAACTTTGTCTTTTGGGTTCGTTGGTTGCTCTGATTGTTGGAACTAAACTTTCAATGAGTTGTTGCAAGTCGCCACGAAAAGTATGCTCGGTGGCATTACCAAGTTTATAACGTTGATTTATGTTGTCTATGTACTGTTCTAAAGTCATTTATTTGCTTGTCAATTTTCACAGTCCAAAGTTACTTTTTTCTGTCGGTCTGTTGATGTTGTTTCGGTGGTCCTAGCATTGGGCATAACGGTTTGCAGCTACCCGAAGGTGGCGATTTTACGCACCAACTTTCATTCGGAGAACTACCGTTCAAATATACACAAAACTGTCCTACGAAGCACGTCACCGCCACTTTTGGGTAGGTGCTGTTATAGCCAGTGGTATATCTACCGATATATAGTGACCACCGTGGTTTTACCAATTTTCACAGTCCGTTTACTTGTCTCTAAAAACGATTTATTGTCTGTTGGCAATGAGCGGTCGGGAAAGATTTAATTTTTGCGAAGCGAGGAATTTTTTTACTGTCTTACCGGGCGTTTGGTTTTGGCATAACTTTTTGTTTGCGGGTTGGCTTTAGCTCTTTGCCGCCCGCAGGAACGAGGACGGCAATGTGCTAAAAGTGTGCAGGCACAAAAAGTATGACAAAAAGAAGCGTTGGCTTTATTTACTCTATTTTACTCCTTGAAATTCATTAATCTCAAACTTGTCAAAATTACGATTAGAGTTACCCCAACGTCTGCTGCTATTGCGAAAACTAAGTTGCTGTAACCAATAAATGCAAGAGTTATAAAAATCAGTTTGACTGCTATTGCTCCAATAGTGTTGAGTTTTATTCTTTGTAGAGTTTTTTTGCTTAAACGAATAAGAAATGCAATAAGTGAAAGTTTATCGTTCATCAATGCAATGTTTGCTATTTCTATGGCGGTGTCGCTTCCTGCTGCTCCCATTGCTATCCCTACGGTGGATTGTGCTAATGCTGGTGCATCGTTTATGCCGTCACCTACCATTGCCACTTTGCCGTATTGCTGCAAAAGTTCCTTTATTTTTTCGGCTTTGTTTTCGGGTAACATATTCCCGAATATTTTTTCTATGCCTACTTGATGTGCTACATAGTTTGCTGCTTTTTCGCTGTCGCCTGTGAGCATTACGGGTTCAATGTTGAGTGCTTCCAACTCTTTTAATGCTGCTTCACTGTCGGGTTTTATTTCATCCATTAAACCGATAATTCCTGCAACTCCGTTACCAAAACTCACCACTACGCTTGTTTTGCCTTGTGAGGAAAGTTCCGCAACAATTTTTTCTGTTTCGTGGTCGGTGTGTTGATGTTCTTTAATGAAATCCAACTTGCCTACATAAATTGTTTCGTCTTCACATACCAAACACTTTGCAGTTGCACCTTTTCCCATAATGCTTTTGAACGCTTCTGTTTTGTGTGGTTCAAAACCTTCTTTGCGGCTTGCATCCACTATGGCTTGTGCCAACGGATGTTCGGAAAATATTTCTGCACCTGCCGTGCAAGCCAACAGTTCTTCACGGCTTGTTCCGTTCAATGGAATTACATCACTGACAATTGGATTTCCGAAAGTGATGGTTCGTGTTTTGTCTAATGCAATCGCCTTGATTGATGCAAGGGCTTCAATATATTTTCCACCCTTTACCAATGCTCCTTTTGCAGATGCGTTGCCGATAGCTGCATAGATTGCCACTGGTGTAGATATAACCAATGCACACGGACAAGCGATTACTAAAAGTGTTATTGCCTGTTGCAGCCAATGATTAAGGTCTAAGTGCAAAATAAAAACAGGAATAATAAACAAAAAAACAGAGAGTGCAAGCATTACAGGAGTATAATACTTTGCAAATTGCTGAATGAATTTTTGTGTTTCACTTTTATTGGCAGCCGCTTCAAAAGTGAGGCGAACGATTTTTGAGAAGGTGGTGTCCATAGAAAGTTTGGTTGTTTCCATTTCTATGAAACCATTTTTATTGAGAGTTCCCGCAAAAATATTGTCGCCTGTGTGTTTGTCTTTTGGGATGGGTTCGCCTGTAATGGCAGCTTCGTCAACGGTAGTTTCGCCTGAAATTATTTTACCGTCAAGCGGTATCATTTCACCTGCTTTAATCTGAATGATTGAGCCAACCGCAATTTTATCAATGGGAATATTTTGGTTTTGCGATTTTACAAAAGCGGTCTTGGGTGCTTTGCTCGTTAATTCATCTAATGCAGATTTTGAGGTTTCTATTCCAATATCTTCCAACCGTTCGCCCAATACATATAACACAACCAAAACCGCTGCTTCGGGAAATTCTTTTAAATAGAATGCTCCGATAACTGCTATTAGCATAAGCAAATTGATATTGCTGAATTGGAGTTTGAAGATTGCTTTTACTCCGTTCCATAAAACTTTGTAGCCAATGCCTAAAATGAAGGCTGCGAAAACAAAGGGTGCATAAGGCATTGGTATGTGTATGCCGATGATGGATAAAACTTCTAAGGCAACCACTATTGTGATTGCCAAAAGAAGAAAAAGAAATTTTTTATCGTTGAATGGAAGTTTCATTTTACTTTCAATTTAGAATTAACAACAATTATTACCTGCTTGGATTGACGGACATTTTACCGTTCCGTAACTGCAATAAACACAACAGTCACCTTGTTTTGGCTTTAATACTTGTTTACAGTTTTCACACTCGTAAAAATATTGGCAAGCGTTGGTCGGCATTAGTTCGTCTTTTTTGTGTCCGCAATGTGGGCAAGTAATTGTCGAGTTGAGTTCAACTGTCATTCCGTTGTTTGTGCTGCAAGTATAGCAAGTTCGGTGCATTTTGTTTCGTTTGTAGTTCCAAATTGTCGCAATAAGAAGTCCGAACATACCTGCGTACAAAAAATATGTCCAGTTGTCGGTCTCGTTTAAATGATAACCATAAAAAACTAAAAGTCCGCTTGGGATAGCTATCAATAAGGGATACATACAACGATGTTGGCGGTACGAAATATAAAGTCCGCCAACGGATATGATAACCATTGCCTGAAAAATCCACATTGTCCAACCGCCAAAAAGTTCAAAGCTGCCCAGACCGAGAGCCGAAGCAGCAAATGCAAAAATAGGAAAACAGCAAGGTGAAAATATTGCTGTTAAAAAAAGTCCTGCTGTACCGAATTTATCTATGTTAGTTATAAGTTTCATATTTATTAACTTTTAATGTTCGTGTGCTTCGCCTTTGTTATTTATTTTAGCCAAAATAAAAAACGCACCGCTCACTACTACTTTGCTATTGGCAGGAATTTCCTTTAGCAAAGTAATTTCGCTGTAACCTATATCTGTTGTGCCTTTGCGAATAGGAATTTTTTCAAAGGTTGTTCCTTCTTCGGTGTGTTCGGGTTCCTCCTTTTCGCTGTGTTCGTGTCCGTGTTCATCGTGTTTATGCTCAGCAGTTTCGGTTTCGCTGTGGTGTTCTTCTTCCTTGTGAGCATCGGTAACAATAAAAATATAGTCTTGCCCTTCGTGGTTTACAATGGCATTTGTTGGCACTGCATCAACAGTAGCGTTTTCTAAACTTACCAATGCGGTGATACTCATTCCGTCAATCAGTCCTTGCTTGTTACCTTTTACCATTGCGTGAACGGCAACGGCTTTGGTGTTGGGTTCAAATGTGTTGCTGATGGCGTAAACATCGGCATCGTATTCTTTACCCGGATTGTTGGTAAGGGTAAAATGTATGGTTTGTCCGACTTTTAGTTTTTGTAAATCTTTTTCATACACATACAAATCCAAATGCAGTTGGCTGTTGTCCACTATTTCGGCTATGGGATTATTGGCATCTACATAGCTGCCAATGTTAACCATTACATTGCTGATTGCCCCGCTGATTGGGCTTGTGATACTAACGGCAGACTGAATATTATCTGAAGTAAGCGTTTCGGTATTAATGCCGATTAGCTCTAATTGCTTTATCAAACTTGCTCGTCTTGCTTTTAATGTTTTAAGTTCTGCTTCGGCTGATTGCAGATTTTTTAGTGCTGTTGCGTTGCCTTGTTGCAATTCTTTTTGTCGGTTAAATTCTAATTGGGCTAATTCTGCTTTTGATGAAACGCTTAAAAACTCTTCCTGCAAGGTGATGAATGAATTATTGGTGATGGTGGCAATTATCTGTCCTTTGCTAACAGTGTTGCCCGTTTGCACTAAGATAGATTTGATTACTCCGCCCAATGATGCCGTTGCATTGGCTTTATTCTGATTTGGCACTTTCAAAATACCATTGGCTTTGAGCGAGGCAGTGAGCTGCTTTTTCTCAATACTGCCCAACTCAATTTTTATGGTTTTCATTTGCTCGGCTGTAAGCATTGCGGTGTTGGTGTTTTCGTGTTCATCGTGATGTTCGGTTTCCTCTCCGTGCGTTTCTTTTTTGCTGTTGCAGGATGCAAATACTAAGGATGTTGCAAGGGCTGCTATGAAGATTATATTTTTCATGTTTTGAAATTTTATTTGTTGATTAAGAAATTGATGTTGATAATGGACTGATTGATTTGATTAACCGATTGCAGATAACTCAACTGCACATCGGTAGCGGTTTGCAAGGCTTGTAAGTATTCAATATAACCAATGTCGCCACTTTTGAAACCAAGCGTTGCGGTGCTGATTATTATGTCAGCATTGGGCAAAGCGGTTGATTTGTAATAATTGTATTGCGACAATTTTTGGTTGTATTGCTGAAATGCGTTTTGCAACTGGTTTTGTAAAATCAGTTTTCCGTTGTCGGCTTCTTTTTGCAATGCCTGTTGTTTGTAGTCAAGGGATTTTACTTTTGAAGCATTGCTGAAAAAGGTAAGTGGAATACTGATACCTACATAAAAACCTTGAAAACGTTTGCTGCCGTCAAAATTTACATCTGCTCCGTTTATATTTTGGACTCCGATTAACGACTGGTTGAAGTAACCCACACTAAAGTCAGGAAGTGTAGAGGCGGTTTCTAACTTTTTGTTTTGTTCGGCAATAACGGCTTGCTGATACAAAACTTTCAGCGATGGATTATTTGCAATGAGTGTTGTGTCAAACGAACTGCTTAATACAAGTGGTTGCCAATTTTCATTTTCAGCTATTGTAAAATCTTCGCTTGTGTTCATTAGCGTTTTCAGCGAATTGTAAGCGGTTGTAAACTCCGTTTCGTTTTGTTTGAGCAACTGAGAAAGCTGTCCCCGCTTGGTTTCGGCTGTAGTTTTCTCTAATAAATTTGTTTCACCTGTTCTGTATCTTAAATCGGCAGCACTTACAAAGTCGTTATACAAACTGTCTAAAGAAAGCAGTTGGTTTTTTGCCGTTTGTAAATACTGCAATTGATAATACCAGTATTGTACCTGTGCTTTTATTTCGTTGGCGGTGGCTTGCTGTTGCAATTCACTGCTTTGCAATTCGGCTTTATACAATCCTGATTTTGCAGTATAATAAGTTGGGAACGGAATACTTTGTGAAACCTGAAACGCTTTATCCTGATTAATACTGTTGTATTGTCCAAACTGAAAATTCACATTTGTTTTAGGCAACTCAAACGTTGATTTATTTAATGTAGTAGATGATTGCACATTGAGTTGTTGAGATTGAATTTCTAAATTATTTTTCAATGCCGTGCTAATTGCATCGTCCACTGAAATGACTTTAGTTGTTGGCGTTTGAGCATTGGCAGCATTGAATGAAAGCAACGCAAAAACTACAATAGCCGTTGCAGATACTTTGCTTTTTGGCTTTCTGATTTTAGAAAACATCATATACAATAAAGGCAAAACAAACAAGGTTAAAAAGGTTGCTGTTATCAATCCGCCAATTACAACAGTTGCCAAAGGTTTTTGCACCTCTGCCCCCGCACCATGCGAAAGTGCCATTGGTAGAAACCCCAACGATGCAACAGTGGCAGTCATCAGCACAGGTCGCAAACGGATTTTCGTTCCTTCTTTTATGCGTTGGATAATGTCGGTCATTCCGTCTTTCTCCAATTGGTTAAAAGTTCCAATCAGCACAATGCCGTTTAAAACCGCTACGCCAAACAAGGCAATAAAACCAATACCAGCCGAAATGCTGAAAGGCATATCACGAATAAGCAAAGCGAATACTCCACCTATGGCACTCATTGGGATTGCGGTATAAATTAAGGTTGCTTGTTTTACAGAACTGAATGTGAAGTAGAGCAACATAAAAATGAGAGCTAATGCCACGGGTAAGGCAATCATCAGGCGTTTACTTGCTGCCTGTAAGTTTTCAAATGTGCCTCCGAAAGTGTAATAATATCCTTCGGGCAATTTTACTTTTTCGTTCAGTTGCTTTTGAATATCCTCTACAACGCTTGCTACATCCCTGCCTTTAATGTTGAACCCTATAACTATTCTGCGTTTCCCGTCTTCACGGCTAATTTGTGCAGGACCTAATTCCATTTTTATTTCAGCTACTTGCGATAAAGGAATTTGTGTTCCGTTAGCAGTTGGGATATACAAATGGCTAACATCGTCAATGTTGTTTCGGTGTGTGCTGTCCAAGCGAACAACCAAATCAAATTTGCGTTCGTTTTCAAAAACAACTCCTGCCCCTCCACCTGCAAAGGCAGTGCTTACAATGTGGTTTATATCCTCAATGTTCAGACCATAGTTGGCAATTTGCGAACGGTTGTATTTGATGACGATTTGCGGAAGCCCTGCAACCCGTTCAACACTTGGTTCGGTTGCACCGTCCACACTTTGCACTACTGCGTTCACTTTATTGGCGTAGCTTAAAAGTGTATCCATGTTTTCGCCAAATATTTTTACTGCAACGTCTTGACGAATACCTGTCATAAGTTCGTTGAACCGCATTTGAATGGGTTGGTTTTTTTCAAAGAAAACCCCGGGAATTGTGCTTAGTTTTTCTTCAAATTCTTCTGCCAGTTCATCATACGAAACATCTCGTTTCCATTCGCTTTGTGGCTTTAGAATTATCATCATGTCTGTTGCTTCTGGAGGCATTGGGTCGGTGGGAACTTCGGCTGCACCTGTTTTTCCTACAACCATTTTAACCTCGTCAAATTCTTTGATTAGTCGTGATGCCTGCATAGAAGTTTCTAAACTTTGTGAAAGTGATGTGCCTTGCGGCAGAATGCAGTGAAAAGCAAAATCGCCTTCTTGTAAGGTTGGGATGAATTCACCGCCCATTCTCGAAAAAAGAAAAACAGAAACTACAAATACAGCAACCGTTACACTTACAATTACTTGTTTGGAACGGATGGCTTTATCCAATAACGGTGTATAAAAGCGTTGGAACAGGTTCATCATTCTATCGCTAATAGTTTTCTTATGCGAAATGTTTTTGGGAAGAAACAAAGCACACATCATTGGAATATAAGTAAGCGATAAAATTAATGCTCCGAAAATGGCGAAACCAACGGTTTGAGCCATCGGGCGGAACATTTTACCTTCAATACCTATAAGGGTAAGAATAGGAATGTAAACAATGAGTATAATGATTTCACCAAACGCTGCACTACTGCGGATTTTAGAGGCGGATTGAAAAACTTCCTCGTCCATTTCTTCCTGTGTTAGTTTGCCAATGGTTTTTCTTAATCCTAAATGGTGCAAAGTGGCTTCTACTATAATTACTGCCCCGTCCACAATTAACCCAAAGTCAATTGCACCTAAACTCATAAGGTTTGCACTTACGCCAAATACATTCATTAAGCCCAATGCGAAAAGCATGGATAAAGGAATGGCAGAGGCTACAATCACCCCTGCACGAAGGTTTCCAAGGAATAAAACCAATACGAAGATTACTATTAATGCACCTTCAATCAGGTTTTTTTCTACTGTGCTGATGGCTCTGTTTACTAAATCTGTTCTGTCCAAGTATGGTTCTATTACTACATCTTTGGGCAATGATTTTTGAATGGTTACCATTTTATCTTTAATTCGGCTAACCACATCGGCACTGTTCGCACCTTTTAGCATCATTACCACTCCACCAACTGCATCTACTTCACCATTGTAAGTCATAGCACCATAGCGAACTGCACTGCCTAAACGGACTTCGGCTACATCTTTTATCAAGATAGGAATGCCGTTAGGATTTGTTTTTACAACAATATTTTTGATGTCGTCAAACGAACCAATCAAGCCAACGCCACGAATGAAATAAGCGTTTGGTTTTTTGTCAATGTATGCACCGCCCGTGTTTTCGTTGTTCTTTTCCAATGCGGTAAAAATTTCGGGAATGGTAATTCCCATTGCAATTAAACGGTCAGGATTTACGGCAACTACGTATTGCTTGAGTTGTCCGCCAAAGCTGTTTACTTCTGCAATTCCCGGTGTGCCATAAAGTTGTCGGGCAACAATCCAATCTTGCATTGTCCGCAACTCCATTGCTGTGTATTTACTTTCACTGCCTTTTTTCGGGTGAATAATGTATTGATACACTTCGCCCAAACCTGTGCTAACGGGTGCTAATTCAGGTGTTCCAACACCTATTGGGATTTTGCTTTCGGCTTCTTTCAGTCGTTCGTTTATGAGTTGTCGTGCAAAGTAGATGTCCACTTTATCGTCAAACACAACGGTAATAACCGAAAGTCCGAAACGGGAAATACTCCGCAACTCTTCTAAGTCGGGAAGGTTGGCAATGCTTTGTTCTATAGGGTAAGTTACCAACTGTTCCACCTCTTGTCCTGCAAGGGTTGGGCAAACCGTAATGATTTGCACCTGATTGTTGGTGATGTCGGGAACTGCATCTATCGGCAGTTTTGTTGCACTCCACACTCCCCAAACAATGAGTGCAAGTGTCATCAATGCAATGATGAATTTGTTTTTTATGCTGAAAGCAATTATTTTGTCTAACATTTTTTTAATCAGTTTAATGAATGAATACACGATTACTTGCGGTGCGTTAGCACCGTAAGTAGTTTTGTTTTGTTCCGCTGAAAGCGGAACCTCATAAATTCATTAACTGATTTTTGGCGGTTGCCAAATTTTGGAGAAAGCTCCTGAAACGAAAGAAGCAGTATAAATGGAAAAGTTTTTAGACGGATACTTAATAAGGGAAGTTAAGGAGACAAAAAAACCGGGTGCAGTTACCGAGTGTCCGCAACAGGAGCACATGCAAAAAGGGGAGCAATTCTCAGTATCGTTGTCGTGGTCTGAGTGGTCGGTATTTGCGAAAGCAGATTGGTCTGAACCCTGATATTTACAGTCGTCCTTGTCGCTGCAAGGCATAACTGCCAGAGCAAAAAAGTAAAAACTGAATATGAGGGCAAAAACTTTCACGGGGGCAAATATAGGAATTTTAGGTTAAAAAGCCGAAACAATGTCTAAAAATGGCAGATTGTTGCTTTCGGGGTGAATTGAGCGATGGCAGAATTTTTTGGCACGTGTTTTTGCTCTGTGGGTTGGGTTTAGCTCTTTTGCAGGTGGTGCGAAGCAAGTTTTTAAAATGCGTAATTTTTCTACGCATTTTAAAAACTAACCTGCAAATGTGCTAAACGAAGCGTTTGGCAAAAACCGTGACAAAAAATTGAGGGTCGGCTCGTTTCCTTATTTTCAAGTGCGGTGGGGCAAAAATTAAATCTTTCTTGGGTCGGTCATTGTGTCGGTCGTTTTTCTGTCTATCATGGTGGTAATTTGGTCTGTCCTGTTAAAAATTGCACGGTCATTGTCAAGTTTGCACGGTCGTCCTACCATTGGCTATAACGTTTTGTATTGACGACGTGCCACCATTTGAATGAAGCCAAGAGTGAAAATTATTTTACCTTTATGCCAAGCCTAAAAAAGATGGCATTCTGGTGGCATGATCGTCAATACTGTGTTAATTCCAGTTTCATTCCAACACCATTATAAATTTCCATTAATAGATGATACGTAAAATTATGTATAGAGGTACTAATAAACTTTAATAAATTGACTCTTTAATAATTTATTGTTTGTCATGAATTGAACATTATAGTTTCCACTTGTTAAATTACTAAAATTATGGACGTATTCTATTTCATTATGCAATTCTACAGCTAATAATAATTGTCCCAGTTCATTATAAATATTTAACAATCCTGAATATGGTTTATCAAATTTAATTGTTATAATATTTTTAACCGGATTAGGTGCTATTTTCATTATTGTTGCTTCATCAGATACTTCATCCTTGTTTTTAGTTAATATGCCTATGTCATTACCCTTGATCACAATCCAACTATTCAAAAGTGGTGCTTCATTTAATCCAGCAGCATTTTCTCGATATATAAAATTGCATAGTACATTGTCGCCGACAATGTCCAATTTTGTTAAAGATATTTCAGTTTTCCTTCCAAGGTCAAGTATAAATGAATTTGTTTTTGAATAGTTTCCTGAACCATCAGAAATGTAAAATTCAACTGTATTTGTTGCTCTGGATTGAACGGAAAATAATATTCTATGACCTTTAGTAGTCTTTACCAAAGAAGCATGCATGTAACTTACATTTATTGAATTTATTTTCAAATTTCTCAAATCTATTTTTTCTATTGACGTACCAAATCGATCAAATAGAACTAAATCTTTAGTTTCCCACCAGTATGGATTTTCTCGGTAAAAACTTGACGCAATTATAAAATAATCTTCTGAAATAAAGGCCGGCCCACACCGATTAACATCAAATGCTTTAATCTCATTCAGTTTATTTGAGGTTTGTATATTCAATCTTCTATCCATGTAATAATAGCCAAAATCAACATCTTGTTTTGAAGAATCAGGATGAGTTTCTGAATTATAAACACAAAATATTTTATTGTCATCATAATTAAATAGACCATCAGAAACTTTATTATAATCAGTTTGAATATAGAGCTCGGAATTACCAATCTCTTTATTTGTAGAATCAAGCACAATACGATTATACCAAATACCACTTTTTCCAGTAAGTGTGTCAGTCAATACGAGATGATTAATTACAATGAAATTTGTGTCATTGAAATACAAATGGGTCGGACCATAAGGAAAGGGAAGCGGAATTCTTCTGGCATTGGTATCTTTTTGAACCCCAAATGTTGAACCAAGTATAACTCCATTTCTCTTATCAATAATTATCCTTCTTGCAGAAGCAGTAAACCATATTGGTTTGAAAAAAGTGTCAGATTTATTATATTCTTCATGGATCAATAATTCCAGAGTATCGCCATGAATTATAGGACGATTCGCATAGCGTTTCTCCCCAACCTTTTCACTATAATATACTTGATCCCAAATTAGCTTTCCACTTTCAATGTCAATAGCTTCGAGATAGTATCCTCCCAACCATGCAGGACCAAAAGCAATATTATAAACATTATATAAAATTCCATCATCTATGACTAAAGGAGCTCTATAAAAATTTTGTTCCAGAATAATCCAGTTGCCACTTTGTATTGGCATTTTATCTGTATTATAAATATGTGTCCATAGTGGAATATAATTTTTAAAATTTAATGGAGTATATTTCTGAGCAAAAGAACTATCTAATAATAATAGATTTAGAAGTAGGATCGTGTAAAAATTATTTTTCATATTTGGTGGACATTCATATCTTTTATTTAACGATTTGAAGATCTTTTTAGTTCTTGAAATTGGAATTAACGGATGAGTATTGACGACGTGCCACCACTTGAATAATACCAAGAGTGAAAAATATTTTACTATTATGCCATTTATGAAAAACTAAGTTATTTGGTGGCATGATCGTCAATACTGTGTTAATTCCAGTTTCTTTTTTTTTTGAAAGCGTTTATTCATTTGTGCCAATTGATCTAAAGATCATTTTAAACACTTTATCTTAAAATAATAATTTTCTCGGCTTGTTGAAACTCTTTGCCTTGAATTTTTAATATGTACTCACCATTAGGAAGGTCGGTTGGTATTTCTATAAAATATTGTGTGCCAACCTGGGGATTAAAATGAGAAGTATGTAATACCTTTCCAGATAGATCAAATAATTCTAGAATGACTTTTGATTGATCTCCAATTCTTGAGAGTAAATACAAATGGTTTGACACTGATGGATTTGGGTATATGGCAAAAGCTTTTTCTTTACCTGAATGAATATCTTTATTACTTACGATCTTATCACAACCTGGAACAAGGCACCCTTCTGAATCCAGATGCAATAACCAGCCTCTTGTGACTTGATCCTGGCCATCGCCTATTCTTCCACATGCTACTAAACTATTAAATGGTGTAGTTGCTATACTTTCTATATGCATCCACCATGCCCTGGTGCTGTCCCATCCAAGGGGTTGAAGTTGTCGTGTCCATAAACTATCTCCATTTAGTGCACATTTGAATAAAATTCCATAGTCTGGCTCTACTATAGGTTGAGTAAATACTGATCCACATACTACCATTCCAGATCTATCCTTAAGCATCGCCATCTTGTTGATAAATGAAATATTACCATACTTAAGGTAAAGTGAATTTTGGAATCTTGTCCTCCAATAAACGGTATCTAACTCTGATGAAACATGAAAAACATAAGGTATTAACTTCGCATTCTGAACATCAATATTGTCATTCGTCCCAATATAATATCCACCATTATCATCTTCAATTATTGTGTAAGAGTACCCTCCATTAGTATAGATATTGCCGGGTGTGATTAACCTATTATCTCTTAATACATTACCGAATGTATCCACCTTCAAATAAATCAACCATCCTTTGTCTGTAAGTTTATTATTTTTTAACTCAATCTCATCTCCAATGAGATGATAATACCCATTTTCATATTTATTATATCTTATATGAATTGAACGCTGGTTATATTTAACCTTTATACTTGATAACTGCTCGAGACTGTCATTGTAGTTATAAATGTAATTCTCTGTATAATATGTACCATTAAGTTGGTGCTTAAAAAGATATGATAAATTTTTTGAACCTGGATCTTGCTCGGCAAATGTAACTAAGTTAATATCCCCTTCAACCGGCTGCTCAACTTTCACTTTTCCTATGATCTTCCCTTTTTTCATATTTATTGCAACAATATAGTTCTTAACATACTGAAGAGTTGTATCATCCCAATTGTACAAATTGTAATAATAAATTGAATCATTTCTTCTAAATAAAGGAAAATTTTGTCTAACATAAGGTTTACTGAAGTCTTCTTCAGATATTATATTAGAATGAATGAGATTACCCTGATAATCAAATTTTGTGAGATGGGGCTTGACCTTCTTATTACGTCCGATTGAGTCTTGACTCACAACTTCATCACCGACGATATAAATATATTGAGAATCACATTCTATTGATCCGAATACACATTGACCTTTTGCTGCTCCTATATCCGGAACAAGATTAAAGAAAGTACCACTCTGAGCTATACTTGTACTTGTAGTAATGCTTAGTACAATCAGAATATTTATCAGTTTCATTATATTATTATAAAATTGTTGGGATGCTTTGAACACCCCAACAATTGGTATTAATTATTCAATTATAAGCTTCTTAGTTTCGCAAATTGAGGATGAACCATTTGATGAAATTTGCAGGATATATATCCCACTGCCAAGTAGATCCTTTAGACAAATAGGACTATTTTTGAAGCCTAACCCTGAAAATCGAAATTTCCCAGTTAAATCAGAAATAGCAATTTTAACATTCGACTCTGTTCCTTTCCAAAATAATTCTAAACAGTCTGAAGTCGGATTTGGGACTAGTATAACATCAGATTTTCCACAAAAATCCGGCTTTGAATATTTACGAGAATAAGAATTTAACTCAACTGGTGGATCGATACGGATATCATACTGAATATTGAGCCATGCGCGTAGTAATGCTGTATAGGATCCAAATGATGAGGATGCGATATCGATTAAAACATTTAAATCCTCCTCTGCCAATTGGGTTATATTCTTTGCTTGTGACTGAAAACTGATTAATGTATCAAGTCCTCTAAGCAAATTAGCTCTATCTTGATTTTCTTCTCCGCTTAAGCTTAAGCTATTGACATAGGTGATCAGGCCAGAAAAATTTAAGGCATTCCAAAATCCTGTCATCATAGCTTGCTGTCCAACAATATCATCAGCTCGACTTACCCAAATATTGTAACTGGTTGTTGAATCAAATGGATCAATATTCTGTAATGCGGATAAAACACTCTGCCCTATTGCTACTTTAACATCTGCTATTTGATTAATCAAATTTTGCAAGGCTGTTCCAGTTGTTGAGCCCAATTGAGATTCAAGGGTGCTTAATTGTTGATTCAACCCTTGCCAAGATTGATTATTGCTTGTATTATTATAAGACTCTTCAGAAGATCCACCACCACCTGTAAATTCAGTTGGGAATAAATTATACTGACAATCTGGGTTTGCACTAATAGCACCAGAACCTGTAAAGTAGGTACCATCATAAGTAAATATCGTAAATTGATCAAAATCCCAATGATAATGAGTAATTGGATTGCCCATATCTATACCCATATAAGGCATAGATCCAACGTGCTTATTACCTGATGAAGTCTGTGAACTACCCCAACTTGGTTTAATTGAATTTGGTCTTCCATCACAGGCTGTGCCTGTATTCTTCCAGATATTGCATCTGGCATCAGTCAGACTTTGATTTTTACTAAGATCTAATCGCGAACCATCAAACTGATTTTCTGTAAAGGCATAACTAAGTGATGGATTGTCAAGTATAACTTCCTTTTTAAAATTATTAGCATACCATCTTCCGTATGCTTTACCAAATTGTTGAATTTTCCCCTGGAAGTAATTCTTTGTCGCTGTGACTCCAGATGAAGTATTTCTGACCGAAGTCAAATTTCCAAGAATATGATTACCATTTAGCACAAAGCCAATTCCAGCTCCTCCATTCAAATCCTTGTCTATTCCGACTCCAAAATCCATTATAGTTGAATTCCTAACAGTCAATCTTCCATTGTAGCTTTTGATACCTGTAATACCTGAACCCCCTAAGTTTGTAATACTTGTACTGGATTGAACAGTAAGATTACTACCATCCATTCTGATTAAAACAGCATCAGAATATTCAGATGATGTAATATCACTTGCTGTTATTACAACACTCCCAGAAGAGACAAGTCCACCCGGACCTTTTGAGTATATGGCCATTCCATTATTTTCCATTTTACTGTTACTAATGTATATTCCGTTATGTGATCCGGGAGCCTGAATTCCATTATCAGAATACTCAATGATTGAATTTTGTGTTACATTCAATCTTCCACCACTTGGAACAGTAGGGCCCCCGGGATATTGCGCAGGACCATAAGCAGCAGAATCAATGTAGATCCCGTCCCAATTTCCTGAAAGTTCAGGACATGAATTATTGACAGTATGCTTTGTAATTTTTGTATTAATCAGAGTTAATGTCCCATTTGGCGTTATTGTAATTCTTTGTTTTGCACACATTACAATTGTTTGGTTAGTCCAAGTGGTTGGAGAATTAATAACAATGCTTGTACAGACTGGATCTAAGTTTGGAACACAGTTTACTACATAATCTATTAAGTTGTTATCTAGCTCATAATGCATTGCAGAAATTTGACATGCAGAAAATTTCTTCCAGCATTCACGGCCATATTCTGAAGTCATATAATTATCATAAGGTACTTTCCAATTTTTATTGCCACAATTATCCGCAAATTGAAAAATGATAGATTTTGAAGTACAATTATTGTTATACCATTTTGTATTATCTCTACTCTTATCACCATCAATATCCATTGTAAACGGATCTGCATCAGTATCCGGCATTCTATCTGCTTTAGTAGCATCTCCTCCTATACATTCCCAGGTAGTAGAGTCTGTATAAAGTTGATTAGAACTTGTATGGTCTAAGGATAATGCATGTCCTAATTCATGTGCTATGGCCTTAGGATCAGTTCCAATATGTATAAACCGAAAATTAGGACTTCTAGTCGTGGTTCCGCCTGTGCCGAAACCACTTGTCTGATAAAAAAAAATGTTTATAAAGCCATTTTTGTAATGGTATGGAGGTACATCTTCTGGAATAATGTATTGTGAATATTGCGGATCTGTGGCCGGTACTCCTAAGTCATTTCTTAATGTAGATGGTGAGACCCCTTGTATAGATTCCCGATGAATACATTCATCAGAAGTTACAAATGTGAGCCCGGAACCAGAATAAATTGCATTGATATCATCTAACAGCTTTGCAAATTCCTTATTAGTGGGAGAATTCATTGCACCGCCTGTGTTGTTAATAAAATGAAATTTAATTTTGACGCACTTAGGACTACCTTGCACACATCCAGGATAATAAGTAGGAAAGTTGCCTGAACTATTTTCAAATAAACATTGGGCGAACTCATAATTTAAAATAAGTAAAAAGAAGCAGAAGGATGAAATAAACTTTTTCATAAATTTAGATTTAAATTGTGAATAAAAAAACAAAATCAATCTAAAACAATTTAAAAGTCATACATTTGCGGCCTAATTTTCCGATTAGATGGCCTGCGTCCCTATTCCGATAGGTGGTCGTGGGCTTTTTTATTGCTTTTTGATTGTTTATATCTTTAACTTAACGTTTGCATAACTAATTTAGTTTTTGAAATTGGAATTAACGGATTGTATTGACGACGTGCCACCACTTGAATAATACTCAGAGTGAAAAATATCTTACCTTTATGCCAAGCCTGAAAAAAATAGCATTTAGGTGGCATGATCGTCAATACTGTGTTAATTCCAGTTTCATTTTTTTCCGCACCTAATTTTATTTTTCGCACACTAGTTTTAGACATTAACTAATACCACCATTATTTAACCTTAATGAATTGTGCATTAAATATTTTATTGTCATTGATAAATTGAATGTGGTATTTGCCATCAAGTAATTCACTTACATTGTAATTATATTCTTTAACATTATATAAATCTTCAGACCTAATCAAATGACCAATTTCATTATAAATATACAGATTTCCTGAAATTACTTTA
The DNA here is from genome assembly GCA_046329325.1 of Saprospiraceae bacterium. Lineage (GTDB taxonomy): Bacteria > Bacteroidota > Bacteroidia > Chitinophagales > Saprospiraceae > Vicinibacter. The sequence continues at coordinate 237,565 of JAXLUU010000001.1, forward strand.
TCAAATTCTATTGTCAAAATATCAGAAGTTGGGTTGGGTGATATTTTTAATATTTTTTCTTGATCTAAACTTTCATCTTTGTTTATTGTCATAATCCCTAAATCTTCGCCATTTATCATTACCCAGCCATTCCACAGTGGAAGCGGATCTACATTGGTCAAAGTTTCAGAATAATTGAATAAGCATAATAAGTTCTTACCAACGACTTGCATTCTTCTTATAACAATATTATTTTTAGTATCAGCTTTTATTCTCATTTTTTTCACTTCAAAAATGTGTCCTAAACCATTAGATTTATAAAAAGTTAAAGTATTAGAAATTGCAGAATTTACACAAAATAAAACCTTAAACTTATTATTTTCATTTATTACTACAGCGCTAATAAAATCAGCATTTTGTGCTCTTAATTTTAAATGGCGTAAGTCTAGATTTTCGATGATATTTCCTTTATTATCAAGTAAACTCAAAAAGTTAAGATTCGCTTCAGACTTATTAATAATTGAGTCTGATCTGACAATAATATATTTTGACGTACTAAGAATCACTGAACTTTGGTTATTACCCTCAAGAAATACCTGATTTAATGTCCCAGAGTTTAAAACGTTTAATTCTTTATCCATATAATGAAAAGCTAATTCTGATTTTTTAATACTATCGATTACATTTTCTGAATAATAAATACAAAAAAGGTTTTCATCATCTACATCTACTATGGCATTGTAAATCACTTGATATTTGGCCAGAATTCGCAAATTTAAACTGTCTATCTGCCTACCATTTTTGTCTAAAAGATACTTCTCATAATTTACGAAATTCTCTCCAGAAGCTGAATTAATTAAACCCGTATTTTTAATATAATTATACCCTGAATTTCTGGAATATAAATGAGTACTAAAATTATTGTTAAATGGCGTAAAAGGGAGAACTAAAGTTTTGGTTTGTGGATCTTGCGTAGTTTGAAAGGAAGAATCTAAAACTAATCCATTGTTTTTATTAAATATTATTTTGCCAGCGTGAGCACTAGCCCAAATTGGATAAAATGGATTTTCAGAGGAATCATTCTCTTCAAAAATCATTAATTCCATGGAATCGCCATGAAATACTGGGTGCTGTGCATATCTTCTTCTGATTTTGCCAGTGCCATAAAATGAATAATCCCATAATAAGTTTCCATTTGCTAAATCAATTGCTTCCAAATAATATCCATTAATCCAATCATTGAAAATATTGTAAACATTGTATAAAATTTTATTATGAATAGTTAAAAATGCATTGCCATGATTTTGTTCCAACCAATACCACTGCACCTTTAATGGTATTTTTTCTGTAATTGAGGTTCTTGTCCAAAGCGGATTATAGTTTTCAAATTCCACTGCAGGATATTGCTGTGCGTAAATACTAACATTTAGAAATAGTCCAAACAATAGGAGAGATTTTAATTTCATAATTGTAGGATTAAAAATATTCTTGGAGTATTTCTCAATACTCCAAGAATAAAGTAAAATAATTTGATTAATAATTATGGTGTGTCACAAGGTCTGTCATAACAAGGAAGCGATAACCCATTGCAAAGAACACTCGTAGCGGAGCTACATGTATTTGTACCAACCACTTGATAGCTTGGCGAAGAAATGGTTATATTTCCATTGAGTTCTTTACAAAATGTTCTAGTCCTTTGACAACATTTAATGCCACATATTAATTGCTCCATAGCCCAATATGGCGGTGGTAGTATTGGATAAATACACCAATTAAAACAACTTTGACGAATGAAGTCGGAAGTAAAAAATGAATTCGGGCAATTAGGATTTATTAAATTAACCCAATATGAAACGTAATTTTGTTCTATAATTAATGATGCTTGAAAACTCATAGCTTCAATAACTCTGTCTGCTTCATGGCCTGGCAAATTTCCAATACAATCCCACCAATCTTGACATCCAGGTATTACTCCAAAATCCCAAAATGTAAATGAATAATCAAAAGGATTTAGTGGGTTTTGACACACTCTGACTTTATATCCAACAGTAACATTACTACAGGCTGGACATCCAGCGATTGAAGGTAAGCTTATAGTTGTTACTATTTGCTGTGTGATACAATTTACACCAGCAGCTGGTGAAGTAGGCGAACATCAAGACTGTCCAGCATCTCGTGCTACTACCTTTGGATCTATACTGATGTTAGGATCATCTTCAATCAGCTTATTAACTTTTTCCATTGCTGAGCCAAAGTTCATAACTGTAACATTAGTCCCAGATGTACTTTCGGACTTTGTGCAGGAAGACAATCCAATTAATGAAAAAACAATAAAAGAAACTGTTAAATAGGTTAATGCGGTCATAGACCTATTCTTAAATAAGCATCCATTAATTAAATTCGGTTTTTTGAGTGTCAAGCCAGTGTTTGGTTTGAAAGAAGAAAAATGTTTCATTTTTAAATAATTTTAATGATAAAAAAAATTGTTAACGAAACAGGTAAAAAGCAATTTTAAAAACCTTACTTTTGCGGCCTAATTTTCTAGTTAGAGGGCCTGCGTCCCCATTTCGATGGGTGGTCGTGGGCTTTTTTATTGTCTTTTTGACTGTTTATATCTTAAACTTAACGTTTTGTTAATTGATTTAGTTCTTGAAATTGGAATTAACTTATTTATCTCCGACACAAATCTATATTAACTTTCGCTTTTTTCATACTTTACGAGAGGGAATTTCCCTGGAGTGAGTTTATTCTTTGGCCTTCCTGTGGATTTTCAATCCTGCCCTTACTGTGGATAGCGACATCTGCATAGCTTGCGCCGTAGGCAGCACCACACCTCCCCAGCAAGGTCTATTTCAGCGGATAGAATTGGATATAGATCAAAAAACAGTCAAAGTTTATCCTATAGCCGACTATCAGCCTCTCTCTGAAAAATAAAAATACGGGATTGAGATCTAATAACCACGACTTGACCTGATAGCCCATAAGATTTTAAACAATAAAAGTTTCCCTTTTCCTTGTTCAGCGCTTTGACTTTGGATACATCCGCCACCGATTTCAGATGCTCCGCATCCGCCCTACTTCCGCTCCAGCATGCCTACCTTTTGCCAGATCTTGTGACTGAGACCACCGGCCAGCTGCTCAAGATCATTGACTGCTTCGAGGACGATATGATCATTTTCTTTCTGTGCGTGCAAAGCAGCCAGCTTACTTAACAGGGATAACAATTCTGAACAATAATCGAGATAACGCGATAATTCAAAAGCGCTCATGCTGCGTTTGGGTGAAGACGTGGTGTCTGTATTTGAAACGACATCGCCAAACAGCCACTGCGCCGGATCTTTCGTGAGCTGATGCATATCCACGACGTGCATCATGCTGCGTATCCGGTGTAGTGAGTTCAGTAATGCGCGGCGCTTGATCCTGGATTCGATACTTAACACTGACCACAGGGCAATGGACAAGAAGATCAGATCATTGACGCCTGCTTCACTGGTCTGCAACAAATCCACCCAACTGGTGATCCCTGCCGACAATCGCATCATATACCCTAGCAGGATGATCATCACCACGATCAGGAAGATCATGACGATCCCTGCCGCAACTCGCAGGATCCACACCGGGCGGTCGATACGCTGCAGCATAATCTCCACTTCGCCGGCAGAGCTAATGGCTTCACGACAGACTGAACCCAGACCGGAAGAGGGAAATCGCTCTTCAATCCTGCGATGCAGCCGCTGCAGGGTCAGCAGGATTTTATCGCCTTGCAGATAAGAATAATTGTTACCGTTGGTCGTTCGCATCCCGGTAACCTGACTAAAAAAAGAGTGAATGGAGGACATCAGGCAAAGATAAATGAGAGCGCAGGCTATGTCCACTACTTTCTCAAACAAAATGAATGGGTGACGTCCTACGCAGTGCATCTGATCCCATACAGTTTTGACAAATTACTTTGATACGCTGATCAAGTTGTTCTGATCGCTAATGCAATCATATACCTGATTAAATTACGGATGATTACAATATTTGGTCGTCATTTTCGGGTGGAATTTCTCATTTTATTGAATTGATTTTAGCCTCGAAATTGATCGAAAAGTGATTTTCTACAAGTTTCTCAGTTCGTCCAAGTATAAGCGATGCGATGCGGCAGCCGAAGTATCATCTTAAACACTGTTATGCACTGGGCCTAATGTTTGTTGTGTTTTTTATTTCTGCAAAGTGTTTTAAGATTTCATCTGGAGTCAAATCAGCAATTGATTTGCTAATCTTGTCACGTTGCTCCCTCATAAATTCAACTGCATTGAATTTTTGTTTTGAGTGTTTATTTTCTTGAGTTGTTTTTTTATTCTTCGTTTCCATAATATATAAATTCTCTTGGAGATCTTATTTCTAAAGGCTTATAACCGTTGCGAATGTTTATTGAATTGCAACCAATTATTCTATTAACATTTACAATATGTTTAAAGTTCCAACTGACTAAATAATCAGCATGATAATAGCTTGCTGTCGCAATATGAAGACAATCAGCAAAACTTGTTTTTCCTACAACTTCGTTTGAAATATATTCATTCGCCAATTGAATTATATCAATATTTAAATCCAAATATTCCGTATTCGATGATTTTATTTGTCTAACCAAACTTTTTACTTCTTCAGGAGCCTTTAATAATTCTTCTTGAGTTGTTCCAGAAAATAATAATATTAATTCTTCAGCAAATATTCTATTGAAGAAAGGTTTGGTAAAAATATCAAATTCCAAATCAAAATATCCTCCAAATACCGAGGTATCAACATATACTCTCTGTTTCATATTGCGAATATATGCAATTTAATGTAAAGGTTCAATTTTTTTAGGGCCTTGTGCATAACGTCTAAAAAACGATCCAGATATATTGGAAATAATAAAATAAATCTTTTACTTAGTCTAATAAATCTCAATAAATAATACTTCTAGCCGTTGATAAACGTTTACATACGGAAATAAACGGATATAAGCGTTTAACTTACGTCTTCATCAGACTGCCCGCTTCATCTTTGTCTCGTTAACCGGAATGTTCCGGATTTTTTGTTTCACGTTTAATTTTTAATCTATGAAAAACTTAAAGAATTCTGTTCAACTCATTGGCCACCTGGGCAAAGCACCCGAGATCACGCAACTTGAAAAAGGAAAGCGCATCGCACGATTCAGCATCGCGACCAATGAAAACTATGTCTCCGCCAAAGGTGACAAAGTCACGAATACCACCTGGCATAATGTGGTCGCCTGGGATGCCAAGGCTGATTACATCGAGAAGCATCTCGACAAAGGCAATGAAGTCCTTGTACAGGGCAAGATCTCCAACCGCTCCTATGAGGATAAGAACGGACAGACGAGATACATCTCAGAGATCGTGATCAACGAGATACTCAAGCTCACCAGGGAGACACAGGCTTAATCATTGGTCTTTTCCAGCTATCCATAGCATACCGGCTTTTTACCTGATTTTGAATTACTGAAGTACTCAGTGAGCGAAGTTCAGTAAATGGCCGGTATTTTTTACTTCCGGCATGTATTGATGACGCGTTCAGTATTTGGAATAACAGTTAGTCAGTTTTACTGACCATTATTGACAAATCTATCCTAATGATCTAAATACTGTTTTCTTTCACCTTAAATAAGAAATATAATCCATCAAATAATCTTCAAACAATTTACCAGCCAGAAGACGATAAAGGTTTCAATTTCAAGTCCGTTATTAGAAGAACATTGACTAACACGATGTGATAAGAAAGAGACCCAGATGACATTGCTGCACAACAAAATCAATTCAGCCTTCCACACGGGATATTCAGTTATAACCAAGGCAGAATGATGATTGCTTCAACAGTCCAACCACCGGAAATAAAGCCACCAAAATCAATCGCCAGACGGCGGGCCATATACACTGCTCCCCCGCTCATTAAAAAGAAACCTTTGCCACCATTAAACACAAAGTAATTCTCTGTCATTATGGCCCAATTTTTTGAAGTAAGCCTTAGTCCTGAAAGTGAGAAAGCGCGAATCCTGCTAAGACTCCCACCTGCGTATACCAGGCCTGTACCGAATGTTAATTGCTTTTCCCTGCTTGCTATGGTATAAGAACCACATTCCAGTCCAACGCTATAAGAACCTTCTTTTAGCCCCGCAACAATAAAATAAATTGTACCCAAACCGAGTGCCCATTTGACGCTCCTGAGATCAAAATTCAATTTCGGAGCCACCCAATATAGTATGAATTCGCTGGACCCAAACAGAAATGCCGGACGCATCCAACACCCAATGCATACCGATCGGTAAATCCATAGGATTACACAGTGAATTAATCCATGAGTTTGTATAGTAGCCTTCGCCCTTTTGCAATCCTTATCCGCTGAGAGCAAAAAAGTTCCTGCTCGAATGTGGATTATCTGGCCAGTATTCGTCTCTGTGAATCCCTGATGATTCAATTCTTTTCACCAACTTGAATTCATGTTTTTTTAAGTGTCAGAATTTCGATGCTTGTCCTCAATTCGTACCAGCTATCCTGCGCGAGCACCCGGAGTCTTCCAGTGTAATTATTTCTGTCCACGATTTCGACATTCTACATACAGTCTGTGAGTTCACTTTTCACTCTGAGATATCGCTTCCCAGAAAAAATTATCCACCCGATAAAAAACATCAATAGATATCTTATATTATTAAAATTACGCTGAATATAAAATTAAGCAATCTTATATTGTTTCTTTATTCATGTGTCAAGAGAACGCCTCAATAAAACGCTTATTTGCATAGCGTATTAAATTGAAGATGCGTAAATTAGCTACGGATCATTTTTTAAAAATATACCGCGATTATCCAATCAGTAAAATCATCCGAAATTGCTTAAAAGTCTCTGGATTGAATTGTGATGAGACCTATTGCAAAGCGCTGAACTTGACAATTGACTCTTGACACTTGTCTACTGATTATTGATCAATCCCAAACGTATTTCCAGCTACCATCCTTTTGTCGTTTCCAAATCGTATGAAAAATGCCGCTATATTCCCTGATACTTCCATCCGGCTCCCTGAACTCCCATCGGTAATGACCATAGCTGGAGGCCAGCGTTCCGTCCCGAGAGACATCGATATGATCGGGAGTCCACCAGGCTTTCGCCTCACGGAATTGTTCTTGATCATAGAAGTGGCGGATGCCTTTGCGCCCGGTGATCAGGCTGTCATTGCCTCTGCGGATCACCGCTTCATCAGCAGCGTAATATTCAAAAGCATAAGCTACACCCTTTGCTCTGAGATCCTCTCCAAAACTTCGTTCGACCGACATGATCTCTGCGATGAATTTTTTTTCATTCGAAGGCCTTGATTTTTGTGCCAAACCAATGGAAATAAAAAAGCAAAATAAGAATATGAGAACCGGACTTTTCATGCAGTAATTTTTTGTAAGATAGGAAGTTTCGCGAAATATTGACATATCGTATATTGACTTCGCCACTGACGTGATGAAATAATCCTAATGATTTTCTTGAGGCGTTACATGTTATGATTAAAAAGAAAATGATCCGGATAACAAATTATACAAGAATATTTGATTCAAAAATTCACAACTTTCCCAATGAGGCAAAGAAGATCTTTATGATAGATGTCAACAGTCAATGAATACGTAAACAAATAAAGAATAAAAGATTTGGAAATAATTATTTTATATTGATTATTCAATAGATTGATAATCCTGAAAATAGGGCTAATTTAGCCGATATCATTGAACAAATCAACAACCAAAGAATTTTTATCTTTGTTCATTCAATTGTAGAAGTCAGATGAAAACGAAACCGAACTTATATGGCCAGCTGCCGAGAATCATACTTTTGAGCATCCTTGCAATGTTATCTATTTCGCTGTATGCACAAAGAATTGTCACGGGGACGGTCACCGACGAACAACAAAACCCACTGATCGGCGCAAACGTCTTGCTACTGGGTACAGGCACAGGCACAGCAACAGACGCAGATGGCCATTATTCTCTTACGATACCGGATAATCAGGGTCAGCAACTCGAAATCAGCTACACAGGATACAATAAGGTCACGCTCAATATCAGCAAAGAAACCATCTATAATGCGACCCTCAAATCGGGCGAACTCCTGGAAGAAGTCGTGTTAATTGGTTATGGTTCTCAGAATAAAGCTGAAAAAACGGGTGCGGTCACACAGGTTAAAAATACAGAACTGAATACCGGAGCGCTCTCTGATCCTATCCAGGGTCTGCAGGGCAAGACAGCGGGCGTTACCATCTCAAAACAGGGCGGAGACCCCAATTCGGGTTTTGCGGTCAATATACGGGGTGCAGCCGCTTTCACTTCCGGTACTGGTCCACTCTTTGTGATAGACGGCGTGCCAGGTGCGGATCCCACCGCAATTTCTTCACAGGATATTGCCTCTTTTGACATCCTTAAGGATGCCGCATCGACTTCAATTTATGGTGCAAGAGGATCCAATGGGGTTATCCTCATCACCACCAAAAACGCCAGTGTAGGAAAAACAAAAATCAATCAGATCGAATACACAGGTCAAATCAGCGCTGATCAGGTTTCGAGAAAACTTGACCTGCTCAATTCAAACGACATCAGACAGTTTGCGCAAAGGACCGGTAGAACGTATATTGATAACGGCGCCAATACAGACTGGCAGGATGCTATTTACCGGACTGGTATTAGCAACGAACACAATCTGGCTTTCACCAAAGCGGATGAAAACTCTTCTTTCAGGACTTCTTTGTCCCACATGAATCTCACCGGGGTGATCCTTGGTTCTGCTAAAAGTCGTTCGACGGGACGCGTCAATTTTGCACAGAGTCTGCTAGATCATAAGGTCAATGTCGAAGCGAGACTATCCGGCACCATCGAACACAATGATTATGTGGACTATGGCAACGGCATTGCACCAAATAATCTGATCTACCAGGCGATCAGACGCAGCCCGACTGATCCGATTTATAAGTCTGACGGTAGTTTTTTTGAAACAGATCGCAGTTTCCAGTATTTTAATCCTGTGGCCATTATAAAGGATATTCAAAACCAGCGCGATGCCAAGCGATATTATGGCAATCTGAGAACAGAAGTCAATATCCTCCACAACCTAAAGGGAGCCATTAATCTTGGATATATTCGCAATGACGACGAAAGCTTTTATTTCGAGCCCAGCACCACAGCCTCCAATACCACCAAAGGATATGCACGGAGAGCATACAATAATTATCAATCGGGCGTCATTGAATCCACACTCAAATACAAATTGGACCTCGGTCATCAGCAGACGCTGGACCTCCTCGGCGGTCACTCCTACCAGATTGATTCTTATGATGGTTTTGCTGCTCAAGGCAAGGATGCACAATCCAATTATCTGACCTCTAATAATCTGGCTTCATTATTACTACTTGAACCAGGAAGTATCAGTTCTTATAAGAATGAAGCGTTACTGGCTTCATTCTTCGGACGAGCAAGTTGGCAATACCACCGCAAATATTATCTGACCGCAAGCCTTCGCCGTGACGGCTCATCCAAATTCGGGAAAAACAACGAATGGGGTTGGTTTCCTGCAGTCAGTGCAGCCTGGAACCTGACCTCAGAATCTTTTATGCAAAAGCAGAAAATATTCAGTGACCTCAAACTTCGCGTCGGTTACGGTATTACCGGAAATCAGAATATTCCAACCAATGTCGATGCAATATATTTCGCCCCAGCTGGAACTGCCATCAACCCGGAGACCGGAGTTAAAGTCATTTCTTTCCAGAATGCGGGTGGCGTCAATCCGAATCCTGATCTCAAATGGGAAGAAAATAAGGAACTGAATATTGGTATTGATTTTGGTGTATGGAACAACAGGTTAAACGGTTCAATCGAATTGTACAATAAAAAGACTTCTGACCTGATCTATAATTACGAACTTCCTGTTCCGCCAAACAAGAACAGATACATTTTTGCCAATGCCGGTGAAATAGAAAATAAGGGTATTGAATTGAGTCTTCAGGCGTTCCTGATCGATCATCGCAAATTCGACTGGCGCAGCAATTTTGTGTTTGCAGCCAACCGACAGAATACGGTTCGACTAACGAACGACAAGTACGATCTCGATCAGATCAAAACCCTTTATGTTTCCGGACGTGGATTGGTAGGTGGTGAAAACTACACACAGATTATCAAACCAGGCGAGGAGATCGGAACATTTTATTTACCACAATACGCAGGACTGTCCAGTGACGGTAAATTTTTATTTTATACCGCCGAGGGCGGTGTGACACGCGATGTAACCAAGGCCCAGCGACGTGTCGTTGGTCATGCACAACCCAGATTTACCCTTGGCTGGTCCAATTACTTCAGTTTTCTTAAAAACTTTGAAGCAGGAATCAGCCTACGTGCAGTTCTCAAGTACGATGTGCTGAATGTAACGCGCATGGTCTTCTCCAATCCTTCGGACCTGCCAACCCTCAACACACTGCGTGAAGCGCTGAGCGAATACGACAGAGGCTTGACAAGTTCGCCGGTCGTCAGCAGTTATTATCTTGAGGATGCTAGCTTTCTTAAAGTCGACAATGTCAGTCTGAGTTACATCCTGCGAAAGACAGGTATTGATCATATAAAAAACATACGATTCTCACTGAGCGGACTTAACCTCTACACACTGACAGCTTACAAAGGTGTAGACCCTGAATTGAGTTATGGTGGCATTGAATTTGGAAGAGACCAGTATGACGTCTATCCCAAGACAAGGAGTATCAGTTTTGGCATCAATGCCATTTTCGAATAAATAAATCAACAGACATGAAAAAATATATTTCAATTTTCATGGTTTGCGGGATTGCAGCCTGCACCAAACTTGATGAAAAAGTCTACGACAAAATTCCTGAAAAATATTTTCCGGAGAATGAAGCACAGGCTGCCCTCAATATTATCCCAACATATCGCGAATTGTCGGACCTGATCGATGACGCCGGCTGGTGGTTCTGGGCTCAGGAAGTGAGCAGCGATGAAATCGTATTCCCGGTCCGCCTCACAGACTGGGAGGACGGAGGCAAATGGAAAGTACTGCACACTCACGAATGGAATAATAATGTGGATGCGGTCAATAGTATGTGGTCTCAAATGTACGATGGTGTTTTTGAAGCCAACCGCGCGATCGACGAACTGTTGCCATTCAAGGAATCACCTGCAGCTAAAATCAACATCGCCAAATTGTCCACATTGCGCGCATTATATTACTATTTGCTGATCGATAATTACGGTGATGTCCCTTACGTTACCTCATTCTTTACAGCTGAAAAACAACCGAAAAAGAATACGCGCGCTGAAATCCACGCTGCACTGGTTAAAGAACTGCGTGAAAATCTTCAATACCTTCCGGTCAGCACCAATAAATATGCGGTCTCCAAAGGTCTTGCACTCACCCTGCTGGCCAAACTTTATCTCAATGCAGAAGTGTATACCGGCACACCACGCTGGGCAGAGGCAGAAGCGATGTGCGATAGCGTCATCAGTCTTGGCATTTATCAACTTGAATCGAATCCGCTGGGTCCATTTATTGCTGCCAATGAAAATTCAATAGAAAATATTTTTACCATTCCATTCGATGCTCAGAACCTTAAAGGTTTTAGATTACACATGCGTACGTTGCATTATCAAAGCAATCTCACATTCGATATGAATGTCGGTCCGTGGAACGGTTTTGCCGCCACCGAAGCGCATTATAATTCCTATGAAGATAAAGACCTCAGAAAAAAAGGTTTTCTCGTAGGGCCTCAGCTGACCAGCAAAGGTGAAAAAATATTTGACCAGACTGCCAATGCCGAACTATCTTTTGACCCTCACATTCCGGCGCTGGTAATGGACGCTTCATATACCTACAAGGAGATCCGAATGTCTGGTGCGAGAGTGATCAAATATCAAGTGGAAAAAGGAGCACTCGAAAATCTGAATAATGATTTTCCGATTTTTCGCTATGCGGATGTCCTGCTGATGAAAGCAGAGAGCGTCATTCGACAAAACCGCAACGGTGACTCATACGTCAATGAAGTTCGACGCAGAGCCGGTGTGAGCGATTGGAACAATACTACACTTGAAATGTTACTCGCAGAAAGAGGAAGGGAAATGTTTTGTGAAGGTCATCGTCGGCAAGATTTAATCCGCTTTAATAAATTTAACGACGCCTGGTGGGAAAAGAAAGCCAGCACGCCGGACAGAAAAGTATTTCCGATACCCCAATGGGCGATCGATGCCAACCCTAACCTGGGTAAATAATGAAGATTCAAGATTAACTAAATACATATTAAAAATGAAAAATGCGTTATTAAACTGGAGTAAGCTGATGCTGATGCTTCTTGCAGTACTGGGCCTCGCAGGCATCCAGGGCTGTAAGGATGATGACGACACCAACAATAATCCCGTTGTTGAAGACGGTATTTATGTCAAGGGTGCGGGCACCGCTTTCGCCGATTTCAACACAAAGGCCTTATTTAAGGTCACCAAAAATGAGATCCTTCAGACGGACCGCGCAGCACTGATGGAACTTTACATTCCTGTCAAAGCTGGCGCAGCTGGATTCAATATCGTGAAGGTCGCAGGCACCACCAGAACAGTCTATGGACCGGGTGCAGATTTCAAAAAACTGGCTGACACCGAACTCGATGTTGATGAACCAAAAGCAGGATTGTGGAAAGGCGCACTGACAGTATCTTCTACGCCTTTTACAGTACCCGAAGACGGTCTTTATCATGTGGTAATTGATGTTGAACTCAACAAAGTCAGCATTGCACGTGCCAACTGGGGTATTATCGGCGGAGCCACACCCGGAGGTTGGAGCACCAACACCCCGATGAATACGACCTTCGATCTGAACAAAATGGTTTTCACCGCTACCGATGTGCTGATGTTGAAGAATGATTACAAGTTCAGATATTCAGATGGCTGGAAGATTATTCTGGACGCTAATCTGGATCTCGGTGGAGGTAAAAAAGGCGTTAAGGTTAACACCAACCTCGGCGGAAGCCTTGCTGCTCCAGACGCCGGAGGTGCCAATATTTCCAATACTGTTTACGGCGTTTACAAATTTGTACTGACCTACGAACTGGGTAAAGGTTTCACCATTACGGCAGAAAAGACAGCCGATGGCCCGCCTCTCGCAGAATATCCTGAGAAGCTGTACATGATTGGCGATGGTGTAGACACATGGGACTGGACTGTTACCGATCTTCCGATGGTACCTGTTCATAGTCATCCTGAGTTGTTCTGGAAAATAGTAGAATGTAAAGCCACAGGTGGATTCAAATTCGCCCCAGGCAAAGAATGGAAAGGTGACTTCGGAATTACCGGAACAGCCACCAACGGCGTCTACCAAAAAGGTACAGATAATGTCCCTGTACCAGGTACTGCTGGCATGTATCTTGTTGTGGTTGATCTGAAAAACAACACGGTTGAAGTCACTCCTGCGGCAGTTTATTTCATCGGAGACTGTGTTGGCGGATATGATCCTGCCAAACCTGAAAACATTCTGGATGTTACGGCTACTACTGTCGAGAAAACCAGAGCGTTCAGCGCCGGTGATCTTCGTCTTCACGTGGCTGCCTCTACACTTAAATGCGACTGGTGGCAAGCCGAATTCATGGTACTCAATGGAAAGATCGAATACCGCGGCACAGGCAATGACCAGGCCCGCGTCAATCTGACCGCAGGCATGCACTCAGTGGTCCTCAACTTTAAGACCAATACAGGAAGCATCAACTAAAAAATCTGACTTTTGCAGGGTATAAAGCCCTGGAAAAAATAGAACGCGGGGCCCAGTCCCGCGTTTTTTTTTGCCCCCATTCCATGTAATTTCAATCCTACCTGGAATTAAAATTGGGATTAGATTAGCACAACCCAGTGCTTCCCAAAGGATGACTGTTCAGTCATCTTAACGTATCTTTGAAACTGTTACCGCTATGGATTTTTCATTGAAATTTGTTCTTCATGGTATCCTGTTGACCTCGACTTGCCTGTTGACAAGAGCCCAGATACTAACCATAACCCCGACGTTTCCAACCATGGATGATACGGTGACCATCCTGTACAATGCTGCTTTGGGAAATGGTGCACTGAAGGATAAAAACACAACGGTCTACGCACATGCTGGTTTGATTACGGAAAACTCAGTGACCTCTACGGACTGGAAATATGTCCAGGGAATCTGGGGGACGCCGGACAGCCGCGTGATGATGAGCTCGCTGGGAAATAATCTTTATCAGCTGAAATATCATATGCGCAGCTTTTACCGCATCAACTCAAATGAGCGCGTTCTTCAGATGGCATTTGTATTTCGCAATGCGGATGGTTCGATTGTTGGCAGGGATCCTCAGGGTCTCGACATCTATTATGACCTTAGAGACACTTCACAGCATTTGCAAACACGATGGGAAAGCCTTTCAGGTAGTTTTGCATATTGTAAGGCAGGAGATGTTACAGATTGTTCTGTCCTTGCATCCAGTGTAGCGGATATCAACATATTTGTCAATGACCAGCTGATCCGGTCTTCCCATTCAGACAAATTAAAATGCACGTACACCCTACCTTCTACATCGCAATTTGAATTTCGCGCAGAAGTAGATAACGGCATTGAAAAGAAGATACTGAGATACGCTTGCCTGAATTTACAGAATTCACCGGTTTCTGCGCTGCCTGCAGGTTATAAAATGGGTGCCAACATTTTACCGGATTCATCCATTCGATTGGTGCTGGCGGCGCCAATGAAAAAATCGGTGTACCTGCTCGCAAGTACCAATGATTTCCAACCTCAACTGATGCACCTCAGCACAGATGGTTACTCTTTCTGGACCGATATCAGACCGCTCGTTTATGGCGAACCAGTATATTATCAATATCTGATCGACGGATCCATTTTTATTGCGGATCCACTGAGTGAACTGGTGCTGGACACGCGCAATGATGCTTCTGTTCCAAGTACCGTTTTTCCGGAGATCCCGGTCATCCGCAAGACGCAAATCAATGGGTTCATCAGTGTTACAAGTAATGAAAGAAAAGGTTTTGCATGGTCAAAAAAATTATTCATTCCGCCTGACAAGACCAGACTCAATATTTACGAAATTCTGATTCGTGATTTTGATCAGGCCCACAGTTTTGACGCCATCAATTCGCGACTGGACTACCTTCAGGAAATGGGCATCAACGCCATAGAACTGATGCCCGTCAATGAATTCGAAGGTAATAACAGCTGGGGTTATAACCCAGCAATACACCAATCACTGGATAAATTTTACGGAACGGCTACCGCTTTGAAGACACTCGTCGATCAATGTCATAT
The DNA here is from genome assembly GCA_046329325.1 of Saprospiraceae bacterium. GTDB lineage: Bacteria > Bacteroidota > Bacteroidia > Chitinophagales > Saprospiraceae > Vicinibacter. The sequence goes on from JAXLUU010000001.1 coordinate 252,879, forward strand.
TCGGGGGATTGCAGTGATCATGGATGTGGTCTTCAACCATGCTTTTGGACAATCACCACTCGCGAGAATGTATTGGGACGCAGTCAATAACCGGCCGGATGCCAATTCACCATATATGAATCCTGTCGCCAGGCATCCCTACAATGTCGGTTATGACATCAATCATGAAAGCGCATTCACGAAGCGCTATGTAAATCAGATTTTAAGCTACCTGCTTACGGAATATCAGATCGACGGATTTCGCTTTGACCTTTCTAAAGGTTTCACACAGACAGATTACGGCAATGATGTGGACCGCTGGAGTCGATACGACGCAGCGAGAATCAATATTTTAAAAAATTATGCCAATCAAATCTGGAGCGTCAAACGCAATGCCTACGTTATCCTTGAACACTTTGCAGAAAATTCCGAAGAATTAGAACTCTCCTCATACGGCATGATGCTTTGGGGCAACATGAATTACAATTACAATCAGTGGACCATGGGGTTCAACAACAATAACTTCGAAGGAGTACTCGCTTCCAAAAGAGGATGGAAAAGCAATCTGCTCATTGGCTATATGGAAAGCCACGATGAAGAAAGATTAATGTACAAAAACCTGCTTTACGGCAACGCTTCAGGGAATTATAAAATCAAAGAACTCAACACTGCATTGAAGCGCACGGAGATGGCAAATGTTTTTTTCTGGCTGCTTCCTGGACCTAAGATGATCTGGCAATTTGGTGAGTTGGGTTACGATTATTCTATCAATACATGTATCGGCGGAAGCACCAACCAGAATTGCAGACTTGACCCCAAACCCATACGTTGGGATTATTATCAGAACTCCGATCGCCAACACTTATATCAGGTGATCCAAAGACTGATTTATCTGAGAAACAATTTTGATGTTGTACATAACGGCACACTGAATGCACAAGTGCAGGAGGGCAGCACCAAGCAATTCAGCCTGGTGTCACCAGATCTAAGTATTGTTGCAGCAGCCAACGGGGATGTCTCTTCAAAAAACTTATCGATTCAGTTTCCACATAACGGCCAATGGTATGATTATTTTACTGTTGATAGCGTAAGTGCCAGCATGAGTATAGTCAACATGAACCTGGAGGCAGGAGAATACCATTTGTGGACCGACAGACCAATCAGTTTTCCTGTAGCTGTCAACGATGTTCATAAATCAGATCTTCGGGTATTCCCCAACCCGACCAGTGACAGAATAACAATTGTCGCAGAAGATGAAATACAGCAGGTCCGAATCACCGACCTGGAGGGCAAATTAGTCTTTCATCGCGCAATCATGTCTGTTGATCACCTTGAATTATCACTCGCTTTACCGGCAGGGCAATTTATTGTTACCGTCATCACTGCCCGGGGAAGCATCTCACGTCTCTTAAATATTGTCACACCATAAAAATCTAAATAATAATCTCCAGGATATGAAACAATTCATTTTGCTGTTCGTAAGTCTTGTTTTGATGACCGGCCTGACGGCTCAGGATCTGAGTTCACCGGACAACAACTTCCAGCTTACCGTCTCCTTGAATGATCAGGGCATTCCATTCTATTCTTTGCGCTACAAAGAACAGGATATCCTCAAGGCAGGCCGTCTGGGACTTAAACTCAGTAAGGAGCCTTCGCTGGATAAGGGATTCGAGATAGTCAGTAACAACAAGAATTCAAAAAAAGAAAACTGGACACCCGTTTGGGGAGAAGAAAAGTCAATACAAAACCAATACAACGAACTCGAATGGAAATTACGTCGCTCCGGTGATCAACCAATCGAAATGATCATTCGTTTTCGGCTGTTCAACGACGGTCTGGGATTTCGTTATGAATTTCCGCGACAGCATTCGCTGGCCTATTTTGACGTGATGGATGAACTGACACAGTTCGCTTTGGCAGGAGACCACAAAGTCTGGTGGATACCTGGTGACTACGATACAAATGAGTATTCATACACCAATACGCGCATTAGCACCATCAACGCATCCGAAAAAACGAACGCACAGGAAATATTCGCCCGCTCACCTATAGGGAATGATGTGGTCCAGACACCATTGATGATGAAAGCAGATAATGGAATCTATATCAACATACATGAAGCAGGTCTGGTGGACTATTCTGCGATGCAGCTTCGTGCAGAGAAAGACAGACTCATTCTCAATGCGATGCTGGTGCCAGATCCGCTCAATGTCAAAGCACACCTTCAGACACCTTGCAATACACCATGGAGAACGATTATCGTATCGGATGATGCCCGAAGAATCCTTATGTCACGGATGATCCTGAATCTCAACGAACCCTGTAAATTCAAATCGACCAGTTGGATCAAACCACAGAAATTCATCGGTATTTGGTGGGACATGCACGTAGGCAAGTCTACCTGGAATTATTCCGATACAACGAACCTCAAACTAAAAGACGCCAAATGGTCTTCACTCAAAGCCAATGGCAAACACGGTGCAACTACCGCAAGAACAAAAAAGCTTATTGATTTTGCCTCCCGCAACGGGTTCGACGGCGTGCTCGTCGAAGGCTGGAACATAGGCTGGGAAGACTGGTTCGGGATGATGAAGGAAGATGTCTTTGATTTCGTTACGCCTTATCCGGACTTTAACGTCAAAGAATTAAGTAAATACGCACGCGACCACAACGTACGAATGATCATGCATCATGAGACATCCGCTTCCGCAACCAATTACGAAAGAAGAATGGATACGGCTTTTCGTTTTATGAAGGAGAACGGATACAATTCCGTTAAGACAGGTTATGTAGGACGCATCATACCGCGCGGCGAGCATCATGACGGACAATGGATGGTCAACCATTATGTACGGGTTGTGGACAAGGCCAAAGACTACGAAATTATGGTCGACAGCCATGAGCCGGTGAGACCAACCGGCGTACATCGCACTTATCCCAACTGGCTGGCCTGCGAAGCGGCAAGGGGCAATGAGTTCAATGCCTGGAGCGAAGGTAGTCCTCCGGAACATGAGACCATACTGCCTTTTACACGGATCATGGGAGGACCGATGGACTTCACACCTGGTATTTTCAAAATCAAACTGGATACATACAGACCCGGATCCACCAGTAAAATGCACACCACCTTGTGCAAACAACTGGCCTTGTATGTCACCATGTACTCCCCGCTCCAAATGGCTGCGGACCTGATTGAAAATTATGAATCCAAAATGGATGCCTTTCAATTCATCAAGGATGTCGCAGTGGATTGGGACAATACCTGGGTATTAGAAGCTGAACCGGGAGATTATATCACCACAGCCCGCAAAGCAAAAGGCAAGAATGAATACTTTATCGGTGCGATCACCGACGAAAATCCAAGAGAAGCAATGGCAACACTGGATTTTATTCCTTCCGGAAAAAAATATGAAGCCACAATTTATGCAGATGCACCGGATGCACACTGGGATCATAATCCCGAAAAGTATGTGATTACAAAACAACTCGTCAGCAAAGGTGATGTGCTTCGTGTCAAGCTAGCGCCCGGCGGAGGAGCCGCCATCAGCATTAAGGAGCCAGCTCCGGTAGTAAGAAAAAAATAAGATGTTAACTCGGATGACCATTTCATCCAATTCGCATCGTTTCAATTTGCCGCCTTATCATGAGGTCATTACCGCTCTTATGGTTACATGTAAATTCCTATCTTGGTGCCAGAAGGACCGATGAAAAACAAGATGGCAGGCTCAACGAACCGCACAAACACGCAAAGACAAATACTTGCATTCTTGTGTGCCTTGGTACTGACCGGCCTCCCGCTGACCAACCAATTCATGATACTCTATCACAAGTCAGAGCAATTGCTAAAAATAAGTATCGGCAAGGCGGAGACAAGAACAATCATGTTAAGTAGAACAGCATTTGAGAGATCCAAAATCAACCTCTTTGAAATTTCCATAAAGCATACCTATTATGACCTTTTACGGGTTGAATCAATAAAAGATTCGGTCAGGGTTTGGGTGTTGGAGGACCAGGAAGAAAAGCTTCTTCAGGATCTATTGAATACAGTACCAGAAGCAAACCAGTCCCTTCAACATCGAAAATTAAACTTATCTAAAAATCTCTTGCCAGAACTGCTTGTGTACACCTTTCAGGAACACCACAGGTTAGGTCTGCAGATGTCGCTTTATCAAAAATCTAAACACTTATACACACTCCCAACAAGTTACGCATGCTTCAGCAAACTTATAAAGCCTCCTGAATTGAGTTGAGTTAAGTTTTTCCTTCTATTTTTTATTTCTAACTTAATTTATTATTTATGAATAAGCTCAAACAAGGAGTCATTATTGCCATTTTGGCATTAATACACCAGGATATTTTTACCCAAACTATAAGTGACACCACCCGATATATATCAACATTGGACGAATTGGTTTTTTCGGCCAGCAGAAACAAGGACGTTCGGAGAAGTGTCAGTCCGCAAATACTGCTTCTCAAACAATCCACCATTGAAGAAAGTCAAGCCAAAAGCATGGCCGAAGTACTTTCTATGACAGGTCAGGTTTTTGTACAGAAATCACAGGCCGGAGGCGGAAGTCCGGTCTTAAGAGGATTTGAAGCGAATCGCTGCCTGCTCGTTGTGGATGGTGTCCGACTGAACAACCTGATCTACCGCGGCGGACATTTACAGAATATCATTACACTGGACAACCAATCTTTGGAAAGAGTTGAAATCCTCTTCGGACCTTCATCTACAATGTATGGTAGCGATGCGCTGGGCGGTGTCATCCACATGACTACGAAATCACTGGAATTCGCTGGCAACGAAAAGTCACCAATTCTTCGATTGAACGCTTTTGGTCGAATCAGTAGCGCAGAGAAAGAACGAACCATTCATGCCGATTTTCAGCTTGGCGGCAAAAAATGGTCCATGCTGACATCACTGACTGCTTCAAATTTTGGCGATGTAACCATGGGTAAAATGATTAATCCATTCTATGGTAAATCTTTTGGTGAAAGACCTTATTACATACAGCGAATTAATGGCAGGGATTCACTGCTTCCAAACGACAATCAGTACGCACAGGTTCAAAGTGCCTATCAGCAATTTGATATTGTCCAGAAATTGGGCTACAAACCAAATCAACACAGTCTTCATATTCTGAATGTCCAGTATTCAACATCCGGAGATATACCGAGGTACGACCGGCTCACGGATCCTGCCGGGAGCGGTCTGCGATTTGCCGAATGGTACTATGGACCGCAAAAGCGGTTGATGACAGCCTATTCTTTTCAGTATAAAAATGAAAATTGCTATTTTCAACAATTCCAGATTCTGGCGAATTATCAAAATATTGAAGAAAGCCGCCATTCCAGAAGATTTAATAATTCCAATCTGCAGAGCCGTATTGAAAAAGTTGATGTGATTGGATTGAATCTGGATGCGGTAAGGTCTTCTGGGAGACACTTCGTTTATACCGGGCTGGACGTGCAATACAATCAGTTAAAATCTACTGCCCACGCTACCAATATCAATAACCTGACACAAAGTCCTTTGGATACGAGATATCCTGATGGCGACAATAGTATGAAGACAGCGGCCTTGTATGCATCTCATCGCTATCAATGGAGTTCAAATTGGTCCATCAACGAAGGATTAAGGCTCGGGTATGGTGATCTTAACTCCACTTTGGTTGATACAACCTTCTTTCACTTTCCATTTAATCAGATCAACCAAAAAAATGTTACCTACAGTGCCAACGCCGGAATCAATTATACACCTGGGGCAACGCAGCGATACGTATTTTTAATCTCATCAGGATTCAGAATACCGAATGTTGATGATTTGAGCAAGGTCTTTGAATCCGGAAATGGAACAATCATCGTACCCAATCAAAACCTGAGACCTGAACAAACCTTAAATTTCGAATTGACCGCAACGCACCGATTATTTGGTAGGATCGAATGGGAAAATAATTTATACTATACTGGTTTTTACAATGCCATTGTCACATTACCATTTGAGTACAATGGTCAGGACTCAATAGTGTACAACGGTCGATTGAGCGGCGTAATGGCGAATCAGAATGCCCGTAAGGCTTTTATCGCCGGAGCGTCTTCTCAAATAAAATGTTATCTCAATAAGTCTTTCATCGTTTCGGGCAACATCAGCTATACGTATGGTAGAATTACAGGCACAGAATCCACTACGCCGCTGGATCACATTCCGCCAGTGACCGGAATCGTAAGAGCAGATTATTTTACAAAGAAATGGAAAGCAAGTTTCTTTTCACAATTTAACGGATGGAAACGATTGAAAAATTACTATCTCGGCGGTGAAGACAACGAACAATATGCTACGCCTGAAGGAACCCCCGCCTGGTTTACCCTCAATATTCGGGCAACATATAATTTCTGGTCTTCTGCTGATGTAACTTTGGGGATAGACAATATCCTGGACACACAGTACAGACTCTTTGCAAGTGGAATCAATGCTCCGGGCAGAAATTTTATTGGTGCACTACGCTATCGATTTTAATGTACTTAAGATTCAATCATTTGAACCCCGTGCAGTTGGACGGGGTTCTTTTTTCACGGAATTGTAAACTCTTTGATTTGAATTAGTTTTTCAACAGTATACCATACTCCAAGCAATTTGATTAACCCGGGATATTTTTATTTTTCAACCACAATTACATTTAATTATTCAATCCAATACAGGTACTGCAACGTAACACAGAATACAGCACGCTTACAACTGCATTAAGTATTCAAATAAATCAATTTTCGCAAGATTCGGGTTTTCTACTGAGTGTGCATAAAGTACTTTTGATGTCTCAATCATCAGCATGCGCCAGGAGGAATCAATACAATATCATCAGATCGCCCAGGCCATCGGCTATATCCGGAGTCACTTCAGGGAGCAGCCAAGTCTCGAAGAAATGGCGCTTCAGGTACATATGAGTCCATTTCATTTTCAACGGATATTTACTGAATGGGCAGGCGTAAGCCCTAAGAAATTTGTACAGTATTTAAGTGTTGAATATGCCAAAAATGTTTTAAAAAATTCAAAATCTACACTCTTCGATGTCGCTTATGAAACAGGCCTTTCCGGTACGGGAAGACTCCATGATTTGTTCGTTAATATTGAAGGCATGACGCCCGGAGAGTACAAAAATGGAGGAGCCAATCTGAGAATCAATTACGGATTTGTACAAAGTCCCTTTGGCAAAATACTAATAGCAAGCACGGACAAAGGTATTTGTCATATGACTTTTGCAGATGATGAAGATACCGAATTAAATTTATTAAAAAGCCATTTTTCTTCAGCCGAATTCCACCATCTTCATGATACGCATCAGCACAAAGCCATGCAAATTTTTAACCAGGACTGGCAGCAATTGCCCTCCCTTCGTTTGCACCTAAAGGCAACACCATTTCAACTCAAAGTATGGGACGCGTTACTTAAAATTCCGGCCGGAGCTTTGGCGACTTATGGGCAGATTGCCGCAAATATTCATCAGCCAACTGCCTCCAGAGCTGTGGGCACCGCTATTGGACTCAATCCTGTTGCATTTCTTATTCCTTGTCACCGTGTCATACGGGCAGAAGGGGTACTGGGAGGATACCACTGGGGATTGGACAGAAAAGCAGCCATTCTTGGATGGGAATTTGCGAAAATTGATGGTCGTTAGATTGCAGATTCAATGGTTGTTTATTGAGTTGAAATGATCATGGGCTAAAATGCAATTGGTGTCAACATTTGCCACAACATCGATCAATTCAAAAAATCATCGCCAACAATTTTGCCTACTCCTCGAAATAGAACTTAGAAGTCCGTTAAGATGAATATTAAAACTGAGCAGGAACAGGATATAAAGTCATCCCCCAATCTGCATTTGACACTTGCAAATAAATAAAATCCTATCCAACAGCAATAAATTGCTGGATTGAATTTGCCAAAAATGTATTGAGGGATGACGAAGAAGAATTGAAGTTTACTTAACCATACCATTGATCCATCCAATCACGCCTGCAGCGATAGATCCGACCACCGTATTGCTTGCGACATCGATCAGCATCATATTGGTCGTCATTGGCTTGAATGTTGCAAACATCCACATATCGAACCAGAGATACAAGATGATTAAGATCCACAGTCCATTCATCAATCCACCCTGAAAGGTACTGATTCCCAATTTGCTAAAAAGCAGGGACAGCAACAAAGCCAACAGAATATTTGCACCAACAATGGTCATCCATGGTGCTTCTTCCATTTTATAGGCTACATCACCAAATGCTGTCATCCATTCGTTCATGTAATCTTTCAACAGGAAGCCAAATACGGCTCCTCCAAGCACAAAAAGGGTGACGGCTCCCGCCAGTGTTCCGAATACAACTTTTTTGTCCATAATTTTGGTTTTAATGGTGAATAAATTTGTTGAATATTTTTGTAGCCAGCGCAAGCCAATGACCTGCTGCTCAAATATATAAAAATATTTTTATAAAGTTTTGAACTATTCAATGAAATTATACAACATATAAATAATATTATTGATAGCTATAATATATAATATCCTGTATTCTGCATCGATTGATGTATATTTGAACCAGTCAGTCTGACGAGTCCAATCTGATATCAACAAAGCTAAGGCCGATACCTATTGTACTTTCCGGAATTCAAGCGGGGACTTACCGGTTCTTTTTTTAACAAAATGGGTGAAGTGTGACTGATCTTCAAATTGCAGATTGTATGCGATCTCAGCGATCGACTGCTTTGTCGAATAAAGCAATACCTTGGCTTCAAGCAAAAGGATATCATGAATAATATTCAAAGGTGACCTGCCATAGGTCTCACTGACTACCTCAGAGAGATACTTGGGCGTAACATGAAGTACTTCTGCGTATTCATTGACGGTCCTTTTCTCAATAAAATTTTTTTCAACCATCAGCTTAAAACTATTGGCGACCTGCTCACGCCTGTTTGAGCCCTTGACTACCCCGGATGCCCTTGAACGATATATTTCACGAATTCTCAAAAGAAGAATCAAAATAAAATTGGATAACAAGTGATCCTTCTCCGGTGAAAATCGCTTGTATTCTTCTATGATATCCCGAAAAGCATTTTGTATCAAAAGGCTTTCCGAATCATTCAGATTAACAATATGCTGCGCATCAAAATGAAAAAATGGAAATTCTTCAAAAAGCGATCTGCTAAGTACCGATTTGAGAAACTCTGACTTGAAATGAATGCAGTAACCTTTGCAATTCCTGATGTGATCGCTTGCGTATAATGTACTTTCCGGAACGATTACCAGGTCATTGGGACTGAGTTGCAGGTGATCTGCACCAAGCTTAACATCATGCTCTCCTTCGAGCAACAAATAAATCAGATTAAACTGCCTTCTAAGCGCCGGAATGCAGTCGCAATTCTTGTGTTTATCTTCCAGTGTTCCGGGCATGACCATCATGTCAATATTATAGGGTGTCGCATCGCGGTTGATCAGACGCTCAAACATTTCGAGCGTTTCGATATTCATGATTTCCTTTTTGTGTTCAACAGACTTCACTTTCATTGGTGCTATTTTTTATATTTGATCTCGTTTCTGTATGAAATAGTATTTTATCAATTCGCAAAAATTATTTTCTAATTAAACATCCAGGTAATAAAAATAATACGATCAGTACCATATCGAAATTCAATTGATTGCATTTAGTCCTTCAACCCTCCCATTGTCGGCATACCTCCTTGACAAAGATAGAAATGTTAGGCATCAAATTCAAATATCCTTTATCCGGAATATTTGTAAATCCTATCAAGTTGCAATTTTATATTTCATTCTAAGCTCTCCATTGTAAACCAAAAATGAAAGCCCGTCGGCACATTGGCACCGACGGACTATCACTCGAATCAAGATTCTGCAAAGAATCAGATTAATTCTGCAAGATTAATTTTCGAATACGGAACATCAATTTGGAATACAGACTTTGAAATAATGTAAGCCACCACAATGATTCTTTGGGAAGCACAATTATTTCATCGCACTTTTCTTGGCATAATCCACCATTCCCTGAAAATCGATCACAACCACCGGCTCATTGCCAATCACCCAGGCATCGTGCCCCTGAGGGAGAAAAGAAACATCACCCGCAACGCAATCAATGATGGTTCCGTCATCCATTTGCACCCTGAGGGTTCCGGATACATGATATTGAAAATGAGGTGCCAGGCAACTTTCCGTCTTGACCAATGGCTTAACAGAAGTGGACCACCTCCATCCGGGTTCAAACACTGCCTTGCCAATCATGGCTCCGCCAATGCTGCATAAATCCACCTTTCCCAAAGGAAAAGCTCTGGTGTCTTCCGGCTTTAAAAAATTAATCTTGGCCGCCTTTTCTTCAGCGTGAGCGGGATGAACGGCCTGTGTTTGCCCCTGGACCATATAGGTCATGGCTACCAGCGGAATGATAAATTTGAATCTGTTTTGCATAATTAATTTTTGAGTGAATAAATAATACTGCAAAACTACCGGCACCCTGATCCGGCATTCTTGTAAATATTTCCTTTTGATTTGTCACTTTCGGAGAATCTATCGAGGAATAGCCCAAGATCTCATCCAATGCGATGCATCAATTGGGGTATGTGGTACCATATTATCAATGCGGAAGATCCTTGATAAGATATTGAAGGAAGTCTGACCAAGCCATTTCCGGAAGATCTTATAAAACCGGCGACGTTCATCAGAACCGGGTCTGATGAAGATTACGCTGGTGAACCTTGCCTGTATACTATTCAGGCTGAATGATCACCTTTTTGAAAACCTTTGTATGCTGATCGGTGATTTCCAGAATATAAACACCCTGAGGCACACCGCTGACATTCAGACCATTGCAGGCCTTTGCACTTGCCCAAGCGCTTCCGTTCAGGTCCACCAGCCGAAGTTGCGAAGGAACACCATTTTTACCTTCAACATTGATAAACTGACATGCAGGATTAGGAAAGACATTATAACCCAACTGCAGTGGATGATCATCCACATCATTGGGCGCACACATGATATCGTTGAGGTATGACCATATCTGGTTACACAACACCGTAGCCACTTCGGATGCCGGTGAATTTGGCTGATCGCCCATTCGCACGATGATAATGCCCTTTGATGGCGAAATGCTCAGGATCTGGCCGTTCTTGCCCAGTGCAGAATACATATCGGGAGGAGCTGCTGGTGCATAGGATCCTTTAAAAACAAATTGTGTAGTAGGCAGCATGTAACTGCTCTTTCCATTCAACCACCATAAGTAACCGTAAGATTCATTGAGGCCTTGGGACGTATTGGTCATTTGCCGGACATACGCAGTATCGTGAAGCAATGTATCAAGGTTCCAGACACAACGGTTTCGAATCAGGATACCAAATCGCGCCATGCTTCTCGCTTTGCTGAAAAACACATTATCTTCATCAACTGTCAGCCATAAGCCGGTAATACCTGTGGAGGTACGCAATCGCCCTTGGGTGTAGGTGTTGATGTTCATACCTGTGCTTTTCTCGATGACTTTCTCCAATAATGTATACGGTGCGTTATGATAGGCCCATCTTGTACCCGCCGCGGCTTTGAATACCAGACACGACGGACTCGTACAGTGATTATCTGATACGCCATCATCAAGGCCGCTGGTCATTGTTATCTGGTGACGAATCGTAATGGCAGATTCCTGTTCAGGTGTGCAGGACGTCCATCCTTTACCCAAAAAATCTGAAGTAGGCTGGGTGATGCTAAGGAACTTTTCCTCCTGGGTCTTGCCGACCAGAAATGAAGTCAGTGTCTTGCCTGCTGAGGCCCAATACCAGAGGCTGTCTTTGGTGAAGCTGCCAAAGTACTTTTCGATGGCGATGCGATTGTCCTTGAGTACAATCAGCGCCTTGGAGTTTTCTCCCTCCAGAAAGCGCAGAAGATCCGGTATTTTTTCTTCGCACCATCCGAGACTTGAAGGTGAGACGGAATCCCAGGGAAGATTGTTGTTGACCGGAGGAAAATACAGAAGTGTCTGCGTGAATGAAATTCGCAGGAATAAAACCATTGCGGCAATGAAGATGATCCTTTTATACATATAGATGGAAAGCCGGTTAGACTATTAAAAATACAAAAAGTTTAATTCACAGTACAATAAACAGGAGGTCCATAGCCGGCAGATTCAGCGTAAACGCTGCCAGGAAGAATGGGCAATTTTCTGAACCGCTTCAATTGGAAATCATCAGGATATCCGACCAGGATGTTTACCTTTATCACTTAATCAATCTGTATGGCAAAAATTAATATTTACCTCACTTTTGAAGGCCAGTGTGAAGCGGCTTTTGAATTTTATCGCTCAGTTTTTGGCGGCGAATTCGGATACATCGGCCGGTTCAACGAAATGCCTCCACAGGAAGGCGCCCCACCGCTGAGTGAGGAAGAGGCAAATCGCATCATGCATGTGGTGTTGCCAATCAGCCATGAGACTTCTTTGTATGGCTCTGATGTAGTCGGTGGATGGGGACAATCCGTGTTCGTAGGAAACAACTTCTCCATCTCCATCACAGCAGACAATAAAGAAGAAGCGGACCATCTCTTCAATGGCCTATCTTCAGGCGGAACAGTCACAATGCCCTTGCAGGACACTTTCTGGGGTGCATATTATGGCATGTTCATTGACAAATTTATGATCCACTGGATGGTCAATTATGATTATCCACAGCAACACGATGCAGAATGAATTGCGTAATTCGATTCAACCTTTTGAAGGGTAAATACACGGCCGAACAATGTCAAAAATACTTTAAACATTTCACGATTTTACTTTCCTCATGAACAATCCTGTATATCCTTGTCTTTGGTATGATGGCAATGCATCTGAGGCTGCACATACTTACACTTCGTGGTTTGCGAATGCACGAATTCTGTCTGAGAATCCAATTGTTTCACAGATCGAAGTAGACGGAAATCGTCTAATGCTACTCAACGGCGGTCCTCAATACAGGCATAACCCTTCTATCAGCCTGTTTGTTACTTGCGATGAAGAATCGGAAGTTAGAAAATTATGGTCAATGGTCTCCCAGGGAGGATCGGTCATGATGGATATCGGGCGTTATGACTGGAGTCCCTGTTATGGCTGGTGTAATGACCGTTTCGGTGTGAGCTGGCAGATATATCAAGGCTCAACAAAAGCTACACCACAAAAAATTGTTCCTTGTTTACTTTTTACCGACGCACGGTTTGGACTTGCTCAGGAAGCGATTGAATACTATTGCAATACAATAGATCATTCTGTCCTGGATGGCATCATGCATTACCCTGATGGAAGCGGGGCCAACGAAGGCAAGGTTCTGCATGCGCAATTTACCTTACGCAATTGCATTTTCATGGCGATGGACGGCCCCGGCGAACACCATTTTGGATTTACACCGGCTGCTTCATTCGTACTTGAATGCAGCGATCAGAACGAGATAGATCATTATTGGGAAAAGCTCGGTGAAGGAGGTCATTATAGTCAGTGCGGATGGCCACAAGACCGTTATGGTGTAAGCTGGCAAATCATACCGGCTATTCTCAGTGAATTGATGAGCGATCCGGCAAGAGCGCCCAGGGTTACAGCAGCCTTTCTGAAAATGCAAAAATTTGATATCGCCGCATTGGTATCTGCATAAGACCAAAGCGCTGAGAAATTGAAATACCTTACATTGTTATAAACTCAATATGAAAGAAGGATTGTTTCTGACAGTATTCTTGGTCATATTCGATCAATACATTTCTGCGCAGTGTTTTGCCCCACTTGGAGCAACTTGGTATTACACGCACACTTACCTGGGAGGAACGGATATTAATCAATTAAGCGTGGTGGACACTTCTGTTCTTATACAAGGAAAACGCTGCGCCAAAATTTCAAAAACAATTTCATTTTGCTCTCCCAAATTTGAATATCTCTATTGCGAAAATGACATTGTATTCCGTTATAATCAAAACAATCATCAATTTGATACGCTGTATGATTTCAACTTGATTGCTGGACAGGGATGGAATAAGAATATTATAGATTCAGTTGTGTATGTCTATATCAATGGTTTTCGTCTCAAAGGACTATATTTAAATGGCGAGACGTACGGAGGCCCCACTCTTCAACGCATTGGACACCCGGCATCATTTATTAGCGACAACCCTTCTTGCGATCCGGCTGACGGAGGATGGCTACGATGCTACTCCGACGGTATCATAGGATCATATTCAATAGCTAACGTAGACTGTGCAATGATAAACTCCGGTGTGTATGCAGTGCCGGAGCATTACAGTGAGTGGATTTATCATCCGTCCGAACATTCTCTTATTTTAACGGCTGTAGAAAAACCAGCCATGATGCTCATTTTAAATGCCATCGGACATGTAGTTTTCACTGAATCGGGCCCGCTGGAAAAAACCGATATTGGATTTTTACCCAGTGGCATTTATTTTGCATTACTTATAAAAAAGAACCATACTACCGGTTATTTAAAATTTTATAAATATTAATTTCCTGTATATATTTTGTCTTTTCCTTTATTTACTTTACCACGAAGTGAAGCAATATCTGTAATGATTTAGAAGTGAAATGATTTGACACTGTAGGGTTCTGAATTAGTGCAGTATTACAAGTAATTAAAGTGAATGAGCAATTAAAACTTTAACAAAACTTCTTTGATCTGCATTACCTAATTATTTCATTAGAATCAGGCCGCCATTTCCAACTGCGATAATATGATCACCCACCCTCTTTATATCTCTTATCCATTCACCTTTGCACTCTATGTTCCAGTTTATTCCTTGGTCGGATGATGAATATACACCATTCACTCCTCCCAAATAAATTTTTCCAACACTTTGATATAATATACAAGATGAGGACTCCAGCGCAACATTCGCCGGCAAATATTTATTCCAGGTCTCGCCACCATCGACAGTAATCATAAAGTATGTCACAGGGTATTCATCACGGCTATGTTTTTCGTTGATCAGTGCAACAGCGTGAAGCTCATCCAGATAATCAAGTTTCGTAAAATCAGCGATGTATGTACCATTTGCTATCCAAGTCTTACCACTATCGATTGTTTTAAATGAGCCTTGTATACCCACCATAAACCCTACAGATTCATTGATAAAATCAATTGCCTTGATATTATTAAACTGATCATCTTTTTGCCAGCTTCGGCCTGCATCCATACTGCGATAAAAACCACCCAATCCATAGCCAAATAAAGTTAAAGAATCAAGAGAGAATACTTTACTAAAATCATGATCACCTAAATACATCGTATCCCAATGGCTTCCGCCATCATGTGTATTAAATAAAGTTCTATATCCAGTGATATAGCCGTTGGTTGAATTGGCAAACTGCATACTGATCCAGCCTCCTTTAGTCCAGATATCAGGATTGTCATAAATACTCGTCCATGTAATACCTGCGTCGTGAGATTGTATTAGCTTGTACAACGCACTCAGATTTTGATCGTTTTCATTTAATCTGGAACCCATCACCCACAGCGTCTTATTATTAATGACGGAAATACTGTTCCAATTAAATTCCGGAAAGAGAATCTTCCGTGTCCAGCCTCCGGAATCTTGCCCTGTTTCCTGATTACAGGAAACCAACACAAAGGTGATAATAACAAACAAAAGAAAGTTTAATCTCATTATTATTCCGAAGTATAATAAACCTGATAAATATAAGTCAATTTTTTAACTTAATGGGATGATGTCTGTTGTGGATTGATATTCAAGTTATTAGAAGTAAGTTATACTATGTGATTCAATAAGGAAAACTTATCACCCACAGGATTCAAATCTCGATAAAATCAACGATGATGCTATCGCTTGAAAATGATGATTTAACGATCCTGTATTGGTATTATCAAAACAGCAAACTGAGATGATAATAACTATAATTATATCTTTTAAAAACAGCATACCCAGACGAAACTGGAAAGTAAAAGATGGAATTTTTAAAGCAGTCTACGTATCAGAAGCAATCAAAAATAAATATTCGATTTATTGCGCCTTACCTGACTGGTAATCTTGGACTTTCCTGAGACCTGTAGCCAATGCCAGAAGCAGATATTGCGAACTTATGAAATAATCGTGATGCAAATAATTATTTGTTTGCATTTACAAAATCACATTCAGATTTTCAGCATGCCCCGAAAACCCCTGGCTGCATAATACGATTCAGCCCCATTATGATAAACAAACACCGTATCAAATCTCCGGTCACAAAACAGGGCTCCGCCCAGTTTACGGATCTTATCCGGTGTAAGAATCCAACTTGATGTTTTGAGGTCGAATTCCCCCAGCTGCTGCAACTGTCTATATTCAGATTCACTGAGGAGGCTGATTCCCATTTCTTCTGCCAGCGATACCGCATCTCCTGAGGGTTTATTTTCCTTGCGTGATTCCCATGCACTTCGGTCATAGCAGAGACTCCTTCGCTCCTTTGGGCTTTCGGCACTGCAGTCTGCGAATACAATCTCATTCTTTTTCCCTTCGATAGAGACCACATCCGGTTCGCCACCGCTGCTTTCCATTTGATCCAGCGACCAAAGTGCAGAAGGATTTTTTTCTATTGCCTTAAGGACATTGTCCCAGGAAATTCCGGGATGCCGGTGCATGTTTTTTTCAAAACGCTTATGGAGAATCTCAATGAACTCCTTCTTCGCTTGTGCCGATATTTTCTTTTGTGCCATAATCAATAATGAAAGCCAAAGATAATTCAGTTGAAGTTTTTTGGCTTAATTGGTCATCAAACCTTCCTTGCAATACAATACGAAAAAGAATTGACCATTCGAACTTCCCCTGCCTCATTCCTAAAAGGAAGAATCGCCTCCGCTACGCCGGCACGCACCTGTTCACTCGAAGATTGATTAATAGCCATTCTTGCGGGACCGCTTGACATGAGTCCGCTTAATGCAGTGTCCAGGTCCTGATATACTCGAGGACAGCGAACCGTCTCTCTGGAGAGTACAGTGAAATTGCTCGTATCCAGGAGTTCTTCAAGTTGTCCGGGACGGGAGAGATTGAAGGGTAAAGACCATAACTCAGGCTGTCCCGTGATACGATATAGTACTTTGAAATACCCGAAGGCGTCACTGTCGCGCGGATCCGTCCAGAGCGTAATGACCAGATGTCCGCCGGGCTTGGTCATACGCCAGATTCGCTGCAGTGCAATGAGTGGATCGGCGGAGAATTGCAATGAATTATTGCAAACCGCTACATCAAAAGACTCGTCTGGATAATGAAGTGATTCCATTGAACCCACTTCAAACGCTGCATTTTTGCAGACAGACCTGGCATAGTCGATCTGATTCTGTGCGATGTCTGCTCCGCTACAACTGAACCCTCTTTCACTTGCCAGTTGCAGAAAATATCCTGTTCCACACCCGATATCGATCAGTGATCGCAATCCGGGACTACCCAGGCTGTCCAGAATAGCCTCATAGATCGGACGCTGGGCTTCCTCTTGAAGACGCCAGAGGGCAGACTCTGTGTTCCATAGTGCCGATTGATCCAATTGCATAATGTGGGTTTATGTACTTAAAAACGCAAGCAAAGATAATTCGGCGAACCTGACACTTCAGCGATACCTGCCGCTTTAATATTTCATATACGTATTTGATACAATCAGCTTTTGACCATAGTAATTTTCATTATCACAATTATTATTTCTCAATGATATGACAACATTCAATAAGTTTGGTAATTGGTACCAATCATCATTTTATGAATAAATTTCATCAAGGGATTTTAGCCTGGACATCTAAATTACTTTACGCTTATGGAATTCTTAGACTATACCATAACTATCGTTCTGAAGAATATCCTACGCTGATCTCTCCAACAATAAATCATTGACCAGTTACGTTGAAAAGGGCTATATGATGCTAAAGTTTATTCTTTCAGGAATATTACGATTTGCAACTATTTTCTTGAAATTAGTCTTTAATCTTAAAATCAATAAAATGACCTTACCAACGAAACTAATGCTAACGATCATAACATCCATTTTATTATGCTCGTTTACACCCCGGAAGCCCTGGCAATTTTTAGGAACTTATGGCGTCTCAGCGATGGACACTTCCGACATTCAATTGACCATTCAGCCTGACCACACTTTTTATTATAAGGATTATTCAAATCCGAAGCGCAAAATAGTCAGATGCGGGACATGGACTGTTGATGGAAAACATGTCGTATTAAAAGACAACACCAAAGCTAAAAAATTTCACCATGTCTGGAAATTTTCCCATCATGGCCAATTTGCCAAATCCCGTAAGGGAATTACCTTTTACAGGTTGTGCAAAATAAGCAATTAGAATCTGCCTACAATAATTTTTTACTCTTGCGAAATGCAATAGTCCGTTCAAATTTGATAGTTTTGACCAAAAGATCTGGAAAAACAAATTGGCATAGCCATTCTAAAACATCTTCAAAGTGACATTACCAAAGTTAACGATAGCATGTTCAATGATTTTGTTACTTACGTTAACAAGCTGCTCATCCTTGCTAACTGGAGTGTATGGTATTCATAAAGTTCATACGACCAATGATCTTACAATTCTTGAAAATTCCAATAAATATAAAATACCCATTGAAGACAGCTACGTCTTAGACTCGAGCTACATTACATTTCTGCGATCACTGGATTCTTCGCGCTATCAGGAACAAATTAAGAATCACTATCAGCCCTTACAGGCGCTTTACTATGACCAATCCGGTCAACTGTGCTCCTTTCAGATCAACTGTTACGCGGGTGGCATTCCTAACCTCAGATGGAAAAGAGATAATATCATGTCAGTATTTCCGCCGGCTATTCAGGCACCCATTGACAGCATTCTCCCACTTGTAAGGCATCTTCAGTATCTACGACCCTTGGATAATAAAACCAAAATTAGCGCAGGACAGTATGATACTACGATAATAGTTTACTGGTCTCTTTTTATGGGCAGACAAAGCAAAAGACTGATTCGCACGGTACGGGAAAACAGTAAATTTGCCATCACTAAAAACATAAAAATTATCTATGTCAACAACGATAATTTTTTCGCCAGTTTATAGTACTTTTTCAATCATTTGATTGTAATTATTCCGCAAAAACTGCATGTAGTTTTTTTAAAATTTCATATTAAAATCCCCAAAGCATTTATTTTTAACCATTGAAAAGAAATTTAAAAAATAATCAAATTACCCATCAATGAATAAATTTTACCTTCTGCTGATTCTACTCATATCTCAAAGCATTTATGCACAAAATGACAAATCCGTTACCAATGAATTTATAATTACTGGTAAAGTTAAAAACGAAAGGAAGGTAACAATATCAGACCTGCAACAATTTCCTACCATCAGCATCAATGATATCAATACCAGCTGCACGCCTAAAAAAGAGGAAAAGACTAAGTCAGTAAAGGCTGTGCTTTTGAAAAACGTACTTGACAGTGTCCAATTTGATTACCAGGTGAAACGAAACCTGGGTCATTATTATTTCCTGTTTGTATCCGCAGACGGATACAAAATTGTATTTTCATTTAATGAGATTTATAATACAGAGATTGGCAACAACCTCTATATCGTCACGGAATTGGATGGCAAGAAAATCGAAGACCTGGATAGCCGTATACTGGTTCTTTCAACGAAGGACATCAGAGGTGGATCCAGAAATATCAAAGGGCTTTCAAAAATAGTAGTCTGCAAAGCGGAATAAGAACCTATATTGCATCCGTTGTTAATAATATTTAGACTCTACGGGGATTTGGTATTGGATTTAGTAAAAGCGAGCTATTAAAAAAATTAACGTGATGCAATCGTTTTCGATAACTTGTAACCAATCGAAACTTCTCCAGCTCCGGAGGAGCGATATTATTGTAACTATAGAGATGAATATGATAGTCAAGCCCCGTAGGGCCGGCATGATTGTTGAGTGTAAAAAGATCCGACAGATCTTGTGCAAACCTCTATTGTGCGCTCGTTTTTAACGCATCTGAAAACCAACCATTAAATCTCTGTGGCCTGAATTGCGCCATCTTGTATTGATCATTTTTGTCTTCATTTTTGCCAGCTTCGCGCAAAAATGCCGCCTGGAATAATAGTAAACTGTAAAAAATAAATAATAAAATTTGCAACCTTATCAGTAGCTCTACTAAATTGGCAGTCCATGGTGTTTTTGTAATTACCTAATTTAAAACCACTCCTTATGTTACTGCTGATTTTAAAAGGCACTTTTATTTTGTATCCGTTTTGAATACCACGCAGATAAATTTACTCCTTTCTATTTACTCCTTACTATTTTGCTTGTGTCTAAAAAGAACGGCGAAGGATATTGCAATAACCATCGCGTAGGATGCAAAACTCAACCAGATATGATGCCAGTCACGGTTGCCATCCCGGGTAAAAAAGTGATCGATCAACCAGCCACTGACCTGGGCGCCCAGAAAAGCGCCAATACCATTGCACATCATCATAAAAAGGCCTTGCGCTGACCCCCGAATTTTGCTGTCCGTGTTGGTCTCTACAAACAAACTTCCCGATATGTTGAAAAAATCGAAAGCCATACCGTACACAATTCCGGATAAAATAATCATCCACAGTCCACCAGCCGGATCACCATAAGCGAAAAGTGTGAAACGAAACACCCATGCCACCATACTCATCAGCATCACATTCTTGATCCCAAAACGATGCAGAAAAAACGGGATCGTCAGAATAAATAAAGTCTCGGAGATTTGTGATACCGACATAATCAAGGTGGAGTATCTTACGACCGGCGAATCGGCATAATCGGGATTCTTTGCAAACTCCGATAAAAAGGCATCTCCGTACATATTGGTCAACTGCAATGCAGCACCCAGGAACATGCTGAAGATAAAAAACAATGCAAATTTGTATTGACCGAACAACCGAAAGGCACTAAGGCCAAACTTCTCGGAGAAGCTGGCATCTTCTGCAATGGACCTGCGAGGTCGACAAGCCGGTAAAGTAAAAGCGTAGAGACCCAGCAACAGAGAACCCGCGGCCGAGATATAAAACTGATTGGCATTGGCCTTGCTTCCGCTGAGATTGGTCACCCACATGGCCACAATAAATCCCACAGTTCCCCAAACCCGGATTGGAGGAAAAATACTGATCACATCCATGCTACGGTCTTTGAGTATCGTATAGGCTACAGAGTTGGAAAGCGCTATTGTCGGCATATAACACAACATGGCCAAGAAGATCGTCCAGTAAAATCGTTCTGGCGAATCAGCCATCGGAAGACAGGCCACCGTGAGCCCGCTGAGGATGTGAAGTAAGCCGTACAGTCGCTCACCGTTGATCCATTTATCCGCAAGTATGCCTGTTATCGCCGGCATAATGATTGAGGAGATGCCCAGCGTCGAAAAAATGGCTCCAAATTCGGCGCCGCCCCATTGTTTTGTAATAAACCAATAATTTCCTACTGTAATGAGCCAGGCTCCCCAGACAAAGAACTGGAAGAAACTCATGATAATCAGACGCATCCGGATACTCATACACTGGTCATATATCGGGTAAAACTAATCATCCTTGAAATAATGACTAAAAATTCCTTTAAAAATAACTTCGGCCGTATGCAAACAAAGGGAGAAAAACCGAATTTAATTTCATTACAAGAGTTCAATATACTTCTTCCTTTGCCAATAAAAAATCCCTGATCCACTCATTCAGGTTATTTTTGCGCGCTAAACATGCAAAAAAGATGAGTCAGCATTATTACGAGGCAGCAGACCTCAACAAATTTGGCAAGATCACTGATTTTCAGAAAGTCGTTGGAGATAAATTTTTCAACTGGTATAGCGAAGTATTCAAAGACAGCGCCCTTTCAGCTAAAGAAAAATCACTGATTGCCCTGGCTGTTGCACACGCGGTACAATGTCCCTATTGCATCGATGCCTACAGTACAGATGCATTTGAAAAAGGATATTCGCCAGCGCAGATGATGGAAGCAGTCCATGTTGCTGCAGCCATTCGCGGTGGTGCTTCAATGGTACACGGTGTTCAAATGATGAACAAGGTCAATGAGATCAGCATGTAATCAGTTGGGATGAAGAGTCTTAAATCATCACATCATGCTCTTGCTGAATCTTTCTATCAGCTGCAGATTATAGAACGATCTGCAGAACAAAAACCCTTTGTGTCTTCACTTCAGGGTTGCGGTCTATATCCTTTGCGCCCTGTTGCCCTTGAAATTTTTCAGGTCAATGTCGGCAAGATGTGTAATCAGACCTGCAGGCATTGTCACGTCGATGCCGGACCAGACAGAAAAGAAATCATGGACAAGGATACGATGCGTTTGTGCCTGGACATCCTTCGACAAAACACTTCATTCACTACGGTTGACATTACGGGTGGTGCTCCTGAAATGAATCCAAATTTTCGTTGGTTCGTCGAAGAGATCAACCGCTTGGGTCGCAAGATCATTGTTCGATGTAACCTCACGATCATCGTTGCCAACAAGAAATACAACGACCTTCCGGCATTCTTTGCGCAACATCGGGTAGAAGTTGTGTCGAGCCTTCCTTTTTACTCCAGAGACCGTACCGACAGACAGCGCGGCGACGGCGTCTTCGATGACAGCATCAAAGCAATTCAATTGCTTAATGAAGCGGGCTATGGTATCCAAGAGACCGGACTTGTCCTCAACCTGGTGTACAATCCTTCCGGTGCATTTCTTCCGGCAGCCCAGGATAGTCTTGAAAAAGATTTCAAACAAACCTTGTTGGCAGAGTTTGGTATTCACTTCAACCAATTGTTTACGATCACGAATATGCCGATCAGCCGTTTTCTCGATTACCTGATACAAAGTGGCAACTACGACCGCTATATGGATAAACTGATTCAGTCGTTTAATCCTGCGGCCGCAGCTTCTGTGATGTGCAGAAATACCTTAAGCGTAGGCTGGGACGGAGTTATCTATGATTGTGATTTTAATCAGATGCTGGACCTGAAAGTTCAGAGTGTTAGTCAACATCTTCGAGATTTCAACAGCGACGCACTGATGCAACGCCATGTGGTCATCAACCAACACTGTTATGGTTGTACGGCCGGATCAGGCTCAAGTTGTGGCGGTGCTACTGCATGATCAGCGAATAACAAACAATTTTCCGTGGAGCAGATTGTGACCTCCGGCAGTCTCAGCTAAATAATAAAAGTAAATTCCCGGAGGATAAACTGTAAGATCAATGAGGCTGCTGCGATCACCTGGTTCGATGCACTGGTGCAACAATTCGGATCCATCTGCATTCATGACAGTCCACTGTGCATGACGAAAAGGGTTATGATCCAGTTCAAAAATAAACTGACCATTCCCGGGATTTGGCGAAATGCGCACCGAAGCAATATTGGCATCTGACACCTTCGTAGGAATGAACAGCAAAGAGTCCGAAAGAATTGATCGGCAGTTGTTACTGTCAATAACTTGTACCTGGTAGAATCCCGAATTTTTTGCAACAAAATAGGGTGTCGTTGAACCAGCAGCAACCTTGCCGTCCTTGTACCACACATAAGAAGTCCAGCCGTTGCCTGTCTTCAAAGTATCACCGCTGACCATCAACATTGGTGTGGGTGGCAGGGGATGAACCGTTATTTTTTCTGCTACGGAGGGATATGATATACAACCCTTATAGGTCGTATCTTCCCAGCGAATCGAATAGAGCCCTGACTTGCTGACAAAGATTCTTGCGCCTTGAAGTGACGTCTCTTCGATTCCGTTATTATACCATTTAATCCGCTTACCGGACTTTTCGCAGGCAATAATAATTGCACTATCTCCATCGCAAATTTCTGAAACAAACAAAGGTGTAAGACAGGCAGTGTCTTTACGAAGCTTTGGTTTCAAATTAATTTCTTTTTTTACTTCGCATCCCGGATAACTTATAGTGACCGTGAAAGTACCACCCGGCAGTCCGCTTAATCCCATTCCTGATATCCCATTATCCCATCGGTATTCGTAATTGCAGTTTTTCTGATTACTGCCGAGCAAAATCCATCCATTCGCCAGGTCATCACAATCGGGATCTTCAGAAGTAATACTGACATCAACCCTGCATGTATCAGATAATTTGTAAACACTGCCTTCTGCCAATGCACACAGATACAATTCACCTTGTGCATCTTCACCAAAAGATGAGAGTTGATTTTTACTGAATTTATAAATCAACCGGTTGGCAAAACTGTCTTTCACTCCGGCGTATTTATGGATCGCCCAAATCCAACCGCTGCAATAATCACCATAGATATAGTCACCGTAAAGGTAAGAGCATTCAGAACCCCGGTAGACATAACCTCCGGTAATCGAGCAACCTTCCGCGTTGGTATTGTGCTTGTAATTTGCGATAGGAAAAACAAAATTACTTTTCGCCTGACAACCACTCAGGTCAAAGTCCGCAAGTCCTTCATAGCAACGCCATCCGTAATTTTCACCTCCTTTGGAAGATGCTGAGGTGTAATTGACTTCTTCCCAAATATCCTGTCCAACATCAGCAATCCACATGTCTCCGTTTAACCGGTCAAAGCTCCATCGCCAGGGATTACGAAGACCAAGTGCCCATATCTCGGGTAAATAGGAAGTATCTTTTGCAAATGGATTATCTGGCGGAATACCATAAATTCCGGTACTGTTGACATCAATACGCAGCATCTTGGCGAGCATGGTCTTACGATTCTGACCATTGCCCATAGGATCCCTTGCGCTGCCTCCGTCTCCCTGCGCGATATAGAGATAACCATCTCTTCCAAAATGAATACAACCGCCGTTGTGATTCGAAAATGGCTGATTGATGATCATCAGAACTTTCTCACTTGAACTGTCTATCCGATCCGGATTTCCCGCAACAAGGTTAAATCGCGATACAACGGTACGATTGACGCCATTGGCGATATAATTAACATAAATGAATCCATTATTTTTAAAATCAGGATGAAAGGCAAGTCCGAGCAGACCTTGTTCAGTATTCCTTGAATTGACCCGATCGGTAATGTTGAGAAACGGGTCAGCAGACACTATCCCATTTTTGAGAATCTTTACTTTACCTGCTTGCTCAACAATAAATATTCTGTCATCATTTACGTGGGTCACAAACAAGGGCTTGCTGAGTCCACCAGCCACTTTGGTCAGTCGGATATCCTGTTGTGCACTTACTACGAGCATTACAATAGATAGAATGCCGCTCAGGACAAACTGCAATTTTTTCATTATCATCTTTTTTACGGTTGTGCAATAATAATTTTGTGGTGAGATACAAAGCCTCCTTCATGCCTTGCTTCAATATAATATACTCCTGGAGTGCCGTTCCATTCAAGCACATTGATTTCATCGCGATGAATTCCTTCGTACTTTTTTTCAAGAACCAATGTACCTCTTGTATCTCTGACATAAAGGGTCCACCAACCGCTCTTCTCTTTGCTGATCCAACGCAAATTACGATCCGCTAACAGCGGATTGGGAAAGAAGATCAAATCTTGCGCCTCAGCAATATCATGTGATCCGACAGCCGAGCGAACAATAAAAGTATATTCCTGAATGCAATTTTTGCTGTCGCGCACGGTGAGCGTATAAGTGCCCGCTTTCAGATTGGAGATGCTGGTGGTCTTTGCGCCATTACTCCAGATAAAATTGAGCATGCCTGTTCCGCCGCCAAACTGAAGGGTGATGGATCCGCTGGAGCCACCGCGATCGGGCATGATGACGGAATCCTTCAATACAATCCGCGGATAAGATATCAGGTTGAGATTGAATATGCTATCACATCCATACTGGTTGGCTCCAGGTAAAATAATCTCATACTGTCCCGGCACATTGTAGAATTTATTGTTGTAAAGTACCACCGATTGATCGCAGGCGCTGTCTGTTCTGCTGAAAAAGCTGGGTGGAAACATACTGACATTGACACAGGATATGGCGGTGCATCCATCACTGTTTGTTACTGTCAGACAGTAAGTACCGCTTGTATCAATCGTGATCGTTCTTGTAAACAACCCATTATTCCATCGGTAGCTTGCAAATTCAGCGCTGCAGGATAGCTCGCTGCGCATACCCCTGCATAGTTTTGTATTTCCTTGGATACTAAAAACCGGATCTGCTGAAATTTTTACATCCACGCAGGAGCTACCGGCACAACCCGGACTATTGGTTACCGAGACACAATAAGTTCCACTTTTTTTAACGATGATATTTCTGGTACTGTCGCCGGTGGACCATTTGTAATTGAGCTGATCGCCTGCGTCAAGAGTTGTTTCTTTATTACCGCACAGCGTTAATATACCAGAAATCACCGGTCGATAAATGGTATCGTAAGTTACCTTGATCTCATCTGAACTCAGACAATACTGGTTGGCGCCTTCCACTCTAAAAAGATATTGTCCGATACTGTCAAGATGAAGTGGCGTCTCAAGACTATCCGGATAATCCAGCGCGTAACCCTTCGGGCCAGACACCAGTGTCCACTTTACTTTTAAAAAATTTCCGATCGCACGAAGTTGGGTTTCCGGGGTACACAATACCTGATCAGGTCCTGCGGCCAGCGTATTTTTTCTGCGGAAAACGACGGGTTGTGCATTGCTAATACTCAGACAGGGATGCTTCAGATCAATTTGACCCTGCCCATTTGTACGACCGATAACAAAGACCAGATAATAAATAGAATCATATTTATATCTGCTGACATCAAAAGGGAATATTCCGCTCGTGTTAATGCGAAGTTGCGATTGTACCGGCTTCGTTGAATCACTGCAGAAAATGTATGTCGAAAGATCACCGGTGTCTCGTACAAAGTCATTGTTGTTACGCGCCACAATATTGCTGCCGTCACACACAGTTAGCAATTCCGTTGGCATTGTCCCTGCGTAGGAATCACAGGAACAATTTTCACGACCACTGACCGTCAGAATACACTGATTACTATCAATAATTTGAAACAAGTAATCGCTTTTGCATAATCGAAGGCCACTGATAAAATCTCCCGTCAGACTGTCAAACTGCCCGTTTCCCTGAAGCAATTTGTAAGGCCTTGTTCCTCCGATCACCTTAAAACGAATCTGATACACGGAATCCCTGAATAATCTTGTGGAGGTAAACTGATCAGCTTTCAGTTCACTAAAGATTCGGACTGTGGTTCTGACCAGATTCGTCGAGTCGCATTTGGCAAATCCCCTGACACCGATTGTATAGCTTCCGGGGGTAAAATTTTTAATTTTCAGAAAAGTATCAGACGAAATGCTGACCAGTTTGTCATTGACATACCAGCCATAATCCGTAGCACCGGCAATAGGACGGATGCTGTAAAAATGATCCGAAGTATCTGGACAATAATACTTTTCACCGGCGATCAGACTGTCAGGTAATAATTTAAAATAACTTCGTCCCTGCCTGACTTTGATCAGGTAATTGCACAGATTACCCCTGCAACCATCAATCACAAGAATATATTCTCGCCCCTTGACAAAACCGCCTCCACCGATAAAGAACGGATGATCAAAGCAATTATTAGTACAATACAGGGACGTGCGGTGCGTAGTATCACAGGACTCAAGGATGGCTGCTTGCAATCCTTTATAGATCTGCCCGTTTTCATTCACCTCATTACAACTCATTGGAAAAATCTCAAGCATCACACTGTCACTTGCTGCGGTAAATCGCAGATAACGCGGATTTTCAATGAGGTCAGTGCTATCACAAAAATTAGATTTCTTGATTTCATCACTGATACTAAGATTACCGCAGTAATTATGAAGGTCATTGGTGTTACAAAATGAAGGAGCTTCATCACAGGTGTTACCCGCCAGCGGTGAATCACATTTGGATGGATTAAATCCGACAATGCGAATAAAAGGGATTTCAATTTCAAAATCAGGAAATAACTGATTTACAAAACTACCGTAATAATACCCTTCCTGCTTTTCATCAAGTTGTATGATCTGAAAAAAATTCTGATTCGATATGGTCAGTTTGGAAGTATCCTTGAACCACTTGTAGTTATTGTCCGAAATACCAGGATCTGTATATAGCCGAATCGCGTAGTTCGAACCATACTGAACGTACTGAATAGAATCTACCGATACCGGTCGTTGTGGTTTAAAATTCCAGTTTACAAAACGTGGTAAGGCCAGTAAAGGAATGAGATCTTCAAAAGTAAAGTAATTGTTATACATAACCAGTCCTCCCGGATCAACCCTGCCAAATGTCTTGACAACAGAAAAGTCAGGTATCGAATTAAAAAAATTATTTTCGATCCTTAGACTGATTAAAGGAGATTGGGTGAGATCAGGTACACGTCCCGTGAACGCATTGTCGTTGAGCCAGAGATTGGTCATATTCAGGAGCTGAGACATAACCGCTGGCGGTTCGCCGAAGAAGTGATTATTATTGAGGTAAAGGTTGCGAAGTGCATTCATCGAACTGATGGTTGCCGGGATTTCTCCTGACATCTCATTCTCCGAATAGTCCAGTGTCTGCAACTTGCTTAATCTGAAAATATTATTTGAAATACCTCCGCTGAGTTTGTTGCGGGATAAATCCAGCAGAATCAGATGATCCAGAAAATTAATTCCTTCCGGCACATGCCCGGTCAGCGCATTGTCCCCAAGGACTAGCATACCCAGTTTGTTTAAATTACCAAGCGTTGATGGAATACTGCCTGTAAAAAAATTACCTTCAGCATTTAATTCCAGTAATTCGGTCAGGTTGCCTAGTGAGGTTGGTAATTCTCCGCTAAGCTCATTGCTGAATAAAAATAACCTGTTGAGCGCACCGAGATTCCCAATCTCAGTTGGCAGGCTCCCCTTGAGATTATTGTTATTGAGGTTGATCTGAATGACACAGCCGTTGATGTCCAGTGCTATTCCGTACCAGGTATTGATGGGCTCATTAAATCGCCATTTTGTAATCCAGTTATTGCCATTGGTGGATTGATTCAACTTGACCAAAACGAGAGAATCCGCGGTGCGCCCACATGCCATGATCTGTGCCTGAGTCAACCAGAGCAACAATGCAATAATTTGAATGATACGGAGATACAGTCTGATCATATCCACAAGTTGGTTATATAGCTTCTACTTTAAGACCTGTTCGAATGAACGCGTTGTTAGCCAACGGATATGTATGGGTAAATTTGAAAGGCAGTTTATTCTTGGACAATGTAACGGGAAGCCCTTTTGGTATCTCTGCACGTTCTATCGCCTCCCTTCCAAGCCAAGCTGTCTTCTGCCATCCGGTATAAAAATAAGTAAAGCGCCAATAAAACCAAGGGTATTTTTATATAACGATATTTAATTATTTATTAAATATTGATTGTCTTATTATTAAATGCATTTAAGACTTTAAATATGT
Organism: Saprospiraceae bacterium; assembly: GCA_046329325.1. Classification (GTDB taxonomy): domain Bacteria; phylum Bacteroidota; class Bacteroidia; order Chitinophagales; family Saprospiraceae; genus Vicinibacter. Next base: position 282,228 of record JAXLUU010000001.1, read on the forward strand.
TTACCAAAATTCCATGAATCAATTTTTAGTGTTCGAAACATGTTTCTTTTGGAACCCCATTCTGATCTAACTCTTGATCATGGTCAGCATCATTTTAAATTTCTCTTTTGCTTTCAGCGAGTGTGGAACGTTTGATGGAAAAATAATGCACTCACCCTTATGGATGATTTGCGGGTTGCCTGCGATCGTGATCTCAGCAATACCATCCAGTATCTGAATCAAGACATCATGCGGTGAACTGTGTTCTGACAGTCCTTCATCCTTGTCAAAAGCAAAAAGCGTAATATTTCCTGTCGGCTTTTTAATCACCATTTTACTCACCACTGAACCGTCTGCATAAGCAATGTTCTCATCCGGTCTAAATGTTTTTGAAGATTTAAACGTATTCATATCTCTTAATTGATAAAGTCATGATCATATTACGAATTGGGTAATCACTGCATTAAATTTAGTGCGAAAAACTGAAAGTGTGATCTAAATAATAACATGATAACTTAACCGCGTTTTAGCATCCAAAAGCCTACCCTACCGCCACACATTCACCTCTGGTGTCAGTGTAATGCCGAATTTGCTCTTCACATCTTCAATAATCATTCCGGCGAATGCCAGAATTTCGCTACCGCTGGCGTCACCGTAATTCACAATGACCAGGGCCTGCTTTTCATAACAGCCCACTGCTCCTATTCTGCGTCCTTTCCATCCACATTGTTCGATCAGCCATCCGGCCGGTATCTTGACATACCCTTCCTTCGCAGGATAATGCGGCACCTCGGGCGTCAGCACGCGAATGCGTTCATACGTATCAACATCCACTACTGGATTTTTAAAAAAACTTCCGGCGCTTCCCAGTACACCGACGTCTGGCAGTTTGCTTCGTCTGATCTCGCGCACCACCCCGCTGACCGCGTGCGCATCGGGATGTATTATATTTTTTTCTTTGAGACGTTCTGCAATATTGCCGTAACTGAGCTGAGGATTGAATTTTTTATTCAGGCGCAGGTGCACCCGCGTAATAAAAAATTTGCCGCTAAGTTCTTGCTTAAAAACTGAGTCGCGGTATCCAAAGCGGCAAGCCTCCTTATTTAATACCATCGCTTTGCCTTCAGTCAAAAGCACACCTTCAAGTCGTACAAAGATCTCCTTCAGCTCAACACCATACGCGCCGATATTCTGTACTGGTGCTGCGCCAACGGTACCAGGTATAAGACTCAGGTTTTCCATGCCGGACCAACTCTGATCGAGCGCCCACTGGACAAATTCATCCCAGTCCTCTCCCCCTGCAATACGAACCGTGACCGACTCTTCATCCTCGTGTATAATCTCCTTTCCCCTGATTTCATTGCGCAGAATGACCCGGTCTATGGTCTGCACAGGCAGAATATTGCTGCCCCCTCCAAGGATATAAAATGATGCAGGATCCAGGCCAAAAAAAGACTGAAGATCGTCTTCTGATCGGATAAAATGAATTTCACGTCCAAAGGCTTCTGCACCGAATGTATGCAGCGTCTTCAGCGACAAGGATGTCTGAGTCATTATGATTTGAGCGGATTCTTGGCAGGGCTGAACAGCTGCTTATTTTTCTTAAAATCAATTCTTGTTGTGATTCCAATATTCAGCACACGCCTTTTGTCTGGTCCAAATCCCAGACGAACGTAGAATACGCCTGTCAGTCCGCCAAAACCGCCACCAAGTCCCAATTCTCCAAACGGGCAGCTGTAAAGATCCCTTTCCACATTCCGATGTTTGGAGTTAAGTCCGAACAGTTCAGTACGGCTCCACTGTAAGCCGCCACCGAGATATCCACCTGTTAATTTGGAACTAAATCCAGACAAGGCACCAAAATTCAGTTTGGCCATTACAGGAAATGCTACGGCACCTAACCCCTTATATTCATTGATGTCCAGCGCCAATGGTGCAAGATTGGCCGAAGCCTGTACACCAATTGAGAAGTTACGTGCACCTGCCATGACTTCTGCCCCCAGAATAAAACTACCCACTGACCCGGAAGAACGTCCGCTGGTTGTTGTGCCACTCACAGGATTGGCATACTGCTGATAAAAGTCAGAACCAAAGACAAGCCCGGCATTGAATTGCGCTGTAGCGCTAACGGATATCACCAACAGGACGAGACAAAAAACCATTTTATTAGCTGACATAAACAGAGTTTTAATGATCGTTGTAAATAGCTTAATGCAAATATAATGAACCCGGCGTATTCTTATTATGATCTTGAAATTCTTTGAAACTTCCTGATTACGGATTTCAAGCTACTCAAATTGAAATCAATTCCATTGAGCATTTGATTATCTCGCAAGCTATCTTGTAATAAGCAATCTTGTCATCAATTTTTCCTACAGAAATATTAGGAACAAAATAACCCAGATTAATTCCTCTTGTAGATTGAATCAGAACAAGTAAAAAGCAATGAGAACTTATTGTATGATCAATTCAGTTTTACCATTGACAGCTGGTTTGGATTCATTCTCCAATTGCAGGCTGATCAGATGATGATAAAATCCATCAGGATCTCGCACCAATTCATCATGTGTACCGTGCTCCACGATTTCGCCGCCACGCAACACATAAATGCAATCTGCTTCACGGATAGTGGATAAGCGGTGAGCAATAATAATCGATGTTCTTTCTTTCATCAGGTGATCCAGGGCTTCTTGAACTGTCCGCTCTGATTCCGCATCAAGCGATGAAGTAGCCTCGTCTAGAATCAATATCGAAGGATCTCTGAGTATGGCTCTGGCAATTGCAATTCGCTGTCGCTGCCCTCCGCTGAGTTTGATGCCACGTTCACCGACAATCGTATCCATCTTATCCGGAAAACCATTGATGAAATCCATCGCATTACTTTGTATGGCCGCGGCCAATACCTGCTCTTCACTGGCGTGCGGAGCGCCATATAAAATATTTTCGCGGATGGTTCCTCCAAATAACAAAATCTCCTGTGGCACCACCGCTATGTTTTTGCGAAACGCCGTAAGGTCATAGGACTCGATATTGTGCCCATCAACAAGTATGTCTCCATTTCGAATTGAGTAAAATCTCATCAAAAGGCTTACGATCGTCGACTTGCCGGCACCGCTGCTTCCCACAAGGGCAATGCGCTGTCCTTTTTGGATCCGGAGACTGATTTGCTTCAGCACTTCTACATCAGGTCTTGCAGGATAAGAAAAACTCAAGTTTCTGAATTCGATCTCCCCTTTCAGTTGCAACCTTTCAGTTTGTGCTGCCTGTTCGGGATCGACTTCCGATTCCTTGTCCAGTATCTCTTGAATTCGCTCTGTAGCCCCGATGGAACCGGCAAGCGTGCTGTACAGATTACCAATTCCGGCGATCGCTCCGCCGATGATGCCCGTGTATACAATAAATGAAAACAAATCGCCAGCAGCCATTTCGCCACTCTGCACAAGCAAGGCGCCTCTCCAGAGTATAAAAAACAATCCTCCAAATAGCACCGTAATAATGAATATGAAAAACAACCCCCGCATGCGGGCATAATTCATCGATATATCGACCATATGACCGATACTTTTTGTAAATCTTCCAATCTCAAATTTCTCATTCGCAAATGCCTTCAGCGTGGGAAATGACTGCAGACTCTCTTCAACAATAATGTTGGTCTCTGCAAGACTGTCCTGACGCTTTTTGGAAAGTGAACGGATGTATCTACCAAACAGCACTGAGCTGATAACGATTACCGGAAAAGTGAGCATCATGATCAGCGCAAGATGAGGCGTCATCCAGGCAATCACCACGAGGCCTATCACCAGAATAACAATCTGACGGATAAATTCTGCCAAAGTAATACTAAATGCGCTTTGCAATTGTTCTACATCTGCTGTCAGTCTGCTGGTCAATTCACCAACACGCCGGCTCTCATAGAACTCCATATTTTGGGTGATAATTTTCCGGTATAGTTCAGAGCGGACATCCGCCACACCTTTCTCACTCACCGTTGCAAAGAATACGGTGCGCAGATAAGATAATAGACCTTGCACGATGAGAATAATAAGAAATAACAATCCGAATTCACGAACAGAAACATTCCATTTACCCTTGCCGATCGCAGTATTCGCCATTTCACCGGCTGCTGCCGGAAAAATCATGAACATCGAACTTGAAATCACAAGGCATAGCATGCCCAATATAAATGACCATTTGTATGGTTTGATGAAACGCAGAATTCGGTATGCGCTGAGTAATCCTTCCTTGCTGATTTTTGCTCTTTCAGCCATTCAATTTAATTTGTGGAATGAGGTTCATTCCGGTTATTAGAAATGCGGCAATGGATTTTCTTCATGGTGCCAGAAGATGTCATCAATATCATGCTTTCCGCAACTCAATCTGCGTGATCTCCGGCCATATTCCTGCTCTTCCGCGAAATCCAAGTACACCAAAACCCCTGTTGATGTAAAGATGACGATCATTTTCCTCATAATGGCCAGCCCACTTGGGATATCTGTACTGCGCCGGACTCCACCGAAATCCTGGGATCTCCACACCCATCTGCATACCATGGGTATGACCGCTCAGCGTAAGATGAATTTGCTGAGGATGTTTTTTAACTTGATATTCCCAGTGCGTCGGATCGTGTGATAAAAGTATTTTAAAATCCTCTTCTCCGACATCACTCAAGGCTTTGGCAAGGTTACCCCTTTGTCCGAATCCCTGACCCCAATTCTCAACGCCAAGCAATTGAAGGTGCGCTCCTTCCTTTTCAATGCGGACGGATTCATCCAGCATCAGTCGGAAACCAATACTGTCGTGATGTGCTTTGATGCGTTCAAAATTGCTTTGCTTCTCATCCTGACTTTTCCATTCGGCATATTCGCCGTAATCATGATTCCCCAGGATTGAAAATTGCCCATAAGGTGCGCGTAGTTTTTTAAATTCATCAATCCACGGATCAAATTCTTCTGAAAATGTATTGACAAGGTCACCCGTAAAAACCAGCAGATCGCTGTCCAATGATTTAATCATTTCGAGGCCTTTGATCACACCTTCTTTTGAATCAAAACTTCCGGAATGAACATCGGAGATTTGGGTAATCTTAAAACCATCGAAAGCATCCGGAAGATCAGGAAAATGAAGTGTCAGTCGGTGTATTTTATAGTTAAATCTTCCCGCGACAACACCGTATATGAGTGAAGCGAAGGGCAACGATGCAATACCCAACGCGACCTGACTGATAAATTTTCTTCGGGAGGCAATGGACACTGAATCTGTTGCTTTGGATGAATCAACAAGACTTGAAATTTTACTAAACAGGAAACCAGATACCCTGCTGATATCCTCCATAAAAAGAAACACGATGAACACCAACTTGCTGACCAGCAGGATCAACCAAAGGTTTCCAATGAAAACGCCTACTCCCGGAAGTTGATGCTGATAGCGGTTTCGCGCCATAAAAATGATAAATGCAAGCGGCAACAGAATGCTGATCATCCAGTAAGCATATACCATAAACTTGTACCAGGTGCCGGCGCCCGCGATCAGCAATCTGAATCCCTGAAATGTATACAGGTCGATCGCAAACAGGATGCACAACACAAAAATCATAAACACAGGAACCATACGGCGGACTATGGACAACTAACATAGCCATATGTCAATTGTTCAGGCCTTCGACCGAATCACACAATTCTTCGACCAATGAAGATCCAGGACGGTCTATCGCTTTGCGACCGAAGCATTCATCTCCAAAACAATTGCAAGAATCCCGGAGTCTTCAGTATTCAATTTAGTGAGCGATGACCAGTTTTTGCTCTGCGACACCATGACAATGCTGACCCGATATCACCAAATAATATTCTCCTTCCGGCATTTGCGGCAATGGTATTCGCATTGTTTGCTCTTGATTCTCTGACTGACCGTGGGTAATCATGGTCCCGGCTGAATTGTACACTTCGTATTTGTAAAGATCCTGGTCAGGCATGACACATACAATATAATCGCAGGCCGGATTAGGATATACACTGATATCTGACAATTCAGGATTGCTGGTCTGCACCGTGGAGGAATATCCATACGCAAGCGCATATTCTCCAGGGATCATTTCATCAAGGCGTATAAATCCGCGACGGTCGTTGGGCGTAACTTTGATCTTGGTTGACGGCCGGTATTCGCGCCATGGCTCAGTAAAATCCCTGCGATAGACCAGAATGACACTGTCTTCACCGGCTTTCAGAATTTCGTAATCCAACCCACTTTCTGAAGAACCGTTATAATCTACTCTGCCTGCTAACTTTAAGTTACTTTTGGCGATGGCGCTGACCTGCCAGAAATGTGTGGGAGAAATCCGGAGTACATTTTTGCTTCGGGAACCTTCGCTAGGACCAACCAGATGATGTACAATATTAATAAAAGCGGTATCGCCGATTTGTGTAATGGATGGGGTCATTCCGGAACCAACCAATGCCAGTGATCCAGTACTATTAAAATATCCATTATCCTGCAGTGCAGCATAATTCAACTGCTGGTCATCATTTAAAAGAAAAAAGACAGGCTGAAAGGCAATCGGAAATTCGACCTCAACCCAGGTCTCCGCGCCATCAACTTGAATCTTTTTTTCAATACGGTTAAAATGCTCATCGTATGCACTGACTACCAGCGGCACATCATGGCACAAATGATCTGCGTGATGTAGTTTCTGATTGACTTTAAGAAAATAAATATTGCGACTCAAAATGGGACTGGGTAAAAAACTGTCCACATAAAATCCCGTGTAACCGCGATTGAAAATATAATCATCGAAGTAATTGGTTACCGGGACCGGAGAGTTTCGGTTAATAAAGTCCCGATACTGGTAAGCATTCATACTTTTGCCCGTGAGACTATCAAATATGGTATGGCAAACACTTCTGTACAATGAATCGCCAAGGTATCCGCGAAGGTTATGGATCATCGCCGCACCTTTACGGTAAGTATGCGTCCCATACGTGTGTTCGTAGGGCATCGGTGACAACGGCAGGTAATCTCCATCATTGACGTGTGCGTTAAAAATTATATCCGATAAGTTATCCCTGACCTTCGATAGAAACCTCCGGTGCCCGTACGCATATTCCAAAAACAAATGCGAAGAATACTCTGCATTGCCTTCCTTGATCCACATGTCCCGGGCATCATCCAGCGTGGTCAGGTTGCCCCACCACTGGTGACCAAATTCGTGTGAATACAACAATTCATTGTCCGTAAGGCTTCCTGCAGTGACTGTTGAAATTGGATACGCAGTATTGGTTGGATGTTCCATCGCACCGACGGTCGTCGCGACAAAACCGATTCGTTCAAAACGATACGGCCCGAACCAAAACTCAAACGCATCCAAAGCATCCGGTATTTTGGCAAACTGTGAACGCATCATGGCCAGGTCTGCCGGACGGGCAATCAGGTCTATTGGCAGATCCGGATTGGCAAGTGAAGTCGTCAGACTACGGTCCACAACATAATCTGAGACCGCAAAACTGGAAAGATAAGTCGGGATCTGATTGTCCATGCGGTAAGTCCTGCGGATCTTGCCATTATCCAGGCTATCCTCTTTTACAAAATGGCCTACGCAGTATGCCCTGCCCGGTGATTGGGAAGTTACTTCATAATCATAGGTTGTCCTTTCTACAAAATTATCGAAACATGGGAACCACACTTTTCCAAAATTGGGAGGCGTCGTGCTTAGACCAATACCGAGATTATAAATATAGTTCGGAACGAAATAAACACCGCCCCACACAGGATCTTTATGGGGTATGCCGTGGTAATATACATCAACTAGACCATCAAATCCTGTATTCAAGGCGCGTCCGAAAAACACAAGAGTGATACTCGTATCGTAATTATAATAGACCTTTTGACCTTCGAATAACACCGAATCTACCGTTAGTTTTTTAAGGTCGAGGGTAATGCTCTGCAACTGATCCATTTTTGTGCGAAATGAAACTTGTGTATGGGCTGAAATGGATTTTTGTGCGACTTGGGTAACATCGAGATGAATAAAGTAATTGAGTATATCAAATGAATCACTCCGGCGGTTCGAATTTTCCATCAAAAGAACTTCCTCCGGTGACAGTGGAGGACGATTGAGCAACGCGGACAGCTGGGCATTATGACATCCGGCAAACTGGTGAAAATCAGGTTGCGCGAAAAGCTGAAGCGACAACATAAATAGCGGTAAGAAGCTCAGTATTTTTTTCATCGAAGTTGTATTATTCTGTGAACAGAAGTAGCATAAATCTTGATCAAGTAATTTTTTCAGCAGGCACCCTTTTCAGAGCCCTGAGCATCAATACAAAAGCACTGGCACACAACACCGATGCTGCAAAAAACGGGGCACCCGGAAAATAAAACGGCGCACCCTGGTGTGTAAAATAATAAAAAATGCGGGTCATCAACAAAGGACCCAGTATCGCTGTCACACTCATCAGGCTGGTCATGCCACCTTGCATTTCACCCTGTGCGTCCGGCGGAATCTGATTTGATAAAAGACCCTGAATGGCTGCGCTGGCCAACCCACCAAGGGAAAAAGGCACCATGATGACAAACATGACCCAACCTGAAGGCGCAAAAGCATAAGCCATGTAACAAACTGTCACCATACCCATACCAGTATATACCGCATTGCGTGTACCCATTTTTGGCAAGAGGATGCGGGTAAGACCACCCTGCACGATGGCAGTACATAAACCTACTGCTGCAAGTGAATATCCAATCATTGCGGCATTCCATTTAAATTTTTCGATCGTATAATAGGTCCAAGTTGCCTGAAGGCAGAAATGAGCCATATAAGTGAGAAACAAAACAAATGTAAATTCCCTGATCACGGGATAGCGGAATAAAATTTTTAATGTTCCGAATGGATTGGCGCGACGGAAGTCGAATTTGCGGCGATTGGATTCGGCAAGGGATTCAGGCAGTACAAAAAATCCGAATAAGAAATTTAGAAACACCAATACTGCCGCCCCGTAAAATGGAACTCTCAGTCCATATTCTGCAAGAACTCCACCAAGTAATGGGCCGACGATAAATCCTAGACCAAATGCTGCACCAATCAGTCCGAAATTCTGTGCGCGCTTCTCTGCGCTACTAACATCGGCAATATATGCTCCGGCAACGGAATAGGTGGCACCTGTAATCCCTGCTATAATCCTTCCTGCAAATAACCAGGTAAGATTTGGTGCTAAAGCCTGAATGATATAATCCAGTCCAAATGCAGCCAGGCACAACATAAGAACCGTGCGTCTGCCGAATTGGTCGCTCAACCCTCCCATGATCGGGGCAAATAAAAACAACATGATGGAGTACGACGCGGCCATCCAGCCACCGATCGGTGATGCTTCACTGATGGTCACATGACCAAGCTCCTGGATTAGTCGCGGCAATACAGGTATGATCAATCCAAATCCTGTTACATCCAGAAATACGGTTAAGAAAATAAACCATAGCGCCCTTGTCATGAGGCGAAGATATCAATTTCCATCAATTTGAAGACCTGATTACATCACCCCATTTTTGAATACCGAAGTACAAAACAATTCAGTAAGCGAGAAGTCCTAAGTAAATTGTCTCACATTGATTTGAGCGCAATTTACGCTGATTCGTGATTTACCATTCGCATCTAGTGCATACAAATATCGTCGGGAACATTGCAATCTATCTTGCATAAAATTATACTTCGAAAGATTACCATTTTAATCCTCTCCAACTTATTTCGATAATGTTGAAAATTAGATTTTAACAAACAGACGCACGGTCACACCGGCTGCATCACTGATCAAAATAATATATTGGCCAACTGCAAGTTCAGAAGTATTAATTTTTATCTTGTCACCGGTCCTGATGAAGAATCTGCTTGAAGACAACGGATGCTGTAAAGCGTCGAATAATTGAATGTCAACCGACTCATTGTTTAAATCACGGTTGAATATCAAAATTTCATCATGTGCCGGATTAGGACTTAATTGCCATTCCCCCTGATGCCCAAATCCTACTGTAGCTTTATTGCTTTTGTGCCATTCTCCAATGTCATCATATCCCAGCACCTGGTAATGATAAGTCTCACCTGCTTTGACATTTTGATCCAGATAAGAGGTGCTATTTCCTTGTTTGAGTTCAATTTTGATTTCTGAACCGGATTCGTCCCAACGTTTAATAACAGTGCGTTCGGTCCTATTGGTCAGAAAAACTGACCAATTCAGCTGAATACCCTCATTCACTGCGCTTGCATCTAGCAGAATCTCATCGAGATCAAGGGTGGACGATCCAAATAGTTCCGTCTCACTCATTTTGGAGCAGAATGGCGGCAGGTCAAATGCTTGAATTCCGTCATCTCTGGAATTAGGGCTGCCCTGATTGGCACTGTAACCGAGTCCCCGGCGTGCAAAAATATTCCACAACAGACAGGCGTTTGCACCATTGTATAACAAAGTATCTGCCTTCAAAATGGCATTGCGCGAATCCACAAACCCTGGTCCGCAGGGCTGAATTTTTAAACCGGCCATGACCAGCTGGAATGATTTGATATTTCCGGCTGTCGAACCGGCATTATAAATATCTGATTCAAATCCGTATCGTTTGATCATTGCCCAGGTCATATCCCATATCATTGAGCACCATACATATCCTATTCCGTGCGGTTGACTAATCTTTATCTGATCCGTCAGCATACCATAAGTTGCCGGATCAACAGACATATCTACGTTGTATGGTGTCGGCCTGATACCCACACCACTGTTACCCTGCGCGCTGGGCCAGGTTCCGATTCCCCTGTTTTGGTATGCCAGATCTGTTTGTTTCATCGTCATCGCAAGTGCAAAATAATCGCTCCAACCTTCACCGGCTTGTTCTGCATTAATCAGACAGGCATTGTTATTCGGGCCACCAGTCAACCTGATACTGATGCCATGTGCATATTCGTGTGAAACAATTCCGGCATCAAAGTCAACATCAATCAGCTGCGGAATCGTATTGCTTAATCTGGCGGATAATGGTGTTATATTGAGGAGATATTGATAATCGGCCTGAGCGACACAGATCACCGGAATGCTGACGAGACTTCCGTAACTGCCCGCTGGAAGAACATACGGATAGCCTGATGTATTCATACCAATGACCACAGCAACAGCGCCTGCCAGTTGAGCCTGATATGCTTTATAGGATACTTCACAGTTACCATCTTCAATCAGCGCAATTTGTCCGGCGAGATTGTTGATGATAGGATTACAGGCATCGTGAATATTTCCGCCCTGGTCAATTACAGAAGTAAGTGTGGCATTGAGCGAAGTCGGAATCTTGGCTCCGAATGCTGCACGACTAAACAGAAATTTTTTACCTCCAGCTTGAAATTTATAAGCGCTGGATGGCCATAACGTTACTTTGAGCTGTTGACCGAGGTAACTTTTGAGGAGATTGCCGTCAGTCCTTGAAATATTGATAACGGGTATGCCCACACCACTGGAAATTCCTCCCATAACAGAAGGAGGATTGTCATCTACATTACAAATGATCATGGCCATTGCACCTGCATTTTGTGCCATGGTGATCTTTGTATTGAGATTACATATTCCGCGATCCAGCAATGCAATTTTACCGTTGATCTGAGGACCGTTGATATATGGATTGCAACCTTGCAGCGGATAACCGGAACCATCATTGACCTGCACAACATCTCCGCTGAGTGGCGCAAGCAGGCTGGGACTCACTGCGGAATGCACTGCTGCAAGACGAAGAGAGACCGGAGATTCGATCTGAACTGTATCCCAGGTTGGCACTTGCCAAACATACATTTGCAGTCGCCCCGGATATCCATCCGGTGGACAAGAAAAATTGGCATTGTTCCTGGATGTGTTGATGTTGTCTAGTCCTTCTGCAATCACGTTATCCAGATCGAGGCCTCCTTTGTTAAAATTATTGTATTGAAAATTACCCGCTGATTCGTTAAATCCATATTGATACCATACATCATGCATGATGTTGGTCCAGTAAAACAAATTGGTAATTGAAGCATTTTTATTGAGCGGAGGAGAGTTGGTGGTATCATAGTTAAAATCGAAGTTCAGTGCAGCGCCACCATATGCCCTGGCAAGGTCGCCACCGGTTGGTTGATTGTCTCCGTCCATATCTTCGTAGGCATCCACATTATTTCCTTCACTTGAATAATAATTATACTGACCATCACTATGCCATCCGAGTGGACTGGCATTCGATGCCTTGAGCCAGGGTGAAAATTCAAGTTTTCGACTCCCATGGTTCGGGGACTCAATCGGCACAGGATAAACCCTGTAACAGGAATTTGAAAACGGCAATGTATTCGAAGGAACCAACTCCAAATAATTGTCATGCCTTAAAGGAACCGTCTCAAGTCCACAGTGCAGATTGAGGTCCTTTTCATATAAGAGCTTTCCATTTGCAGCACTGAGGTAAGCCAATGTGCATTGGCCTGGCTCGAGATTTTCGGTATAAAGTCGGACGGCACGTACAAGACGGCCGACTGATTCGTAGTAGCAATCTTCTGCCTGAATCCTTGAACCCGGCAAATGATCTACAGTGTAACTTGCAACCCTCCATTCTTTGCGATGCTCAGTGGGGTCTGCGATTACCCTAGAACCAATTCCTTTTAAGGCCAGATATCTTCCGATCAAAACTTCTTGAGCAATCGATTGATCAGCTTTCTTATCCAGGACTAAAGAGGTTGGCGCATGAATATGCTGATAAACCGGATTACCCTGTACATCCAAATGAATACTCATTACTTCCGGGTAAACGGCAAGACCATTTTTTTCTTCCAGAAAATAATAATGATGCAGTTTCAGATTATCATCATAATAATCTGACTGGATGTAAATATCAGCCAAAGACCATGCAGGGTCCAAGGCACTGATAATTGACTTCAGTCGTTGACGATCAGTCTGACCGGATAATGTTTGGCAAAGAAATAGTAGCAGTACCAGGTACTTCATGTTTTGGTTTTGGTTATCGCGGTTATAAAAATATCATTTTTGACTATTCAATAAGGATCATTTTTCCTGACTTGTTTTGATTTCCAAAATTCACCTGGTAGAAGAAAATCCCACTACCCTTCAGATCGTTTTTATTCAAAATCCATTGACCTGTTCCTTTCTCAAACCATCGCTCGGTCTGTAACACAACAAGACCCGTCGCATCAAATACCGTTAGTTGAGCCATTCCGGACACCGGCAAAATCATGCCAATGCTCGTTGTACTTTTCCATGGATTGGGCTCATTCTGAAGAATGGCAAATTCAGTCGGATTAGAATTAAAATGTCTCAATTGCAAGGAGCATTCTTTACCAGAGCGGCTCACACCAAGGGTCTGTGTAATGTCGTTGCTTAGTCTGAGATATTCACTCAGCCAGCCACCGGATAGCGCTTTTATTTTAATGGAAAATAGTCTGTTATCTGTTGTTTCGTGGGTTGCATTCCAACTCACCGAAAATAGTCCACCTGGAAGTTCATTCAGGTTAAAGTGCTCCGGACCCAGGTTCAACGCATCGTTTCCGCTGACCGATAGAATTTCAACTTTATCCCTACGGCAGACTAAGGTTGTCTGCAAACCTGTAAATTCATTCAGATTGCCGGAATAAAAATGAACTTCATATTCATCGCCTTTCTTCAAATAAATTTCCTCAAAACTCAAATCCATTACTTCACTCGTCCTGATGATGACACCACCATTGATTCCTTTGGTTTTTGCGTTGCCAGTCAGATCACCAATTTTAATCGCGGTAAAATCAGCCTTGACATCCGCTTGAAGTGACCGTATGTCATATTGTTCGGGTAAATTTTCTTTCAATATATTATCTGCCGGTACCATTTGGTAATCTTTTGAAATGAATCGCCAGCTGGTATTCTTCTTTACATCAGTTGTAATTCCTAAAATCAATTTTCTAAGTTCTGAAATGTCGGCTGAGGAGACGTATTTCGAGTTATTGACATCCGCAGCAATCATCCTATATGGATCCGTAATTTCCTTTTTACCCAGAATGTATTTCTGGATTTCTACAATATCCGCGGTGGTTACACCATTCAGCCAGTCGTCATTCTTGTATGGTTTGACCACATAATCACCTCCGACAGGCATATCGAGAAAAGCATATTCACCGACGTGATTGGTAAGACTTTTTGCCAACCCGGAATTTTGAAGCTCGACTTCTACAGATTCTACTTCTTCACTGGAAGGTGCAGTGATCTGTCCAAGGACATTTGAGGTCAGTTTTTTAGGACAAACCGGCAATTGATTGGGGTCATCTTCTACATGAATAACTGTCTTGACAACGGATGCATTGCCATTAATATCAGTAACCCAGAGTTCGACAGTACGGTCGCCGATGCTATCACAGGTGAATACCCTTTTTTTATCGTTGGTATCCCTGCTGAAACTAAAGGTGATATAGTAACCGCAGCCGTGTTTTGAACCAGCATTCAGATCACTGGCCCACAGCTCTCCAACCTTTTTGTCGGGAACCTGGTCGCCATTTGTGTCCTCGCCGTGAAGCTTGATATTGAATTCTTTAAATGCATAGGCCGTTGGTGGTTTACAGTTCAGAAGGTTGACTTGCGAATGACATTTTGAAATATTTCCGCAACGGTCTTCCACTTCCCAGTAGATCAAATGTCTTCCCAATGGCCATGAACCGCTCGCTACAGGATCACCGATCTGTGACTTGACCAGATCAATTACGCCATCACCGTTAAAGTCCAATTTATATCGGTAAATGAGATCACTGTTGGCGCCGCAAAAATCTAATGCGGAGATTGACAGTGACAAAGACAGCGGTCCACAAATTGAATCGAATGAACATACTGTGGTATCCGTACATTGCTTGATGATCGTTGGTGCAATTCTATTGTTGACTTTGATGATCTGTGTATCACTAAATATTACAAAACTATTATTTGGATCCCTAAAGCACCAGTCGGTAATTTTCCATTCTCTCAATATTTTGTAACATCCTGCTGAAGCATTTGAAGTATAGAAAATATGATCCTCGTGTGAAATGCCGACCTGGCTACAGACGCCATCCCTGATCACCGGAACGTTGTAAGGACTTCTAAGGAATTCTGGCCTGAGATTGTTTGGATCACATACATTGGCTGTGTCCAAATCCCTTGGCCATTCAATATTGGACAAAGTCAACGGGAAATGATTGGCAATATCGATCTTCTGGTATACGCTGTCGGTATTTCCGAATTTATCCCGGACGACAAATTTCCTGACGATCCTTCCCAATCTACACGAATTAAGCCCGGAGGTATCCACTGTTTCTGTAATTACAACAGAGCAATTATCGGTGGCAAGCCCATCTCTTAATACACCAGTTACCTGGAACAGATACTTTGGATCAATCACAATATTCTTGCGCTCTGACTCCGTTAAAGCAAGCTTTCCGAATGTTTTATCGAGATGTGCGATTTCATAACCCAGTCTGCAATCGACCTCCAGATCAGGCAATCCTTGAATAACAGGCTTTGACTTATCCTGAACAATCACATTGACCATACAAATTCCGGTATTGCCTGACTGATCCGTCACCTTGAGTGCTGCCATATTGGTACGTCCAATATCATCGCAACAATAAACTAATTCAGTGGACCAATCAGTACTTCCACAGCTGATGACATCCATGCGTCGTCCTTCCAAAGTAACTGGCCCGCATTGATCATAACTGCCATTATCAAGACTCTTCGCGGGCAAGCTAACGGTAGTGCCTGAATTCATCGTAATCACTGTATTGGCTTTGCAAACCACGGTAGGTATTAACTTATCGTCAAACCTGACTGCTTTGGTCAGCGTGTCTGAATTGCCACAGTAATCAAAAACTACAAATGACAGTACATGAGATCCATATAGTATATCCTGATAGTTTCCTGGCAGGTATGGCACTTCAGCCCCATCAACAAACAGTGAAATATGATCAACACCTGAACAAAGATCCTTGGCATCAATGGTTGGTATCCTGAATTTTAATTTGCAATCAGGTGTCCCTGTCTCTACCGTCTCCAATTGAATATCGGAAGTGGTGATGACCGGTGCAACATCATCTACAATGGAAATCAACTGATTAAAAGTTCTTGTAAACTCTTGATTACACCACCATTCATAGATAGCCCAGTTCCGAATTATCTTTTTCTTACAACGGTCTGTACTAATTACAATATCGGTATACTTAACATGAATATTACATTCGTAGTTGGACATGAGTGGTTTGCCGTGGTAAGTAGGCATTGTTTTCCTGTCAGGTGTAGGATTTCCCTGCTGATCAGGAACATAACCAGAACCGCAGGAGTAATGCAACGTCATGGAATCCAACATAACGCTATCCAGATGCACCCTTCTGACATAACTGGTATCATCACAAATTTTACTTAAATTACCATATTTATCCTTTGCCTGATAAGTTCTGATATCATAGGCAATGATATCCTGATTGCAGGCAACCTGAACTCTTTTGTGATCCAGTTCATTAATCGTTACCGGGCCGCAATTTTCAACTACTTCCTGGACCAAATCCAATCTGGAAGTATCGCCACAGTCAATCGTATCGGGCTTGCAAATTAACACGGGTGGAAGCTTGTCTTCAATCAGTACCGTAGACCAGCAACTATTGCCTGCACAGAGATAACTTACCCTGGCAGTTATTTTTTTGCCAATAAATGACGCATCAACGATATTACTATTCAACTGATGATGATTTTCATCATACAATACAACCTTGAATGAATTTTCAGGACAACTGCTTCCGGTTACGAGAGATAGTCCGGTTACAGTTGCATGACAACTTCCATCAACAGAAACATTGATCTGCGATCTGCAACTAATTGTTGAGGAACTTGTTCCGGCAACCGTCACATTGAAAGTACATGTATCTGAATTACCAAAGTCGTCAAAAGCAGCAAATACAAATGTATGTGTGCCAGGAGGAACAGAATCAAGCGGAATACCCAAAGGAGATAACTGAATTATTTGAACTGAGGTATCACAGTTATCTGTCGCTGTGATTCCTCCGGCCAGTGGTCCACCGGGACTCGTCAAATTTGCAAAGCAACCGCATTCACTCAATTGAACTTGCAGATCACCCGGACAATTGATAACAGGATCCGTATTATCTATCAGCGTAATTTCAGCAACACAGGTATCTGCATTGCCACATGAATCCCTGACCGTAAGAGTTACATAATCGGTGCTTAATCCACGATTACAGTATATTGTATCTTTATCAATACTAATTAAAACCTCCGAACTACAATTATCGTAGCTGCCATTGTTTACGCTATCTGCCGTAATAACAACAAAGTGGTCCGTTGAGTATACAAACTGAAGGTTTCTGCAGATCGCTACAGGCTTGACACTGTCACGTACAGTAATGATTTGTTCACATTGACTTCTGTTACCACAGGCATCCGTCGCCGAAAAAAATCTGTGTACATTGAACATGCCGATGCATGTTGAATCGGTAATGACATCACGCCAATTGTAAAATGCTATTCCTCCCGAACAAGCATCCGTCACAATTGGACGACCTGTGTTCAGAATGGATGTATCGTTATAGCAACCAACTGTACGGTTTAAAGGACAACTGATCAAAGGTCCAGAAGTGTCCTGGACGTTGATGATTTGAACGCAAGTATTCATATTACCACAGGCATCGGTCGCCTTCCAGGTTCTGGTCGTGATAAAGGTATTGTTACACCCGTTGACACTCGCATCATTGTAAGTCATGGAAAGAACTGCTGTGCATGCATCTTGAGCCGTAGCAAGACCAGTGTTGCTGGTGGTTGTATCCGCAGGACAGTTTAATGTCACATCTGAAGGACAACTTATATTTGGTCGCGTCGTATCCTGTACTGTAATCACTTGTGTACATGCATTCGTGTTGCCGCATGCATCATTTGCGACAAAGGTCCTGGTTGTGATATAAGTATTGCCACACCCTGCAACATTTGCATCACGATATGTAATGGCAGGTCCCGTTGTACAAACATCGTTTGCTGTTGCAACACCAGTGTTGGCAGTCGTTGTGTCCGCAGGACAATTAAATGTTACATCAGACGGACAACTGATTGTTGGTCTTGTGGTATCCTGAACTGTAATGATCTGAGCACATGAATTTACATTATTGCAAGCATCGACAGCCGTCCAGATTCTGGTCGTCGTATAGGTATTTCCACACCCTGCAACATTCGCATCACGATATGTAATGGCAGTGCCGATTGTACATGCGTCGTTTGCTGTTGCAACACCAGTGTTGGCGGTTGTTGTATCTGCCGGACAGTTCAGTGTCACATCAGACGGACAACTGATTGTTGGCCTTGTGGTATCCTGCACATTGATGATTTGCTGACAAGAATTTTGATTACCACAAGAATCCGAAGCAGTCCATGTTCTGGTGGTAGAATAAGTACCTGCACACCCAGCGATAGACACATCAGAATAGCTTACTGAAGTTGTCACCGTACAAGCGTCCATCGCAGTAGCCACTCCAGTCACCATTGTAGTGGTATCTGCCGGACAATCTAGCAATTTATTCGATGGGCATGAGATTACTGGCTTTGTTGTATCCTGAACTGTTATGGTTTGAACACACTGACTATAATTTCCTGAACTGTCAGTGGCTGTCCATGTTCTGGTTAAAATATAGTTGTATGGACAACTTCCGTTCATTCGAACATCATTTTTAACAATATCCGTGACCAGACTAGTACAATTGTCCTGAACACCTGGATTACCAGTCACCGATGGATCAACACCCTGTTCACAATTGACTGTTATGTTTGTAGGACATATAATGGATGGATTTTCATCGTCCGCAACCGTTATACATACTGAACAGGAAGAAGTGTTATTAGATGCATCGGTAGCGGTATAAGTAATAATTGTTTTGCCAGCTGAAAATGCATACATACCGGTAGCACCTGGCAATACAATTCCTCCCAATGGAATTGATGCTGGTTCCGGCAACGACTTGGCGAATCCGATTTCCAGCGTAGTCATACATAATGTACCAGTTGATGGATAATTTAATAATTGATTTATGTCACAGTCTCCTAAGTCGTCACCGCTTGTAGTAGTGTTAAAAGATGGTGGGCAAGTTAGCATCGGAGGCGGATAAATTCCTACCTGATCTATAATACTGGTTATACATCCAGGGAATGCCGGATGATTTACATCGGTACTGATATTATTTACAAATGTACCTGTAAAGTCTGAAGTAACAGGATATGGTCCAGGTGGGGTAAGCGGAGGTGAAGGATCAAAAACACTTGCGGGCAAACCGTTTACCGTAAAGCTTGCACTTCCAGCAAACCCATTTTCCTCTGAAACAACTAAATTAATGGGTGTGCTTTTGTAGCAGACATTGTCTGGCAATGCGGGCGAAAAGGCTATAACCGGGTATTGACATATATTCGAAGCAGTAAACTGAACATTGCCCATCGCCGGAGAACCTGGTGATCCTGTTAGCGGATTAGGGCCTTCAACGATGACCGTATAGCCAGCATCATCAACATGCTTAAAATTAATTTCATGATATCCTCCGGCATTATAAGTCAAAGTATTACCAACTGAGATACCAGAAGGTAATCCTCCGGCCGGTGCAAGGCGACCAATCGCTATGACTGTCCAGGTCTGAGCAGCTGTTGTCGGGGAAACTGATACATTTTCTTTAAAAGTTCCGTCCTGCGCGCCATTGGAAGTCTGATCATTATTACATGAACAAGGATCAGTTATTTTAAAATCAACAGATCCGCAATCTGTGACAGTAATGTTTTTAACACCTGAACCAGTGCATCCATTTTGGTCTGTGACTTCATAATAGAGGTTTACAAGACCTTCCATGGTGCCGGTTATCGTCGCTGTACCATCAAGGTGATTTACGATACTTACGCTTCCCGCACCACCAATTTGAAGCCAGTTATGAATACTGTACATTCCTGAACCACCTGTCGGATTACCTTGAACATCGATACTCGAATTTTTACATACCAGGGAATTACCGGTTAGATTTACAGTTGGCAGCGGATTGACATTGATGGTGTATACGATCCAGTCATTTGTACATTCGTTGACATCCAATATATTATTATTGTCACTATCGTAAAAAATACGGTAACGCATGACAAGGGATCCTCCAATATTTGGATTGATCAAAGAAATATTGGCACTAAATGGAGCCGAGAATGCACTCAACGGCAATACGCCATTTACAAATAAAGAATTCACATTAGTGCTCGTGAATTGTTGAATAATCTTCAATTTATCAGATGGCGGCACACCTGACTTCTCTTCAAATTTTGTGAATAGTAAATTATTGGATAGTGAATTACATATTGCAATCACTCCGGAGTCATCTATTCCATCATAATGATTAAAAATATTAAGTCCATTTAACGTTAAATCTAGTATCGGCCATGGACAGCTGCCGCTTCTCAGGTAACTCTGTCCAGTTAGTTCATTGCCACATTCATCCTTTACTTTAAATGCATAATTTACACTCCAATTGCAATTAGAACTTCCTGACAAAATATTTGTACTTACCAGCTCAGCTGTCACCACGCCACCACATCCGTCCGAATAACCTGAAGCCGCAAGCGCCGCATCAAACGATGCATCCGCTTCGCTCTGCGTTGGAAGACAGGCGTTCACGCCGGTGATAGCAGCCGGAGCAGTTCCAGTTGGTGCACTCTGATCGCTTCCACTGCGTATATAGTTTTGTCCAGTGAGTTCATTACCACATTCATCCTTTACTTTAAATGTATACAGTATACTCCACGAACATTTACTGCCACTGACCACAGCACTCACCAGCTCAGCCGTCACCGTACCACCACATCCATCTGTATAACCTGAAGCCGCAATCACTGCGTCAAACGATGCATCCGCTTCGCCCTGTGTCGGAAGACAGGCATTCACGCCGGTGATGAGAGCGGGAGCAGTTCCAGTTGGTGCACTCTGATCGCTTCCACTGCGTGTATAGTTTTGTCCAGTGAGTTCATTACCACATTCATCCTTTACTTTAAATGTATACAGTATACTCCACGAACATTTACTGCCACTGACCACTGCACTCACCAGCTCAGCCGTCACCACACCACCACAGCCGTCTGAATAACCTGAAGCCGCAAGCACCGCATCAAACGATGCATCCGCTTCGCTCTGTGTTGGAAGACAAGCGTTCACACCGGTAATCGCCACAGGTGCAGTTCCGCTCGGCGCACTTTGATCGCTGCCACTCCGTGTATAGTTTTGTCCACTGAGTTCATTGCCACACTCATCCTTTACTTTAAATGTATACAGTATGCTCCACGAACATTTACTGCCACTGACCACGGCACTCACCAGCTCAGCTGTCACCACGCCACCACAGCCGTCTGTGTATCCTGATGCCGCATATACAGCATCAAACGATGCATTCGCTTCGCTCTGTGTTGGAAGACAACTATTCACACCTGTGATCGCTGCCGGTGCCGATCCTGTCGGCGCAGTCTGATCACTGCCACTGCGTTTATAGCTCTGTCCATTCAGTACATTGCCGCACTCATCCTTTACTTTAAATGTATACAGTATGCTCCACGAACATTTACTACCACTGACCACCGCACTCACCAACTCAGCCGTCACCACACCACCACAGCCGTCTGTATAACCTGAAGCCGCAAGCGCCGCATCAAACGAGGCATCCGCTTCGCTCTGTGTTGGAAGACAAGAGTTCACGCCGGTGATAGCAGCCGGTGCACTTCCTGTCGGAGCTGTCTGATCGCCACCACTACGTGTATAGGATTGGTTGTTTAAGTAATTACCGCACTCATCTTTAGCTTTGAATGTGTAGGTAATAGTCCAGTTACACTTGGTACCGCTGATCACAGCGCTAACCAATTCAACTGTAACCGTACCACCGCAGTGATCGGAATAACCGCTGGCAGCCAGCGTTGCATCAAATGATGCATCGGCCTGGGCTTGTGTCGGCAGACAAGAATTCACGCCGGTGATAGCAGCCGGAGCAGTTCCTGTCGGAGCTGTCTGATCGCCACCACTGCGTGTATAAGATTGGTTGTTTGAATAATTACCGCACTCATCTTTCACTTTGAATGTGTAATCAACCGACCAGCTGCACTTGGTACCGCTGATCACAGCGCTAACCATTTCAGCTGTAACCGTACCACCGCAGTGATCGGAATAACCGCTGGCAGCCAGCGTTGCATCGAATGCTGCATCGGCCTGGGTTTGTGTTGGCAGACAAGAATTCACGCCGGTGATAGCAGCCGGAGCAGTTCCTGTCGGAGCTGTCTGATCGCCACCACTGTGTGTATAAGATTGGTTGCTTAAATAATTACCGCACTCATCCTTTACTTTAAATGTATACAAAATGCTCCATGAACATTTATTGCCACTGACTACCGCACTCACCAGCTCAGCCGTCACTGCGCCACCACATCCGTCCGTATATCCTGAAGCCGCAAGCGCCGCATCAAACGATGCATCCGCTTCGCTCTGCGCTGGAAGACAGGCGTTCACGCCGGTGATTGCTGCAGGTGCTGACCCAGTCGGGGCACTCTGATCGCTACCACTCCGTGTATAGCTCTGTCCATTCAGTGCATTGCCACACTCATCCTTTACTTTGAATGTATACAATGTGCTCCATGAACATTTACTGCCACTGACCACGGCACTCACAAGTTCAGCCGTCACTGCGCCACCACATCCGTCCGTATATCCTGAAGCCGCTAGCGTCGCATCAAACGATGCATTCGCTTCGCTCTGCGTCGGAAGACATGCGTTCACGCCACCGATCGCTGTTGGAGCAGTTCCTGTCGGCGGTGTGTTATCTGTTATGGTAATTGTTTGATCGCATGATGCAGCATTATTATTCGCATCCTTAACCGTCCAGGTTCTCAAGACAGTTTTCGGGCAGGTTCCGGTAACAGATGCATCCTGATACGCATAATATGTAATTCCGCATTGATCACTAGCTATTCCACCAGCATTGGTAAAAGTTGCTAAATCAGAAACAATCAATGAGGTTGAATAGGCTGGTACGATAGCTGAAGTTCCACAACCAAACAAATTATTTTGTGGCGGACAAGTTGATATCACTGGAGGGGTATTATCACCAACAGTAATGATTTGTTCATCCGTAGCAATACAATCTGTAAATGTAACTGACACAGTATAGGTGGTAGTGGTTAAAGGTGACACCATAATACTTGGTGTAGTTTCTCCACCAGGACTCCACAGATAGGATGTTGCACCCACAGTGGTAGCATCTAACTTTGCCTGATCGCCTGCGCAAATTGTGCCATCATTGTTAAATACGCCACTCATTTCAGTCACGATAATATTGACGGTAGGATAAGTGGTTGTAGGACTTCCTCCAAATGCTACAGGTACATCGTTAAGCCATGGGCAATAATCTACCTTGGCACTTACTTTGACACCACTGCCGGGTCCGACAGGTCCCGGTCCGCTCGCATTGTTCCAATAGTTAAGTGTTGCATCCACAACCGGTACACTCAGATTCTCCACACCATAACTGCTGCCCGCAAACCAGTTGTTGGGTGAAGCCAGTACCGACCCGGCATCGCCCAATATTTCTATATCCTTAACATTTGGTATAGCATCATAAAACTTATTTGTATTGACATTCCCATTGCCTCCGTTGACAAAGCGCACTCCGGTTCCGTTATTATAGATATGATTATTTGTAATCGTGGCTGTGCCACCATTCACATCAACTCCAATACTAAATCCGTGTATTGACGCATCATTATTTTGTACCACTCCTGAGGCATTGGTTCCTTCTATCTTGACACCCGTTCCGCTTCCGTCGATTTGTGTTATCTCGCAATCCTGGTCAATCGTTGCCGATACCGCTGTATGCAACATGCTGCCAGGACTGTCCAGCACACGTATTCCCGTCCCGCCGCTATTCGGTGTAGTCTTCAAACCGTTAACCACAGCATGCGCACCGTCTCCGGCATCAGATGAATACCCCTCATAGTTGTTTACAAATACACAGGTACCAACTCCCTTCGATATTCCATTTTTGATCAACGCAGGCGTCGCGCTCTTCACGTTCCACACCTCATATCCTTCTGTCGGTTTGCCGGTAATGGCGCTTCCATCAATCTCGTTATTGTCTGATGTCGATGCCACAGACTGCGATGCCAGCAAAATTCCGTCCCACACTGACTCATTGACCTCTGCTACACCACTTATTTTATTGTTCGATAACGTATATCCCGATGCACTTCCGTAAAATAAGTTATGGAAGATTCCACGCCTCCTTACACTCATTGTATTATTGTCAATCAGCTGGTAGGCTGACCCTCCGGGATTCCCCTGTGAGAAGTTTCCGGTCTGAACGCCAATCCGCAGATTGATCATGCAGTTGTCTTTCACAGACGTATACTGATTATTGTACAACAGCACACCGCCGCCCCATCCGTTGATATTGCTGGACGGTGGATTAGGATCTGTATAAGTCCCGAAATTCTGAAACTTGTTATGTGACACCTCATGCCCGCTTGTAGCCGGTGAACTGTATGATGCCCCGAATAGTGTTACCCCAAAATATGACAGGTTCTGAAATATGTTATTCGTTACCGTCAGATTGCTCACATTGTCAACATACACCGTCACCCCTTCCGCAGCATTCATATCCGCTCCTGTAGTATTCGTCACCCCACTGGTCAGCAATGTATTGTCTCCATCAATAGTGAATCCTTTGATGGATACATTAGAAGCCGTAACATGGAATATTTCACCGTAACTCACGGCATTCGTCGCAGGAACAACCACAGCTTCCGCAACACGACCGCCGCTGCAACCGTCATTCAGTGCATTCGGCCCGTTCAGTGTAAGCGATTTGTTGACGATGATATCTTCAACATACAATCCAGGTGATACCGATATTGTATGACCATCCTTTGTATCAGGATCGTCAATCGCGGACTGTATCGAACAGAAAAATTCTCCCGTGTTTACATTCGTAACAGTATATGAAAGTGATGGGGTGCCTCCAAACACTGAAGGCTTATCTGTAAGCCATGGGCAATAATCTACCTTGGCACTTACTTTGACACCACTGCCGGGTCCGACAGGTCCCGGTCCGCTCGCATTGTTCCAATAGTTAAGTGTTGCATCCACAACCGGTACACTCAGATTCTCCACACCATAACTGCTGCCCGCAAACCAGTTGTTGGGTGAAGCCAGTACCGACCCGGCATCTCCTAATATTTGTATATCCTTACCATTGGGTAAAGCATCATAAAATTTATTTGTATTGACATTCCCATTGCCTCCGTTGACAAAGCGCACTCCGGTTCCGTTATTATAGATATGATTATTTGTAATCGTGGCTGTGCCACCATTCACATCAACTCCAATACTAAATCCGTGTATTGACGCATCATTATTTTGTACCACTCCTGAGGCATTGGTTCCTTCTATCTTGACACCCGTTCCGCTTCCGTCGATTTGTGTTATCTCGCAATCCTGGTCAATCGTTGCCGATACCGCTGCATGCAACATGCTGCCAGGACTGTCCAGCACACGTATTCCCGTCCCGCCGCTATTCGGTGTAGTCTTCAAACCGTTAACCACAGCATGCGCACCGTCTCCGGCATCAGATGAATACCCCTCATAATTGTTTACAAATACACAGGTACCAACTCCCTTCGATATTCCATTTTTGATCAACGCTGGCGTCGCGCTCTTCACGTTCCACACCTCATATCCTTCTGTCGGTTTGCCAGTAATGGCGCTTCCATCAATCTCGTTATTGTCTGATGTCGATGCCACAGACTGCGATGCCAGCAAAATTCCGTCCCACACTGACTCATTGACCTCTGCTACACCACTTATTTTATTGTTCGACAGCGTATATCCCGATGCACTTCCGTAAAATAAGTTATGGAAGATTCCACGCCTCCTTACACTCATTGTATTATTGTCAATCAGCTGGTAGGCTGACCCTCCGGGATTCCCCTGTGAGAAGTTTCCGGTCTGAACGCCAATCCGCAGATTGATCATGCAGTTGTCTTTCACAGACGTATACTGATTATTGTACAACAGCACACCGCCGCCCCATCCGTTGATATTGCTGGACGGTGGATTAGGATCTGTATAAGTCCCGAAATTCTGAAACTTGTTATGTGACACCTCATGCCCGCTTGTAGCCGGTGAACTGTATGATGCCCCGAATAGTGTTACCCCAAAATATGACAGGTTCTGAAATATGTTATTCGTTACCGTCAGATTACTCACATTGTCAACATACACCGTCACACCTTCCGCAGCATTCATATCCGCTCCTGTGGTATTCGTCACCCCACTGGTCAGCAATGTATTGTCTCCATCAATAGTGAATCCTTGGATGGATACATTAGAAGCCGTAACATGAAATATTTCACCGTAACTCACGGCATTCGTTGCAGGAACAACCACAGCTTCTGCAACACGACCGCCGCTGCAACCGTCATTCAGTGCATTCGGCCCGTTCAGTGTAAGCGATTTGTTGACGATGATATCTTCAACATACAATCCAGGTGATACCGATATCGTATGACCGTCCTTTGTATCAGGATCGTCAATCGCGGATTGTATCGAACAGAAAAATTCTCCCGTGCTTACATTCGTAACCAATCCTGCACCTACGCCAATATTGCGCTGATCTGTACCATTGCCAACAAATGTATTCCCGCTGATTGTGTTGCCACACGTCATCGGTGAATTTCCTCGCCCGAAATATTGATCCGCAACATTGCTCTGGTCTGCATCTCCGGGATAATTTGACGGATTTTGTTGTTGCAAAATTCCTACCTCGCAATTCTTCACAGTATTGCCTTTCACCGTATGATTGATCCCCTCAACCACAATCCCGAAGCCTTCGCTCACCGATGTCTGTTGATATCCATCCACCACGTTACCAGTGATGCTCACCCCGTTCGGTACATCGACATTGCTGCCTAATACGCCACGCCTTAGTATCGCTATGCCCGCACGGTCCCGCAGGTCTGCATTCTGTGTGCCGAGTGTCACACTGTTGCCACTAACACTCACACCCCCGGCCGGATTCTTGATCTCGATGCCAAATCGTCCGCCCCCCGTTATCGTATTGTTGCTAACCACATTGCTCCCAACTACACTATTGAGTCCCACAACGCCAATCGCATTGTCACCGCTACCGATATCGATCACATTGTCTGTGATGCTCACACCGGATGCATCTCCATCCTGCAACTCGATACCGCAACAGCTGTTGTTGCTCACCATATTGTCGCTGATGATGATGTTCGTCTTCAATCCGTTCCACAACACAATCCCACGCGCGCCGGGTCCGTGATTGATCACCATGGAATTCGTAATGCTTACATTGTTGATTGGTCCGTTCGCATAGATCCCTGATGCGTTTACATTATTCCGTACGCTGACATTATCAATCGTCAGATTATTATTATTCGATGGTGCATAGATCCCGCCATGCGAATTACCGCCACCACCACTGAAATTCTGTACGGTTAAATCCTTGATCGTGATGTTCGTCACCCCACTTCCCAGCAAAATACCTGACACAGGACCACTGATGCCTGTACCCTCGATGATGTACAGACTCTTGTCATTCGTTACCCCCTTGAGCGTCAGGTTTGACTTATCGATATTCAGCGCCTCGTTGTAACTGCCATCCTCCAGATTGATCTCATCTCCGCTATCTCCATACTTGATCGAATTCTGGATCTTATCTATTTTGGTAACAGGTACCGTGAAATTATTTACGTACTGCTTGCCGTTGACATAGATCACCTTCCCCTTCTTGCTTGCACTCACTTCCTTGTGGGCCATCCGCGCTTCTACATCAAACAACTGACTGTTGCTTAATCCTGAAAATATCGTCCCGTTCAACTTCGATGTGCTGATGTTTATTCTGAATGCGACATCCACATTGCTCAGATTAACCATCGTGCTGGCGGCATTATTGATAAAATCATTGCTCCCCATACTATAGCTGCCTGTCGTAGGTACCGTCCCGCCCAGCGAAATATGCGTCCCGTTATTATTCAACGTGTTGCCGTTGATATTCAAATTGTTGTTATAGTCATCTACATTGAGCGATGTCCGGCAATTCATTATCGTATTACCGCTTATGTTGACCATAGCTGTACCCGCATTCACATAGATGCCGTTGTTCCATGACTTATGCCCGCTGAACAATCCTCCTGATACGTCCCCTGTAATTTTATTATTCAGAATATTTTTTGTACCTCCGCCTGCTGTCGTCGTAATGGCGCGTATAAATACGCCGCCCACGGATCCGTTACGCTCCATCACACAGTTTTGTACTGTGTTCGTCCCGTTACCATCCAGCAGAATCTGGTCACCACTGAAGGCATCATTTCGCAATATGTGAAGTCCGTCCAGTATCGTCGTTCCGTTATTGTTGATGTCAATGGAACAATTCAGAAGTATCGCCTCCGCGACACGTACACCCGTACCCGCAATACCCACATTCGGACCATTGATAGTAAGTGCCTTGTTGATATTGATAGCTTCTGTGTATGTCCAGGATGATACATTGAGTGTATGACCGTCTAGCGTTTGTGCATCATTAATCGCTGCTTGTATGGAACAGAATAATTCACCGGTGTTTACGTTCGTCACCAGTCCGCCTACACCAATATTGCGCTCATCTGTACCATTGCCAACAAATGTATTCCCACTGATTGTGTTGCCACAGGTCATCGGTGAATTTCCTCGCCCGAAATACTGATCCGCAACATTGCTCTGATCTGCATCTCCGGGATAATTCGACGGATTTTGTTGTTGCAAAATTCCTACCTCGCAATTCTTCACAGTATTGCCTGTCACTGTATGATTGATCCCCTCAACCACAATCCCGAAGCCTTCGCTCACCGATGTCTGTTGATACCCATCTACCACGTTACCTGTGATGCTCACCCCGTTCGGTACATCGACATTGCTGCCTAATACGCCACGCCTTAGTATCGCTATGCCCGCACGGTCCCGCAGGTCTGCATTCTGTGTGCCGAGTGTCACACTGTTGCCACTAACACTCACACCCCCGGCCGGATTCTTGATCTCGATGCCAAATCGTCCGCCCCCCGTTATCGTATTGTTGCTAACCACATTGCTCCCAACTACACTATTGAGTCCCACAACGCCAATCGCATTGTCACCGCTACCGATATCGATCACATTGTCTGTGATGCTCACACCGGATGCATCTCCATCCTGCAACTCGATACCGCAACAGCTGTTGTTGCTCACCATATTGTCGCTGATGATGATGTTCGTCTTCAATCCGTTCCACAACACAATCCCACGCGCGCCGGGTCCGTGATTGATCACCATGGAATTCGTAATGCTTACATTGTTGATTGGTCCGTTCGCATAGATCCCTGATGCGTTTACATTATTCCGTACGCTGACATTATCAATCGTCAGATTATTATTATTCGATGGTGCATAGATCCCGCCATGCGAATTACCGCCACCACCACTGAAATTCTGTACGGTTAAATCCTTGATCGTGATGTTCGTCACCCCACTTCCCAGCAAAATACCTGACACAGGACCACTGATGCCTGTACCCTCGATGATGTACAGACTCTTGTCATTCGTTACCCCCTTGAGCGTCAGGTTTGACTTATCGATATTCAGCGCCTCGTTGTAACTGCCATCCTCCAGATTGATCTCATCTCCGCTATCTCCATACTTGATCGAATTCTGGATCTTATCTATTTTGGTAACAGGTACCGTGAAATTATTTACGTACTGCTTGCCGTTGACATAGATCACCTTCCCCTTCTTGCTTGCACTCACTTCCTTGTGGGCCATCCGCGCTTCTACATCAAACAACTGACTGTTGCTTAATCCTGAAAATATCGTCCCGTTCAACTTCGATGTGCTGATGTTTATTCTGAATGCGACATCCACATTGCTCAGATTAACCATCGTGCTGGCGGCATTATTGATAAAATCATTGCTCCCCATACTATAGCTGCCTGTCGTAGGTACCGTCCCGCCCAGCGAAATATGCGTCCCGTTATTATTCAACGTGTTGCCGTTGATATTCAAATTGTTGTTATAGTCATCTACATTGAGCGATGTCCGGCAATTCATTATCGTATTACCGCTTATGTTGACCATAGCTGTACCCGCATTCACATAGATGCCGTTGTTCCATGACTTATGCCCGCTGAACAATCCTCCTGATACGTCCCCTGTAATTTTATTATTCAGAATATTTTTTGTACCTCCGCCTGCTGTCGTCGTAATGGCGCGTATAAATACGCCGCCCACGGATCCGTTACGCTCCATCACACAGTTTTGTACTGTGTTCGTCCCGTTACCATCCAGCAGAATCTGGTCACCACTGAAGGCATCATTTCGCAATATGTGAAGTCCGTCCAGTATCGTCGTTCCGCTATTGTTGATGTCAATAGAACAATTCAGAAGTATCGCCTCCGCGACACGTACACCCGTACCGGCAATCCCCACATTCGGACCATTGATCGTTAAGGCCTTGTTGATATTGATAGCTTCTGTGTATGTTCCAGCACAAATCGAAATAACGTCACCTGCGTTGGCTGCATCAATTGCTGATTGTATTGTTGTATAATACGTTGGATCACCAAGGCTCCCGTTTTTGGTCACCGGGAGGTAATCAATCGTTGCAGTGGTTGTTGAAGTAGCGCCATTATCATCTGTGACAGTAATGGTGTATGTACCCGCAGTCAAAGGCGTTATGCTGAATATGCTGGTTACGCCGGGAGCCATGCCACTGGAAGGACCATTCCAGGAGACCGTATACGGTGCTGTACCACCACTCCAGTCAACATCTATTGAACCAATCGTCGGTCCACAATGTATATCTGTAGGGGTTGCTGAATTAATATTCAATGCCATCTGTGGCACAACTTGAGAAGTTTTTGAATACTTCATCCTGGTTGCATTATTGATTACCTCAGATCGAAAGCAGGGGCCCGAAAATTTATATTCATTAACGTATGACTCATTTTCACCAAGACAAAAGATGATGTTTGGAAAAATGGATAATAGAAAAATTACAGTGTAACCCAGCAAATTTTTGTTTCCAAATAACACACTCAGGTATGTTACTTTAGGTGATTTCATACGACCTAATAACTTACAGGTTAAATCTGCCCCATTTTCATTTCTCAAATTCTCATTCCTCATCGATGATAATTTTTCATTCATTTGAAATATTAATGACTTAAGTCTGCTTTGAAATTTTGGCCTATTAATATGATAGCATTCAGCATTTTGAGCAACTTTTTCACGCATGTTATTCCCACTTTAGAAGGCTCTTCTTCAGAAAGGGTATAGAATTTATTGTACATGAATGCCTTGAAATAAATAGTCTTATTATTTTAAGAAATATTTTCTTGACTATCATTTTCATCGCACAATTAATCATCTCATACTAAATTCTTATTACCTGTTCCTACCTGATGAATTTATTAATACTCTGATTTTACGTTTACTAAATATATTATTTACTAATAATGCATAACATTTCGTTGACACTTCTTTATATCAATCAATAAATGTGCCAATTACATTCATGGAAAAATTATATATATTTTTTTCATATGTGTTTGACAAAAAAATATTGGATGTTATGTTTTTAATAAAAAGAGGAACTCACCGGATTATTCCTGTCAGTTCCTCTTTTTATTTTAAAATTAAATTAATCGACGACGACCATTTTGTTGGTCTTGCTATTGGTCTCAAAATCGACCTGGTAATAGTATACACCAGATCCCGGTAGTTCGCTGCGATTCATATTCCAGCCATTGTACCCTTTTTCAAGTTGGCGGCTCGATTTATATACTACTCGTCCAGTTAAATCATAGATCGTAAGATTTACCTCTCCCTTGTACGGAAGGATCAACCCCAGTGTCGTGGACTGCTTCCACGGATTCGGCTCGTTCTGCAATACAAGGAAGTCATTGCCCAGACTATTCTTGCCGCGCAACATGATGCTGCCTTCCTCTCCGCTTCTGTCTATGCTCAGTGCCTGCGTGATCGATGAATTCAGTTGTATTAATTCTACTGCCTTAGCCTCAACCTTCGAGCGTACGCGTATCGTAAATAACCATTCTTCTGCCTTCGCCTGATCACTGTTCCAGCTCATCGCGATCTTTCCTTCACCCATGTGCTGCACATTGAAGTTCTCTTCTCCGATATGCTGCTCCTTATTGCCCGTTACCTCGATGATTTCTCCTAACTGCGGATCTATGCTCAGTGTCCCCTGCATTCCATTGAATTCGCCAACATTTCCACTGCTGAAGACGATCTCCGATACTTCATTCTTGTGCAGACTGATATTCTCAACTCGCAGATCCAGTACCTGACGACTCCTTATCTCAATCTTACCACCAAACCCGCGTGTCTTCGCGTTGTTCGTCAGGTCTCCGACTTTCACTCCGATAAAGTCTCCGTGGATGTCGTTGTTCAGGTTCTGGATTGTATACTCTTCCGGTATATTCTCCTGCAACGCGTTCTCAACACTTGAAAACGTATAACCCGCATTCACAAATCGCCAGCTCGTATTATTCTTTACCTGCGTTGTAATACCCAGAATCAACTTTCGCAATTCCGAGATATCCGCAGATGTGATCGTCTTTGAATTGTTGACGTCCGCTGCCAGCATCAGATAACCCGTGCCCAGCAATTCCTTGCCCAAAATATGTTTCTGTATCTTCACGATGTCTGCTGTACTCACACCATTGAGCCACTCATCGTTCCGCTCCGGATGGATCGTATAACTTCCTCCCGTATTCATCTCCCCAAACGTGTACTCGCCTTCATAATTCGTGACCGTCTTCGCAAGACCAGAATTCACCAATTCTATTTCTACCTGCTCGATCTTCTCCTGATTGGTCGAACGTACCAGACCCGCTACCTTCGCAAGGATGTTCTGTGGACACAGCGGCAACTGATTCCGGTTGTCATTCACGATGATCACCGTCTTCACAAAACTTGTATTGCCATTGATATCTGTCACCCACAATTCCACATTGCGTGGCCCGATGCTGTCACACGTGTACACCCGGAATTTGTCATTCGTGTCCCGGCTG
Organism: Saprospiraceae bacterium; assembly: GCA_046329325.1. Lineage (GTDB taxonomy): Bacteria > Bacteroidota > Bacteroidia > Chitinophagales > Saprospiraceae > Vicinibacter. The sequence continues at coordinate 315,362 of JAXLUU010000001.1, forward strand.
AAACTGAACGTGATATAATAGCCGCAACTGTGATTGCTGCCTGCATTCAGATCAGAGGCCCACACTGTAGCCATCTTTGTATCCGGAACACCATCCCCGTCGGTATCCATTCCTGTCAGGCCGATCGAAAGATCACGGTGTGCATATGCCGTCGGTGGCTTGCAATTGATCAGGTTCAGTTCCGAATGACACGTCGCTGTATTGCCGCAACGGTCTTCTACTTCCCACTTGACAATGTGTCTGCCCAACGGCCATGTACCGCTGGCTACTGGATTTCCTACTTCCGCATGGTTAACGTCAAACGTCCCGTCCCCGTTAAAATCGATCTTGTAGCGATACAACAACTCACTGCCCGCAGTACAGAAATCTGTAGCCGCAACACGCAATGTCACAGGGATCGGACTACAGTTCACATCATACGTGCAGATCGTCGTATCTCGGCACGCCTCCGTGAAGACCGGATCTACTGTATTATTCACTTTGATAATCTGTGTGTCCCGGAATATAACTATGTCGTTCACTTCATTCCGGTAACACCAGTCGATCACTTTCCACTCACGGAAGATCTTGTAACATGGATCCCCTGGTACCGTCGCAGAAAATATATGATCTTCATAATCCACTCCTACAAGACTGCATTCGTCATCGTAGAATGTTGGAAACTTATACGGCTGCTCCAGTAACTCAGGTCGCAGTTGACGTGGATCACAGATATTCACTGTATCAAAATCATCCGGCCAGTTGATGCTCAGGTCCGTCATCGGGTGATGATTCGCAATGTAGATGCGCTGATAAGCACTGTCCCGGTTGCCAAATCCATCGTACACCACAAACTTTCGTACCAATATCCCCATGCCGCACTGATTCATTCCGCTTGTGTCAATCGTCTCGATCACATTTGGACTGCAATTGTCATAGGCGATACCATCAAACGGATGTCCATCTATATAATGCCAGTAGCGCGGATCGATCACAATCGTATCACGATCGCTTTCTTCCGTTACCACACGCCCAAATGAATTGCCCAGTCGCGTCATATCATACGGAAATCTGCAATCCACTTCTATATCCGGCGGCGCAATGATCCGCGGTTTATCCTTATCTTGTACTTCTACCATCACCATACACACCGCGTAATTGCCAGACTGGTCATATACTCGCAGCGCAACCATGATCGTCTTGCCAACATCGCCACAACAGAACGGTGCTTCCTTTGCCCATACGCCCTCTCCAACATATCCGCAATAGTCTCGGTCCATGCGTCTTACTTCCATATGATGTAAGTGACACTCATCAAAACTGCCATCGTCAAATACTTCCGCAGGAACCCAGTTCTCGCCAGAGCCATTCAATGACACCACAGTCCTGCGATCACAAATTGCAATTGGTTCCGTCTCATCGGCTACGGTGACGATAATAGTATCCTCTGTGACATTATAGCAAGCGTCGTATACCCGGTAGATTATTGTATCCTCTCCGACTGGAAGAGTAACTTCTCCTCCATTCTTATTTTGCAAAAATCCTCCTGGATAAACAACATCAACTCTTAATTGATCATGACACATATCAGTGGCCTCAATAGCTGGCAGATTCACATTTGCATAACAGCCAGTGGATACGGTTGTCGCCTTAAAATCATAAGGATGGTGAGTAATTACAGGTCCAATTTGATCCGTGACAATAATTAACTGTGTGGAATTCCTGACAATTTCTGTATTGCACCACCATTCCCTGACAGTCCACGTACGCATTACTTTACGGACGCAATTGATCTCTCCAAAATCAACATCTTCATAGGTCACTCTTAAGTTGCAAGGAAGAAAACGCGACTCTGGATAGGCTAAGATGGCATGACCATCTATTACTACATATGGTATTCCCGTAAAAATGGGATGAATAAAATCCTGGCCAAATTTATAATATTGAAGTAAACTACATTCAATTTCAAATTGCCCACTCGGCATAATAAAATCACCCGCTTTGATGCGTGTTACAAATACAGTATCGGTACAATCAGTCTCATTACCGGTTTCATCAGTAATTTTGATATCCCTGTAGACAATTTTTAAAAAATTACTATCACAGGTCAGATGCTCGGTTCTTTCACCTGAAGTGGTCACCGTGTATCGACTACAATCATAGCCGGAATAATTTAGTGGTCCGTTTTGTTCATAATCTAGACAATCGATCGTATCCGCTCTGCACACTGCAATGGGTGCAAGTTTATCTTCAATTAAAATATTGGACCAGCAGGAATAACCGTTCAGGGTATCGGTTACCTTGCCAGTAATATGTTTATTAAGGAAATCATTATTAACAGGATTATTAATTGGTTTGCCATAATGACTCAGCTCGACTTTCATGGTGCTTGGGCATCCTCCTCCGGCGAGTAACATCAACGGAGTGATCAAAGTCTGACAGTTGGCATCGAGGCTTACATTAATATCTTTACAAGCCAATGGGTAATCGTTCTTCACTGTAAGATTGAACGAACATTCTTCGGTTGATCCAAAACAATCTGTCGCATTGTAGCATAACTTGTATACACCCGGCACAACAGGTTGAGACAAATCCGGACCACATGTTTGATTTAATACGATTGGATCAGGAGTAAATACGAAGTTTTTTACTTGAAATGTATCCCTTTCTCCGAGGTTGGCGGAGTTAACAAAAAATCTAATAACTGAATATTTGGCTGCGCTGAATGTTACTGATCCTGAAGCAAAATTTGCAAAAGGCGGACCAGTCAATACATGCTTGGATAGGGTCTGGGTAATCGGATCAAAATACTCATATCCTGCTTCATCATAAAAAAATGTAGCAAGGAATCTTCGCATCATTGCATTCCAGTCAAAACTAACTGTGCCATTGCATGGAATTGTTATATCAGCAATTATAACTGAGGTATCAAATTTTTGAGAAATCAAATCAGGTGGTGTTCCATTCGTTGTTCCGATTAATGTCAAATCACCTGCTGCATTGACTTGGGAATATCCGTCTGTACCGCCGACCTGGTCATTATTATGTCCTGACTTATAAATTGTTGGAAACTTCTGCGTTGTTACTGCCGAAGGATATAGCACTCCTGTCAGCCCTTTGATCGTAGGACAGTTGGTCTTAATCGTTGGAATGAGATAATCAAGTAATGTATCACAATCAGCAGGATTCTGAATGAGTATGGTCTGATCCGTACTGCAATTGTCAAGAATATGATGAGGTGCTGCATTGACAATGACGTTAAAATCACATCGTGCAAAATTCCCTGCGCAATCATAAGCGCCATATTCCACATTATAAGTTCCAGGGGTCAATACATCACCTGATCTTGGTCCAAATACTTGAAACACATCAGTGGTCTGACTGGAAAAAATCAACTGACTAATGGTCAGACTATCAACGCCCAGAAAATTATCTGATTGCACTTCAAAACATACACGATCGCCGTAATCAACATTCAGTGTCATGTTGCCTGAGGCCTGGTTACCATTGCCTGGTGTAAGGATATTTGTAATATTTTTAGGGGTGTTGCCATTTTGTAACATCACCCGTGCCCTGTCCCCGATAAATCCATCTCCGTTATTCATACGGGCGCGATATCGAAAACTCAATGTACCGTTACAGGTTGCAAAAAAACAGACCTGAAATACTCTGGGACCTATTCCATTGGTGACCCCGACAACAGTAAATGAGTCAACGCCATGTTTTATATACTGACCATTGGCTCCAGTTACTCCTTCGTCATAGTAAGTAAAAAATCGATTAAAATCCGTGGCAAGCATATTTGTTCTGATACACAAATCACTTGCTGTCGGAGGTGTCCAGTTGACTGCAATTCCACAAGCATCTGGATCAGTTATATCATATACTTGTCTAGTCGGACAGTCCGAAAAAACAGGTAGATCGAGATCCGGACTACAAACCTGGATTTGAGCACCCAAAGAACCACCGATAAATAGAAATAATAAGCTTGTTAAAACCTTACTTAGCGAAGTAATTGATTTCATACTGTTTGATTGAATTATGAAAAAATTCTCGCTAAATACGATCTGTCAAAGAAGTATATACCCTGGGATGGATATCAGAGCGTAAAATTAAATAAATATAACAAAAAAAATTATCTTTTAAATAAAAATTTATATTTAATACATTAATTATTGTTTTACAATATTTTAAATATGTAATTATTTACATATATAATAATTTCTTAACATATTATGAGTATATTTTGACGGGGAGTAATCCGATCATTAAATACACCTTGTCCAGATAATTGACAGTTTAGCAAAAAAAAAAGAGGAGCAAATTCCAACTCAATGGAATCAGCTCCTCTTTGCTATGATCATTATTAATCTTAATCGACGACGACCATTTTGTTGGTCTTGCTATTGGTCTCAAAATCGACCTGGTAATAGTATACACCAGATCCCGGTAGTTCGCTGCGATTCATATTCCAGCCATTGTACCCTTTTTCAAGTTGGCGGCTCGATTTATATACTACTCGTCCAGTTAAATCATAGATCGTAAGATTTACCTCTCCCTTGTACGGAAGGATCAACCCCAGTGTCGTGGACTGCTTCCACGGATTCGGCTCGTTCTGCAATACAAGGAAGTCATTGCCCAGACTATTCTTGCCGCGCAACATGATGCTGCCTTCCTCTCCGCTTCTGTCTATGCTCAGTGCCTGCGTGATCGATGAATTCAGTTGTATTAATTCTACTGCCTTAGCCTCAACCTTCGAGCGTACGCGTATCGTAAATAACCATTCTTCTGCCTTCGCCTGATCACTGTTCCAGCTCATCGCGATCTTTCCTTCACCCATGTGCTGCACATTGAAGTTCTCTTCTCCGATATGCTGCTCCTTATTGCCCGTTACCTCGATGATTTCTCCTAACTGCGGATCTATGCTCAGTGTCCCCTGCATTCCATTGAATTCGCCAACATTTCCACTGCTGAAGACGATCTCCGATACTTCATTCTTGTGCAGACTGATATTCTCAACTCGCAGATCCAGTACCTGACGACTCCTTATCTCAATCTTACCACCAAACCCGCGTGTCTTCGCGTTGTTCGTCAGGTCTCCGACTTTCACTCCGATAAAGTCTCCGTGGATGTCGTTGTTCAGGTTCTGGATTGTATACTCTTCCGGTATATTCTCCTGCAACGCGTTCTCAACACTTGAAAACGTATAACCCGCATTCACAAATCGCCAGCTCGTATTATTCTTTACCTGCGTTGTAATACCCAGAATCAACTTTCGCAATTCCGAGATATCCGCAGATGTGATCGTCTTTGAATTGTTGACGTCCGCTGCCAGCATCAGATAACCCGTGCCCAGCAATTCCTTGCCCAAAATATGTTTCTGTATCTTCACGATGTCTGCTGTACTCACACCATTGAGCCACTCATCGTTCCGCTCCGGATGGATCGTATAACTTCCTCCCGTATTCATCTCCCCAAACGTGTACTCGCCTTCATAATTCGTGACCGTCTTCGCAAGACCAGAATTCACCAATTCTATTTCTACCTGCTCGATCTTCTCCTGATTGGTCGAACGTACCAGACCCGCTACCTTCGCAAGGATGTTCTGTGGACACAGCGGCAACTGATTCCGGTTGTCATTCACGATGATCACCGTCTTCACAAAACTTGTATTGCCATTGATATCTGTCACCCACAATTCCACATTGCGTGGCCCGATGCTGTCACACGTGTACACCCGGAATTTGTCATTCGTGTCCCGGCTGAAACTGAACGTGATATAATAGCCGCAACTGTGATTGCTGCCTGCATTCAGATCAGAGGCCCACACTGTAGCCATCTTTGTATCCGGAACACCATCCCCGTCGGTATCCATTCCTGTCAGGCCGATCGAAAGATCACGGTGTGCATATGCCGTCGGTGGCTTGCAATTGATCAGGTTCAGTTCCGAATGACACGTCGCTGTATTGCCGCAACGGTCTTCTACTTCCCACTTGACAATGTGTCTGCCCAACGGCCATGTACCGCTGGCTACTGGATTTCCTACTTCCGCATGGTTAACGTCAAACGTCCCGTCCCCGTTAAAATCGATCTTGTAGCGATACAACAACTCACTGCCCGCAGTACAGAAATCTGTAGCCGCAACACGCAATGTCACAGGGATCGGACTACAGTTCACATCATACGTGCAGATCGTCGTATCTCGGCACGCCTCCGTGAAGACCGGATCTACTGTATTATTCACTTTGATAATCTGTGTGTCCCGGAATATAACTATGTCGTTCACTTCATTCCGGTAACACCAGTCGATCACTTTCCACTCACGGAAGATCTTGTAACATGGATCCCCTGGTACCGTCGCAGAAAATATATGATCTTCATAATCCACTCCTACAAGACTGCATTCGTCATCGTAGAATGTTGGAAACTTATACGGCTGCTCCAGTAACTCAGGTCGCAGTTGACGTGGATCACAGATATTCACTGTATCAAAATCATCCGGCCAGTTGATGCTCAGGTCCGTCATCGGGTGATGATTCGCAATGTAGATGCGCTGATAAGCACTGTCCCGGTTGCCAAATCCATCGTACACCACAAACTTTCGTACCAATATCCCCATGCCGCACTGATTCATTCCGCTTGTGTCAATCGTCTCGATCACATTTGGACTGCAATTGTCATAGGCGATACCATCAAACGGATGTCCATCTATATAATGCCAGTAGCGCGGATCGATCACAATCGTATCACGATCGCTTTCTTCCGTTACCACACGCCCAAATGAATTGCCCAGTCGCGTCATATCATACGGAAATCTGCAATCCACTTCTATATCCGGCGGCGCAATGATCCGCGGTTTATCCTTATCTTGTACTTCTACCATCACCATACACACCGCGTAATTGCCAGACTGGTCATATACTCGCAGCGCAACCATGATCGTCTTGCCAACATCGCCACAACAGAACGGTGCTTCCTTTGCCCATACGCCCTCTCCAACATATCCGCAATAGTCTCGGTCCATGCGTCTTACTTCCATATGATGTAAGTGACACTCATCAAAACTGCCATCGTCAAATACTTCCGCAGGAACCCAGTTCTCGCCAGAGCCATTCAATGACACCACAGTCCTGCGATCACAAATTGCAATTGGTTCTGTCTCATCTGTTACATTGACATGTAACTCGTATTCTGTCAAATTGTAACATCCGTCATAAACACGGTAAATTATAGTATCGATACCTGCCGGCAATTGTACAATCCCTCCGTTCTTATTGATCAGGATGCCACCAGGATACACGACATCCACTCTTATATTATTGTGACAATTGTCCACCGCTTCAATAGCTGGTAACGTCACATTTGCATAACAACCATTACGGTTTGTTGTGGCACTAAAATCATATGGATGGTGAGTGATCACCGGCGGATGTGTATCCTTAATGATGATGACCTGTAGTTCGTTTCGGACGATTTCCGTATTGCACCACCATTCCCTGACAGTCCACGTACGCATAATTTTGTGAACGCAATTGATCTCTCCAAGATCCAGATCATCATACGTCACGAGCAGGTTACATGAAATCAATAAGTCCAAAGGATATAAAGTTATCCCTGTGCCTTCACTTACAAAATATGGATAACCAGTATAATTAGGATTGGGATGGCCTTTATCATCTAATAAATCAGGGTAATCACAGTAATAATCAAACACTCCTGTTGGTAATTTAATATCACCTGCCTGAATCCTTTTAACCAGAATAGTGTCCGTACATTCTGAAACATTTCCTGTCTCATCTGTAATTTTGATATCACGATAGACTTTCTTCAGATATGTTTCATCGCATGTCAAGTGCTCTGTCCTGTCTCCAGAAGCAGTTACTGTGTAACGACTGCAATCAAATCCACTGTAATTTAATGGAAGATCATGCGCAAATCGGTAACAGTCTACTACCTTGGTTCTGCATACGATTGCCGGCGCCAACTTATCTTCAATCAGGATGTTGGACCAGCATGAATTTCCAGTTTCTGTATCAATGACTCTGCCGGTAATTGTTTTGCCTAGCAAATCATTGTTGACAGGATTGCTGATAGGTTTATTATAGTGACTTAATTCAACTATTTTATTGCATAGACAACTACTTCCTGCCAGTAACATTGCTGGGGTAATGGTAGCCTGACACTGTGCATCCAAACTGACATTGATATCCTTACAGGCCATAATGTCGGAACATGGTTCGGCATACAATCCAAATTCACCAACTGCAAATCCTCCTGTACTTGGGGCTGCTGTAATGGTGATACTGGTTAACAGGCAGGCAGAACTACTGGTATAAAATCCATAGTATCTTGCGCCTGCATTACCAACAACTGCGATTGGTCCCGATGTGGTACCATCATTGGCAGATGCTTCGATGTTGGCCGGGGCGAAACTATCTCCTTCAACATAAAGGTAGAATGCCCTGGTGCCTGCCGGTAAAGTAATCGTTATTGTCAGTAGTCCATTAGAATAGTAAACATCTCCTGGATAACCATGACTCCACGTGGTCCAACCAGCACCTATTCTTCTGTGATTAAGCGGAAGAGAGAATGAAATTGCTGCACAATTTGGACTTGGGAATGCAATTTCTGATTCGTTGTTAAATAATGGTCTTGTATCCGGGCTTGGATTAACCATTGTAAAACCACCTAATGTGGCTGGCGGGGCATTCGTGCCTGGGCTTCCATCAAATATTATTCCCGCATGCAGGAAATCCGGAGTCACCAGGTACAAAAGCACCAAGAGAACAGTCAAAAAAGTATGTCTAATATGATACATAGCAAAAAAGCTTTTGTGAATAATTCGGTCTATTCGCTTTTATTCGCTATGAACTAAAGAACTATCTACGCCTGGGATGGCTGTATTCAGAGGCAAATATATAAATAATGATAATATGAAAAAAATAATTGCAGATATTTTTTAACGAATTTATCATTTTATAATACTATAAATGCATATATAATTGATTTTCTTTGATTTATGAATTATAAAGGATTTATATTTTTTTGTCTGCCTTTACTTATAATTAACGAGTGTAAGCGAAGCATTAAGTTTTTGGACAGCTGTTGCACCTTAACTTTGCATAAAAGTTTTTTATTTACTGAAATGGCGATTATCATAACAGACGAGTGCATCAATTGTGGAGCATGTGAACCCGAGTGCCCGAATAATGCAATATATGAAGGAGGCATAGAATGGAAGATTTCCGACGGAAATACGGTGAAGGGACCTTTTACGCTTGGCTCAGGAAAGGTCGTTGACGCCGATCAGAAAAACCTTCCGGTTTCCAATGAATACTATTTTATCGTACCGGATAAGTGCACGGAATGCGTTGGGTTTCACGAAGAGCCCCAATGTGCTGCCGTATGTCCCGTAGACTGCTGCGTTCCTGACCCTGATCATGTCGAATCGAAGGAAACGCTTCTTGGACGCAAAGAGGCACTTCATCTCTGATCTCAATCACATAAATTACACCCCAATTCAAGAGCGCAAGTTCAGTTAACCGGAAAGTGAAAAACATAAATCCCTAACACGGTTAATCACAAAACGGATCTGTTCTACTTAATCAGCGTTAGCTTTCCGGTAATTACTTCATTAGCGGTCCATACCTTATAGATATATGACCCGGATTGCTGAGTGGACATTTCAATCCATAGTTCAGATCTTGTATAGTCGGTATGGAATGTCTCAATCAGACGTCCTGTAATATCATACAATTGTATTTTCCTAATGCCATTTTCGCTCCGAAAGAGTACATTACCTTGAGCTGGGTTTGGCCACACCGTCAGGGAAGATTTTTCTGTTTCGATGAGGTTGGAAGCTGTAAGGTCAATATCAAGGCTCAGTTTGCTGGAACCACATGGATTGGATACGATTAACGTCACCTTATATACTTTGGAGGAATCAAAAGTGTGTAAAGGCTCTGCCTCGTTTGAACCAGTCCCGTCGCCGAAATCCCAGTTTAGATCTCGTGTATAAGTCGAGAAATTTTTGAACCGCACTGTTTTTCCATTAAGGATATTGAAATCAAAAGAGGCTAGTGGGTTCTGAAAGGTTTGAATTTCCTTTGTACTGATCACTGTAACATCGCCAACTTTTGTGGATAATGTGATCAGTTTGGACCCTCCGGACGAATACTTGACACCCAGGGGTCCTGCTCCTACGGCTGTTTTTGGTGTAGCATTTACTCCAAAATTCCAATTAAGAATTGTACCAGATGGTTCAGCAGTCCCTGTAAAACGAACAACATTACTAATACAGATGGCATCGGGCTCCCAGCTTAATGCAAGCCGAGGGGTTTCTGCAAGTTTCTCAATCACCCGAATATTATCAAGAAATAAATTGGAGTATACTCCACGCGTTAGGCTAATCCGTACAATGACTTGCAAGCCTTTAAAAGCAGACAAATCAATAGCAAATTGCTTCCACTCTTCACTTTTAGCAGGCACCCAAGGATAGACTTCAGTCTGTCCTGTAGTATATAGTGTATTGTCACTTCCTGTATAAACGGAATAAAGACTTTTGCCAGAACAAACTTCCTGAATTTCTATAGACAAAGTATCATAGTAGCCGGCAAGCTGATTGCTTTTATGATAAGCGTAATCCATGTAGAAATAGGGTTGGACCGAGCCGGCAAGATTAATGGTCTTCGTATAAAGACCCAGCTTTAATCCGGAATAACTATAGTTTGTATTGGAGAAGGATACGACTTTTCCTTTCAGTCCTGATTTTTGCATTTGATCTTCAAGAACCCAACCGGATCTTGGGATTTCATTGCTGATGATCCAGTCGTCCGGTACTTTGCCGGAATCGAAATATTCATTCATTGGATACACGCCCGTCTTATCACTGACGTGAACAGAGCGCAATTTTATAATTGCAGTATCATTATAGCTGAATTCATCCGTATTCAGTTTGATCCAGCAAGGAATCTCAGCCTCGCCATCGAAATCCAGAAGGATACCCTGATCAAGTTTTACGACCGTTGAGTCTCTGTATTTGAGTGTTTTGTTTACAAACTGTTCAACAGTAACTCCATTCTGTACATATTGAATGCTGAATCCGCTCACGGAATTGATATTCCTGTTATAGACAAAAAATTCCGGGAATACTCTGGTATCATTGCCACAACTGACATACTCCCTGCTGTTCAGCCATTCATTGCGTGGTCGGATACTCAGATCATTTTTGACGTTACACTTAACCAATGTATCCGGAATAAAAATGGCTTTTGTACGTCGCCCCAGCACACCTTCCCGGTAACCAGCTACTGCAAACCAAAGGTCTTCTGTACGTCCGTTTAATGGAATTTCAATAAAATTAGAATCAGTCCTTGCATATTCTTCCATTAATCGATCCCCTAATTTGTAAATAATAAAACTATCCTTGCTCGACACGGCCCAGGTCAGCCGGAGTTGGTCAGGACAATAGCGGTCGATCTTGAGTCCGGTTATCGGGTTGGTGATGGTAAATAGTCCGCTATAACTTACTTCAGTCCCTTGTGTCAGTCTAACCAAACAAGAGTCAGAATTGATGTTGGATGGGATCGTGTAATTGGTCAACCGGTTGTCGCCTGTAATATTTTTGATCAACTTCCAACTGGCTCCACCGTCTGTTGAAAGATCAATTCTTATTGAATCATTGTGATATGAGTTGAAATAGAAATAAGTACTTTCAAGCGTAGAATACTGTTCACCCCCGGCAGGAGATGTAATTTGCAAACGATCTCCGGGAAAATCAAACAGCAAATAAGTGCCAACCTCCTGGTCCGGAAGAAACTTACCCTGTAAAACAACCTTGTATTTTCCGGGCCCAGGAAAAGGAATAATAACCTGTTCAAAATTATTTAGCGTATCAACTCCCGGAGAAGCGCCCGCAGCAAGAATGACGGGATCAGGGGTTGGATTTAACACAAGTGGAAGTACTTTAGTACCAGACGGTGTAATGACATACATATCGATGTCATTGATTAATACCTTCCTTGCATTAATCGAAGATTCGCTTTCTTCCCAGTAGATCATAAACTTGGCAGCCGCGCAATGATCCGGAACGGTCATTTCAAATTCATATTCCTTGTTATGTTCCACCTGAACTTTCCGGTATCTGTTTTCATGTAAAAGCTGATATGCGCGCAAAGCGTCTATTACGCCACACCCGTACACATAATCCGGGCCTGGTGTTCCCAAATCTGACGCGGTGTTCATCAGGCATGATTTAATCAGAGCCGCCTCGGGATTCTCTCCGTTATGGTCTCTTCGGTAAGACTGGTATAATAACGCTGAAGTGCCTGCTACGCCAGGTGAAGCGGCAGAGGTTCCGCCAAAAACCTGATAAGTATTATTTATATCGGTTGACACCTCATTGGTTCCTCTGGCTGATACTTCGGGCTTCATTCGACCATCTTTCGTTGGGCCCCGACTGGAGCTGTTGTCAACAATTCCGTTAATCATGAGATTGGCTGTAGTGATCACATTTTTACCAATCTTATGCCCGCCGGTAATATTTCCCCATTGTGTACCTGCACCATAACCACAATCCAGATTGTTGCTGTTTCCTGCTGAGAAACAGTGTAACAATGAAGGATTACGATGTGCCATTCCGTCGACGATCTGCGTTATTAATGTATATCCACCATTACATCCGTTGGAATAAGATGAATTGGTAATCATCACACTATCCAGACGATGAAGTTCTTCAGTATTATCCAGAAAATCATCCTGGTAATTAATTACATGCAGTCGAGCAGCTGGTGCCATGCCTTCTACCGTTGGATCAACATTCGCCGCGCCACATACGATGCCTGACACACCATCACCGTGTGAACCATTGGTTCCAAAAGTTTGATTGATAATTCTGTTTCTGAAATCCACATGCGGACCAACTGGTCCGTCATCCCGTACCAGGACATGAACTCCCTCACCATTCAATTGTTCGACTTTTTGTCCCGGACCACCTACCTGATTGACGCGATGCAGTGCCCTGCCCTCACGGTCCTCAGGTTGTCCTGCTTCAGGAGTACAGGCAACATATTGCAACCAGGGCATTGTTTTAATTCTTTCCAATACATTCACAGGAATTCTGAGTTGCAGGAAGCGGTATCTCCCATTGGCTTTTTTCACCTCACATCCGAGCTGCTCACAATCCGCAATAATCTGCTGAATGTCCTGTTCGGGAAAATACTGAACACTGATCTCTGCAATAGATTTCTGATCCAATATGCAAAGCGTTCCTTCAGCTAATTCCGGGCTCATCCGGCTTTGTACTTGCAGCTTGGCAAAGGTGAATGATGATCTTTCAGCAGGAACAGCACTCATACATACCAGAAAGTCTTTATTGCCAAGGTAATCGTAGATGCGAATGCCGCGTCCAGCGAGTTCATTAACCTGTTCTTTACCAGGAAGATCTTTAAAACTCATCACAGCGTAAAACAATCCATTGACAACATCAAAGTCCGAAGAACCTGGGTCTGCTGGCTTTTGAGAATACAAATGCAGGCTAACCAGGCTAATCAGGCCCAGGAGCCAAAAGTTTTTCATTGATAGATTCATGTTAATCTTTTTTATCCGGAAAGTCCTGCAATTTAAGAACACTGACGTGCTTTATACAGGGATGTTGGACAATTGGTTCAATATTTTTATATTGGGTCTCAAGACGGTATAATAAATCCTTGTGATTGAGTATTTTGCCATACTGTGTTAAAAAACTTTGATCGAGTGGTGTAATAACCTGAATCAGAAGATTGCATGTCCTTGTATCGTCTTTGAGAAGTGCAAGCTGAATACCCTCTGACAATTTTTCTGAGATCTGATACTGCTTAAGTTTACGTATCGGCGTAGCCTTCAAATTTATTTTATCCCAGTTCTTATACCAAATCCCCTGATATACCTGATCAAATAAATGGTCCTGAATAAGAAGACCTTTTTTTTCAAGCAGGTCCTTATCTTCATCTTTTAACAACCTTTTGCATTCAATCATACCAAAACGATAATCGCCGCATCCAGATTCTTTGAGGGCAGCAATGTTATAAGAAGGCTTGCATGAAATAGTCAGGTATATCAATGAGAGGAAAACTATGTTTTTCATAAAATTACTTCGTTGTAACAAACTTAAAATCATCTGCTAATCTGCTGTTTCTAAAACCAAATATCAGCCAGAGCACAAATGCGAGTGTAATGGTCAGACCCAGTGAAAAAACGCCCAGTATTTTTCCAAGAAATTGCATTGCGCTGTCTCCCAACTCATACACCCCTATTCTTGCATTGGATATTTCAAAAAGGCTTAGTAAAATTATTTTAAACAGAAGGTAGATTATCAAAATCGCAAATGCAATACATAAATTCATCAGTTTAGGCTTCCAATGCATCGGCGTAGCCACGTACAAGCCAATGAGGAATAACACCGGTACGATGAACATTTCGAACAGATGTAACTCCAGAGATTTTGTCGGAAGTGTAGCATATCGTTGGCCAGAATTTTTTGCCTCCTGCTTCGCAGCCTGTATCAAGACGGGGTTACCATAGACAATATATATATCAGACCCGCCACCTTCTCTGTTCTTCCATTGAGAACTGATATCTGCGCTGGGTAGCGAAGAAGAAACACTGCCCGTAGTGAGGACCTTCAGTGCAGCATAAAAAGGTACCGAGACTGCTCTGATTTGAAATAATACCAGGCAAATACCATAACAGATTATAAATACAAGCGCAAACCTGATGACTTTATTCATGAAGTCTGTGATTTGTTCCTCTTGCCAAGAATACGGTTTACAAAAAACAACCATAAAATTATACTGATCATGGTAAATGCAATGACACCACCATGAACATGCATGAATTCAAACATTCTGGGCCAGTAGACACCTGCATAATAAAGCAAAGAGATACGAAAAATATTCAGAACACTCAACGTCAACACGCCATAAAATAATGCAGGATATTTTTCTTTCAATGAGACAAGTGGCAACGCTAGCAAGGCAATGATATACAGGAAGGTAGCTTCCATTCCATCACAACCGCCATGAATGCTGACACTGAATTTCTCGCCGATGATCTGATCACCTTCAACCCTGGTCCATTCCCCAAAGACTTTGAGTAGAAGCGAACCAAGCCAGGCTTGAAAATGAAGCAGCGCAGGCATGATCCAATTCTCATAAATCGGAGAATAGTAGAATATGTAAAACAACAACATACCTCCGGCAAAGTACAGGAGGAATTGTGTCACTGGAGAATTAATTGCCTTCAATGAATGGGTTTTCTTTGACCTTATAATTGATTTTTTTCAGAGAGTCTAAAATCCTTAAGCCTCTTGGATCATGCTTTGATGCTTCTCGCAGTGAATCTGCTACCCGTAATAATAAATCATCGGGTCCAGGTCTGAAAAGTTTTACGGACCCAAGGTTCCATCCGTCACTGAGCAATATCGCCTCCTTTACTCTTAATACAAACGTATCCTGTCCGCGAAACACAAATCCTTCTGCGTCAAGTTTGAAATACGGTCGGTAATTATTGACATAGTTATTAAAATCAACTGTATCAAAACGTATATTCTGGAGGCCAAACTTCTGCACAGAATCCACCAGCCCACGATACATCATCAATACTGAATCCTTCATACGATTATAATGGTCGTTGTCAGACATCAGGATTTCTTCATAATCTTTCATACTTTGACGGAGATCCTTGTATAACTTGAGCGTCTGCCTGAGTTTTGCCGGTGTCTCGGTTCTCTCCAGAAAATAGCTGGAATCCCTATCCAGCGCCGCCTTGATCAGGCCATTGCAAAAAATGGTCGGAGTCATAATTTCCTCCGATTCTCTTTTGCATGAAAAATATGATAAAATAAATATAATTAAGATAAAGTGTTTTTTCATATTCCTTATTGCAATTTTAATAATTTCAATGGCCCATTGTTGATTGCCACGAGTACTGCCTTACGACCCTCTTTACCAATATGAATTAGCTGCAGGTCCCTGATATCCTGTGTAAGAAAAACCCCGGAATGATTGACATTCTGTGACTCGAAATTTCCTTTTCCATCTCCCTTCATTAACAGACCAATTGAATTGTCTGCTACCGGAGTCTCATATTCAGAGGCAAACCAGTTTCCGGCCACGAGGATATCATCCTTGCCATCCTGATCAAAGTCAGTGCATACAATTCCTTTCACTGGTCCAAATTGTGCTTCAGCAGGCATTTCCACCGCGTGGAAGGAATTTCCTTTTCGAATCAGAAATTCACTTGCAAAGTTATTCGCTTTCAGATTGATTGCCTTGGTTATATTGTCACCAAGAATCTTTGTAATATCAGACTCCGCAAAAGCCCTATAAGTTGGAAATCTTTCAACAATATCCGGCAATTGTTCTGAAGAGCATTGTCGTCCACGAATGGGTACCATTTTATCTTTCAGGTGCTTCGCAAGAAAAACATCATAAGTTGAATTACCATCAAAGTCACCGGCAAATACTTCAAATGGTTTTTCAGGAGATGCATGATACTTGTAATTCAAGCCGAGGTTACCAAGAATAAGATCCTTCTCGCCATCTCCGTTGAGGTCTGCTTCCGTTATGCGATTCCACCAACCGATATTGGGTGCATCAACAGTATATGTAGTTGTGTCCTTAACGAACTTTCCATCGCGTTGAACCAGAAAAGTAACCGGCATCCATTCTCCGACAACTATAAGATCGGGTTTGTTGTCTTTGTTAATATCGGTTACCAGCGCATCTGTAACAAGGCCTAGTTTGCTCAGTGCTGGAGCAACTTCAGCAGAAACATCTTTAAACTTGCCTTGATTATTCTGCAGAATAAAACTGTTACTGGGATAGGGATAATAATTTGGTATGACCCTGCCCCCAACAAAAATATCCTGATCTCCGTCACCATCAAAATCGAATGCACGTACACACATTCCACTGATTCCAATCGGAGGCAATTCTGATTTTGTAAAATCTCCTTTACCATTATTCAGATAAAGGCGATTATTATAATAACTGTAGTTGGCAGGTTCCTCAGTACCTCCGCTGACTACATATAGATCCAGGTCTTTGTCACCATCTGCATCAAAGAAAACCGCGCCAACATCTTCATAATTTTTGTCCCGCTCCAATGCAGGATTAGCGTGCATATTAAACTTCCCTTCTGCATTCTGCAAATAGACAGCCCCGGACTGATCCTTCGCGCCACCGGCAAAGAAGTCGTCCAGACCATCACCGTTGATATCACCAACACAGATCGCAGGACCATTTCTGGATAGTCGATGTGGCAGCAATACCTGTATCTGAAAATCATTAAAGGTATTTTCTTTATGAATAAATGAAGGCAGTATATCCACGCTGGCGTCTGCAAACAATGGAGGTTTCGTTTGTGCTTCCGATGCGTATGGTTTTGCATCTGCCGAGGTGATTTCGAATACCTTACAACATGGCACTTGATTGACAACGGTTCTTGTGCCGTTATTCCAATCCACAATCACTTCGTCAGCCTGCTTGGCAGATCCTATTCCAAAGTGCAAAATGGGCTCCACACTTGATTCATATCCACGTACTGTTTTAAATTGTTCGACCTGCTGATGATCACCGGATTTGACTGTGACCTTGGCACCAAGACCAAAAGTGTTTTGACCCGGGCCGTTCAGTTTAATCCTGATGGCATGATTGCCTTTCAAATTATTCTTTTGAATGAAAGGCGGTTCGTCAAGATTATTAACAATAAGGTCAAGGTCTCCGTCATTATCCAGGTCTGCGGTTGCTGCGCCCTGTGACAGGCTCTCCTTATTCAATCCCCATTTCTGAATATGATTAGAAAACCTGTATTGTCCTTCATTATGGTACATATAGTTTACAAGCTTCACAGTCGGATAGTATTTTAGAAGATTCATATCCGCTGGAAGACCTTTGGACGCATCATGCGCCTTGAGATAATCCTTAAACTGCAGGTCTGCCTTTTTGATGGCATCATTGTCAAACACATCCCTTTTATAACCGTTGGTTATAAATACATCACGCATTCCGTCATTGTCATAATCAGAAATAAGGACAGCCCAACTCCAGTCGGTGCTTTTCATGCCTGAGAGGTCAGCAATATCTGAAAACCATCCGTTGCCACGATTAAGGTTGACCACATTCTGCATATACTGCAGATTCGTATTACCACTTGTAAAGAACAAATCAAAAACTTCTCCCCTTACCATTGGCGCCATACTCACTTTATTGCGCCAGTAATCTTCAGGCAGCATCTCGACGGTCATAATATCTTCCAATCCATCACTGTTAAGATCCATGATATCGGTTCCCATAGAATAAAAGGGTGTGTGATGTGTGACCTGCCGGATGCTTTCCTTAAATGACTTGCCGCCCTGGTTCAGGAAACAATAATCATTTTCATTAAAATCATTGGCAAAATAAATGTCCTGAAATCCATCGTTGTTCAGATCCGCCACGGTCACGGAAAGTCCGTAGCTAAAAGTTTCGCCAAGACCCATTTCTCGGGTTACATCGGAAAATGTATTGTTGCCGTTATTGCGGTATATTTTGGACCGGGCGATGTATGGTGCTGTTTTCCTTCCTTCAACCACTTGTTCTACTTTGATTCCAAACGCATCGGGCCGGTTGGATACAACCAGGTCCAGATCACTGTCATTATCCATGTCAAAAAAGTTGGCCATTAGTGAAAATGATGTGTCTGCAATCCCATATTGAGAAGCCTGTTCCTTGAAGGTACCATCCTTCTGATTGATAAAGAGAAGGTTCGCGCGATCAGTGGCAGGTTCAAATGCTGCCCCGCGGCACACATAGATGTCAAGAAAATGATCACCATTCACGTCGGCCATCACAACACCGGTGTGCCAGCCGTGGTTACCTGCATTAATCCCAGATTTTTGGGTAATATCTTCAAATTGAAAATTCCCTTTATTCAGGTAAAGCTTATCCGATACCATATTACCGGTGAAATAGAGATCGGTCAATCCGTCATTATTGATGTCTCCGGCAGCGACACCACCTCCATTATAAATATAGTGAAATGTGAGAAAATTGAAATTGGGGTCTTCAGTTAGTGAATTCTGGAAGTCAATTCCAATTGATTTGGGATCGACAAACTCAAAGCCTCCTTCTGCAACATTACCGTTGGGAGTTGGATTTTTTTCGCTTTTTCTGCATGAAAACTGCAGAAGCAATATCAGTGTCGAGAAAAGGAAAAGCAAAAAGCGGTATCGGACCATGAGCCATCATATTTAAGGAACGCAAATTTACAAAAAAACAAAAAGCCGGATGAAATCCGGCTTTCTGTTATGACTTTATGGTTGCCTAATTCTTGTTAAACAACATTAAAACATGAATGAGATAGGCCATAATCGGAACGGCCACTATCATTCCTACGATATCCGCTGTTGTATATTCTCCCCAGATCAGGTAGATCATTACCCACCCTATGATCGCAAGGATTACAGCTATCCAAAAGGCTTTATCAAATAAGGCCTTATCGAATGGAAAGTGCATACTATTAAATAGTAGCCTTTCTTCTGCTGATGTTATAAACAGTTACGATACCAAGAGTAACTACAACCAAACCGAACAGGAATAATCCCCACTGGGTCATTGTAGGAACAGGGTTACCACCAAGAGTCAACTGTGCGTTACGGCAGATGTTGATTCTAAGTGCTTGCTCAGGAGGACCTGAACCTGCAAGGAAAGCACAAGAAGACTTTGGAGTCCAGTAAGCACAAGCTGCGCCACCCCATCCGCCAGCAGGATTATACCTTACATGGCACTGAGTTCCGAAACCTGTACCAGTTCCATCCCACTCCCAACGGTTAGTAGCTTGTTGAGTTGGCTGGTTAACACCAACGCAAGAACTCCAGTAAGTCGTGTTGAAGCTTGGTCTGAAAGCAGGAGAAAACTCATAAGTAACAGTTCCACCAACCTTTACGATATTGGTTGTTGAGAATAACTGTGCATTAGGAGAAGTACCTGCCTGATCGAAAAATCTTACTTCAAAGAAGTCAGGATTTCCGAATACTTGCTGGCCAATGTAGTCAATTGAAACGATCTGCTGACCTGAAACACCAGGAGCAGGAACGTTGAAGTCCTGGCAAAGCTCAACAGAAGCTCCAGTTCCAACGAAGTTAGCGTTTCTTGTAGAAACCAACCAGTTTCCATTGGCACCGAAACCCCAGCTTGGAAGAGCGATGTCGCATCTTACCGCAGCCTGAGAGTTGTTTGGAGCAGAGAAACCAGAAAGATCAGTAGCTGTCTGGGCAAAGGCCGAAGAACCCAGGCATGCTAAGAGTAAGAGGTTAAGAATTTTGGATACCTTTTTCATCATGATTTGGTTTAATTATTTAAATTTTTAAAAAGCTTCGTCAACTAGGTAAGATCTAATTGGATAAATTGCTTCAACCTTTCCAAATAGATCCAATATTAGCAGACAGACTTACGTCTACAAGTGCGAAAGTAGAGCTAGATATCACCATGGTATATAACAACAATGAGGTAATTTTAATATATATAAAAAAAAAATGTTTATTCTTATATATTTCAAGCTAATACCCTCAGTTCTTTGCTGGACTCTCCTCCAAAATAGGCCAAGCTTTGATATTAATATTACTTGATCTTGGTTCAGCGGATCAATAATTGTTCTATACCTGAGATTTCTAAGGCGCTCTTTAGCACACAGGCAAAATTATCATTTGCCTGGGCTTGTACCAACTTTTTTGACAGATATTTCATGATTCAACTTAATAATTAAAAGAAAAGCGCTGAAAATGCTACAAATTAACGCTCAGGTGTAATTTTGCAGTCCGTTGCCAAAAGCGGCAAGTTTTACGGAGGAATGGCAGAGTGGTCGATCGCGGCGGTCTTGAAAACCGTTGACTGTAACAGGTCCGGGGGTTCGAATCCCTCTTCCTCCGCTCCACAAGTATTACGCTTCAGCAGATTCTGACCTGTACAGACTGGCAAGGACTGCTGCAAGACAACTTTTATTCTGTGGATATTCCATTGAATATTAAAGAAACTTGGATTTATGGTGGTTGTAGCTCAGTTGGTTAGAGCATCGGATTGTGGTTCCGAGGGTCGTGGGTTCGAACCCCATCATCCACCCTTTTTTAATAGTAAGTAGTCAATAGTAAATAGTCAATAGTAAATGGTCAATGGTTACAAGACAAGCGTCTTTAACAACACATTTCAGACCATAAGAAAACACTTGGAGAATTTCCTATTCTGAAGGCAGTTTTACTGCCGATATCGCTTAATCTCTAGTCCCTGCTGCCAATTTACTTCACATAACTGAAGCGATAGGTGCGAAAAGCGCCAGTACTATCATTTATCTTTAAGAAATACAAACCAGGAGGCAGATTTAATCCTTCAAGTCCTTTACATCCAAAGCATTGTGCGAGACTTCTGCCCTGAATGTCATAAAGCGAAATATCAAGAATAGCTGAAGAAACAGCAGTGCCCTCCACTCGAATCTCATCACTTGTAACCACCACCCGTTCATTGGGATAATCATTTCTGGTACCTGTCGTCACCATGACCACCGGGACTTCAACCCAATCGCTGTAACAGATATTCTCAGGCAAACTTATCTGCCAATCAAAAAATCCGTAATAGTAAGTATCACCATATTCTGAAGACGAAATTTTACACACATCGCTGAATGTAAATGGATAGGCAAATCCAGTATTGCTTCTTTCCAGCCTTGGACTCTTATAACCAAGGTTCTTGATATTCTCTGCGGCATTGGTGTTGAGACTGTAGAGTACACCAGCCTTACTCTTAAACCCAAGATAGATTCGGTTCAGGCCTGCATGAATCAGATGTGAGGCCGATTGCAATACATTGGTGTCCCCGCGCAGGTGCAATTCGAATATTCTGACAGCTTCAATATCTGTATATACCGTTATGCTATCCAGTGTAAAATCTCGGTATGCCTCAAAATATGTACTTGGATTCAGAAAGGTCCCTGGATATGCTCCACCTGTATTGACCGGGCTTTTCATGCCACCCTTCAGGACATCATAGGGATGCTTGGTAAAGCTTCTTGCCCAAAATGACCGTGCCGCACTGATCTTCTCAGATTCATAATTACGGCCTGATCCGAGAGGAACAGAATCATTTATATTATCATACCACAACGTAAGATCCAGATCCGAGTGCAGACTTGCAATCCCTGGCCCGAATAGTGAATCAGCCCGCACAATGGGTAGCCTGGCCTCATCATTATAAATCAAATCCAGCGTATCGGTATAAAAGTCACGACAAAGGCCTTCGTAACGCGCATAATATTTACCGGCTTCATTCACCCTGATCCCGGAGGAAACTTCTTTCGTATTCCAATGGAGATCGTTATATCCGAGTACCTTTAGATCAAGAATTTCACCATTGCATTTAATTTGCTGGCCGGAATAGTTTAGCCTGGGATACTCCTCAGGATCTATCAGCAGGGTGGTATTTTCAGAGACTACCGGACAATTAAACCGGTTATAGCCAGTATAAAAATAACTTCCGGTCTTGTTCACCGTGATCGTGTCCTGATTATCCCCCGTATTCCAGAGAAGTTGACTGTATTGAATATAACTTGTCAGTTCAATCTCATCACCCAGACATCGCTTGACAATTCCTCTTGGGAATATCTTGGTGCGGGGTGTTATGCAGGATCCTTCTCCTGCGAGATAAAATTGATCCACGGGAAGATCGTAATATCGGTCCAGGATTCCCGATGGCCATTGAATAAATATTGAGTCAATCCGATCCGAAACTCCCAACCCGAAATGCGTATTTAGACTTTTCTGCAGTCCGTAGGAAGTACCTGCCTGCACTTCTCGAATCTGCCTGCCGCCACCACTATATATTATGATGACTGCCCCGATCCCGTTAGGATTGGAATTTCTGCCCTTCATTCCAAAGCTTACCCAATGGTTTTTGGGATTCTGATTGAGCCATATCTTATCGGATACAATACTCGGGTTATTGATCAGGCTGGCATAACTCACATACAAATCAAGTCTGCCGTCAGCATCCAGATCACCCCAGGACATCGAAGTAAAATTGGGTTTTTCGATTTTTAAATCAGAAATATGAAAACGACCCAGCCCATCATTCAGCCATAGCTCCACAGAAGTTCCTACACTGAGGAGATCAAGATCTGCATCATTGTCCCAATCTTCCAAGGCAAATTGAAAAGGGGTTGATTTCAAAGACAACCCAGATCCCAAGCTTTCGTCCTTGAAGTTTCCTTCGGCTTGCTGAATGTACACATTGGCTGGTCCGTAATGATTGGCTACAATGAGATCAGGAAGACCGTCTCCGTTGATATCCCCTGAGACGCTAGTCCAGCTCTGTTCAGACGAATTAATCCCCATTTCGCGTCCTGTTTCGCTAAAGGTGGAATCCTGTTCCTGTCTGTAGAAAAGATTGATTCTTCTGGGGTCGGTTCTTTCAGACGCCTTGGCGCTGCATTTGCTGATGTATAAATCGCCATCCCCGTCCAGGTCAAGATCTGCCCAAAGACAGCCGTAATTACCCTCTTCATCCTGCTTGATACTACGGCTCAGATCAAGCCAGGTGTAATTATTTACCAACTCACCATTTCTGTTCTCAAAAACCCGTGTCTTGGCATTATCATCGCAGACGGTGTAGTCAATCCATCCATCTCTGTTGATATCATAAAGGCTCGTGCCCTGGGAATAGAATCGTGAATCCTCAATGGTATCTCTGCGAAATCCTGCTGGACTTTGATAAAATACCTGTATGCCGTAAAAATCACCACCGATCAGAATATCATTCATTCCATTCCGATCGATATCGGATACGGCTACAGACCATAAGGATTGTGATGATGTGTAATCGAGCTTTTTCCAAAAAAAATAAGCATTGCCGTTATTCAGCCCGATCCACAAAGTCTTCGTCTGATCCACAACAACCAGGTCATCATAGTAATCCCCGTTGATATCCGCCACGCCACACACGATGCCTGAGTGCAATTCATTGCGGTACCCCTGTTCAGAAAAAAACATAGACTGTTGCCCCTGAGATACCTTTAGGTACGGACATAAAATAACCATCGCGATCACCAAAATGGGAGAAGGGAAGATGGATTTCATATTAAAGAAATACAAATATATAGTTTATTAATATTTTTACACTTAAAATTATAAGTTAAGACCTTGAAGGGCAAAATTAGAAGTCTTCTCGAATACTATATCCATTCCGATACAATATATCGCCTTCATCCACCCGGATTTTTCAATCTGGCATGTCAGGTGTTTGAAAATGACGGATATTATTACGATTTCGACCTCCTTCATGCGGTATATCAAAAACTGATCCATAATCAGGAACCCATCCAAGCATCTTTTTTCGCAGAACAAAGGGGTCAGGCAGGTCAGCGATTGGGTGACTTTGCACGCAGGTCACTTCATTCACCGGCAGAATTACATCGGCTTTATCATCTGATCCGGTGGTTCAAGCCTTCTGCTATGCTCGAATTAGGTTGCGCCCTGGGATTGAGCAGTCTGTGCCTTAGGCTTGCGGATCCGAAGGCTACACTTTATTCTGTTGACGGAAATCTACAATTTATTGAAATCGCTCAGAGAACAAGCGCGCCATTCATTCAGAGGCCAATAGAATGGCTATGCCGGCCTTTTGATGAAGCCATACTACAGCTGGACACTGCCAAATTCGACACCGTGTTTTTAGACGGAGACCATCAATATGAGTCTACCATGCGATATTTAGATGCTTTGCTTCCAAAACTTGAACCGCGCAGTATGGTTATTCTGGATGACATCCACTGGTCATCGGACATGTACAAAGCCTGGAAAGAAATTAGGCAATGGCCGGTTTTCAGCGCAAGCCTGGAGAGCTACCGTTGGGGATTGCTGTTTACAGATCAACGCTTGAGTCCAATCCATTTCAATTTGATACCATCTCATTATAAAATCTGGCAGAAATTTATTTAAATGATACTTATCGGATAAGTAAATTCTGTGATCTTAATAATCCATAGAATTAATTGCTTTCATAATAAACCTTTACAACTCGTCAAGTATGAGAAAAACATTATCAACTAATTACATTTTGTAAAGTAACCTTTACTCCGTGATGATGATGTTTTCGGTCTGTTGCCTACCCATGTCATCAATCATCCTGATAATATAATTACCATAAGCAAGTTGGTCCGGAAGCTTTAGAATAAACTGCATGCCGGCTTCAAGAAATATTTGTAGCTTGTTAAGGAATCTACCTTCCCTGGTATATAGGCTTACTTCAAGATTTTGATTAATATTTAAACTTGACAACAAACAGATTTGTCGGTTAGTGACAATCGAAGGATACACTGTTATGAAATGTTCAAGATTATTCCCTGGATCTTTTGTTATCAATTTATTGCAATCAGGAATAATGCATCCCTCTTCATCTATTTGAAACAACCATGTGTGATTACTCTTTGAAAAACTGTCTCAACCAATTCCGGCAAATAATAGCTTATTATCTTTGGTTAATTTACCATCCAGGAGGTACTGACCTGAAATGGCATTAGAATCCAGTATAGCATACCTGTAGGTTCTCATCCATAGAGAATCTCCATGCTCGTTAAACTTATATACATACGCTGAGTATATGACAATTTCTTAAAACAGGAAAAATTGCCATATTTGTGGTTGACATTCAATCTTTTACGATTAATCCACAAGATATGGCAACTGAATACAAAGGTAGTGCCATCCTGGAAATTTTAGAAGGTGAACTCGAATATTTGAATCTTAGCAGATTAAAAATTATGGCCTTAATGATTGAGGCGATTGTTAAAACCCAAACTATTTGTTTATGGAAATTGTGTGAGGTAATTCCTTCTAACGCAAAAGCCCTAAGTATTAATAGGCGACTTCAACGGTTTGTTTCAGAAGTTGTATTTAATCCATTAGGTCTTGCTAAAATAATTGTACGGTTATGTGGCACCAGAGATAAGGTATATCTTATAATGGATAGAACAAATTGGAAATTAGGCAATTCCAATATCAACATTCTTATGTTATCCATGAGCTATGAAGGAAAAGGAATTCCATTGTTTTGGAAGTTTTTAGACAAGAGAGGTAATTCGAATGAAGACGAAAGAGTTGAATTATTGAATCAATTTAAAAAGGCATTTCCGGAATTAGAAATCGCTGGATTCCTTGCAGACAGGGAGTTTATTGGCGAAGACTGGTTTAAAAAATTAAATGAATTGTATCCGTCCAGTAAACTGCCTATAATCCTGGAATAGAACAGGTCATAGCTTTGCGAGAAATAGGAAAATTATGACAAAGCAAGAGTTTGATCTATTAAGTGATGAGTTAGCATGTAGTGGTCTGAGCATAAAGCAATTTATGTTAGCAAAAGGGCTTCCTTTACACCGTTATTATTACTGGAATAGGAAATACACCGAGGAGGCCGGTGATACAGGTTTTGTTCCGATACATATAGGTCAAGCACAGGAGAATCATATAGTAGAGATTGAATATAAGGAAGAAGTTCATATTCGCCTTGGGAGGCATAGTCCTCAGATATTAAGCCTTAGCATAAGAAGAATGGTATAGGATGATACCTTTTACCAGCGGTCATCAATACTTTGTATATAGCGGGATAACTGATTTTCGCAAAGGCTATAATGGTTTATTGGGTATAATTAGGAGTGTCATGGAGAGCAATCCAGTAGATGGAAGTGTCTATGTGTTTTTTAATAAACGCCGCAACCAGATTCGATTGCTAGTATATGATACCGGCGGCCTGGTATTGTTGAGCAAGAAATTGGAGCAGGGCACCTATGAAGTCATTAAGACGTCAGGTGATAGCACTAAATTTACGATCAATTGGACTCAGCTAACATGTGTGCTGCAAGGGATAAAATTGCGAAGTATTCGGTATAGAAAACGATATAAAATTGTAGAAAATAATTTTGCAGAATCAAGAAATATTCCTACCTTGAGGGAGTGAACAACGTAGAAGAAATAGTATTATCACTCCAACAAGAAATAGTTGAGTACAAAAAAGAGAATGCATATCTGCGTGCGGAAATAGCACAACTCAAACGCTTAATATTTGGAAAGAAATCAGAACGGTTTATTTCAGAAGAAAAGCCCTTTCCTCCTGGAACACTCTTTTCCGAGGTGGTTCCCGAAGAAAATAAATTAGAGAACCTCACTGAGCAAATCAGCTACGAAAGAACGAAGCCCGTGCATCGCAAAGGGGGGCGCAAAGAATTGCCGTCACATCTACTTCGTCAAATCGAAGTTATTGAACCAGAAGATAAGAAAGATACAGACCGACGCATAGGGCTACTTGTTACAGAAGAACTCGAATACACTCCTGGTGTATTTCATGTAAATCGCATCGAAAGGCCAAAGTATGTAGATGATCAGACAAAAAAGATCAAAATAGCCCCTATGCCCTCAAAGCCAGTGCCCAAATCGCAATTTGGACCGCAATTTATGGCACATACGATAGTAAGCAAGTACATGGATCACATGCCTCTGTATCGGATGATCCAGCAGTTCAAAAGAGATCATAACGTAGCGATAAGTAAATCAAGTCTGGGTGAGTCTATGCATCAATATCTGGATTTACTCATTCCGGTTTATAATAAATTAAAAGCCGCCGTACTGGAACAAGAATATATTCAAACGGATGAAACGACCTATAAAGTGCTAAGCGAAGACAAAGAAGGATCAGCACACCTGGGTTATATCTGGGCCAGTTATGCACCCGTAAACAAGTTGGTATTATTCACGTACCAAAAATCCAGAAGCAGTGAGAGTATGAATAACCACTTGAATGGATTTGTTGGAAAGAATCAAGTAGATGGGTATGGCCCTTATGAAAAATTGCAACAGATCCCTGGAATGCAAATGTTCAGCTGTTGGGCACATGCCAGGAGAAAATTCGACAAGGCATTAGAATCATATAAGCCGGAAGCCGAAAAAACATTATCACTTATTCAAGAGCTATACAATGTTGAAAAGCATTGCAGAGATCAGAATTTGAATTATGAACAGAGAAGAAAAATCAGACAGGATCAGAGTAAAGTTATTCTTCAGAAAATAAAAAGCTACCTGGACAATCTCTCCATTCAAAATATCCTTCCGGCATCCTCCTTGGGTGAAGCCATAGGATATACATTAAAAAGATGGAGGCAGCTGAGCAATTATATCGACCATGGAGAAGTAGAAATTGATAATAATCTCATTGAAAATAAAATTCGGCCTATAGCCCTGGGTCGTAAAAATTATTTATTTGCAGGCTCTCATGAATCCGCTCAAAGGGCTGCAATGGTCTATTCCTTATTTGCTACTTGTATATTACATAATATCAATCCTTACGAATGGCTCATTGATGTGTTCAATAGAATAAATGATCATCCAATTAACAGGATCGAAGAGCTCTTACCCCAGAATTGGGCAAAATAATTCACATAGGTACTTCGTTGGACGGATACAATGAATTGAACATTCCATTTGTAATCCGGGTTCGCAATAATTTTCAAATATGTAGAAAATATAAGTCGCAGAATATTAAGAATCTATTTCGAAGATTGTCAGTCAATGAATACAAGATAATTCATCGCAAGCGAATGGTATTAAATGTTCCATTATTCATCTCTGGAATGAAAATATTGGACAAGGAAAATAGAGTTGATTATTGTATAGTGGTTTCAAATGTAGATCATGACAATTCTTTGGAAGTGTATAGAAAGCGATGGCAAATCGAATGCATGTTCAAGAATTTGAAAAGTTCAGGATTTGACATTGAAGCTACACATTTAACAAAGCATGAAAGACTTAATGCCTTGTTGTCTGTTGTAAGTATAGCTTATGTGTGGGTTGTTAAGGTTGCAGATAAAATGGTTCAAGCAATTAAAAGTACTAAAACTTTAAGCCATGGAAGGCGTCCAATCAGTGAATTTAGACAGGGGCTTAGAGAATTGAAAAAAGCCCTATTTATTTCTAATACAATAAGTTATAAAGACTATGTTCAGATTTTGTCATATACTTAGATACATACGAATTATCAGGAAAATCATATAAGCGACGTTTAAAATTACCATACGTATAAAATTCTGAAGCATTGCTGCTCTGAAACAGTCCCCTGTTAAACAGATGAAGGGAAGAATTAAGTATTGGATTATTTAATTTCTTTTGCCAGACGATATGACTAAAATCCGGATCAACATCGATGATTAGGGACTCGTTGTCGTAATATAATGAATCTTGCATTTTAAAAAATGCTTCACCGGCGTAAATCAGGTGGCGATTCTTATTCTCAATACAATTGGCATTGCTTGATCTGAAGTCCTTTTTAAAATCAAGGTATTTGGTGTCCAAAAGCTTAAGGGTTGGGTCAAACCTCCGCCTAAACTGAAGTGTCTTTCGGTATTGCGGATCAGTATAGTCATCAAGCTCACCCGTGACGGTATAAGTAGAATCAGCATTTTGAGCAAAATAGCAGGGACGGAAAAAA
Source organism: Saprospiraceae bacterium (assembly GCA_046329325.1). Classification (GTDB taxonomy): domain Bacteria; phylum Bacteroidota; class Bacteroidia; order Chitinophagales; family Saprospiraceae; genus Vicinibacter. Next base: position 344,869 of record JAXLUU010000001.1, read on the forward strand.
AGGGAAAGTGAATCGCCTTGGGCAATACTGTTAATTCTTTTCCACTTATCATTATAGACATTAATGGAGGTAAACTGATCTCCTCCCCAGAATCCATCATCGTATTCTATAATAACTACTCTGTCCCCTGGCAATTTGACTAATTTGGAAATAACGATGGCACTCTCGCTGTTTCTGTCAAGACCTACTTTTTGCTCCAGTCTGTTGGTTTCCGGATTGAATTCAACAATAGCACTATAATAATCATCCACATAAGCGATAAAGGCATAGGTGCTGTCCGTCACCCTAATCAGCGATTCCTTTACTATTTTATAGCTCTTTAACCAATCTGTGCCTATACTATCCAGCTTTTGTAAAACAGTGCCATTATAATCCAGCAGATGACCTGAAAGTTTTTTCGTGCCAAGTCTGTCACCAATATAGAAAAAGTAATCTTTATAAAGACCAAGTTGTACATATGTATTTCCAATGATGGAATCCTCAAAAATTACTTTATTAAAATTTAGTTGTGCATGAGCCAAAGAAGTTGCCCAGATACCAAAGATTATTGGCATCCAGTGTTTACTAAAAATTGACCTGGAAAAAATATTACTGATCCTGACTAACATATTAAATCTCTTGCAAAAAAAATCCATTTTCGTCGGTCAACAACAAATATAAATAATTATCGTTTCTTTGCGAAATATTTTTTCATTGGTTCAAAATAATTTTCCTTCCAGCCCTTCTTATATTGCATGTCATGATCTTCAAGATTGGAATGCCGGAGTATCAGTTTAGTGCCTCCATCATTCATTTGCAGGAGTTCAATCTCTAGCAATGAGTCATCCTGATTATTATCAAAATCAGAAGTTCTCCAGGATTGCATGATTCTCCTGTTTTTCTCCAGTTCGATATTTTCACCTTCTATATAACCATTCCAGGCAGAAAATTTTGACCCAGGCTTATCATTGATACTTGCCGGCGATCCGGTCATAGCACTGTGTGATTTGCTATTAAGCCAGGCCTTGTAAATAACTTCCGGCGACACATTGAACTTTGCTTCTATTATGAATTCCATTTTAACAATTTTATACGCAGTAAAATTACGTCAGTACGCTTAATTCTTTGCAGTAGATATTATTATTCTGAAACATACCCGGATATTGAAATTATGTGAAATAACCTGCAAGAGCTAAACAATTATTTTTTCAGATTACGCCACTATTATTAACAAATCGGAAAAAACGAGCATTTTTAAATGCATGTCTGAAGAAATATAGCCTTGACAAGATTGATGGTCAGGAGATAATATTCTAACGGCAGGTATTTTCACAACACAATGATTTCATAGCTATATACAAACCCATTCTCCTCCCGAAATATTAAGCGCTAATTACAGTTTATAAGGTAAATTTGCCTTTTATTTAAAAAGCGAACATGCCGGTTGATGTTATTTTAGGATTACAGTGGGGTGACGAAGGAAAAGGAAAGATTGTGGACTACCTTGCAGATAAGTACTCTGTTGTGTGCAGATTTCAGGGAGGACCCAATGCCGGACATACCCTTTATATCAATGGAAAAAAAATTGTCCTCCACACCATACCCTCCGGAATTTTTAGAGAAAATGTTGTGAACATCATTGGTAATGGAGTGGTACTGGACCCTGTTACCCTTAACCGCGAAATTGGAGAAATTGCTTCATTGGTGCCGGATTTGCTCCAAAGGCTCATGATATCAGACAAGACCCAATTGATACTGCCCACGCACCGCTGGATAGATATTGCTTCAGAAGCGGCCAAAGGCAAAGAAAAAATTGGCTCTACCCTGCGCGGAATAGGCCCTTGCTATATGGATAAGACCGGAAGAAACGGTCTTCGCGTGGGAGACTTATTTTCTCCTAACTGGGAAAACGATTATCGTTCACTCAAAGAGAAACACCTTATTTTTTTACGTCAGTTTCCTGAAGTTGAATTTAATTTGAATCAACATGAGACTGAATGGTTCAAAAGTATTGAGGACCTGAAACGTATTAAGGTAATCCAGGCCGAATATTTCCTGCATGAGAAATTGCGAAATGGAGAAAACATTATGGCAGAAGGAGCACAGGGCACCATGCTGGATGTAGACCATGGAACCTATCCATTTGTCACTTCTTCCAATACGATTACCGCTGGTGTTTGTACTGGTCTGGGCCTGGCCCCAAAACACATTCAGCGCGTAATTGGTATCGCCAAGGCATATTGTACACGCGTGGGCTCAGGACCCTTTCCGTCTGAATTGCAGGATGAAGTTGGTGAGCGACTTCGCAAAGCAGGACATGAATTTGGATCTACAACCGGCAGACCGAGAAGATGCGGTTGGCTTGACCTCGTTCAACTCCGCTATAGTGTTATTCTTAATGGCGTAACAGATCTTTGCATTACCAAGGTAGATATTCTCAATGATTTTGAAAAAGTTTGTATGACAACTTCATACGAAACTGCAAATGGAAGAATCGAACATGTCCCCTTTAACTGGAAAGACATACATTCTGTCCATAATATAGAATTACCTGGTTGGAATCAGGATATCTCGGGCTGTCACAATTACAGCCATTTGCCCAAAGCCTTAAAAGGATTTCTTGATCAGATCCAGACTCATTGTCAAACGCCTGTAAGCCTGCTTTCGACTGGTCCTGAAAGGGAACAGCTGATCTTCGGTTAATTAATTTTCGATTGCATTGTTGATAAAGGTGATATCTTCGCCTTGAAGTCCTCGTTCCAGGTGCTCTGCCAATAACAGAGAGAATAGGGAATCGTGTGCAAACCACGAACTGTCGCGCAACTGTGAAGTGATCTATTGTATGGTCACAAGTCAGGAGACCTGCCCGGAATGAACCCCCAAAAAGGGTTCGGACTCTTGTTAATACCGGCTTCGCGTCAAAGCATGGATGAAAAGAAATCAGCATTCTTCCGTTGGTTCTGTCATGAACCGGTTATTTTATCAAATCACATCAACCGGAAATGATGACAAGAAATTCAATGATTGCACTACTCCTGATCTTTTCAACATGGCATGTCTTTTGCCAGGATACAACTTCAGGACATCTGCTTGACTCCGTAATTTACACTGCGTTCCGCACTCCTGTTACTACTGAAAGATCTGGAAGAACAGTAGAAATATTGGATGTAAATAAAATTCAAAATGCGGGAATTACTTCTTTTTCAGAACTCCTGAATTCTGAATCAGGAATTGGAATTGTCGGAGCAACAAATATGCCCGGACAGATCCAGAATATCTATAGCAGGGGTACTGGATCTAATCAGACGAACATTCTGATCAATGGACTCAGACTCACCAATCCGTTTTCGACCAATAATGTTCTTGATCTGAGCGAATTGTCTTTATCAGGTGTCGAAAGAATTGAAATAACAAAAGGAAATCAATCTTGTCTTTACGGACTTTCATCTGTCGGCGCAACCATCAATATTATTACCACAACACCAACTCATAGCGGCTGGAAAATCACACCTTCGTTGTTGACCGGAGCCTATAACAAACAAGCATTTATTTTTAATCCTTCCATAGATATTGGATATAAGACCCGCCGGGATTGGTCATTTTACAGCGGTGGTTATTATTACACTACCAACGGTGCCAATGCAACCATTGATACCATTACAGACCCGAATGCATACAAATTTAATAAATCTGACCGGGATGGTTTTACCAAAACCGATATGTGGATTGGGACATCAAAAAAATGGAACAGACTTGATCTTTCTGTCTATACAAGACAGCACCTACAACATTCTCAACTGGATAAGGAGGCGTATTTCGATGACGGTAATGCTTTTGCTAAAAGCAGGAGAGGCTGGGTACAGGCCGCGCTTAATTACAAAATCAACACACATTCTCTTATAAGTCTGCAATCCGGGTATTCCACCCTGAAATACAGATTCTCAGATGATTCATCCGTTATCAATGCCCAAGCAATGACGGATGGAACTGTAGTTCGCAGCGACTACAAGGCATCTTCTCAGAATCATGAATTGCAATATAAATATTCGTTGGATTTCTTAGACATCATGACCGGCCTTTCTGCTTATCAGGAAAAGATGAATTTTAATACCGATTTTTATTCGAGTGTTTTTAATTTTGGTATTAGAGACACGTTCAATAAGAGTAATCAGACTACAAGCGCCTTATACTCGCAGCTATGGTTTCATGGCCAACAAATTGCGAAAGCCCTCAGGAATCTTGATTTAATTATTGCCGGCAGAATTACACACCATTCACAATTTGGATGGATTTATTCGGCTGACTTCAATCCTTCCTATCATTTCGGCCATTCCACCATTTTTGGAAGCATATCTTCAGGAATCACTGCACCTTCGATATACCAGCTGTATTCCCCAGAAAATAATTTTGGAGGCACTTTTACAAGGGGCAATCCGGATCTAAGGCCCGTGACTTCTGTGCATTATGAGACCGGATATCGTTTTAATCCTTCATCAAAAACATCTTTAACAGTTTCGGCATTTGCACTTTTTACCAGAAATGATATTGAATATGTTTATGTATGGAATAGGACCAAGCCTATTCAAGATCTTCAATTTGATGATTTTAGAGGTGATACTTATCTCAATGTAGGAAAAACATCTGTTCGTGGATTAGAAATTGATTTCAAAACAGCCTTCCTTCAAAAATGGCAAGCACGTATTCAATCATCAATATTTACTGGCGGAACCAGGTATAACGCTTCACAGGTTAACGATGCACATACTGGGCCAGAATGGATACAATTGTACAACTCAGGCAAGTTTATTTCAACTGTAGCGGATCAGTCGGAGTTGGTCCGAAGGCCCAGTAAGATTAAGTTACAGTTACAGCACCAACTGAACAAAAAAACAGGGATTTCTATCCAGCATTTGTATACCAGCAGGAGATATGATTCTTACTATAACGAGCAGAATGGACCATTTGGCGCGTTGAATAATGAGCTATTAAAACCTTACCATATCACCAACGTCAATATAGACATAAAATGGAGCAAACACTTGAAGACGGTGCTAAGATTTGAAAATATTTTCGATTCAAAATATAGCGAAATAAGAGGTTATGCTTCCAGAGGTCGAGGAGTTTACTTATATGTCACAGCGGATATTTTTTCCTTAAATTGATCAGCATGCAATTCGTTGCACAATCCCCTTGACATAATCAGAATTCCGGCTGATATTACGAATAACATGTGGCGTATTGGAAGGAACCTCAAAATAGTCGCCTGCTTTAAACCGGGCGATAACGCCACCAAAATCACATTCACATTCGCCTTCAAGTATTAAAAAACTTTCCCTGAAGGAAGACTCTTCATGGCCTGTTTCGATTAAACTTCCATATAGCCATACCACTGAAATTTCGTTATTTGGTCGATCAGAAATCACTCTAAAGGCCATCGAATCATCTCTGTGATCAGGATCTAGGCCCTGAATGGCCTTACGCCACGCGCGAACATCAGCGTGTTGATCAATCTGTGGCAAATTGTGAAGATCAAGCGAGGAATCATTTTGTAATGAACCGAGCTTATTCAGAATCTTTGATTTTAGATCACCCTTTTGTTCAGATTTGAGTTTAGCTAACTCAACAAAAATTCGTTCAATTTCAGTCCCAATGTCAGGATAAAGCCTGGCTAAGTCACCCACTTTACGCATTTCTTCCTGTTCAAGCGTACCGAAACAATAGCCCTCTAACAAACCTGATTCTATAATATTTGATATTTCCTCATTCATTCATTTTCAATTTTCTGCCTCAATCTCCTGAGTGCCGTTCTTGTTCTGCTTTTCACAGTGCCAAGGGGAAGTCCCAATTTATCCGCTACTTCCTGTTGGGTAAAACCCAGGAAGTATTGCAGATCGATGAGCTGCCTCAAAGAACCTTCAAGGGATCCTAGCACTTTATCGAACCCCAACCAGTCTAAATTTTCACTTTCTACACTATACCTGATATCAGTTACGAGTCTTTCTTCACTTTGGATCATTTGCCTTCTGGAAAAATATGCAGATCGCGCAAAATCGATGGCAATATGCCTTGCAATGGATACTATCCAGGTATACAGACGGCCTAATGTTGGGTCAAACTGGTCTATATTTCTCCAAATCTTTACAAAACAGTCCTGAAGTAAATTTTCAGCATCCTCTTCCTGAGCGACAGTGCGCCTAATCACCATCAGCAGGTTCTCACCATACATGTCATATAGTTCAGCATAAGCTCTTTGTTCCCCTTTCTTCAAGAGATCTACCAGTTTATCTTCCTTTTCTTGCGTATTCAGATTTAATGAGGTTATAGACAAAACTATAAAAATATAATTACATGAGCAATGTAACCCATATAATAGGATTTGTTTGAATTTCCCCAATAAAAATAATCTAATGACCAGTACAACATTCCACCCGAATATTAACACATTCAGTTGAATTACAATGACTTAAGTCATCAGATGCCGTAACACAATATTTTTGGGCATGCCTGACTGCAGCAATCGGATTGGAACAATTAGTACAAGTCAAACCTGATGATGGTTGCCAGTGAAATGAATAAGTGGCTTTCGGATCTCCGCCTGAAACTTTTGTATCCAACTGGATAAAGCTACCTAAACTGACCGTAGTATCTTTAGTGACTGTAATACTAAACGGGGGTCTCTTTGTAATAGTAAAAGTATCACAAATTATTCGCTCGCAACTATCTACCGCACAGCATGACACCATTCCGAATTGGTTGAAGCTAGTCGTACGTCCGGATTGTCCATTACTCCATTGATAGTTCTTAAATCCGAACGGAGCGCTAACTGTCAAATCAAAGGCCTCACAGAATGATGTATCCTCCCTTAACTTGAAGAGCTGCGGTGACTGAATAATAGCATGTAATTCAGTTATTGAATAGCATGAACCCTTTGGCTTACTGGCGTAATAAGTACCCGAGAGGACTATTTTCTGTCCCTGGAAATTAAAATCAGAACATGAGACCGTATCAATTCTCACTGTATCATTAATGCAGCAGGAAGGATAGGCTACATTAACATAAATACCATCATCTTTACTGCTAATTTCATTATAGTGCTCCACCTCAACAATAAAAGAATTTGGTGGAAGGTTTTTTAATAAAAAAACATCACCATCACCCCCACCGGGTGTATTCACATTAAAATGAATTTCATTTCCAAAATTCGTTATATTAGTTGGACTCCAAAAATTCCGAGCATCTCTAAAAACAACACAAAGACTATCTACCTGTAATAGATTCAATGATTTATCAAAGATTCGTAATTTTCCTGTTTGGGGACCTGAGTAAATTGCTTCATTCGGAAATTCACCTAGGAATATTAATAAATTTTCATCAACTTTTATGGAATCTAATATAATTTTATGAATGAGCGTGTTAACACCTGTCCTTCCAGGCATCCATAAGGTCGGAACTAAGGGTATTGTTTTAGGATAAATATTTGAAGTACTTAAATTAATATTATTAAATAAAGAAAATTGAAGGCCAGTATTAGGGTCTAAATTTAATTTGAAGCTTCCGACTTTAGTGAAGCCCCTATACATTGTTTGATTTAATTGCTTGTATGATGGCCAATCAAGAGTATCACAAGTTAAATTACATGGATTGGTACAATTTTCTTCTTTAACAGAAAAGCTATCACGGTGCATACCGCAAAATGTAGAGTACTCCGCCCAAAAAGTCCCCCCTTGATAAATTTTTATTTTAGGCCCTGATTCGCCATTTGCCCACTTGGCGGATAATGAATCCACGTTAAGCTCCAGCGTATCACCTTTGCAAATTGTCAGATTAGTTCTGCTGGAAGTGTTAAAACTTGGATCGCGTGTATAATTTAGTTCCACCACCGAGTCACAACCTCGATAAGATCTCAAAGTGTCGAGGTAAATTCCGCTGCCATTGATTTTAGTTCCGTTAAAAACTATTTCTTTGCATCCTACTGAATCGATTCTAACATGACTTGCACAACAATCTGGAACACCGATGTTAATGTAAATGCCATCATCCGATGAGCCAGATCCATTGGTATGCTCAAATTCTATTAAATAAGATTCACGAGGGAGGTTTTTAAAAAACAGAATTGAGCCGTCCCCTCCGGAATTATTTATGAGAAATGCAAGTTCAGTACCTGAATTAAGAACCGAAGTTGGATTTAATACCCCAAGAAAATCTTCTCCGATCAATTCAATACTACTGATATTTAGCTGTTTATTTGACTTATCGAATATTCTTAATTTGGATGAGCTGTTTGGGTAATGAAACGGATTGGGTGATGATCCCACTAATAAAATTAATTCCTGAGAAATATTAAAATTCACTGTTAAATGATGCAAAAGTGTTACAGAACTTCCGATTCCAGGCATCCAGGGTGTTGGCATATTACTGATTGTTTTCGGGGATAGTTTTAGATTTGAAAGTGTTATTGAATTAAGCATCGGATTTGTCAACCCTGTCTTTGGGTCCAGATTAAGTTGAACGTTGCCTGAGCCAATAGTACCTTGAACCATTGAGCCTCCCCCATAGCTCCATTTTGTCCACCGAATGGAATCACAATCCGGGAGCGTTACCAAACGGTTAAGATGACAACTTGTATTCCCGTGTTCTAATGATTCTGAATACGCAAACGTAATATTACTTAACAGCCCGAACAAATAGATAATTGTCATCAGTCTATGAAATAATAAATTATATATATTAATAAAATATATGTGTTTCAAATTATTAAGTGAATTGTATTTCAAACAATTCAAAAATAATCATAATCGCAATAGATTTATTAAGCATCTCAATTTTTGAAAATAATTTTATTTAAACCGCAATCCGCATTCAATGAGAGACACAAATAATGATAGAGCGTATTATTAACTGGGATCGCTATGATTATCAATTACACGAGTATTTGTCATTGTAGTTTGCCAAATTTCAACCGATGACTATTTTTAATGCTACGGAATCAGGACTTGTATCCTTAACCAAGATACTTCCGGTATAATTTTTCAGCCACCTTTGATTCAGGAATAAAACTTTTTTGATAAAAATAAGGATTATATTCATAGACAGGATTAGGCTCTTCCAAGTGATATAACATCTGACGGCAAATCATTCTTACATCCAGATGCTCCATTACATACTGATTATTTAAGTGAGCCTTGGAAGAAGCTTGACTGAATGTTTCAATAAACTCATATAAACGGTTTTCGATGTTGTCAATTCCGGCGTCCAGAATAGGGCATAGAGGCTGTCTTTGATATCCAATACCCTGATCATAAACACCGTAATTCATGTATGTCATTACTTCCGCCCCTACTGAGAGACTCTCTGTGGTTAATCTTCCTCCCCCAGGAATAAATAACTGATCGATAACCAAATCTGCCTGTTGTAGAATCCTCCTAACTTCCTCAGCATTCATATTTTGAATTAACTTAAAATTGATATGAACATTACGTTTTTTCAAATTTTCAATAGCTCTCATGACATATTTAGTGCCCTTGACAGCCTGATTGCTGGGTGCATGAACAATCAATGGAACATTCCTTGAATGAAAATCTCCTACAGGGTATTCAGAAGGATCCACCGTCATCCTCCAATGAAAAAATGGACGGGACTGGAGTTGAGCCTGTTCCCGTTTACTGTAAATTAAATTTGCGTACCGCTCTGCATATGCAATTCGTCTTAGCCTGAATTCAAGCCCTCTTTTCCCATAAAAATAAGATGAGTCATATTCAATCGGATGCATTCCCAGGCTTTCAAATTCCTGTTTGGATGCGAAATACCACCTGACATCATCCCCGCAAAAAATAAAAATAATTTTCTTCCCGGCGCTTCTGATTTTCTCTAAATCCGAATAATCCGGTAAAAGTGAATCCCAAATAAAAATAAATAAGTCATGATCATTGATTAACTTGTCCAAATTCTTTTTTGTAACATTCTCTATCAGCGATTTTCTATAGTCCGAGAAAGGTTTTCGTACTGCTTTTAACCAAAAACTTGAAGTACCATCAAATAAATTTTTCCGAACCCATGTCGGCAAGTGATTAGCAGCAATGTCAGAATAGTCAGTACCGAGCAAATTAACGTGTGGAAAATCATTCAGATAAATGCTTACTTCGTGACCTAGCTCTACAAATGATTTTTTCATCTCACCTAATTGAGATGCTATGTTTACTGTTCCTAAAAGAATTCTCATCGTTTATTCAATAAAAACACGCCTGATTCCTTCATTAAAATTAACGCCTGGCGTGTATCCAAAATCAGTCAGCTTGGTGATATCAGCCAACAGACAGCTATCAGGCAAATTCTTATCACTATTAACAAAGGCCTTCAGATGCAATTGCTCCTCAATATATTGGATCACCTGTCTAAGATTAACAACTTGCGGTCCTGCCACATTTATGACATGATTCCCTGTCAAATTCGATAATAGAATTGTTGCCTTCGCTGCATCATGAACGTGTATTGGGTTAAAGACAAAGCCATTTTGCCCATTCATCGAAATCTCCCTTTGGTATCTCACTGAATCAATCAACCTGGGTATCAGCATGTCATGCTTCTGGCCCATACCATAAATAAAAAAGTATCTGCAAATGGCACTATTGAAAAACTTTGAATACGAATTAACCAATAGCTCAGAAGCCAATTTTGATGCGGCATAAAAGTTAGCATTATTACAATTTAACGGATCTGTCTCTCGCAAAGCTGTATTATCTGTAGCATCCTTGTACACTGCACCTGAAGAAGCATAAATAAAGTTTTTACATCCTGATTTTCTTGCATAATCCAGCAGCAGCAGTGTTGAATAGGTATTTACATTATATATCTCGGTTACTGATTCTGGAAATTCTCTAAACTTGCCTGACTGTGCTAAATGTAAAACTTTATCAATTTGCAGAGGTAGCATAGAACTTGAACTCATTGAAGCAAGGTCACAATCAACATATTGTACTAAATCTCCAGAAAATACTTTATGGTCTCCTTTTACAACTAAAAATAATTCTGCTTTTCCTAATAATTCAGAGACTACCTCCTTCCCTAACAGCCCATGTGCACCGGTGATTAAAATTTTTTCCATCAAGCCTTATAAAAATTGACAACTCCATTGGTTAAAAACGGTTCTCGCAAATGATTACCATAAAGAAAAATCATTTTATTAAGATGTGTCTCGACATTAAATCCATAAGCACCTAAAAGCGACGAATATTTCTGATAATCATCCACATCATGATACACGCACAATAAAATTTGATCTATCTTGTTGGAAGTTAAAGAATTTTTTAGTCCGTTAAAAAGACCCTCTTCACTTCCATCCACATCAACCTTGATCAAACTAACATTCTCTTGACCAATGATCGTATCTAATGTAATATTATGACTATCATTTCTTTCCCCTACATATTTCCCAATAATCGATACCTTCCGATCATATTCACTAAATGTCATTTGCAGGGCGGCTATCCATTCTGGATCAGTTTCAATAATAATCATTTTTTCACATAGATGTATATATTTCAATGCAAAAATGCCCTCTGCTGCCCCACAATCGATAATAACCCCATATTTGGACTTTCTGCAAAATGAATAATAATGATGTGCCGATTCTTCATCCTGCTCGATTAACAAATTATTCATTGCATGCATGACCTGCATTTTATTCATATTCTTTTTAAAGAATAACTTTTTTCCTTCATAAACCACATATGGAAATCCTTGGTTGAATTTTACAACCACATTAATAGGCTTGTATTTATAGATAAAGGGATAAGGAAATATATGCATTGGATTATTCCTTAAAAAATTAATTACTGCACTATTACGGATACTATCTTCTCCTGTAAGATATTCTACGATTTGTTTCTTCAAATCTTTATATCCCTGCGACTCAGAACCTAGGGCCAGTCTGATCAGCAATTGTTGAGGAATAAAATAAGACTTTAACTTCTTCCAAAAGATAATTAATTCCTGCATTGGTATAATATATTTAGTAATTTAAGATAAAATTTAAGAATAATATTATTTGCCTGAATAAGAAATAATTCAAGACTTTTTGAAAAATAATCTGAAAATCGGGAAGATTGGAGTAGAATATCTCGAGCAATGTACTTTTCATTTTCAGGCAATCTATTAATTAAAAACAGATAATTAATAAAATAATATAAAATATACCTGTTGCTGATTTGAATATTCATAAATAAATCAAGCTCACCAGGTTTTTGAAAGTATCTAAATATATTATATAAGTCTTGCTCAGAAAGACTTTTACTTTGACTCATAGGTACATTTCGCCATACGCCGGCAAAATGAGGATAGTATGCAATAAGACCCAACGATGCCAACTTAAGAAATCCATGCAAATCATTAAACTGGTAAAAATCTGATTCAATGGCAAGCCTTCTTTTGTAAAGACTCGTCAGGTGCGAAAATTTAGAACAAAATTCTATGGGATTTTTTATGTATTCAGAACCATTCTTAATTATAAAATTAGTTTCCATACTGGCCTGCTTCGATTCATCTACAGAATGACGGGCAAAGTAATATAGGATTGAATCATTCCTCGATATGCTGTCCTTGATGCACTTTTCGATATATGAGTTATCCGTAAAATAATCATCACCATCCAACATCATTACCCAATCGCCACTTGCCAGCTCATGTAATAGCCTTCTGTAATTGGCCAACCTACCCTGCCTATTTTTATTTTGATAATACTTAATCTGATTTTGAGAAACATATTCCTTCAGAACAGAATAGACTTGTTCATTTTCAGAATCGTCGCTCACAATCACTTCCTTATTCTGGTAAGTTTGAGCCAGTGCACTCTTTACACATTGTAAAATCAAATCCGGCTTGTCATATGCGGGTATGCAAATTGAAACCAATGGCCAATTGCTGGACATACTATGACATAAATTTTCTGCACCACCATTCAAAACACAACAGGCTCCATAAGACCAATCGGTGATTACTGCCTTTATTCATATGTTCATCGATAATCCTTTCGACATATTTTTTTTGAACAAAATCTGAACTAACCGATTTTTCTCCCAATAAAGTCTTTTTTACGTATTCTGCATTTTCTCCTCTGTACCAGCTTTCATCTGGCGAACTGAATCCCTGCTTTTTCCTATTGATAATGCTCGGTGGCAAAATTTCCGACATCGCTTTTCGAAGAACATTTTTACCATCGTCAAATTGTTGGTACAACAACTTCTTGTTACCAATAACATTTTCATCCAGTCGTTTTCTTAATTCAAGATGGCCCAATTTGTGTCTCACCGGGATCCTCTGTGCGAAATTAACTAGATCGTTGTCCAAAAATGGAAATCTCTCTTCCAGCGAGTTGGCCATACTCAACTTATCTCCAACAATTAATAAACCCGGAAGGAATGTTTTAATTTCAAAATAAAGTGAATTCTGTATATGCTGCTCCGGAGTCTGATACTGCAATGCCGGGTTAAAAAGAAATACACGTTCGAAAATATTTCGTGGCTCATTGAGATCAATTTGTTTTGTCACTTCTTCTGTAAACAATTGATTTTTTTCCTCATCTGCAACGAGTCTTTGCCAGAAATTATAATAATTATTAAAAAAATCCTTCTGCCCGATAGATTGAAATACCCGGTAATACCTCCATGGATAACCCCCGTATAGCTCATCTCCCCCCGTTCCCTGTAGACAAACTTTTACAAATTTGCTGGCCAGCCTGCTTATATAATAATTTGGATAGCTCATGCCAACCCTTAAATCCTCAAGATGCCACACTACCTTGGGCATACTCCATCCAAGGTCCCCTGCATTAATTACTTGTTCATAATGCTCTGTTTTAAAGAGGTTGGCCATCAACTCAGCATCCCGCCTTTCATCATAATTTGCCTCAACTCCGCTCACACTGCTCATATCAAAGCCACATGTGAATGTATTCAGCCTTTCAATTTTTCCAGAAGCGATTGCGGTAATTGATCCGCTATCCATTCCTCCTGACAGATATGATCCTACCGGAACATCAGAGATCATTTGCCGCTCAACGGCCTGTCGAAAATAATACTTCGTTCCTTCTACAGCTTCTTCAAAACTCATGCTTTCATCCGGTTCGCTGAAATTAAAATTCCACCAGGAATTATGCACGATAGTGGTAGTTGAAAAATCAAACCGGATTGTATTGCCGGGTGGAATCATATGGATACCCCTGAATTGCGTTCTGTATGTAAAAAGATTCTGAAAAGTAAAATATTCGCTTAATGCGCCATAGTCTATCCCCCTTTTATAATTTGGGTGGCAAAGAATAGATTTTACTTCGCTGGCAAAAACCAATTGATTGCCGTTCAGCCAATAATATAGTGGTTTTACTCCAAACCGATCTCTGGATAATAGCAGATACTTCTCTTTTCTGTTGTAAGCTCCTACCGCAAACATCCCGTTCAATTGCTCAAAATATCCTGGCCCAAAAGCTGACAGACCCTCAACAATCACCTCTGTATCCGTTGATGAGTTAAATCGGTGGCCCTTATCCAATAATTCCTTTTTGAGTTCTGGAAAATTATAGATACAACCGTTAAATACAATGACCCACTGTGCGTCTTTTGAGCTCATCGGCTGATGGCCATTTTGTGAAATATCCAGGATTGCCAACCGTCGGTGGGCCAGAGACATCGGCCCCTCTCTGAAAAATCCTTCGCCATCCGGACCTCTATGGGATATGGTATCTGACATTCTCTTCAGAATATCGGGATCAAAAGGTTTTTCCGTTTTATCAAATACCCCAACAATTCCGCACATATACTCGCCTTGTCTTCAAAGTGATTAATTCAACATTTATTATTCCCAAAATCCTGTGAAATTATTGTTGAAACTGATCAGATTTATCAATGCCTTTATGTATCTCCTATTTACATTTTGCATTTTCCAAACAGATTTTACCTAAATAATTACAATCCGTCTAACTCCAATTACTGACGCCATTTCTATATTTTTCCTCCCTGATGATTTTAACTTGCGAATTAGAATCAGGTAACGAAGGACACACACATTTAATAGCAAAAATAAGCATTGAGCTTCAATGTCGGAACTATGACCTGGTAATGACTGCTATTAAAATTGAATCTTTGGCAAACATCAATTATCAACGAGCGATAAAAAATGCTCACAAGTCAAAAAAGAGAAGCATAATTTAATCGTATAAAATTAAATATCAAAGTTTTATATATTATAATTAAAATAAATGTTAGAAATTTCATTTTGCCACTGGCGAATTTGATATTCTTACCGCACGAAGCCAGGCGCAAAGGTATTTTCGATTGAATGTCCATTAATTAAGGCCAGAAAATTCAAAGCAAGATCTGCTCTAAATCATCATTTTTTACTTAATGAATTGTGCGGTATACGCTAAGATTAAAATTGAACTCTGAGATGGATTACAAACTTCAACTAAAAAATACTGGCACCTGCTTGATTTTAAGCATATTTCTTAGAATAGATTGGAAGTTATCCATTTGTTTTTCTCCATTCGATCAACTGAAGCAGTCCTTCCCTTAAGGTATACTTTGGTTCAAATCCAAGCTCACGCTTTGCTTTTTCATTACTGCCAATCCTGTTTTTCACAAGAGCGCGTGCATCGTCGGCACTGTATGGTTTGTAATTTACTTTTAAAGGACTATTCCTGAGTTCAAGGATAAGATCGCAAAGGGATTTAATTGAAGTCTGGACCTCGGTACCAACATTATAGAATCCAAAGTCAATGTCACTCCTCATTGCCAGAACATTAAATCTTGCCACATCTTCTACATAAATAAAATCATATGCCTGTGATCCGTCACCATTGATCACCGGCGGTTCATTGGCGTCAATCTTATTTAGCATAATCGGAATAACCCCGGTATAGGCAGCTGTCTGATCCTGATGAGGCCCATAGACATTCATATACCTAAGACCAATCACTTTCAGCCCATATCGGTCGTTGAATGCAGTGGCCATCGCCTCGCCAGCTATTTTAGTTGCACCGTAAAAATTCTTATTCATATAGGGATGTGCCTCTGTCATCGGTATTTCTACAGCGTCACCATAGACTGAAGCAGAAGAAGACCATACCAACTTCTTGACATTATTTTTGACACAGGCTTCAAGAATGTTAAAAGTACCTGCTATGTTGACCTCGAAAGCAGTCCTTGGATAATCTTTACAATGCAACAGCCACATGGCTGCCAGACAAAACACATAATCCATTCCCTTCACAGCATCATTAAGAATATCAATATCTCTGATATCACCGCCTACCTCAAAAAAAGTACACCTGGGATCCATTAGAGACGTCTTCAGATATTCTTTTTTGCCACGCACAAGATTATCATAGACTACAACTTTTTCAACAAGCTCCTTCAGCAATTCTGCTACTACAAAACTACCGATAAATCCTGCGCCACCTACAACGAGACACTTTGATCCTTTTAATTCCATTTATATTAAAAATGCAAAACTAATATTTTTACCGAATTCAGAAGTTTTCCCCGGGCTCAGAATTCATGGCGAATCCGCAAACATTCAAGGATTATTTTTGTCTCTATTATAGTTAAAAAGCATTGACTCTTATTGAATAACTCGTTATGATGTCGTACAGAATTGAAAAAGATACCATGGGTCCTGTAGAGGTACCCATCGACGTATATTGGGGGGCCCAAACGCAAAGGTCTATTGACAATTTTAAAATCGCCCGTGAGACCAACCGAATGCCAATTGAGATTATCCAGGCTTTTGCCTATGTAAAGAAGGCAGCCGCTCTAACAAATATGGAAGCCGGCGTATTAAGTCAGGATACCTGTGACCTGATTGGACAGGTTTGCGATGAAATACTTTCTGGCAAACTCAATGATCAGTTTCCTCTGGTCGTTTGGCAGACCGGGTCGGGCACCCAATCTAACATGAATGTCAATGAAGTAATTGCATACAGGGCCCATGTCATCAGAGGCGGATCATTGACAGATGAAAAAAAAATTATTCACCCTAATGACGATGTGAATAAATCACAATCTTCCAATGATACCTTCCCTACTGCAATGCATATCGCTGCATACAAAATTCTGAAAGATGTGACACTACCGGGTATCATTAAATTAAGGGATACACTTCAGAATAAATCCCAAGAATTCATGCGTGTTGTCAAAATCGGAAGAACCCATCTGATGGATGCCACGCCGTTGACACTGGGTCAGGAAATTTCCGGATATGTAGCGCAGCTTAATCACGGTATCAGGACTATTGAGAATTCTCTACCTCATTTATCTGAATTGGCACTTGGCGGTACAGCCGTTGGGACAGGAATTAATACACCCATGAATTATGGAACAAATGTGGCAGCCAATATCTCCAAACTGACAGGATTCACATTTGTCACCGCTCCCAATAAATTTGAAGCACTCGCTGCCCACGATGCGATTGTAGAATCTCACGGAGCGCTCAAGACAGTTGCTTGCAGTCTGATGAAAATCGCCAATGATATTAGATTGCTGGCCTCAGGGCCAAGATGTGGTATCGGTGAAATTTTTATTCCGGATAATGAGCCGGGGTCTAGCATCATGCCAGGTAAGGTCAACCCGACACAATGCGAGGCATTGACTATGGTGGCTGCACAGGTGTTGGGTAATGATGTTGCAATAAATATTGGGGGAGCTACTGGTCATTTTGAATTGAATGTTTTTAAGCCAATGATGATTTATAATTTTTTACACAGTGCAAGACTCATTGGTGAAGCCTGTGTATCATTCAATGATAAATGCGCTTCTGGCATCGCCCCGCTACATGATAACATCAGAAAGAATCTTGATAATTCACTGATGCTGGTAACCGCACTGAATACTAAAATCGGATATTATAAAGCCGCTGAAATTGCACAAACCGCCCACAAATCTGGAAGAACCTTAAAGGAGACAGCCATTTCACTGGGATATTTGACAGCAGAACAATTTGATGAGTGGGTAAGACCTGAACTCATGGTAGGTCAAATCGACTAATTTGCAGTTTTTCCAGAAAAAAATACTTGATAACGGACTTGTTGTCATTGGCGTTCCCTCCAAGCGGACGAGTATGGCCTGTGTCAGTGTATTATACAAAGTTGGTTCCAGAAATGAAGTTGCCGGTAAAACAGGTATTGCGCATTTATTTGAACATCTGATGTTTTCCAATTGCGGAGAAGGAATTGATTTCGATGAACTCATGCAGTCAGCAGGAGGCGACAGTAATGCCTTCACCACCCCGGATACTACCCAATATTACAACGTCGCACCATCCGCTCAGCTTGAATTAATGATTGACCTGGAATCAAGAAGAATGTCCGGATTTCATATCAAGAAAAAGGAATTTCGTATCCAGCAACGAGTCGTTATTGAGGAATTCAGTGAAAATTACCTGAATAATCCCTATGGGATGTTTTCCCATCAACTAATGCCCCTCGCTTATCAAGTTCACCCCTACCAATGGCCTGTGATTGGACGAAGCAGAGAGGAGATAGGTCAGCTGGAATATTCCGATGCAATGGATTTTCACCAGAAGTATTATACACCGGATAATGCGGTAATCGTCATTAGCGGCAATATTGATGTGGATCAGGCATTTCTGCTCACAGACCGGTATTTTTCTCCCATCCCGTCGGGTCATTCATTTCGTCCTGCGATAGCTACAGAACCAGAGCAACTTGAATCAAGAAAATTGACTATACCCGGACCGTACCCTGAAGAAGCATTGTATATTGCCTTTCATTCGAGTGGACGTGATTGCAAAGACT
This sequence comes from Saprospiraceae bacterium, assembly GCA_046329325.1. GTDB lineage: Bacteria > Bacteroidota > Bacteroidia > Chitinophagales > Saprospiraceae > Vicinibacter. Next base: position 363,644 of record JAXLUU010000001.1, read on the forward strand.
TTTATGCACTCGATTTCGCAACGGACATTCTGGCTGAAGGAAGATCTTCGCTGCTGTATTCCAGGTTAAAAAAAGAACAAATGCTTTTTTCTTCACTTGACTGTTATATGACAACGACGTTCGACCCGGGACTGATTATTTTTGAAGGCAAATTGAATAAAGGTGTTGGCATTGAGCGTGGCGAAAATGCGTTTCTGGAACTCTTACAATCCGTCAAGGAAAATCCTGTAAGTTCTTATTTATTTGAAAAATACATGAATAAGAATGAAAGTGCGTACCTCGCCTCTCAAATTGGCGTTGTTAGTCAGGCATTGAATTTTTCCTACTCTGAATGGCTTGGTGACGTCAACCTTGTGAATACAGAACTTCAACGATACCGGGAGATCCAAACGGGAGATATTCAAGCATCTTTTAACAAGTACTTTCTTCCGGAAAGGGCCAATTATCTTTACTACCCTTTCGGATAAAATAATATGGCTTCAATTGTATTGTTTTCCATAGCTTTAACTCCTAATTACCATAATGGATCTAAAAAATTCTTCGTCTATCAGGTTAGTAGACAATGAATTTTGAAAGTCCTGAGTGTAATTTATATCGCAGTACCTAAAGAGTTATAGCAAATATTACAAACTTTATGTGATTTTCATACTAATAGCACATTATTGTGCTGAGGTGTTCGAAGAATGAAATATCTATTCTCTAGAATTGCCAATTGTTTATAAATTTGATCAGATACAATTAACAATACAACTTGTATTATGCAAAGACGAAATACATTCAAACTCCTGGGGGCTTCCGCACTGGGCCTTGCTAATCCTTCCTTGATTCTTAGAACTATGCAGGATGATCTTCAGGTCAGTCTTAATCATTTAAAATCGGTAATTAATCGAGATGAGGAGGATTTTTGGTCTGGGATACGGGAGGCTTATTCAGTATCACCTTCCATCATCAACCTTAACAATGGGGGCGTTGCACCGGCTCCACGCGTTGTTCAGGAAGCGCTCAATTATTATAACCGTCTTTGCAATGAAGGACCTTCCTATTATATGTGGAGGGTACTTGATCAGGGCAGGGAACCTATGCGTCGCAACATGGCTGCTATTGCGGGATGCTCCCATGAAGAACTTGCCTTCAATCGAAATTCTTCGGAGTCGCTCGAGACGGTCATTTTTGGCCTAAGACTGAATAAGGGTGATGAAGTAGTCCTGACAAAACAGGATTATCCAAATATGATCAATGCGTGGAAACAACGCGAAAAAAGGGATGGCATCGTTCTGAAATGGGTAAACTTCAATTATCCGATTGAAGATAAATCAGCAATTGTTGAGGCCTATGTCAGGGAATTCACAGACAAGACAAGGATTGTTCATATTACGCATGTTGTCAACTGGAATGGACAATTGCTACCTGCAAAGGAGATCGCAAATGAAGCCAAAAAGCGAAATATTGAAGTGCTTGTGGATGCTGCGCATTCCTTTGCACACTTTCCTTATAAGATAGAAGATCTTAATTGTGATTACTGGGGCACCAGTCTTCATAAATGGCTTAGTGCACCCATAGGCTCCGGACTTCTTTATATTAAAAAAGAAAAGATCAGTTCAATCTATCCGCTTTTTGCAGCTGGCGATCCGGACAGCACAGACATAAGAAAGTTTGAAAGTCTGGGTACAAGATCATTCGCAATTGAACAGTCAATCGGACATGCCATAGATTTCTTCAATATGATAGGTGCTGAACGAAAATTTGAAAGACTTTTCAGACTTAAAAAATACTGGACCTCCAAAGTTGAAGATCATCCGAAAGTAAAAATAATCTCACCACTTTCAAAAGAATTCAGCGGTGCAATTGCCTGTGTGCAAGTAGTTGGAAAAACTTCCGGAGAACTGGCAGATTTTCTTTTTAGTGAAAGTAAAATCCACGCTGTCGGTATCGATTGGGAAAATATTCACGGTGTTCGCATTACCCCCAATGTGTATACAAGCTTCAGAGAGCTGGATATCCTCGCTCAGACCATTCTAAAACTGGCTGACAAATAGTAAAAACACAATAGATACAATATAAGGCTTCTAAATCTCAATGTGGCATTTGGCTTCAATTCATTGTAACCTAATTCAACAATGGACTCAGCCATTTTTTTGCTGTTGGCAAATCCCAACCCTTACGTTCAGCATAGTCCTGTAGCTGATCTTCTTCAATTTCGGATATACCGAAATATCGAGCTTCAGGATGCGCCAAATACCATCCGCTGACAGAGGCTGCCGGAAACATGGCCTTGCTCTCTGTGAGTCGTATACCTATATTCCGTTCCACATCAAGCAACCGCCATAATGTATCCTTTTCAGTATGGTCAGGACAGGCAGGATATCCGGGAGCTGGTCTGATGCCGCTGTATTTTTCATCAATTAATTCCTGATTGCTCAGTTGCTCTTTTGTAGCGTATCCCCAGAGTGATTTTCTAATTTTTAAATGAAGAAATTCCGTTGCGGCCTCGGCCATTCGGTCTGCAAGTGCTTTAACGAGAATTGCATGATAGTCATCATGATTTTGTTCAAATTGTCTGACCAGTTCGTCTGATCCAAACCCCGCACTTATCGCAAAGGCCCCAATAAAATCCTTATGCCCGCTGTCCTCCGGGGCAATAAAATCAGTCAGACATAAGTTTGGCTGACCCTCTGCTTTTTTAATTTGTTGCCTGAGATGATGAAGGATTGTTATCACTTCACCGGTTGGATCTTTGACCAGTATATCATCGCCGCTCGCGTTGGCATAAAATAATCCCGTCACAGCCCGAATGTCAAGAAGATTGTTGTTAATGATTTGCTCTAGCATCGCCTGTGCATCAGCGTAAAGTTGGCTGGCTTCTTGCCCTACTTTTTCATCCGTTAATATGCCAGGAAATTTTCCGGCAAGCTCCCAGGATTGAAAGAAAGGAGTCCAGTCAATAAATTCCCGCACCTCCTTGAGTTCAATTTGGTGTATTTCTATTCCCGTTTGCTTGGGAGCAATAGGAGTAAAATTCTCCCAATTGATTTTCATCTTATTCTTTCTGGCGTCAATGAGCGATATCTTTTCTTTTTGACGCTGGCGTTGCAGTCGCTGGATTCGAACTTTTTCATAATCTTCTTTGATCGAATGAACAAATGATGTCCTGTGCTGCACATCGTCACTCAATAAACTGGACACTACCGCTACCGCACGTGATGCATCCGTTACATGAATGACTGGATAATCATATTCCGGCTCGATCTTCAACGAGGTATGTAGTTTGGATGTTGTCGCGCCACCGATCAGTAAGGGCAGTTTAAATTTCTTCTTACGCATCTCGGAAGCAACGTGTACCATCTCATCCAGCGATGGGGTGATCAATCCACTGAGTCCAATAATATCCGCATCGATAGTCACCGCCGCTTCCAGAATTTTTTCGCAACTGACCATGACCCCAAGGTCATGAATTTCGTAATTATTACATGCAAGTACAACCCCGACGATATTTTTACCAATGTCATGTACATCACCTTTCACTGTAGCCAACAACACTTTTCCTTTACTCCTTGAACTATTATTTTTCTCTAATTCCATAAAAGGCAGCAAATAGGAAACCGCCTGCTTCATCACTCTAGCACTTTTCACAACCTGCGGAAGAAACATTTTTCCGGATCCGAACAAGTCTCCTACCTCATTCATGCCATCCATCAATGGTCCTTCAATTACCTTGATGGGAGATGTGGCTCGTAATCGGGCCTCTTCCGTGTCCTCCTGAATAAATTCATTAATACCTTTGACGAGCGCATATTTCAATCTTTCTTCTATGGGTCGGGATCGCCATTCCTCTTCCGATTTTTCATTTGATTTGCCCTGACCTTTTATCTTTTCTGCGAAAATTGTCAGACGCTCCGTCGCATCTGGACGACGATTAAAAAGTACATCCTCAACAAGCCCAAGCAATTCCGGATTAATATCAGAGTATACATCAATCATTCCTGCATTCACAATACCCATATCCATTCCGGCCTGTATGGCGTGATATAAAAAGGCAGAATGCATCGCCTGACGAACCACTTCATTTCCCCGAAATGAAAAAGAAAGGTTGCTGACTCCTCCGCTGATCCTCGCTCCAGGGCAATACAATTTTATATTTCTGCATGCTTCAATGAAGTTTACTGCATATTCGTTATGTTCCTCTATTCCGGTTGCAACTGCAAAAATATTGGGATCAAAAATGATGTCAGTCGGATTAAATCCTACCTCTTCAGTCAAAATTCTGTATGCGCGCCTGCAGATCTCAGTCTTTCTTTCAATGGAATCGGCTTGTCCCTTCTCATCAAAAGCCATTACAACCGTGGCCGCTCCGTACTTTTTAATTTTATCGGCCTGATATTTAAATGTTTTCTCACCTTCCTTGAGTGAGATTGAATTGACAATTGACTTTCCCTGAAGACATTGAAGACCAGCTTCTATGACATCCCATTTGGATGAGTCTATCATGACGGGTATTCGGACGATCTCTGGTTCTGAACAGATAAAATTCAAAAACGTACGCATCGCATGCACACCATCTAGTAATCCTTCATCCATGTTGACGTCAATGATCTGAGCTCCTGCTTCGACCTGTTGACGTGCTACTTGAAGTGCCTCTTCGTACTGATTGTTCAATATTAGTTTTGCAAATGCCTTTGATCCAGTTACGTTAGTCCGTTCTCCGATATTTACAAAATTTAATTCAGGCCTGAAGATTAATGGCTCAAGTCCGGATAGACTCGTATAGGGTAATTTAACAGAAACATTTCTTGGAGGAATTCCTCGCACGGCTTCAGCCATCAGTCGGATATGTTCAGGTGTGGTTCCACAGCATCCTCCGATGATATTGACCAAACCTGTACTGGCAAATTCGACTATGTATTTCTTCATTTCTTCAGCGGTCTGATCATAGGCCCCCAATTCATTTGGAAGTCCTGCATTCGGATAAGCACTAACCGGACAAGAGGCAATCTGACTTAGCGCAGAAAGATGAGGAAGCATTTCTTTAGCACCAAGCGCACAATTAAGACCAATAGAAAACAATTCTACATGCGATACGGAAATATAAAATGCCTCAACTGTTTGTCCACTTAATGTTCTTCCGCTGGCGTCTGTAATTGTGCCCGAGACCATAACTGGAAGTTTGCACTTACGTTCATCAAACAATTCCTGTATCGCAAAAAGAGCTGCCTTGGCATTTAAAGTATCAAAAATGGTCTCTATGAGAAGAATATCCACTCCACCATCAATCAGCCCTCTGGCTTGTTCGTAATAAGCTTCCTTGAGTCGCTTAAAATCAACCGCCCTGAATTCTGGTCTATTGACGTCAGGTGAGAGACTGGCAGTTCTGTTGGTTGGCCCCATTGATCCAGCCACAAACCTTATTTGTGATGGATTTTCCCTTTGAAAATCATCCACCGCTTTGCGTGCTATCTTAGCTGAAGCATGATTCATCTCATAAGCCCATTCCTCCATGCGATAATCGGTCTGCGAGATCCGGTTGGCTGAAAAAGTATTGGTCTCGATAATATCTGCGCCGGCTTCAAGATATTCAAGGTGTATGTCTCTTATAACATCTGGCCTGGTAATACTGAGCAAGTCATAATTACCCTTCAGGTCTATATCCCAGTCCTTCCACCGCTCACCACGATAATCTTCTTCCTCAAGTCTTCTACGCTGAATCAGTGTACCCATTGCGCCATCCAGAACGAGAATCCTTCGGCTTACTATTTCGCGAAGTTGTTCAGTCTTACTCATAAGTTGCAAAATTATCATTGAATGATAAAAAAACTTTAATTATCTGGGCATTAAGTATTTTTTAATCTTTGTCTCATTATGATTCAACTATTTGCAGCTACTTTCCTGGTCAGTCTACTGCATGCGCTCATCCCGAGTCATTGGATTCCGCTTCTATCCATTTCCAGAACATATAAATGGTCACGCAGTGAGACGCTGCGAATGAGTTTTTTTCTGAGCTGCGCGCATATTCTAAGTTCTCTTCTGATCGGATTGATATTAGGGTTTCTAGGGTTGTCTTTACAAGACCGACTTGAAAACTCATTTCAGAGCATCAGTTCAGGATTACTTGTAATCTTTGGTTTGTACTTCCTCTACAGGCACCACACGCATCATCATTTTCATGTGGATGATGAATTGCTTGAACCTCCTGTACGCAAAAGACAACTTTTCCTGTCACTGATGATGTTTATGATTTTATCTCCTTGTATGGAGATCACAGGATTCTTTTTTAAAAGTGCCGCATTCGGCACATGGGCGTTATTGGGTACTGGTGCAATTTATACCGTCACTTCTATGGTCTCCATGATTGCCTGGGTTTATTTTATGTATTATGGTTTTCATAAAATTAACTCACATCAGTGGGAACATCGTTCAGGTATTCTTACCGGAATAACAATCATTTTGACAGGTATTTTAAGTTTCTTTATTAACTAATTATTTTAAGTATAATGCGAAAGGAAAAGGTAATCATTATTGGTGCCGGAATAGTTGGTCTGGCGACTGCCTACCAGATCCTTAGGAAGCACCCAGGTATAGATCTTACCATACTTGAAAAAGAATCCGATATCTGTCAACATCAGTCTGGACATAATTCAGGCGTTATTCATTCCGGTATTTATTACAAACCGGGAGGTCTCAGAGCAACTAACTGCATCAGGGGTTATAAAATGCTGATTGATTTCTGCAATGAGAATGAAATACAATACGATATCTGTGGAAAAATTATCGTCGCCACGCGTAAACAACAGCTAGCAGCATTACACAATATTTATGAGCGTGGATTGGCCAATGGATTGCAAAATCTAAAGATGCTTCAGCCGGAAGAAATGAAAGAGATTGAACCACATGTAGCTGGTCTCAAAGGAATCTATGTGCCACAGACCGGAATTTGTGACTACAGAATGATCTCAGCCAAATACCTGGAACACATTCACACACTGGGTGGCCAATTACAGACAAATCAAAGGGTCCAGGATATCAAAGTGACATCATCAGGTGTTGACATTATGACCGACAGGCAAACCCTTAGCTCTTCTTATCTGATCAATTGTGCTGGATTATATAGTGACAAACTGGCTAGAATGACCAATAAAAAACTGGGATTGCAGATCCTACCGTTTAGAGGCGAATATTACAAAATTCGTGAGGAAAGAAAGTACCTGGTTAAAAACCTTATTTATCCTGCTCCGGATCCTGATTTTCCATGGCTTGGTGTACATTTTACCCGAATGATTGATGGTGGACTTGAAGCAGGTCCGAATGCTGTTCTCGCTTTTCGACGGGAAGGTTACAAAAAACTCGATATCAATATTTCTGAACTGTGGGAGACACTTCGATTTAAGGGATTTCATAAAATGGCTTCTCGTTTTTGGCGACAGGGACTGGAGGAGTACCGAAGAAGTTTTTCGAAGAAATTATTTACCCGCTCATTGCAGGCGTTGGTCCCGGAAATTAGAGAAGAAGATCTGGTGTCGGGTGGGGCCGGTGTCAGGGCACTGGCATGTAGCGAAGACGGAAGTCTCATTGATGATTTTGTCATGTTGGATAACGAAAGAATTATGAATGTCTGCAATGCGCCTTCACCTGCGGCAACTTCTTCATTGTCGATAGGCCTGAAAATTTCCGAATGGCTGGACCCAAAACTGTGATTCTGATACACTTTTCATGAGCAATATCTGCTGACTTAGTATAAGCTTTTTTTATTACAATAACATTCCAGGTATTTGGATCTGTTGCATTGCATTGTATTTCTGGCACCTGCAGCAGGAATATAATATTCCCGGATAATCATTAGTTAAAATTGAAGACCTTAAAGGATCGCTTATCTCAATTTACCTCAGTGCATTATCAATTAAAGCACTCAAGGCATGTTGATGGACTTGATTTAATAATGAACGAGCCATGAATAGTTTTGGAAAAAATTTGCTTCACTGGGTCATCGAGTCTAAAACCGAGGCAAGCCTGGCTGTCAGATTCCTACGGCTATATTGATCTATTTCGTTTTTGTTGGGGTTAAATTGTCCGGATGCTCCAGTCATTGCAATGACGCGGCGGAGTGCACTTGCAATCTCCTCTTTACTGTTGTAATCAGCATTAACACCACAGCCCGTCTGCTTGAGTATTTCTTCAATATCTGAGCCCTTTGGACTGATACTTAGAATCGGTATTTGAAATGATAGATATTCAAATAATTTTCCTGTCAAGACACCGGGCTGGTCTTTGGCTCCTATCAACAACAATATGTCTGAGGATCGGATTTTGCGCAAGTATTCATCATGAGGAAGTGCCTCGCATACGATGAGCTGGTGTTCAAGTCCCGCGTCCCTGATACTGTCATACACTGCCGGATCAATTGCTCCGGTAAATTGTATTCGTAAGTGTTGACCTTCTTTAACTCCATCCTTGCACAATTCACCGATTACCTGCCAAAGCAGTTCAGGATTACGGTCATTGCTTAATGTCCCTCCATAACCAATTATAAGGTCCTGATGGGTACTGACAAAATCATGATTCGATGATTCGTCAAATCCATTTGTAATCACTTCCACATTTCTTAATGACAACGCAGCAAAATCCCTTGAGCAGCCCTGACTGACGGTAACAATACGATCGGCAGCAACAAGGCATTTTTTTTCAAGTTGTTCATTCTTTCTTTTAGCCCACGCAGTCATTTTTAACTTATCCCAAAAGAATATTTTCGTCCATGGATCTCTATAGTCGGATAACCAGGGAATTCCCGTGAGCTTCTTGAGATGATATCCGATGAGTTGAACGGAATGGGGTGGACTGGAGGTCATAATAACATCAATGTGACGTTCTTCCGTATATTGCTTTAAGAAACGTACAGAAGGTTGAATCCAGAACATCCTTGCGTCAGGAATAAAAAAATTTCCCCTGACGAAAGTAGATAATTTATGCAACCAAGGTCTGCCTGTTTTTTCAACCATGATATTAGGTTTGAGCTTGACTGTCTTGTCAAGTCCCATCACCTTTTTATATATTGAAAAAGGCTCCCACGCTTCTTTTTTTATAACCTCGACTCCTTCAGGTATTTGCTTCTCCAGCGAATTATCAAGGTAAGGGAATTCTCCGTTTTGAATCGTATATACTATGGGCTCCCAGCCAAACTCTCTTAAGTACTTAACAAAATAAAGACAACGCTGTACTCCCGGACCACCGCTCGGCGGCCAGTAATAAGTAATGATTAGGACAGTTTTTTTTGAAGATGTTTTCATGATTATTTCCTGATAAACCGCATGGCTAGAAATGGGGAGAAATTACGGTGAAGCGAAGGAAACAACCGGATTAATTTGTTCAAGAATCGTGCTGCCATCCTTGCTCCGGGGGCCCGGTAGTATTCATTATAAAATCCGGGAATGCTCTCCGTCATGAAGTGGTGTCGTGCCGCCGCTTCAGCATACTTTTCAAAAGGTACAAGTCTCTCAACCCAAGTCCCAGTATATGGCTCCATTGTATTGCTAAGCTCTTCCTGAAGAGGAGGAACTTCTCCCGTCTGAAGATAGAAATTCACTGTCTGGATAATTCTCCTTTCTTCCAAACCTCTGGTATTGGTGACAAGTTGGCTGATGAAGGGTTCAACAATTTGAGGAGCATGCTCGAGAATAATTTTTTTACGCACATTTCGGCCCGAAAGCGAAGCATCCAGGCCACCTTTCATCATATCGGTATGAACTCCATGATGCTCATAAAATGAATGGATCTTTTTATGCTGCCAATGTACCGCGGGGTTATGAATGTTGGCAGAAGTTGTAATCACCATGACCAGAGATTCTCCGGGAAGTGCACGCAAGAAGCTAAAAAAAATATCCAGATCGTTGACATGCTCAATAACATTCCGGGAGGCAAGTCCATCGACTACAAGATTTCGATTCACACAATACTCTTTCAAATCATTGACATCTCCCTTTACATAATGTTGAAAACCCAGGCCAAGATTTTCACTTAAAATACGGCAGTCGTGGATCATGTCATCACTAATATCGTGACAAATAATATTTCCAATTCCGCATTGCCTTGCCAGCAATCCCCAAAATCCAATTCCTGCACCGTGATCAATCAGACATAACTCTGAAGGATCGCGCTCATTCGCCTTCTCTAAAATCCGAAACAGTATCTGCACGTTGGACTGGTTGTTAAACTTGATTTTACCAAGATTAAACCGGTAGTAACTTAGACCGTTTTCTGTAAGGCCAATTGTATCCGCTTTGAGTTCGCGCAGTTTTTGTTCAAGAATCACAGCCTGCGATTCGATAAATGTCAGTTTCATCCGCGATTCATTGATTGTTGATATAGAACTTCAAATTTCCTTGCAAATAACTCAAGCGTAACGATCTTCCACAATTCATGCACCGCAAATTGATTTTTTTCAAAAGCACGGATTAGCGCGTTGTAATCCCACCAACTTCTGCTTTTTACACGCTCAGAGTTAAGCAGATCTCTGATTTCGTTTCTTAAAATTCCTCCGGTCCATTGATCCGTAGGTGTTCCGAATCCTTTTTTATCGCGCCGAGACAATATTTTACCAGGCACAAGTTCTCGTAGAGCTCTTCTTAATATAACTTTGGTGAGCCCACCACTTATTTTATCACCGTCGGGAAGACTATACATGAATTCGACAAGACGATGATCAAGAAATGGCACCCTGCTTTCAATAGAACAGGACATGCTGTTGCGGTCCTCCCAGTGAAGCAGATGCGGCAGCATGGTTATACTCAGTGTATTATACATTGCATTCTTAAGCGAAGAATCGAATTGTGCGTTCAATCTGATTCCTTTGATTGATTGTTCCAATCCGCGGTACAACGCAGGTGTGCTGAATTTCTTATTTTCCAATGACAACATTCCTTGCTGACCTTTGAACAAACTATAAACAGCTCCCGCAATTGTCTTGCCGGCAAATCCAGCAGATTCGTATTTGGCCCATGAACCAATATGACGCATCGCATCAGTCAAATGCCCATGTCGAAGTTCATCACTTAGCAAATACTTAAAATAATAGGGGTATCCTCCGAGAATTTCATCACCTCCCTGTCCATTTAACAAAACGATGATGCCTGACTTTCGCACGTTCTTGTAATTGAGGTAGGCACTATATGGGCTCGCCCCTGTCGTTGGACCGTCCTGTTGAAAGGACCATTCGCTCACTGCATCTAAATTGACCTGTTGATCCTGAGTATAATAAACTGGATCAAATTGACCAGTATCCAGAACAGCCTGAATAAATTCTCTCTCATCATACCTTTTATCCTGATCATAATACACAGAAAAAGTTCTGACCTGTTCTTGAAGAAACCGTTTGGCCATCATCGCAATACTGGATGAATCAAGCCCTCCGCTCAATGCAATACCAACCGGGACATCGGAACGTAGACGCAGTTGAACTGCACTGCCAAAAAGTTCAAAGAATCGCTCATCCTTCTCTGCATCAGTCATGCTATAGACTGAATTTGACTGATTAATCTGATAATATCGCTTAAGGACGAACTGTTGAGGATTAAGTGTAAAATAATGTCCTGCCGGAATCTGTTTTATTCCGTCTATAAAAGTGTTTTCGCTGTAGTGAAGTTGATTGTATAAAAGAAAATTACCTATCGCCTCTTCATCAAACTTCAATGACACCAGGCCACTGTCAATGATCTGCTTCTCCTCAGATGCCCACAAAAACATTTTCTTGTCATGATAATAACACAAGGGCTTGACACCAAAGCGATCTCTCGCCCCGAATATCTTTTTTGCAATTCCGTCATAAATTACAAAAGCAAACATTCCGATAAACCGGTCTAAGCATTTTTCACCCCAGTGGATGTATGACTTCAGCAAGACTTCAGCATCGCCCTGACTGTAAAAAGAATATCCCAGGGCCTTCAGTTCCTCACGTATTTCAATGTAATTGTAAATCTCACCGTTAAATGTCATCCAGTATTTTCCCGATTCATCACAAAGCGGTTGATGACCCGTCGGACTGAGATCGACAATCGCAAGACGGCGGAAGGACATCCCCAAATCATAATTATGATTGGTGACCTGTGCGATGTCGGCCATATGTTCCATGAGTGCCGGATGGCTATCAGGCCCTCTCAGTGCTTGCGAAGGCCTCCCTGCCGTACTAAGCAATACATATCCTTCGTCATCAGGTCCGCGATGCCTTGCACGATCTGTCATCCTGCGAAGCGCTTCTACAGAGACTGGCATGGCGTTATACTGAAAAATTCCTGCTATTCCGCACATTGCCGCAAAATTAATCCGTATTTACATGTCACTGCATGAAATATCAGCCTTAAAGTCAATGATCAGAAAGTATTATTTTAGTCAGTCTTTAACGACCGAGATAAGTCACAATTATTAAAACGTGTCCCATGGCGAACAGTTAAAACTAATTTCCTCAGAAATTTGCCGGGTGTTTCCCAGGAATTCTGTCAGGGTCAATAACAAAAATGCTTGGAAGAATTATAGTGTATCATCAATACTGGCAAATAAGCCAATTGCAGTTTCATAACTTGGTTCCATGATGCAATAATCGCAACTTTTTTTGATTACTTTCTAACTGTAACGGCATACAATACTTTATTTTTAAGCAATGTATAGAAACTGTTAACCTCAGGAGAAATCTTTAATATGATGATCGGCGGGACACAAATGATGGTCCACACCAGTGACTTAAAAATGATCTGCGATAGCGCTGTGAAATAACGGTGATGAACAAGATCAACGCGGACATAAGTCAGAAAAATCCAGGCTAGAACAAAACAAGTCATCATCAATGCAATCGCTTTGGGGGTCTGGCTTGTAAAAGGCTGGATTCCGAGTTTGTGATAGATATACCAGTAACGACTTGCGTTAAATAAAATAAGTGATACAAGTCCTGTAATCGCAACACCTGCTACACCGTATGCTCGGATGAAATACAGGTTGAGTAAAATCTTTAACAAAGAAACAATGACGATCGAATAAAAGTTAAACATATAATGCCTAGACAGCACGATGATCTCTGCATTACATCCTGTTATCATATCAAGCAGTCGTCCGACCCCTAGAAAAAGTATAACGTACAGTGCTTCACTATACATACTTTGCTTGGTCGTTAGCCCCGCCATCTCGGGATAAATCAAAAGGAGTAATCCAAAAATAAATGCACCGATAATGAAATTATTTAGCGAGGTCTGGCGGTAATGACGCAACACTTCACCCCACTGCTTATGCCGGATGGCCGATGATACCAATGGAATTACGACCGTAATAATGGCCGTGAATGGGACAGACATGATACTGATGAGATAATAACCAATGCTGAAAGAAGCAACTTCGGCCTGCCCGCGAAGCCATCCCAACATGATCGTATCAATGTAACTAATCACCGCCGTAAATGAGCTGCCAAGGATAGCGACACCACCAAACTTAATGATCGAACGGATCATTCGTTTTGTGATTTTACTAATCTTTGCGGTATATTTTAACTCACCTAGATACCAGATATAAATCCATATCGACAAAGCGGTAATGGTTGTCAGTGAACAAAACCAGAAAAAATACGCCTCGAAGTCGATTAGCCTTGCAGCATAAAGTATGATTAATATCGTATTACCAACCTTTGGAATAAATTCGTTGATGGCTTTAGGAAAAACTGTCTTTAACTGTACAACACAAAAGTTGGTACCAACAGCTGACACCAGGGTGAAAAAAGTCAGATAAAAAACAAGTGGCAAATATTTCTCGAGTTCAGGGCTGTTTTTAAAATAACTTCCAAACAACTGCCCGCTGAAAAGAAATCCTACTAAACAAAATATAAAAAATCCCAGCAAAGGAATGACACTTACCAAAGTCAGGAAATCCCGGGCTCGATGGCTTTTGTAAAATGGGAAAAATCGATACATAATCGAGCTACTTCCAAGCTCAGCGATCTGGGCGAAAAAAACTGCCATCGCCAGTATTGAACGAGTCATCCCGATCTGCACCTCCGAAAAGTAGGATGGCATCAAAATAAGCAGATTGATGTATCCAATAAACATGGATAAATACACAAACAGAGAATTGTAAAAACCCTGTTTTCTTACGACACCCATGCCTTAATTGAAGCGTACGTAAAAATATCGGAAAACTTTTTCTTTACTTCTTTTTCCACTGCATCCAAAGACTTAACCCTAGAAAAGCAAACATTAAAAGTGAACTGATAGCAGAGATCATCTCTCCTGTGAAATAGGAGGTTGGATGAAAAGTCAGTACGATATCATGCTTGCCAGCAGGTACCCGAATTCCTCTCAGCACGTAATTTACCCTAAATAAATCCGCAGGTTTGCCATCGATGCTTGCTGTCCAGCCCAGATCGGGGCCATACCAAATCTCAGACAATACTGCGATCTGATCACTGTTTGCATCAGTCTTGTATTTCAATTCATTCGGGCTGTAGGATTCCAGTCCGATCAGTCCTTCACCGTTTCCAGCCACTCCTGCCTTATCCTTCCACTCATTGTGTATGACGGCCATATGCTTGAGGTCTGCTTTTTTCAGTGCTTCGATTTCTTCATCGGGTGTACTAACCCACTGAATATTGTTTACAAACCACGCGGGTCCATTGGCGGCATAATTTAACAGCGCCACTTCCTTGCCGCGTTCACCTAAAATGAAATACTTGGTGTTCAACATATTCATCACCTGAAGTGAAGACATGGATTGTATAAAATTACTGTCTGCGGGGTTTCCTGAAAAGTTCTGCAGAATCTGACCTAGTTTAGCATGCTCTGCATCAAGACAATGCTCAATAAGATCCTGATAACGTCTAAGTTTGGCCGGATGATAACCTCCTATCGTATGATGGTAGTAAGAGGTTGGAATCGAACTATTATAGGTATCAATGGTCGCATCAAAGACTCTAAAACCCGGTGTCTTATCCTGAAGGATCTGATCATCAACCTTTCTGGTTTGGAAAATACTGTTACTGGCATTATCACTCATAAAATCCTTGTGCGAAATATACCTGCTGTTAATGGAAAAGACATCAAACAGCATCAATGCGCCAAATCCTCCCAGAAATACATAGGGCTTTAGCTTACCCTGATTGGCAAAATAAATGAGCAAGGCACCTGCCATAAGAATTAATAAGCTGCGAAGTGAATCTCCTGTCATCATCGCCTCCCTGAGATTTATCATAATTTTGGCTTCCTCCCCGGTAGCTCCTTTACTCATATCAAAAAATCCAGGACCCACGATCCAGAAAAAAATGCAAATCAAACCAAGTACACCACCTGATATCATGAGTGAACGCTTGACTGCTTCCGGACTGAATTCATTTTTGATTAATTTTCCAAGAACAAAAAATCCAAAAATTCCAAGGTATAAAGCCACAATGGTTAGAATAGAACTGGGTGCCCTGAACTTGTTCAAAAAAGGCAGATAGTTGAATAATATCTCATTGAGCATTTCAAAATGTCTGCCCATCGACATCAAGCTTAATAACGTAATACTGACAACGAACCACCATCGCATTTTGCCTTCAACCAGCTGAATACCCATGAGGAATAACAACACAAGAAGGATTCCCATGTAAAAAGGCCCTCCGGTGAACGGAAGTTCACCCCAATATCCTGGCACAACGGTGTTGCTGTTGACCGGTATTCTGGCTTTTTGCAAAGCAGATTTAATATTGGAGTTGCTCATCGCTTTCTCTCCGCTTCCTCCGCCGGCTACTCCGGGTATGATGGTTGCCACGAGATCAAGTACTCCATTGCTCCAACGCATGGCATAATCCCATTCAAGCCCTGATTTGCTGGTATTGTCACCAGTTGTGGTTGAAGTGGATAATACAGAACCACCGCGCATCGTCTGTTTCACGTATTCTCGCGTGGTGAGAATAGTTGTTGCAGAACACATAAAACCTAAAATGGCAACTATTCCCAACAAACCTGTATTGATCGCAAAACCCGGCAATTCTGATTTCTTAAAAGCTTCAACCAGCGCGATGATAAAAAGCGGCACAATGCCAAGCAACAGGTAATAACTCATCTGCACGTGATTGTTGACGATCTGCATGCCAAAACCAAAGGCAAAAAGACCTAATCCAGCCCACCGGTTTTTAAAATAAGTTACCCATATTCCGGCAATGGTGCAAGTCGCAAAACTGATTACTGCCAGCTTGGTAAGATGCCCGGCTTCCAACAGCAAAATATTTCCGGTGCTGAAAGCCATCGCTACCGCCGCAAGGGCAGATACATAGGTTCCCAGGCCCAACACAATTAAGCCGATATACAGAAATAACATCATGGCAAAAAATGTATTGATTGGTGGCTTTGACATCAGCAACGGCAATTGCTGCAGATACTTGATGAAATTATTTTTAGACTCCATGCTGGTTTGATAAAGAGGCATACCACCAAACATATTGTCACTCCACAAGGCAACATCCTTGTGACTCTTGTTGTATTCGATGCTCTCATGGGCCATCGCCTGCCAGGATTTAAAATCGGATTGCTGAAGCACTTTTCCTTTCAGTGCCGGAAGAAAAAACAGGATTGCAATAATGTAAAACAAGGCCACTATGATCAGATGTGGTGCCAGGTTTTTCATATTAAAATTATTCATATATATATTTTATTAATATGTAAAGCAAAGGTAAAAAATTTATCTATGGGAAGGTCAAATCCCCGGACTTATCCTCTTGAACAGAAGATATCAGGTAAAAGCTGCATTGATAACACAGACAACGAAGTTATCGCTTAATGTTCTACAATTTGGTAAGAGCCCCACATTGGATTCCCTTTCATGGAATTGGCCTGATGTGGCGAATAAATGTTTACACTCAAGGTATTGTACTATGCATACACATTAATTATAATACTTAATATATTGAATATATGTAACTTAATCGAATATTTGCGGATCGCCAACCCTTTGTTTATCTTTGGTGAACTTATCTTAGATTTATATGCCCGTACAATCCGGAGCCTACCTGGCCACGCACAAAATTCGCATTCTAACCGCTGCTTCACTTTTTGATGGACATGACGCTGCAATCAATATCATGCGCAGAATACTACAATCCAGTGGTGCTGAAATCATTCATCTTGGCCATAACCGCTCGGCGCTGGAGATTGTTGAAGCAGCAATTCAGGAGGATGTCCAGGGGATCGCAATTACATCATACCAGGGTGGACACAATGAATTTTTTAAATATATCTACGACCTGCTTAAAGAAAGAAATTGCAGTCACATAAGAATCTTTGGAGGTGGCGGAGGAACAATTCTTCCTTCGGAGATTGCAGAATTGCACAACTACGGAATCGCGCGAATCTATAGTCCGGATGACGGCCGGAAGATGGGCTTGCAGGGTATGATCAACGATGTGCTCATGCAATGTGATTTTCAGACCGGAAGTTCTCTCAACGGGGAAGTCCGATCACTCGCTAGACAGGATTTTCGCGCAGTAGCGCGTCTGATCTCTGCCGTAGAAAATTTTCCAGACAAGAGTGACGAGATCCTCAGCAGTATTCCTGCCCCAGATCCACAACAGCTTCCTGCACCTGTGCTGGGAATAACGGGGACCGGCGGTGCAGGCAAATCAAGTCTGGTAGACGAGTTGATCAGGAGATTTATCCTGGATTTTAACGATAAAAAAATTGCAGTACTCTCCGTGGATCCCAGCAAACGTAAGACGGGTGGTGCCTTGCTTGGCGACAGGATTCGAATGAATGCGATTCATCCGGAGTTTCATCACGGCCGCGTATTTATGCGTTCGATGGCCACCAGACAGAGCAACCTGGCCTTGTCTCCCCATATTAAAAATGCCATAGAGATCCTTCGCAAAGCTTCTTTTGACCTGATTATCCTCGAGACTTCAGGAATCGGTCAGAGTGATACAGAAATAGTTGATTTCAGCGATGTATCCCTCTACGTCATGACCCCAGAATATGGCGCTGCAACCCAGCTAGAAAAAATCGACATGCTGGATTTTGCAGATATTATTTCGATCAACAAATTTGACAAACGGGGTGCCGCAGATGCCTTGAGGGATGTCAGGAAGCAAGTACAGCGCAACAAGCAACTTTGGGATAAATCACCCGATGAAATGCAGGTTTATGGTACCATTGCTTCGCAATTTAATGATCCGGGCACCAATTTGCTTTACAAAAAATTAATGCAGTTGATCTGCGAAAGGACTGGAAGGAATTTCAATTCAACCATCGATTTACCTCTTGGTGATTCAGAGAAAATATTCATCATTCCGCCAGGAAGAACAAGGTACCTGAGCGAAATCGCAGACAATAACCGCCATTATGATGAAATGATTAACCAGCAGTCCGCGTATGCAGCAGACTGGCAAACACTTCACCAGGCGATACAAATGATTGGCGACCAGGAAATACGGAACAAGATGCAGGTCCAATTAGAGGATGTGCTGCAGCGTTTGGACGGTCATACCAAGCACCTGATAGATCACTGGGAAGAAAAGAAAAAGAAGTACCGGGCAGACGAATTCATCTACCAGGTAAGAGGCAAAGAGATTCGTGTTCCAACTTTTACTGAATCTCTTTCGCACATCAGAATACCAAGAGTAGTGCTGCCACAATACAAAAGTTGGTCTGACATCGTGAGGTGGAACGGTCAGGAAAATGTGCCCGGAGAATTTCCATACACTGCCGGTGTATTCCCATTCAAACGCAAAGAAGAAGATCCGACAAGAATGTTTGCTGGTGAAGGAGGGCCGGAACGCACCAATCGTCGGTTTCATTATGTAAGCATCGATATGCCAGCGAATCGACTGAGCACAGCTTTTGATTCAGTCACACTCTATGGTGAAGATCCTGATTTTCGCCCGGATATTTATGGCAAAGTCGGCAATAGTGGCGTGAGCATTTGTAGCCTTGACGATGCAAAAAAATTATACAGCGGTTTTGATCTTTGCGATCCGCGTACTTCTGTGAGCATGACCATCAACGGTCCTGCCGCAACGATCTGCGCCTTCTTTATGAATGTCGCCATTGACCAGCAATGTGAGTTCTATATCCGCGAGCACAATCTCGAACATTTGGTCGAAGAAACGCTTCGTAAAAAATATGATGCTCACCAAATCCCAAGACCTTCCTACAAAGGTGAATTACCCCCGGGCAATAATGGTTTGGGATTACTGTTGCTGGGATGTACGGGTGATGAAGTACTCGACCCTCAGGCCTACGCCGCAATGAAAGCCAAAGCATTGTCAGCAGTTCGTGGCACCGTTCAGGCAGATATTCTCAAAGAGGATCAGGCTCAGAATACGTGCATCTTTTCGACAGAGTTTTCACTCAAACTCATGGGTGACGTTCAGGAATATTTTATCAGACACAAAGTCCGCAATTTCTATTCAGTATCCATAAGCGGATATCATATTGCAGAGGCAGGAGCCAATCCAATATCACAACTGGCCTTTACGCTAAGTAACGGATTTACCTTTGTAGAATATTATCTTTCCCGCGGACTGAAAGTAGATGATTTTGCGCCGAATTTGTCATTTTTCTTTTCGAATGGAATTGACCCGGAATATGCAGTCATCGGAAGGGTGGCGCGCAGGATTTGGGCTAAGGCGATGAAGTATAAATACAAGGCCAACGAAAGAAGCCAGATGCTCAAATATCATATTCAGACTTCAGGTCGGTCGTTGCACGCTCAGGAAATTTCCTTTAATGACATCCGCACTACACTGCAGGCGCTTTATGCGATTTATGACAACTGCAATTCGCTTCACACCAACGCCTATGATGAAGCAATCACGACACCTACGGAAGAATCTGTTCGAAGGGCTATGGCTATTCAGTTGATCATTAATAATGAACTGGGTTTGGCCAAAAACGAAAATCCGATTCAGGGTTCCTTTATTATAGAAGAACTCACTGACTTGGTTGAAGAAGCCGTGCTTCGCGAATTCGACAATATCTCAGAACGGGGAGGCGTGCTGGGCGCGATGGAGACCATGTACCAGCGTAGTAAAATACAGGAAGAGAGTTTGTATTATGAAACGCTTAAACACAACGGTGAATACCCGATCATCGGAGTGAATACCTTCCTTTCGAAGGATGGTTCACCTACGGTATTGCCACGCGAAGTAATCAGAGCAACAGATGATGAAAAGAAGGATCAGATCACTTCACTGCAGGACCTCAAAAAATCAAACGATTCTTCTTCCAGACAAACATTGATCAATCTGCAAAAAGCAGCGATCACCAATCATAATATTTTCAATGAGCTCATGGAAGCAGTCAAGTCCTGCTCGTTGGGTCAGATCACCAATGCTCTTTACGCGGTAGGAGGCAAGTATCGTCGTAATATGTAATTTAATTCGCAAGATTGAACTGGAAACACTTCTGGAATCAACGGGCCAGGCTGGATAATCCGCTAATCCAGGTGGCAAGGATAAGACATGGCCTTGTCATGGATGAGCAAATCATGGAAAGAATAGCGGAACGGATAAAGATTCAACTTAACCTTACACCGCTGGATGATGTCCTGGATGTGTGTTGTGGCAATGGCTATTTATCGAGATTGCTGACACGTTATGCCAAAAGTGTTACAGGCGTAGACCTGGCCGAAGATCAGATCAACCGGGCCAGACGATTTTCAGAAAACAGCAAACTGATTTTTTATACCGCTGATGCTGCTTCATTTAACCTGGAAAGAAAATTTGATAAAATTCTGCTTTACTTTTCTTTCCAGTATTTTGATTCATATCAGACCGGAAAAGATGTCATCACAAATCTGATCAGACATCTGAAGCCAGGCGGAGTCATCCTGTTGGGTGATATTCCGGATCAGGAAAAGATCCATCTTTATTATACTACGCCCTGGCTCCGTCTGAAAAACAAAATCAAAACTGCATTTGGAAAATCAGACATGGGTAAATTTTGGAACCGCGAAGAGCTTGATCAAATCTGCCATTCATTAAATGTCAGTGGACGCTATGTGACCCAGGAAGACTGGCAGCCGTATGCAGACTACAGGTTTGATTATCTTATTGTTTTACAAAACGAAAATTGAGCCTATTTTGGTTTTTGATCACAACAATTATGTAATAAATCCTGTGCCTTAGATTATCGATATAAAACTAAACTTACAAATTGAAGAAATCAAGTGTATCGTTGTGATCTTAAATTAAATTCTCATTCTAAGTTATCAATGCACTTGTTTTATTCAAAGCTTCGTTCCAGAATTTCCTTTAGTTGAAGATCATGCACTTTTTTATAACCAACAGCGGTCGCCGCACTGGCAGGCCGGCTGATGATCTCGATCTTTGAATCTGGCCAGTTTGACTTTACAAATGAAGCTGCTCCCATATTCGCCGGCTCTTCCTGTACCCACCGTATATGCTGAGGTCTAATGTTGCCAATAAGCGTCTGAATCTGGTCTGTTGGGAACGGATAAAGTTGTTCGATACGGATAATGGTTGTGTACAGATCTTTCCTTTCACTTCTGCTGCTGACGAGATCATAATAGACTTGTCCGCTACAAAATATTAGTGTTTTGCATTCGCCCGATGAAGAGTCAATGATCAGCTCACGAAAACAGCTTTCTTCCGTAAATTCCTCTCCTGGCGATAGACAGGCAGGATGTCTGAGCAGTGATTTGGGAGACATGACGATCAGTGGCTTGCGATAGGCAGCTTTCACCTGCCTCCTTATGAGGTGAAAAAAATTGGAAGGTGTCGTCACATTGGCGACAATGATATTTTTTTCGGCAGCGGCCTGTAGGAAACGTTCAAGTCTGGCGGATGAATGTTCAGGTCCTTGTCCGTCGTAACCATGCGGCAACAACATCACCAGATTGCTCATGCGGTTCCATTTGACTTCAGCCGTAGCAATAAACTGATCCACGATCACTTGCGCTCCATTGGCAAAGTCACCAAACTGTGCTTCCCAAATTACCAACTGATGTGGTGAGGCTAGAGAATATCCATATTCAAATCCAAGTACGGCAAATTCAGATAAAAGTGAGTTGTAAATAAAAAATTTACCCTGTTTTTCTGAGAGCCGCGACAAGCGATTGTATTCAGTGTTGTTGATTTCGTCATATAATACAGCATGACGGTGACTGAAAGTGCCGCGCTTAACGTCCTGCCCACTCATGCGCACATTCATGCCATCCATCAAAATACTGCCATAAGCAAGCAATTCTGCCAATGCCCAGTCCAGCTGATTTTCTGCCAGTAATTTCTGGGAAGCTTTCAGCAATCTTCCAACCTTGGGCAACACATTGAAGCCATCGGGAATACTGAGCAGACGGTCTAAAATTAGCTGCATTCGAGCCTTGTCAATTGATGTCTTGGACTGTGGCAAAGGATCTTCCTGCGCTCGCTTTTTTAGTTCCTTCCAGGCGAGCTCTGGTTCCTGATAAAGGTATGGCAGTGGGTTTTGCTTCACCATATCCAGGCGCTCCTGCAATTCATTCCAAAAAGCTGTCTCCAAATCAGTAGCGAGTTTCTTTTCAATTTCACCTCGCTGTTGTAGACTCTGGATATAGAGATCGCGTACATTGGGATGGTTTGCTATGGAATTGTATAATTTTGGCTGGGTAAATTTTGGATCATCCCCTTCGTTATGCCCATGACGGCGATAACACACCATGTCAATAAATACATCACTATTGAATTCCTGACGGTATTGTACTGCAAGCTTGGTGACGAAGACAACTGCCTCCGGATCATCACCATTGACATGAAATACCGGAGCTTGTACCAGACTGGCTACGCTGGTTGAATAGGTTGAGGATCTTGCATCTTCAAAATCAGTTGTAAATCCAATCTGATTATTGATGACGAAATGAATCGTTCCTCCCGTATAATACCCATTCAGCTGCGACATCTGTAAAGTCTCATAGACTACACCCTGACCGGCTATTGCCGCATCTCCATGAATCAGCACCGGGAGAATTTTATCGTAATCTGATTGATAAATAAGATCGGCCTTCGCCCTGGAAAGCCCTTCAACCACTGGATCCACGGCTTCCAAATGAGAAGGATTCGGTGCCAGTCTCAGAAAGACACGCCGGCCTTCCTCCATTTCTATCATTGAACTGAACCCTAAGTGGTATTTGACATCACCCGAACCAAAACTCAGGTCCGGCACTGCCGTACCTTCAAATTCACTAAAGATTTGTTCATAAGTCTTGCCCATGATGTTAGCCAATACATTCAACCTTCCACGATGCGCCATTCCAATGACCAGTTCTTCGACACCGAGTAGCCCCCCTGTTCTGATTATCGTATCCAGGGCTGCAATAGTACTTTCACCACCCTCCAGTGAGAATCGCTTTTGACCAACATACTTGGTATGCAGAAACTTCTCAAATATGACCGATCCGTTTAGTTTTTCAAGAATTCGCTGTTTCTCTTCGAGTTGCAGCCCATAATGGGGACGTACGGCTTCAATTTCGATTTTTTGCTGTAACCAATCGCGACGTCTCAAATCTTCGATATGGGCATATTCAAATCCAATTTTGTCACAATAAATTGACCGAAGTCTGGACTCCAGTTCTTGAAGCGTGGGTTTGACCAAGCCATCAAGGGGACTTATTCCGAGTTTACGGAGCCGGTCGATCTCCTGTAAACCATGATCTACAAAGGCCAATCTGGCCTTACGGTCTTTTCTGGCTCTTATAGGATTAGTCGTTGCTTCAAGATGTCCGCGACTTCTGTAGGACTGAACCAGCTCCATCGCAAAGCGATCGGCTTTCGAAAAATCTTGATTGCTGATTTGACTGCTAGAAGGCGCTGATTGCGACAGGCCCAACTCAAACCCTTGAAAAAACTGTCTCCATTCCGCATGAACAGACTGGGGATCTGACTTATAATTCAAATACAACGCTTCAATATAAGAAGGATGTGCATTGATCAGGAAAGTCATATTTTTCATAACGACGAAGTAGAATAATTCAACGGGCATTAGGTCGGTAAGTTCAATTCCGATACCTTCTTTGTCATTTAGACAAAATTTAACCAATTGTCCAGAGGCGAGGGTATTTTTTATTTCTACATTTGTCTGCAAGAAATCTGGATCCCTATTGAGAAAGTACCTCTCTTACTGGAGACTTATTGCCTGGCTTTTTATGCTGGGTGTCTATGGCGTCTTGTCGGGGGGGACCGGCATTCAACCTAAGTCTCCGGAGCAAAGCCAACCGGCTACCAGGATTGATTCAACCAGTGACACCTGCAATCCTTATAATTTCCACCTTTATATTGTTCTTCGCAAAAAGCACTACCATGCCTTGTTAACTGTCAAAGACACAACAGACCGTATTCTGCTTACTCGCAATTTTGACAGCCTGAGAATTGGTAGAAACTTCTTTAATATACCGATCAAGAAAAAACTTCCTCCGGTTGTATATTGGGAACTTAAAGCGGGCGATTTGAATAAAAAAGGCCGCATGGCCATACACTAATATAAGAGCAATTGAGTTGAGATTGTTATTTCTTTTTTTGAAGTGAGTTTTAATTTAATTTCCAATCGTTTTGGCGCCTCATAGCCACATCAGGGTCAGGTTAAATTATAGCAATAAGAATTCAATTGCCTCGCATGGAGGATTCCTTATACTATTTTTTTACTGTGTTAAAATACTAAGAGTTATGTATAGTGCCTTATAATATTTCAGGTCAATTCATTTTATCCTAAAATAAAAAAACCGGGCCACAAGACCCGGTTTTATTTTATTCTGGAAATAATGGGATTACCACCATCTCCTGATGTTGATTTCGCGCACAGATCCATCCGGCAATGTAACTGTTGCGGCATTATTACAGGCGCCATCGCCGTAATTAAGGGTAACCTGTTTGGAGTTGATACTCATGGTCAGCATTCCTTTAACGATCCATGGACAATCTGCTTTGTAGACTAGTGGATCAGTAATTTGTACTGTAAAGCTCTCTCCTTTACGGTTAAATCCTGTTGCACTGCCCTCAAGACGATATACGTTGTCCAAAAGGATTAATGGTGTTGATATACCCTCTGTTTGTGTAATCGTCTGCAAGGCATTCCAACCAATCGTTTTTCCAGATGGGAAAGTAAGTACACGATTTGACACAACTCTTTCAAAAAATGGTTGGTTCAGACTGTTGAGACCCTTGTTGGTCAGTACAACCAGCCCTTCGACTTTTACATCATCGATGTAGAAATTCTCATGACTTACTGTTCTTACAGCTTGAACATTGGATAAAGGTGCTGTCAACGATACAATCAGCTTGCCTTTACGTACATGCCCGTTTGGACCGCTTACGCCCGTCGGACCATAATCAATCGTCAGTGTATTTGGAAATGTGCCCTTGGGTGCAGACCAGGTTCTGGTTGGGTATCCCCTCGTACTGAGTTCCAGGAGCCCCGCTGCGATCTGATCGTCAATTTCACTCTCATTGGATTGAAGCAAATCATTCTGCGTCCCCATTTCTTGCGAAAGGTCAAGAAAATCGTTCTGTAAGACAGAGTCTTTATGACAGGAAGTAATACCTGTCATTAAGGAAAAAATTCCGATGGCTAAGATCAAAATATGTTTCATATCAATAATTTTAATTGCGAACATTTCTTTGACATTTAGAATTCTCTTAAGTTTAATTCTTCAATAAATTATGTAATTTCTTAAAAGCTTGTTCAAAAACTGCCATTCAACGAATACAACCTCCTGATTGACAAGACAACAAAATCAGCATAATATTCTTTAGTGTTGAATTTTTAACAAATTTTAATATGTATATTTAATACGAAAATAGTATTTGCTTTCATATATCATATAAAATTTATCTGTAATAATATCTTCATTTTGCTGTAGAATTCATATATTGCGATAAAATAAAGTCCAAAAATTAGAGACTTATGAAGATGATTTCCAATCAAGCAGCCAGCATATTGCTAATATCTTTTTTAAATGGCATATCGATGGTTGCCCAGAGCCCTGAACTTAAACCTAAATATGTTCAAAGCAATATCGGTGACTTTTTCATTGTACCGGGCCCTCAGTTAATGCTAAAAACACTCACGTCTGAATTTAAGCCAGTTCAGGCAGACTTAAAATATGAACCTAAATTAATCATTCCACCCAGCCCGAATCGATCCGAGATCGAAGAATCATACATTGATTCAATAAAGCAACTGAAAGATGCTTTTAAAAATAACCATTCTCGTTTTACGAAAAATGCTGAAGAAACAACATTGGGTCCTAACTTAATAAAAGTTGGTAATTCATTTTATGCTGATATTGACGGATCATGTCCCAATGACAATACAATTGCAATTTCTAAGGCAGGTAAAATAATCAGTATGATGAATCAATATGTAGGTATTTATACTACGAATGGTAAAATAATCAACATATATGATTTGGAAAGTTTTTTTGGAAATTATATGAACAGTGGCCCTTGTGATCCAAAAGTAGAATATGACCCTGTTGCTGACAGATTCTTTATGTTTCTTCAGGATTGCAACGAAAATCCTGAAAACATAGCCTTTGGATTTTCTAAGACAAATGATCCAAATGGATCCTGGTGGATTTACGTTTTTGATTCCGATGCCTTGCAGGATGGCTCATGGTCTGATTACCCCAAAGTTGCGATTAATTCTGATGAAATATTTATAACAACCAACTTATATGGAAGAAATGGCGGATCCTATAAACAATCGATATTATACCAACTGAACAAACAGGATGGGTATAGTGGAAAAAGCCTTCATTATAAGATCTGGACCGGATTCCAGTCTGGAACAATACTTCCAATCAGGTCTGGCGACAACGGGCAATATGGACCAGGCATTTATTGTATTCAGACCAATGCTGGCGGTAGTTCTTCATTTAATTATTATGATATTACCGGCTCACTAAGTGATCCCAATAGCAAACTTTTATATAAGAAAATAACAACCACAGCATATGAACCATCTGGCAATGCATATCAAAAGAGTACAAGTGTCAGACTTGATATTGGCGACTGCAGATGTATGGATGGTTATTATCAAAATGGCCTAATTCATTTCGTTTTCGCCGCAGATGACGAAGGTTATAGTGGAATCAGGTACCATAGACTTGATCCGGTAAAGCTTGATGGAAGCAAGTTTGAAATTTTTTCTTCTTCCGATGAAAAAGACTATGCATACCCATCCATTTCACCTTTTAATATTAACAGCGCTGATAATTCCAGTGTAATCCATTTTGCAGCTTCAGGAGAAAATTTCTATCCAGAAATGAGAGCCAAGCTTTATCATTCAGATTTTTCATCTGATCCGTCTATCTCAATCAAGCAAGGCCCGGGACCTCAAACAAGTTGCTATAATTCATCAAAAGGTTATGCCCGCTGGGGCGACTACAGTGGCGCTTCACGGATGTACAATTCCACAATACCTACATGCTGGGTCGCGGGAAGTGTAGGAAATGATATTAATGGTAGATGGTGGACATATATCGCAGAACTTATTTCCACCCCAAATGCTGTACTGAATTTGTCAAAGGACAACAGTACTGAAATTTACCCTAATCCGTTAAATGATCGTATGACATTCGAAATTCAGACCAGTGAAAGGCTTGTATGTTACTTTAACATTTTAACAGGCGATGGCAAAAAAGTCTCCGAACTGTTTTACGGAAGTCTGCATCCTGGGATAAATAACTTTTCATTTTCAACTTCATACTTACAACCAGGTCAATATTTCCTACAGGTCGTAAATACCAATCAACAAATAATAAAGAATGAAAAATTTATTGTTGCTAAGTAATTGTTTATTCATTCTGTGTTGCTCACATCAGAATCACACCATTATTTCTAACCCACCACATGAAGTGAATATTCAGGATTCAGTGATTAGCAAAACAAAACCAGTGAAGACTGCAACACCTTCGCCTAACGAAGAATACCAACAGGAAAAAATCGATTCATTGAAAAAAAATAAAGTTAAGCCAAAACGAAATACTAAAAAAAATGACTAATCAGATTTATTCTTATTTACATATCCTTTGAAGTCATTTCTTTGCAAATAATTAATTTTAATACAGGCGATCTCCATCTTCCGTTGAATATTCAGAGGGGTTTTTTAAATAATTATCACTATGGGCAAAAGTATCAATTTCATTTTCAATAAACTTTAATGATCTTGCTTTAAAAAATTGCGTGATGACATTCTGACCTATCCTGTTTTTTGCACAATTTTCGCAAGCATATCAAAGAAAATATGATGCGAATGGTATCACATTTACTTCGAAATAAACTTAATTCAAAAAATAAATAAGTTAATTATACAGGAGTTCCATGACAATATCTGATAAATTCTCCCAACGGGTATACATACCTAAGTAGAAGCGGAGAGTCAGGGATTCGAACCCTGGATACCCTTTTGGGGTATACACACTTTCCAGGCGTGCTCCTTCGACCACTCGGACAACTCTCCTCTTATTCGGGTTGCAAATGTAAAACCTTTTGAGCGAATCACCTACTTCACATACTCAGTAGTTTAGCATTAGGGTAGTATATTTTCCTGGCATTCTCAGTCGTGACGTAGGCTATTTGTTCAATACCTAAGGAGAGTACTTCAGCAAGTCGTTCTCCGATCACTGGAATATAAGAAGATTCGTTTCGCCGCCCCCTGTGTGGTACCGGGCTCAGATAAGGGGCATCCGTTTCAAGAACAATGCAAGAAGCGCCCAAATTCTCCACAATCGCTGGCAACTCACTTTTCTTATAAGTCATGACACCTCCAATTCCAAGATACATCCCCATGTCTGCAACTCTTCGGGCCTGCTCCACACTGCCACTAAAACAGTGAAAAACACCCTTAATTCTCCCGCCAAACGCTTCGACTATTTGAAGGCTTTCTTCGGTTGCCTCCCTGCTGTGAATGCTAACCGGCAAATCCAGCGCTATTGACCAGCTAAGTTGTGTTCTGAAAGCATCTTCTTGATATCGTTGTGTGCTTTTGTCCCAATATAGGTCAAGACCAATTTCCCCAATTCCATAGTACTGATCTTTATGAAGGAATTTTTCAATACGATCCAGCAGATCAACATAATTACTGTCAACGGAGCAGGGATGAATTCCCATCATCATGTCTACCTGATCAGCAAAATTCAATTTTAATTGATGCATTGCATCAATCGAAGTCAGATCAATATTAGGCAATAGAATTTTTACTACCCCCGAATCCAGACACCGTTGCATAGATTCCTTTCTGTCTGTATCAAAATCTGGCAAGTAAATATGACTATGTGTATCGATCCAATTCATGGCAAGGTCTTAAATGTGTCCCAAATATTTCTGCAGTATCAAAACAGCGCTGACGCGATCAATTCTTGCTTTGTCTTTGCGTTTTTCTTTTCCAATTCCAGAATTAAAAATGATCCCGCGTGCTTCTGCTGATGTTCCGGACTCGTCCTGGAACGCGGTATGTAATCCTGGAATTTTTCTTTTAAGTTCAAGCTCGGTCTGAAGAATATATGGCATAAGGTATGTCTCCTGTCCGTCTCTGTGAACAGGCTTTCCAAAGACTATCTTCTCAACAATTTCACGTTGACAATAATCGGTGATGTAGGCTACAAGCTGACGAGTCTCTACGGTATCAAGCGCTGTTACAATAATCTGCAAAGGATCTGTAACGGCTAGTCCACTTCGCTGAAGACCAAAATCAACGGCAAGAATTCTTGACATAGGCAGAATAAAATCAATTCGAATTGCAAAGTTAACATAAAAAAAAAGACCCCCTTAGGTCTTTACCTAAGAGGGGTCCCATCCCAAAAACAGTAAACTCTTTAGAACAAAACGAATTTAGCCTACTTTATAACAACCATTCTTCTGGTCTGAGAGTATCCTACGGCGTCAAGCTGATAATACAGCACACCGGTTACACCCAGTTGAGAATGATTTATTTCTACACTGTTGTATCCTTTCACAGCGTTGAGTACCACACGGTACACTAACTTGCTGTTCAGATCGTACACTGACAATGTAGCATTGGAA
The DNA here is from genome assembly GCA_046329325.1 of Saprospiraceae bacterium. Lineage (GTDB taxonomy): Bacteria > Bacteroidota > Bacteroidia > Chitinophagales > Saprospiraceae > Vicinibacter. The sequence goes on from JAXLUU010000001.1 coordinate 393,636, forward strand.
GCACGAGGCATATCAAAACCGATTCTCGTCTGTTCTGAGAATGGATTCGGCTGATTTTGGTACAGAACAAAACTGCTGTTGGCAGTACCGTTGCTTGTACGGAATCCAAGTCCAATTTCCATTTCATTCAGCTGAGCATCATATGCCTCTGCCTTAGTAATATTAGAGTTAATCTGTAGTGTGTTTGAAAGAGTACCAGTCGAAAGAGCCTTAAATTTGAGAGTAAAGAGTACCTGATTAGCACGAACAGCTGAATTGTCATTTTCTGCAAATGAACCATAGTTCCAGCTGAAGGTAACTAATCCTTCTTCAGCTCTTTGCCATCCAGTATTATCTTTGTTGATGTTACAGATACCGCCTGCGATGTCTGTTAATTGTAGTTTCCTTTCATCGAATTGTAGTGTAAACTGGAATCCTGCAAGTTTCTGATCTTGTGCGATCATAACTGGAACAGTTATTTCCTCATTTACAGAGAAGTTTGCCTCCTCAGTGACAAGGTTCATAGATTCTCTATTCCTTGTACTGGCACTATTCAAGCCGTTGTAGCTTCCGTTGATATCGCCGAGCTTGATTGCCTGAAGATTGCCGATATAAGATTGATTAAACTTGTTGATGGATACTGATGTCGGATAGTTTTCATTCAGCAATTGATCATCCGTATCAATAAACTTGTATGCTTTATCAACAAATATCCAGTTTCTGTTTTCCGGTAAAGTGGATACAGTACCGAGGATAAGCTTGCGAAGTACTGCGATATCAGCAGATGTAATCGTCTTTGAATTGTTGACATCCATTGCGATTATCTTGTATGGATCTGTTACTGATTCCTTGCCCAGAATATGTTTCTGAATTTTGACAATATCAGCAGTTGTTACGCCTTCCAAAGGATCTGAAGTTCGGTTTGCTTTTACAGTATATTGGTTTCCGTTCAACGGCATATCTATGAACGCATAAGAACCATTGGCCTTTGATATCTGTGTCAGCATAGGATTAGAGCCTTCTAGAGAAACTTCCGTATTACTTAATGGAAGATTGCTGTTGATAGAAATCAGACCAGATACTGTTCCGTTCTTCAGGTTGCCCTTATTGCACGCGTGATTATTGTCTTGAATTTCTACAAATGTGTTACAGGAAGACTGCAGACCCGTGATTGCATCTGTAACCCATAGGGTGACATTCTGCTGACCGAGGTCACTACATCCAAAGCAACGGCTCTTAACGGTAGTATCCTGTGAAAAACTCAATACGACTCTGTTGCCACATGGATGGTAACTTCCTTTATCAACATCGCTGGCCCAAACACATATCATTGCGGTATCTACCTTGCCGTCTCCATCGCTGTCCATTGGCATCAGATCAATGGCTACGCCAACCAGACAGTAAGGGGTTGGGGCTTTGCAGTTAACGATGGTGAAGTCACGTTCACGCGCAATTTTATTTCCGCATTTGTCTTCAATCGTATACTTTACTCTGTGCTTACCCAGTTTATAGCGGCCGGATGCATTGATAGTACCGCCCACACCTTTGGATGTATACTCATACCTTCCGTCTCTATTAAGATCGATGAAGTACTCCCATACAAGCTCATTGGCAGGTGTGCAATCGTCGGTAGCATCAACAATTAAGGTAGCGATTCCGCTGGTGCAACTGTCCAGGGTACAGAAAGTCGTATCGGCAAATGAACCATGGAAAGTTGGATCTACCGTATTGTGTACCTTAATAATCTGCTGGTGCACAGCTGTATAATATTCATATCTGCGTGTCGCTGTATTGTATTTGAATTGACACCAGTCAATAGCCTTCCAGGTTCTGATAAGCTTATAACAAGCATCCGATCCATTGACAAAATGGAACACTTGATCCTCGCTGCTGAAACCAAGCAAATCACATTTGTCTTCATTAATTGCTCTTGGTCTTCCCATTTTCTCAACAGTGAGTGTATTGGGATCAAGACATCCTGTCAAAATTGTGTCAAGAGGCCAGATAATATCTTCAAAATCAAAAGGATGATAGTTTTCAATCGTGATAATTTGCTTACAAGTATCTACACCATTGTTATCCTTAACTTCCCAATATCTGATGATCTCACCAACATTACACTGTGTGCGGTTATCGACATACCAGCTTGAGGTCTTGAGGCTGCAATTGTCGTAAGCATATCCATTGTGAATCGTAAGATGCACTGAATCATGGTTAGGTCCCCAGAAAGTGATCGTGTTGTAACCCGTTGGTTGTGTTGTATTCTCTATGACCTTACCGAATACATTCAGATTGTTTAGGTCAACATGTACATCACAGCCAATCGTAATATTATCCGGTGCCTTGCAGATAGGCTTGATCTTGTCCTGCACTTCAACTTCAACCATACAGTCATTGTAATTGCCGTGCTTATCTTTTGCGCGGAATACAACCATTATTTTCTTGCCAACATCTTCACAACAGAATTCTACATATGGGAGGAACGGGTCAAGAACATTATCTCTGTCACACGGACCATCAACCATTCTTCTGACGAGGAAGGAATCGATATGGCAATCATCGTAACTGCCGTCATCAAATGTCTTTGCATACACATGAGCGCGTCCGTCAAGACTGATGGCAACTACCGTTTCACGGTCGCAGACAACAACAGGAGCGGTCTTGTCAACAACTTCTACATTGATTGTACAGCTGCTGGAATTATAGCAGTCATCGTATGCAATGTAAGTCACCGCATTGCTACCGGCAGGAAGTACTACTCTTCCGCCATTTGAATTCTTTAGAAATCCACCTGGATATTCAATATCCACCCTGGATACTTTTCCGCAACTGTCAAAAACAACTGCAGGAGGAAGTGTAACAGTTCCTTCACATCTGTAATTTCCGTCAGTAGTTACTTCAAAGCTGTAAGGACAATGCAAATATGGTGCCTCGTTATCTACAATTTCGAGGATCTGAATACAGGTCCTAACTCTTTCTGTGCTACACCACCACTCACGGATGGTCCACATCCGCATGATCTTATGTACACAATTGATCGTGCCAAGATCAATATCTTCATACGTCGTCGCCACATTACAATAAATATCAATGATTGGCCACAATTTGATGGTATCAACATCAACCGGAGATTTGGATACCGTATCGCAATACAATGGAACGCCGGTTACATCCGGATGAGGATGTCCTTTGGAATCCAGTTTGATCCTTCCATAGACAATATCCTTGCAGTTGATCGCACTGTAATTTAATAATGTGCGATCATAAGGACATTTAACTTTTGAGGTATCAAATCTCTTCAACAGGATTGTATCCTTGCATGGAGCTGATTTATTACCGTAGTAATCAATTGCCATCCAGGTGCGGATTACCTGCTTGATATAAAATAAATTGCAGGTCAATGGTGTGATCTGCTCATCCAGTAATACGAGTGAGTCATTTCTACCAGCAATTAATGTACAATTGTCCACGACTGTTGGTTTCCTTACCGCAGCAAAGAAACATGGCACTGTATCATTATGACAGGTAATGACCGGAGCCAGCTTGTCTTCTACAACAAGGTCTCCCCAGCACTTATTTCCTGAAATGACTTCAGTAATTTCAACCTGAAGCGCTTTGCCAATTTCATTTTCTGTCACCATTGGAGATGTCGGAATTGCCTTTTTGTAACTCAACACCCTGACGACATACTGCCCCCCTGGGCATGCGTTGAGTGTGTCATTAATCACCATAGCTGCTGTAACTATGGCTTGACAATTCTGGTCCAATGAAATCTGTACCTTTCCATTACAGGCCAATGAGCATTGTGCCTTGATTAGGTTGCCTTGTGTAAGGAAAGAAAGCAAGGCAATAGCCAATGTCAGACTGTTCCTGGCGAACCAGTTTAAATTTTTACCTGACAATCGGAGCGAAGTAAAACCCGTTTTCTCCATGAGATCTATTTGTTTAATTGATTAAAAAATACAAACCTGTTCCAGCCAGGGTTACACCATGACATGGTTAGAGAAGGTCATGAACAGGAGCAAACGGAGATTATTCGTGAAATAAAAATCTCAGTTTAAAACCCGACATGGGTCTAGAATCATTCAGTTGGAAAAATCAAGCTAAATAGCGCTTGCTACAGAGAGGTACTGTTATTATTCTTCGAGTTGTGAAAGGTCTTGGGAAGACCAGTTTTGTATTTAATTTATTTTATATCTGTTTGCTTTTTTAATTCAGCTATTTACAGATATAATATTAACTAATACAAGGCAAATGTATACATATTAAACTTTTCCAAATATATACTACAAGTGGGTATATTTTATATTAATGTATTTTAATATATATAATTGTTTATTTTATAGATTGTTGTATTGCGAGCTCGAAATGATTTTTCTTGAAATACTATCAACATGCCCGTTACCTGGTCTTGCAACTCCCCTTAAATGCAGCATCCCTGACCGGATTAGACCTGCCAGGGATGCCATTTTTTGTGGTTGTATTATTTATTATCGTGATAAGACAATCTTACCCTTCTTAAGGTAGTCGCCAACCACGAATTTATAGTGGTAGATTCCTGCTCCGCTAAGTTGTTCAGCCTGAATCTGAATCCTGTTGATACCTAGATGGGCAGGGGACCATCGTGAAATGATAACCTTGCCATCACTGCCAATAAGCTCTAAATAGGTATCAACCTCACTGTTAGACTGAAACTGGAATACACAACTTTCACTAAATGGATTGGGCGCTTGCCTGAAATCATCAATCTCCGGAATTTCGTTACGGCCCTGAACAGGCTGCATATGAACAACCAATGGATAAGCCGCATAACCAGAAGTGTAAATTTCATTTCCATCGAATGCTGTCTCGGTAATTAACTCTGAAAACAGACTCTTGTTAACGTCCTTCCAAATAATAGCCATAACCTTTTCTCCGGACTGAATACGTTGAGGGAAATCAACTTGATAGGAGATGAATAGCTCATTATCTCTTACGGAAAACTGGTCTTCCCCGAGTGCTTCACCTTCTGGATTACGATTGAAGACGATAATCCTGTCCGGCACAGCGATTTCCGGATTAAAGTGAATTCTAAGTTGCAGACCTTCGAATGTCAACTCCTGTTCCGCAAAAAATGAACTGATATGCCGGTATCCTTCAAACAACTGAGCATCTTGCGTTCTCAGACTATAGTATCGTACACGGGAGTTGAGCTGACTTGACTGTATTCCCTTGATCCCGCTGACGTCACCCACTTTCACGCCGGTGAAATCAACCGTAAGGTCGCTTGTTACAGGACCTTTACTTACGTTTTCAGGTAATGATTCATGCAATGGATACTCAAGATCGGAAAAAGCATATCCTGCAGGTATGAAACGCCATGAGGTGTTACCAGGGATTTCTGAAATTTTACCTAACATCAACTTGCGAAGCAACGTAATGTCTATGGTACTGATATATCCATCCCGGTTAACATCAGCAGCAATCCACTCCAGTGGATCAGTAAAAAGGTCTACTCCAAGAATATGTTTTTGAATACGAATGATGTCCTGGGTACTGATATTCTCCAGCCAGTCTGAACTTCCGCTTGGCTGAAGGACCACCTTGTCTCCGGAACGTATGCCATGGATTTCAAATTTTCCTTCTGAATTACTCATACTATATGCATGGCTCATCATGTCATTCACAATTACATCGTTCAGCATACGCTTGCCGGGAGCTGAGATTAATCCGGACACACTGACCTTATCACCTGTAAGATTATTACAAAATCCGTTGGGATCATCCACATCAAGCCTTGCCATACACTGTGCAAGGTTGCCGGATTTATCTTTTACAAATACATTGAACGGCCAAAGTGAATCAGGAAACTTTTTATGCTGGGAACAAGGCAAATAACGGCATGTATCATTCGGATCATTCACGCTGAATGATATCGATAGCATATTGCCAGGTGTACAGTTATCATGGTAACTTGGCAACAGTAAATCTCTCGCAGTAACTTTTGCACTGTCATTGATCTGTATATCCCTTTTTACAGTTCGGCATCCTATGACCGGGGCGATCTTATCGACGACTTCAACAATCACAGTATCTTTTGCGACATGGTTGCAACCATCCGTCACTGTAAAAATAACCTCATAACGACCCAATGGATAAATACCGGAAGCATTGGCGCCACCATTATTATAACTGTTGACTACTGACTTAATCACATTGCATCCGGTAATCTGAAGTGGCTGCAGAACAATGAATGGATTACAAATTGTATCATCTACACAATGGAAAGTATCTTTTGGTCCCTTTAGCTTTGGCGCATTAAAGTCCTTCAGAGTGAGCATTTGAGTATTCGAGAAACTCGCATAGCCACAAGTAGCAACACTCTTCCATTGACGGAATATTTTCATACATGAATCCGGAGGTGCTACAGGCATACTATCCTTATAAGTAAATTTAATTACATTGCATGAATCATTAAAAACGAAAGGCTTGCTTTTAATTGAATCAGGATGATTATTTACACAGGCTGGCAGTATCGTATCCTTTGGCCAGGAAATAATTGGAGTTACCATTGGATTGCGAACACTAATATATTGTGAACAAGTACTATCGACACCACCATTACTTAGGTAAATGATAAATTTACGCTTAATCACGCCTGTTTTACAAGAATCCAAGACATTCGAGTCCCTGTAAGTAATATTTGTGCCAAGGCTAGAACAGATATTGTTGATAATTGGCTCACCAGTATTTTTAAGATTATAAATGTCCTTTGTGCAATTGACGGTTATGTTAGAAGGGCAATTTATAAGTGACAGGTTTTTATTCTGGATTATTATCTGAATCATACAAATATTAGCATTGCCGTATGTATCAACAACTTTAAGAACAATCATTTCTGTTCTGCCAAGATCGTTGCAACAAAATTGAATCTCATCTCTGAATGTCGTATCCATGGGTCTGCCGCATTGATTTGTCATCCTTCTGATCAGTACTGTATCTATGCCGCAATTGTCGCTGTAGTAAACAAACTTTGACAAATAGGCAAGATTGAGATTGACAATACCATTGGCACCCAATGACAGTATAAGAGAAGGGGGGCAGACAATATTGGGTGCTGATCTGTCTTCTACTACAACATGACTAACACAGGTATCAGCGTTTCCACAGGGATCTATTGCAATATATTGCATCAGATGGTCCCCGGGAACTAATAATATTACTTTACCCGGCGTTGAAAGATAGGCGTTGTCAACCCGTACATAATAAACCAGTTGATCTGAAGGACTACAGTCATCATCGGCCAACACCCTTGGGATCGTGTAGTTTACAGTGCATGATGATCCTGAAGTTATCAACGTTACATCAGCAGGACAATTTATATGTGGTCTCGTAGTATCTGCTACCAGAATTTCCTGACGATACATCCGGTTGGACCGAAGGCACCAATCCATGACAACCCAAAGCCTGACGATTTTATACATTCCCCCACATACGATGATGGTATCATCTTTATGAGAGCTAACCATGTCACACATAGGCGTTACAGGTTGACCATGAAAATTGGGTTCACCGCTATCTTGTAGTCCTAGTTGACAATATATTGTATCATCTGGAGGAAATACAATGCTGTCCAATGGAATTTTCTTAAAGTAGACATCCTTGCTACACAGTGAAGAATTCATATAATCATCAATCACCGTATAATCAACATGCATTACACCTGAAAAAAATGGGTCACAACTTCTTTTTTGATATGATAAATCATATCTTATCGTCGGATTGATATCGCAATTATCAGTGGCACTAACTAGCTTTTCATAATTAACTGAAAACGGGTCAATAGAACATAGGAAAGTATCGTTGGCACATTGCACATTTGGCTTCAATTTGTCTTCGACTTTCAGAATAGCCCAGCAGGAATTATCGGTTGTGGTATCTGTAACTTTTACACTTCTTGATAGACCGATATCACTACAGTCTGCATAATTTTTGCCAGTCTCCAGAATGACAGCTTTGAACTTTGCGTACGATGGCAATTTATCACTGATTATCATTGCTGGCGTTATCAAAGCCTTTCCCGTCTGATCTAAAGACAATTGAACCGAACCATAACAGGGCAGTCCTCCGCTGACAGATCCGATTCGAATGTCATCCAATGGCCATGGTCCGGATACAGGCCAGTCATCTGGTCCGGCCTGTATCGTGAAGCTCATGGATGCAATCCAGCACATCATTACTACAGAAATAAATGATTTTCTTCTGTAATAAATCCATTTTGGGATGGGACTTATTTGAATAGATGGATATTTCATTACTAGATTCTTTATGTTCTTATTCAATAACAATTTTATCTGACCATGTACCCTGACTTGATATAATCCGCAGTATATACATCCCTGCAGGGCCAAATTCATTTTTGTTTATTACTAATTCATAGAATTCGGCTTTACTTTGTTTGTAGGTAAATGATTTGACCTTTCCTTCTTGGTTAATTAGTTCATAGTGGAGATCGGGTTCACTGCCATTTCTCAATATCACATGGTAACTATCCTGAACCGGATTTGGTCCCCACTGAATTACTTCAAATTTGTTTGAAGACTCAGAAGGGCGAACAATCAAATGACGACTCGCCATTTCCTGATCTACCAACTCACAGTCACCTGGTGTTCCAACTGTAAGTGATCCAAGTTTGTCCGCATCAGAGGCCTTTATAGGAATACTTAGAATAATATCATTCTCATTATAGTGAATGGCATGAGCGCGATGGGCTACTAATTGAAATATGCCATTTTTATTAAATACAAATTCGCGATCGTAACCTTCATCAATAAACAATGTGTTGATGGATGGATCAAATATTCCTGGGACACTGCAAGTTAAATTTAATTGAAAACCCAGAACATCTATTTCATTCTTTGTTCTGAATACAAGACTGTTTTGTTCAATTCGGTAATATATTACGAAAGATGTTTGCAGTCGCTGTGCAATAGATGAATTGACGTCGCCAAGTTTAATACCTGTAAAGTCCAACACAGAACCGTTTTCTCTTATAATGCCTTCCGGAACACTGCTCCTGTAATAATCAGGCCAGGGATTATTAGGTTGAGTAAATACGATGTTCTTATCCATAAAAAGGTAAGACTTTTTGACCGGGAGCTCTGTGGTGATTCCAAGAATAAGTCTTCTGAGCCATGTGATATCATTGATATTAATCTTTTCATTCATGTCAACATCAGCAGATAATATCTCGTAAGGATTTTCTAAAATTGATTTTCCTAAGATATGCTGCTGAATTTTTACAATGTCTGCAGTTGACACACCCCGAACGGGCTCATCATTACAACTTGCCTCAAGTATAAATCGCGTCCCTACGTTCATTCCGTTAAAAGCATATCCTCCAAGTGAATTGGTATTTTGCCTGTCGTAGTGTAGTGAATCCTTCATGATTACTTCAACATTTTCGAGTGGTTTGCCTGTTGAAGTATTTATAAATCCAGTAATATTCGATGTCTTAATATTTCCGGGACAGACCCCGTTCAGATCAAAAACGGTAATAAATGTTCTCGTACTGGAATAATTACCGCATTCATCCCACACAAATATTTCGAGTTCCTGAACGCCAACCTCGTCACATCCAAATATCCGGATACTGTCAGCAGGGTCCTTTGAGAAAGAGAAGTGCAATAGGTAAGAAGGAGTACAATTATCTTCACTTTTATTATTAAAACGGCTTGCATTGACACTGGCCATCACACGATCAGCCATCAACTGTAAGTTAGTGCTTAGACCATAATGAACTGTAATTGCAGGAGCCTTGCCATCTTTGACGGTAACAACCTGAACCGACTGACTCATATTATGACAAGAATCCTCTGCAGTATAAATAACCTTGTGTTTTCCCATCGGAAAAATACCACCAGCATTACCTCCATTACCCGAACGATCTACAAGTCCATCCGAGTAATAATCTACTGAATAAGTAATACGGATATTGCTGGTCTGTCCACAATCGCTAGCCGTAACATCACTGAGTTTAAAATTGGCTGCCCCGCAATTTGGAGAAAGGCTATAAAGGAGCGTATCTTTTATTCCTAACAATACAGGTGGAATCGTATCCATTATCTTTATTTCCTGATCGAATTTGTAGTATCCATTTTCTGGAACTCGTGGATCTGGCGAAAAAGAAGGGTTATATATGCACCAGTTTACGACGATCCAGTGTCGGAGGATTTTTGCACATACGCCACCTCGGTTAAAAGAATATTTATCATCCTTACTGGAAACCGTAACATTATCACATTCATATTCAATGATGATCGGTTTGCCTGCATCAATTGTATCCGTATTTACCCGGCAGGCAAAGATGGTCTTATGTTCCGGCCAATGGAGTTGATTCGGATCAAGACCATTGAATGTACTTTTTGGAGTTATGGTTATTTTTTGAGTTTTACTTACAAATACACCGCTGCTGTCGGACACAGTAAAAATTCTTTCAATAGTGCCATAACCACATGCATTTATTTTTCGAATAATTCTCTCTTCAAGAACAGGATTATAACAATTATCCCTGTAATCTGCTTTCATCGCGGTATAAAGACTGTCCAGATCTGTACCGCAGGTTACTGTAATGTCTGGTGGTACATTCAGAATCGGATCAATCTTATCTTTTACTGTAATCATTACCATGCACTCAACGTAATGATTTAAATAAAAGCTATCATCTACTATTCCTGAACCCGGATAAACATCATACGCTCTTAATATGATTGGAATCGGTGAATTACTGATATCTCGGCAACAGAAATGAACTTCATCATCAAACTTATTGAATGGATTCTGCGCGGGTTGGCAAGAATAACCGATGGGTAAGTTCATTCGCTTCGCTTTAAAAAAAACGTGTCCGCATTCATCATACGATCCTCCATCGAGGTGCGATGCGGGGACAAATCCCACCCCATCCGAATTGAGATTAACCACTGCCTCTGGCATACAAGCCATGTTGGGGGCCTGGCTATCCAATACGACCAGCAACATAGTATCACAAAATGTTGAACTACAATTATCGACCGCACAATACACGATTCGATAAATACCGGTACCAAAATTGACTGTGCCACCATTTGTTGACAGGGTTGTTTTAACGGCATTGACCGTAACTGATCTAAGTGTACATCCTGGCATGAGATTAATTGTCGCAGGAGGCAAAACAACGTCTGTGTCACAGCGCCCAGGCGTTTTAATTACAATAACGCTGTCTGATGGTGCTATTATCGTGGAAGCCATTTGATCTAATACAGTCTTATGTGCGTCATTGCGGAGAAACTTTTCTGAACTCACATTTTCTGCGAGACAGAATTGAATACATAGCAGGGTCAGGGATAAAATGATCCTTACAGAAGAGACTAAAGAGTTTAATACGCACATAAGTACTGTTTTGCCAAATCCAAATCAGCCAACCAATACGATTGACCTTACCGCTGCATTTTATGCAGTCGGATATTTCATTACTTATGTTTTTAGGAAGGGACTTGACAATAAGTCGAGCTCAATGCTGACTGTCAATCATATGGCAAATTTATATAATATATAATTAATTCAACAAGCGTTAATTAATATATTTTTTCTATTTATAATAAAATATTATATATGATAATATCCAGCGAGTCAAATTGTCTCATTGATTTAAGGTGATTATAAAAAAAAAGCCCCCCTTCAATTACTTGAAGAGAGGCCATCCCAAAAACCGATTTATTTTTCTCCGAAATGCTTACTGCAAAACGTTTCCGTTTTGCAGTAAAGCTTTCGAATTTAATCTCAGTATTTCAGATTACTCAACGATAACCATACGCTTGGTAGCAGTATTGTTAGCAGCGTCAAGTTGGTAGTAAAGAACGCCGTTTGCGTTGTTCAATTCAGATTTGTTAACAGTATAAGAATTGAAGCCTTTCTGGCCGTTCAATGAATATACTCTAACAACCTTTCCTGTAACATCGTAAATGGTCAGTTTTACTGCACTTGCTTCAGGCAATCTGTAGCTAATGACAGTCTGCTTAGCAAATGGGTTAGGTTCGTTTTGGTACAGTTCGAATACTTCACCAGCTACTACACCGCGATCAGTACGAACACCCAATTTAACACCCTCAACATCTGATTGTACGTTGTAAGCCTCAGCCGTAGTCACATCACTGTTGATTGTGAACATCTGGCTAACCTTAACACTCTTGTTCACTTTGAAAGTCAGGCTGAACAGAACATCATTCTTACCGAAGCTTGCGCCATCTCTGGCATCCCAGCTGGTAGTAATAACTCCCTGATTCAGTCTGTTAAGACCAAAGTTGGATTCATTTGTATTCAATACACCTGCTTCAATTCCTTCGAAACTTAATGCAGAAGCATCAAACTTCAATGTGAACTGGTAACCAGTGATGTTATTGAAGTCGCTTGATTTGAAATCTACTTTGTAAGTGTCACCTGCATTCAGGCTCTTCTCATCGATTTCAAAGCTCAGGGTACCATTGGTTCTGGTCTTACCTGCATTCAGGTTACTTGCTCTTGCATCCTGAGTTACGTCACCCATTTTAACTGCAACGAACGGAACATCCTTAGTTTCCTTAGTAGCTCCGAAGTTTACATTCTGCTCTCTTGGAGCGTCAAATGGATTCGTAGGATCAGCAAAAGTGTAAGCAGATGGAACAAATGTCCAGGACCTAACCTTGCTGAATTCAGATATTGTACCGAGGATCAGCTTTCTGATCTCTGCGATATCAGCAGAAGAGATAGATTTACTATTGTTAACGTCAGCAGCAATCAACGTGTAAGCGTCAGTGATAGCACTCTTACCGAGGATGTGTTTCTGAATTTTAACGATATCCGCAGTAGTTACACCATTCAGAGGCTCGTCATTTCTGAGAGGCTTAACAGTGTAGTTCTGTGAAAGCTTCAGATCAAGGAAGCTATAAGGTCCACCTACAACTTCTTTCATCATTGAACCATTGTTGTACAATTGTACTTCAACAGGATTTGTCAGGTCACCTTTGCTGGTCTTCAGCTCACCAGTGATCTTACCAAATGATCCGGTATTCGGACAGATATCGAGGTTGTCTTGTACAATAACTACAGTCTTACAGTAGTCTTTGTTACCTTCCTCATCTTCTACCCACATTTCAACATCAACTCTCAGTTCATCATTGGCTTGTTTGTCAATGAAGTCCTGGCAGCAGATACGGATACTTGGCTTGTTAGGATCGCCATCGAAGTAGAACTTCAGGTTCTCCTTGGCAGTACAGTTGTCATATGAACCATGATCCAGATCCTTAGCCCAGATGTCTATACATCCGGTTGCAGGCATTGGAACAGTGATTACTCCCGTCAGACAGTATGGTGTAGGCGCTTTGCAGTCCTTGATTTCGAACAATGTGCAGCATACGCCAACGTTACCGCAACCATCTTCTACAAACCAGCAGATCTTGTGTGTTCCAACAGGATAGCTACCGCTTGCATCAAATGGGTTGTGACGATCGTTTGCAAATGGGTTGTGGCTGTATTCAACAGTGTCTCCTGCAGCATAGCCCTTTCTTGTTAAAGATCCAACACGGTAATCGTAACCTCCGTGTACACCTTTACCATCATTGAATGCATCGATCTTGTACTCCCACAACAACCAGTCTAATGGGCTACAGTTGTCAGTAGCTTCAGCAGTCAGGCTGATAGGTCCTACACATGTCTTCAGATTGTTGTCATAAGTAGCAGGCTGACAGTCACCTACGTGGCAGGTAACAACAGGCTTATCCTTATCTCTCACTTTAATGACCTGAAGTGCTTCCCATCTTCCGAAATCAGGATCGATGAATGGGTCATACTGACACCAGTCAATGACTGTCCAGGTACGAAGGATCTTGAAGCAGGCATCCGGCTCAATCGTGAAGATTTCATCTTTGTACTCAATAGAGATCAATGCACAATTGTCATCCGCATTGTTGATTACAGTTGGTCTGCCCAATTGTGGGTTGTCAGGACTTACATCACCACCGCAACCTTCAACAGTCACAGGAGTCTGTGTACAGACACCATTTGGCCAGAAGAGGTCAGTGTAGCGTGCATCGTTACATGTATTCTCGTCAACATAGAATGGATCGCAGTCTACAACCCAGATTGTCTGGATAGCAGATACGTTCAGGTTATTCGGTCCAACGGTAGAAATCACACGCTGAATCTGTCCCTGACCACATTCTCTCAGGTCATTAACCGTGATGGTTGGAGTGGCACCGCAGGCACCAATCACATATCCGTCAAATCCCCATACCAGTTCATATTTGTTATCCCAGTGTGCTGTATCGAAATACTGAGTATAGTATTCGCAAGCCTGGTTTGGAGCTGGCTTAGGTACAGTATTTGTTGGAACATATCCTGGATAACCAGTTCTTACGTTTCTTTCACAGAATTTGTGACAAACGAGGTCTTTAGTAACAACTTTCTTTCTTGCAGTCAGGTCAGTAACCACGCGACCGAAAGTAGCATCATTAGGATCGTTAACTTTTGTGATGTCAAACCAGAACCAGCAGCTTACCACAATATTTGGTGGTGCTACAACAGTCGGAACTGCTTTGTTCTGTACCTGAACTTCAACCATACAGTCTGAGAATCTACCGTTCAGTACGTTGCTTGTTGAGTTCATTCTTGTTGGAGCTACCGGACCGGCACCTGGATCAACATCAAATACTCTCAATACAACCATTACGCTCTGACCGATGTCAGCACAGCAGAAGTATGTGCAATCATCGAAGTAAACCTGATTACCAGCGAGGATAGCGTTATCATCACCGTTAATACCATTACAAGCTACTGTATTGTTGGCGTTAGAACCGTTGTTCGTACCCAGCAATTCAGCCATTCTGATCACTTTAAACCATACGTGAGGTTGACAGTTGTCATAAGAACCCTCATCGAAGGACTCAGCGCAAACCTTAGCAACGTTCTCACCAGGAGACTGGTTACCATTGATGCTTACTACTGTACTTGTCCTACATACTGCCTGAGGCGGTACGCGGTCAACTACGTTAAGAACTACTCTCTTCTTGGTAATATTACCGCAGCAGTCAGTAGCGATGATATATCCATTCTGGATACCTTCAGGCATACCTACTACTACGTATCCTGAAGTTTCGTTACCAAGGATCGTACCTTGTTCAACTTCTACAGTGTAGTGAATTTCATTAGAACAGTTGTCAATCAACCAGGCTGGTGGAACTTCCCATCTGCCGCTGCATGAATATGACTCCATGTTAACACGTGAACTATCCGGATAAAGAACCTGAGGTCCTTCAGCATCAGCAACTTTGATAATCTGCTGATGACCACCGATAGCACCGGTACACCAGTCAAGAACAGTCCATTTACGGAGGATTTTGTAGCAACCTACAGGACCTGCATTACATCCAGGTGTAGCAAGGTTGAATACAATATCTTCGCAAGTTACCGCAAAGTTGAAGCAATCAACACCACCAGGTCTTCCGGTACCGATCCACTCGATACGCTCGTTAGGTCCCCAGCACAATGGATTCTGAGTTGACCACTGACGGTGTTGTGGATAATATATAGGATCCGGTGAAGGATGACCATATTTATTATCTGTAGGATCATCTACGCAGTTCCATCCAAGAACTCTTGGAATCCTTCTGTTTGGATAGATATCAGGTGCATTTGGATTAGCTCTCCAATAAGCGCTATCCAGGATGTATCCGTCAACGCACTCAGGGAAATCTGACATGTGTGGCGTAACATCTTTTGTTCTGTTGATCTTTTCATCGCAATTCAACATTGGAAGATCCAGGTTATCATAGTTGCGTGGTACAGTTACATCAAAAATGTCACCAATACCAACTGTGATATTCTGGGTACATGTAGAACGGTTACCGGATGCATCGACTGCAGTCCAGGTACGTACGATCTGCCATGCATATCCAAGTTGACAGTTTCCTTTGTTTGTATTATCTCTGTAAGTCAGGCTGTATCCACCGCAGTTTTCAGCAACTCTTGGTGTACCAGTTACTGCAGGAGCGATTCCGGCAGCACATGATACAGTAATTGCAGGAGGACAAGTCATCTGAGGGGCTAACTTATCTTCAACAGTAGCATGAGACCAGCATGAATTGCCAGTAGCAGTATCAATAATAGTGATCTTCAGTTCTTTGCCAATATCCTGGCTACCAAGTTGAACACCTGGAACGTTAGGCTGACGGTCAATCAGACCTCCAGTTCCATTAGTTGACCAAAGTCTGGCCTGAACGCGGTAAGCGTTGAAGCATTTGTAAGGTCCACCAGAAAGGAACATGTCTGGTCCGAGAGTGATAGAACAGTTTTCATCCAATGAAAGCTGAACGTTGTCCTGGCAAGCCAGTGCGTTGGTAGGATTTGGATAAGCATTCACGCAAACGTTGAATTCGCAAGTTGATACGTTACCCTGAGCATCAGTAGCTCTGTAGCAAAGTTTGGTACAACCTATCGGGAAGAAACATCCCGGAGCATAAGGCTGTCCGCAGTATTGAGTAGGGATAATCATATTACCACCTACAGCGGTGAAAATATCTCCTTCATAACCCCATGAAGCGCAGTGGAAGTTACCTCCAATCTGTGCAGCACTGTTATTGGTGATATAAATACCGTTAGAACCAGTTGGGTTGATAGCCAGACTAGAGTTACCAGTCTGAGCGAGACAGCTGTTGAAGTTGTCAGCCCACATGGAGCAACCAGAACCTGGAGCACCAGCGATCAAACATCCGCGGATCTCACCAGGCTGAAGTACCAAAGCTGGAGCAATCGCAGTATCTGAGATTGTTCTGCCGCAGACTACCCTTGAAGTAACCTGAGCGGAGCGAAGGTCAAATGTATCTGTATTCGTCTGGTTCGCACCATTCAGTGTCCAGGTTCTACAGTTAATTCTGTTGTCGCCAAGGCGGATACCATTTGGTACTGCCTTATGCGTAGCAGAAGTTGCTGCCAGTGTCCACTGAGACAATGGCCATGAAGCACCAGAGTTACAACCACCGTTACCCGCAAGAGCACCGGTTACACCAGCTCTCCATCCTGTATTGGTAGTATTCTTAATCCAGAACTGATAAGGAGCATCAGGGTTGTTTGTTGGAGGAGCAGAATGGCAGAACCATGTTCTCAAACCAACAACACCTACAGCTGAAGATCCAATGTTTCTCAGGTCAAACATGATACCTGAAGCAAGACCTTCAACAGAAGCGTAACGTCCTACGGAAGGACATCCAGTAACAAGTGCTGCTGTTGCACCAAAAGTACTGTTGGCAGGACAGTTGTCCATGGCCATGAACTGAGGCGCATCCCAGGATACTTCGCACTCACCAGGACCTGCGTTCAGGCTGACAAGGTTACCCTTAGGACATGAAGGTACAAATACAGGTGGTTCAAGATCCTGAATATTAACAGGAAGAACACCTCTTACCAACAGGCAAGTTGTAGTACCAGTCTGGAATGACCAGGAACGGTAAACTTTGCTGAAAGTTCCGCCGCTCAAACAAACAAGTCCTCCGGACGAACAACCGTCTGAAGCACCTGTACTATCGATGGCCGCTACTGTAGGACCTCCTGTGCGGAAGGTGAACGTAGGCACACACTCACCGAAAGTAGTAGCACTACCCCAACCAGATGTTGGTCTGATATAATTCAAAGCACAAGGGGTATACAATGACAAGGCATTGAAGGTACCTGAAGTACCAGTTCCAAAGTTGTAGAACTGAGTCACACCATTACCAGATGTGTACGCTGCACCATTGTTGGTGTTAATATTGGTATAAGTTCCACCTACAGCATTACTGATCTGAAGCTGGTACGTAGCCTGGAAAGACGCAGTACCGCCTTTGTCTACCTGCAGCTGTGCAGGGGCAATCCAGGTCTCACAGGACGCAGGGTTACCTGCGGTAACACCAGCCCACTGTGCTGCAGTTGATGCAAACAGAGCAGGACCAGGAACAGCAGTGGTCGTGATATTTCCGCAACCGAAGACAGTATTACAAGCTTCAGCATAAAAACATCCCACATTGTTCCTAAGTGTTGGCATTCCAGTTCTTCTATCCTGGATAGAAGCACAACCCGGAGTATTCAGGGCTGGTGTAGGAATGGCCGGACCACCGGTGGAACACAGTTGGCAGGTGCCAGGAGACAACGGAATATTCAGCGTTGGCAACTGGTCCGTAGCCAGGTTTTCTCCAACAAAGAAACAGGTCGTTGATTGGGTCTGACCTGTCACCGTGGAGTTCCAGGATAGCATGCATACCAGAAGTATGGCCATCTTGGCGGCTAAGAGTTTTGTTAAATAATTTTGTTTCATGAGATAATGAGTTTTCAATTATATAAATGGATTAAGGTAATCAAGCTCTGATCTTTAACAACAGCTCAGTGAAATACTGATTGTACTGCTTGTTGTCAAATCCATCCATGTTCACCGCTGTAGATACCGTTGTCAGGTTGTATGAATTGGTCAGCGGATAGGCCGCTCTGACAACTTCGTATTCAGTCATCCAGGGCTGATCCTGAAAATACCTTTTAATTGCGGTATAAGCCTCCATCAGCGAAAAAATTCGCTTGACACAAGGCGCAGAAGGATCCTGAATAGAACAGGACTGCTTTCTTTCCTCCTGCAGCAACAGGAGTTGTTCATCGGCTATTTGGGTAATTTCAGCCTTGGACTTCAGTAATGGTAACCCGAAAGCGGTCTGGGCATTGGCACCCGTCGAGAATCCGAGAAACATCATCATCAGACCAACGAAAATCCCAAACACATTCGGTAGAGATTTAAAATTCGTCATTTTCATGAGATTTAGTTTGGTTAATAAATATGTTTTAAATTAATAATTACACGTCACTGTGCTAATACCTATGTATCAGAACATAAAATTTTCACTAGGCATCTTTCAATGCTAAGTGATTAATAATCAACAAATTATAATTACATCATCATTTTGGATGAAATTACAACTAATTGACTTTCAATAAATTAGACTGGATGATCAAGGAGGTTGCTTCGCCTGCGATGAAGATCGAGTCTGAGTTTGGTTTATACAATATATATGTACCCTACGTACACATACATACAGCTGCAAAGATATTGACTGCGATTCGGTTCAATATACCTACACCTGATGATTTTTTATATATAATATTGTCATTATATGTTAACCTTTGCTTATATAGTGTTTCCGCCAATTCTTAAAGAACAGTTAAAATTATTGCACCGCTTTTTTCTCAATGCTGATCAGTTGAGCCGCAGAATTGTTATTGGCAACAAGAATAACAGGGTGACCTACGTAGGTCTTTCCTATCCAGGCAATGTTTTTAACATCCCCGCTGATATACAATCCGGACTGATGTGGTTCAACAACATCAAACCATTTGTCTTTATTACCCTTTAAAAAGAGCCCGACACCAGCGTCAGCATTGCCAGTCTCCACTTCAGATACATTGAGATTGCCACCAATCACCAAGTCCTTTATTCCGTCCTGATCGATATCCTCGTAGATAATCCCACACACCGGGCTGACCTGAGCACGTTTGGGCAATTGCCTGATCTCAAACTTTCCACCCTGATTGATCAACACGACACTGGCGAAAATTTTGGCCTCATAATGCAATGCACCGCTCAACAGATCTCCATAGACCTCCTGAAGCGTTGACTTCCCATAACTGTCATAATTCTTGAACTTGTCCAGAATCATTGGCATTTGCTCACTGCTGCATTGACGTCCCCGAACCGGAAACAGCTTGCCGTCTTTTTTATATTGTCCAAGGACAATGTCATATTTGTTATTGTGATCAAAGTCACCCGCAAAAACCTGGAAAGGTTTGGCTGGCGTCGTACGGTACTTGTAATTTTGACCCAGGTTGCCCGCTACGAAATCCATGTCGCCATCATTGTCGATGTCTGTTGCGAGCACCCGATTCCACCACCCTGTTGTTTCACCCAATCCCAATTCGGCTGTCCTGTTGACCAGTTTGCCATTCTCGTTGATATAGGCTGTGAGGTTCATCCATTCACCGACCAACATCAGGTCCGGTTTTTTATCACCATTGATATCTGACCAGGCAGCATCGGTTACCATGCCGACATTGCTGATTCCTTCAGCCCAGCTATCCGTCACATCCACAAACACGCCCTTGTCATTACGAAGGAGATAGGACTTTCCGGGAAAGGGGTATTTACCAGGACTCAATCTTCCACCTATGAAAAGATCCAGATCACCATCACCATCAAAATCAACTTCCTTCACACAGGAACCTGATCCTGTAATCAGTGGTAGCGCATTCACTTTCTTAAAATGTCCGGCACCGTCATTTTCATACAGTCGGTCCTGATACATCAGTGGGTCATCCCATTCATTGCCACCTGATACGACATACAAGTCCATGTCGCCATCCTGATCCTTGTCAAAAAATAGTGCACCAAGGTCCTCATACTTTTTGTCCTCTTCGAAGACTTTGTTATCGGATGGTTTGAATAATCCGGATTGATTTTGAATAAAGACAACCCCGGCTTGGCCAGCGGCACCACCAACATAAAAATCCTGAGCACCATCGGCATCAACGTCAGCCACAGCAATAGCCGGACCAAACTGACTCATTTTATGTGGCAGAAGAATCTGCCTTTTGTGATAGTCATCAAAGTCGTTTTCAACGTGCTTGAAATCAAATCCAAGTTGTGTCGTCTGGTCACTGAATAAGAGTGGGTTTTCTGAATTTTTTGAAACACTCTGACTCGCTTTCTGATCCGAAATTTCAAGGATCTGATCAACGTCAACATTTTTGATGATCTGAACTTTCTGATCAGGCCATGTCACTTTAAGTTCTTCCACCTGACTGATATCACCTAATCCAAAATACAGATAATCATCTGTAACAGATTGATAACCTCTTGATGTCAATAGTTCATCTGACATCAATCCTTTAGTTGTTTTTAATTCGACGACAGTATTCAGTTTATTACCATAATTTTTTGAAGTCAATTTTACTTTCAGAAAATGGCGATTGCTTCTTTCAATGGCATTATTGCGATAGACCAGGGCTTCATCATCAAGATTGTTGACAACAAGATCAGGATCACCATCATTGTCCAGATCACCATAGGCAGCTCCAGATGAGAAACCGGAAAAATTAAGTGTTGATTCTGCAGATCTGTCACTGAATGTCAGATCACCATTATTTTCATAATAGTAGTTAGGTACTTTCGTTGCCGCCATGGCAAGATTCTGCTGTCTAAGAAAACGCAGCACAGTCTCATTACTTTCACCTTTGCTCTGCATTTCTGTCGCATGCTTGATCAAGGGTTTGAAAAAATCTTTATTCAAAAAATCACGGTAGTACCCATTGGAAACAAAAAGATCCTTGTAACCATCAAGATTAAAATCATTAAGCAATACACTCCAGCTCCAGTCCGTATTGTGAATCCCTGACATCTGTCCGATCTCACTAAAACTGTGATTGCCATTGTTGAGTTGCAACATATTTCTCATATAGGCATAATGATATCCCATATTGACATAGCGCCAAAAGCGGTCAATGTCCATACTGGCCATATTCACCTTCTCACGGTAATTATCCTCCGCCAGCATATCTACAACCAGAAGATCACGCAAGCCGTCATTGTTAACATCGGCAACATCCAGTCCCATGCTACTTGCACTCGTATGCTTGAGACTCGTATTAATGATATTTTTGAATGTTCCGTTTTTCTGATTCTCCCAGTAATAATCCGGCTGCTCGTGATCTATACTCAGATAAATATCTGGCCAACCGTCGGCGTTAATATCTGAAGTGCTGATGCCGAGTGTCCAACCATAAGATAATACACCTGCATCAGATGTCACATCTGTAAAATGTCCATTACCTTCATTTTTAAATAGATGGTTTGACATTTCAAGATTGGGTTTATTCCAGTTATTCCAGTGAACTGCTTCACTGGCCATTCTGTTGGGCGGGTGATTACCAACAAACAAATCGAGATCACCATCTTTATCATAATCAAGAAATGATGCGCAAATACTGTAACCATGATCATTTACACCATATTCTTTTGCTTTATCCGTAAATGTGTTATTGCCATTGTTGATCAGTAAAAGATTTTCACGGAGTTTTGGGTCATCACCTTCAAAAAATGATTTGCAAATATAAATATCTCTGTAACCATCATTATTGATATCGGCAACAGCTCCCCCGGTAAACCAGCCTTGATATTTGCTGATGCCCGAGCTTTCGGTAATGTCATCAAAAACAAAACCTCCCTTGTTAAGATATAATTTATTTCCAACCCGGTTACCCGTGAGTAAAATGTCTGTCAGATTATCATTGTTGATATCGACAAGTATGACCCCGCCACCATTAAAGACGTTGATATATTCCAATGGATTGGGCAAGTTTCCCGGATCCAGTTTATTGACGAATGTCACATGACTTTGCGAAGAAGGAATTCGTTCAAAAGAACTCAGATTACTGTCCCCTCTTTTAACTTTTTGAATATTTTCCTTGCAGGCAACTACTGAAAACACCAAAAAGAAGGCACTGATCCATTTGTGCGCTTCAGTGCTTTTGAATAAATGACCAATCATATGATATTGATATTATTGATATATATTTTTGAAGAAATAAAGTGCATTGTTGTTAATCCCTGCCAACAGGCATTTTTTGCCCTTGACATCAATTGCTTTGAGATCCTTCACATCATAAGGAACAAAAAATCCCGAAGTTGCCGGTCCATAAGGAAGCGCCAACATGCTTTCTTTAGTCCCCCGAACAAACATCCCGACAGAAGCATCTGCACGCGTGGTCTCAATCTCCGCATTAAATAAATTTCCTGCAAAGCAAAGATCATCTATTCCATCCTGATTAAAATCTGCAATCGCCATTCCCTGTATGCAAGAAAACTGGGCGAGTTGAAACATGGGTATGGCCTTAAATTTTCCACTTTCATTTTGGAAAATTGTATTGCTGAAGTTCCTTGCTTTGTATGTGAGACCGGACTCAAGTCCTTCACCATAGATATCTTTCAATGTTGCGTTTGCAAATGAATTGTAATCAGGAAATTTCGTCGCAATACCAGGTACCTGCTCAGATGAGCATTGTCTGCCACGAATAGGCACCAGGTCTTTTCCATTGTATTTTGCGAGCACAATATCATACGTTCCATTCTGATCAAAATCATTGCAATAGACCATGAACGGTTTTTCCTCACTCGCATGAAACTTATAATTCAACCCGATATTACCTCCGATAATATCCACATCCCCGTCGTGATCATAATCCACAGCCAGAATTTTATTCCACCAGCCTTCCGAATTTTGAAAACCAAATTTTTCAACAGGTGCCTTTACAAATTTTTTGTCTTTATATTCAAACACCGTAACAGGCATCCACTCACCAGCCAGTAAAAGTTCTTTTTGCTGATCGCCATTGATGTCTGCCCAGGCAGCAGAAGTTACCATCCCGGCTAAACGCAACTCGCTGGAAATCTCATCCGTCTTATCTGAAAAAGTTCCCTTACCGTTGTTCTCCAGATAATATGATTTTGGCGTATACGGATATTTTCCAGGTATTGTCCTTCCGCCCCGGAAAATATCAATATCACCATCACCATCAAAATCTTCTGCAAGAACACAAGATCCACTGGAACGAATGGCTGGTAAAGTATTCAGGTCTTTGCTAAAATTGGCATGCCCGTCATTAATATACAGACGATCCTGATAGATTGGCAATTTCTCATCAAATTCTGTTCCTCCGCTCACAACATAAAGATCCAAATCTCCGTCACCGTCTGCATCAAAAAAAGCAGAGCCCATATCTTCATAATCTTTATCCTTCTCAAAGATGGGTACCTTTTTCAATTGAAAATGACCGGAATCATCCTGCATATAAAGGCAACCTGGTTTGTCATGAGGTGCACCCACATAAAAATCTTCTCTGCCATCTTTATCAGCATCCGCAACAGATATAAATGGACCGAGGCGGCTCATTGAGTAAGGAAGCAGCTTTTGTTCCTTGTAATCATCAAATGTATTTTCCTGGTGATAGAATGGTGGGAAAATATTTTTTAGCGTTCCTTCTTCAAACACGAGTCTGTACTTAGGGGCCTGTGTCAATTTTTTAGTACCCTGTTTGTAATCTGCTTTTAGTAATTGATTGGCTTTGACATCATTGATTTCAAGCATTGTCTTATCAGTCCACTCAATCGTAACCTTGTCAATTTTCTCAGTTTTGCCTAATCCAAAATGCGCTACCGGTTCACACGATGATAAATAACCTCTCGCCGTGCGAATTTGTACGTACTGTTGATTGTTGTCATAGTGTATCGTTACTTTGGCTCCAAGTCCCATTGAATTGACGGGGCTATTGACACACATTACACGCAGGTAATTCTCGGCGTTATCCAGATTGTTGCGATATACAAAAGCCGGATCATCAACATTGTTGACCACAAGATCAAGATCACCGTCATTATCCAGGTCTCCAAATGCAGCGCCGTTTGAAAAACTGGTCTGGTCCATACCCCATTCTTTCATTTTCTTTTTGAAAGTGAGATCACCTTGATTTTTGAAGATATAATTGACCAGCTTGACTGAAGGAAGAATTCCCAGTGCCTGTTCCAAACTGTCTACCGTATTATTTTTTTTGTTCAGCAGTTCGCGCATTTTTTTGTTAGTATCGCGATCATAAACATCCCTGCGGTATCCATTGGAAATAAAAATATCTTTTAGACCGTCGTTGTCAACATCACTGATTAATGCCGCCCAGGACCAATCCGTCTTATCAACACCTGCAAGCTGTGAGATGTCACTAAAAAAACCATTGCCATTGTTAAACTGCAACGCATTATGCATGTACTGATCATGAAAACCAACCTGCTTCAAATAATAGAAGTATTCTGGTTGCATCGCAGGCATGGTCGTCTTTGATCGCTTGTAATCATCGGGTCTCATTTCGACGGTCAGAATTTCTTCTTTGCCGTCATTATTGATGTCTCCAAAATCTGTTCCCATGGAGTAATAGGGAACATGGTTGGTCAGTTGCTTGACGATTTGCTTGAATGATCCGTTACCATAGTTGATATAGAAATAATCATTTTCAATAAAATCATTGGCAACATAGATATCATCTGCGCCATCGGTGTTAATATCTCCTGCCACAACACCCAAACCATAACCATAGTTGGGATAAAAGCCCGCTTCACGGGTAATATTGGTGAACGTTCCGTCACCGTTATTTCGGTAAAAATGATCGGTTACGAGTGGATCTTCCTGACCATATTTTTCCATTCTTTCTTTGACCGCCAGGATGCTGTCTTCATGGATCTCCCAACGTTCTGGTCTGTTGTCAACATATAAATCAAGATCTCCGTCACCATCATAATCAATAAATGTAGCGGTAACAGAATAACCCGGATCTGCAACGCCATATTTTTCTGCCTGGTCTTCGAATTTCAGCCCCCCTTTGTTGATCAGCAACAGGTTTTTGTTATCCGGCGTGTTTTTGAACCCGCCGCGGCAAACATAAATATCCATCAGGCCGTCATTATTGATATCAGCAGAAATGACACCACTGTGCCATCCCGCATATTGTTCTATTCCTGAGGCAGCCGATACATCTTCAAATTTGAAATTTCCCAGATTTTTATAGAGTTTATCCTTCACCTGGTTACCGGTAAAATAAATATCCTGCAGACCGTCATTATCAAAATCGGCAATGGCTGTCCCCCCTCCGTTATAAATATAATTAAACGTGTAGATATATTCTTCCGGCGTCTCCTTAATCAGATTATTAAAGGTCACATTAGAGGCAGAGGGGTCAATCAGTGTAAATAACCCGGTTCCGCCAGCGTCAGATTCTTTTTTATTGCAGGATGTCGCAATCAACAGGCTTCCAGCTCCAACAAGTAGGTATCGGATAATATTCATTGACTCAGATTGAGGACGCAAATTTAGTCTTTAATAACGTATTGAGACTTAAAGCCTTGTTAAGAACGCTAAGCCTTCGGGACAACAGATTTAGTATTCTACGGGCATTGTAGCCACCTTCATGAGCATCATCATGGCCTTGATCTCAGGGGTCATTTCATAGACAATCGCCTCTTCGACTTTGCCCGCAGCATTGGCATAAAACTGCACATAGCGCGCATCCGGTCCGTTGCCGTAGTAATCCGGAGCTACAATGTTGCCGCGTTGATCCTTCCAGACCAGGTCGCCTGGAATTCCGCCCGATTCTCCGATTTTCTTCATTTCAATAATACTCAGCTTACGAAGCCCTTTAGGCTCATAATCACCGGCCACCGGTGGCATTAAGAAACGGTCGTGTCCAAGCGTATCGGAGTTATTATTGACATTTTCAGATTTTTTGCAGCCTGACAAAGCCAATCCAATTAAGAAAAAGTATATGTATTTTATATTGATATTCATAATATTAAAATTACTTCCACTCTAATAATGCCTTTTGAAAGTCTTTGGTTATACGAAACTGTACCGCTTCGACGACCCTTCCGCTG
This sequence comes from Saprospiraceae bacterium, assembly GCA_046329325.1. GTDB lineage: Bacteria > Bacteroidota > Bacteroidia > Chitinophagales > Saprospiraceae > Vicinibacter. The sequence continues at coordinate 420,139 of JAXLUU010000001.1, forward strand.
TCATTCGCAAAAAACTGATAAAACACCGGCCAGGTGACCCTCATCGCTGAATCGACTCCAATCTCATTTCCGTTGAGATCCATTATTTTCATGTCAAATTTAAAGTCCGAACGGTCTTTGTATTTGACCATTTCTAGCATGTTCATGGGTCTGAGGTTGGCAGGTCTGTAATAATCCTTCGGATAGGGGATATCAAAATGATGCGGCGTAAATCTTTGCGGCACATTGCTATTGAGGTCATTTCCGTTTTTACAGCCCGCTAAAGCCAACATTACTGCAAGGACAATCAGGAATAAATATCTCATTTAATTTTTTGTGGGCCCAAATTTATTAAAATTGGCCCTGCACTCCTTTTATAAAATGTTAATATTGGAAGCAAGACTATCACATATACCTTTACTTGAATATATAATATATTTATAAACAGATTGAATCAACGATATTGAAGAGATCCTAAAACCTTTACATTTCGTTCTTGTTATCCATAAAAAATCCAAATTATGCCCTTCTCCTTACCAGAACTAAAGTATCCCCACTCTGCGCTCGAGCCGCATATCGATACGCGCACCATGGAAATTCATCATGGCAAGCATCATGCAGCCTATACCACCAACCTCAACAATGCCATCAAGGATACCCCGATGGACAGTATGCCCATTGAAGAGATCCTGATGACCTTGGATATGAGCAATGCAGCGGTCCGAAACAATGGCGGCGGTTATTACAACCACAACCTCTTCTGGGAACTGCTTTCACCCAATGGAGGAGGTGAGCCTTCTGACGAGCTGGCCAGGGCGATCAACGATCAAATGGGTGGTTTTGCAGCCTTTAAAGATAAATTTTCTGTAGCGGGTATGGGACGCTTCGGATCTGGCTGGGCATGGCTCAATGTTTATCCTGGTGGTAAACTGGAAATTGCCTCAACCCCGAATCAGGACAACCCACTGATGCCAGGTGTTGGCGGTGGAATGCCTGTGCTTGCGCTGGATGTGTGGGAGCATGCGTATTATCTTCATTACCAGAACCGGCGCGCGGATTACATACAGGCATTTTTCAATGTTCTCAACTGGGATGAGGCCAACCGAAGGTTTAATCGCTTTAAGTAATCTTCCGTCAGTAATCTAAAGTTCAACTAATATTAGTTTAAGGTACGCTTGTGAGCAAATGGTCATGAGCAAAGCGTTATAGTGATATAAGTGCTTATTTTTTTTAATGAGTTTAGGGCTTTCCGTGCCTGAACAGGTTTTACAATTAAAAAAATCTGACGCTAATGAAAGAAACATTTCTGGAATTATGCTGTGCTGACCTGCACTCCGTAGTCATGGCGGCCCAATATCCGGTGGACGGCATAGAATTATGTGTTGATCTGACCTCTGGCGGCCTGACACCTACCGCCGGGAGTATCCGGTTCGCCCGTAAAATGTTCAAAGGGGAATTAGCTGTAATGGTTCGCCCGCGCAAAGGTGATTTCCGATATGATAACCTTGATATCTCAATTCTGTTGGAAGACATCAGAATTGCCCGAGGAGAAGGAGCTGATGCCATAGTTTTTGGCGCACTGGATGAACATGGTTTACCCGACCAAAGTTTAATTGAACAAGTCCTTGAAGTTTCTGGCGGATCGACGCTTTGTTTTCACAAAATAATAGACCTCAGTCAGGATATGATGCGATCCCAGGAAATACTCATGGACTTTCAGATTGATAGAATGTTATCAGGTGGAGGTGCCAAGACCGCGCGAGAAGGAGCAGCCCAGCTGAAAAAAATGGTTGATTTGTCTGCCGGGAGAATTACTATTATGGCAGGGGGATCCATTGATGCTTCGAATGTCCTTCCCCTCATTGAGCAAAGCTGCGTTGAGAGAATCCATGGAGCTTTAATGACTCGACCCGCTGGATTGCTGCCTGAATACGGCGTGAGTGAGATCACGAGTGAAGATAAGCTCAAAGATATCCTGGTTACGCTCGGCAAGATCTAATTGATCATCTAAAAAAAATCCCCGCAGTGTGGGACTGCAGGGATCCATTTCATGAAAACTTACCCTATTTAAATCATCTGATAGCGTTGAAATCTTTTGCTATTTCGATGCCCTGTTTTTGACCTGCCTCCAGGCTGAATCTGTAATGAATTCCTCCCAGTAAATTGGCATTGAGTACTTCATCCGCCAAATCCTGGAAAGAAGGATAACTTCTAGGGGAACCGTCAATATCCTTGCGGTCTTCGTAGGTTCTATCCGTAAAAGCGTAGCTGTATCCAAATACTGAACCCAACACTTCAACTGCAGCAGACACTACTGCTGCCTGTCCAGATGAATATTCAGGTGTCGCAGTGGCATTACTCAGTGAAAGAAACTGACCGTCAATGTACTGGCGTATGTATGTCTCCGGACGCATCGTATAATATGTATACTTTGTCTTCCAGGCTGCTACCGTTGCATCATGCATTGTGGTAGCCAGCTTCATGTAGCCAAAAACTGCGGAACCAAGATCCCTGTCCTGAACCACATTGATCTGATTCATAATCGCCAGCATATGACCTGCCGGTGTGATTGTTCCTTCCTGGTCATCATTCCAGAAATTGACCAGTACTTCATCCTGACGGGTTACATTCTCCACTTTGTTACGCACTTCAAGCGCGTAAGCATAGAGCAAGCTGCTGGTCTCTTCGCTGAATTCAGGAGGAGATACCATTTCAAGACCTGCCGGGCTGTGTCTTGCGAAAGTTCTGACATTACCCCAATACGGCTGTAACGGACGCTTGTGGGGGTTAACGGAAGGCGACCAGATGCCCTCACCCTTAGGGAGCAAATACCCAGAAGGGTAATTGTTGAGGTAGGCTTCGGACTGCTGATCTGTCTCGGCATAAGCCAGGAGTGCTTTTGCCTGATCATTGCCGTACTGACGGCTATGGTCTAGCACTTCTGCACTCATTGAACTACTAAATTCTGCTAAATTTTTGTTGTAGAGTTTTTCAATTTCTGCAATTGCACTGGGAGTTGAATTCTGATAGAAGCGCTTGCTCATCTGATACATTGCCTCGTTGAGTGAAGCATTCCATGAAATCTCGCCGTAAGTACGCGGATTCTTCATGGAGCCTCTGTTAAATCCCTGAAACTTACCCTGCATCGAACTGTAACCGACCATACCCGGAACCAGCACCTCATACATTCCTAAACTTAGGTATGCATAAGTCCTTGCGGCTACCGGAGAAGTAAAACCCGGTGTTTTTTTGGTCAGTTCGAAGGACAAATTCATCCATTCGTTGGCCATGTTCGATTTCAGACTCTTCACTTCCTGTCCACCAGTCAGTGCGTCGCTTGAATTTTCAGTCTTAACACAGGAGGTAAAGATCATCAGGCCAGCAGCTGCAGCCATCGCGAATCTTGTTGTTAATTGAAAAAGCCTCATAAAAAAAGATTTTATAGTTTTCTTTAAAAAAAATCCTAAAAAATCCTGAAACTCACCATTGCTCATTTCAGGCAATGTGATTGAGGCATTAGATCTGACACGATCTAAAGACAAAGGGAAGAATACCTGACAAAGATAAATCGCATTATAACATTCAGCAAGTTTTTTTGTCGATAAGTTAAAAAATCATGGTTTTCCCCTAATATATAATCTCATTTTTAAATGTTTGATAGCAATTAAATTTAAAATATTGATATACAGTTAGTTATGATTATTTTATGCTTTTTTTAGTCTATAACAATTACAAATTGAGATTTGTGTAATAATTGAAAATAAATGATGTAATACGTTGTTTATTAACTTATTATAAATTATATTTTATAATAATATGATAATTAGCGCATTATAGATATTAAATGTAATTATCATATAAATAAATCGATGACATTGCTATCAATAAACCGGTTACAGACCCTTTGAATAGAGCGTATACTGACGGGATGTGATACTAAGAAAAAAACATGCGATCAAATCGCAGGGGATATCGGATCTCGTCATTTTATATCCTAATGTACCTGAAACTTCCTGAATCTTGCTTGCTACTGTTCCATCGCTAAAGAGGTATATCCCCAGACCATCCTTGGCAGCCAGATTTATGAATGCCGATAAATTGTTATCATACTCATATTTAGCCCAGAATGGCCAAATATCGGAGCGATCAGAGTCGATGTAATCTTCTAAGGAATGGATAAAGTCCTGTCTGGTAAAAACTTACAAGTTGCTGCACTGCCGGAGGGATGATAGTCAACAATCTATCTAAATCCCTGGCCAAACATTTCCCAATGAATACTCAGGAATAGAAGGAACAATTAATACTTCGACACTTCATGTGAGACCTCAAGAAGGAGTTTAATAAAAGTGTGCTCTTGAGCAGCATTGGTTATTATATCCAGGTCAACAATCTGTGGTCCGGACTTTTCCCTGGAATCATAACTGATCTTAAGCGTCCTTCGCTCCCCGGATGGGATGGGCAACACAGGCCAGTCCACTTTAGTACACTCACAGGCACTGACCAGTTTGATCTCTAAAGCTTCTCCGCCGCCATTGACAAATCCAATCTCCATTGACTTAACTTCACCTGTTCTGATCAAACCCAAATGATATACCATTGAGTCTGGCTGAAATTTCGGTGGACCCGTTATAGTTATAACTTGCTTGGGAACAGGCTTTCGTTCAGAAATAATTGAAGCTTTGCGATGACAAGCTGATATCATCAAGACTAATAAAATAATGACGCCAAAAGTGTAAGCTTTCAATGTCTCACCAATTAGAATAGACCGATCTTATTTTTTATTTGAGGACTTTTTATTTGACCCCTCTGTCTTGTTGTTGTCTTCTTTTTTAACTTCCTCTAGCTTTGCACCAGGTACTTTCTTGTTGAGGACTTCCTTTTTGACTTCAATTGTTGTTGGACCTTCCAGGATCTTAAATTCAGTCCGTCTATTAAAACGATGTTCTTCATCAGTGCATTCTTCGCCGTTCGTACAGCCATTGAGTATTTTTAGTTCTCCGTAACCTTTGGCTTTAATACGCTTACCATCAATACCTTTGCCCATCATCCAGCGTCTTGCAGAGTTTGCACGCCTTTCAGACAGTTTTTGGTTATAATCATCATCGCCGCGTGAATCTGTGTGCGAACTCAATTCGATCACCATATCTGGGTACTTGCTCATCAGTTCTACCAGGACGGAAAGGTCTTTGGCAGCATCCGGTAGAATCTTGTCATCATCAAAATTATAATAGATATTGTTGAGCCGGATTGCTTCATTGATCGTAATAATTTCAAACTCAGATTCTGCTGGAACATTGCGAAGTACAAATTGCCTCTCAATTGTCTGATCCTTCTCGATGCCTACGGTATTGAGCATGATCTCCTGTGGGAAATAACCGTCTCTGGATACGATGATTTTATAGGATTTATTTTTGTCCAGCACATAGGACAATCTGTTTGATTCATTACTGGTCTTGGTCTGAATATCATTCTCACCATTACCCTTGGGACTGATAATCTGCATAGTTGCGCCTTTGAGTGGTTTTTTCAGTGAATCAGTAACGATTCCTACCAATTCGATGACCAGTTTTCGTTTGTTCACAAAGTAGATATCATCGCAGCAGGTCTTGCTTTTAAGGGATTTTGATTCCGGATCCGGCCGGTTGGACACCAGGAATCCTTTCTCTCCATCGCGGCTAATGCGGTAAGAGAATTCATCTGTGCAGGTGTTGTATGGGATTCCCAAATTGGCTGGCTGTGACCATTCCGAGCCATTCCATTTCGCAGAAAAAATATCCAGGCCACCAAAAGATGGCCATCCGTCTGAAGCGAAATAAAGCGTGCCATCGAGATAAAACGGAGTTATGTCATCGCCAACTGTATTCAGTGCGCTCAGATTAACCGGTGCGGAAAACTGTGCTTCGCCGGTCTGGGTCGCATAATACAGGTCCATTCCTCCTTTGCCTCCCGGCATATTGGAAGAGAAAAACAATACTTTGGATCCAAACAGTTCTCCCTCGCAGGGATGCGAGGAGAGGAAGTCCCCATTCACTCCGCTCACCTCTATAGCCGGACTCCATCCGCCGGATGTTTTGCCGGATGCATAGATTTTACTTTCACTTTTATGCCCTCCTTCGGAAACAGTACGTGTAAAATACATCACCGTTCCGTCTGCGCTAAGACTTGCATTGGTCGTGTGGAATCCTTCGCGGTTGAATTCTTCAGGAAGCTCTGTGGCCTTGGCAAACCCCTTGTCTTCAGACCATGATGAACTAAACATGTGCGCATAATGGACACCATCATCATTTTTGTCTTTACCTGCTTTGTCCGAAAGTGAGCCGAAATACAAAGTTCCGTCCTGATCCAGGGCTGGACTGCTTTGAGATTCGGGATTATTGATATTATTACCGGCATTCTTGATGATAATGGAAGGATTCTCTTTCATTTTTTCCTGCATGGTAATGCCGTCCAGCTGGAGCTTAGCCTGCGCCTTCAGACTGTCATTGGTTCCATTGGTAATGTAATTATTAAACTCGGCCGCAGCTTCCGTAGCCTGACCGTTCATCTTGAGTGCAATACCATAACCTACGCGGTCATCGATGTATTCATTTTTTTTATCCCTGTTCAGAATTCTGGCATAGCCTGTTGCTGATTTGTTGTAATCTCTCAGCAACAGATTGGTGCGTGCAATACGAATGGCTATGGTTTTATCCTTAATCTGTTTATATGACTTTTCATACAGTTCAAGTGCATTGTAGTATTGCCCTTTTTCAATCTGCTCATCACCGGCCTTGTTGAGCTTGGCTGGCGTATCCGAACTGGGTGGCTGAGCAAACGATGCGGTGACTGCACAAATAAAAAATGTGATTAAAAGCCAAATGGATCTCATATTCCGGTTCAATATTTTAAAAGAATAAGCTAATTTCATGATTACACAAAAGTCAAGAGACGTCGTCAGAATCTCGGACAGAAAACTTTAGGTTTGGGATTAGGCTTTTTGGTTACAACACCAATGTACTTTACGCCGAATTCAACGGCTCCTAATCCATTCGGGCTTTGGACCGAAGAAAGGCTCGATAAGGTCTGATCAAGGGCGATCTGAAATCCAAGGTTGTTGATATCTGCTCCCAGCATGATCTGAAGTGCATCTCCTACACGATAGCCAAGTCCACCGTTGAGTCGAATTCCCTTTTCCGCATTAAATAAATAACTTACGATGCACTGAGGAATAATCTCTGTATTCGATTTGAGGTTGCGAAGCCACAGGTAATTGCGAAGATCTACTTTTTGATTGAGGTGATAAGTAAGTCCCGCATTGGCGGTAAAAAGTGTATTGAGTCTATTGCTACCTCCGGTGGTGAGTTGCGTTACATTGGGTCTGTTGATCCTGGCAGCATTCAATCCAATCTCCAGAATATGACGTGCCGCACCAAGGCTGGAAAGATAATTAATCCCTATCGAAATATCTTTATACTTGGCTTTGTTCTGTAGAATACCAGGATTGGATGATCCACCCGTAAAAGAACTTTGAAAAACCGCTTTCTCAGGGTTCTGAATATTGTAGTTGACAAAACCATATTGTCCACCTAGCGATAATGAGCTCCTTGGGTTGAGGTACAAATGATATGCAATTTGGGCGATAAATCCGCCACTACCCCAATTGATGTCACCACTGCGATCCTGAAGAAAATTAAGACCAAATCCCATCCAGTCATTTTTCCTGATCCTCCACGGAAATGTCGCGTCCAGATAGAAATTGATGGTTTTGTAGGCTGAGCTGGAAGCAATGGCAAATGCCTGGTCCCTGAAGATTCCTCCGACTCTGTAGGAGCCGTTGAATTTTCCACATTGTGCGGGATTTACATGTAACGGAGAAAAGCTGAACTGGGTAAAATGCAGATCCTGCGCCGAAATATTGCCAATCAGAATTGCCATGAGTGTCACCAAGGTCCATTGATATCGCATCATCTTGAGAAATTAAAGCCCGAAATATAGCTATTTATCGCTAGCCACCGGATATAGGTAACATATTTCAAGAATATTTAAGACTTGACACTGTCCGGCAATTCTACCAATCCTTCACTGAATAAACACCAAGGGAGGCCATTTCATTATCATATATTACTGTTAATCAGTTATTTATCTTGCATTACTCCTGTTTTTCAACCTTGCTTCTACCGTACCCGCCGATCGTCACAAACCACTCTATTTTTAGTGCTTCAGAAGTGGCTAAATTCATTTATATTTGAACTGTAAGTTCGATTATTTAACCATTATAAAACTTTGCAATATGAGTATGTTTGAAGAAAAGGTGAACGAAGCAATAGAAGCCGCCAAAGGACTTAACGTCAATGTTGACACCGATCTGCTGAACAAGGTAGCCGCCGGGCTTGGACCTTCGATTTATAATGCCGATGCAGCGTTGGTCTCAAGTTCCGACAAGGAAGAACTGGACCGTGTAAAAGAGAATTTTCTCAAAAAGAAACTGGGGTGCACGGATGAGCAGGCGATGGATGATGCAATCCAACATGCCATCAATACTTTTGGCTCAGGTAATCGCAATAAATTGAGAATTCTATTTTACTATATTTGTGTTGATAAACTGGGTAAATCTTCAGTGTATTCAGACTAAATTCGTCAACCTTGAACATAGAGGAACCCGATCAATTCTCAATTTTTTTGGTTTGATCGGGTCTTTTTTAATGATGTCATGAATTGAACCATAACAGACGCTCCGTCACTTTTTGCCTTTTTTATTAAATTACTTGCCCTTTCAGCACGAACTCAAGAGAAGGCCAATAGTATCGTAAAGCGCCTCGTTTTTTAACCTAAAGTTCCTTTGAGTACCCGGTAAGATTAATTTTCCAAAGGCCGCTTAGAATCCACTTCGCCGATTCGGCTTTCCACAATCAGGATTTTTATTCATTTATTCCTTATAAAAGGATTCTTTTATCTTATTATCTTGTTATAGTGAAATAAGCCTTGTGATGAGAAAGATGATTTTTGGACTCTGTGGTTTGATGATTTTCACGCTTCTGGATGGGCAGTCAGCTACAGATGTCGCTGGTTCTCATATGCAAAATAATTTCTATTCTGCGAGCTACGCCGTAGGTGAAATCATCAGCATTACGCTTGGCAACATGAATTCTTCGCAAAAGGGTACTTGCGGAGTCATTCAACCCGATCCCTTGATCATAACCTTGAATGATGATCCTTTGAAACAAAAGATTGTGATTTTTCCAAATCCATCAAGACACAAGTTATTTATTGACGGCAGCAACAAACCAGAACGCATCGAACTGTATGATCTGACGGGCCAATGTCTGCAAATATTCAATGGAATACATCAATCCATTGATGTGGCTGGTTATGCCCCGGGATGCTATATTCTAAAGGTGTTTACTGCCGACTATCCATCCGGTTACACCGTCAGATTTATTAAAGAATAAAAAATAAAACGTATGATCTTTCATTGGTTAAAAAAGATAAAAGTATCGCTGTTGTTATCGGGAGCAATATTGATGATCTGCTCGAATGCGAATTCCCAAAACGTGCCGAACGGATTGAATTTCCAAACCATTGTCCGCGATAATACCGGCAAACCGCTTGGCAACAGGAATATTAATCTCCGCTTTACGGTTCTGAAAAACGGTGCGGGTGGCACCGCATTATACAGTGAGGAACACCGAACGCTGAGCAATGAATTTGGTCTGGTGAATGCACTCATAGGGTATGGCTTTCCGGTGCTGGGAAAGTTTGATCAAATCAAGTGGGAAGATGGGTCAACTTTTTTGAAAACGGAGATCGATCCGAATGGCGGAATCAATTACGAACTGAGCAGCATTACACCTTTTCTGAGTGTGCCCTATGCCATGTATGCCGCAAAGACCTATCTGGAAGCTGGTCCTGGAATACAAATTAGTGGCAGTAAAATAACGAATACCGGTGATCCAGATCCCAATGATGATCTTCATAACGGCTCCTCAGTCGGTGGAGATCTGAATGGCACCCTGCCCAATCCAAAAGTCACAGGACTGCAGGGTCTTCCTCTCAGCAGCAATGCTCCGCTTACAAATCAGGGGTTGGTATGGAATGGGAATCAGTGGTTGGCCACATCGGTTGATACTGACCCAACCAATGACCTGGTATCCGGTACGCCAGCCGGAGGAGACCTGTCCGGCAATTATCCATCTCCATCAGTCGTCAGGCTCAATGGGATACCCTTGTCTACCAGCAAGCCCGATTCCGGTGATGTGTTGACGTATGTACAGGGGGAATGGAAGCACTTGCCTGGCGGTCCGGGTACATCAGGCAGTTCTAACTGGAAAAAGTCAGGATCAGAACTGGTGTTGGAGGATCCCGTCAATATTAAAACAGTCAATACCAACGTTGCTTCCATTTCAACCCAAGCAAGGATTAGTTCTATCCGATCCGGAGATTCTGTGCTGATTGAACCTGCCAGCATCAATATGACAGGTCTGCAAGGAGGTATTCAGATGAAGCAAATTCTCAAACCAGACTATCAGGGAATTTTCAACCGTAATCAGCCTCTGGTGGAACTTGAATCCTGGTCTGGCCTTGGCGATTATAGCTCGATGGACTTTTATCAATTGGATACTTCCTACCGTGAGCGATGGTCTTATTTTAATCCCGTTGAGCTCCAATTCCGGATGGACAGGCCTGAACGCAGAAACATGTTAGGCGGTAATTATTACCATCTTGATCATCTTTCAAAAGTATCCCCGATTGAATATTCAGGTATTGACATTATCGATTCCAACATGATATTTTTCAACGGCAACAATCTTAAAATTGAATTTGACAATGATCTGAGATACGGTGGCGCAACATTCCTTTATGATAAAAACGGTAAAGACAGAATTCAGCTCTCATCACTTTTGGATGATCAATCCCAACCTTATTTCGGAATGTTCTGTACTAAAAATAACCGCGTGGTGTCAGAGTTACTGAGCACCAGTAATGCCGGTGAATTTTATCTTTACAATACGAACACCAATCAACTCAACGTGTATGCAGGATATTCCAATCTTGGACCCGTATACCCGTTTTTGGGAATCGGAGATGCTGCGGGTGCAGAAGCTGCAGGCATGTACCTGAATAATTTTGGGCAAGGCGTAATTTTTGCCGATGTAAAAAGTTTTAGGGTCAAGGATCCCGACAACAGTTCTCAGGAAATATGGTATGCCAGTGTAGAAGGGCCTGAAGCAGCAGCGTATGTCCGCGGAACCGCTACCTTGAAGAATGGAGAGTGTCTGGTATCGTATCCAGAACACTTTATCAAAGTGGCCCAAACGAATCAGGTGACGGTACAACTGACGCCCGGCAGTATCGAAACTTATGGGCTTGCCGTCGTCGGCAAAACCACTGAAGGATTCCTGGTCAAAGAACTAATGCATGGACATGGCAATTTCTCATTTGACTGGGAGGTCAAAGCAGTTCGCAAGGGCCATGAGCAATTTGAAGTCATGCGACCTGCCGGTGATATCAAAGCTGCCACGCAACATCGCAGCGCCGTAAGTAATGAGAAGAAATCTGAAAGATTATGCAAAATAAATCCGGGGTTATTACCCAATACAAATCGTTGATCTATTGAATTAAACCGTAATTATTGCATGAAATTCATGAAAAATCGTCAACGTCAAATCCACGCACCAAGCGATTGAAATTACAAACAAATCTGGTCGTACTTAGACAATGATCCTGTGTTAAACCGAAAGATTTGAGCAGGATCTTTTTGCTATTTACTTAGTGGTAAGAACGGCCAACAGTCTTACAAAAAGATCTTCTGAATCAGGAAAGATGATGAGTCCTGCGCTGTCAAGAATCGCCTGATAGCCTTGTTTTGTACCAAAATCACTGATCGCTATCTGAACTTTTTTTAAGAATGGCTGCATCAGTTCGGCCTGTCTCTTTTGAAAAGATTCTTTGGCACTCTGTTGGTAATTGTTCAGAGCAGTTTGCTCGGTCTCCAGATCTGATTCCATCTGTGTACGTTGCTGTCCAGTCAATGTGCCTGAAGCAGCTGCGTCCTGATATTTTTTCAAATGAACACGGAATGTAGAATCCATTCGGCTCCCGACAGTGAATAAGGACATCTCATAGCGGTTCAATTGTTCATTGATCTTTTTGGATTCGTCCAGTGAATCTATCAGCATGCGGTAATTAACATGCCCAATTTTTTGCGAACGGGCACTCACAGCAATACACAGTATTATGGCGCAAGCCATACATATTCTGGTCATTGAAAAAAATTCTGGTCAGTTGTTGCGGTCTGTGATACTTTTTCTTTCTGCATCGCGAATGCCTTCTTTGATTTCTTCATTGATGGCATTTTTGGCATTATTGAATTCGCGTATACCTGTGCCCAGGCCTCTCATCAGTTCCGGGATTTTCTTGCCACCAAACAGAAGAAGGACAATAAATCCAAGCAGAAGGAGCTCTGAACCACCCAAATTACCTAAGAATAACAAGTTCATTTTATATATTTTAAAGTTCAAAATTACTACTTTTTCAGACCGATTTCCCGCAATCTTTCATTCAGATATTCACCGGCGGTAATCGGTTCATAATGAAGTTGGTTAAGCGGTGTTACACAGGAAGGCAGACAGGTCAGATCCATACTACTCCTTGGATGGAGGAAAAAAGGTATTGACAACCTGGGGACATGCCATGCTTCACGAGGTGGATTGACGACACGGTGAGTCGTTGATTTAAGGGTGTTGTTGGCCAGTCGCTGCAACATATCTCCTACGTTGACCACAATTTCGCGGTCACGGGGCGCGATATCCAACCATTGTCCCTCCTTTGTCAGAACCTGCAGTCCGCCGGCTGAAGCGCCGACAAGCAAGGTGATGAGATTAATGTCTTCATGCTGTTCTGAACGAATGGCGGATTCCGGTTCCTGAAGAATCGGAGGATAGTGGATTGCCCTCAGGATGCTGTTGCCATTGCGAATTTTCTCTTCAAAATAGGTCTCATTAAGCCCAAGCCCGAGGGCGATGGCGCGAAGTAATTGAGCCCCGGAGGCTTCGAAGCTCCTGTAGAGTCCTATTCCGAGTTCACTGAAAGCCGGAAGATCCGTAACTACAACATTATCCGGGTATTCACTTCGGATCTCATCTTCCCCTACCACCGTCTGTCCGATCTGGAAGAATTCCTTCAGGTCGCCCACTTTGGATTGTTTTGCATGTTCCTTGCCAAAAGAGGTATATCCACGTTGACCTGCAAGCCCTTCGACTTCATACCTGGTTTTTACCTCGGGAGGAAAGCTGAAAAACTGCTTCGAAAGCTGATAAAACTCATCGACCAGTGCGTCAGGAATTCCATGCCCTTCAATACAAACAAACCCTATTTCAGTAAACGCCTTGTAAAGATCTGCAACGAATTGCATCTTTTTCTGGCGGTCATCACCCGTAAAATCCCGCAGATCCAAAAGTGGTATTGACCTTTCCATCCTCTTTAATAATTGATTTTGAAGCAAATATATCAACTCCACATTTTATTAAAAAGTTTAGTTAGTGCACTTTGTACCCGATCAGGTGAATGGAAAAGACGCTGAACAGCTGGAAATACAAACATTTAAAGTTCACATTTACTCATCCATACATTCGTCAATATTTTTGAAATATTTAATTTAATACATTGATATACACTGTTTAATAAATATTACTATTTTAATATGTTAATTAGAGCTTCAGTATCCTTCTTTCTCATAATCTCGTATATTGAGATATTTTTATCTTTATACCTTATTTTATGGAATATCAACAAGGACAATCAAAGTACCTCGCTCAGACAGGGAACCTGATTTTAAGGATAAAGACGGTTAATGCACTTGACACTGTGGGGGCGGTTAGCCTGTGTATTAAGGATCACCAGAAACCTGATTTTGGCAATGAATGAGCGGGTCAGGGTCACCAAAAAATTTGTATTGGATATGGCGCATGCGCTTTACGGATATGATGGTCCTTGCCGTAATATTCACGGCCACACATATCATCTGTCCGTTACGGTCTCTGGTAATCCGCTATCAGATGACAGCCACCCAAAAAACGGAATGGTTATAGATTTTAAAGAACTAAAGTCTATAATCAATTCGCAGATCATTGAGATTTTTGATCATGCCCTCGTGTTACATGAATCCGCACCTTATGCAACTGGCAATAACCTCGGTCAGCATTTTGAAAAAGTAATCTACACACCATTTCAGCCTACCTGTGAACTTTTGCTGCTTCATTTCAAAAATCAGATTGCAGGTTATTTTAACGCCCCTGTTCGTCTTGTACACATGCGACTGGAAGAGACACCGGGTTCTTATGCCGAGTGGTGGTATACGGACAACACGAATGCAAACATGCCGGAATAAAAAAAGACAAATGAACAAGCGCCAAAAACTCTTGCAATCGATATCCTGCAAACTTAACAAAACCACAATCACCTTCTGATGAAAAATGATATTCGGCACAGCGATGATATTCGGACATTGGTGGATGACTTTTACAGTGTTGTTTGTGAAGATGATATGCTGAAAAATATCTTCGTTGATGTCATGAATGTAAACTGGCAACATCATTTACCTAAAATGTATTTATTCTGGGAAAAGATATTGTTCGGAACCGGAGATTATGAGGGTCGACCTTTTCCACCGCACGTGGCTGTTCATCAAAAAGTCAATTTAACCCCACTTCACTTCGAAAGATGGCTATCCATTTTTGAATCTTCGGTGGATAAGCTTTTTGAAGGTCCTAAAGCAGATGAGATCAAATGGCGGGCTCGCACAATCAGTACGACATGGTCGCATAAATTCCTTTATATACACAGCGAGAAAGAATAATAAATATCAGCACTTCTCTTGCCAACAATCAGTTATGTAAATCCAGGTTTGTAACTATTTGTACCTTCAAGTCCAATAGCTCCATGTAAAATTATGCTGATCTGAATTTATATAACCAGCTCAGCGTACATGAACTGTAACAATTAGCTGAACGAAGCTTTATGCTGAAAAGAAATCATTGCCTGATAAATCCCACTGGCATATTTTCATCATAATCTCCGGCAATTACGGGAGACTGTGCCGAACCAGTGTATTCCCGGACATTTTTAGATACGTAGTCAAATAGTTCGCGTATCGTAACCGTCTTGTTCTGATCGGCATCGGCATCGCCCTTGAGGCCTTTGATCAGGTAATGAGAGAAGATGCCCTGACGCAGTCCGCCATCTTCCAGTGAATATTCCTTACTCTTGGAGGACATCATAAATGCAGTACCTCCGCTCGATTTATCGAGTTCTTCATAGAAGTAATTGAGTTCTGATGAAAAAGGGCTTTTCGCTGCAAGCAGACTTCCACTGTGACAAGCATCTGCATAGCAAACCTTGTGTTTGGCGTGGCTTTTATTAAAAAGCTCTCTGAGTTCATCATGTTTCAGCGCATTCTGGTAACCATCGTAATCAATCGGAATAAAAGTTCCTTCCAGACCGTGACCGGAATAGTACATCATGACAACATCATTTTCATCCGCTCTGAGACAAAGTTCATTGAGTGCTTTCAGAATATTATTGCGCGTCGCATCTTCATCGATCAGCAGACGAATCTGATTGTCCGGTAATGCTCCCCCTTCGGGACTTTTAAGAAAGGCATAGATTTTGTAAGCATCGTCATCGGAATACTTAAGACTTGGCATATGATCATAACGCGAGACGCCGACGATTAATGACCATATTTTCACTTCCTTACTTTTGTCCTCCGGAATATCCGGATTGAATACAAATTCCTGTTTGCTGGAAAGTTGTTTTTTTGCCGTTCCATGTTCCCAGATGGCGCCATAAATCAGTCCTGATTTAAAATACATTACCCCTTCACCATTGGGTGCATGGTTGTCCCACAATCCTTCATAACGGTCTCCATTCGCGTAGTAGCATATCCCTTTTCCTTGTGGTTCACCGTTGATAAATTCCCCTACATAACGAGAACCATCTGCATAGACCAATGAGCCTTTACCAGATTTACAAAAAGTGGTATTGCAGTTTGGAAGTTTTTCATCTGCGGCATTACCCGGAAGAGATGCAGTGTGAGTAGCCATAGAATTGTTTGGTCCGTTGGGTTTTGGAGAAGAGACAGGCGTTGAAGGCTTCACCGAACCCTGATCTTCTTTAGAAGGCACCGGCAATTCAGATTCTGCTGACGGCTTTGTAACGGAGGATGGTGGTTTAACCGCGGAGCCATTCTGTCCGTCAGGCTTTGCTGATGGGGACGTTGGTACAGGCTTCACCGCTCCCTGATCTTCTTTGGAAGGCACCGGCAATTCAGATTCAACGGACGGTTTTACACCCGTGGAGGTTGGTTGGGGTTGTACGGACGATTGTGTTGAAGATGCTGACGATTGTGTTGATGCCGGTGGGTTTGTTTTTTCTGATACCACAGGTGCGGTATTGCTTTGTCCGGGTGCAGCTGCAAGATCTTCGCGGAGGAACGAAGAGTCTACATCATTGAAGTCAGATTCGATGACTTTAAAGGGTTTGTCATTCTCCCACTGGCCTGCGATTGTCTTGGATTTGCCGTCGAAAAATTCACCATAACCATTTCGCAAATCGTTTTTCCATTCTCCTTCATAACTCGAACCATCATTATATAAAAACTTGCCTTTGCCTTCGAATTTACCCTCCGCCATTTCACCCTCATATCGCTCGCCGGTTGCGTAATAGTATGTTCCTTTACCACTTGGTTTTTCATTCTTCCATTCGCCGACATATTTGTCGCCGTTTTTATAGGTCATGGATCCGAATCCCATGATGCGATCATTGACAAATTTACCGGAATAAATATCTCCGTTGGCAAATACCAGTTTGCCCTCTCCGTTTTTCTGGTTCTTCTGCCAGTAACCGATGTATTTATTGCCATTGGCATAATAGAAAAGGCCTCTTCCAGTCATCCAGCCTCCGGTAAATTCACCGGTATAGCGACTCTTATTAGGCCAGACCAGGGTTCCGAATCCGTTCTGACAATTACCGCGTAGACAGGTCTGTGCATCTGCAGCAAGACCTACCATCATCAGCGTCACAAAGAAGATCCATTTATTCATCTGTTACTTTTTTAGTTTAATGTTTTGATGCTATTCACAAATCATCATCATTGGCCTTGTAAAAATGGGCTTGATCATTGTTTTGCGCATTGCATGCAGCGTCTTTTTTGTTTAAATGATCCGGGCAGCAAATATATTATAATTTTTTATAATATATTATTTGCTTGGATTCAAATTAACGTGTAACAGACAGTTCAATAGGCCTGAAGTTTAGATTTGTTAGTAAATTGATAACAAACACAGGCCAACAATTATTATCACAGCGGCAATATATCTTTGTCCTATAACAATAATTTATGATTCGACGAATAACATTGCTTTTACTTTTGGCTGGTTTGATGGGTATTTCATGTAAGAACAACTCCCGCGAATCAGGGACTGTTGAGAACGCTGCACCTGTCGTGGCGAAAAGAGTGTTTGGAGATACGATTAATACCGATGGGTCAATTTCTGTTACAGAGGTTATCAATGCTCTTAAGACTACAGAAAAACTTGATTGTGCGGTCAGTGGCTATGCGACCAGTGTCTGCCAGGTCAAGGGTTGCTGGATGCTCCTCAGTGCCCAACCCGGAGACACCACGGGCTTATTTGTGAAGTTTAAGGATTACGCCTTTTTTGTACCCAAGGATCTGACTGGCAGCAAGGTGACGGTGAGGGGTACTGCTTTCAAGGAGATCACCTCTGTTGAAGACCTCAAACACTATGCTGAAGATGAAGGCAAATCCAAGGAAGAGATCGATGCCATCCGGGATCCTCAGGAAGAATTGAAATTCATTGCCAACGGTGTTATTGCCGAAAATAAATAATCCCAAAATAATCAGAACATGGGTAAGACCAATGTGACAGAACTCCTGGGTGACAAGGCCAGTTATTACCTGGATCACCAGTGCCGAACGATTGACCGCAGTCAGCTTCAATTACCTTCTCAGGATGTTATTGATCGCGTCTGGCGCGATTCGAACCGGAGTAACCAGACATTGCGCAATCTGCAGCAGGTCTTTGGGACGGGCCGTCTTGCCAATACCGGTTATGTGTCCATACTACCTGTAGATCAGGGTATTGAGCATAGCGCAGGGGCTTCTTTCTCACCGAACCCTGCTTATTTTGATCCGGACAAAATCATTGAGCTGGCCATCGAAGGCGGTTGTAACGCCGTCGCTTCCACCTATGGCGTCCTCGCACAGATGTCGCGCAAATATGCTCACCGGATCCCCATGATCGTCAAGATTAACCATAACGAATTACTGACCTATCCCAATAAAGCCGACCAGATCCTGTTTGGCACCATCCGCGATGCCTGGAACATGGGTGCGGCAGGTGTAGGCGCAACCATATATTTTGGCTCCCCTGAATCCGGTAGACAGATCGTGGAGATCAGCAAGGCGTTTGCTGAGGCCCATGAGCTTGGGATGTGTACCATTCTGTGGTGTTACCTGCGCAATCCGTCGTTCAAAGTGGAAGGTGTAGATTATCACGCTGCAGCTGACCTTACGGGCCAGGCAAATCATTTGGGTGTTACGATTCAGGCTGATATCATCAAGCAGAAGCTTCCAACCAATAACGGTGGCTATCAGGCCCTTAACATGGGCAGTTCGTCCTATGGCAAGCTCAATCCCAAAATGTACAACCAACTCAGCAGCGAACATCCGATCGATTTGTGCCGATACCAGGTGGCCAACTGCTATATGGGTCGTGTCGGGCTAATCAATTCAGGCGGCGAGTCTAAGGGTGCTTCAGATCTTCAGGAGGCCGTTACTACCGCTGTCATCAACAAAAGAGCCGGCGGCATGGGGCTGATCTCCGGACGCAAGGCCTTCCAGAAACCTATGAAAGAAGGGGTGGACTTGCTCCATGCTATTCAGGACGTCTATCTGGATCCTGGGGTGACGGTGGCGTAGGTGACGTAATATTGAAGAGTATTTTTGCATTGAAAATATCCGGTAAGTATTAAGTTGGATCGTACAATTCTGGATTAGCCCGGATTATTATTTCAGTCATTTAGAAGTCAGACCAATTAAACTTCAGCTGAAGATTATTCTTAAAATTTAATTCCTTTTAGGTCACTGAGTCTTTCCGACTTCCCGCATATCCAAACAAATCTATTCTTATCCAAATCAATAGGTTGAAGTGTATGCCGAGCAGGTATTTCTAGCACTGTGCGTCACAGCAGATGGATCGCCTCTCCTCAATCATTAGTCAATAATCAAGCCTGTTGCAACAGTTCACCAGCACGTCAAATACTGCATTACTTAAAAAAAACATTTTATTAATAAATGGTTTTTTATTTATAATTATAATATAATGAATAATTTATAAATTAAAAAAATAAATTTATAATATTGTAGATATAAAACTCTTTTATTAATGAGACAAATTGGTATTTTTGTAGGGAAATTGAGCAGCTATGTTTTCGAAGACATGTGAATACGCCATCCGCGCGATGATTTTTGTCGCCCAAAAATCCACGGATGAGACCAGGGTCGGGATTAAGGAAATCGCTTCAGGGACCCAGGCTCCCGAGCATTTTATTGCCAAAATCATGCAGGAGCTTAGCCGGAAAAAAATCGTCAAATCGATCAAAGGACCAAACGGCGGTTTTTTTATGACCAAGGAAGACCTTGGCCAATCCATCGCCGACATTGTCAAGGCCATCGATGGAGAGAGCATCTATTCTGACTGTGTACTCGGACTCAAGGCTTGTTCAGAAAAGAATCCCTGTCCACTGCATGATGATTATAAAGAGATTAAAAGAAATCTGCTGACTCTGATCGAGGGAAATACGATCTCAGAGTTCAGGGATAAGCTGAATTCAAACCGATTCTTTCTGAAGAACGATTGATTTTTTTGAACTATAACAGGATATAAAGATATTAATATAATTACATGCATAGTAATATTGAGATGAACTATCTTCTAACTGTCCTTCACCACGAGGAAGAGTTACACGACCACGAGCATGGTCATGGTGGCAGTTGCTGCGGCTCCTGCAAAAACAATGGTAAATGTGAATCCGAGAAGGCAAAGTCCGCAACAGGATCAAGCGAACCAGAGCTCACTGAAATAAAGTCAAAATAAGCATTGAAAGCAGGGGTTCCGGTTGCAGTTGACTGTTATCATTGCGGCGAGGCGCTCGCGGGCAGTAATATCCATACTGAAGGCAAGTATTTCTGTTGTCAGGGATGTATGACCGTATATCACATTCTGGAAGCGCATGACCTGTGTACCTATTACGATCTGAACCAGAAGCCAGGAAGCACCATACAGCGCAATTCTTCAAATGATCGCTTCCAATTCCTGGACCAGAAGAAAATTGCACAGCGCATTATCAAGTTTGAAAGCCCTGAAGTCTGTCAGCTCAATTTATACATTCCCCAGATTCACTGCAGCAGTTGCCTTTATCTTCTTGAACGGATAGGTCAATTGCAAAAGGGCATACTGGAGTCACGGGTCAATTTTGAGAAAAAGGAAATTTTCATTTCCTACGACCCACGATTAACCAGTCTGCGCGAGGTGATCGAGACCCTTAACAAGATAGGGTATGATCCTCATCTATCCCTGTCCGGCGAGACCACAGGACGTGGGACCTATGACAAGGAAAGGCTGATTAAGATTGGTCTTGCGGGGTTTGCCTTCAGTAACATCATGGTCTTCAGTCTTGCCGATTATTTTGCGATGCTCAACGAGATTGATCCGTTGATCAAGAGCAGCCTGCAATGGTTTTCGCTTGTCTTGTCCATTCCGGTGCTATTGTACGCCGCTTCAGAATTTTTTACGAGCTCATACAAAGCCATAAAAAGTGGTTTTATCAACATCGATGCACCGATTGCGCTTTCGCTGTTGATCACTTTCGGACGCAGTGTCTATGAGATAACCGGCCATCACGGCAGCGGATATCTGGACAGCATGAGCGGAATCGTCTTCTTCATGCTTGTTGGCCGGTGGTTTCAATCGAGGACGATTGCTTCTCAATCCTTTGATCGCGATTACAAATCATTTTTTCCAATGGCGGTCACCAGGCTCGTCGAAGGAAAATATGTTCCGACTGAAGTCAATGCCATTGGTGAAAAAGATGTCATCGTCATCCACAGTCAGGAAATCATTCCTGTGGATGCCATGCTTTCCAAAGGACGTGCCGAGATTGATTACAGTTTTGTCAACGGCGAAAGCGTAATCCAACATATCGAGCCAGGTCAGATCATCTATGCCGGCGCAAGACAGACCGCTGGGCAGCTTGAAATGATTGTTGTCAAGCCGCTGGCACAAAGTTATCTGACCGGATTATGGAATAAAGCCACCGTACGAAAACAGAAATATTATGAAGATCAGTTTTACGATCGTGCAGGCGCTGCGTTTGGCATCGCAGTGTTGGTAATTGGTTTGGCATCTTTTGCCTATTGGTTGATGCAAGGTGATTCACAGCGCATGTGGAATTCTATTACTACTGTTTTTATTATTGCCTGTCCCTGCATACTTTTACTTGCGAAGACCTACACTTACGGATTTTTCCTTTCGGCTTTGAACAAGGCCAATATATATCTTCGTTCAGCTGAAATTTTACCCTTATTCAGCAAGTTGGGTCATATTGTCTTTGACAAGACGGGAACTCTAACCGATGCGCGTTCACATCATGTCCGTTATTACGGTCAAAAGTTGGAGCGCAGCGAATTGAAGATGATTGCCAGACTGGTCAAAAACAGTACTCATCCGCTCAGTCGTGCCATTGGTGATTTTATTAATATTCAGGATAACGGACCTGTAGAACATTTTAAGGATTACCGCGGTGCAGGTATCGAAGCATGGATTGATGAACATCATGTGAAGATTGGTAGCAGTGAATTTGTAACAGGTACAAAGAGTAAAAAATCACAAACACAGGTACTCCTGATGATTGATGGCAAGCTCACCGGTGAATTTATTATTCACAACCAATACCGTTATGGCATTAGCCGAATGCTTAAAGGCATTCATCAAAAATACAATGTCAGTGTATTAAGCGGGGATCACGACAGAGAAGCCGAACGTCTCAGCAAACTATTGGGCCCTGAGGCTCGATTATTGTTCAGACAGGATCCAGAGCAAAAAAGCAGGTACATTCAAGCGCTACAGGCCGAACACACTGCGGTGATGATGATCGGTGACGGACTCAATGATTCCAATGCCCTGCAAGCTGCGGATCTGGGCGTAGCTGTTATGAATGGAAACGCGGGTTTCACACCGGCTGCCGATATGATCATGGAAGCCGGGATGATCCGACATCTACAGCAAATCATCAGTTTTGCCGGACAGTCTTCAAAGGTTGTAAAGATCATTTTTACACTGTCTGCCATTTATAATATGACCGGACTTTATTTCGCGGTACAGGGTCTATTATCTCCTGTGATCGCGGCCATTCTGATGCCACTTACTTCGCTGACCATACTATTGCTGAGTTATGTTTCCGTGCAATGGTTATCCTTCAGGCATCCATTTGGCGAGAAAGTTAAACGTCCATTGATACCTCAAAACAAAATGTCATGAGTGTCATCATTATTCTCATTGCGATCAGTATGCTGATCAGCGGTTCGTTCCTTGTCAGTTTTTTTTGGAACGTGCGCAACGGTCAGTATGACGACCTTGATAGCCCTGCGAATAGAATTTTATTTGATCAACATAAAACAAAAAATGAAAGCAAATGAACCAAGAAAAATTTACGATCGATAACAAAATCCCCAGGCTATTCGCCATTGCCTGTGTGTTTTGGGGGGCCGTTGGAATGCTCCTGGGTGTAATCGCCGCTTTCCAATTAGCTTTTCCGGCACTTAACTTCAGCGATTATTTTCCCAATCTTGCATTTGGAAGACTTCGTCCGGTGCATACCAACGCCGTCATATTTGCCTTTGTGGGCAACGGTATTTTTACGGCAGTATACTATTCATTACCCCGACTACTGAAGACTTCGATGTGGAGCAATCTTCTGAGCCGGATACATTTCTGGGGCTGGCAGCTCATTATTGTTCTCGCTGCCGTCACGCTGCTTGCAGGATACACTACCGGCAAAGAATATGCGGAACTGGAATGGCCGATTGACATACTGATCACACTGATATGGGTAGTCTTCGGAATTAATATGTTCGGGACCATTCTCACTCGAAGGGAACGGCACATGTATGTGGCCATATGGTTTTTTATTGCCTCATGGGTAACTGTCGCCATGCTGCACATTGTCAATTCGTTGGAAATGCCGGTATCTCTTTTTAAATCCTACTCATGGTATGCCGGGGTTCAGGATGCATTGGTGCAGTGGTGGTATGGACACAATGCCGTAGCATTTTTTCTGACTACACCGTATCTCGGATTGATGTACTACTTTCTGCCCAAGGCTGCAGAAAGGCCCGTGTATTCTTACCGATTGAGTATTGTACACTTCTGGAGTCTTATATTTTTATATATCTGGGCTGGACCCCACCACCTATTGTATACCGCTCTTCCTGACTGGGCTCAGTCCCTTGGAACTGCATTTTCGATCATGCTTATACTTCCCAGTTGGGGAGGAATGTTAAACGGTTTATTTACCTTGAGAGGTGCCTGGGATAAAGTAAGGGAAGATCCCGTTTTAAAGTTTTTCGTGGTTGCTGTAACCTGTTACGGTATGGCCACTTTTGAAGGACCCATGCTTTCTCTCAAAAACGTCAACGCCATTTCCCATTACAGCGACTGGACCGTTGCACACGTCCACATCGGCGCATTGGGCTGGAATGGTTTTATGACTTTCGGTATGATGTATTGGCTTATTCCAAAGTTATTCAACACACAACTTTATTCCAGGAAGCTGGCGTCAATGCACTTCTGGATCGGAACATTGGGTATTATTCTGTATGCGATACCAATGTACTGGAGTGCATTCAGGGCATACTTTATGATGAAGACATTTACACCGGAAGGACAACTTCAATACCAATTTATTGATGTTGTGCAGTCAGTGGTACCATTTTATATCATGAGAGCTGTTGGCGGAACCATCTTCCTCGTTGGCGTATTTGTCATGGTATACAATCTAATCAAAACAGCGCGTCAGGGTCGATTTGTTGCCGAAGAATACGCTGAAGCTGCTCCGCTCAGTGCCCAGCAGAAGCCAGTTTCTCACGCATTCACGCACGCTATTCTTGAGAGGAAGCCGCTTTTGTTGTTGGTGTTAAGTCTCATCGTTGTTGGCATCGGCGGAATTTTTGAACTCATTCCAACCTTTCTGGTAAAGGAAAATATTCCAACCATCTCTTCCGTCAAACCTTACACTCCGCTTGAGTTACAAGGCAGGGATATTTATATACGTGAAGGATGCTACAACTGTCATTCACAAATGATACGTCCGTTCCGTTACGAAGTCAAGCGTTATGGTGATTACAGCAAAGCTGGTGAGTTTGTATATGATCACCCATTCCAATGGGGTAGCAAACGAACGGGACCAGATCTCGCACGCGAAGGTGGCAAATATTCTGACAGCTGGCACTTCAATCATATGCTTGATCCCAGATCCATGGCTCCCGGATCTATCATGCCATCGTATCCATTCCTGTTTGAAAAGGATATTGATCGTTCTACCACCATGTCTAAAATACATGCCATGCGAAATCTTGGTGTACCATATCCGGCCAACTATGAAGTCCAGGCCAATGATGACATGGACAAGCAAGCACAAACGATCGCAACCAGCTTAAAGGAAAGTAAAATTGACATACCTAAAGAGCGTGAAATTATTGCACTGATCGCTTATTTACAGCGTCTTGGTAAAGATGTTAAATTGAACAAATAAAAAATCCGGATCATGAAATTCATTACTTATTTAGAAAATATTTCAGGAGTCGGTATCTACCCGATGATCTCGCTGATTTTGTTTTTTATTTTTTTCGTCGTTGTGACCTATTTCGTTTTCAAAACGGACCCGTCACTGATTGAAAAATATGAAAACATTCCATTTAATGATTCCAACCAATAATTATCAAACCATTATAGTGTCCGATATGAAACTAATATTAAAATCCAAAATCATACATATACTTGCAGGTCTAATCCTGCCGGTTTTAGTCAATGGTCAGGAAGCAGCCAAGGCTGTAGCAGATGCGGGAACAAAGAACAGCATCTCGACCTTCGGCCAGGACGAAATTCTGGGATTTATTGTCGTCTTCATGCTTATCCCGGTTATTGCGATGGGTGTTCTGTTTCGCAACCTGGTGTTAAGTCGTTACAAAGCTAAATTTGGAACCGGCAATAAAAATCAGACAATGATGACCCTTGTGTTGCTTTTAATAGCAGGCAATAGTGCCTTCGCCAAAGGACAGTCTGGCGTATTCGGGTTTTTCAGTGATTTCACTCCTATCACCTGGGTACTTTTGTTTCTTTTCTTTCTGGAATGTATTCTGATTACATTTTTTGCTATTCAGATTGGCACC
The DNA here is from genome assembly GCA_046329325.1 of Saprospiraceae bacterium. Taxonomy (GTDB): domain Bacteria; phylum Bacteroidota; class Bacteroidia; order Chitinophagales; family Saprospiraceae; genus Vicinibacter. Next base: position 445,622 of record JAXLUU010000001.1, read on the forward strand.
ATTGTAACGCCGAGAGTTTATGATCCGAACGCAGAACCGGAAGTAAACTGGTGGGATAAATTCAACGCATTCCGTCCGATTAAAGATGAAGCCAATTTTGACACGGGCCATGATTATGACGGGATTCGCGAACTTGACAATGTGATACCACCATGGTTTACTGTAGCCTTTGCACTGAGTATTCTTTTTGCAGGGGTGTATTTGTACAGATATCACGTCACCCATTCAGCTCCGCTGATGTTGCAGGAATATAAAGCTGAAATGGATGCTGCGGCTCTTGAAGACAAGCAGAGGCTGGCATCACAAGGAAGTCTCGTCGATGAGAACAGCGTAACTTTGTTGGGTTCTGATGATATTAATTTTGGCAAAACAACTTTTAACCAGTATTGCACACCATGTCACATGAGTCACGGCGGGTCATCTCCTACCGGTGTAGGTCCTAACCTTACCGATGATTACTGGATCCATGGTGGTTCGATCAAGGATATCTTTAAGAGCATCAAATATGGATGGCCTGAAAAAGGAATGATCTCGTGGAAGGATCAGTTATCTGCCAATCAGATCGCCCAGCTTGCAAGCTTCATCAAGTCTATTCACGGTAGCAATCCACCGGATGCAAAAGCTCCGCAGGGTGAATTATACAAAGAACAAGCAGCAGCACCAACTCCTGCTACCACTGCAACCGACACCACCAGTAAAAAAGCAAATTAATATCACGTGAAGAACACCGAAGAGAAGGAAATTTTCAGAGATCGGATCAGCACAGTCAATAAGGAAGGCCAGCGCAACTGGGTATATGCCTTAAAACCCAAAGGCATTTTTTACAATTACAGAATTGCGCTTGCCTTTCTTTATTTCATTGTGTTCTTTTCTTTGCCTTTTATCAAGGTCAATGGAGAACCATTCCTTATGCTGAATATTGTTGAAGGTAAATTCATCTGGTTCAGCAAAATTTTCTGGCCCCAGGATTTTTTCATTTTTGCCATTGCGATGATCACATTTATTGTGTTCATCATATTATTCACCATTATTTATGGAAGACTTTTCTGTGGATGGGTTTGTCCTCAAACCGTTTTCATGGAATTTATTTTCAGACCCATAGAATGGCTGATCGAGGGATCTCCGAACTCACAAAAAAAACTTAAGGCGGAGGGTTGGACAGCCAATAAAATAATCCGTAAGACCCTCAAGCACACGTTGTATCTTCTGATCAGCTTCGCCATTGCGCATACATTCTTAGCCTATATTCTTGGCATTGACCACGTGGTTAAAATTATCCGTGAACCACTTGCTGATCATCTCGTACTGCTTAGCGGCCTGATTATTTTTACGTTGCTTTTTTATGGCGTATTTGCTTTTGTAAGAGAAATTGTCTGCACTACAATATGTCCGTACGGACGTCTTCAGTCCGTCATGACAGATAAGAACACCATGCAAATTTCCTATGATTATCACAGGGGGGAACCCAGGGGAAGATTTCGTAAAAACGAAGTCAGGTCACAGGGTGATTGTGTGGATTGTCTCAAATGCATACAGGTGTGTCCTACCAACATTGATATCCGCAATGGTGTACAGATGGAATGTGTGGGCTGTACTGCATGCATTGATGCCTGTGATGAAGTGATGGACAGTTTGAATTTTAAGCGAGGGCTTATCCGTTATGCATCGGAGAATCAGATTCACGATCAGAAAGAATTCAAATTCAATAACCGTATTAAAGCATATAGCGCTTTATTGCTCCTCCTTATAGGCTTTATGGTCTTTCTGGTCATACGCTTCAAGCACCTGGACTGTTACATTTCAAGAGTGAAGGGTCAGTTATACCAGGAGACTGCTACCGGAGGCATAAGCAATCTATTTGAAGCCAAGATTATTAATAAAACAAACCGCAGGATTCCCGTAACCCTGAGACTGGATAATCTGGAGGGACATATCAAGATCGTAGGGCGTGACAGTTTTAACCTTGAAAAAGAAAAAGTCAACGATTTCACCTTTTTTCTTGAAATACCCGCTTCACAGATTCATGAAAGAAGCACGGACATTAACTTTGGGCTATACGAAGGCGAGGAACGAATCCAAACCATCAGTAGCAAGTTTTTAGGTCCGTTTAAATAAATATCATGAATTGGGGATACCGTATTATGTTGATTATTGGCCTTTTTCTGGCCATGTTGCTATACTTTGTCTATATCGCTTCTCAACAGAAGAATGAGTTAATGGACAGCAATTACTACAAGGAAGAAATTGAATTTCAACAAAAAATAGATGCTTCCAATCGTCTAGACCAAATTTATAATAAACCTCTTATAAGTCAGGAACAGGGGAATGTACTGATCAAAATACCCACGCAGCTTGCCCAGCATTTGAAAGACGGCAAAATTGAACTAATCCACTACAATGAGCATGAAGCAGATCTTCATTTGGCCTTTGTACCGGACAGCAGTGGCACACAAATATTTCCTTCTTCGCTTTTTAAAACCAAAGGCCAGTACAAATGCCGTATTCAGTGGAGAGACGATTCCGGTAAATACTACAGGGAGGAGGATTTGCAGCTTTAGTCCGACATAATGCTTCTTCAAAGCTTTATTGTCGGTTTGATGATTGGTGCAGGTGGAAGCATGCACTGTCTGGCCATGTGTGGTCCATTGGTATTGCGATTTCAGTCAAGGATAGCCGGAGGATTACGACAGTATCTTGCTTTTATAGCATACCACCTTGGCAGAGTCAGCAGTTATATTTTCTTGGGAACAATTTTCGGAATGCTTGGTATGAGTGTTGCCATTTTGCGAGCCGGTCAGTTTTTTGCAATTGCAGCAGGAATTGTTATTATATTACTTAGCTTAGGAAAATATAATCCCCACTGGCCAATCTTTCAGCATATCAGTAACAAGATTGCCAAATACATTGGGAATGAAATTCTCACTTCGGGCAGCAACGTACCAGATTATGTTGCTGGCATCCTGAATGGATTTCTTCCCTGCGGACTAGTACTCGTGGCAATTACAACGGCTGCAAGTCTCGGTACTTTGTCCGGTGCTATTGTACTGATGGCAGGATTTGGACTTGGAACAATTCCTTTGCTTCTTACCATGATCATCATTCACCGTGCTGTCAACCCGTTCATAAGGAGCCGATTCAGCCGCTTTGCCAATGTCATTAGTATCGTCATTGGAATTCTATTAATCATCCGTGGCCTTAATCTTGGCATACCTTACCTGAGTCCATATATTGACCAGTTCGACTTGCTCAGATCCATGGTTCATTGCAAATGAAAATAGATTAAATCATCAATTATAAGGATACTATAAGCTCTTTGACAATTCTTCCACTGTCAAAATATCGCATAATGTATCAAGAAATGATTCAGGCAAAATTGCCATCTCATTTTTTATCTGACGCTGATTTTCAAAATTTACATTTTTACGAACTGTCCTGGTTAGTAATGTGTCTTTCATAATTTCAACAGCTTTTGATTGGTCCTTATTTGTTGAAATTTTATTCTCTAAAGAAATAATGATCTAGTCAGGTATATTTTTCCTATTCGATGACTCGCATAATTGCCATTAAAAAAGTATTTCAATTCCTGGTCATCATTCAATTACTTTGCACCAATTGATGATTGCATTTCATTTATCTGAAGTAAGTACTATGTGCCTAATACCACCTCGATTTTAGTTAAGGCATATGTGCGTCAAGGTTAGCTTGATGGAATAATTGGTTTTTACAGAAATTCAATTTACAACCGATACACTCGTATCAGCAGTTCGATCTATACAAGGTACAAATACAGTTGAATTACTCTTTACTTATCAGGCTGTTGTATGATTGGCAGACTGATAGTATCAATATCAGATAAAGTAATTATGGCGTTTTAACGACCATTAGATTTCTACAGATCAAAATATTTTGTCAACCGAACTGCAGCCAGAAAAACAATTGGTTATTGATTTTTTTAATAATAAAAAAAGCCCGATTCATCTGAACCGGGCTTTTTATTTTCAAAGCTATTAAAATAGCTTGTCAGTAATTGTCTTATCTCGCTACCGTAAACTTCTTATTAATCAGTCCCTGCGTAGTCTTAATCTGCATGTTGTAATGACCTGGTATCAGTACAGAAGTATTTAAAGTTTCTCTGTAAAATCCAGCTTTTCTGAATCCACTAAATGGATTGGTAAGCACATTCTTACCGGCTTCATCAAATACCCGCACTTCAAGATCAGTATCTTCACCTAATCCGAGGTCTATTATTAGTTTTTCATCTGTCGGATTTGGATAGATGCTAACATTTAGTTCACGGCTACCTTCCACCCGAACACTGATTGTGCGGCTGTAAGTAAATTGTCCATTACGGTCAACCTGACGAATACGATAGTAGTACACACCCGGCCTTACCATATCATAATCATCATGGTCATATACATGAATCTTATTTGCTGGTGCCGTACTCGCTTCAACCTGGGCAATTTTAGTGAAAGCTGTTTCACTTTCATGCCGTCTTTCAACTTCAAAATGGTCATTGTTGAGTTCAACACCTGTCTTCCAATCCAACTCAGTGAAGCTTCCATTGTATCTGCCGTCAAAACTTAGCCATTCCAAAGGCAGAACCTGGAACACAAGACCTGCATCTACAGAAGGTCTAACATCACCCGGGTTGACGCGATAAGTCCTTGTTGTACCATAACCATTCGTACCATCTGCATCGTTATCGATCTCGTCACCTCCAGCATGTGCAACCGTAAAGCTTAGATTTGCTGGTGGATCAAATTTGACAAAGTAATCACCCTGGGCTATACCATCCAGTGTGTAGTGACCATCAGCTTCTGTGGTTGATTCGGAGACGATTGTACCATTCAGTTTTACGGCCATGACTTTAACACCCTCCACCGGCTGTTCGCCTGCATCCTGAAGACCGTTAAAATTGGTGTCTAACCATACAAAATCACCGACCATAGCTTTGGTCTGGAATCCAGCACCAATATTGATCAGCATATTATCACTGGTTATAGTAAACTTACGTGTTGTATTGACACCATTCTCGTGACTAATATCACTGTCTTTGTCAGGATTACCACCTTTGAATGGCTCACTGGCTGCCAGATGACCCGGTCTTTCGAATCTGATGTAATACATTCCTGGTTTGACACAAGGAAACTTGTAATAACCATCATCTGAAGGAGTTGCCGGATTCACTGCCGTGAGCAATTGAGCTACTGATACACCTGTCATTGCATTGACAAGATAAACTTTCAGTCCGTTAATACCATTCTCATTGAAATCGAAAACGCCGTCCATATCAGCATCCAGGAATACCCTTCCACCGATCATGCTACACTTCCAATAACCTGCATCCCATGTGAGATCATCTTCACCAGGGCTCAGGAAGGTTGTAGCCGTAGTATGAACTCCATTGCTTCCATCGACATCGCTGTCTTTGACGTCATTGCTCGTATTTGCATCGGTCTCAACCCACATCGGATCTGCATCAAACTTAGCATAGTAATTACCTGGCAACAATTTAGTAAATCTGTACAGACCATTGCCATCTGTAATCGTCGTTCGAACAGATAACTTGGTATCGCCGTTATAAAGGGTCACTTTGACGCCCGCAATAGGTTCTTCACCAGCTTCCTGCATTCCATTTGCATTTCTGTCATGCCATGTGTAATCACCATAACTTGCCCACAGAACCAGACCAGCATCTGCAGTACTATCCCTCTGACCCCAATCCAGGAAGATACAATCTGTTATTCCAGCATCATTGGCGTCGTTGTCCTTCTTATCATTTCCTCCCTTATCTTTAAATGTAAACCCACATTTCTCCGGATCAGGATTAATGAACTTGACATAGTAAGTTCCACTTAATAAGAATTCAAAACCATACTCTCCATTCACATCAGTTGTATCCTTTCTGACGAGCGTATTCGTCTTACAATCATAAAGTTGAACTTCAACGCCTTTAATTCCGTGTTCTGTTATATCCTGAACACCGTTACCATTATCATCTTTCCAGACGTAATCACCAAGGTATGCTGTAACGATTACTTTTTCCGGATCATGGTCGTCTTCATCCTCATTTTCAGGTTGACCCTGTCCGTCAATCACATTATCCCAAGGATCGCCAGGTTTGACATTACGCTCATACGGAGAATCCGAATTTGATTTGCTATCTGCATCATCATTATCTCTGACTTTTCCGTTGGCATCAATCATTCCTTTGACTTCACCATAATTCCACCATGATTCTACACTGGCGCCAACAGGTACCTGTACCTTAAGTTTTAGCTGGAATTGCATACTATCGTTCGGATTTAGCGTACCTACCTGAGTTTTACTCAATGTAGAACCAACTAAGGTCCAACCCGGATTGATTGCAGGATCGAAGGAATATCCAGCGAACAGGTAATCATTGACCGTTACACTATTCATAATTACATTGCCCTGATTGAAAACTGTCAAAGTATATGGTACAATCTCCCCAGGAATGTAATATGGCTTTTTGTTCAGTACCCACTTTCTCAACGCAAGGTCTACGATCTGAGGTCTGGCAGGGTCATGATCATCTTCATCCTTGATACCATCTCCATCTCCATCATTACCATCATCATCAATAAAATTATCTGATTTGGTATCCGGAACTCCTCCCATATCATTGTCAGGTATCATGTCAAAATTAGAGTCAATATCCTTTGTACGGACCACTCCGGTAGTATCCTTCGTACTCTTGATTTCGCTATAATTATCCCAAGCCTTTATTCCTGAATAATTGACCAGTACTTTAACATACACAGTGACTTTGGCACTATCTCCAGGTACGATTGTTCCAGGATAAGTCGTAGTGGCCATTCTAGTTAAACTATTATAACTCCAGCCACCATTGAGTGCAACATCCCATTCATATCCCTGCGGTATGTAATCCACAATACTGATTTCCTTACTGGAAATATTACCCTGATTAAATATTGTAATTTCAAATGGAACTACATCATTGTAATGAATCGGATAAGCTCCTTTGTAAATTTTTCTTAACGCAAGATCATAGACTTCAATTCCGGCAGGATCGTGATCATCTTCTTCACCACCCTTGTCTCTGCTGAATATATCATCATCTTTTACGTCACCTGGTTTGACCGCACGTTCAGCCGGTCCATCACTGGCCGGTCTGCTATCCTCGTCATCCAAAGAAACATCTTCTCCACGAGAATTAATAGTCTTGGATACTTCTGCGTAGTTGACCCAATCCATACGACCACCCTGCGTCTGTTTTAATCTCAGAACTAAATTGGTCGTCAGGGAACTTCCTGGAGCTAATGGTCCAGGAATAAGCTTTTTGATATTCGGATATGCTCCCGTCCATCCAACATTACCTGGTGCCAGGGTATACCCAATCGGAATATGATCTGTCACCTCGACTTGATTCATTGTCACGTTACCCTGGTTAACAACCTGTATGGAGAATGTAATATCCTGTCCATAGGCATAAGGTCCGGCAGTAACAACCTGCTTTCTCAACGCGAGGTCAACAATTTCCACGTCCTGACAGACTGAATCGCGTTGATCCGGCAATCCATCATTATTTACATCCAGTGTAGATTCATTAAATAAACCTTCGCCCTTGCTTGGAATACCAGGAAAATGCGTACCACAATAATTGTATACTTCATCTCCGGCACTTGATACCGTCTGAAGGTCAATTTTCACATCAAGTGAGAGGTTATAAGTCTGAATACCACCTGGGTTAATATTCTGATCATTTGCAAAAACCCAAGGACCATTATTGGCAATGCTCACTGGGCCCGGTGTTGCAGGATTACCCGTAGCATCCGAACTCAGTTTTGCACTAACAATCTCAAAGTCATCATCCAGTCCAGGATTATCAATCAGATCATAAGTTCCAACTGCACCTCCCCTGTTCTTAACCTCCACTTTGTACTTTACAGTGTACATTCCCAGACCTGTCTTTACAACGCTTGTAAAGTACTTCTGATGTTCCACATAAGGAAGATCTGCACAAACCGTATCCCTCATGTCAGGATTACCATCATTATCAAGATCAAGTCTCGATTCATTAAACAAGCCTTCTCCAGCAGTAAGTAAATTAGGATTTGCCTTACCGCATTGATTGTAAACCTTATCACCGGTGCTGGTACTCAGGTCAAATCTGACATTTACAGCAATATTATATGTATGGACGCCATTAGCACCAATATTGACATTATTGGACAGGTTCCATGGTCCTGAACCTGCTAGGTTCACTGGTCCTGAATAACCTGGTGCATTGCTTGTAAAGCTCGCACTGGTAATATCTATGTCATTATCAAATGCCGGGGCATCAGCCAATCCGTAAGTGCCGACGGCCGTACCTATGTTGCGTACGATAATCTTGTAATCAACTCTAAATGTCCTGGCCCCCGTCTGAGTGGTACCAACAAACTGCTTTTCGTGTACAATATATGGCAAATCATAGCAAACAGAATCCTGTCTGTCAGGCGTTCCATTTCTGTCAATATCCAACAAACTACGATTGAATAAGCCTTCTCCTACACGCGGAACACCTGGTACGGTCTGTCCACACGAACGCAATATATTATCGCCACCAGATCCTGCTGCAAGGCTAATACTTACATCAACCGGGATAGTGAATGTCTGGGTTGTACCTGGGTTAATATTTTGGTTAACTGCCAGTGTCCATGGCCCTGTTCCAGCCAAAATAACCGGTCCAGGATTGCCAGTATTACCCGCAGCATTTGAAGAATACCTTGCTGCTGTTATCGTAATATCATCATCGAAACCAGGCGCATCGCTCAGATTATACAATCCGGCAGCACCACCAATGTTTTTCACATTGATTTTATACGTAATCTTATATTTATTGATTCCTGTAGAGACTACATTATCAATAATTTTTTCATGTACAATGTAAGGAATATCTGCGCATACACTATCGCGGTAATCATAAGCGCCGTCATGATTTACATCCAACAAACTTCGGTTGAAAAGACCTTCATTTTCTCCCGGCAATCCCGGAGTTTGTGTACCGCATGATGAATAACGATCATCGCCTGTCAGACCGTCTTCAAGATCAATTGCAACACCTACAGTAATCGTATACTTTTGGAGCGCACCTGCATTGATACTTTGATTGCTTGCAAGAATCCATGGGCCAGGTACAGCCAAACTCGTCGTTGTACCTGTTACTGAACTTAGATATTTTGCATTCATCATTGCAATATCGTTATCAAATTTTGGTTCGTCCCTTAGGTCATATTTACCCGTTGCACCACCAATATTCCGAACATCAATGCCATACACTACATCGTAAGTATTGACTCCAGTTGGGGTTACGCTGATAATCGTTTTGTCATGAATCACAAATGGAAGATCTGCACAAACTGTATCCCGCATGTCTGCAAGTCCATCATTGTTTAAATCCAATCTGGATTCATTGAAAAGGCCTTCTCCAGCAGTATAATGCTTAGAACTACTTCTTCCACAAGCAAAATAGACATCATCACCTGACGTTCCGTCAATTAAATCAATCTTGACGTCCACGGCAAGGTTGTAAGTATGTGTACCACCAGCAGCCAGATTGACTCCGGAGGACAATGTCCAAGGACCAATCCCCGCAAGAGCAATTGGACCGAAGTAAGATGGAGCATCGCTAGTATAACGTGCTGCGAGAATGGAAATGTCATTATCAAATGCTGGTGCATCAGCCAATCCATAAGTACCTGTTATGGTACCAATATTCTTGACCGTGATTTTGTAGTTTACAGTATAATTCGTAGCGCCGGTTTGAACTACGCTTACAATTTCCTTATCATGAATGATATATGGCAAATCATAGCATACTGAATCCTGGCGGTCCGGTGTACCATTTTTGTCCAAATCCAACAAGCTTCTGTTAAACAGACCTTCACCCACTCGTGGAACTCCAGGTACTGTCTGGCCGCATGCTTTAAGCACGTTGTCACCGCCTGATCCTGCAGCTAAGCTTACACTTACATCTACCGGAATCGTAAATACCTGAACAGCCCCGGCATTAATACTTTGATTTGTTGCCAACGTCCATGGTCCAGTACCAGCCAAAGCTACAGGTCCCGGATTTCCAGGATTAGCTGCCGCATTGGTAGAATATTGAGAAGCCGTAATGGTGATGTCATCATCAAATCCTGGCGCATCGCTCAGATTGTATGAACCTGTAGCGCCACCAATATTCTTAACAATGATCTTATAGGTAACCTTGTATTTATTAATACCAGTCTGAGTTACATTGTCAATCAGTTTTTCATGAACGATGTAAGGCAAATCTGCGCATACACTATCTCTGTAATCAGGCTTTCCATCATCATTAATATCCAATAAACTCCTGTTAAACAGACCTTGAAAATCTTTCGGAGTTCCCGGCGCGGCGGATCCACAAGCATCGTAATGATCATCTCCTGAAACACCATCTTCAAGGTCAATTTTCACTCTTACTGTGATGGTGTATTTTTGGGTTGATCCTGCAGAAATTGTTTGATTATTGGCCAATTTCCAAGGACCAGGGATTACCAAGGAAGTTGTAATGCCTGTTGCGCTACTTAAGAATTTGGCTGATATTTGTGTAATATCATCTTCAAATTCAGGTTCGTCATCAAGATCGTACGTGCCCGTTGCCCCGCCAATATTCTTGACATCTATATTGTATACGACATCATAAGTATTAATCGCAACCGGCGTAACACTACTAATCGTTTTGTCATGAATTATAAAAGGAAGATCAGCACAAACCGTATCCTTCATATCTGCCAGACCATCATTGTTCAAATCAAGTCTGGATTCATTAAATAATCCTTCTCCCGCTGTATAATGCGTGGTGCTGCTTCTATTACAAGCATAGTAACTATCGTCACCAGACACACCATCCAGCAGATCAATATTAACCTTTACTGCCAGATTATACGTATGCGCAGCTCCCGCTCCAAGGCTTACGTTGGTTGATAAAGTCCAAGGTCCATTACCCGCCAGATTGTTGGGTCCAAGGAAGCCCGGCGCATTGCTGGTATAACTTGCACTCTGAATATTTATATCATTATCAAAGTTTGGAGCGTCCGCCAAACCGTAATTACCACTCACTGTTCCAACGTTTTTGACGTTGATCTTATAGTTTACAATATACGCATTGGCACCGTTGGGTACAACGCTTACAATTTCCTTGTCGTGTATGATGTACGGAATATCATAACACACTGAATCCTGACGATCCGGTGTACCATTTTTATCCAAATCCAGCAAGCTCCTGTTGAACAATCCTTCTCCGACCCGTGGAACTCCAGGAACTGTCTGACCACATGCTTTAAGCACGTTGTCACCGCCACTTCCTGCTTCCAGACTGACCGTAACATCCACCGGTATCGTAAATGTCTGCGTACCTCCGGCATTAATGCTTTGATTGGTAGCCAATGTCCATGGGCCGCTTCCAGCCAGCGCTACAGGTCCCGGATTTCCAGGATTACCCACGGCATTGGTAGAATACTGAGAAGCTGTAATCGTAATGTCATCATCAAATCCAGGTGCATCGCTCAGGTTATAAGAACCAGAGGCTCCGCCAATATTCTTAACAACGATTTTATAAGTTACCTTATACTTATTGATGCCAGTCTGGGTTACATTATCAACCAGTTTTTCATGAACGATATATGGAATATCTGTGCAAACACTGTCGCGATAATCAAATTTGCCATCATCGTTTACATCCAGCAAACTCCTGTTGAATAATCCTTCATTCTCTTTAGGTACACCCGGATTGAATGTTCCACAAGAAGTATACTTGTCATCCCCAGATACGCCGTCTTCAAGATCCAACTTCACTCTTACGGTCAACGTATAATTATGTGATGCACCGGCTGCAATGCTCTGGTTATTTACCAAGAGCCATGGCCCCGGTACGCCCAGTGAAGTTGTTACACCCGTTACACTACTTAATACTTTGGCAGAAACCTGGGTAATATCATCGTCAAACATTGGCTCATCCTGAAGATCATACTGACCAACTGCACCACCAATATTTTTTACAAGGATACCATACACTACATCATAAGTATTAACTCCTACCGGAGTAACGGTTCCGAGTGTCTTATCGTGTATGATAAAAGGAAGATCAGCACAAACCGTATCCTTCATATCTGCCAGACCATCATTGTTCAAATCAAGTCTCGACTCATTAAATAATCCTTCCCCAGCTGTATAATGCGTTGAGCTGCTTCTGTTACATGCATAGTAACTATCGTCACCGGACACACCATCCAGCAGGTCAATTTTAACTTTTACTGCCAGATTGTAGGTATGTGTAGCTCCTGCTCCAAGGCTTACATTGGTAGATAAAGTCCATGGTCCATTACCCGCCAGATTGTTAGGTCCAAGGAAACCCGGCGCATTGCTGGTATAACTTGCACTCTGAATATTTATATCATTATCAAAGTTTGGAGCATCCGCCAAACCGTAATTACTACTCACTGTACCAACGTTTTTGACGTTGATCTTATAGTTTACAATATACGCATTGGCACCATTGGGCACAACGCTTACAATTTCCTTGTCGTGTATGATGTACGGAATGTCATAACATACTGAATCCTGACGATCCGGTGTACCATTTTTGTCCAAATCCAGCAAGCTCCTGTTGAACAATCCTTCACCAACTCGTGGAACTCCAGGCACCGCCTGACCACAAGCTTTCAGAATATTATCACCACCACTTCCTGCTTCGAGACTTACCGTAACATCCACCGGTATGGTAAATGTCTGTGTGGCACCTGCACTGATATTCTGATTGGTAGCCAATGTCCATGGGCCACTTCCAGCCAGTGCTACAGGTCCCGGATTTCCAGGATTTCCCGCGGCATTGGTAGAATACTGAGATGCCGTTATGGTAATGTCATCATCAAATCCAGGCGCATCGCTCAGGTTATAAGAACCAGAGGCTCCGCCAATATTCTTAACAATGATTTTGTAGGTGATTTTGTATTTATTGATTCCAGTTGTAACCACATTATCGATCAGTTTTTCATGAACGATATATGGAATATCTGTACAGACACTGTCGCGATAATCAAATTTGCCATCATCATTTACATCCAGCAAACTCCTGTTGAATAATCCTTCATTCTCATTTGGAATTCCAGGATTCAATGTTCCACATGAAGTATATTGATCATCTCCGACCACACCATCTTCAAGATCCAACTTAACCCTTACGGTCAAGGTATAATTCTGTGAGGCACCGGCTGCAATACTCTGATTATTAGCCAATAACCATGGTCCCGGCACGCCCAATGTTGTTGTTACACCGGTGATGCTGCTTAAGACTTTGGCAGAAACCTGGGTAATATCATCGTCAAACATTGGCTCATCCTGAAGATCATACTGACCGGTGGCACCACCAATATTTTTTACAAGAATTCCATACACTACATCGTAGGTGTTGACTCCTACCGGAGTAACTGTTCCGAGTGTTTTATCATGAATGATAAAAGGAAGATCTGCGCATGCAGTGTCTTTTTGATCTACAGAACCATCCGCATAGATATCAAGAATTGATTCATTGAACAGTCCTTCTCCTGAACTCGGATAATTGGTGATGGCCTTACCACAATTTGTATATTTATCATCTCCAGACACGCCGTCTAACAGATCTATCGATACATTTACGCCAACTGTATAGGTATGGGTCGTATTGGCATTGATTGTCTGATTAGACGCAAGTGTCCATATTCCGCTTCCTACTAAATTAACGGGACCTAAGTTTCCAGGTGCATTTGAAGTATAACTTGCACTGAGTATATTGATATCGTTGTCAAATGCTGTTCTGTCTTCCAGTTTGTAAGTACCTGATCCACTGCCACTGTTAATGACATTAATGGTATATTCTACGAGATACTTGTTGAGACCTGTTGAAGTTACTTTTTTAATGGATTTATTATGTGTGATTACAGAACCTGTAATACTTGTTACATAGTCCTCGACCTCACCATCTGGCGCGGCACCGGTAGGAATCATACTGGCCGCAGCATCTGTACTTAACCTGAATCGAACACCCAAATTCGTATTGGTTGCGGCAGTCACCGGTACCAGGATACTCATATTAAGTGTCGAATTAGTACCCGCAGGAACAGTTATTGAAGTCATCTCTCCCGGATCAGCCAGGTTCTTGTTATTATTGAAATCAATAAACATCGTCAATTTGGCATCCGTTCCGGTCATATTCATTACCCTGACAGGAATTATTGCCGTATTACCGGTATTGAAAGCTGGCAAGGTTACACCTTCTTCATCATCTGCCGTAGATCCATTATTGTCATCTCCATCTGCCAAAGTAGAAGGTTGTCCATTGCCTTCTGCGTCAATGGCAGTACCAATCTTCAATCCATCTACAATTTTGTGACTTGGACCTACACCTTCGCCACCATTGGTAAGATTTGTCGGATAAGATCCGGCACCGTTATTGGTGTCCTGAAGGTCACCATAATCATATCCCATCACAGTCGTTAAATAGTCTTCAACTTCACCATCCGGAGCTGATCCGGTTGGAGACATACTCTTTGTCGCATCTGTTGATAATCTAAACCTTACTCCCAAGCTCTTATTGAGTACAGCATCTGCAGGAACAGGCAATGTAAGGTTAACTACACCATTGGTGCCTGTACTTACGTTGGCGCTAACCATCTCACCTGCATCATTAAAATCATGATCCAAATTAAAGTCTACAAACATCGTAAGCTTAGCAGTAGCACCGGTTGTGTTCATTACATTCACCGGCACCGTAACTGTTGTTCCTGCAATCAGCATTGGCAGGGTCACGCCATCTTCATCACTGCCATCTCCTGTTGCAAGTGTATTGGGTTGTCCATCTGCTTCTGCATCTACAGAAGCACCCATTTTAAGACCCGTAATAATTTTATGACTTGCACCAATGCCTTCACCGCCATTATTTGAATTGGTCGGGTAAGAACCGCTACCATTGTCAGTATCCGGCAGGTCACCGTAATCATAGGCCATAATTTGTGTGATATAGTCTTCAACCTCACCATCCGGAGCAGCACCAGTTGGAATCATACTTGAAGCTGCATCTGTGGACAATCTGAATCGAACACCGATATTTTGATTTGCGATGGCATTGGTTGGCACCAGAATGCTTAAGTTAACAATACCATTTGTTCCGGTTGGAACAGTGGCTGATGCCATTTCAGATGCTTCATTCAAATTGCCATTCTTATTGAAGTCGATAAACATTGTCAATTTGGCATCACCTCCGGTCATATTCATGACCGTCACAGGAACGGTTGCTGTTTGCCCTGCGATAAACATTGGCAAGGTCACACCATCTTCATCATTGCCATCACCGGTTGCACCTGTATTGGGCTGCCCATCGTTTTCTGAATCGATGGTATTTCCAATCTTCAAACCATCAATGATTAAGTGATTAGGACCCAGGCCCTCCCCACCATTTGTATTATTTGTTGCATAACTATTGGGCAGGCCAGAATTGGTATCAGGCAGGTCACCCCAGTCGTAATATTTAGGACAAGGCGTGACAGGTCCAACTTTAATTACACCTGTAATACAATCCGGATGGTCTTTGTCTCTGATATATAAATCATACGTGGTTGTACCATCTGGTTTGAAAGGAGGCGTAGTCGCATTGCCTACCGTAATACTTGTACCGTAAGTACCCGTTCCAATCACGACGTTATTGTATACGACTTCGTACATATTGGCTGGCCCTGCAGCTCCGTTGGTAGCATTGACAACCACCTGGAAGTAATCATCCGCAGTATTATATGGCGTACCGTTATCCTTACAAGCTGAAGGGGTCGCAGTGCCGGTGATACTACAAGGAATGAGACCCATATCGATGGTATGGTTGATATATCCGTATTCTCCGGTTTTAACGCAGAATTGCGGGTAACCTGCGGGTCTTGCTCCTAACGCAGTCGATAAATTGCCATTTGTAAAATCATTATCATTCAGGTCCGGATCTGCTCCCTGCCCGGTATTAAATGCTGTCAGAGAGTAAGTTATCCCTCCCAGCGTTATGGTACCCGAGCCGGTGACATACTGTCCAACACCCGCCAGAATACAATAATCTGTATTCGGAAGAATGCTGAGTCCACTCAATGTCGAAAAGTAATAGTTACCATTCGCATCCGTGGTAGCAGTACCGATTAATGAACCATCTGATGATTTATATAATTTAAGAATAATTCCACTGACACCTGTTTCGGCAGGATCCTGAATACCATCCGCATCGCTGTCCCGCCACACATAGTTACCCAATTCGATGTAGGTAAGGTTGTTGGTAGCAGCTTCCATATCTCCTATGCCGATACCTTTGGCAAAATTGTCTATCGAATTTCCTGCGATATAAGAAAATCCTCCGGTATGATTACCGGTGGTGTTACTCATCCTACGAACACCATTGGCATAGAGTGGTCCCCCTGCATAAAAATTTGGGTCCACCATGCCGGCCAGAACTTCTCCTGATCCCGGAACGAGCACCAGTCCACCGGTACCCATCTCCGTGTGGTATTTGACACCACCATCAATATTATCATTATAGAATTCTCCAAATCCAGGTCCCTGGTTGTTGGTTGGATAATAACCTACATTGGGTCCTGCTTTGGCAGCATTCTCTAATACATATGCGCCATTGGAATAGAATGCCCTCAGATAATCACCTCCCGCTGCTATAAATGCACCTCCATTCAGGGCAGGATTATCATAGTTTTCATGCCCCATTTGTTGTGGCGTACGATCCATCAGGGCCAAGACCATCGTGCCATCCAAATCAAATTCAATATCTGACAAAATTGGCACCGGATGCAGGATAGATCCTGTACCGTTCCAAACATCAGACATCACGTCACTCCATTTGTACCATCCCACTTTTGACCCGTCCTGTTGATCCGGATAACCCTTAGGATAGGTTAGCGGGAAATCGAATACATCGAACCACGTATTGGTCGTCAGATCCATTCCTTTGACATAGGCCACCATATTGGATTTGGTCCCGGTTGAACCATCACACACCAAGCCTGTGTATAAAACACCATTGTATACCTTTAATGCAAATGGTCGGTAGTCACCTCCAGTGCAACCAGGATCTGGTATAGCGAATGAAGTAACATCTGAAGCAGTTGGGAGTGTTCCGGTATTCCAGTAGTTGGTAAAATTGATAGAATATATTTTTCTATCGTATAGATTCATCAGATAGAGCATGTTGCCATCCTCTGATAAATCAATACCTCCAATACCGGCTTTTGCCACCAGTCCGAAAACAGCGGCATCCTTATTTGGGGTATCTTTATTGGCTAATAGACCCCTTGCCGCATTTGACGGTATCAAGGCCTGACCAACGTTAATTCCAATCGTTGTGACATCGATCAACTGACTAAAAACAGGCGATCCAGGATTGGTATAATTCAGGATATATAATCCACCAGGTCCCAGTGGTCCATATCCGCTGTGACGTTTCAGAAACGAAGCTACAATTAATTTCTTCTCAAATTTATTCCAGGCCTTTCCCCAGGCACTACCAATCAAATTTTGTTTGACAATCGTTGTTATATTATAATCCGTATTGTTAGTGTATGCGTGAGAAATCAGCCCGGGTTCATTTCCTGCAGTACCTCCTGCCAGCGGGTCACCGTTGGTATAGATGTTATTGAAAATGGTTGGATTGGACTGTGAATAGTTCAAAGGGTATACACCACCGCAATCAACATTACACGCAGCAGCGGCCACGAATCTTACACTTGACTTGTTGCCGGTAATGGAGGGTCCGGAATTACCCATTACATTCGTTGGCCAATTGGTGAATTCCAATCGTACAGGATAGTTACCACCAGGAATATTATTCCCCAGGGCTGCACTGAATGCATATTTTCCGTATCCATCTGATGTTGCTGTGTACACGTTTCCATTTTTGTCAAATGCCGTAACGGTCACATTTTCAATTCCCTGTGTCTCCCCGGCATCATGCACACCATCGGCATTGTTATCGAAATAGACCGTACCACCCAGCGAAGCACCGCTACATGCAATAGGTGCACAAGGGCTTGGAGCAGTAACATAATAGTCTGCACCGGATGCTTTGAGCACATTGGTGGAGCTAAATAAATCTACTTCAATTTTATGTGAGACTCCATCTGCATTGATTTCAAATGCAACAACCTGAGGCGTTACCATTGGACCCGCGATTGCGGAACCTGTACCCGGATCATAGAATGACTCCGGCTTGATATTCCTGGTTGTAGAACCGTCGAGCACTACTTTGATCAAGTCACCATTGACGGCACCAGTCCAGCCGACCTGCACACTGATTGTTGTTTTGCTGGCTCCAGCATAATAATAACATCCAGAGGCAATGGCCTTCTCAGTTAATACGGTTTGACCCCAACCGACCAATGGCAATACTATTGCCAGAAGCAGCGTGATCACACTCGCGAAAGCAGAGCGAGCGATTTGCAATTTGAAGTTTGTTGCAAGCTGATGGAAAAATGTTTTCATTCTATGTAGTTTTTATGAACTATTTTGAGAAGCTAATTAAAGTTGTCTTGTGAAAAGGTTTATTCGTTCTTTTTCGTGTGAATTGTTATTTTGGATAAATACAATCTTCATTGTCCTTTCTAGCCGTGAACAATGAAATAAATTAAGCGATGTAGCTGATCTTAGAAGGCATTGCTTATGCAAATTACCAGCGCCGACAAATTGAAGAAAGAATAAATATGAAAACCTGATTAGGGCAATAGACGATAAACAGAATAGAATAAGGTTGTTCGCACTTTTAAAAATGACTGTTGGGACAAATCTGTCGCCTGTTGTAGTTTCCATAAATTAAGACCTTTGCTAAAGAAAAATCCTCACAAATATATAGTCAAGGCCTTCATAATATGTACACTTTTAAACATGCAACTAAAAATTTTAATTATTAAATTTATATCGTTTTGATGATTACTCTTTTATATATATTTTTTTTTTAAATTCATCGTATAATAGCCATAAAATAAGGTCATTTGGGCCATTACAGTGCTTCAGTATTAATTAAGTATCCAAACGCTCATGCTGGCTCAGAATCAATCATTTCTTCAGGAATTTGAGCAAGAATAGCCAGAGGCCAACGCTTTGTTTTTATATGATTTATAAGACAATTGTTTTTTCAAATGAGATCAAGAGTTATCACTGCTTTATTAAATTTGAATATGAATTTTTACAAGCTGCTGAAACTACAGATCAATGCAACCTGATCATATAAATTTTAACATCATAAGTAAAAATCAATGATGAGATTACATTTACTTAAAACACCAATGCAATTAGCCGTGTACAATTTAGAATTAGGCAGTTTATAATTTCTGTCCACTCCGCATAACACAAAAATGGTACTTCGAGTCCGGCAAAATGAATTAACAATTTAAAATCCCTTGCCAATCTTTTTAAGAAAAATATGTCCTAATACGAGAGATTGGTTATGAAGACAACAAATAAATGAAGTCACACGTTAGCTTGAGATAGCAGGTATGAAAACAAACATTCTGGTCGCTATTATGATGGTTGTCGATTGAAATCAAGCTAAATAAAAGAAGGCCCGGCCCCTTATTTCTTGCGATCAGGACCGAGCCTCGTGCCATATGAGGTCAAAATAACAGTAGTAGTCAATTTACTTCAACCCGTATTATTTAGAATCAGAGGAATATGCTTCTGATTGATATCCTCGTCAATTTCCTATTTCCATCAGATTCGAAGGTCAGACCGCTGAATCTTATCAATACTACTAAAACTGATTCGATAATATCAGGATTCCCGAACTAGCCTTCGAAGCAAAAAAGCTAATTGGGGTTTAATTTAACACAATAAGAGATGATCTTCATTTTTTGAAATAAAAATTAGGGCGTTGTCAAAGCATAAGGCAGTTAAGATTCCCGAAGGAATATCGATAATAGGTAAATCATTCATTTGTGGGTTCCCAGAAGAACGGCTTTGTTCCCTTCCGAGTGGCTCAATCAAGGCATGATTTTTACAACTTGGAAATGTTACATCAATATTATTCTGATTTGAACCGGTGTATCTCAGCGTTACTTTGTATTGAATTCCTACATCAGGAAATGAGAATGACTGAGATTCTCCACCATTGAGTCTGAAGGTCTTAATAAATAAAACAATATCATCTTCGATAATACTTAATGTAAATTCATCAGACATTTTGCTGCCAGGATTTGTAACTGAGAATACAATATCATCCTTAGTGCACTCAGAACCAATAAATAGCTCCTTTTCAGGAATCGGAGCTTGCTTCCGGTAATTGTCAACCGTCTCCGATGCGGCCCCCTTCATTTCGGCAACGCATAACAGCAATGCAAAGCTTAAGAGGAGCCAATTCTGCCTAGAGTTAAATCGAATTATCATATTCCGAAGACCTTTACCATTCTGCATCACAAAAATACATACGATGAGGTTTTTTAAATCCAACAAATTCTTATTTTTGTAGGTAACATTATTTTTTAACTTATTGTATATCATTATATTATAAAATATTTGTGAAAGATTAATGAAAATAAATTATATCGTTTCTACCATAAAAAGCTTCCAAAAGCGTGAATCAAGGCTGTTTCTCGCCTTTCTGAGGTCCGAATTTAATAATACAAACGCCAATTTCATTCCATTTTACAATCATTTACTTGATAAAATTCAAAATAACGCCAACCTCAAATTCGAACAAGAGGAGCTTTCAGCGGTTCTCAGCCCTGACAAAGCCTTGAGTTCTGTCCATATCAGGCAAAAAATCTCACAATTCAAAAAGACTTTAAACGATTTTCTGATTGCACAGAATTTTAAAAAAAATCAATCGCTCCAGAAAAGTATTCTTTTGAGCACCTTGCGACACAAGAATCTCAAGTCCAATTTCAAAAAGACCCTGCGTAATATTTCACATACCAGTTCTTCTCGTGCTGCAGAATCTATTGTGGAACCCATTTTAGAAAAATATTTGCTTCACAAAGAAGTGTATGAATTTGAACATAGCATTTCACGTTTTACCGGAGATCAAATTACTCCGCTCGTCCGCACACTGGACGAATATTTTATTCTAGAGAATATAAAACTTGCCTGTTATGACTGGGTCAATTTTAAACAATCAGAAAATCGGGACTTCTTTAGAAACAAAATTAACCTGTTACTGAATCAATTCCTTAAGGGCGCGGGAGAACTTAACCCGGTGCTTGATTTGTACATTAAAATCTTCAAAATTATTTACGATCAGACCGAATCTGATTTTTCGTCCCTATTGAATAATTTGTACTGCAATGAAAGTTTTATCAATTCACAAGACCGGAAATATCTATACATTATTCTAATTAATTACTGTGCCTTCTTTTACAACAACGGCGATCAGAAATTTGCATCGCTTGCCCTAGGGCTTTATATTCGTGGACTTGAAAATAAAATTCTTCTTGAGGCTAACCGACTCTCCCCTTACACTTACAAAAACATCATTTTTCTTTACCTCAATCTTTATGAGTACGAACAGGCCGGACAATTTATGGAAAAATACACTTCTTTCCTTCCTACAGACGTTCGAAACTATAGTTATCAGTTCAATTTGGCTACCTTGCTATTCAGAAAAGGTGATTACGACAGGGCCCTGGAAATCATGTCCAATACGCGCTTTATTGATGTCTATGACGACCTGAACTCGCGAAGGATGTTACTGCGCATTTACTTTGAACGCGAGGAATGGCAGGCATTAAACTCTCTCCTTGACTCATTTGAAATTTTTCTCAAACGAAAAAAAAATATCGGAAGCCATCGTGAATTATTCACTATGCTGATCAAATTCACACGTAAAATACTTACCCTTAACAAGAGCGATCGCACGAAAATAAAAAATCTCATCAGAGAAATTTCTCAGACACCTCCATTCCCCGAAAAAGCATGGCTTGAAGGCAAACTGACAGCATTATATAGCTAACAACTATCGGTAAAACGCCTCGTCCGATTTACATTTAAGTATTGCCAAAAAGCATAATACGAAATCCGATTTTATGCTGTCATTTATCCTTTAAGCAAAATTCACATTACTTCAGCTAGTGAATGATCAGCTTCAAAACACCCAAACTCAGACCATTGGTGTCGATCAACCGAACATGATAATAACCTAGGGCCATGCCTGATAATTCGATCATTTGACCTGAATGCGCAATGACTTCTCGTCTGACCATTTTGCCTTGTATGTCAATGAATTCAGCTAGAACGGGTTGACCTTTTTCAAAATCGATCCTCACTTGATTGCTGGCCGGATTGGGATATAACCTGCACGATATCCCTTGTTCGACAAGCGAAGTAAGCGAACAATTAATCTTTAAGTAACTGGGTTTGGCCGTCAGCGCAAAATTTCCTGTCCCGTTGGGGCATCGCTCCAAAGAATGATCGGCTGCCATGGATCCGAACGTGATGCTGTCCAGCACCAAACCGTCTTCACGGGACAAAAGGAGCATTTCGCCAGATGATGACAACTTAAAGTTAGCGTGAAGCCCTGGAGCGTTACCATCTTCATCGAGCCAGACCGCGAGCAATCCTTTTGAATGGATCGAAGTGCCTGTTGGAAATTCCCATTTCAGAGGGTTGGCGGAATCGTCAGACAAATAATAACCTTCCAGTGAAATATCCTGGGCACTATTATTGAAGAGTTCTGTCCAGTCTTCGTATTTAAGGTCGGTAGAATCAATAACCGTCTTCTGATTGACTGACATCAATTCGTTGATGACGAGATCGCCTTTTTGCAAAGTCGGAAAAGTATTTGTTGCGCTTAAAACATGATATTCGAATTCAGCGCGTTCTGGTGAAAAAATACCCGCTGTATTATTTTCAGCATAAATATAGTACTGTGTCTTTCTTCCACCCGGAATCATCCACGCACCATAAATTCCATCCCCCGCTTTACCGTCATGATGTAGACCATCATCCAATAACTGATGTTTGGTAAAAATGTCATAACGGTTTTTTCGATAGGCCAGAAATCCATCGTTCCCATTGGTGATTCTGACATTCAACCAAATACTGTCTCCAATGTGCGGACTTGCAGACGACCATTGCGGAGCACCTATTACCGGTGGTACAGCGTTATACTCTGCAATTGTCTTAAAATAATTGAGCCTGGCTTCCATCAGCGTTGTTATACCCGGAGCAGACTGGCCGGGGCCTCCGCCAGAAGAAATCGGAGCCGTCATGGAAGTCTGAAATGCCGCATAGGTCGTCAGGTTGTTGGGATCTGTACGAACCAGTGAGTCCACCATTTTTTGCAGTCGAAGCGCAATTTTCTGATATTCCTGACTGGCAATAAATTCATTGCAAAATGTTCGGACATGTGCTGTAAACATTTTTTTGTACCGCGCATTCTGCAGAATCTTCTGAATCAATGGTCTGGCAGCGTTGGTCTCTCCATTAAAAAAAGCAACCTTGTCAATTGTAGTTGCCGCTCCACCTGATCCTCCCGGAAAACCACCAATGGCCATGTTCAGGTCCCAGATCACTGGCAGAAAGCGGCCAAAATCATCCTCATACAAATAATAATTCTGAGAAAATGATCCTGTATAACTGTCATAATTGGAAAACACACTATTAAAAGCGTGCATCCAAATTGACCTGTCGATATCTACGATAGCGGGAATCCCGTTGACATTATTTTTCAATGAGTCCATCAATGCGATCAGTTTGTACCACCCAACTCCGTTTTCCATTCCATAGAGTGTGTAATACTTGCTACTATCATTATTGATGTATACCAAATTGCTGGTCGAATTCTGACTCGGTCTGTCCGGATTGCCTTTGACAAATACATGTTCAGATGAACCAAAGTGATCACTGCAGAATTTTTTGTTGACAGCTTCAACATTGGAATACAGTCCCAGGTACTGATCATTGACATAGACTTTGGCAAAATTTGCGACAGAACAGTCCATATAATGTCCGAGAATTTCATAGCACATCACTTCGCGAACTGCTGAAGGATCAGCGAAATTGTTACCGAATTTCATGCTCGTAATCTTATTGTAGTTTTGGGATTCCCTGACCCAGTCGAGCTTAATATGCAGCGGATTTTTGACCTGTGCAGCGCGATAACTGCTGTTACCCTTATACTTGACGCCGACACTGTCATAGCGCACGCCGTTGATCAGACAGTATGACGCAAGAATGTAGTCTTCCTTTCCTGCCTTGGCGGTGTCCAGCCGGTAATCCCAGTTTGTATAAGCAAAATAAATTTTGACCTCCTGAACGCTGTCCTGGCGGTAATAATCCTGTGCGCTGACTGCGCTCTGTAACAAAATAGCTATCAAACTCAAATAATACCTGGTCAAATAAAATCTATTCATTGGATCTAATTTAGCCTAAAAGTAGCCAATATCCAAGATGTACTCACAGGTGTATGGACTTATTTATAGCCTTGGAATATTCCTTCAAAAAAGAAAAAACTGTAACATATTAGGGACCTGATCAGAAAATGCGATTTAACTTAATCTCTTCGACGATTAAAGGATCCAGCAACGTAGTGATGTCTCCAACATTATCGGTCTCTCCTTCAGCAATTTTTCGCAGGATTCGACGCATAATTTTTCCGCTTCGGGTCTTGGGAAGACCCTGTACGAATTGAATCTTATCAGGTTTTGCAATCGGGCCGATCATCCTGCTGACAGTCACAGAAATCTCCTGACGCATGGCGTGATCATCATCGACAATATCCGCACAAATGACATAGGCATAGATACCTTGTCCCTTGAGATCATGAGGATAACCGACCACGGCGCTTTCGACTACGGCGTGATGCATGTTGATGGCGTTTTCCAGTTCGGCGGTACCAATCCTGTGGCCGCTCACATTGAGAACATCATCCACCCTTCCGGTAATGCGATAGTTGCCGTGCTCATCACGCATGGCACCGTCTCCTGTAAAATACATGCCCGCAAACCGCTCAAAATAATTGAGGCGACAGCGTTCATGATCGCCATAGGTGGTCCGAAGTATCCCTGGCCAGGGAGCTTTAATACACAGGTTACCTTTGTACAAACCATCTTCATCCTTATTTAACACCTCACTGCCATGATCATCGAGCAGTACGGGTTGTACGCCGGGAAGTGGCAATGTTGCCCAACCTGGTCTATGCGGTGTGACACCTGCCAGATTTGATATCATGATGCCTCCCGTCTCGGTCTGCCACCATGTATCCACAACTGGAATATTTGATTGGCCGATATTCTCGTATAACCAACGCCATGCTTCTTCGTTGATGGGCTCTCCGACTGAACCCAGCAATCTGAGGCTACTGAAGTCTTTGTCTTTGAGCGGTTCAAGACCGAATGACATCAGACTCCGAATTGCTGTAGGTGCCGTATATAAGATATTTACCCGATGCTTCCTAACGATGTCCCAAAGTCTTCCCGCATCAGGCCATGTTGGCACACCTTCAAACATTAGAGAAGTCGCTCCGGCACATAAAGGCCCATACAGAATGTAGCTGTGTCCGGTGATCCAACCGATATCTGCGGTACAAAAATGGATCTCACCAAGTCTGTACTGAAATACATTGACAAATGTATAGGCAGCCCACACCATATATCCGCCACAGGTATGGACGACACCTTTTGGTTTGCCCGTACTGCCTGAAGTGTAAAGGATAAAAAGCATGTCTTCAGCATCCATTTCTTCTGCCTCCATCTGCATCTGTCCAGCGTATTCTACCTTACGCATTTCATCATGCCACCAAACATCCCTGTCAGGCTTCATCAATACATCTGCGCCGGTACGTTGGAAAACAATTACTTTCTTGACTTCCCTGCAGTGTGCAAGGGCCTCATCAATCACTGGTTTTAGCGGGATTTCCTTGCTGCCCCGAAAAGCGCCATCACAAGTAACGATATATTCCGCTCCGGCGTCGTCAACCCGATCTGCGATACTCTGCGCACTGAAACCACCAAAAATCACCGAATGAACTGCGCCAATTCTGGCTGCAGCCAGGATCGCTACTGCAAGCTCTGGAATCATTCCCATATAGATACAGATGCGGTCCCCTTTACGAACACCCTGTATGCGCAATACTTCAGCAAACAAATTGACCTGGTGCAAAAGTTCGCGATAGGTAAGCACCCGATGAGGCTCTTTGGGATCATTCGGCTCCCAAATCAGGGCCGGAACTTCACCTCTACCTTCCTTGATGTGACGATCGAGGCAATTTTCAGTGATATTGAGTTTGCCGTTGATGAACCATTCGATATGAGGTTCTTTAAAATTCCATTTCAGCACCTGATCCCATTTCTTGCGCCACACAAAATGCGAAGCCACACCAGACCAGAATGATTCCGGATCATTTATGCTTTGATTGTAGTGATGACGGTATTCATCTTCGGTATGTATCTGAAATGGAAAAATCATGTGCTGAAACTTTAGGCGAAAATTAATATTATATATACAAATCAGTAATGATAATCTTAACCTTAATTATTGATATTTAGATCTTCTACAAATCATCTTGGCATTTTGCATTATAATAAAGTTATTAAGTGTATGTAAGACTGCCGCTTAATCAACGATCATTTTTGCAATGGTTATTTTTCCTAAAAACTCAATTTATAAACAAAATTGTAATCGGTAACAAATGAATATATCATAAAAATAATAATCAACATTAAAATGCAAAACCATTACAAATGAGATAAATTCATATTTCTAAAAATAAAACATTCAAATTAAAAAACTATTAAAATTATTGCCTTCATTGGTCAATTTTTGTTATTAATTCGTCAAGTAGATTATACTTGCTTAAACATTCATTGTTACGTATTATTTTTACCCATGAATCAACTATTTTGTAAATGAGGGTATTAATCTGTATTTCACTGGCCTTGTTTTATTTTTCTAAAGGATACACGCAACAAATGGATGATTCAATCTCAGTGTTCCAATTGCAGGAAACAGAGATCACCGGTGCGCGCAAAATTTCGGAGGTCAAGAGATTAACGGGTGTGGAAGGCGGATTTATTTTTTCCGGCAAAAAAAGTGAAGTAATCGATTTGAACCGCAAAGCCTTTAGTGTGGCTGAAAAATATGGCCGACAAATCTTTGCCAAAGTTCCCGGCGCGTTCATTTATGATATGGACGGAACCGGCAATCAAATCAATATTTCTACACGCGGGCTGGATCCTCACCGCGGATGGGAATTTAATATCCGCAAAGATGGGATAATTACCAATTCGGATATGTACGGATATCCTGCCAGTCATTACAATATCCCTATGGAAGCAGTGGACCGGATTCAATTGGTACGTGGGACCGCTTCATTACAATATGGAGCGCAATTTGGCGGCATGATCAATTACATCAGCAAACTTCCAGACAGTACCAAAACATTTTCCTTCGAATCTGTCAATTCTGTCGGCTCTTTTGGAATGGTGAGTACTTATAATTCTGTCTCCGGAAGAAAAAACAAATTCAGATACATTGCCTGGTTCAATAAAAAAAGTTCTGAGGGCTATCGTAGAAACAGTCAGTCATCATTTAATGCAGAAAACATTTCACTTTTTTACGATCACTCTTCTTCACTGCAATTGAAATTTGAGTATACGCACTCCAACTATCTGATCAGACTTGCCGGACCGCTCAACGACAGCATGTTTGCTGCTGATCCCAGAAGCTCAACGCGCTCCAGAAATTACTACAATCCGGATATTCACATTCCTTCTTTGACGGTCAACTGGAAAATACGTCCATCTACTCAACTTTTCTTGAGTCTATCCAAAATCATCGGATCACGCAACAGTGTCATGTTTGACAAACCGGCTACAGTCAGAGACAGCATCGTAGCTTCTACCTTGCAGTATAATAACCGACAGGTAGACATTGATCACTTCAACAGTCTAACTTCGGAAGTGCGTATTATTCATTCCTTTAAAGCCGGCCGGCAGGTCCATGAACTTTGTACCGGAATACAATTGATGAATAATGATCTGCACCGACAGCAATTGGGAAAGGGAACCACCGGATCAGATTTTGACCTAAGCCTCGTGCAACCCGGGTGGGGAAGAGATCTCCATTACAAGACTTTGAATATTGCCGTTTTTGCGGAACAGCGCGTTCACTTGACTTCCAGGCTTTTACTTTCAGGAGGTTTAAGGTTTGAGTCCGGAGAAAGCAAAATGAGCGGTAAAATTGTTTATTATTCCGATTCACTACTTCCGAACAATATTCAGCACCAGTTTTTACTGGGGGGAGCCAATCTGCAGTATAATGTGAATTCTTCAACCAATTTATACGCCGGAATCTCTCAATCTTACAGGCCCGTTATACTGAAAGATATTATTCCAACTTCTACTTTAGAATTTGCCGATAAAGACCTCAAGGATGCCAAAGGTTACAATCTGGATGCAGGTCTCAGGGGCAAATGGCATTTTCTCAAATGGGATTTGAGCGCTTTTATGTTACAATACAATAACAGGCTTGGCACCATTGCACAAACTGATAATCAGGGCCTGACTACTATTTTCAGAACCAACATCGGTGAT
Organism: Saprospiraceae bacterium; assembly: GCA_046329325.1. Lineage (GTDB taxonomy): Bacteria > Bacteroidota > Bacteroidia > Chitinophagales > Saprospiraceae > Vicinibacter. Next base: position 474,205 of record JAXLUU010000001.1, read on the forward strand.
TCGAGAACAAAAGGTCTGGAAGGATTTTTGCAGGCAGATGCATATCTCAGTTCCTATTGGCAATTGTCCGTCTTTACCTCCACATCCTATATGGATGCAATGTATCAGCATGCCATTATTCGTTCGGGAAATAAAAACGTTGATATCAGCGGTCACCAGGTAGAATCTGTACCTCACTGGATTAGCAGAAACGGTATCACCGCAAGATATAAATTTTCAACCCTGAATATTCTCCATAGTTACGTTTCTTCAAGTTACGCAGATGCCCTCAACGCATCAGCACCTGACATCAACGGTGCCACCGGACTTGTTCCAGCCTATCATCTTTGGGATGTCAATGTGATGATTGCATTGCCTCATCAGGTCACCGTCAGACTCAACATGAATAATGTCTTCGACAAACAATATTTTACAAAGAGACCACAGTTCTATCCAGGTCCCGGAATCTGGTCTTCAGACGGAAGGAGTGTATCGGCGACCCTGTCCTTCAGAATTTAAAATAAGTTCGTTCCGTTGGGTATGAAGTGCTAAAATATTGGCTTGCTTCAGTCAAAGGTCACTTTGGATAAGGCATTTGTTATGTGTTTTCAGCATAGAACTTATGCATCACTTATTGACTTCAATTATTCATATAATCAATCAGCCTGTATGAAGTATAATATTTGCATATCGCTATACTTCTAATACTTCATTTCTGTCAATTATTACACTAGAACCTGCTGCAAAAACAAGCACTAATTAATGAATTTTCAATCCGGAACAAAATCACCTAGACACAATTCCATTGCACAGCCTGATACACAAAATATCAGTTAATGTAATGCGTTGCCCGATTAACGAACCTTGAGAATATTCTTAACCTGCTGATAGATTCCGGTTTGAACACGGATGTAATATATTCCTTCCGGCACTTCACCCATTTCGACATCCATCTTGTAAGAACCTTCCGGCAGCTCCCCTTCATAAACCTGGCGAATCAACACGCCTTCATTGCTAAAGATTTGTACAATGGAATATCCTCCTTTGGATTCGAATTTGATGGAAGTCCTGTCCACAAACGGGTTCGGATAGGCATAAACCAGATTTTCTCCGGCTTTATTGTTTTGTTCATGCGTATAGGTCGGAATGCAGTTGCCGGTATCCAGTAATGGCAACGGCTGGAATTTATGCAGCATCACACTTTCCAGATCAACTGATGGCACGCAGAACCAGTCTCTCAGTATGCTGGCGTAGACTGATCTAAAATCATACTGCATGGCCACATTGGAGTTGACCGTCGTATTGGGATCAATGGTTGCGTTTTTGCCCAGTATGCCTGGAATAATTTTCTTTCCAAACACAAACATCGGTTGAGCAGCACCATGGTCCGTTCCGCCTGAAGCGTTACTCATCACCCTGCGTCCGAATTCAGAAAAGGTCATACCGAGAATTCTGTCTTCAAAGCCTTGCAGACGCATATCATCCATAAAAGCATAGATTGCATCAGAAACCCTACCAAGCAATGTGGCCTGTGTTCCTGTCGAACGGTCTGCCGCATTGGTCTGAGAAGAGTGGTTGTCAAAACCACCCATGTTGACCCAGTAAATTCTTGTCTTCAGGCCTCCAGAAATCAGCTTGGCGACGATTTTAAGTGCGTCAGACAGCGAGTTACCACTGGCGCTATAAAGTGTAGACATGTTGACACCCTTTTTGCCTGCGGCAGATACTGCATCACCGAATTTGTCGGTCTGGCGCTGGATCTCGCGGACAAAAGCGACCTCCTTCCCAAGGCAATCTGCGGATACGGGATCCTTGTAAATATTGCCCGTCAGGTTGAGCGGATCATTGGTGTTATTGATGGAAATACCCATGTTGAGGTTATTATTCTGCAAACCAAGACCAACATTGGATCCGATTCTGATCGCGGGCGGGTCAGGCATGGTCGGATTCGGAAATCCTACTGGATAATTTGGATATTCATAGTTGACATATCGGCCCAGCCAACCTGAGTTGAGATCTTCCTTGGCATCGGAACCTGACACCCAGATATCAGAGGCCCTGAAATGCGAAAAATTGAACGATGGATATCCTACACCCTGTATAATGGCGAGTTGATTTTTGTCATAGAGCTCCTTGAATCGATACATGGCCGGATGTATACCAGTAGCGCCTCCGTTGCCAGACAAAGTCAATATTTTATCACTTGGCATCAGGAGGTTTGATCTGAATTTGAGTAAGGTATCATATTGGTCCAGTGGAAACACTGTGTTCAATCCGTCATTGCCTCCGTTGAGCTGAACCACGATGAGCACGCGGTCAGTGTCATAGAGTGATTCTGACAGCGCACGTAACATGGGGCTGCTGGCATAGGCGGTCATTGTCATTCCTCCTACCGCAACTGGAACTGTGTGTATAAATTGTCTTCTTTTCATTGCTTCTTGTTTAAAGTTGAAGGAATCAGATCAAATTGAATTCAGCCGCACCGACCATGTCGATATAAAGGTCGCGCAGGATCCCAGGCACTTTTTTGGCATCGGGATCTGTGGTATTCGGATTGGCAACATAGGCATTGAATGCATTGGTCCAGTAATAATCTGTGTTTTGACCCTGGAGCAGATAATTTTTCTTTAACTGATCCTTGACGGATTGCGAAATGGCTGCACCGAAAAGCAACCTGCTCGATTCGTCAATCAAAACATTGGGGTCGGAGGGCTTGCTAAATGTCTTGGCAAATGCGACAAAGTCAATCAAGAACTTCAAATTCTTACTGACATCCTCATAGAAATTGGTGCCGGGACTGATACCGTTGCGCATCAGTGATTCGCAGTAGTTCTTCCTGTTGGGATAAGTTGCCGTATCGATCCACATTTCATGAAACTGTGGCGTCTGGTAATAAGCTGGCCAGCCGGCCACATCCGGCGCATCAATCAGATCCTGCGCCATCGTTGCGGTATAGTTTTTCAACAGCGTGCCCAGATAATAATACGCCTCGAGTTGGGACGGTGATGGTTTGCTCATTCCGAACTGCCTCATCACTGAAATTGTCAGTACTGCCGGGCTCTTAATCATAGCACCACGTACGCAGCTGTCGTAGAAAGCCGCTGAAGTAAACAGACTTTTCAACATCTGTTTTGTATTGTATCCGCTTGCCTTATAATCTGCCGCCAGTGGTTCTATTAAATTCTTTTCTATGTCTGATGTAACATTATAATGTACAAAATAAACGTAGAATCTTCTGACAATATATCGTGCACATTCATCTGTAGCAAGGATCATGTCGATCAACTGATCCAGTTCTGCCTTCATTGTATCGTAATTGACAGGACTCGCAGCTGCAATGGTCTTGTTGCCATAGAAAGAAGAAAATGATTTGGCTGTTATGTCATGATTACTGGCCCTTGAAGTCTTTTCATTTGGCGTCGCCGGATTATTATTCGGTATGGTGCGGGGAATACCTTGTTTTTTGCTGTCTGCATAGTCTGTGGTGATAAAGCTCCATCCGGTCAGTACGCGTGCGGCGGCCTTGACATCATCTTCGGTATAGCCTGAACCTGCACCTTTTCCGATGGCGAAAAGTTCCTGCAGCTCCCGTCCATAATTTTCATCGGGGGCTTTGGAGGTGTTGACATAACCGTTGAGATATCTTAACATGGATGGGCTCAGCGACACATTAATCAAAATTGTCCTGAGGTCTGACAAGCAATTGTCCCGTAGCATTTTGTTATGCCTGTAGGACATCAAGGAGCTTTCTTCCCGTGTATCTGTTGAAAAATGATTGTGCCAGAAGAGCGTAAGTTGTTCTCTTAAGTTTCTGTCCTGGTTGATCATCAGCATACTTCTCCAGGATTTGTAACTTTCCTTGCGGTAGCCGTCGGGTGAAGTTGCCTGATTATTGATCGGTGTGTCCACCCAGGTTTTGCCGAATTGCACTTCGGTATCGATTGCTGTTGGATCGAGGACATTATTGACTTTGACAGAATACGTTTTGACCGGTGGAGGAACATCCGTGGTAAAACTTAGCAGTAAGTCAACCACCTGATCCATGGTTTTGCCCTTAAAGGCATCGAGGTCTGCATTGTTGACTCCGAAGAGTGTCCTGCGCAGGAGGTGGAGTAATTCGGGTTGTCCAAAAGTGCCACTGTACTTTGGTACTGGCATGGCCTTGTAGTTTTAATGTGTGTTGTAAAAATAATCAATCCCCTCAAAATTCAGTCATGAATTGCAGGTATTGCTCAAAGACCACTTCAGACCGGCCCGATCACTACCCCGATTCTACGATTCAATAATTGTGTGACCGTCATAACACGGTTGGTGTTGCTTGGAAGACAAAAAATATTAGAATTTTTATTTCACGAACCTGAAGACCTGCCGAATACCCTCATTTTCGGGCAACGCTTCAACAACATAGATACCGGGTTTGAATCCGTCAGGCAATCTGAAAGGCAGGGACACATTCTTTTCCAATAACAGCACGCAACCCTCCATGCCAGAAACGCTGAGTTCAGCCAATTTGCCAGTGTGATGCGAACAAATGGACTCCCCGCATTGGTAAAGCGTGATGTTTTCCGTTGATTCCCCTTTGATTTTAACCACATTGGACAAATAATCTTTGCCATTTTCTCCTTCCGCGAGGACGCGATAGAAGTTCAGTGCACTTTCAGATGCAGGATCCCAGTGCGTTGAAATTTCCGGATGATCGCCGATATTGTAAATGGTGAACCAGCGAAATTGATCGTGTGAACGCTGCAGCATGATACTTCGGAATCGACGTTGATTAACCAGGCTCCAGTTTAATTCAATCTCTTTGCCTCTGCGCGTGGCGTTCAGTTCAATAAGTTCTAGATCAAGTGTGAAGTCAACATTCATGACAAAAAAACCATGACTGATGTCACTGGCAAGTATTCGACCGGAAGGCAAGTAAGGGTAGACCCCCCAGGCACCCTGGTATCCGTTGTAATCGGTATTTCCGGGTTCGGTATCATAATACGCGATCTGCTGTGGTTGCGTCGGATCCGAAATATTGAATATCTGAACTCCATCATGGTAGTATGACAAAAAAACATTGTCATCCCTGATGAAAGGATTGTGCACGATACTCATGGTATCTTTTGGAGCCAACAGTGCAGAACGGAACAGGCTTTTCAGTTTTGGTGATAAAATATTACTGATGTCGTAAATTTTCAGGCTCGTATTGTGTGTCTCATCGGCAAAGACAAGATACTTGCGGTTCTTGCTCACCCAGCTGCTGTGGTTATATCCCTGCTGTGGATAAGTTGTAATAGAACTGAGCACATTGAAGTTGCCCACACTATCCAGGACATAGATGTACATCCCGTTGTATCCGTGAGAACAGAAAGCCGTATCATGATAGACGTGCACATCATGCACATAATGTCCGGGCAGGCTTATTTTTTTGATGAGTTTCGGTGCTGCAGGAGTGGCGTGAAGATCATACATCATCAGGTCTACATTCTGGTGATTGGACTGTGCCCCGGCAAGAAAAAGATGTCCACGCGCTGTATCAACGAATACGTTGTGCGCTGTGTTGAATGTCGTGTCATCTCTGCCTATGAAAAGAATTGAATCCGGTGCATACTGCAGATCAAAGACCATCAATCCTTCGCTGCCCTCGTCCGCAACGGCATAGGCGTAATGCGAATACGTCTTAAAGTCTCTCCAAATTGAGCTGTATCCACCTTTGAACACATTGATTCTGCGGAGTCCTGCGCTACAATCCGGCATGACTTCAAAGAAATATATTGAATCGACAGATCCGAAGATTCCGATCTCCTTTCCTGTGGAAGTAGCATAGCCCCATACATCATTGTAAGCCACCGGGCCGCGAAAGGGAAGGCTGTCATTATCATAATTGCTGCAGAGCGACATATTCCAGGTCTGCCCTTGCAAATTGAAGAGCGAGGTTAAAAAAGCCAATAGCGAAATTGCTGCGATCTTCATTACTTTTGCATGAGTTACAAATATATCAATAAATGTCCTATGAGAAGGTGTTATCGGGAGATGCCAGGTTACGGGATGTGATGCAGCAAATTCCTTCGGAGCATATCTATCAAATAACTCCATCGGATCAGGTCAGGGAATACCTCATCAAATCGATCGTCAGTCAACAACTTTCGGTCAAAGTAGCGCCCATCATATTGGACCGTTTCAGAAAGATTTATGGCAGCCGATTCCCTTCCAATAAAAGTATACTGAATACAGACATTGAGACACTGAGGTCTGCAGGACTATCCTATCAAAAGGCAAATTACATTCGCAACATTGCGGAGCATTTTGAAATCAACAAATTAAAAAACAGTGATTTTGCATCTTTGGATGATGAAGAGATCATCGCCAGACTGACACAAATCAAGGGTGTTGGCCGCTGGACCGTCGAGATGGTGCTCATGTTCTGCCTGGGAAGACCTGATGTGTTTTCTCCGCTGGATTACGGCATTCGAACGGCCATGGTCGACATCTACAAACTTCGACAACAGAACAAAGAGCTGGAAAAAAAACTATATGCCATCGCAGAAAAATGGCGACCTTACCGGACAACCGCCTGCCTCTACATGTGGGCCTATAAAGACTTAAAAAAACAACCATGATCAACAGCGAACTTCTTGACAAGATCATCGAACAATTTGAAACCAATCCAGGGGGATTTGATCTGACATTGGAACAAATTGAGAAAAACAACATCCTCTGCTTTGATATACTCCTGGGCTCTCATGCCGAGTTGTTGACGGACGAAGAGATGGACTACCTGGTATTTCTCTATGTCATCCTGTATGAGGCAATCCAAAGAACAACGACTGTTGCACAACCCGATGAAAAGACCGTGGAGCAAACTGACGAATCCACCTGGGATATTGTCAACGAACAGAAGGATATCGAAGCATGTTTTGACACCTTCGTCAACCTAACAGGCAATGAGGACCTGGTAGAATTTATTTACTCCTCACTTGATCCTGATGAAGAGTCTTCCCATCATTTTTCGGATACAGCGCGGGTAGTGATGATTGCTGTGCTGATCAGCGAGGTTAGATTGCTGTTGCCTCAGAATACCACTTCGATTGAATGAAATCATACACTGGTCATTTCCTGGTCTCAGGCTGAGATACTTGACATGGTGCTTCATTATCTAATCAAAGATTTGAATACACGAGGAAAGATTTTAAAATAAGTGATAAATCAGGCCTTGCAAAATGAGTACCGGCATGGCATTTCGGATGGGACCATGCTGCCATCCAGGAGCATTTAATTGTCTTCCTTGCTTACTTTTGGCGACACAACAGGAAAAGAAAGTGTTCTATTCCAATTCTATTCGTATCCTTCCTTTCGTGCATCATCAATTCATAAAAAAAATAATAAACTTGAATTCGAACACATCGTTCAATCGATTCCTTTTACTTTTTGTGGCCAAAAAGTAACAAAAAGACTTGTCGAAAAAAGGCGATTTTTGCTTCCCAAAACCACGGATGATTCTCGGCATAAATAGTGCTCCAAGGCAACTTTGATTTGAAGGAGTTTTTTTTACAGATTCACTGGAAGCCTCAAATCACCGCTATCGCTGGTTTTTCGACGCTTTTAAATTGTGCTTCTTGTTATATAGCGAATAATAAAATAGCGTTCTATACAGCAGATTAATAGAAATATTTATTTAAGAATTGTAACTAAATTAAATAGATGAGTAATATCCAATTTATATCAATTGTTTCATCTAAATTTGGTTAATTGCTATTGACTATTGTTTCGTCGTCTTTGCCCTTACCCTTACTGAGCGTAGGCTCCGGCCTATGATCGTGTGTCATTAGGTTTATAACCTATAACTTTGATCTAAGTTGCATTATAATCAGACATTCAAACGCCAGCTGTTCGTGATATTGATCAATGCTTTCCCAACTTTGCCTAAAAATGACAACGGGATACCAGATTGCTGATAAAGCAGGTACATATTTCTTAACATTTCAGGTAGTGGATTGGGTAGATATATTTACCGGAAAAGTGTATAGAGATATTATCATAGAAAGTTTGGATTTTTGTCGTAAGAATTAAGTATTACAAATATGGGCTTATGTCATCATGACCAATCACATGCATTGCATTTTAAGCGCTTCAAATGGAAATTTACCGGATGTAATCAGGAATTTTAAGAGCTATACCGCTCCGAAAATACTTAAAGAAATTCAAGTATTGCATGTAAGCAGGAGGGATTGGATGCTGAAACGATTTGAATTTGCCGCTAGAAGCCACAAAAGAAATATGAACATCTATTCAACAATCAACTTTTGCACAATAGTCTCTCTTCCATTTGTAACAATATAAATAAAGTATAATCCCGGTTGTATAGAGTAGCCACTAAAGTCTATCCATTGATTTTTAAATGTAATTCTTTGAGAAAATACAACCTGTCCATTGATGTCACGAATATGAATTTCTTTCGATTGGTGCAGTGTCTCTGATTTAAGATTAAATCCTGACGAACATGGATTCGGTGACAATGTCATAAATACCTCATCCTCCGGGTTATTGGCGCCAGAAATTTCCTCCAAATCCTTAATGGGTATCATAGACCAACTATTCCATGATGGTTTATTTTCAACCATTACTGCGCTATCCTTGAAGGAAAACTGCACTAATATATTTTCACCGTATTTCTTCATTTTGTGAATGGCAAGATAACCTTTCCCTTTAAAGTCTAAGGTTAGTTTTTTAATTTTTTTAATATAGCCACCTGGTTCTAGCCAGTAAAACTGCAAATACATATTAGGGCTTTCATAGAATTGTCTGCATAATAATGTTCTTAATCCATCTTTGGTACTATAACTTGTAGTTCTCAAATTAATTAAATAAGCACCAGTATCTCTAAATCCATATGGCTCTAAATCAAATTGAGATAATACTTTACCAGATCTATCAATTGTCGTTACATTTCGATAATCCTTTCTATAACTGTCGATGATATTACCGGATACTACTGTAAAATAGTCCTTAGTCACATCCATTGGCACCAAATAATCCCCTTCAGGTAGAATCGAGCTGATCTCTCCAGAATCATAAGGTTGCATTCTAAGATTATTATAACTATAATAGAAATTATTAAAGTAACGCCCGTTTTCATTTTTACTACTGATCCCATAATAAAACAACGTCGTGTCATCAATATTAATGATTCTATTGTCGTAAAAAGGATACTTTAATTTTACCTCATAATCAACAGAATCAATAATATTTCTCTCTGTATCCAGAAGATAGCTTTTTAATTCAAGGAAGGTATTAATACCGGTCCCATCCAAACCTCCCGTATAGGAATTGTAAATATATCCCCCATCCGTCGAATACAACTGACTTCCGATATCTGGTAGTAACTGAAATGGAATATGAAACCTGTTTTTACTGGTATCACCTGGTAGAAAAGTCGTCGAATCAATCAAATCACCTGTTTGGTAATTATAAGTATTCTTACAGGGTAGACCCGAACTCCAAAAAGGTATGGAATAATTTGGTGGGTAAATCTCCTTAAAATACATGAGTTCGACCTGATCATTCTTCAACCTTGGGTTAAGTCCAAATCTCCTGTTGCGCTTGCTGGGATTAAAATAAGTGTCCGTCCATATTGTATTTCCCGTCTCCAGGTCAAGAACTTCAAAAAAATAACCATCCAGATAGTAGGACCACAAATTGTAAACTAAAAACAATTTATTATCTCTGATGTAAACATTATCAAAAGCTGTCTGGTCGCTTGGCAGGTAAATTAATATGTTGATAGGCAAGTTCTGATCAATACTCAAATGTTCCCAAATAGGCTTATAATTTAGAAATGTAACTGGTTTGAATAGTTGACCATACAATACATTGAATATCAATAAAAATGCTGATAATGTTAATACCGCTGATTTCATATCCTTTTCATTATTAAAGAATGGTTCTAATTGAAATCAGTATAAATGCAATTAGAACCATTCCATTTATATAACAGTACTAATAAAAATAATTAAATCAATATAATCCACATGGAGCAGTATAGCAAGGTTGTTGACCCTCACAGTTCTCAATAGTTGTTTCACTGCTGCAATTCACGGTACCAGTTGATGAGAAGGAAGGAGTACCATAAACCAGATTGCCTGAATTATCTTTGCACACTGTTCTTGAACGTGTACAACATGTCAGACCGCATATTCCAAGCGTATACGTAATGGTTTGAGAGGCATATGCGTTATGAATACATAATGCATAACAGCTTTCCTTTGTATAGTTGGTAGTTAATGTTGTACTTGGGCACCGAGGGATCCCACTTAAACTACCAAGTATTTGTCCTTCAATGATAAACGACAATTCTTGTTGCATTCTGTCGTAGTAATAAAAATTTTCTTCAGTAGTCAGTTCATCCAAGCAATCACTTAAGTCATTATAACAAGAACCTGTAAAAAACTCAAGTCTTAGATTAAATACATTTAGGGATATCAACTTTCCATTACCGTCAACACAAATTGTAACTTGATACGTAACGTATGCCATGCATTCGATATAACAAGGGTATATGGCAGGAGTTGTAATATATTCTCCATAGCTTTGGGTAGAACAGTTGGTTCCTTGAACATCGGGTACACAATGATGAACTTCTTCTCGTGTTGTCAATTTTGATTTTTCAAGAATCTTAATTTCAGGATACCTATGTAAAAGTGTCTTGTTTAAGTCATTCATCAAATCATTGACATTTGATTTGTTGATACCAATAGTATTATCTTCTTGAAAATTTTCTTTACGCTCACAAGAATTTAAAATAACAAAAATCAGCGTTAAATAAAACCATTTTACTTTAAAGGATAGTTGTGTTGTGTTGTGTTGTGTTGTGTTGTGTTGTGTTGTGTTGTGTTGTGTTGTGTTGTGTTTCATAAAATTTGCTTTTAAAATGAGAAAATAATATTCAATTAGGGTGACTTACATCACTCAGACAAGCTTGTTAATACAAATATAATATAAAATTAAATAAATTCCAAATTTTTTTTCATTTTTTCATCAAATTGAAAAAAATAGCATTAAGAATTTAATTGAATCAAAATGCCTAGTTAATTCCATCCTACGGCACTCCATTGGAGAACATTAATATTTGATTTGGAACTAAGTCACCAGATTAGCGCTTTGAAAACACGAGTAAAGAATTCAAAATATGTCATCAATTTAGCCTTGCAAAATAAGTACCGATATAGCATTCCGGACAGGACCATACTGCCAACCAGAAGCATTTAATTGTCTTCCTTGCTTTCTATTGGCGACACAACAGGAAAAGAAAGTGTTCTATTCTAATTCTATTCGTATCCTTCCTTTCGTGCATCATCAATTCATAAAAAAAATAATAAACTTGAATTCGAACACATCGTTCAATCGATTCCTTTTACTTTTTGTGGCCAAAAAGTAACAAAAAGACTTGTCGAAAAAAAGGCGATTTTTGCTTCGCAAAACCACGGATGATTCTCGGCATATATAGCGCTGTATCAAAACTATGAGTTTAAAGTATTTACTCCACGCATATTCTTTGGAAGCCTCAAATCACCGCTATCGCTGATTTTTCGACGCTTTTAGATTGTACATCTTGTCATATAGCGAATAATAAAATAGCATTCTATACAGCAGTTTAATAGAAATACTTATTTAAGAATTGGAACTAAATTAAATAGATGATTAATAACCAATTTATTCATTTACTTTTTTAAATTGACTACTTACTATTGACTATTGTCTTGCGGCATTGGCTGCGCAGCTTGGGACCCAACCAACAAATGAAGCGCTTGCATCAAAAACTGTTTGAGTCTGGGAGGGAAATACACTAGCAGGTTTGGTGAAGAGAAAGCTAAGAGCAGAAAAACAATGCCTTGACGAGTTTTTTTGATGCAGCGGAATGAGTTGATGTTGGGTAAGCGAGCCGCCCAGCCGCGAGCTTTTCTTTGGCTTCCTTTCTTTTGGCGGAACAAAAGAAAGGAAAAAAGCAAATGAGCGGCTTGTGTTCGCTGAACTACTCGCTGGATGCTATTGGCGACGTTTAATCTTGAATTTATCAATCAATCGATTCCTTTTACTTTTTGTGGCCAAAAAGTAACAAAAAGACTTGTCAAATAAAAGGCGATTTTTGCTTCGCAAAACCGCGGATGATTCTCGGCATAAATAGCGCTGTAACATGACTATGAGTTTGAAGGATTTACTCCACGCATATTCTTTGGAAGCCTCAAATCACCGCTATCGCTGATTTTTCGACGCTTTTAAATTGTACTTCTTGTCATAATGGGAAAATAAAAATAGCATTCTATACAGCAGTCGATTAGAGAAAGATTTTTAGATGTGGTGTACAGTAACGCTTTGACTGAACAATACATTAAAATAGTAAAGTCGCCTTAATTTGCCACGAAGAGTGAATATGTAGGCTTGGCGACAATTGGTGCTGGCTTTAGATTGAATGAAGAGCAGAAGCAAATTACAGCGATAAAAATCTTTCCAGGAAGGGGGCGATGCGATAGACCGTTTAAGTCGGTGTATGGCTCAGAAACAAACTGCCTTATAGAATGCTGCGCCATTCTTAATTCTATATCCGAAGGCTTGGCCTAGGTTTTTCATTTAGTCATTATAAATGACCCGTAATGCGGGTTTCCCTTCACTAAATTGAACTGTCGTTCAATTTTACTTCGTAACGTTTGGTCACTATTTGCACGCCAAAAAAGTACGATAGAAAAAAATCGATATGAGATATAGCATTTTCATAATTTCAAAAATATAATAACCGGAAAAATTTAATAGATCCTATTATTTATTTTTTGTGGATTCATTTTATACAGTCGCTTCTCACTATATTAAAAACTTAATTTGTCAATGTCAGGAAAATGGCGATTTAATCAAATCCTCTTACTTTTTGTGGCCAAAAAGTAACAAAAAGACTTGTCGAAAAAAAGGCGATTTTTGCTTCGCAAAACCACGGATGATCCTCGGCATAAATAGCGCTGTAACATGACTATGAGTTTGAAGGATTTACTCCACGCATATTCTTTGGAAGCCTCAAATCACCGCTATCGCTGGTTTTTCGACGCTTTTAAATTGTGCTTCTTGTTATATAGCGAATAATAAAATAGCGTTCTATACAGCAGTGATTAAAAGAAAGAATTTTAAATATAAATCGCAGTGTTACTACATCATCGTATCAACGAATAAACTTTACATGAACACAAGCAAGAGCCTATGCAAAGGAAGCATCATAGTCTTTATCCTTTTGTCTGGATATCTTCGGACATGGCCTCCGCAGCTATCCATGCACCAGTCCATGCCGCTTGAAAATTAAAGCCACCGGTCAGCGCATCAATGTTCAGTATTTCGCCGGCGAGGAATAGTCCAGGATGCAGACGACTTTCGAACCGCTTAAAATTAATCTCTTTCAGATCAACGCCTCCCGCGGTCACAAATTCCTGCTTGTAGGTTGACTTGCCATTGACCTCATAATGATCCTGACAAAGAACACTTGCCAATTGACGAAGATTCGAAGCACTCATGGACTGCCAGTCACTTTCTTCTTTCATTCCACTTCGCAACAAAAGCATTTGCCACAGGCGTTGCGGCAAAGAGAATAATGGCGTATTCAACACCAGTTTTGATGGATGCTGATGCCTGATATTCTGCATCTGTTCCAGCGCGTGTTCCTGCGGCAAGGCGATCCAATTGATGTCAATGTCAAACTTATAAGCCAGTTCCATCAATTCCCTTGCCGCCCAGGCGCTCAACTTGAGAATGGCGGGACCGCTCAGCCCCCAATGGGTAATCAGCAAGGGCCCTTCAGCCTGATCATTCGTTTGAGAGATTCGAACCTTCGCCTTCATTACACTGATCCCGGTGAGCTCTTGCAATGCCTTTTCGCTGATGTTAAACGTGTAGAGCGACGCTACGGGGGCTATCATGTGATGCCCCATTGATGCCATCAGATCCCAGGTGCGCCGGTCACTTCCAGTGGCCACCATCAATGAATTTGTTAAGTATGTTGCCCTGGAACTTTTTACGAACCAGCCAACACTCTCCGGTCTAAACAATTCGACACGTTCACCGCAATGTATTTGAATATTATGATCCCTGCAACATTGCACAAACAGGTTAATCACCGCTTCCGAAGTGTTGGCTCTTGGAAACATACGTCCATCTTCTTCTGTCTTGAGCGGCACACCGTGTGATTCAAACCATTGAATGGTCTCTGCCGGTCCAAATCTGCTGAAAGGGCCCCGCAATTCCTTTTGGCCCCTTGGGTAGTGTTGAATCAGTGCTGAAGGCTCAAAACAATGATGCGTAACATTGCACCGGCCACCACCGGACACGCGCACTTTGCCCAATACCTCCTGAGAAGATTCAAGAATAAGCACCGCGGTACCGGGATTCTTTTCAGCAAAACAAATCGCTGTAAAAAAACCTGCCGCACCACCGCCGACGACGATGAGATCAAATCTTGCTGAATTGGAATTTGAATTCAATGTACAAGCCCTGCTTTTACAAAACTTCTGTTGTACGTCTTGTGACTTTCAGAAGCGACGAGGTTGATGATATAAAGTCCGGGAGGATATCCGTCCAGATTTAATTCATAAAGATTCTGATCCATTAATCCGGAATAATATACCCGACCGTTAAGGTCCGCAATACGGATCCGCAAGGGTTCGCTGCGATTGTTTTGGAATATCAAATGATCACTGGCCGGATTCGGATGAACTTCCAATTCCGAAATCTGATTTTGGAACTTATTATCGTTGATAAGTTTTCCCGTTAATTTAAAACCATCAAGCGCCGCTTTCAGACTGATCGCGTATTGAGTAGAATCCGGATCATTCCACAGATGAATAACAAAACGCACATGCTTGCGCTCAACATTGCGCACATCCAGTGAATACGATGATTTTCGGTTAAACTGTCCGCTGAGGTTTTCGTAGATCTGCTCAATCGGTAATTGTAGCTGATCAAATTCAAGATAACACTCCTTGACCGAAGAGTCCCAGCCACCGTAGGCCCAGACATGATATGACAGATCAATATCACTATAAACAGAAAGATCCATTTCCGGAGACTTCAGCCAGTGATGTCCCGATACATTCCTTTCAGTCAACTCATCGCTGAAATTGTTCGTATACAATGCGACACGTCCAAGGTCTGTCGCGATATCCGCAGAAGGATAATTGGAAGGCGAAGGAGAGAGTTCGCTGAAATCACCTCGCTGCCAAAGTAGTGCCACCGTATCAGGAATATTGATCCAATCTTCCGCAATATTAAATTGATCTTCATAACCATCTTTCATGACGGCATTGATGCGCTGCGAAGACCCAAGCTTAACCAGCGGAACTGAGTAGTGCAGACGGCCCCATTTCGCCAGCTGCAACTGATAATCTCCTTCCACAATATTATTCAGGCCAGCGTTACCCTGTGCGTCGGTAACCGCCTCATAACTAAAGTTTTCATTCCACAATTTGATCTTGATTCCTTCTTCTGCCACCTGATCTGATTCATGGCGGGCATCGATCTCGAGCGAATATTTCTCAAGTGGTTCCATCATTACATCTAATATGGTGGTGCTTCCCGACAGCAGCTCAATGTCCATCATCAGATCTTTATACGCGGGAGCGGAAAATGTCATCTTCAACTTCCCGCCGGTATGAAAACCGGTCTGATAATACCCTGAAAGATTGGTCTGGGACAGCACGGTTTTGAATCCGTCAGAAAAACTGACTTTTACTTTTTGAATTGGTAAGCCGGTCTTATGATCGGTCACCAATCCTTTGACAACGGTGCCTCGTGAAGGATTAAATTGCAACACGTACAATCCGTTCTCAATATCTGAAGCCAGCAGAATATTTGATTTGAAAAATGCATAAACATTCCATACACCGTGAAATCCCGATTGCTTCTGCGGATGCGTATCATACCAGGCTACCTCTGTCAGATTGGTGGGATCGCTCGCATCCAACACCCTTACTCCCTCTGTATACCATGAAACAAACAAAAATGAATCCCTGAAAAAACAATTGTGCGGTATGCTTTCCGGGTCATCCGGCGTATTCGTTCGCCAGGCGCCAAGTCGGCGAATCCGTCGTGGATCAGACACATCCCAGCTCTCTATGATCGCACCATTACGCTCATCGGCAGTATAGAGCACCGGTCTTACAGGCTCACGCCACACAGAATGAGAAAATCGAAAAGCAGTCTGCTGGGAGTTCAACCGTACAGGATTCATTCGATCCCTGATATCCCAGATCACAAATTCGCCAAAATAAATTGAAGCGCCATACAAAGTGTCCCGGAGAACAAATACCTCATGATAATATTCATCGTCATACCCGTTGACCCATTGTGGATTCAGTGGATCCTGCTGAAGGTCCAGGATCACAAATCCGGAATGATTGTTATTGGCTCCCGCAAAGTAGAGATATCCTTTTTCATCAATAAAAAGCGTATGCGCGCGGGTGATCGCGTGTTCTACTGAATCGCGGTCAATGTACACTGTACGTTGATGTGCGCTGATATGTCCAAGATCTGAAAGATCGATCATGATCAATCCGTCATCACATTCCGTGACGACATACACATAGTCTTTCCAGGTCTTGAGTTCGCGCCACACGCAATCATGACCCTGAAAAAAAGCCAGCTCAACGGGATGTATCGGATCATCTAGATCGAATATCCGCAGACCAGCCGTCGTACCTACAAGGGCCAGGTCCCTGCCACTGCTGTGGCTGAGGCCCCAGACACTACTCAAATGCTCGGTGGTAGTGACCCTGCTGAGCAGTTCCAGGCCGTAATGGTCCTGTGCACCAGACCGCTGAAGCCCGAATATGGTCAAAACCAGGCTAATTAATCTGCTATATAATTGTATTTTAATTGAATACATATATTATAATATACATATATGATATCTGCTCATCGTTCAAAATTACATAAACTTTAACAGCGCAGGCCGGCCGGAGGCGCTTATCTTTGTCCTCTTGTAAAACCATTCCAAGATGAAGTTATTGATCCGTACCCTGACGGTTTTTCTATTGATCTGCGGATACCAGATGAAGGCGCAGCCGCTGGATTTCTTTGATATTCGCGACAGTCTTCACCTGACTGAAGTTGACGCCCACCAGACAGCGGATTTCGGGTGGCTGCATGTCGGGCTCACGGCAGATTCCGCGCTGATGTTTATCAAGTACGACTACTGCGGCGATATCCGTTACATCAAAAAATTCAAAATTGATACGGCAACTGCGGTATCTGACCTGCACAGCAGCCATACCCAAATCAACAATGCAGATACGATTTATATTGCCTGTGTCTATAATTCATCAACTGGTAGCGGTATTTACTGCCTGTCACTCTATGCGAACAAAGGAGATATTCAATTTCCCAAGTTGACAAGCCTCCCGAATACGAGCCTGTATTACAATCCAACACTGATCGGCAATGATAATGACAGGTTACTTGTATTCAATGCCGGCACCGATGAAAAAGATCTGACCGGGTATGTATTGAAGATGGACAATCTCTTTCAGGTTAATGCAGATTTCAGGTTTCCGGACACGACACAAATCAGAGGTGTCCTCAGTCTCGGACAAGACGGCTACATGTTAACCGTCGGGCGCAATCGACTGGCTAAGATGTCTAAAACTTTGCAATTCGATTACGTGTATACGCTCGACAGCAATTTTACTCATTTTAACCGCGGTATCGTGCCATATGGCAATAATCAACTTGCGCTAGCGGGCGATTATGACAAAGACCCTAACCGTTCCTATTACGCGGTTGTCCATTTCGATCCTGCCAGCCGTAAAGCAGATGCTTTCAATCGCCTGGTAGCCTATAACCGCAGCCTTCGGCCCCGCATGATCTACTACCGCCATCCTGAATTTTTTACAAATAACATTGTCGTGAGTTTTCTGTACACGACAGGTGCAAATCGTTCGCTGCTGGCGAACAGTGTATTCATCAACAAAAATTACGGCAATACCCAGTTTCTCAACACACCTATGCCCTATACGGCGCTGAGTGTTGGACTGGATTATCTGCCCGCCGAAAATAATTTTACAATGGCCGGATCATTAGTAGATACATTCCGGTATTTTTCTGCCAAGCTGAACAAAAATGCTAGGCTCAGCGATTGTTTCTATTTCAGTTCATCCGACACGGTCGCTATTTCCAATTTCGGGATTGATACTTTTACCCGCACGAAGGTTGAGCCATTCGCGTTGCCGAATGTCAATTCCACTGTGCGTTATGACACTGCCAACTTTAAGCTGAAGCGTTTATGCAGCTATTTTGATTTTAAGCAAGGTACTACCAAGCTGGATTATTGTGATGGCGTCCGGGATACAGTCTTTGTTGTCTCCGCGGTAGCGATGGATCCCGACAGTTACAAAAATCAGTTTGTAAGGTATAAGTGGAGTACCGGGGCCACCTCCCAGACGATCGAGGTGCGCTACCCTTACGATCCTGTTACGGTTGAAGTAACATATTGCAGTGAGGTGAGAACGTTTACTTATAATTTCAATGCCAAAGATTGTACCCCACTGGTACAGATCGCCAACGTGTTTGCGCCGGGAAGCGATATTCAGGATAACAAGGTGTTTTCACCTTATCTCAAGGAACCTGGTAAGGTAAAGTTGATTGAATGGAAGATCTACAACCGATGGGGCGCTGAAATATTTTCTGCCAACAATGTCACGACTTCCTGGGATGGCAATTACAAAGGCAACCCTGCACCCGCTGATACTTATACTGTTCAGGTTATTGTGACTGATATCTACAACATGACGAACAAATATTCGAAGATGTTTACGCTGGTGCGCTGATTTGAATTCAAATTCAATCCCGATGATAAGCTTTTGGTTCAGATTTTGCATTACCATGACGCTGAGCTTACTCAGCTTGATGCAAAAAGTCCAGTCACAGGGATTTGAAGATTTTACGGTTGACAAGGATGTAAGCATTTTTCTTGATAAGAATTTTTCTGAACTCAAAAATTTTCAGCTTGGCATCAAAGGCTTCAATGATGACAACCAGCTTTATATTGACTCTATAGATTATTCTCCCTGGTTCGTTGGCGACTTTAATGATGACGGTCTTCTCGATTTGTTTGTTCAGGGCTACAAGCGCAAGGAGAATCAGGCCTGGCTGATCATGGCCACCGAAGATCCAAAAGCATTTAATCTGCATGAAGTGAAGCCTACTTTAGTGGAAGGCGATCTCAATTTTCCGGTGATCGAAGAGACCAAAAACGGACCGTTGATTATTTACAAACAGTTTATGACCAAGAAGACAACCAAGATGGTCAAAGGTGTTGAAGTCACGTTTCCAAAAAATTACAACAGCTGGTATGGAATGGGTTTTCTCCGCAAAGACACGCTGATATACAGACATAATGCCATTATCGAATACAATCCCAACCCAAGTCATTCGCCGATCCGTTTTATGCAAATCCACCGTTATTGTCAATTTGGAGGATGCCCGGATTACAAATTAAAAATAGACAGTTCAGGCGGGATGATTCTTCAGAATATCCGCAACACAGAACTTGAACCAGGTGTCTACAAAGCAAACTGTGATGCGGATCAGTATCGCATTCTCAACAACATGCTCAACTATCTTCGCCTGCCTGAATCGGACAAGCGATATGGAGACCGCAATGCCGATCATGTCATTACGATCTGGATTAAAAGAATGGACGGTACGGAGAAGAAAATCATGGATTTTGATCTGCAGGGCACCCTAGGGCTGATTCAACTTTACGATCAGATCGAAGAAATCCGAAAAAAGACGCTCTGGTAGAATCCGGATTTTTTCCGTAAAATAAAACAAATGAATTATCTGACGCTCGAAGATGTAAGCCTGCGATACGGAGAAAAAATATTGCTTGACAACATCAATCTTAAAGTAAATCAGGGCGACAAGATTGCGATCGTCGCCCGCAATGGCAGCGGCAAAACCACGCTGCTGCGCATCGCTGCTGGTACCGAACATCCCGAAGGAGACCACTACAATTACTGGCTTAACAAAGAGATTCGCACCGCATATCTTCCACAGGAACCGGAAATCGTGGAAGGGCACACCGTGCTTGAGACCATACTTGACAGTCAGGATGAATCCCTGCAACCGCTAAGGGCTTTCTACACTGCTCAAAAATCTCATGACGAAAATGAAATTAACCATGCCCTACACCTCATGGATGAACACAAGGCATGGGATATGGATAACACGGTGAAGGAGCTGATGGGGAAATTCAATCTCCCGGACTTTGATTTTTTTACCGAAAAGCTCAGCGGTGGTCAGAAGAAGAGGCTTGCCCTTGTGAAAGTATTATGCAGCAAACCAGATTTTCTGATTCTCGACGAACCTACCAACCACCTCGATCTCGAAATGGTCGAATGGCTTGAAAAATATCTCAGTCAATCTTCAATCAGTCTGCTGATGGTAACACATGATCGCTATTTTTTGAATAATGTGTGTAACCAGATCATTGAACTGGAACAAGGCAGTCTGATCAAATACCAGGGAGATTATGAAGACTACCTCGAAAAGAAAGAGCTTCGCATGCAGAACCTCGCTACGGTGCGTGACAAGACCAACAAAATGCTGCGCAAGGAACTGGAATGGGTGCGCCGCATGCCCAAAGCGCGCACAACTAAGTCCAAGTCGCGTGTAGACCGATACTATGAGGTCAAGGAATCCGTCCAAGGTCCTGAAGGCCCCGGAGAACTTGAACTTGAGATTGATATGCAAAGACTGGGTACGAAGATCCTCGAGCTCCATCATGTTTGCAAATCTTTTGGAGGTAAAAAGATCATAGAACAGTTTAGTTACAAATTCAAACTGAAAGACAGGGTGGGCATCGTCGGACCCAATGGAACCGGGAAGACAAGTCTCCTGAAAATGTTTACGGGACAATTGAAGCCAGATCAGGGTAAAGTAATCATCGGAGATACTGTTGTGTTTGGATATTATGAGCAGGACGGTCTCATGCTGCGTGAAGACAAACGCGTCATTGAAGTCGTGCGTGAAATAGCCGATTACATTCCACTCAAAAAGGGCAGGAAACTTTCTGCTGAAAGTCTGCTCGAAAAATTCCTCTTTACAAGACCTCAACAACAAGTCTTTGTATCACAGCTCAGCGGTGGTGAAAAACGCAGGTTGTATCTTCTGACGATTCTGATCGGAAACCCTAATTTTATTATTCTTGATGAGCCAACGAATGATCTTGATCTGATTACACTGAATATTCTTGAAAATTTTCTGATGGAATTTGAAGGCGTATTACTGATCGTATCGCATGACCGTTTTTTTATGGATCGGCTGGTAGAGCATGTATTTGCGTTACAACCCAATGGAGAAATCAGAGACTATCCCGGAAATTATTCAGACTATCGCAATGCACTGGAGAAAGAAAAATATCTTCGAGCACCTTCTTCTACAGTTACGGGCCAATCTGCCCCAAGAAAAGCAGACGATGCGCAACGCAAGGAAATGCAAAAGCTGGAAAAACAGCTTGACAAACTTGAAGAAGAAAAAAAGAAATTGCTTACTTATTTTAGTGAAAGCAGTTTTGATCATCCTGATTTCCAGGTTAATCAACTTCGGCTGAATGAGATTGAACAGCGAAAAGAGGAAACTGAACTTCGTTGGATGGAGCTCGCTGATGGCATGTAAATGCCTGTAATTAAATTATCAAATCATTGCGTTTTCCGTTGCAGTCACATTTCATGCAAGATCAAAGAGACCTTCAGGCAACCTAACTTTAATCCGCTTGTTCTTTTTATCCATTTTTACAATAAAATCCGGATGAAGCGGAATCATAATTTTCTTGTCATCAAGAATTACTTCTGCCATAAGTTGTGAAGGGTATTCTTCGACTGATTGAATGATTGCTTCGCGTTGCGATTGTACATCTTCGAGGATGAACCCCGTCAGTGCATCAGCCTCCAAAGTTTCTTTCAGGGCTTGGATGGTCTTTTTCGGAAGTCTTGAGCGATCAGCAAAAAATGGTTTATGCGAAAGCGAACGTGCAGCTTCAGGTGTTGTTATTTCTTCGAACCTGAAGAAAATTCTTGCATCATTACGAATTTCCTCCAGCCAAAATGGAACCGGCGTACCGTTCACAAAAAAAAATACAATTTTTTCTTTTTTGATCCACTCCAGCAGGATCTCGTCGACATCCACTTCTATCTCACCTTTCACGCCGTGTGGTCTGAAAGTCTGACCAGCGGGAATCAGATCGATGGGTTGCAGTTCATTCACTTGATTCGTGACATTTTGATAATTGCGCCAAAGTCAGCCTTCACCGTCCAGGGCAGGCTTGGATCCGCATTATCTGAACTCAACAGCCAAAATTCACGGTAGACGGGACCAACATCTTTTGCATAACGGACGGTAGAGTATATCCTGTTGAGGTCATCAGTATAATTGACCTCTTCCACATCCAGTATCTGATCATAGAAGTTATCGTTGATCTTAACGTCATTCAGAATATCCGTGTAATAATATGATTTTCCGCTCCAATAGGCAAAAGGTTTGAAGAATTCACCGTTAAGCTTGATCATATTTTCCTGACTGATGCGGATATTACCATTCCATGACTTGTTTTTAATCACTGGAAAAACCAGTTTAATAAAATCAAGACCTCCGTCCTGTCTAATAATGCTGGAGGGCGTCACGGTCAAGAATGCATTGTCGATTAGCTCCCAGGGTCTTGTTTCATCTTTTCGGTAGAATATTTCAAGATTGTAGAAAGGATTTCCTTCGGCATCACGCGTTGAATCAGTGATTACTTCCATAATCTCGCAGTGAACTGTATCGCCTTTGACTCCGTTGGAGCGCTGGTAGAGAATCGAATCACATTGGTATTTCCATTGCAGTCCGACGCGAATCGGGAAGAAGTGATACCCGAGCTGATCATCCGTCAATTCGGCTGTCTCCGGTTGACATCGCATGAATAAAGACAACGCTACGGCACAAATGATTACGCAATCGGTGATTTTCATGATAAAGGAATATTCTGTAATGAAGAAGCGATGATTCCACCGCAGACCAGATCCTCACCATCATAAACTACCGCGGACTGTCCGGGAGCAATTCCCTTGACGCGGCTGCTGAATTGCACATTAAGCTGACCGTTTATATGTTGTACGGCAGACAGGTGCCCTGCATCTTTGTATCGAATCTTTGTTATCAGTTCTACCTGCTCCGGAATGTGGTCGTATTTATGCCAGTTGAGCTTTCCGACAGTCATTCCTTGCCGACTGAGATCTTCTTCATCACCAAGCACCACGGTATTGGTCTCCGGGTGAATATCGGTGACAAACATTGGCTTCCCAAATGCCACTCCGAGGCCTTTTCGTTGTCCGATGGTATAAAACGGATATCCGTGATGCTTTCCTAAGAGTTCACCACGAGCATTAATAAAATATCCTCCTTCAACTTTATCTTCAAGACCATCTACCCTCCGCTTTAAGAAAGACCTGTAGTCATTGTCCGGAACAAAACAAATCTCATAACTCTCTGCTTTTTTGGCCAGGTTATCGTAGCCCATGTCACTCGCCATCTTTCGGACCTCGGACTTAAGCAGTTCCGACAGTGGGAATCTGCTCCGGCGCATGGCTTCCTGAGAAAGTCCCCACAGTACATAGGACTGGTCTTTGTGCAGGTCTTTGGCTTTGCTGATAAAATAACGATCATCGAGCTGATGGACTCTTGCATAGTGCCCTGTTGCGATGAATTCGCAATCCAGACCATCCGCGCGTTTGAGCAGAGCGTTCCACTTAATGTGGGTATTGCATAACACACACGGATTAGGCGTTCTACCAGCGATATATTCTTCTACGAAGTTTTCGATGACAGCGTCCCCGAATTCTTCCCTGATATCCAGAATAAAATGGTGAAAACCCATATCGACCGCCACTCTACGGGCATCCTGCAGCGAATCCAGTGAGCAGCAGCCGGTCTCTTTGGTTGAAGCCCCGGAGGAGGCATAGTCCCAGGTCTTCATGGTTATGCCGACCACCTGATAGCCTTGCTCATGCAACATCGCAGCGGCAACCGTACTGTCGATGCCCCCGCTCATGGCGACCAGAATTTTTCCGTGCTTACTCATTGATTATACAAAAATAATATATTAAGACTTATTTTAATATGATTTATGTCTTTTTTTTACCCTTTCAGTAGTGAACATTGGCTTCGCAGAACTTATATTTGCAGCCCCAATCGGTAACGACCGAAAAGAGGAATTAAGTAAACGGCTGATAAAGTGCTTTTGTTTTATTTTATAAAACATTAATTTTCAAATGTTTACATTTAATGATGACTCATGATTAATTTTTTATCTGACATTTAGCGGTTTATTAGCATCAGTAATTTTTTCAGTCTGAAGGCTATACGCAAGATTTGTAAATTCAGATTTCTCAGAAGTGAGAAATAATTATAAGCAAGAGTTTTAGTTCAAAAGTTTACTCTTTACTATTGACTCTTTACTATTTGTACTGCGGGAGTAGCTCAGTTGGTAGAGCACGACCTTGCCAAGGTCGGGGTCGCGGGTTCGAGTCTCGTCTCCCGCTCTTTTTTAAGAGTAAAGAGTAAGTAGTAAATAGTAAAATTTATTGGGCAGAATACAATTTTTAAAATAAACTCTTACAATGTTGTTGCCTATTATTTATAACACCCGACACACCTTATGTTCAATGATGAATTACGAAGGAAAACTTTTGAGTTTTCACTAAACTTGATATTATTTCTAAGGCTAATTCCTGAAAGTCAGGAAAGCAGTATTATAAAAAAGCAACTTATTCGCAGTGCATCCTCTGTCGCCGCTAATTTCAGAGCATCATGTGTTAGCAGATCGCAGGCTGAATGGTATTCTAAAATTTGCATTGTATTGGAGGAAGCGGATGAGACCAGGTACTGGCTGCAGCTGATGAATGAGTTGTATCCATTGAATAGTCAACCAATTACCAAACATTTAGAATTAATTGAGAACATTATAAAAATTATTGGTAAGGTCAGAGGTAAGGTCCGTGTAAAATAATTCTTGCATTTTTTAATACTTACTTTTTACTATTTACTATTTACTATTTACTATTTGTACTGCCCAGGTGGTGGAATTGGTAGACACGCAGGACTTAAAATCCTGTGGCCAGAAATGGCCGTGCGGGTTCAAGTCCCGCCCCGGGTACATGGTTCGGAGAAATCCGGACCTTTTTTATTTTAACTGGGTTAAACATAGGTCAAACAAATTTGACTTAGCATTTCAGTTAGCTATCATCATATTAAAGTTTAGTAATTTTGAGGCATGGAAGTCATTTGCCTTGAAGATGAAGCGTTTTATGCCCTCATAGATAAGGTAGTAGCCAAAGTCAAAGAGAAACAAGGCATTAAAGAGGACAAATGGATATCGTCTGAAGAAGCCATGTCTAAGCTCAGGATTAAGTCAAAAACTACCCTTCAAAAACTGAGGGATGATGGTAAAATTCGGTATTCTCAACCTGAGAAAAAGATCATTCTCTATGATCTGGACTCCATCCATTCTTATCTAGAAAAAAACGCAAACGAAATCTATGATGGAAATTAACGAACAACAATTTATCAAAGGATTTAATGACGGCTATATCCTTGCCAATCATGAGCCCACTCTTCTTCATACAATTCTGAATAAAATCAGTCCAGCGAATTCCTATGTATGCGGACTTATTTCAGGTCAGAAAGAATATGACCTAGTTCAAGTTAAAGACCACGAGACTGAGCTAACTTTGATAAGACAAAAACATAGAGATAACAGAGACAGGGGGTAATTAATATGTATTTTTAATGTATGGATTTCCCCTAACTTTGTCAAAACTAATCTTGATGCCAAACAGCCCCTTTCTGCATATTGAAAATGAAATTATCGATCAATACCTTTATGACGAACATCCTACAAGACCGTGGATAATCGGGTTCAGTGGAGGTAAAGATTCAACTCTGTTGCTACAATTAATCTGGATTGCTTTAAAAAAAATCGAGCCTGCATTATTATCACGTAGGATATATATAGTCTGTAACGATACTCTTGTTGAAAATCCTAAGATTGTTAGTTTTATTAAAAAGACACTTAAGAAAATTGAGAAATCTGCTACCTTGCAAAGCCTTCCCATAACTGTTCATGAAACGAGACCAAAAATGGAAGAAAGTTTTTGGGTAAAGTCAATTGGCCTTGGTTATCCTGCCCCAAATAGATTCTATAGATGGTGCACTGAACGATTAAAAATTGATCCTACTTCAAGGTTTATTTTGGAAACTGTTGATAAGGATGGTCAAGCAATTATTTTAATAGGCACTCGAAGGGATGAAAGTTCAAATAGATCCAGATCTTTAAATAAACATGAAATCAATAATAGCAGATTAAGAAAGCATGTCCTAGCAAACGCATATATCTATACACCAATTAAAGATATTAGTATAGATGAGCTTTGGCAATACTTACTTCAAAATCCTCCTCCTTGGGGAGGACATCATAGAGATTTAATCACTTTATACAGAAATGCTTCATCAGGGGATTGTCCATTGGTCATTGATAAAACAACTCCTTCTTGCGGTCAAAGCAGATTTGGATGCTGGGTTTGCACAGTTGTAAATAGAGATAAGAGTATGGATTATTTAATAGATAATGGTGATGATTGGATGGAACCCCTTCAAGATATAAGAGACTTATTAATTGAGACAAGAGATAATCCAGAGAAATACAGACAAAAGGAAAGGCGAAATAGAACAGTTAAAGAAAATTATTGGGGACCATATTTATTTGAAACCAGGGCATTGATTCTTGATAAATTATTAAGGGCACAACAAGAAATTCAAAAACATGAACCTATTGAATTGATTACCCAACAGGAACTAGTTTTGATTCAATATTATTGGTATAGAGATTTATTTTTTAAATTTCGAGTATCAGATATATATAATAAAGTTTATAAAATAAGACTTGATATGAGCAAACAAGAAGAAAAGTTCAAAGAAGAAGGCGACTTGCTACGCAAGTCGTGCATGCAAGAGCCAAAGGATGTTGAACTCATTCAAGACCTTCTGGCATTGCAGAAAACCAAAACCCTCATGATGCGTAAGCGTGGATTGCTTGACGATATAGAGAATCGTTTGGAGCAATTCATTGACGAAACCACCGCAGAAAAAAATTAAACTGATGCAATGACAATCAAAGAAATTGAACTATACAACTTCCGAATTTATAAGGGAGAAAATAAAATTGACCTCACTTCAGAGGGCAAGCGAAACATTTTTATTGTAAGCGGAAGAAACGGTTTCGGAAAGACAACCTTCCTCATGTCAATGGTTTGGTGCTTGTATGGAAGAAACATGCAAGAAGTTGACGACCTCTACAAAAAAGAAATTGAGGAGCAAGGCGGTTACAGCAAATACATTGCTTCATCACTCAACCGACTTGCACGAACAGAAGAAGATTACAACTTTCATGTTTCAATAAAATTTGTTGATGTAAACATTCCCGAAGTTCCCTGCAAAGAAATTATTGTAACACGGAGTTACAACGCACTCACAAGCACAAGCGAAGAAGTTGAAGTGTTGATTGACGGCTACCCAAGCGAACTTGCAAAAGAAGTCGGACAAGAAATTTTCATTCGTGAATTCATCATGCCGATTGAGATTGCAAAGTTTTTCTTCTTTGATGCAGAGAAGATTGTAAACCTTGCAAATGTTACAACCAACGAACAACGCAAGCGTTTGAGCCAAGCGTATTCAGAAGTTTTGGGAATAAAAAAATACGAAGACATCAAAGGCAATTTGGAAAACTTGCAATTAAAACTTCGTCAGGATTCAGCAAGTGCAGATGAAAAGAAACAGTTGGAAGATTTGAAAGCAGCAGTTGCAAAATTTGAAATACAAATCACCGACAACGGAAATAAAATTCGTGAACTGCGTGAGCAACGCAACGAGAAGTCAAAAGAATCAAGAGACATTCAGGAGAAGTTAATCAGAGAGGGGAGTTTAATTACAGTTGAAGAACTGCAAAAAATAAGAGCAGACGAAGATGATTTGACTAAGCGGCAAACCGCTTTGCAAAACGAGTTGAAAGATTCTTACGACATTATTCCGTTTGCCATTGTTGGAGAAAAATTTCTTGATGTAAGCAAACAATTGGAGAATGAGAACAATTACAAGACAGCACAGTTCAAAGAAGAAAATGTAAAAGGAGTTACAAATAAAATTCTTACTGACCTTTTGAAAATTCCGAAGCCCGAACATTTGGCAATAGATAATCAGGTGCATGAGTTCTACGCAACTGCTTTCAAAGATTTAATCCGCAAACATTTTTTCTCTGATACTCCTACTCTGCCAGACGATTTCAATGTGCTGCATGAATTTTCTGAAACAGAAAAGAACGAATTGTTTGGATTGCTTAACAGCATCAAACTTTCGTTTCGTGAATCATTCAAACGCATCAATGGCGAATACAACCAAACACGAAATGAGTTGAACTCAATTCGCAGAAGAATAAAAGATGCAGAAGCAAATCAAGAGAATCCAATCATTGCCGAGTTGAGAAAACGCAAAGAAGAATTGGACAAGTTGGTAATCGGCATTGATGATACTATTGATTCTCTCAATCGTGAAATCGGTGAATTTACCAATGAGAAAACTCAAAAAGGAAAACGCATTGAAGAACTTTCACGGAAGTTGAATGTATCGGAAAAGAACAAAAAGAAAGATGCAGTCATTACAAGAAACATCAACAACCTGAAAGATTTCATTGGCAAATTCAAAGCGAAGAAAAAAGAATCGCTTGAAGAACAAATTTTGAAAGGACTTGAAACGCTGATGCACAAGAAAGGATTTATCAAAAAAGTTGAAGTTGAAATTATCGGAGACGACATTGATATTGTTTTGAAAAATAATCGCAACGAGGAAATCAAAAAAGAATCGCTAAGTAAAGGCGAGCAACAGATGTATGCAACCGCACTCTTGCGCGGGCTTGTAGAGGAAAGCGATATTCAGTTTCCAGTGTTCATTGATTCGCCAATGCAAAAGTTTGACGAACAACATGCAGAAAACATTGTGAAATATTTCTACCCGAATGTTTCGGAACAAGTCGTGATTTTCCCTCTCATAAACAAAGAACTCACAGAAAGAGAATATGGTATTCTTTCAAAACACATTGCAAGAACTTTCTTGATTAACAATGTTCATGACGACAAGAGTGAGTTCATTTCTATTGAGCCATCAGAGTTTTTAACCACTTACAACAAGATGTATAATCATGCTAATTAATATTCGGACATCGGAAGCGAACAAGACAGTTGTTCAGGAACTCACACGGAAAGTTTTCCCTGGGGCTTCGGAGAATTATATTTCAAGAGTTGCATTTGCTTACTCCATTTCAAAAGGAATTCATCTTGACCACGGCAACAAAGAACATTTGCTTGACAGCCGAGGCAAAGAATACAAAGACGATATTCTTTTCGGCAACTATCGTGACTACTACATCGCAATTATTTGTCAGCACTATCAAATTTACAAGACAGACCCAAGCATTGCAAAGTATATTAAGATGCACATTGACCACGGCTTGCAGATGATGAATAAATTGTTTGAGGAAAACAAAAATTATTCAGGACTTGATTTTCTATTGGAGAACATTGAAAAAGGAATTGAAGTGTTGGAAGAAAATTCAGTGAGTAACGAGGCAATAATTTTTGACGAGCAGACACGGAGAAACAGAATCACCAACAAGAAATATTTTTCTGACTTGATAAAACTGAAAGTTGGAAAGTCGTTTGATGAGGAACAAATATTTTTCAATCTCAACGACACAAGCATACACAACAACGCACACATAGCAGTTGCAGGCAATTCAGGCACAGGTAAAACTCACTTCGCAAAAAGTTTGATGCAGCAAATAGTTGATGAATCAAAAGGAGAAGTGAATTTTATTTTTCTTGACTTCAAAGGATTAAAGAAGGAAGATGAAAAAGCAATGCAATCTTTTTTCAACAAGACAAAAGCAGTTTACATTGATGCGCCTCAAAAACCTTTTCCAATCAATCCGCTTGCGTTCATTGATATTGTGAATGAGAAAAATAAAATCATGGGCATCAACAAATTTGTTGACATCATTACCAGTTACAGCAACATTGGTAAAGTGCAGCAGCAAACTTTGAAAGATGCAACACGACTTGCATTTCAAAATTCAAAAGCGGGAACATATCCTTCCATCAGAGATATTTTTCAGAATGTAATTGCAGCCGACAACCGAGCAAGCACCCTGAGAGAAATTTTAGAAAACCTCAGCGACATGGAATTGTTTCAAACTAAAGTTGATTTGCAAAACAGTTTCTTGAATCAGAATTATTATTTGAGTTTGTCAGGCGACTTGTCAAACAATGTTCGCTTCACTTCTGTTTTTCTAATCATCAATTACATCTACAATACTTTCATGAACATGGATAACGCACCCATTGAAGGAAAGTATCAGGGCATGAGATATGTTTTCCTGATTGATGAAGCCCATGTAATTTTTAAAGAGAGAAAGAGCCAAGACCTGTTGGAAAAAATCTTGCGTGAGATTCGCAGCAAAGGAGTTTCAGTTGTGTTGCTTTCACAAGGCATTGAAGAATTCAATCAACCGACTTTTGATTTCAGCAGCATGTGTGAAACTGCTTTCTTGTTTGACATCAAAGACAAGACGAACTTGAAAATGATTGAACGCTTCTTAGGAATTGGCGACAAGTATTCAAACAAGTTGCGGACAAGCATGGAGAACATTCAGAAATATCAACTCATAAGCAACCTGAAAGAATTTAAGGTTGCAGAACTTTTTAAAGCGTAAACATGAGCAATACAGTAAAGGCAAGTCCTACCAAAGATTTTTTTATTCAGATGCTCACCAAGGATATAAAACTTGAAAGAGCAATCATTGACTTAATTGATAACTCAGTTGATGGTGCAAAAAATCTTAAAGGTGAAAATGATTTTGAAGGGCTTTGGGTTAAGATTTATGTTTCAAATACCGAGTTCGTGATAAAAGATAATTGCGGTGGCTTTTCTCTTGACACTGCTAAGAATTATGCTTTCATGTTTGGAAGACCCATTGGAAGTGAGCATACTGTTAAGCATTCTGTTGGGAGATTCGGAGTTGGAATGAAAAGAGCATTGTTTAAAATCGGTAAGCAATTTGAAGTTGAAACTAAATGTGGAGCAGACCATTTTCAAGTTTCGGTTAATGTAGATGACTGGAGCAAAGAAGTTGGCGGAGATTGGAATTTTGGATTTACGATTGTTGATACACCCACTGATGATTTGGGAGACACTGAAGGAACTTTTATTCGTGTTCAAAATTTGAACGAAGATGTAATTGATGAATTCGCCAATGATATTTTCATTAAGAACTTGAAAGATGAAATAGAAAGGACATTGAGTTTCAGTATTGACAAGAAACTGAAAATATATTTGAATGACATTGAACTAAACAAGAGTGGACTTGCATTGCTTGAGTATAAAGACCTCAAACCATTTTACAAATCTTTTGATGTAAAAGGAGTTAATGTAAAAATCTATGCAGGAGTTGGCAAAGCAAGTCCTGATTCCGCAGGTTGGTATATCTACTGTAATGAAAGATTGGTATTAGAAAAAGATAAAACCAACTTGACTGGTTGGGAAGGAAAAAGATTAGGCGAATCCAACATTCAAAAGTTCCATCACATCTATGCGATGTTTAGGGGAATTGTTTTCTTTTCTTCTGATGATGCAAAGGCATTACCTATGACAACAACAAAAACTGGCATTGATGCAAATTCAACTGTTTACAAAGCGGCAAGACACGAAATGGTTGGTGCAATGTCACAAGTAATTACCTTTTTAAAATCTTTTGAATCTGACGAACAAAGAAATAATGTAATTACATCATCCGAAGAAGTTGATGTTATTGTTCTAAGTCGCAAAGAGTATCAGTCAAAATTTGTTTACCCAACTATTGAAAAGATTGGGGACATTGATGATGCCTATACATCTGTGTCATTCAAAGCAGAAAAAATCAAAGTTGATAAAGCGAAAAAGTTTTTTGGTGTAACTGCTAACTGGCAAGTTGGTGAAAAATCTTTTGACTACTTCTGTCGTGCTGAATCTGAAAATTTATGAGTGCAAGCGGGAACATAATCAACTACAATATCAGAACTTGTAAATCTGTAGAGAGAAGAATGATTCTTTCTACAATTGCTGAGTTATTCAAAAGTGTTCCGTATAGCCAAAGGAGATACATCGGTTTTGGTTCTACCTATTTTACTGATTTCAAACTTTTTCATAAAGAACTTCACATTGAAAACATGATAAGTTTTGAAATGGAATCATCATTGGAAAAGCGTGTTGAATTTAATAAACCCTTTAGGTGCATTAATGCAAGAATTGGTAAGTCATCAGATTTGCTTCAAGACATTGAATGGAATCCTCAAATCAAAGACATTATCTGGATGGATTACGATAATCAACTTGACTATGAAATGTTCAATGATGTTGAGCATATCTTTTCAAATATCAGTGCTGGCAGCGTTTACATAATGACTTGCAACAAACAATTGAAGGAGTATGAAACTACTGAAGCCTTTAATGATGACTTTGGTGAACTTGTTCCAATTGATATTTCTATCAATGACTTTTCAGGAGAAAAAGATTTTCTTTTGATTCGTAAAATGTTCCTAAATAAAATTGAACAAGTGCTGAGAGGAAGGAATCAACCCTTGCAACCTGACCAACAGTTTGTATTTCATCCTTTATTCTTTTTTACATACAGAGATGGTGCACCAATGATTTCATTTGGTGGCTTCTTAAGTATCCTTTCTCAAAATTTCAACTTGTCTCAATATCATTTGGGTAATTTTGAATTCATACAAACTGGAACTGACCGTTACATTATTGACCCACCAACAATTTCAATTAAGGAAACTTATCTTCTGAATTCTCACTTACCAAATTCTGAAGAAGGTTTTACAAATGAAGAGCAGTTAGATTTCATCCCTATTACTGACAGAAACAAATACAGAAAACTTTACAAATTTTTACCGTCCTATATGGATGTAATTACATAATGGAACTCATTTACATATTCCTTTTAGTCATTGCGGTTCTCTTAATCGTAAATATATTTCTCACTCTTAAAGCAGGGAAGAAGGAGGAAAGCACGGAACTAGCTGAAATAAAAAACTCAGTTGCTTCACTCATTCAAAACTTGAAAGACACAGAAGCAAATTTGAAAAGTGAGTTTGCAACCAACAGAAAAGAAAACGCAGACAGTTTGAAAAGTGTTAGAGAAGAAGTAGGTAACCAGTTGAACTCTTTCACAAAAACATTTTCTGAAAATCTTTCGGCACTCACAAAATCCAACGAAGAAAAGTTGGAAGCAATTCGTAAATCCATTGAGGAAAAACTTTCTGCTTTTCAGAATGGCATTGAAACAGCAAACAAAGACAGCAGAAAAGAATTGAAAGAAACGCTTAACACATTCAAAACAGAAGTAAACAATTCACTCAAAGATTTTGGAGAGAGGCAGCGAAATAATTTCACTGACTTGTTGCAAAACCTGAACACACAAAATGTTGCAGCAACAGCAAAACTTGATTCCATAAGAGAAACGGTTGAAAAGAAAATCGGTGAATTACAAAATGGTAACGAACTGAAGTTGGAAGAAATGAGAAAGACCGTTGACGAGAAATTAAATGAGACACTTGAAAAGCGTTTAGGAGAATCATTCAAACTTGTAAGTGAAAGATTGGAAGCGGTTCACAAAGGATTAGGCGATATGCAGAACTTAGCAAAGGATGTTGGCAATCTGAATAAGACAATGAACAATGTAAAGTCAAGAGGAATTTTGGGAGAATACCAACTTCACAATTTGCTTGAAGATTTATTGACGAACGAACAATACGAACAGAATGTAAAAACAAAAGTTGGCAGCGGTGCAGTTGTAGAGTTCGCAGTAAAAATGCCAAACGGAAATAACATTGAAAAAACTTTGTGGCTTCCGATTGACAGCAAATTTCCAAAAGAAGATTACGAAGCATTGGTAGATGCTTATGATAAAGGAGAGGTAGAAAAACTTGAAGGTTTGAGAAAAGCATTTGCAAAAAGTATTCGCAAGAATGCACAGGACATAAAGGAAAAATACATTGACCCACCGAACACAACTGAATACGGAGTAATGTTTTTGCCTTATGAAAGTTTGTATGCAGAAGTTTTGAGAACCCCTGGACTTTTTGAACAGTTACAGAAGGATTATAAAATTACCATTGCAGGACCGACAACATTGAGTGCATTTCTAAATAGTTTGCAAATGGGTTTCAGAACTCTTGCAATTGAAAAACGAAGCAGTGAGGTTTGGGATTTGTTAGGAGCGGTAAAAACAGAATTCGGTAAATTTGGCGATGTCTTGGCTAAAACTAAAAGGAAATTAATGGAGGCCACAAGTGTTATAGAGGATTCCGAAACAAGGACAAGAGTGATAGAACGAAAGCTGAAACATGTTCAAATATTACCACAAGATAAAGCTATTTCTTTGTTAGACTCTGATGTATTAAATGATAAAAATGAAAGTAATGAAAAAGATGACAATTTGTAACGCTGTAATTGAATCACTTAATCGTGCAGGAAAACCACAGACCCCACACGAGATTCTTGACCTCATTAATAAACATGAACTTTATCAGTTCAATACAAAAACGCCTTTAAATGTGTTAAAAGCAGAAATTCGAAAGCATACCGAAGGAGTTGAATTAAAGGAAAAAGTTTCTGTAAAGTATTTTACAGTAGATAGTAATAATAAAATTTGGGTCAAATGATTTAATACTACAATTACTTAAATTTAAATTATGGTTAATGATTTAACTGGAAAACTATCCTTAAATGAAATGTTGCGAATATTTATTCCAGGCATTTATTTTGCTACAATGACGGATATTACAATTACGCCACTTTTGCCTTTGAAATTTTTTGTTTCGATGCAAGAGTCATTATATACTGTTCTTTTTATTGTATTTAGTCTAATTGGTGGATTATTAATTTCCTCGCTGGATATGCCAAAAAAGCTGTGGTATTTTAAGAACGCATTACCTATTAACCAGCTTAAGACTGAAATAGGTAGTATTCCGCAGGTTACTAAAGAAGTTGCTTATTTTAAATTCTATGATAGAGAGATATCTAAGGAATTTAAAATTAAGACGGAGCTTGACAGTGGATACTATCATCTTTGCACTAATATTGCCATTATAGCACTATTCTTTCTGTTAATTTGCCTATTTCTTTACAGAGATTTTAATGAATATGTTTCTTTAAATATTTTATTTATTATCCTATCTACATTATCTGCTTGGAGTCTTTTTAAAAATAAAGTACTTAAAAACTTTAATAGACAAAAGAAGCAATTTGAGAACTCCGAAGAATTTACTAATTTAAGAATTAATCTAGAGAATAATAATTAATATGCTGTGCTATAAATTAGTTTATACATTCAACCAAAACCAAGTAAGTGCAAGCGACAAAGCATCAAATACACCCATATTCCTATCCTCACTCGTCCATAGTTTCCGTTCACGAGGTCGTCTTGTTTCAAGTTGTGTAAACTCGGTTAAAAGCCATTGTGAAATTTCAAATTTGGTTATAACACCAAAGTTTTCAAACACCTCACGGATTTGATCTCTGGAAATATTTGCGACTTGAAGATTCTCTTGATTTGCAAAGTCAGTAATCTTCGATATTAGTTTTATAATCCGATTGCCTGTTCTAGATGCTTTCGCTTCAGGGTCAAGCAGAATAACAATTGAAGGCTTAAAATAATCCAGAGACTTCTTTATTCTATCCAATAGACGGAAATTGCATATAGGATTAATTCGGACGATTCCAAAATCGAGTAATTGTCTTGGCCCATTCATATATACAAACCCAAAGCCTTGAGCATTTGGATAAATGGCGTACACTATTTTTGTTTTTTCATTTTGAATATTCATAGTTATTTAATTGCTGTTAATCTTGTAATGGTGTTTTCAAGAAATTTAATTCTTAGGGTGCTCTTTAATGTTATTTGGTTTTCTTTTTTTAACTCCACAATTAAGACATTAATTTTTTGAATTAGGGCTACCCTTACTATTTCAGATTCCTGTTCATAAAAGTCTTCAATATGGATTTCAAACAAATGATGGTAAGTTAGAAGCAATTCAGTTGTCGGTGATCGTAGACCTTTTTCATAACGGGAAATATTGGAGTAATCCGGAAGATTCATAAGATAGGCAATATCCTCCTGACTTAAACCGGATCTTTTGCGATATACTCTTAAATAATTTGGTGGGGAAGACATAAAATTAAAATGGGCACCAGAAATTTATTTCCTGATGCCCTAAGTTTATTCTTTTATTATTGTCTATCGTAGACGGTATTAATTGCCAAATTGGCAATTTTTTCGCCCAAGTTCCATGTTTGGTTGTTTCTCGAAATCTCACTGAGAATCCGATTAAAACCAGATGAAATAGCAAGAACCTCCGCACCCGCTGGAAACCAAATTCTGCGAAAATTGAAGAGAGTCGCAG
This sequence comes from Saprospiraceae bacterium, assembly GCA_046329325.1. Taxonomy (GTDB): domain Bacteria; phylum Bacteroidota; class Bacteroidia; order Chitinophagales; family Saprospiraceae; genus Vicinibacter. Next base: position 510,780 of record JAXLUU010000001.1, read on the forward strand.
ATTGCAATCCAACGGTGCAAAGGCACCGTTCACCATAGTTATTGATCCGATTACAGCGTTCATAATCGAAGTGAGAGGATGTAGCTGAAGTCCCGATAGTTAAATCACTCAGTCCTTCTTGACGCTTTAATTATGTCATAGCCAATTGCTAATTGTCAATTGTCAAGACCAAATTTCCAAAAATAGCCAGTGTTCTTAATAGCATCTCCAATAATAATAGCATTACTTGTACCGAAGAGTATTCTACTTTCTTTTGATTTATTTTCTTTTGAATAGTTTCTTTTGTTATATGCTCCATTTTGCATATCTTTTTGTACTCCATTTGCATATGTATTTGTCGTTAGTTGCATATCTTGTATTGAGTAGAATAATTTTGTTTTACCGCGCCTATCCAGTGAAGAATTAAGAGATTCATGATATTGACCAGTTATATTGATTAAACCTCGTTTGGAGAGCTTTTTAAGCGTTTCAGATATGGTTCTAATGGATAGTCCGGTTTTCAATTTGAATTGACTTTGTGATATCCTATCACGTGTTTTTCTTTTACCAGTAAATTTATCAATCCATCCATTAGTCTGACGTATGATAACCAATACAATCTTTAGTTCTGCTTCAGTAAGTTTAGGTAAATATTGATCAAAAAGAATGTTTGGCACTTGAGTTGAGTTTTTCATCATAATCTTTTTCAAAGTTAATTTTTTGATTATTTTCGACCATTTCACAATATTGGAGAATTAAATCCAATAATCCATTCATTTTAATTTTTAATCTAGAATTTGAATTTACCTCTGGTAAATTATCTTTATTTATGTTAGCATTCTCTTGTGTGCAATTAGAATGATGGTCATTTAACAGGGAATCATCCTCGCAAAAACATATTGCCAATTCGGCAATTTTTGTCCGAGGGTTGCTCCGAGCAAGCTCACTTGACGTAGAATTTGCTCGTTCAGCTATCTCCTTGAACGGAGATTGCATTGATATCATTAGCTTCTTTGAGTGAATCTTAAAGTCCGAGGTGATTAATTTAATAATTCTCCGCTTTTCTTCATGTGTACCTAAAATAAATGAATTTTTAAGGTCTTTAAGCAGTCCGAGGAATTTTGATGCCTTCTTGATAATTGCTTCTTTTTTAAAATCCAGATTCAACTCAGAATGTTTCAATTCCTGTTGCCTAATCAACAATTGCTCTTTCTTAAGTTCGTATTGAGTCTTGTCTACAATATTTTCCAAGAACGCATCGGTTAAACGGTCAAATTTTATGGATAGCTGATTTCGTTGCATTTGAAGTGAATCCTCAAGTCCTTTTTGAGTATCTAACCAGTTATTTTGAGCTTCCACAAGTAGATTGGTTAATACATTATCTTCTTCAGTTGTTAATTTAATTTGATCCAGAGTGCTATTCATTAATTCATAAATAAGCTCCTCTCGAATACTTTTTGTTGGACAAGATTTCGTTTGGCAACGGTAGTAGGTGTGTCCTTTCCTAATTTCACCAATAAGTGAATAGTTACAATTTGAGCATCGAATCATTCTTCTAAATACAAAATTGTGTTTTATTATCCGAGTGTTTGTCTTGCCATTAAGAATATCTTGAACTCTCAAATATAACTTTGGTGATACTAAGGGTTCATGCTTTCCTTGATATGTTTTTCCTTTGATTTTCATTATTCCAGTATAAAATGGATTATGGAGAATTAATGCCATAGCCGTAACTCCAATTTTGTTATTGCTAGAATTTCTTAATCCCAATTGATTCATTTCACGCACCAATGTTTTTAATGTGTAATTTCCAGTACCATATAATTCAAATGCTTTTCTTATTAATGGTCCCATTGTTTTATTTATTTGTTTGATTTGACCCTTTCCAGTATTTACATAGCCGATTGGAGCATAGAAAGGATACAAGCCCTGTTTTAATCTGCCATATAAGCCTTTAATTGCTTCTTCACGAAGATTTCTGATATAGTCTGAGGCAATGACAGCTTGTATATCAGCCGATAGTCGTCCACCCCTTGCATTCATATCTAGACTTTCGTGTGCAAAATGGATTTCAAAGCCTTGATCAATTAAATCTCCAAGCGAGGCCCAATCTTTCAAATTCCTAGCACTTCGATCAATTTTATGTATTATTACACCAGTAGTTTTACCGGAACTAATTAACTTCATCATTTGGTTAAACAAAGGCCTACCTTGTTTAGCAGCCGTTTCTTGCTCTTCAAACCAATCAATGATATTTAAATTGTGTCTTTCTGCATAGCGAACAATAGCTTCTTTTTGTTCTTGAAGTGATACACCTGATCCTTGTTTGACAGTTGAGACTCGTATATATCCATAGACTTTTTTTGGTTCCATTTTTAGATTGTATAATATTTATTGTAAATTTTCAAAACTAGTTAAAGAACCTTCTTTAGATTCTAATCGGTTTGCCATATCCTTAATCAAAATCATAAACTCCCTGAAATTCTGTTCTGCTTCAAGTACCTCTGATTCTGTTTTTCCTATGCAAAGCTCTCGGACAAATTCAATTGGCATTACTTTTACTTCATGATTTTTCATTACTTTAGTATATTCATGAAAACCTACGATGTAAGACGGTATTAACTGACATATCGGAAACTTATACATTCTTGGTATTGAAATATTATTTGCTACCCTTATAAAATGATTTATGAAAACACCCCTAAAAAAATAAATCCTGATATTACATATTTTGGCGAAACAACATATCGAGATCAAAGAAAACGGTTCGGGATAAAGCAACCCGATAGATTGATGCATACCTACATCCTAGGTAAGACCGGAACTGGAAAATCCACATTACTTGAAACAATGATTATGCAAGACATTGAAGCTGGAATAGGATGTTGCTTGTTAGACCCTCACGGAGACTTAGTTGAAAAAGTGGTCAAGAATATACCGGAGTGGAGAAAGAAAGATTTAATCTATTTCAATATTCCTGATCCATCTCTTAATTTAAAATACAATCCCTTCCGGAGAGTATCACTTGAAAAGCGATCATTGGTAGCATCCGGTATTTTAGATGTATTCTCTAAGCTATGGGATAGTGCATGGGGTGTTAAATTGGAGCATATTTTGCGCCATGCCATCTTAACCTTATTGGATCAACCTAAAGCCACCGTTGCTGATATTGTAGAAATATTGCTTAACAAGGATTTCCGCAAGGAAGCAATGAAGTATGTTAAAAGTGAGAGCGTTAAGAAATTCTGGAAACGGGAGTTCCCGGAATATCAGAAGTATGACCTATTACCAGTAATGAATAAGATAGGAGGTATGTTAGTCCATCCGGTCATTAAACGAGTATTGGTAGAGAATACCGAAGAAGTATCACTCCGGAAAGCGATGGATGAAAAGAAGATTGTCCTTGTGAATCTCTCAAAAGGTCATGTTGGTGCTGATGTGTCCCATATTCTTGGTGCTCTATTCATCACCTCCATTGCCTCTGCTTCATTTAGTCGGGTTAATATACCAGAGGAAAGCAGAGTTCCATTTATGGTTTACATGGATGAATTCCATAACTTTACTACATTATCCCTAGTCAATATGTTTTCTGAACTACGCAAATTCAAAGTAGGGATGACTTTGGCTCACCAATATATGGCACAATTGGATGATGATATTAAATCTGCTGTCCTTGGTAATGCCGGAACGATTATATCTTTTAGGCTTGGCACAGAAGATGCAATGCAGATGTCAAAGGAAATGTATCCTGAATTTGATGTGGAAGATTTTATTAATTTGCAAAATTACAAGATTTACTTAAAGTTGATGATTGATGGGAAGCCGAGTAGGCCATTTAGTGCTTATTCTATTAAACGACAATTTATATAATTTTTATAACAAACTGAATTTCAATAGATTAAAAAAATATTGCTGAGCTAGCATAATTTTATAGTAATTTTAAGTGAGTATATTTGATATTCTAGGTTATAATTTTTTCATACTATTTAATTTTGAATTATGGTTCGGTTGATCTTTTGTTTCATTGCTCTTCTTTCTTTTGCAGATGTTTCTAGTCAAAGGATTAAAATAAGTCCTAAGTCAACTGCTAATTCCCAATCGACAAGTAGAAATAATCCAACTCAAAGTAAGCCTAAGGAAAAATCCGAATATAAAACTTCTGGTGGATACGATACTAACGGTGGATATAATACCAGTGGAGGATACGAATCAAAAGGTGGATATAATACATCCGGTGGATACAATACTAATGGTGGTTATAACACTTCTGGGGGGTATAACACCAATGGCGGATACAATACATCCGGGGGTTACAACACAACAGGTGGATATAACACCAAAGCTGGGTATGATACTAAGGCTGGATATGATACAAAAGCGGGATACAACACCAATGGCGGATACAATACATCCGGGGGTTACAACTCAACAGGTGGATATAACACCAAAGCTGGGTATGATACTAAGGCTGGATATGATACAAAAGCGGGATACAACACCAATGGAGGATACAATACATCCGGGGGTTACAACTCAACAGGTGGATATAACACCAAAGCTGGGTATGATACTAAGGCTGGATATGATACAAAAGCGGGATACAACACCAATGGAGGATACAATACATCCGGGGGTTACAACTCAACAGGTGGATATAACACTTCTGGAGGTTATAACACATCCGGTGGATATAACACCTCTGGAGGATATAATTCCAATGGTGGGTATAATACCAATGGAGGATACGAATCAAAAGGTGGATACAATACATCCGGTGGTTATAACACTACAGGTGGATATAATACAAACGGAGGATATAACACCTCTGGAGGATATAATTCCAATGGTGGGTATAATACCAATGGAGGATACGAATCAAAAGGTGGATACAATACATCCGGTGGTTATAACACTACAGGTGGATATAATACAAACGGAGGATATAACACCTCTGGAGGATATAACTCCTCTGGGGGATATGATGCACATGCAGGGTATGATGATAAAGGAGGATATAATACAAACGGAGGATACAATGCAAGTGGTGGGTATAACACAAATGGTGGTAATAATGTAAATGGTGGGTATGGATCTAGTGGTGGGTATTCAACTAACGGAGGAAATAATGTAAACGGAGGATATGGATCTAACGGAGGAAATGATGTAAATGGTGGGTATGGATCTAGTGGTGGGTATTCAACTAACGGAGGAAATAGTGTAAACGGAGGATATGGATCTAACGGAGGAAATGATGTGAATGGTGGGTATTCAACAAATGGAGGAAACAATGTAAGTGGTGGGTATAATACAAATGGTGGTAATAATGTAAGTGGTGGGTATAATACAAATGGTGGTAATAATGTTAATGGTGGGTATGGGTCTAACGGAGGTAGTTTTGGAAATGGTGGATATGATAATTATGGTGGTAGTAATACGAAAAGTGGTTATGAAACCAATGGTAGTAGTTACTTTCCGTTTGAAACTAACTATGCTGGTATCGCAAGTAATGCATTTGGAAGTGGTTTTAAAGTTATCGGAAACGGTATAAAGGATGCTGGAACAGAAATTAAAAGAACTTTTTCTAAAGATAATATACAAACTGGTCTTGATGTAATTGGATTTATTCCAGGTATAGGAGAATTAGCTGATGGTGCAAATGCAGCCATATATGCTGCAAACGGAGATTATTTAAATGGTGGACTCTCTATTTTGAGTGTTGTTCCAGATGGTGGTGATATTATTGCCAAGAGTTTAAGAAACGAATTTAAGGAATTAAAATATAGTGGAAAGGAATTAAAGAGCTATCAAGACGTAAATAAGTTTTTTAAAGACATTAAAAAATATGGAGTTGAGAGTGCCATCGCAATTTCAGAACGAAATAAGTTAAGATCAGCATTAATTAATGCAGGTAAAGAAATTCCTGGAGAATGGCAAGCCCATCATTTAATACCTGTTGAGTTAATTCAAGATAATCAAACGGTCCGAGAAGCCATCAAAGAAGGATTTGATTTTAATGGATCTGTTAACGGTATCTCATTGCCAAATTCCATACATATTGGAAGCCATCCAGAATATACGGAATTGATAAATAATTACATTAATGAATATAGAATTAAATTTCCAAACGAATCTGCTAAACATATTTTAGAAGCAGCTGCACAAAGAGCAGAAATATATCTAAAAAACAATGTCGATAAACTTAAATAAATAATAATTGAACGATTATATTGAAATAAGTTGATATTTTATTCCGGTAATGTTTTGATTTATAAATTTATATATTACCTTCTCGTTGATTATTATGTTTTCAATTATTGGTAAATAAAATACATCAATTTCGCTAAACGTAGATTTTTTGTCTAGTACTAACTTCTCAATACCTATGAACAACCATTTTGGTGTAATATGTGACAATACTTCATTATAAGACTTTGCTCTAAAAAAATCATGTTTATCCGTTTTAAAAAGTGAATTATAAAAAATGGTTTTTCTTAAATCCAAACCCTTAAAATCATCTTTAACAAAATGAAGCCAGAAATAATCATATTCCACTCTCTTAAATTTAACCTTGGCTTTGAAAAATTTATGTTCTGCTAGATTAAATCCTTCTAAGAGATTTTTTGTTCTTTGATTAACCAACAGCCCAATTGCAGATAAATTTGTTACACTTATAATATCCGTAAGTTTTGCTTTTTCTTTTAATTCAAATTCTAAAATAGGATCTTCAATAGGAAAATATCGATTTGTCAATTTGGTCATCGAGTTTGGCAGACTAAACCAATTTGAGTTATACTTATCCCCGGTTGGAATTCCTTTGCATTGTAAATATGCACCGACCACTTGCAAATCTGTTTCATTAGAAACCGAATAATAGTTCATCTTAAAATTATATCAAATATAAGCTACCCTAGCAAAATTTACGATATTACTCTCGGATTAATTTTAATAATATTTCGATAAAAATTGTTGATCTAAAAAATATATCCCAATCTTAAAAACAAATATCCGACCTTCAGATCAACAGCTTTTGTTGGATAAAAATCTATATTAAATTCACTATCCCATACGGGGTAATTTTTATTAAAATAGTTCTTTAAATTTAAACTATACCCAATACCCAATAAGAAATGATTGCTTTTACCTTCTAATCCAAATGACAGGCCATAAATATACTGATTCATAGGCCTTTGTCCGGAGTCGGTGGGGAAAATACTAGTATCGAAAAAATCATAACTGTAATTATCACTACTTACTTGCATTCCAGTTGCATCATCAGAGTAATATATATCTCCAGTCCGTTTTGCACCCAAAACTTTATTTAGAAATCCTTCAATATAAATGAAACGGTATAAATATTTAAGAGATACACCAATCTCTTGAAATTCCATTTTAGCATTAGAGGTATTATAACTTAATTGAGGGTTAATATTGTATTCATAATTATTTCCATAATTAGCAAACTTAAACTTTTTTGAAATATAATAAGTTGATAGTTCTATCGAACTATTATTAGTTAGTTTGATATTCATTAATAAAGAAGGAGAATAACCTACACTAAATGAATCTAGTATGTCAGGATCAGCATTTTCCAAACTTGCAAAATTAAATCCTCCTGATATTGCCAAACCAAAATAGACATGTCGATTCTTTATAGGAGTAGATGGTTTGTTAGACTTTTTTAATATCAAATGTTTCTCATATTCCTTAAGGTCATATGCTTTATCTTTTTCCTTATTACCATAATGAATCTCAGCAACAATTACTGCACATTTTGGGCAGTTTATTGTCCTTGTAGCAATTGTACCATGGTAAATCTGATTATTAACAAATTTTCCAGTATAGATGTACCAGATTTCTTTTTGTCTCTTATCAACTAGAGTCCCTGAATAAAACTCGTCATCGTAAAAACTTCCTACAAATGTACTACTATCATTAAATATCATATTTCCTTCTCCGTGTTTTATGCCATTATCCTTTACCTCCCCAACAAATTTGCTTTTATTCATTTTAATAATTGTAGCCGTTCCAACCATACTATCATTGCGCCAATTACCATTATATATTGTACTGTCTGGCATGATAAAAATACCTTTGCCATGTTTTACACCATTGACTAATTCACCCTCATATACTTTACCATCAGTATAAACTATTTTTCCAAAGCTTTCTTGTTTTATAGAGGGTTTAACAAAACTATCCAATTTATATTCACTAGGGTTTTTTCTAATAGAATCCACACTTATGGATTTGCTATTACTATTGCCTAATTTTCTCTTCTTCAATTCTTGATCATTATAAATAATTTTCCATTCTCCATTTACTTTTTTAAAATATTCATGAACACTGAAAACACCTGATTTTAATTCAAATATTACTCCAGGGGTTGTTAAATTATTTCTAATTAAAGAAAATTGTACTGACGCTATGTTTGTATCTGGGCTCTCCGTTATTTCAATAACTTTATCAAAAAAAAAGTCTGATACTTTTACTTCAATGTATTCATTTCCATACTCAGGATCAATTTGAATGCCATTGATGGCTATATTAAGTCCGTCTTGAGTCAAGCGCGACTTAATTATTTTCCCGTTTTGCATTTCCGTCTTTAAATAATTTTGGTTTTCAAATTCAAGATACCTTTGAATTCTTGAAAAATTATTTTCCATCCCAAGATTTATTTTTCGGGTTTCTAAAATAGGGAATTGATGTTTTTCTATAATTTGTTTCTCCGCTTCAATCGGCATTAATTTCTCAGTTAATAAATCTTTGAAATTTAGGTTAGAATTATTGTTAAACATTTTAGATATTCCAGTATGATAAAAAATACCTATTACTTCAGATTTTAATATGTTATATACGTGATTTTGATTATCAGTATAATAACTATAACAAATGGTGTCAATGTCCACGTTCACAACATTTGTTTTCATTATCCTTCCATCGTTACAGTATATTAAATCTTGAGCTTTTAGATTTGCTGTATTGAGAAAATAGAAGATTGGAATTATCCTATAAATAAAATATTTCATCTAATTATTCTTTAATTCTATATTAATTAATCCAATTACAAATATAATATAATTAGGATTTAGAGTGTGATAATTTGTTATCCATATGTCAATTTCTACCGTCTTGGATAATCAAACGCGAAAGTCTAAACTGGGCTTAGAAATATTCTTTAACAATCTAAACCAGTTTCAATGAAAAAATCAAATGACTTTATTAGTCAAGCCAACATTATTTGGCGAGTAGCAGAAGTAAAAATCAGCTATCGGAATAAAGTACCGATTAGAGAATTGCCGCTTATTAAATCATCAGAAAGTGCAGAAAAGATATTTCGTGATAATTGGAGCAATGACATAGAATTGCTCGAAGAATTCAATGTTATCTTTTTAAATCGCGCTAATTACGTAAAAGGAATTCTGCGTGTTTCCAAAGGTGGTATCTCTGGAACATTAGTTGATCCTAAAATCATTTTTGCTTCAGCTTTAAAAGTATTGGCTTCTTCAATAATTATTGCCCATAATCATCCTTCAGGATGTGTTAAACCTAGCAATCAGGACATTGATTTAACTAAGAAACTCAAGCATGCTGGTCAACTTTTAGATATACAAGTTATTGACCACATCATTCTAGCTCCAAACACTGACTATTACTCCTTCGCTGACGAAGGACTTCTCTAAGAAACAATTTTCATTCACCTTTAAATTTAATAATTATGAAAAATTCAGCAACGACTGAAACGGTTCACCGTGCCACACATTCTGATTTGTATCAGGAAATAACAGACAAGATCATTGCCATGATTGAAAAGGGTGTTGCACCTTGGAGGCAAACATGGAGTAGTTATGGATTGGCTCGAAATTTTGCAACCGGACACATCTACACCGGAATCAACTTTCTTTTGATGAACAATACTAACCATCCAATCCCATACTTCATGACCTTCAATCAGGTTAAGGAACTGAATGGACAGATTAAGAAAGGGGCGAAAGCTGAGATGGTTATCTACTTCACTGTGTATTACAAGGACAGTAATGATAATACCATCGAGAGACAAGAAGCCATTAAACGCAGACAGAATGGAGAAGACATTCAGGTCTTGAAATTCATTAAGTTATACCATGTTTTCAATGTTTCCGACATTGAAGGAATTGATATTGATTTAAATAAGTTTATTGAGGTAAAACTCAACCCTAACGAGAGAATTGAGAGGTGTGAGCAGATCATCATGAATATGCCCAAACCTCCGACATTGAGGCAAATTGACGCAAATAGAGCGTTCTATTCTCCAGCAGATGATTTCATTAATCTTCCTTATATTAAGCAGTTTAAATCTTCCGAACATTACTATGCGACCTATTTCCATGAGCTTGTGCATTCGACTGGGCATTCTTCACGACTGGCAAGACCTGGAGTGATGGACTTTAACGGATTTGGTTCTACTTCGTATAGCAAGGAAGAACTAGTTGCGGAAATGGGAGCTTCATTTCTTTGTTCTCATTCCCAAATTGATTATGATTCCATTGTCGAAAACAATGCTTCGTATCTGGCTGGATGGCTCAAAGTTATGAAGGAAGATCCAAAGTTTATCTTTCAGGTATCGGCTGAGGCACAGAAAGCAGTAAATTATGTTTACAATTTAAACCCTGAACTATAGTTTGGGGTTTTTTCTAATTTAGTAAACTCTGACTTTTCAAATATCCTGTCACTTTGACATGTCATACTTGCATAATTTTATGTATTTTGTATACTTAATATGGACTAATTCTTTGAGCAAATAATAGAACTAACAAATTAATTAAATGCTGTAAATATTAAATTATTAGTATTTTATATATTAATATATTTATAAATTGCTCATTTCCAGCTAAAAAAGTTGCTGAAAAATTTTGTTTTTCCTAAAATGGTACTAAGTTTGTACTATAATCCAACCTTAGGAAAGGGATGAAGCAAACTCCTCAACCTGGGAAATAAAGTCATTTTCATTTCAATAAATTAGTTGAAAAATTATTTAGAATCTATTCTAATAGAAAAAACGGGCGCCTTAGGAGACGCCCGACAGAGGGTTACTGCCCTGACAGGAAATGGCTAAGAATGTGATAAAATAAGTGCAAAAAAGCTTCTCGTAAAAGCTTTTTATTGAATGCGCTTGAATTATCATTCTTCCACTTCTGAAAAAAAGTAAAAATCAAGTTCATACCGAGATTTTTACCTTTCTCCTTAAGTCTTAAGAGTGCTAGCTATAAACTAGCACTTTTATTTTTTACATATATATCTATATCGCTACTGCTTTTAATAGCATATTTCTTTTAGAACAGTCTGAGTTTGGTTGGAATGTGCAACTATATAGTCCTATAGTGATTGATAGGCTCTATTTTTCTGATGCAAATTCCGGTGCTTCGCCATCATTTAACATCTTCACAGGTTGGTATCTGTCACAAGATAAGGATTTACAATGGGATTAAATTGATCTTTTTTCATTATGTAATGCAGAAAATTTCAACTATTTTTACATTAATATTTATTATATATATTATTTACTGATTGTGAAATATTAGTGTAATTTTATTAGTTAGAACTTAGTAACATTTTGTGATGCCTTAAGTACTTTAAAAAATAATTAATAAATTCGAATAATGTCTACTTAAAGAAGTATACTTTATAATTTCGACTTAGTCAATTTTACGATTTCAAAATTTTAAAAATTAAATTCATTAATATTTTTATTGACTTTTTGCGGATTAGCTCATTTTAATATTATGACTTTTTCTTTATAAAATTATGTATACATATGAAAAAATATTCGTTGAGTTGCAACATATCCCATTTATTTTAAAATATCACTTTTTAAGTTTGTTCTAGCTCCCTAATTGACTGGAATAAGATTCTACAAATTGAAAATAGTAAATTTGTAGTCTATGCAAAATACAGGAAATGGACAGTTGAGGAAAAACTAGCCATATTAAAGGAAGCGGAACAGCTAGGAGTAACTCCCACAATCAGGAAACATGGAATTTTCTATGCCACCTATTATAACTAGAAAGAGAAACTAAATCTTGAAGGAACGGAAGGATTGCGGATAAGCCATAAAAGGGTTGATCCGGAGCTAAAAGTACTTCAGATAGAAAATCAAAGGCTCAAGCAAATAATTGCCGAGAAGGAATTAGCCTTGCAAATCAAAGAAGAGTTGCTAAAAAAACATCCCAACAAAGGAAGACAAAATGATGGTTGCTCATCAGTTTATAGAACAGAATTATCCGGTTAACCAGGTATTAGATTATGTGGATTTAAAGCCAAGTAGTTTTTATTACAAGAAGGCAGAAGGATCAAAAGGGAAAAGTAAAAGCACCATTACTTTTAAACAGAATGGAACATTTGAAAAAAATGAAATGGTAGTATTTCAGATTGAGGAATTGCTTCAAAAGGAATTTGTTGATTACGGATATAGAAAGGTTACATGGTATTTAAGAAATGAATTATTGTACGTAATCAACTTTAAAAAAGTATACGATTTAATGAAGAAAAACAACCTGCTGAGACCTAAAATAAGGAGAAGCCAAAAAGGCAAAAGATGGGTTGAATTCCTTGTTCCCAGACCATCCCAGCCATTTGAGCATCTTGAGTTTGACATCAAATATATCTATATCGCCGGTGAAAGAAGGAATGCTCTATTGCTTACAATAATAGATGTTATGAGCAGAATGAACATTGCATGGATGCTACAATGGAGTATTAAAAAAGAAGATGTAAAAGCATTGTTTCAATATATATTATAATCCTATCGATTGCCGAGATGCGTTACAGTTAGAAATGACAATGGGAGTCAAATGGAAAGTGATTTGGTTAGAAATTTTTTAGCATCAGAAGGAATATTGCAAGAATTTCCCAGACCAGCCACTCCGCAACAGAATGGGCATATTGAAGCGTATCATAGTATAGTTGATAGAACAATATGCCAGGTATACGAAATAAAAAATATAGAACAAGGGAATGATATATTTGGCAGATTTGAGTATTTTTACAATCATGAAAGGATTCATTACGAGATTGGATATATAAGTCCGATTCAATATTTAAATAAACTCGGATTAAAGATCCATAAAGATTTTGCCTGCGTGGCTAGTGATTAGGAAACCATAGCGAACAAGCAGGACTTATAAACATGAATGGGATCTGTAAAAAGATCCCTTCTTTAAACAGCAATCAATTCATGTTGAAAATAAAAAAAGGGTTTCCTAGGTGTAATTTGAAAATGTAGAATCTTTCTCCAGTTTATAGGGGGCCAGTACAGAAAAACAAATAAGAAATATACCATGGCAGCAAGAAGAATCATCTTCTATGGACAATCCCCTCTTAAGAAGCAAAAATGAGTGGTTGGACACAGAAGATGATTCTGCGAAAAGAAAAAATCGATCAGGACAAAGCGGACATTTTTATTCTGCTAAAAATTAACCGACTGTCAGATCAAATCGTGATTATTATAGAAAAATACAATAATTACTTAATTTTAATATTATATCTTTTCCAATTTTTAACACAATTTGATTTTCCCTACTTATTTTATCATAAATCATACTACTAACAATATTACCAAATGAATAAATTACTTAGAAAATACATCGACTTTTCGTTCTTATTATTTGTGTTTCTATTTTGCATAAGGTACAATAGAACATTACCTTTTAGAGAAATTATCTCTGTCTACTTTTGTAGCCCAATTATTGAGCTACTTCCATTTAATATTATAAATAATATTTTCTTCGATTTTAAAGAATTCTATACAGAACTAAATAATGGCATTAGTGATACATTATCAGAACTAATTATCCAAGTTACTTTACTCTTAGTATCCTTATCAGTTCCAATATTATTATTAACAATTAAATATTTTCGTGATAGAAATTATCTTCCAATTGCAATATTACTTATTAAATACTATTTAGCATTTACATTAACATACTATGGCTTAGCTAAAATGTTCTCTCAACAATTCTTGCAGTTTGACTTACAAACCCTAAACACTACTTTTGGTGATGCTAGCCCCATGAATTTAGCTTGGGCTTTTTATGGATATTCCTATTATTATCAGTTTTTTATTGGTCTTGTAGAAGTCTCTTCAATTTTAATATTATTCAAAAGAACAGAAAGACTAGGAACAATAATAACATTTATTGTCACATTAAATATAGTAACTATAAATTACTTTTTTAATATTCCTATGAAATTGATGGCGTCATATCTTTTTATTTTTTCGATAGTATTGGTCATTAATAATTGGAGTAAACTTAAGCCAATATTGTTCGATGTAGCTGAGGAATTTAGTTCATGCAAAGTACTATTTTGTTCAAAAAATAACAAAAGGTTAATGAAAATTATTTTAAAATATTTACTAATAACCTATTATCTAATAAATACTATTTATCATTTAAATAATATGAGAGTATTGTCAGAAATATATACAAAAAATAGACCTAAAATGTATGGAATCTACAATGTTTATGATAAAAATATCGATTCCTTACTAAACACAATTGTAGATAAAAATGATTGGAAACAATTAATTATTGAATATGAGAATTATGTGACAATTAAAAACAAAGATAACAGTTTATATAATTATGATTTTACATTCGACAGTATTAACCATACCATAATATTGTCTAATGATGAAATAGGTCCTAGGATTATATTTAAAGTTACCAAAATTGATTCTAACTCATTTCTATTGCTAGGGGAGGATACATTAATTATTAAAAAACAAAATATGTCCTACAATCTTATCCCCAATTTTAAAAAATAACATTCGCACAATTCCAATCAACCAAAATCTTATTTATTCTTATTATTATACTTATTGCTATAATATACAGAACTATAATATTTATTTAGTAAGTACAAAAGAAGAATTTCATATTTTTCACTATATATAGAATATAATCTATTAATACTCATATGAATAATATCTAATATGAATTCCATTAGTTGACTACTTTTTAATTCTCCAATTACTAACTGTATTGGAAATTTATTCTCATGTGATCTTAATGATAAAGATGGGAAAGTAATCAGCTTATTCTCTATTTGCAAATAATTGCTCTTTAATAATTGAGAAGCTTTCTCCTTTATTAGCAAAAAATACTTGTATCTATTTTTAAGTGCTCTTGTAGTTTCAATATTTCGAAAAATAATCTTATTAGATAAATAATTACTAGTAAGCTTTATACATTCTTCGTGATCTAATTTGAAATCTTCCAATAAATTAAAAATCGACTTTAAACCGACTAATACCTTTAAATCAATATCGTTACTAAAAATACGTTGGTTTAATATTCTAATTATGGCATTACTATCTATGTGAAATAAAGATTCAGCTAGTATAATGGATTTGCCACCATATCTCTCAATTTCTCTATCGTATGTATCAATTTGAACTTTCCAAGTTAAATTTTTAGCCTCAAGAAGTAAAATGAAATTGTACAATACTTCTTTAAAATTTTGGCTTACTACTCCATCTTTTAAATGAAACCTAAATCTAATATGATAAGATGGAGAGTTGTATCTTAAATAAAACCATTTATCAACGCAATAAAACAATTGACTTTCTCTATAAACGAAATTATAAAATGAGATTAATATTTCATCAGACATTATTGAATTACAAAAAATGTTATAAAATAGCCATTCACTCTCCGGTAGAAATCTTCTCTTTACATCCATCATTTTCAAATTTTTTTCAGATGGCACATTAATTGTCTAAATATTTAAGTTTACAAAAGAAAATAAATATTCATTTTCAACTTTCCCTTTCGTATTTAATACATTAGAGTAACCAAACTGTGACAAATTTTCAAATAGAATTACTAAATCATTCTCATCAAGTTTACCAACTATATTAACTAAAATATCAATACAAAGAATTGAATTTGTATCCAAAAATAATTCTCCCTCATTCGTACTGATATTAACTATTTGAGGAATATTGTTAAATCTTCTAAATTCTGTAAAATTTGACATTTTATTTTCAGAATTATTAATTGAAAGCAAATTCATTAAATCCTTTTTCCTAAATCTCCATGATGCCGGTGATAATATTACATTCTTGTATTTAACTCTTGGTCTGAAACCAATTTGGTCTTCTAAAATTCCCCAATTGAAATTCCAGCCATCGGAAATATCTTGGTATTGTAACTCACATAAAAATTGAAATATTGGAAAATCTGACAAAGTATAATTAAATGCGCTAGATAACCTAGGAATTATTTGTTTTCCAAGACTTTTCGATCTCAAAACAATTCTATTATTAGTAACAGAGACCAAAATATCATTACATAAAATTTCATTTTGATCCTTATTCTCTTGCCTTGCAACCAAAGGAATATTATAATTAAAACTTACATCTCTCTGCATTATACTTGCATGTTTTAAACTTGGAATATGAATAATTTCTGCAATAATAGTATCTTCACTCGTATTACTTTCTATTCTAGACAACTCTTCACAAAATTCTCTTATTTCTTCATTAAGAACTGAAAACCTTGTAAGAGATCTCGAAGCAAAGGGAGAGACATCCTTAACATGAATTAAGTTATTTACTAAGCCATGCTCCAAATAAATAATATTTACCATAACAGAAAAAGTCCTAGCTAATTTATCATTTTGAACTAATTTACTCTTTAAATCTGATAAAGATAATTCTATTTCATATTTTTTTTCTGCAAGAGCTGTTAAATTTAATTCGAGGAGGTATTTATCAATTTCTGTGTAATTTCTAGAGAATGAGTCCATTTTTTGCAAATACGAATCAGTAAATAACAAGTCATTAAAAAAGTTGTCTTCATTATTCTCTAAATTCCCAAACATAAATCCAATGCCAGTATATGGATCAAAAACTTGTGTTATTTCCATCTCACGATCTTGATATCTATTTTTAAACTCTTCAACGAATTTTTGAATTCTTTTTGATTTAAAGTCCGTCATAAAATATGTTATTACATCTATTGAATCTCTTATTTCATTTGCAATCGATAAATTTAAATTACCATTAATTATCTCCCCAATTTTATTTATATATAATAGATTTTTTTTGGAAGATTCTAATTGAAGTAAGCATACTTTATTATATAATTCTTCATGCAAATAAATTCTATAATTAGATTGTAGTTGCAATAAAATACTCATTATCTCCTTAATAATATTTTCGATAAATTTCAACTTATCGCACTTTGTTGTAACTTTATCTATTACCTCAAGTAATTTTTTTAAAGAGTCCTTTGTATCTAAATTAATTTCCAATTCACTAATCAGAAATTGCTTTGCTACTAATTCATCAATCAAAGAATAAGCGCTTTCTGTTTTATATATTTCATTAACTTGATTTATTAATTCTTCTAGCATTATTCCATTGACTGATAATTCCATTATTTTAAATATTACTTCTGAACCATAAAGCTTATTAAACGTTAATTTAAAATTATTATCATCTAACTGTTGGCTAAAATAGTTAAGCTCGGAATCGTTGATATAAGTTGTATTATTTAAATAATAAGTCACCTTGAGATTAAAATTTGCAATAGCTTGTAATTTTTTAACTAATTTGTAAACAAGTGATGAATCGAGTAAAATTATACTCTTTGAATCATTCAAAATAATTTGATTGGTTCCGCTACCATGACTTATATTGCCAATGGAACATATTGAACTAAAACCGAATGGAGTACACTTAGTTCCAATTCTTAAAAGATACTTTGTAATTGCTATTAGTAATTTTTTCTTTTTTCTCTCTTCAAAGTTTTTTCCCTGCACTAAATCAGCAAATTCAGAAAATAATTCCGGTGATGATACATAGATACAATCTAAAATATCTATGCAACTAGTCCACATTGAATAGATGCTTGATTCTGAGCAAATAACTTCTTTTATTGTATCAATTTGTAAGAATGGAGTTCTTAAAATAAATTTTTCGAGTACATTATATTTAGTTATTTTGCTCATCGTTTAGTAAATAACTGTTAACTAAGCAATAAACATCTATCCCATTGTGGTTTAATATTGCTAATAGAACTTATTAACGATAATCCAATTCCACTAGCTCCTAACAACAATCCTAAATTTTTTGACCAAATTACCTCATTTTTATCTCCTACTGACCAAGTTTTGAACATTTCGAAATCATCTGTTTTAATTTTCATTTGTAAAATGAATTGATACCAATGTATTGCAGCTTGTCTATACAAATTATTTCTGGTCGCCTGATAAAAATTATTGTAAATATGAGCGATTCCCGATGCGCCGTGACATAGACAATAATCCATTACTAGTGTATCTGATTGGCTTCGACGTTTTATTGTGGAATTTAGAATATTTATAGCTTGTTGTAACAAATAATTACTTCCGAGAGATTTTCCTGCCTGCCATAAACAAATAGCAACACTTAGATCTCCATAACACCATCCTAATCTACTAAATACTTCAGGACTATTCTCGAAGATTATAGCAGGAAAGATAGATTTATTTCCTAAACTTAATTTATGACTTAATAACCAATTAGTACTCCCTTCAAGTAGATTTTTTGATAATTTCCTATTTATATTTAACTTATATATTTTGCTTAAAAAACAAATAATACTTGGAATTCCATGAGCTAATCCTAAATTATACTTCTTTTGATTTAATGGTTGTTCATATTTAAGTGAAAAACTATCTTCCCAAGTAATATTTTTACCTTTCTTTTCACTAATATTATCTAAAAGAATAATTATTCTTTCTAAAGCTTTTAATGCAAATTTATTTGGAAGACGTTCAATAAAATACAGTCCACTGGCTAAACCACCAAATAAATAATCAAAGTTTTTCTCTTCAAATTTTTCCTCAAAGTGTCCTTCAATAAATGTATCTATTTTGTTAAATATATCATCAGACTCTGCTTTAATTAAACCAATATTTCTTTGAAATGAAATAGACCAAATTATACCAGCTATTCCGTTGGCAAATGAGAAGTCTGAGGCGATATTTTGCAACGATCCAATACAATCTAAAATTAGTTGCTTAGCAATTGCTCTATTGGAAGACGAATTATCTAGTAAATAAAGATAATTATAAAAAATTGCAATTCCTGCTTTTCCTCCAAATAACGAAATATTTTGAGAATTGGTAATTTGAGATCTAATTAATTCAATTTTTGAATTTATTAATTTGACTTCATTTTCTTTTGTAAAGATAGGTTGCCATATTGCCATTAGCAATTTTTAGAAAAATACTAATTCATTAACTCTTAAAAAAAATACTAACTATAAATTTTATTCACTGAAATGTAATTATCCTTCAACATATACCCCTTCGCTTGGTAGAGTCAAATGGCCATGGCATCCTCATTGTACCTGGTTCAAAAGGATCATTAGTACCACACATTAATCTACTAGTCCAATCAAAAGAACAATTTCTTGGAGCTTGAGGTATTCTGGCAGAATTAATATATTGCGGATTACCATTACCATTTAATCCAAAATAACTTGATGAAATAGATAAATTGTTATTTAAATTTAATATTTCGTTAGTATCAATTACTAATGGTTCAAAATTTTTCATAAAGTTTAAGTTACAATAATTATTAAATAATATTTATGCCGCTTCAAAATATCTCCATTGTGAACCTGCAATTAAAATACTAAATGTCTCTGAAACTTGAGTTGAAGCGTAAATAGCACAACCACTTCTAATTGCTAAGCTACCATTTGCTATTACTTGATGTGAAAAACTTGAATTAATAGAATTTTGTGTGGAATATGGAACTACTACTTCTGCAAAAAGAGTCTTTGACGAACCATCCGCATTTCCAATAAACAAACGAATCATACCCGGAGTTGTTGATCCTTGAGCCTTGATGATTATGCCTACTATTTCGCATCCATTATAACTTGCTCCTGAGCCAGCTTCCAATATTTTTACTGTTGTTCCAGAACCATCAAGGTTGGAATTTGCTGTATTCACTACTTCAGCTCCTGATATTTCAAAGTACTCATTATAGTTTTCAGATGGTGTTGAATTTGTAGGATTAATCCAGTTAAGTCCTTCTGCTATTATATTGAAAGTATCCGCTATTTGTGTTGAGACATATAACTTATCACCTGATAGCATCGTGTAATTTATTGGGACAACTTGATTAAAACTACAATCTCGAGAAGATTTGGTTACAATTGGTACAGGAATTTCTAATAATAAATTAAAATTACTATTACTAGCATTCTTAATAAAAAATCTAATCATTCCTTGACTTGTACTAGTTTGTGCCTTTATAATTAATGATTTAATTAAAGTTCCATCATTACCCGCAGTTAATAGTAAAGTAGTAGTACCTGTACCATCCAAATTGCTGTTTGCTGTAGAAATTGTAACAAAGCCAGTATTTGCTATATATTTTAGTTCCATATTCTATGTGTTTGCTTTAATTTTATAAATAGATTACATTAATTCTGAATTGAATTGATCATTTTAAGTCTACGCAATTAATACAAGGAAACCTTTAAAAATTAACTTTCATTTAATCGTAATTTACTGCAAAGCTAATTCTAAATGTATTGCAACATATACTAAAAATGACTTCACTTTATACGGTTTTTTAGGTGTTAAGTCATCAGATTTCATAACTACACTATGTTGCTTAGTAATTACAACATATACCATATTTTGTAAATTTAGGTAAAAAGCTATTCGAATTTCCAAAGGAATATTTAAATATTAACTTATTCTACTAAAATCAGTCTGTAATTCTACTATTCACCTATAAGCTTAGAAATTAGTTTTTCAATTTCTTTATACATTTAAATTCTTGTGAGGTCTACTTTTTTATCTAGATTGATATTTCTTGTTTCATGTTCCAGCCCCCTAATTGACTGGAATAAAATTCTACAAATTGAAAATAGTAAATTTGTAGTCTATGGCAAAATACAGGAAATGGACAGTTGAGGAAAAACTAGCCATATTAAAGGAGGCGGAACAGCTAGGAGTAACTCCCACGATCAGGAAGCATGGAATTTTCTATGCCACCTATTATAACTGGAAAGAGAAACTAAATCTTGAAGGAACGGAAGGATTGCGGATAAGCCATAAAAGGGTTGATCCGGAGCTAATGGCACTTCAGATAGAAAATCAAAGGCTCAAGCAAATAATTGCCGAGAAGGAATTAGCCTTGCAAATCAAAGAAGAGTTGCTAAAAAAAACATCCCAACAAAGGAAGACAAAATGATGGTTGCTCATCAGTTTATAGAACAGAATTATCCGGTTAACCAGGTATTAGATTATGTGGATTTAAAGCCAAGTAGTTTTATTACAAGAAGGCAGAAGGATCAAAAGGGAAAAGTAAAAGCACCATTACTTTTAAACAGAATGGAACATTTGAAAAAAATGAAATGGTAGTATTTCAGATTGAGGAATTGCTTCAAAAGGAATTTGTTGATTACGGATATAGAAAGGTTACATGGTATTTAAGAAATGAATTATTGTACGTAATCAACTTTAAAAAAGTATACGATTTAATGAAGAAAAACAACCTGTTGAGACCTAAAATAAGGAGAAGCCAAAAAGGCAAAAGATGGGTTGAATTCCTTGTTCCCAGACCATCCCAGCCATTTGAGCATCTTGAGTTTGACATCAAATATATCTATATCGCCGGTGAAAGAAGGAATGCTCTATTGCTTACAATAATAGATGTTATGAGCAGAATGAACATTGCATGGATGCTACAATGGAGTATTAAAAAAGAAGATGTAAAAGCATTGTTTCAATATATATTATAATCCTATCGATTGCCGAGATGCGTTACAGTTAGAAATGACAATGGGAGTCAAATGGAAAGTGATTTGGTTAGAAATTTTTTAGCATCAGAAGGAATATTGCAAGAATTTCCCAGACCAGCCACTCCGCAACAGAATGGGCATATTGAAGCGTATCATAGTATAGTTGATAGAACAATATGCCAGGTATACGAAATAAAAAATATAGAACAAGGGAATGATATATTTGGCAGATTTGAGTATTTTTACAATCATGAAAGGATTCATTACGAGATTGGATATATAAGTCCGATTCAATATTTAAATAAACTCGGATTAAAGATCCATAAAGATTTTGCCTGCGTGGCTAGTGATTAGGAAACCATAGCGAACAAGCAGGACTTATAAACATGAATGGGATCTGTAAAAAGATCCCTTCTTTAAACAGCAATCAATTCATGTTGAAAATAAAAAAAGGGTTTCCTAGGTGTAATTTGAAAATGTAGAATCTTTCTCCAGTTTATAGGGGGCCAGTACAAGTGGTTCTCGTAGTTTTATTGAAAGTGAATGGTCTGATGAATCTTCTGAATTTGCGAAATCTGTAAATTAAAAATTAAATATGTAGAAAATTTAATTAATCAAATTATAATGCCCTTTAGAATAATTCTGAATGGGCATTTTTTTTATAATTTCTAATTGTAAAATGAAAATAAAGTTAATGAACTGAGACTTAATTTTGCGCTAATTTGTAACTCATGCATTAGTTTAGAAAGGATTTGTATAAATCAATCAGTACTAGTGCATATGAGATATTCTCAACTTCCTACCTTCTTCTGGTTTTATGTAAAGTATATTTTTACATGTGAATTTCTTTGTTTTGATTTGCATTCCTTTATAAGCATAAGAAAATATTAAAGTGAATTGATCACTTCTTGTGAAACCAAATTCAGAATACCATTCTATAATTAATCGTTCCGTTGATTTGTTGCTAACAAAATGTTGCAGATCAGATTCTAAGCTTAGGTAATTGTTATTACTTATAAAACAAGGATTAATACTACTTGATTCTTTATTGATCTCTAAAACGAGTTCGCCATTTTTATTAAATATTTTATAATGTGCTTTAGGAATTTGCAATCCATGAATTCCTGATAGATGCTTAGTTTCAATAAATTGTGCAATAAAACTTGTAATGCTGATGTTAGTATCTGATGGGTTGGAAAGACAGATATCAAATTTTACTCCATTGCTTATTTTAGAAATAAAACATTGATCAATGAATAGCTTGCCAAAGAATTTTGTTGCAAATCTATCTGAAAACTCGGGACCAATTAATGTGAATATAGGTTTTATAAAATTATATATTGAAAACATTACAATCATATTTTAACTGCTAAAATATTTTTTTAAATTATCGAGTTAATAAGATATTAAACAATTATAGAATTATAGCCTGATCAATTTCAAAGCTTATTCAGTCTATTTTTTCATAAGTCAATTTAAATGTACCAAAACAGTCTGCACAAGAGATTAATTCTGTGTAAGTAGATACATTAAATAAAGCTGGCTTAATGTAAATATTATTAATAATTAATTGATTTTCTCCATCGTCAAGGTCATACATGCTTAAAGTTAAGTCATCAGTTATACTATAAAATATAATACTTGAATCTAATTTAAATATGATTGGTGCTTTTAGTATATCGCGATTTTCAGATAAATCAGATGTAAATTTTACAACATTATTAATTGAAATTGTTAAGAATAAATCTGGACCAGTGATAGTGTCCCATAAGTACAACTTATTTGGTTCATTAAATTCTATCAATTCAATTT
Organism: Saprospiraceae bacterium; assembly: GCA_046329325.1. Taxonomy (GTDB): domain Bacteria; phylum Bacteroidota; class Bacteroidia; order Chitinophagales; family Saprospiraceae; genus Vicinibacter. Next base: position 534,362 of record JAXLUU010000001.1, read on the forward strand.
TCTTTAATCGAATTCGTTTGTTTAAATTTTCCGACTTATAGCAAGAAACAATAATGAAAGCTAAAATAAATAAAAAATAACGGTAATTCATATCAAAATAATCTAAATATTAAGGAGATTTCCTATTAAAATTAATAAAAGAATAACAGAAAGAAATATTACATACCGAGAACAAATATGCCTCTGATTTTTCAATTGCATTATTTATACCACCAAACAAGTAGCTACTTTCCAATGTAAAATATTTATTAATATTCCATTTGGCGAGAGCTTTAATATCTATTTCATATCTCTTTTCACCAATTAGATGTATAGAATAAAAAGCTTTAAATGCATTTACAAAACCAAATCCAATTTCAAATTTAGAATTTGAAAATGATCTTGACACACTAAGTTGCCATTCATAAAAACCAAAATATGCAGGACCCTTAGATGGGAATGTTTGCGAGACTAAAGAACCACGTTTCGAGATAATTATATCCGTACCATAATTCCAATTATTTACTTTATAAACGCAAAAAACACCCCCAGATGTTGAAAAAAGAGCTTCATATTTGGTACCATCTGGCGGTACATTTAGGGTGTTTACATTTCCATAATTTATACCAATTTTTAAACCCATATTCAACTGACAATAAATGTTTCCAGATATTAAGAGTAATAAATAAAGAAATTTAAATGACACAATAATGAAAAATAGGTTCCTTTAAATAATAAACAAATATACATTAATATAGATCATGATATACATAGCATCCACCTGTACAATTACTAGATTTACAAAAAACAATAGATATAGCTGAAATATCATCATTCATGCAAGCATTCCAAAAGTATCCCCAAGACTCCTTTTTTAAGTTTGGAACTGTCCAATCTGCATCTTGGGTTCCATATTTTGGATGCATATTCCATACCTCCAAATATGCACCGCTTGGAATTTGAGGATACCCTGCTTCTCGAAACATTGCAAATTGAACTGTAGTTCCCGAACCAGAGAAACCTCTTGCATCCATCCATGCCTTAGCGGCTCCAGACTGGTGCATTTTAAATGAAGAGATTTGATTATTCCAGGAGGTTGTTGGATAATTAATCCATAAAGAAGACAAAGATGGAATATTCCATTCAGCTCTACAAGTAACACCGTTAATTATACGAGTATACCAACTCCCAGTATTTAAGGCATCAAATGTAAACGAACTTCCACCATAATTGATGTCTTGATAGAAAGTCGCAATTACTGCATTACCGGTAGGCGAAAGCTGAAATGAAGTGTCACATTCATTTCCATAATCATCCATAATATTTTGAATAATGGTTAGATTTTCGTAATTATCATCATGAATTAATGTTAATTCACTATTTCCAATAGCATTTTCTAGGCTATCGGCAGTTGAAGTATTTGTAGGTATACCTGTTGTGTCACCATCATTAAACCACAATCGATATGTTGTACCATCATAAAGATAATCATGATAAAAAGAACCTGTTCGTTCTTTCAAAACGTTATTGTCATTGGGATCTTTTTTTAAAACTGAATCATCAATCCTATTACAGGATAATACAGTTATTACCAAGATCGTTGTAAGAAATTGAATTCTTTTTTTCATAGCAATAAATTTATAGTTAATTAAAAAATACAAATTAAACTTTCTCCCAATTCTGAATTAAAATACCAATTGTATTCATAATTCCTTGATTTAAATACTTTAAATATTAGTATGTCTAACTGATATCTTCAATTTATTAGTTAAATACCTAACATTAAATGTCACAATTTAATTTTCTAATTCTAATTTGTTTAATTTAACTGTGTTTGAATATTTTAATAAACAAATCAAAAACTTATCAAAGCTATGTTGAATTTTGTCGCAATGTTTACCATTTCAAATTCAGTTCATACCTTTTTTTTTGATAATGTAATATGTTGAATAATAATAAATCAAAATTGCAAATATACTATATTTTGGCTAACTTGCACCCAATAAAATTGTTTTTTAATAAAAAAATGAATCTATTGTTCATATTTACGCAAATTATATTAAAAACCCATTAAATTCAAATCTATGCCAGATTCTTTTAGCCCAACTACCGGTTCATTTATAACTCTAACTCAGGCACAAGACATGGTTGCGGACTGGATCACTTTACAAGGTAATCTAGGAATAAGTGTCAATGAAGCAAATCCTAAAGCCCACGCTTTTGGAATAGAAAGGATTCAAGAAATTCTAGACCAAACAGGATGCAAAGGAATTCGTGCCTATAATGGCTATTACGACTACAAAAGAAGACTAATATTTGTAGGGGTGGATGAGTTTGGAAACGACATGACAACTGGTAGAATTTTGGAATTTTCTAACCCGTGTCCGCCTAACTGCGCACCTTCTAATGCTATTAATTGAACGGATTTATTTTAACGTCATTTATTTCTACTGTTGCTCTTGCAATTTATAGTATTCTTAAGTTTACAATTGCTAATCCAATTAAATGGGTTGTGCTTTATTGTTTAGTTGATGCATTCATTGAAATATTTTCAAATGCATTGGCTTTTAATGGAATTCCAAATATTTTTCTATACTATATTTTAGTATGGATTGAGACGTTCGTTTTGTTGCTATATTATAAATCAGTTTCTTCAACAATAGGAAGTATATTTTACTTAAAATTGTTTATTCCTGTTTACTCAATATTTTTTCTGATATTAGTAATTCTAAGTAGCTCAAGGAGTATTTGTCCTTATAGTGGGATTTTTCAAGGACTACTTATTTTCGTCCTTGGATTGATATCCTTCCATGATGAATTAAGAGCAGCAAGATATTCCGATATTTTAAGAGAGCCGTTTTTCTGGTTTGTAGCCTCATTTATTGTTTATTATGGATGCTGTTCTATTGTATTAATTGGAGCAAAAATATTTGCAGTTGATAAAGAGGTATTTAATTATATTTGGAACTATCAAAATATACTCTCAATTCTTAAGAATATTATGATTGCGACAGGATTTATGTTATCCAAAAAATGAAGATTGAAGAAGTTATAATTTTACTTACTTTCGTGCTGCTTTTTGTAGTCATTATTGTGATTACATTCATTGTCATTCAACAAAGAAGATTTATTAAGTTAGAAAATGAGAAAATGTTACTTGAAAAAATTCAGGAAGGAAAGTTAGCAGAAGCCATGATTAAATCTCAAGAACTGGAACGGAAGAATATCGGTGAAAATTTGCACGAAGATGTAGCTCCAATATTATATCTGTCATTGATGGACCTAAATGCTTTTATAGACAATAATGAGTTTGGTGCTGGTAATAAATTACAATTTACTATAAACAATATTTCTACAGCAATTCAAAAAATTAGGGATATTTCTCATTTAATTCATCCAGTTTCGGTTGAAACTTTCGGTTTTATAAGAGGACTTGCCGATTTTAGTGAAATAATTAACAATTCTCAGGAGTGTAAAATTAATCTAGATAATAAAGCCGAAATAATCTCATTGAATTCATTTAAACAATTAATGCTTTTTAGAATAGTTCAAGAAGTTGTCTATAATTCAATCATACATGGTAAGTCAAAGAAAGTTGATTTGGTTTTAAAAGGGGATGTTAATTATTTGAATGTATTAATATATCATAACGGAAGTAAGTTCACTAATGACGATTATGCCAAAAACCTTCAAAGTAATGGATCACTAGGATTGAAGAATATTCAACAAAGAATCGGTTTGCTCCATGGCCAAATCACATTTGATACAGTTGATAATAGCAATATACAGAAAGTCAATGTAATTATACCTCTAATTTAATCATTTTTCTACCAATGTCCAGTTCAAGTAAAATTAAAATTGCAATAGTAGACGACCATGAGTTATTTCGAACTGGATTGCTCACTCATTTGAGTATTTATGATGATTTGGATATTGTAATCAATGTTGAAAAGGGGAATGAATTGCTTAAAATACTGGAAAATCAGTCAATTGATTTAATACTTATGGATATAAGTTTACCTGATATCAATGGAATTAATATTACTAAAATTTTAAAAGAGAGGAATAATAATATTAAAATTATTATGTTGACAGGGCATGAATTACCAAGTTATGTAACCAATTCAATTGAAGCTAAAGCTAATGGCTATCTTTTGAAATCCTCAAAGGCAAGTGAGATACATACTGCCATCTTAGCTGTAATCAATGGAGAAAGTTATTACAGTGATCAAGTAAAAAATATCATTGCATCAGACGTAATCAGAAAGCATCAAATTGAATTTTCCGGAAACATTAATCTCCCGTCATTTAGTCAAACTGAGATGGAATTATTGGAATTTATCAAAGTCGGAAAGACTTCTGAAGAAATTGGGAAGATTATCCATAAAAGTAAGAGAACTGTAGATGAGTATCGAGCTAAACTGATGAAAAAAACTAATACGCATAATGCGTACGAATTAATCTATTATTGTATTGCGAATAAAATATTTGATAAGTGAAATTACCTAAAATTAAATAGTAATTTCCTTATGGTAGACATTAAACATATATTAGCATTAATACAGTTGCCTATTTTGGCATTGATTGTCTACTTTTGTTACAGTGCTTATAAGGAGCATGGCCTCAAAATATTTAAATTGATTGGTATAGGCTGGACGTTCAACTTTTTGTATGCCTTATTATGCACATATAAAAAAGAACCAGATTTACCTGAAACTACAATCTACGATACAATAATATTTTTAATTGATTTAATTGCTGGATATTTGATACTGATTTCCACAAGAAATCACTTTGTCTCAAATAATATTTATAATACTATTATTCCTAGAAATCCAGTACAATTAGCAATATTTTTTCTAATTGCGATTATTTTTTATATTTCAGGTTTAATTTATCCAGATGCAAATTATATAACATATTTCTTTTATAGCTTTACATTATTTACTGCATATTTCTGCTTTTTTCAATATTCAATTCAGGTAAAACGAAAATATAATCTAAATACAATCTTTCTAATTGGGACGTTTAGTTATGCAATAAATCAATTTATCCCATTTATTGCTAAATTATTTAATTTTGGTAATGTATGGTTAGTAAATATTGAATCATTTGGCTTTTTAGTTGGTCTTTTTAGTAAAATATTAATTTGCTTAGGTTTACATTTTCTAATCATTAGACTAGTATCCAACTTAAAAAGTGATGGTGGATTACTCGAAAGATTAAGAATGAATATAGATCGCGCTTTACACGAGCTACAAAAACCTTCAGATAATTTAACTCAAGGTCTAGAAAACTTAATTCGAAATCAAGATTCCTACAGATTTACAAATAGTGCATACAATATTATAAATACTTTGGAAGAGTCAGGTGAACATATTAATGTAATTATTGCAGCAGCGCAAAAAATGATTTATAATCCGGGTGTATTCAATTTTGCTACATCAAATATCAATAAAGAATTTAAGTTTTTAAACATAAATGTAATAATTCAAACAGCAATTAACATTATGAAAAACTATCTTGTAAAAAATAAAATAGAAATTCCAACAATTGAAGTAGCATTTACAAAACACCCGATTGTATATAGCAATTTTAATGACCTACTACAAGTATTTATTAATTTAATAAAAAATAGTTTAGAAGCACTAGTAAATGAAGAAAGAGGTTTAATATTTATAACTACTAAAAAGATTAGCATAGAGAAGAAAGTACTAATTCAAATTGATGATAATGGTCACGGAATAGAGCCAGAAAATATTGATTCTATTTACATTGAAAGTTTTTCTACAAAAGATGCCTCATCTGCTATCAGAGGTTATGGGTTAACTATTGTGAAAGAGTTTGTAGACTTTTATCATGGAACCATTGAAGTACACTCCCCATATGAATTTAGTAAAATTAGAAGTAAGGGAACCACATTTCGAATTTATTTACCGTACGATTTCAAAGAAAACAATTAACATGAACGAACTAAGCATAGGAGTTTTAGATGATAATATATTAGCTCTAAAGCAAATTAAGGAAATATTTAAGAATGAAGATGACCTAAACATCCTGACAACTGATGATCCATATATTATGGATGAATGGATTTCTACTAATAGAATAGATGGACTTGCATGCGATTACTTGTTGAATAGAAAATTTAATGGGGCTGATTATTTAAAAGGTATATTTCAAAAATATGAAAATCCTCCCCCCGCTTCTTTATTTTCTACAAGCGGATTAGTAAAGCCAGAAGAAGATCAGTTTTGTAAGATACATAATATTGATATTTGGAATAAGGCGGAATCCTATGAAGCAATAATTAAAAATGTTGTTGATAAAGTTAAGTCTGAGGGTTCAGATAGAAGTGTACTCACATCTTTAAAATACTCTCAAGTTGAATCGGATGTATGGGAGAAGGAAATCGCAAATAATATAAAAATAGAATTATTACATTCATTGTCTAAAATAATAAATAAGAATTCTGAAGTACTAACACCAGATGGCGAAGCTTATCGAATAGACAAATTAATTAACGAAATAAGTAATGAATCAGAAATAGGAATAAGATTTATAAAATATTGGTCAGTTGTTAAATTGAAACTAAACAACCTTTTAGGAAAATGAAGTGCTTCATAAAATATTTTAAGTCCAAGACTGCTAAAGATGTGTTAAATTTGTTTATACCAAAAGATAATGAGTGTGGCGTTAACTATGCTTTTAGAATACTAAATAGACTATTACGAAATGTTAAAAAACTGGACAAAGATTTTGATCAAGAAAGCATTGATAATTGTATTCAAACCAATGATACTTCATATTTGACTAATAATTTATTAATTATAGGACATCCATCTACAAATCGCCGAGGATTTTTGGCCTTTGACTCTATTATACTTAACTATAATTGGTTTGAAACAGAAAAAAATAAATTTGATTTTTTATTTGCCTACGTTTGCGAAGGATCCAACGTATTAGAGAAAGCAAATTGGAATAATATATTTAAAGGTTGGGCTTCGTTTAATAACAAAATATATTTTATATTTAATAACACAAACTTGGAGAGAACATTTGGTGGATTATTTATAAATATTAATAGAGAACTATCAGACGTTTCTGACAATGAAGTATTTAAGCAAAAAATAATCCAATCAATAGATAAATCATTTATTAAATCTGCTAAACAGTTTAATGAAGCAAATGGCGATCAGCTATTATTGCTATTGTATGCCAATTTATATTCACATTTAATATTTAAATCATGATATTCACAGTTTGTTATTTTCTTCTATCTGCGGTATTACTTTATTATGTTTATAATCGCATTATAAAAATCGATGAGTGGGTGTGTAAGGACTTTGGAGACAGCGATAATCAAAGTCAAACATTAATTGAGAAATTAATAATTTCTCAATTGAAAGAGCTAAAAGTTTACTCAATTATTTCCTTTATTTTTATATTATTTTTTACTATAATCACTTTGGTGCTTATATTGAATGTTTACTTTGTAGAATCTTATTTATTACTAGAAATTATAAGTAAGAAAAATCAAATTATCTTAACAATTATCAATCTTCCTTTGATTATATTGTCTTTTAAAATTTTTATTTTCTGTAATAGATTAAAAAGATCATATATGGAAAAACTAAAATGACTTATTTGATATAAAAATTAGCCGTTATGAAGTGATATTTCATAACGGCAAAATTAATTAAGCTCAAGATTATTTCAATGAAATTAATTTGAAGTAATTTTCATCAATATTAATCAACTGAACTTCAGCATTATATGTACATCCTACTTTTAATTTTACAAATTCTTGTGCTTTAAGATTCCTAAAATTAATTATTTTACGATGTACAGAATAGCCTTGTACAGCATTTACTGTAATCATTCCTGGTGGTGCATACTTTTTCAAAATTGTTACATTTTCTAATTCAATTGGATTTTTATTTATCAAACATGCATAATTTAACGATGTAAATAATAAAATGAAAAAACAATACGGAAGTTTGATTTGATTAGTCATAATTGAGATTTAATTTATTTAAACTGAAAAGAATGTAATCGGACTTAGTATATCACATAAGTATAAATAGTGCAAACAAAATTTTGCATTCAAAATAGTTACCGGATTGTCTAGATTTACCTTCTTTGTTTATTATGTAATTTTGAATTAACTGCTTTAGAAATATTCTTTAACAATCTAAGTCAGAAATCATGAAAAAATCAAATGATAAGAATCTGGCACCTCTTCTTTTACAGGTGGCTGAAGTTAAGATACAATAACAATCCAAACTGCTAACCACAAGTCACCCTAAGGCTAACAATTCTTCCGATGCAGAAAATCTATTCCGGATAAATTGGAGTGAAGACATTGAGTTAATAGAAGAGTTAAATGTCTTACTTCTTAACAGGGCCAATTATGTAAAGGGAATTTTCCAATTAAGTCCTGGTGGAATAACTGGAACTGTGGCTGATCCACGAATTTTAAATGCAACAGCTTTAAACTGTCTTGCAGTCGGTTTAATAAAGCAAAATTGACCAACAACAAGAAAATTAAACGTTATGAGCAAATACTCCTGAATATGCTAAAACCACCATTATTGAAGCAAATTGACGCAAATAGGGCATGTTACTATCCATCCAAGGAGATACTATCATTATGTCAGATATCAAACAGTTTGAAATTGCATAATATTACTATGCTACCTTATTCCATGAATTAATACATTAAACTGGAAATTCATCTAGATTGGCCAGGCCAGAAATAATGGCTCTTTCCAGATATGTTACTACTCCATATATTAAGGAAGAATTAGTAACGGAGATGGGCGCATCTTTTCTTTCAAGGTTCAATCAGATTGATTCTGATTCTGTGGTTAAGAAAAATGCTTCATATTTAGATGGGTGGCTAAAAGAACTCCATGAGGATTCTAAATTCATTTTTAAGGTTTTGTAAGTGGCCCTAAAATCCGAACTGGTAATAATTTGGAAAAAACCATTAAATTTAGCCAGTATGAAAAAATCAAAATTCACAGAAACACAGATTGTTAAGGCCTTAAAGGAGGCAGAATCCGGAAGAGGTGTAATTGACATCAGCCGGGAATTAGGCATCAATCCACAGACATTTTACAACTGGAAGAAAAAATATTCCGGTATGAGTGGAGAGCATCTAAGGAGATTGAAAGAGCTCGAAGAGGAGAATAGAAAATTAAAGCACATGTTTGCTGAAGTCTCACTAGACAATAAAATGCTAAAGGATGTTCTTTCAAAAAAGTGGTAGGGCCTGGTGACCGTAAGAATGTAGCTGCTTATCTTCAGGAAGCCTATGAAGTAAGTATCACCAGAGCTTGTCAAACAGTTGGCTTACCCAAATCAGTATATTATTACGAATCAAAAAAGGATGACACACAAGTCATTGAAAAACTGCAGGAGCTTGTTGAAAAAAAGCCTACACGAGGCTATCCGTATTATTTTAATCGCATTCGTAATGAAGGATTGGCTTGGAATCATAAACGGGTCAAACGAGTGTATAATAAATTGAAATTGAATAAAAGACGCAAATACAAGCGCAGATTGCCGCATCGGTATAAAGAACCTTTAATCGCACCTCAGAATACCAATCATACCTGGAGTATGGATTTTATGCATGATACATTAACGAATGGTCGTAAAGTAAGAATATTGAATATCATCGACGATCATAATAGGCAAGCACTTTGTATTGAAGCAGATTATTCACATTCAGGAAACAGTGTTTCCCTTGCTTTGGATAGACTACTAGAGCAATATGGTAAACCTGATCAAATCAGATGCGATAATGGACCGGAGTTTATTTCAAACACATTGGTAACCTATTGTAGCGAGAAAGAGATAAGGTTAAAATACATACAACCTGGAAAGCCCACTCAGAATGCATTTATTGAAAGATTTAATCGTAGTTACAGAGAAGATATACTTGATGCTTATTTGTTTAATAACCTTATGCAGTTAAGAAGTTTATCTGAGGAATGGAAAGAGGATTACAATTTGAATCATCCACATAAATCTTTGAACAATAAAAGTCCTTTGAAGTATTTAAAATTAAATCACGATCTTTGAAATCCAATTTATTATCAGTTCGGGAAACGGGGTACTTACAGTTTCAGTAACAGCTCTGAAAGCAGTGGATTATATCATGAACAACGAACTAAGGGACGAAAGGTCTAGCAACCAGTTTCGTTAACTTGTAAAAAATCCATACAAAGTAAAAAATCTTTTGTAGGAATTTATATTTTATGCAAGCAATTGAAATTAAAAAATTCAGGATATTCAATTCTTCACTTTAAAGCATATGTAATAATGCTATTTTTGGTAAATTCAAATTGCACTGTGTAACATAACTACTGCAACATGTGCCAAATTTATAAGTGAATGATTTAATTTATTATCTAAGCTCTATAAATTAAATTTGAGGTGCATATCTTTGAAATAGAAACGATTCAAACTTATATAAATTGTAGAAAACAAATTACACTTTTTAGCATGAAAACAATTGAGCTAAATTACAACTTGAGATTTAAAAGTTCAATTCTATTTTTCATACTTTTGATTTATTTAATGATTGCTGGATGTAAAAAAAACAACCCTGAACCTTATACTCCTAGTAATAATTCAATAATATCTACAAACTCTGATTCGATTATTACAAAAAACATAAACATCAAAGATTCATTAGTAAAATGGATTGATTCGGATCCCATTTCATTTAAAATATATGATAAAGCTTCCTTTTTAAGTTATTTTCCAGATTCATTGTATCCGTCCAACGAAGTACCTATGTGAATTATTTTGCCCAATTCTGGGGTAAGAGCTCTTCGATCCTGTTAATTGGATGATCATTTATTCTATTGAACACATCAATGAGCCATTCGTAAGGATTGATATTATGTAATATACAAGTAGCAAATAAGGAATAGACCATTGCAGCCCTTTGAGCGGATTCATGAGAGCCTGCAAATAAATAATTTTTACGACCCAGGGCTATAGGCCGAATTTTATTTTCAATGAGATTATTATCAATTTCTACTTCTCCATGGTCGATATAATTGCTCAGCTGCCTCCATCTTTTTAATGTATATCCTATGGCTTCACCCAAGGAGGATGCCGGAAGGATATTTTGAATGGAGAGATTGTCCAGGTAGCTTTTTATTTTCTGAAGAATAACTTTACTCTGATCCTGTCTGATTTTTCTTCTCTGTTCATAATTCAAATTCTGATCTCTGCAATGCTTTTCAACATTGTATAGCTCTTGAATAAGTGATAATGTTTTTTCGGCTTCCGGCTTATATGATTCTAATGCCTTGTCGAATTTTCTCCTGGCATGTGCCCAACAGCTGAACATTTGCATTCCAGGGATCTGTTGCAATTTTTCATAAGGGCCATACCCATCTACTTGATTCTTTCCAACAAATCCATTCAAGTGGTTATTCATACTCTCACTGCTTCTGGATTTTTGGTACGTGAATAATACCAACTTGTTTACGGGTGCATAACTGGCCCAGATATAACCCAGGTGTGCTGATCCTTCTTTGTCTTCGCTTAGCACTTTATAGGTCGTTTCATCCGTTTGAATATATTCTTGTTCCAGTACGGCGGCTTTTAATTTATTATAAACCGGAATGAGTAAATCCAGATATTGATGCATAGACTCACCCAGACTTGATTTACTTATCGCTACGTTATGATCTCTTTTGAACTGCTGGATCATCCGATACAGAGGCATGTGATCCATGTACTTGCTTACTATCGTATGTGCCATAAATTGCGGTCCAAATTGCGATTTGGGCACTGGCTTTGAGGGCATAGGGGCTATTTTGATCTTTTTTGTCTGATCATCTACATACTTTGGCCTTTCGATGCGATTTACATGAAATACACCAGGAGTGTATTCGAGTTCTTCTGTAACAAGTAGCCCTATGCGTCGGTCTGTATCTTTCTTATCTTCTGGTTCAATAACTTCGATTTGACGAAGTAGATGTGACGGCAATTCTTTGCGCCCCCCTTTGCGATGCACGGGCTTCGTTCTTTCGTAGCTGATTTGCTCAGTGAGGTTCTCTAATTTATTTTCTTCGGGAACCACCTCGGAAAAGAGTGTTCCAGGAGGAAAGGGCTTTTCTTCTGAAATAAACCGTTCTGATTTCTTTCCAAATATTAAGCGTTTGAGTTGTGCTATTTCCGCACGCAGATATGCATTCTCTTTTTTGTACTCAACTATTTCTTGTTGGAGTGATAATACTATTTCTTCTACGTTGTTCACTCCCTCAAGGTAGGAATATTTCTTGATTCTGCAAAATTATTTTCTACAATTTTATATCGTTTTCTATACCGAATACTTCGCAATTTTATCCCTTGCAGCACACATGTTAGCTGAGTCCAATTGATCGTAAATTTAGTGCTATCACCTGACGTCTTAATGACTTCATAGGTGCCCTGCTCCAATTTCTTGCTCAACAATACCAGGCCGCCGGTATCATATACTAGCAATCGAATCTGGTTGCGGCGTTTATTAAAAAACACATAGACACTTCCATCTACTGGATTGCTCTCCATGACACTCCTAATTATACCCAATAAACCATTATAGCCTTTGCGAAAATCAGTTATCCCGCTATATACAAAGTATTGATGACCGCTGGTAAAAGGTATCATCCTATACCATTCTTCTTATGCTAAGGCTTAATATCTGAGGACTATGCCTCCCAAGGCGAATATGAACTTCTTCCTTATATTCAATCTCTACTATATGATTCTCCTGTGCTTGACCTATATGTATCGGAACAAAACCTGTATCACCGGCCTCCTCGGTGTATTTCCTATTCCAGTAATAATAACGGTGTAAAGGAAGCCCTTTTGCTAACATAAATTGCTTTATGCTCAGACCACTACATGCTAACTCATCACTTAATAGATCAAACTCTTGCTTTGTCATAATTTTCCTATTTCTCGCAAAGCTATGACCTGTTCTATTCCAGGATTATAGGCAGTTTACTGGACGGATACGATTCATTAAATAAAGTGAATGATATAAATTGGCAGTTAAATATTTTAAATGAATTTAAAAAGCATATGTCGCAGTTAATTCAAAGTTATAGCAAGTATGACAATTACATAAATGATTCTAGTAGCAGTTCATCTGTAATAAGAACAGCTTATGAATTTCTGGAAACAAAATGGACATATACTCCAAATTATCTAGTACCTAAGTATTGCCTTAAGCAAGATACAATTAATAACTGTTGGAAACTTCCAAGTGATTTTATTAATCAGAAAAATCCGAAAATTTATTCTGGAATGCCATACTGTTGGGGTGGCAAGATGGTTTTTGATTCATTTAGACTATATGTTGAAAAAAGCTTGTTTGCTCCTGGAGATGCTTGTGGTAAAACCTGTTGCCGACTAAAAAATTGTGCCTGCCTACATAATACTGCAGGAATAGATTGCTCTGGATTTATTATTAAGAGCTTTAAATTGTCCGAAGATTTACGCGCAGATGCAGTATATGGAACAAATGACCTATATAAAACTGAAAGATTTGACCTAATAGGTAATAATATAAAAGATTTAAAAAAGGGAGATATATTATTAAAGAAGGGAGATCACGTTGGCTTATGCATTGAAGTCGATCATAAATTAAAATACTGTAAAGTAATTCATTCCGGTAAATCTTGTTTCTTTGGAAAAAATGGATATAAGCTTAAAGGTCTTGATCAAGGTGTAAGATTAGATAGTTCAAACTTTGAACAATTGCAGTTAAAAATTAATGAGGGATATATAATAAAAAGATTTGCTGTTTACAAACATACGTATCGTACTTTATTGGATCTTATAAAATACACCATTGATGGAGTCAACTAGTTCAACAAGCTATCCTAACATAGTGATCATACTCTTACTGATTACCATTATTATTTTGAGGTTTTGGCCAAAAAATGCTGAAATCGAAGAAGTAATTCAAACCCTGAATGGTGCGAAATTAACTTTGGATTCTTCAAAAAATGATATTAATAAATCAATTAAAATTTTAAATGAAGCTAACATACAAATAGCCGAATTTAAATCGAAAAATCTAAATATAGACTCATTGGTCTCTAGTCTTGAAAAAGAAAGAAAATTATTTAACAAAGAATTCAATTCAAAAAGAAATATAATAGAAAAAGAAATAAGTGACTTGAAAAAATTATTACCTAACGGCTTAACAAATGTTGATTCAATTAAATAATTAATCTATATGCAAAAGTTTACTCTTTCAGTGATTATATTTTATTATATATTGCCAATTGCGAATTCACAAAGCCAAGATAGCCTTGTTACTATTTGTCCAGATTTAAAGTCAAAGTATATTAGTAAGAATAAAGTAATTAAATTAAACTGTGACGCATTTTTAATCAGTACCGAAAGTTATAACTATTGTCTTAGGTCGTCTAAATTATTGGAACTTGCAGATTCATTGAAAACATTGTATGAATTGCAAATAAGTATGTTAAATGAAAATAATGACAGTTTGATAAGTGTTACTAAAAAACTTGTTGAAATCAACAATAATTTTGCAAACAATTTAAGTTATAAAATTGAATCGTCAATTGCATCAATGGAATCTGCAAGCGAAAAGATAAATTCTGCTGAAGCTAAGATAAGTACAGCTGTTGAAAGTCTTAAGAAAATTAAAAACGAAAAATGGTGGTATTTAATTGGAGGAATGCTAGTTGGTGCTTTGGTGGTTGGTGTTGCAAATTGAGTTAATTATAAACTAATTTCAATATATTCAAGGGTATAAATTATTTATTTGCTTACAAAATAAAATAACTATGAAATTATTAAATAAATGTTCAAATGAAATATTATGTGGTCAATCGAATGTGAAATTTGAAAATGAAAGTCTAGAACCATTTACTTTGGAATTAGATTCAATTGTCGCACTCACTAAAAGCTGGAAATGTTGCAGTTGTAATTCTGAAAATTACAATAACATGTGGACTTGTAGTTGGTGTAGACATGACAGATGTGGCAAATGTAAACAACTTGAGGGCTAACTGCTTAATATTCAATTATTTCATAATAAATCATATCTGCTTTATATATGGAACAAGAATTATCTTTTGATAAAGCTGTTGAGCTTCTTGAAATTACTGATATTTCGAAAATAAGTCTAAACGACATAGTAAATCTTGCAAAGAAAGCTAAAAAGCGTTGGCATCCTGATAGAATTTCTCATCTAAAGGATGATGAAATTACAAAAGAGTACACCCTAAATTTCCAACAAATTGACGATGCATGTGAACTCATCTCAAATTACCTTAATGGAACGTATAAAGCTGGTGAAGCATTTTCTTCTACCACTGATTATTTTCAGGAGGAGCCAGAAGAAATAATCAGGAAAAATGCAAATAATATCCAGATCACTTTAAAGAATTTATGGGAAACTATAAAAAAGAGTAATTATAGGCATTCTATTAAAGAGGTCTTCTTGAGTGATGGCTATAAATTAAAATATTTGTTGCATGAGGACTTTAAAGAGGACATTGCCATGCTATCAATTGTTTCGCTTTTTTATGGAGTTATACTAATAGGAGTATTATCGGCTATTGGATCTGCTATAAATCCGATGATTGGTTCATTGATAGGTATATTTGGTATATTTCAAGCGATTTCATGCCTTTTGGGACTTATGCCTCTTTCTAGGTTTTGGTTACCAAATCAAATTCAAGAAGTCATGATATGGTTTATAAATTTTGGCCTCGGAGTATACAATTGGGCAGAACGGGAAAGCTCATCTGCAGCCTGGTGGGTACAACTATTAGTAGCCATTCCTAATTTATTTGCATTAGCCTTTAAATATATCATTTTGTTTCCTTTAACTGAAATTGCAAAAGCTATTGTGCAAGATAGAGTGGTAGGCGTAGTCAAGGAAAATGTAAACTATTATGCAGATGTTGCTGAATGGTACATTCAGGAATTATTGCATAAAAATCCAAATGATATGAGTCGAGATGAATTATTACATTTATCCTATCTATATTCAGAATTAAGTGATGCAAAAGCAAATTAGTGCCTAACCTTCCAAGTCATTAAGAAAATCTCTCAATATTTGTATTGATACTTTTAATAGTTCTGAACGCTTTTCTTTTGTTAGTCCCGTCACGACTGATGCATCAAATAAATCCATTCTGTTTGTTGTTGCTGAGAGGCAATACTCAGCGTTTTCTTTATCCCATTCAATGACAATTACCTTCCAATGAATGAATTTATCATTATTTTTTGACTCCATATTAAATTGGGAACACTTTTCGCCAATTTTTAGAAATGTTTTATAATCACTATTAAAGAGAACATAAGGTAGTACATATTTGTTTGGAGTGAGATTTAGTATGTCTGCTTCAAATAAATTACCGTCATAACCATCGTAGGTTTTTACAATTTTACCACCAACTTTTTCAATGTATTGCACCATTTTTTCTATGATATTATCCATAATCTTTTTGAGGCTTACTATACCTCGATTTAATTATTATTAATACTTAACTTAAGAAGTCCTTCTATTTCATTTGATTTTTCGGAATATATTGCCAATTCACGAGGCTCTAACTTCTTGTTCTTTATTATTTTATTTGCAATGATTTTTAAATTTTCAATTGAAATATGATTATTTGAAACAAATTTTTGGAAATCCTCATCAGAAATTGAATTATTCAAGTAATTCTCATCTTCAACTTTTGAACCGTTTTTAGATTCTGGGTATTCTTTAAGTCTGATAGACATCTCGATAAAGTACTTCTCTTCTGGTTTTAATTTATTCCCTTGAGTTATGAGGTAATTTCTCAGATAATCAATATCATTTAATGCTGTAATTTTTAGAATTAAATCAATCCTATCCTTGCTTAAAGCCGAATATAATCTCTCATATGCTTGATCCCAACTGTTTTGTAAGAAATTCAATTTCTCTGTCTTCAGATTATTTTGCACCCCACTAAAATTCTGTGAATATTCACGCATGCTTAAATTATATTCCATATATAGATAAAGTGCAAATAGAATGGAATCATCCAATCCTTTTAAATCGTACTTCATTAATTATCATTTCAATTGCAATATGTACCCATTCTTCATTAAGAATAATAATTGTTGTCATAATACTGCTTATTTTAGCGTTGCTCAAATAAAATGTTTCATTTATTTTTAATTTTCAATTATGACTTATAAAATAAAACCTTTCATTGCCAAGGTGTCTAATAAAGGCAGTGCAGAAGATGTGGCTTATCAAGTGGAATCATTCATCGAAAAGGAAACAGTTGATGGCTGGAATTTTATTGGCTGTGGTAATATAGATACTAATATCGCAGGAAGTAATGGTTGTTTCGGTTTCGGTTCTACACCAGCAAGTACAACATCAGTAATGGTGGTGATTTTTGGCAAATGAAATGGATTTTGATTAAAATCATTGAGCTTTACTGGAAGTATTTTTCAAATAGACATCGACGTACCTGTTTATTTAAAGAATCATGTTCAAAATTTGTACATCGGATTACTTTGGAGCAAGGATTTATAAAAGGAATTTCAGCTTTACATTATCGGGTTAAAAAATGTAGAGGAGGATTTATCATTAAATTCAATTCAGATGGAGTAGTACTTATGTTTAAAGATGGTGGATATATAAATGAAGAATACATTTCTCCTGACATACTAATGCACTGGAAATTCAAATCAGTAACAATTCACTAAAGCTCTTGCTAGAGGTCGTGTATTTTAATCAAATAATTGATGTCGAAGGATTTCATGCGAGCATTTTTAGATTTAATGAAGATATGCATATTTGCTTCGTTAAAAATGTTTGTTATATTCTTCGTTTATGGTTGCAAAATGACAGGTTTACTTTTAATCAAAATTGGTGAAATAATTCAAAGAAGACTTCTCAGGTGATCAAGGTACTGAATGCTGTATTTGAGCTTTGTTTTAATTTAGTATCAGAATTACTTGCATTAATTTATGATTTCATTGCATACTTAACTGGATACAAGAAGAAAAATGAACTTACTGCTGAATTCGTGGATGTAAGTCGAGTGCTTGAAAGATTCGGCTCCGGTTTTTGTCTTACGGGTGAATATTCCCTTTCAATAGAAGATAGCTATAAGAACACAATTGCCTTAGGCGGTTCAGGTTCTGGTAAGAGTTCCACAATTTTAATTAATAGTGCCTTGTTGATGGCACGGGATAATTCAAGTCTTATCTTTAACGATCCAAGCCATGAAATACGATTAAAGGTTAGTGGAGCTCTAATTGAACTGGGTTATGAAATAAAGGCAATTAATTACAGCAAATTAGAATCAGAATGTTTCAACCCACTAAGTAGATGTTCATCAATTTCTGATATTCAAAAACTATCATCCCTTCTGGTTAGAAATTCATTGGGTGATGCAAAAGATCCATTCTGGAATAAATCTGCCGAAGCAATTATTTCACTTTTTATTCGATACTTATTATTTTACGCCGAACCAAAATATAGAACACTTTATAATGTACTTCATATGGTTAATGTTTTTGCCGGTAATCCAGAAAAGATAGATAGACTTATTGTAAACGCAGGAGATGAAAAATTACTAACCGAGTATAAGGCATTTGTCGCCTACGGCGACAAAACCTTATCATCCATTCTAGCTACAGTAAAAGCTTCACTAACTTTGTTTTCAGATGATGTAGTTGCATGTATAACTTCTATGGATACCGTTGAATTTCCAGAATTTAGGAAAAAGAAAATTGCATTGTTCATTAATAACTCTGTTCCCGATATGCATTATTATGGAACCCTGACATCCCTTTTCTTTCAACAATTTCTAAATGACTTATTAACAAGAGTACCAGACAAAGGAGAAAATCATATTTTCTTTCTTCTTGATGAAGCAAGTTCGATGTTTTTACCTGGACTATCGACAACAATATCGAACATAAGAAAATACAATAGTGGAATACTTTTGATCTATCAAGATTACCATCAGTTAGAACATATTTACGGAGCGTATGAAGCTAAAAATATAAGTGCTAATTGTTTCGCAAAAGTTTATTTACCTGGTCAGCCAATAGGAACTTGTAAAGAGCTTGAAACAATATTAGGCAAGTTTGACTACAAAGATGAAAAAGATGCAAGGCATACGAGACAGCTCATGACTGCAGATGAAATACGAATGACGGATAAAGCCATTATTTTGATTGGGAACAAACCTCCGATTCATGCAAAATTAAATCCATACTACAATAATCGTCATTTGTATTCATTGACTCTATTACCTCCTTATGAGCCAAGGGAAAAAGTTTCTTTTAATATTCCCCCGTTAATTCCCTTGGATTATGAAAAGAATGCTTAACAAGAAATCTAGTTTATATGCATTCCTGAAATCCAGTGGAGTATTAGATAATGGCACTCATGAAGAAATCCAAAGCAAACGAAAGGAATACTGGAACGAATACAAGCGAAAATGGAGGAAAATTAAGCGGAAATCTGAAAAGGAATTTACAATTTCATTTTCCGTCGATGAATTAAAGGAATTATTAATTGAAGCGAAAAGACATAAACTCAGTAGAACAAGATTCATAAAACAATCCTGTTTGGCATACATGAATAAAAGATACATTGTGCCAGATGCAATGGAAGTAAAGAGAATTTCACAACTGCTATCCATGACTTATAATTCAATTCAGGAAATGTTTGAAGAAGACAAAATTGATAAAAGTGCAGGAAAAGAAATTTTAAAACGGATATTAAAACTTGAACGAGAAATTCTTCCAGCATTGCAAAATCCAAAATCAATAAATGAGGCATGATTTTAAAAAACCTCACTCGAAAAAGCGGAACAAGCCAACTTGTAAATTACCTTTTCAAAAATGAAAAGGATAAAAAGCCGGAACCGATTCTAAAGCATAATTTGAGAGGAAGAACTACGCAAGGCTGGTCAAAAGAATTTGAACACAATTTTGAATTGAGAAACAATAGAAGAAAAGACAACATCCAGCTACACCATACCATCATTTCCTTTTCAAACAAGGATAAAAAACATATCTATCCGGAATTATTGAAAGACATTACCAAAAAATATATTGAGCTCCGTGGGAAAGACAATATCTATTTAGCTTCTTCACATCATGACAAAGAGCATATCCATCTCCATATAGTAATGTCCTCCATAAAATACCTAACCGGAGAATCAAACAGGATCTCCCGCAAGGAATTCAAAGAGATCAAACTAGCTTTGGATACCTATCAGAAGGACAAGTATCCAGAGCTGGTAAATAGTCTTCCCAATCACGGAAAATCAAAAAGAGTCCAGCTTAATGATATGGATAAGAACCTCCAGATTTCGGATAGAAAATTATCCCAAAACCAGGATGTTTTGGAAATTGTTCGGATGGTTTTTGACAGGTCGAAGTCTGTTGATAATTTTCTATCCGAGCTCAAATCCGAGGGATATAATACCTATATGAGAGGTGGTAAAATTTATGGAATTGATGATGCCTCAGAACGACATTACCGGTTCAAAACCCTCGGAATTGACCTCAATAAGCTGGAAGAAAAGGACAGGCAATCTCAAGTCGAAGCTAAGCAACTCCAAGAGCTTGCCGAACTCAGGGATTCAAAAAGTCGAGATTTGGAACGAGACGAACAGCCGGAACGGGAGATAGATTTTGAACTAGAAGACCGGAATGAAGATCCAGAATCCGCAGATTTAGAAGAGGAAAATGATGAGATAGAGGACGATGATCCGGAACCAGACGACCCCGATGATGATTAACTCAGGGTGCTGAATTAGAAGAGTTGCAAGATTGCGTTTCGCCATGGCGATAGTAATCTGCCGTATGGCGAAACGCAATCTTGGCGGGAGACCCACACCCCCTTTTATTAATTCAAATAAAATGCTCACTATTGAAATATCGAAGGCTAAGTAATGATATCCAATTTCTTATATTTGCATATAACCTGAAGTTTCCAAGTCTTGTCGACAAAGTTGATTTTGCAGATATTTAAGCGGTGAGTCAAAAATTTCACATAAAAATTTTTAAAATTAAGGAAACTCATTTTGAGTGAAGAAACAAATCTTTTAAAGAGGTAGTCTCCATTATTGTAGAAAATCATAAGAAGCATATCTATGCTTCTGAGAACAATACAAATATTTTCAATACTCAATTTGAGGCGAGTGAATCAGAGCGATTCAAGTTCGCTTCTTATTGCTATAACCAACCTATAGAAAGACATTATTGGAGATTTTATTTACCTGATTACATAGGTCAAGATCAAAATTTCAGTATAGTGAAATTTTCCTATGTACTATTTATCAATTTTAATAATTCGACTTACTGCGTTATTGGTGGATCAGGCATTGGAGTGATAAAGTCTTATTTAAACCTTTCTTTTGGAGTAGATGTATACAGTAGAATTGCCAAACCATCGGAAGATTTAATTATTGAGCTAAAATCACGATCAATTGCAAACAATGTCTCACTACAAACAACTACTTTTAACTTTAATCAAACCGTTGCTGACACAATAGAATTCTCAGAAATCCCAGCCTTAATGAAAATAATAATTAGGCAAGAATTAAAAAACGATATTTTTCAACGGTTTGACTTAGATAGAAATCAAGCTATACTTGAGGTTGGTTCTTATTTCTGCTTAAGAAAGGAAATTTCATTTGACGAGCTGTTAATTTTAATAGTTCAACTCGACGATTTAATTCAAAACTACCCACCTGTGGATTTATCTTTTTTTAGGAAAATAGAAGAAGAAAATCTCTTAGAAATGCTTGAAGAAAAATTGATTGATTCCATTGTTCAAGATATACAAAGTTTCTCTTATCAAAATATTGAGGCAACAGAAAGAAAAGACATAGATATTGTTCATCCGACTAAGCTTGAAAAATTCTATGAGTGTGATAAGTATCTTGTTAGATTCAAGAATTCAAGGGGTAATACGGACAAAATTGAATACAAACGGCAAAATCTTTACTTAAGGACGGTTGAACACATCTACAGTAGACTAGAAGGCAATTTTGAAGCATTTAATATTAAAAACGAAATTTTCAAAAATCAAATTAAAGGAATTAGAAATGATGAAGAATTAACTCATGGGACATTTTTAAATCATATTGTGGCCGAACTTACGGTAGACCATAAAAAGTACTTCAAGATCGACAAGGAATGGTATCATTGTAATACTCCCCTAAATTCGGACCAGAGGTTTAGTTAAATAAAAACTATTAAATTTACTGAACCATATGAAAAAAACAAGACGCAAATTTACTTCGGCTTTTAAAGCCCAAGTGGTCTTTGAGGCCATTAAAAACAAAAAGACAATGAACGAGCTTAGTGTTCATTTTGATGTCAATCCAGTAATGATTTCCAAATGGAAAACTGAATTTTTGGAGAATATGAACCTGGTTTTTGAAAAGGAACGAGGCTCTTCAGAAGCTAGCGATTCTATGGAAATGGATAAGCTGTATGCGCAGATCGGCCAGCTTAAGGTAGAGAATGACTTTTTAAAAAAAAGTTGCAAGAAACTGGGGATATGAAACAGCGCATTGACATGGTATCCAGCCGGTCTCAAAAATTGAGTATACGCAGACAATGTGAGCTAATGAGTGTGCCTCGGAGTACTTTGTATTATGAGCCTTTGCCTGAAAAGCCGGAGAATGTAAAAATGATGAATATCATGGATAAACATTTGTTGCAGCATCCGACGGAAGGTGTTGAATCAATGGTTGATCTTTTAAAGGGGATGGGATATCCGGTAGGTCCAAAAAGAATAAGGAGGTTGTTTAGGCTGATGGGATGGCAAACTATATATCGTCGAAAAAACCTTACCAAGCAAGGCCTGAAGCAATTTATTAAACCGTATTTGCTCAAAAATCTTGAAATCACACATGCCAATGAAGTCTGGTGCACCGATATAACCTATATTCCAATGGCCAAAGGATTTATGTACATGATTGCATTTATAGATGTTTACAGTCGAAAAATAATGGGTTGGAGCATCAGTAACAGTATGAGCAAACAATGGTGCATAGAGGCTCTAAAGGAAGCTATAGTATCAAATGGAAAACCGATGATTATCAATTCAGACCAAGGGTCTCAATTCACTAGTTCGATGTGGACACATTATCTGGAATCAGAATCTATCCTTATATCAATGGATGGCAAAGGAAGAGCTACAGACAATGTCTGGATTGAAAGATTTTGGAAAACACTTAAATACGATTACATTTATTTGAATCCATGCGATAATGGTTTTGAACTTTATGAAGGAGTTCAAAACCATATCGCATACTACCACCAGAAAAAGCATCGTACAACGGGTCAAACTCCTGATCATCGATATTCTGAATCGATAAAAAATAAGGCTGCCTGATATGTCAATTATTAACTTAACTTACCGAACTTTTGGTCCAAGTATTGGGGAGTATTACACATCTCCAAGATTTATTTATTCAAAAACTTACTGAATCAGCTGTTGAAAATTATCAGAAGTATAAACTTCAAGACCAAATTTTAAAATATTGGCAAGGATCTATTAGCGAAGAAGATTACAATAATTTGTATAATTCTGAAGGTTCATTTGTCTTAGACAGGCTCTTAATTGATAATATTGAACTTTGCGATATTCTTCAAATAAAAGATAATAAGGCTTATCTTATTCATGTTAAAGATGGTTTTGATGTTAAACTAAGAGATTGTTATATTCAGGTTGTATTGTCTGCAAAGAGATTGAAAATGGATTTACATGATAGTTCCGGAACCAATTATTTGATTCCGACCTTGGAAGCTTTTAATGAAAGAAGCCAAAGTCATTTAATTGACATTGAGAGCTTGGTGACCAAGCTTTCAGATAAAACCATGCAAATTGTATTTGTGCTGGCGTATAGAAACAATAATCTTTTTATGGGAAATGATGTGGATAAAATAAGACGAAGTAATTCCAATATTGCGAAATATTCAATTGTAAATGTTGTACGAGAGATGAATGGGTTATTTGATTTTAAGATATGTGATATAAGCAGTATAGTGGAAAATAATTAAAACCAAGGTAATGAGCATGGGACTTTATCGATATACAAATATTTAATTTTATGAATAAAAATACAATTTCTGTAATGGTTTATCTCAAGGACAACAGTTCAATTGAAATGCTGGAAAATAGTAATCCTAAAAATGCAATTGAAAATTATTTTTATCCTGATTCGGGAGCACCAGTATTAAATATTATTATCAAAGCTATGACTCAAGAAGGTAAATTAATAACCCTTTCAATTACGGATTCCTCAATTAGTGGTCATCTTGTAGAATTAAAATATCTATAGTACCCAAATCTTTAATTTGATTAAAATATTTACAGCAGAAAATGGACTATCTTGAAGCAATTGAACGATTAAAAGGATTGAATTTATCTAAATATCCTGAAGCTCAAATTCGGGATTTAATAAAGCAATTTGGTGCTTCTGGTTTGATTCAATTTAATTTCCATCCAGAAAAAATTAATTACCGAGCAAGGCCAAATGAGAATGGAGAATCATTCAATCATAGATCTCAGTTATCATATACATCAGCTGAACTAAATAAAAAATATCAACGAGCGAGTATTCCTTACAATTCGGTCTTTTATGGAGGAATTATCCCGGAAAACTTAAATCCAAATTAATTAAACATGGCTAGGATAATTTCCTCAGCGGAAACCTCTTTTTTGCTTAGAGACAAATTATCAAAAGGCATTCAAAAAATAACATTTAGTAAATGGGTCGTAACTGATCATATACCTCTTATTGCCATGTGTTATAAAAGCGAAATTACTTCCTATAATTCCCATAAGAAAAAATTATATAATGCTTATTTAAGTTGGTTAGCATCTTCACCAAAATATATTCAATATAAATCATTAAACATATCTGATTTTTTAGCCTCTGAATTTGCTAAGGATAATATTAAAGAATACTTTTACTATATGATATCAGCTTTCTTTTCTCAAATAAGTATTGAAAAAGGGATGGCAGGAATCTATTACCCGAGTGTCAGGGTAGGATATCAAGGATACAATGTTGCAATCGCCCCTCCTTACGTCGATAACTGTCAAAAACTCATCGTGTCGGCTGAATGCACATTATACAAAAATGGAGATCAGTCTATCTTGGATAACGAATCTCTCGCTATTATTCAGGATGATAACCAAACATTCACTTACAATCCAGTTGATCCTAAATATCATCAAGGGAGGGATGCAATTTTAAAAAAATTACATATGCATTAAACGAATATAATATTGATTACACCGCCTAATTTAAATATAAGTTTTAATTTTGTTTTAGTTCAAACGCATGATACCTAATAAAATGTTGACTGAATTAATAAAAAAGCGATTTCGGAATATCCTTGAAATGGTTGAATTAACTCGAGACATTGAACATACCGGCGAGAAAGGTAGTTTTAGAGAATTTTTTATTTCCGAGTTAATAAAACCATTAATACCTCCTCATTTTGGTATAGGAAATGGAATTATAATGGATTTTACAGGATTGCAAAGTCCACAAATTGATCTTTTAATTTACGATAAAAGAACATTACAGCCTATTTTTCAAACTGAAAGCCGGGGTATTTATCCTGTAGACAGCGTAATAATGGTCGTTGAAATTAAATCTAAACTAACTGCAACTGATTTAAAAACTCTTTCAAAAACGGCCTCCATGTTTCTACCAGGACAAAGTGAAAATTCTTTTTTGATCGCTACCCCAGGTAAAATGGAAAATAAATCAGTGACAGAGAGAAAAATTGCTATATACCCTGGTTATTCCGTATTTGCCTATGAATCAGATGCACAAAAAGATGAAGCGGATCGAGTAAAAGAACATTGCGTCAGCTCAACTTGGGCGGGATTTAGATTAATAGGTGTCTCTAATAAAGGGATATGGGGCTATTCAGATAAAAAAATTAGTTTTGAAAAAATTGAATGCTCCAATGATGATTTAATTGTCATTTATCTAAAGCATTTACTTTCAATGATTGAAATCACTGCCTCTTCAAGGGGAGATTATGGACTTCAGTTCTGGCTTTAATACAATCATTGAGTTAAAATGTTAATTTAATAAGTCATAACAGAATCTAAAGCTTCATCAGTATCTTGATTAATAAAATTAGATTGATATCCGATAGTGGTGGTAATCGAAGTATGTCGATAGAGTTTCTGAAGCAATTGAATTGGTATTTTATCTCCTGACAAATTTCCAAAAGTATGCCGTGCGATATGCATTGTTAGTTTTTTATCAATGCCTAGTATTGCTACCAATTTCTGCAAGGACTCATCAATAGTCTTCACAGCATTAGAAATCCGTTTCTGTACCTCAAATAAATTGCTGTGGTTTTCAATCATTGAAAGATTCGGAAAAATCAAACTTGATTTATCTTTTGATTTATAGTTGTTCAAAATATTTTGCGCTTTATTTGAAATTTTAAACGATCCGCCTTTTGAATTTTTCCCCATGGTATAAGACAGCCTACCATTGTCTATATCTTTCCATCTCAATCGAAGTACGTCAGAAACTCTCATTCCAGCAAAATAGAAAGACAAGAGCCATAAATTTCGAGCAAGATTTAGAGGTGATTCCTTAGGTAAAACCACTTCTTCTAATTTTATTACCTCTTCTATGGTCAGACTTATTTTATTTGAATCCGGAAATTTGATTCGGATTTTACCTTTACCAAACGGATAATATTTTAAATCTACAATATTGTCTTTGATAGCAAGATTAAAAATAGTCCGGATTACTACCAAATGATTAACAACGGTCCGATCTGTTATTTTTCTTGTACCTTTCAGATAAGCTTGAAATCTTTTGAGTAATGGCACGGTGATATCTTGAAAACCAATTTCATCTTCATTTAGAAATTCTCGAAATCTATTTATCCGAGGTTTGTCCGCCGAATACCGATTATACTTACCACTTTGTTTTAAATTGTTCAAATACATTTCAGCCTGTCCAAAAAACTTGGTGGTGTTTTTTGATTTAAGCGATCGCTGTATCGCTTTAGCTGATATATTTGTCTTTTGGGTTTCTAGTTCTAGAAACTTATTGTTTGCCTCGGTTAGTTTCTTTACCAGAAATAAGTTCAAGGCTTGATGATTGGGATGAGATTTTTTCACTCGTTGTTTAATAGAATCCCATTCATTAGGACTAAGGTAAACACCTAAGGAAATAATTGAAATTTTTCGCTCCTTAATGATCTTAATTATCAAAGGTAATTTACCTTCTTTATTAGGTTTATCTTTGCGGAGCAGGATTTTAATTGATGCCATAATGATGGTTATTTAATCTTGGGTCAAACAAAGGTTAAACATTTTTTGGATTTATATGCTATTTAATGAAATAATAATTATCATAATTACTTGCATATCAACAGAATTGAATCATATCAAACCAAATTAAACCAGAATTAAAAGGACTTAAAATCCTGTGGCCAGAAATGGCCGTGCGGGTTCAAGTCCCGCCCCGGGTACAAAAATCAGAGCGAGAATCAGAGCGAGAGCGAAGATTTTCGCTTTGATTTTTTCTTCACTCTCACACTGTTTCTCACTCTTAGAAAAATATTAAGAATCAGAGCGGGAGCGAAGATACTTGCTCTGATTTTTTCTTCGCTCACACACTCATTCTCACTCTTAGAAAATAGCGAGAATCAGAGCGGGAGCGAAAATCCTTACTCTGATTTTTTCTTCACTCTCACACTGTTTCTCACTCTTAGAAAAATAGTAAGAATCAGAGCGGGAGCGAAGATACTTGCTCTGATTTTTTCTTCGTTCTCACACTCATTCTCACACTTTCACCCTTACTCTATGTTTGATTTTCAGAAATTGGAAGTTTATCAAAAAGCAAAATTATTTCATAATGATATTATTGCTTTAATTCAGGATGCTAAAATTCACAAAGCAACCGCCGATCAACTATTCAGAGCTTCGCTCAGTATCCCTCTAAATATTGCTGAAGGCTCCGGAAGATTTTCCAAACCAGATCGTAGAAATTTCTTTGTTATTGCCAGAAGTTCAATTTTCGAAACAGTTTCTATTCTTGATATTTTATTTGACGCTAATAGTTTATCTGATAGCCAATTTCACAATTTACTATCTAAGGCTGAAGAATTATCTAAAATGCTTTTTGCTATGATTCGAAATCTTGAAAAATAGCGAGAATCAGAGCGAGAGCGAAGATTTTCGCTTTGATTTTTTCTTCACTCTCACACTGTTTCTCACTCTTAGAAAAATATTAAGAATCAGAGCGGGAGCGAAGATACTTGCTCTGATTTTTTCTTCGCTCACACACTCATTCTCACTCTTAGAAAATAGCGAGAATCAGAGCGGGAGCGAAAATCCTTACTCTGATTTTTTCTTCACTCTCACACTGTTTCTCACTCTTAGAAAAATATTAAGAATCAGAGCGGGAGCGAAGATACTTGCTCTGATTTTTTCTTCGCTCACACACTCATTCTCACTCTCAGAAAATAGCGAGAATCAGAGCGGGAGCGAAAATCCTTACTCTGATTTTTTCTTCACTCTCACACTGTTTCTCACTCTTAGAAAAATAGTAAGAATCAGAGCGGGAGCGAAGATACTTGCTCTGATTTTTTCTTCGTTCTCACACTCATTCTCACACTTTCACCCTTACTCTATGTTTGATTTTCAGAAATTGGAAGTTTATCAAAAAGCAAAATTATTTCATACTGATATAATTGCTTTAATTCAGGATACTAAAATTCACAAAGCAACCGCCGATCAACTATTCAGAGCTTCGCTCAGTATCCCTCTAAATATTGCTGAAGGCTCCGGAAGATTTTCCAAACCAGATCGTAGAAATTTCTTTGTTATTGCCAGGAGTTCAATTTTCGAAACAGTTTCTATTCTTGATATTTTATTTGACGCTAATAGTTTATCTGATAGCCAATTTCACAATTTACTATCTAAGGCTGAAGAATTATCTAAAATGCTTTTTGCTATGATTCGAAATCTTGAAAAATAGCGAGAATCAGAGCGAGAGCGAAGATTCTTGCTCTGATTTTTTCTTCGTTCTCACACTCATTCTCACACTTTCACCCTTACACTATGTTTGATTTTCAAAAACTGGAAGTTTATCAAAAAGCAAAAAAACAGACTTCCTTAATAATCTGGAAAAATAGCTTCAGAATGAGTGAGAGAACTACTTTCTATCGACTACTTACCATTGACCTTTTCGGGGAAGTATCTTTGCATGAGCATATTCCATTTCACCTTATTTTCTCTTAACAGAGCTAAATCATCGTCTTTCTGAATCCAGTCAAATTCCTTATAACCATTTTTTATAGCCTGCTCCAGATTATTAAACGCCTGCTCTGGTACTTTCTGAAGGCTTTGCACACAGGCTAAATTATACCAGGCTAGTCCAAATGTTGAATCAAATTTAGTTGCATTTCTTAGGGCGTTTTCAGCTTCTGATAATCGACGTGTATCATAGTATACATTACTTAGGTTATTCCAGGATATAGATAGTGTCGAATCTACTTGAATGGCTTTTTTTAATGTAGCTTCTGCTTTTTCAAATTGACGAATGTCAATATAAACTTTTCCTAGATTGTTCCATGTCAAAGCTATAGACGAATCGAGTTGAATAGCTTTTTCGAATGTGGTTTCTGCTTTTTCAAATTGACGAGTGTCCGCAAAGACTTTTCCAAGATTATTCCAAGCTAGAGCATGTGAAGAATCGAGTTGAATAGCTTTTTTGAATGTAGCTTCTGCCTTCTTATAATTACGAACTTCACTATACATAATTCCGAGATTGTACCAGGCAATGAAAGTGGTCGAATCCAATTGTATAGCTTTCTTGAATACAGTTTCAGCGCTGTCAAATCGTCGAGTGTCAGCGAATACTTTTCCTAAATTATTCCAAGGTAATGCCAAAGTCGAATCGAGCTGAATTACTTTTTTGAATGCTGCTTCAGCTTTTTCAAAATTATGAACTTCACTGTACATAATACCGAGATTGTAAAAAGCATATAAATAAGTAGAATCATACTGAACGACTTTATTAAAAATCATCTCGGCCTCGCGATATCGGTGAGTTATGCTGTATATTGAACCCCAAGCATTTTTCAATAATAATGATGCAGAATCTAACATACTTGCTTGATTTAAATACGACTCTGCTCTGTCAAACATTTTAAATTTATTTGAAATATTAAATGCAGCATCACAGCATGCAAAAGTCCAATTTGGAATTAGCTCCAAAGCCTTCCTGGTATAATATTCTAATGAATCTGGTCGTGGAATCAGGGAGGCATAAACCTGGCTCATCTGCCAATAAACATGTGGCTGATCCGGCAGCCAGTCAAGTGATTGACGCAAAAAAGAAAAGGCTCTATAACCCATTTCAGCATCAGGATTATTACTGCTATTTGCAAGCAAGTAGCCCTCAAAAAACTTACTACGGGCCATAATAACTTTATACATATAATGTCTACTTCCTAATAGTTCAGCTGCACGTTCAAGGCAACGTGGAAACAAGCGAACCTTTTTAGTCCAAAGTTTATTTGTCAGACGGGATTTGCTTTCAATTTTATTCAGGTTTAAAGTTGAATTCTGACTGGTCTTAAGCCATTCATTAATGGTTTGTTGAGCGTCATCTTGCAAGGAGGCGGCATAGTTACGTGTAATGGCATTATACAATCGCTCTAGTTTTGGCTCAGCTATCAGTTTTTTATAATAGTAATCTGCATAATCGTTCAGATCACTTCCATTTTCCGCAAATAAATATTGTTTGTTCTTTAATGCCCTATTAAAAGCTAAGTATAGATTGACGATATTAGAATCAACATTTGCCAAGACTTCATCTGCGATTCCACGGGAGTCAATTGAAGAAAAGAGCTTTATTCGATATAAATTGCCATCTTTCACAGTACTCAGGATTTCAGGAATGACGTTGGCAATTTTTTCTGTGACACTTCCGACAACCATAGGATTTTGTTGAAGCGGTGAAACTTCCTCACTCACTCTCTCATCAAGGTATTTGCCTATTTCCTTCAATGTAACTTGATGATCCGAGTCCAGGTCTGCCATTCCATATAAACCTTGCAGTAGGTGATAACTGAACGCACCGCGACCTCCACCCCACTGATTACCTTCAATAGAAAACTCATTTGGTTGACAAGAGAGTATTTTGATTTCATTGGCGTATTGTTTGGCAAGATTGCTTCCCGTAATTTGGGTTCCACCAACACTAGTTCCAGACAGCTTACCTGATCGGCACGCGTCAGTGATAATGATTACTTTTGCCTTATTTTGCGTAGATAAAGTTGTGATTACATCCTGAAACATAGGTAATGCAAATGCACCACCAGACATATAAACATGAGCCGGTGCATCCCAGCACAACAAATAACCAGGCTGAGTTATACTTTTCTTCTCAACATCACCATGACCGGAAAAATAAATAATGGCTCTGTCATTCTCTTTACACACCTCCCATAACCAATCCAGTGCAATGGCAAACTGCGCCATGGTTGCTTCAGAATTAATCAGTACCTTTAGATGATTAACATCTAATTTTCCTCCAGCCTCACTTCTTAAAAAATTGGCAAAAGCCTCAGCATCCTTATCTGCAAATCGCAGATCCGGAATGTCCTTATCCTGGTAATTTGAAATACCCACTACAACGGCATAAGTGTTCTTGGCAATTGACTGCTGACCATTGACGATTGGAGTTGCTCCTTTTTGTTGGGCGGTCAAAAAAAAACACTCTAATAAGAATTGAGATAGTATTATTAATTTCTTCATCTGGGCTTGCTTTGTTAATCTTTTACCTTATCGGTGAAGTACTTTTTTAAGAGTTTATCCCACTCCGGCATATCCATAATTTTCTTACATTCATTATCATTCATTAGCTGCTCCAATGTTGCTTTATTGATTACGGCCTTCTCAAGCCATAGGAATGCTTCAGCATATTTTTTCTCAGCTATGGCAATATAAGCCATCCCCAGCATCGCCCCGGAGTAGTCTGGTTTGAGCTCAAGGGCTTTTAGAAAATTCTGACGTCCTTCATTCAGTCTCCCTGTCTTAAAACAAACCATTCCAAGATGTTTTCTTGGATTGGCAAAGGCAGTATCCAACACTATGGCATTATGAAGAGAATGATAGGCATCCTCCCAGTGTTCAATTTGAATTTGTACAAAACCTAAATTACTCCATCCTGTAGAGAATTTTGGCTCGATAGATATAGCTTTACGGAGAGACTTTTCTGCCTCCAAAAATTGACCAGCATCACTTTGAGTTAATCCTAATGTGTTCCAGGCAATATAGGACGTTGAATCGATGAAGAGGGCTTTTCTTAGTGATTTTTCGGCATCCGTCAAATGACCCAGATACATTTCTAACATACCCAAATTACTCCAGGCGGTAATTGACAATGAATCCAGACCAGTAGCATTTATCATTGACTTTTCTGCTTCCAACAATTGACCAGAATTCATTTGAATCAAACCCAAATTATTCCAGGCTGTAGATGATTCAGGATTTAGGGCAATGGCTTTCAAATTCATCTTCAAGGCGATTTGTGATTGACCATGCTTATCCGTAAACAAAGCCAGATAAATCCAATCATTAGCATTTAAAGAATCCTCCAATTTTTCGAATTTATTAAAAATAGATTCCTTCTTATTTGGGGATAATTGATTGAAAATCCGCTCTGCGGTATCAGACTTGCCCGCAATTACAAATTCAATTATTGATTGACAATAATATTCGAAGGCTTCTTCCTGCCGCCCGCTACCAGAGAGGATGTCAGCGTAATTTTGATAAATGTTAACAAAAGTATATCGTTGATATTTCCGAACATTTCGACGGCATGCTTGCAGTGCAGACTGACAAGCTATTAATCCTTCATGATATTTTTTATTTAACGTGTACAAATGCGTTAAATTAGACCACAAGTCCATATAATCCGGATCTACAGTCAGTGCTTTATTCAATATAAACTCCGCAGAATCATAATTGCCTCTCGCTTCCAAGATGGCACTCAGGTTCACCAACAACCCACTGTGAAGCGAGTCCTTCTTTAAACCTTCATAAATATTTTGCAAGGCCCGCAAAGTGTCACCTTGATGAATATAGATGCTTGACAAATTCACATAGGTACAGGGAAAGCATAAGCCATCATGTGTAGCAGCTGTAACCGCTTTCTCATATGACTTTGCCGCTGCCACTTTATTATTTTGTTCATTATAAATAAGCCCTAGTGAATACCAGTAAACGGCAGAAGTTGAATCCATCTGATACGCTTGATTCAAATAAACTTGCGCTGTATCCGGATTGTTACAATAAAGGGCATAATCGATAACGGGTCGAGGCCAGCTTGGAGCAGCACCCATTGCTTTTTTACAAAAAAACAAGGAAGAATCAATTCTATAATAATTCCATCTTTGAATATAAGCCATCCTCCAAAATGCTAAAGGAAAATCCGGAATGTATTCAAGAGATTCCCGACATTTTTTCATGGCATCACTTTTGTCTTTGGTTAAAAAAGATTCAAACAAACTTTTACGTCCCAAAAGACTTTTGTAAAAATAATTTTCTGATCCCAGTAATTCGGCCGCCCTTCCTAACATTCGCGGATAGCTGATATAAGAAATACCATTGAATTCTGCACTGGTCAATATTTTATCAACTCCCTTATACAACAAATCGTTAAGTGTCTGCTGCGCTTCATCCTGTAACGCAGCTGCGTAATTTCGCTTCATCATACCACGCAGCGGTGCAAGCGATTGCTCGTTCGAAATTTGATTATATACTACATCCGCACAAACCGTTGCGTATTTACCTGTATCTGTTGGCAACGGAAAAAAATGCTTTTCCGCAACAGCTCTTTTAAATGCTAAATATTTTTCACGAATTAAAGAATCTACCTTTGCCAGAATATCATCCTCTAATCCGCGACCTTCGGTTGCCTTAAAAACGGGTAATCCACCTGCCTTTAACTTTTTCAATTCAGCTAATATAGCATTGTTAACCCGTGACAATTGTTCTGATTTGTTGCCAACCAATAGGGGCACCTGGCTTTGTGGAGCAGCCTCTGCTGTCACATGATCCTCCAGATACCGATCGAGTTCGCCGAGTGAAACCATCCCGTCTCCATTCTTATCAGCCAACCCAGACATGCCATCAACCAAATGATAACTAAATATTCCGCGACCTCCTCCCCATTGCTCCCCTTCTAAACTGTATTCACCGGGCTGACAACTTAGTATTTTAATCTCGTTGGCAAATTGCTTAACCAGATTTGCTGCGGTGAATTGTGCCCCACCAATCTGACTGCCGGCGAGTTTGCCTGCATGGCAAGCATCAGTCACTACGATCACCTTTGCTTTATTCTGCAATGAAAGTGTTGAAATAACCTCCTGCAAATATGCTAAAGAATAGGTCCCACCACCCATATAGACCCGACTTGGTGAGTCCCAACACAACAGAAATCCTGGTTGAGAAATCTTTTTCCCTTCTACATCTCCATGTCCTGAGAAGTAAATAATCACCTGATCGCCTTCTTTAGCCAGTTCGATGAGACCATCCATAGCCTCAGCAATTCGTCCAGCGGTAGCATTTTTATTGGTGAGCACTTTGAGATGGTCAGAGTCCATTGAAACACCTGCCGTTGAACGCAGAAAATCCGCGAATGCCTCGGCATCCCTATCAGCAAACCGCAGATCTGGAATGCCCGGATCCTGGTAGTCAGAAATGCCCACGACAACAGCAAAAGTGTTTTTGGTTATTGACTGTTGAACATTGCCTTTTAAATTCGGTGTTACCCCTTTTTGCTGCGCCGAGATCTCAGCCAAATTAATTATTAGAAATACAAACAATCGAACTAACCTGTTTAATGTGACTGATTTATATTCTTGAAAAAACTTCATGATCTTACCAATAAATTTCTATTGACTACTTATTAATGACCTTATCCGGAAAATATTTCTTCATCAATGTATTCCATCGTTCAGACTGTGCCCGCAATGCAGCATAGGTATCATCTCCCTGCAAAGCTGCGAAATTATTATATCCGAGTTTGAGCAACTTTTCCAGGCAGACAAAACCGGCTTCGAGGTCTTTGACTTTTAATTTAAGCTGTATATAATTAATATAAGTTGGCATAAAACTGCTGTCAATTGAAAATGCTTTGGCATACATTTTTTCTGCTTCATCCAGTCTATCCATTTCGCGGTAAATATTTCCCAGATTATTCCAACCTGCAATATAATTGTTATTACTGTTCACGATCCGCAGAAAAATAGGTTCTGCTTCCAGATATCGCCCTGTATTGAAATAGCAAAAACCCAATCCATTCCATGCTGTAACAGAAGTGGAATCCAGTAAAAGGGCTTTTCGAAGTACTTTCTCTGCCTCAGCATACTGCTTGGATCTATTGTATACGCTACCCAAAGTAGTCCAGTTGTTGATGAGTGTAGAGTCCAGTGCTATCGATCTTTTTAAAGCATATTCAGCTTCTTCATAGCGGCGCATTGAATTATAGAGGAAGCCGAGATTATGCCATGAACCAGGTCTCGTTGAGTCAATTGATATGGCTTTCTTTAATGCTGCTTCTGCCTCATTAAATCTTGACATCTCGGTGTACAAAAATCCCAGATTGAGCCATTTGCCTGCTTCAGTGGAATCCAAGCGAATCGCTTTAAAAAAAAGTCTTTCCGCCTCTGTATATTTTTTCTGCTTCATGTTGTTAATGGCCCACATATGAACAACTTCAACATTATTCGAATCAATTTTATTGGCGAGCTCCAGATAATATTTCGCTTGATTAAACATAGAGTAGTTAAAACTGAGCAGGAATGCGGTGTTGACACATGGTAAAATCCATCCCGGTTGAAGGTCAATTGCTTTTCGTGTATAATACTCAAGGGAGTCGATCTGTTGAAAACTGAAAGCAAATACATGGCTCATCTGCCAGTAAACATGCGGTTGATCCGGCATCCATTCCAATGAAGCTTTAAAAAACTGAAGCGCTCTTTGCCCGACTTCCTTATTCGGATTGTGGTCTGAATTGGCAACCAGGAACCCTTCAAAAAAATTCCTGCGTGCTTGCAGGTTCCTATACATATAATGTTGCGGACCCAATAATTCCGCTGCCCGGTCGATACACCGCGGATATGATCTGATCCTTTGGTCAAATTCCTTCACGGTAATACGTGAATGATCATTCTTATTGCTACTTGTCATGGAAGCATCCGGCGCTCCTTTTAACCATTCATTGAGTGTCTGTTGTGTCTCATCCTGTAACAGCGCTGCATAATTACGTCGCATCGTCGAATGTAGTTTGGCAAGCTTTGGTTCCGCAATAAGTTGTTCGTAATAATAATCTGCACAAGCTTTCTGTGGCTCAAAGAATATTTTTTCCTTTAGTGCCTTCTTAAAGGCAAGGTACATTTTCTTAATACTGGTATCTACGCCTGCCAGTACTTCATCTTCCACACCTCTTGAATCCACGGCAGAAAGTAAAGCCATCTGAGTTTTTTGTCCAGACCGAAGTTCAGCCAGAAGTTTTGCATTAACATTCGATAGTTTTTCTGTCCGGCTACCCACCACGAGCGGTACCTGGCTGACCGGCGCCACTTCTGCTGTGACATGATCTTCCAGGTAGCGGCCCACTTCATACAACGTGACGAATTGATCATTATTATTATCCGCAAGCCCATAGAGCGCATTCACCAGATTGTATGAAAAAGCGCCGCGACCACCGCCCCATTGTTCGCCTTCAATGCTGTATTCATTTGGCTGGCAGGATAGAATTTTAATTTCATTAGCGTATTGTTTGGCGAGATTGGCAGTGGTAGCCTGTGCTCCTCCAATAGATTGACCAGCAAGAGTTCCGGAGCGACACGCATCAGTAATTACAACTACTTTGGATTTATTCTGAACGGATAAAGTAGATACCACTTCCTGAACATCCCGCAGATTAAAAGCTCCTCCGGCCATGTAAACTTTTGAGGGTGCATCCCAGCACAATAAAAATCCTGGTTGGGTCAGTGTCTTTTTCTCTACATCGCCATGGCCACTAAAATAAATGATCACCTGGTCTCCTTCTTTTGCATTTTCAATGAGCCAGTCTAATGCTATCGCAAATTGGGCTACAGTAGCTTCTTTATTCAGGAGTAACTTGAGATGATCTCCATCCAGCGAACCACCAGAAGGTGATCGAAGAAAGCTGGCGAAGGCTTCTGCATCCTTATCGGCAAAGCGCAGATCCGGAATGTCCTTATCCTGATAATCAGAAATACCCACCACAACCGCATAAGTATTCTTGGCCATGGACTGGTGACCATTGATGATTGAAACCGGTGTAGCCCCTTTTTGTTGTGCTCGTAAATTGGTTAAAATGAAAAGTATCAATACAGTAAATAAAATTGCAGATCTCATTATGTATAATTCGTTAAATTTCCTTTGAACTTTCATCAATTTATTATTCTATTTTGTGTACAAGACAATCTTTTACTACTTACTATTGATTATTTACTATTGACTTTATCAGGAAAATATTTTAGCATGAGCGTCTTCCATCGTTCTGTTTCATTTCGTACTTCAATGAGATCTGCGTCATTATTAATCCAGGCATAATCATATCCTATTCTTAAAGCTGATTCCAGATATTCATACGCTTTATCCTTTTGATGTTGAAGACTCATACTACAGGCCAGGTTATAATAAGGTTCTACATAGGCAGAATCCAGCTTCATAGCAACCAGATACTTTTCATCAGCCAAAGTATATTGATTTTGTTTGAGGTAATAATTACCAAAGTTGTTCCAGATATAAGCTGATGTTGAATCTATTTTTAAGGCAAGGTAAAAATAGTGTAGTGCTTTGTCATAGTACTTGAATTTTTCAGATAACAAATAAGCCAGACCTGCATATGGAACAACCCAGGATGGCAATAATTCTGCTGCGCGTTTTGCATAATATTCGCAGGAATCCGCAGTATGAAAATTCATCGCGTAAACCCACGCTATCTGATAATAACATTGAGGAAAATCTGATTGCCATTTCAGGCAATTCTTAAACCTTTCCAGA
The DNA here is from genome assembly GCA_046329325.1 of Saprospiraceae bacterium. Lineage (GTDB taxonomy): Bacteria > Bacteroidota > Bacteroidia > Chitinophagales > Saprospiraceae > Vicinibacter. The sequence goes on from JAXLUU010000001.1 coordinate 572,472, forward strand.
CCCTGCAATCCTGAAATTGAATCTGAGTTACGGTGCTGAAGTGCGATAGCCCAACCTTCAAAAAAATATTTCCTGGCCTGAAGACTGGCGTACATATAATGATTCTTTCCAAGCAATTCAGCAGCGCGGCCCAGATTTTTCGCATAACTCAAATATTTTTCTGCCTTTATAGCCCTAGCAACTACCAGTTCGCGCAATTCTGCTTTTGATGAGAGATTCAGGATTTGCTGCGCGTCATCCTGCAACGCCGCAGCATAGTTTCTTGTCAGACTTGATGATAATCGTGATAGGGATGGAACTGACATTAATTTTAAATAATAAAACTCTGCACAATCTGATGTAGGTTCCAAAAATCGTTTGGCACTGATTGATTGATAAAATTGAAAATAGATTTCCTTGATCGAAGTATCTACCATCGAAAGAACCTGTTGTTCCAATCCCTTACTTTCAATTGATGCGAAATTATTTAATCTTTCAACACCGTCAGTTTTGAGTTTCTTCAGCAATGAGTCATCCACATGAAACAATAATTCGTTAGCAATACCCATGACCATGGGTTCCTGGGCTAATGGAGCTGTTTCTCTGGACACATGATCTTCAAGATAACGTCTTACCTCTCCCAAACTAATGGTGCTATCATAGTTAGTGTCTGACAAACCATATAATGCATTCAGGAGATGATAGCTGAATGCGCCTCTGCCTCCTCCCCATTGAACTCCTTCAATCGAATATTCATTAGGCTGACAGGACAAAATTTTAATTTCATTGGAGAATTGCCTTGAAAGATTGGCATTGGTCAATTGACTTCCGCTTACAGATGTTCCCGATAACTTTCCACTTCTACATGCATCGGTTATAACAATTACTTTGGCTTTATTCTGAATGCTCAGTGTTGAAATAACTTCCTGAAATATAGGAAGTGCAATGGCCCCACCGGAGATGTATACATGTGAGGGGGCGTCCCAGCAAAGCAAAAATCCAGGTTGCGTCAAAGTCTTTTTTTCTACATCGCCATGACCTGAAAAATAAATTATTACTCGATCATTCTCTTTTGCATTTTCGATTAACCAATCCAGTGCAATCCCGAATTGAGCCATTGTCGCGTGAGCATTGATTAATACTTTCACGTGATCCTGATCCAGTGATCCACCAGCCGGTGAGCGTAAAAAATTCGCAAAAGCTTCTGCATCCTTATCTGCAAAGCGCAAGTCCGGAATACCCGGATCCTGGTAGTCCGAGATGCCGACGACAACCGCATAAGTGTTAATGGCCATGGACTGCTGACCATTGACGATTGATATCGGTGTTGCGCCTTTCATCTGTGCATATGAATGAACAACCAGCAGCGATGTTATAGCTTTAATCAACAAACCCCTGATGATGATATCTCCTATTTTCATAAATAAAATTAATCGATAATCAGATGTTCAGAAATTCATGACTACTCATATCTTATTAAAGTTCATGCCAAATTTACACATTTTATGTATTCTGCTCAATATTCAGACTTATTAGTCTTTTATAGATTGGCGATTAAGTTTCTGAACCAGCAGTCTCGATTTGACCCTGAAATTTATCGAATAGTTCACTAGGGCTACGTACAAAAAATACACATACCTGAATCCGGACTCATTACTATTTGAGAATTACTATTTCAGGAAGAAGCGACTTCAATCCAAGCGACCAATCTGTTGACAGAGTTATGAATGTAATCTGACAGGAATGTAATATAATTTGGACAGGCTAGGGGAGTTCTTTCTATTCAATGAGTACAAAACCAGCCCACTGGGACGGATTGATAAAACGCTTCTTCATCTCCTGCTGCGTGATATTGAATGCCTCCGGTATGGTCTTTTTTTTCTCCAGCCAGTATTGGTAGAATGTCTTCATAAATTCTGATGTTTCAAGATCGGGAACCTTCCAAAGACTCATGATCAAATATCTGGCACCTGCAATCTTGAAGGCTCTCTGCAATCCAAAAACACCTTCATTGCCCTGAATATCACCTAATCCCGTCTCACAGGCAGACAACACCACCAACTCTGTATTGCTGAGATTCATTTGGCTTATTTCGTATGCAGTGAGTACACCATCTTCTCTTTTGCCTGTGCTACGCCCTCCCAACCAAGCGACATTACCCCCTGACAGAATCAGACCAGATCGCATCATGGGGTGATCACTCGTGGTAAACAAAGGCAATGCATTATAGCTTGAACTGCCAAAAGCAGGCTTTGAGTTTGTATTATCCGGGAAAAAGAAACCATGCGTTGCCAGATGAATGACTTGCGGTGATGATTTGCCTGCACCCAGTGCTTTAAAACTTTCTTCTGATCCATCTTTGCCTCTCATTACATGAACTAAAAAACCTGAACGCTCCGCCATTTTTTGGATTGATCTTACTTCATCCTTGGAATGTTTTAAATATACCCAGGTTTTGCTCCGCAGGCTATTGTTGATATCTCTAAAAGCCAGCACTTCCTCATTCTGATTTGCCTGAGATAAATTAGTTTGTAATTTGACCGAAACTGAGTCGTAATTCAATTCTCCATAAATGGTAAATTCCTTTCCTTTATACTTCCCGGAACTTGGAAAAACCAATTGTCGTGTACTACCCAGGGTCACAATATGAAATCGATCTGCCATGGTCATATCCATCGAATCTGTCTCATAAGAAATGGCACTATGGTTTAACCGGTGAAATAAACCAGCAGCCGATAAATAAATCGTGTGAGTGCCTGCCAGATATGATTCCAAGGGCTTCCAGATCAACTCATACAAACTCTTGTGGGGCTCTTCCTGCAACATCGCACCCCTTGTTGACGGAGTATACAGCTGTTCTAAATTAAGCCCTTTCTCCAGAAGACTATTCAGCGACAGTTCATTACAAAGCAGTACAAATGCAGGTAAGTCTTTTCCTGATTTCAGCAACAGTGCAGCATACAGGACGCTATCTTTTTTTTGCTTTCTGTAATACCGATAACGTAGAAATTCGATGGCCACTTCGCCGGATTTAAGATGAGACTGAACTTCTTTCCAACGAACCTGTTGTAAAGCCTCCGTGTAACCGGCAACTTTCGAAGCAAGTTCCTTTTCCAAGGCTTGATTCAGAAGCTCCTTTTGATTGATCATTGCAGTGTCACGCTCAGAACAAGGTGTACTGTATAGTATAGATAGTTCTTCCAGATTCTTTTTGAGACGCATATAGGCACCGGATGCCGTCGGATTAGTCCGAACCAAACGCTGAATTCTATTGACTGTCTGAAGCAGGAATCCTTTATAAAACAAACAATTATTATATAAAGTAGCCGCCAAGCTGCTGCTTCCGTGATCTTGCATGAATGAAATCACCTGATCTTCTATCTCATTCAGATGATTGAGCTTTTGGATTAATTCTATTTGCGACAGGTATCGTTGTTCCTTAGCAATTTGATTTTTGTTAATCTCAGACAACTCCAAAAAAAGACGCTCCGCCGCATCATAATTTCTCCAGGACCATTCCTTCAAGGCCAACTCATGCAGGTCTTCAATATAAATGTAGCTCTCCTTTCCATGAGTTTTATTCCGGGTTATGAGCGACTCATGATACCACTTGGAAGCCTCCTTCAATTCTCCTTTGGCTTCCAAAACACGCCCGAGGTTGTAGGAGGTATTTCCATAAGCTTCTGAAAGTTTACCAAATCTTGTAACAGCAAATGCACCAGCTGATTGACTGATTTTCAAGGCTTGTTCAATATTACCTGAGTAAGTAAATTCATTTGACTTTTGGATCATGCTATCCAAATAATAAATCGCACTCACTGAATCAAGCTGTTGAGAGCAAAGGGAGATTGCCCTGCTCATTAATACAAAAAGGAGAATAGAAATCTTAATATGTTTCATGAATAATAATAAATGTCAGCCATTGAATCCAGGATTGGTTAATTCCAAATTTAAAAGGGGGTAAGATAATCTGAATTATCTAATTTAAGGAACCCAAATCATCATCACGATGCTTATAAAATTCATATAATGCCTTGAAGAATTGAAAGAATCAAGAAGAATAGAATAAACCAAGAAGAAGTAGCTTGTCTCCGAGACCATCATGATTATCTTCAAATTAATTTAAGTTTGGCATAACCAAACGATTATTCAATCAGAACAAACCCCGCCCGTATGACAGAATGAGAAACAGAGCGGGAATGAAATAAATTTTAATAATATTACTCTATCAGAACAAACCCTGCCCGAATGACAGAATGAGAAACAGAGCGGGAATGAAATAAATTTTAATAATATTACTCTATCAAAACAAAACCTGCCCACTGATAAGGATCCAGACCAATATCCCGCAATTCTTTCTGTGCAGCATGGAAGGCATCAGGGATACTCAATATATCCTCCAGCCACTTCTTATAAAAAGTGGTCATCAACATGGAGGTTTGTTTGTCGGGTACTTGCCAGAGGCTCATGATGATGTATTTTACCCCAGCAATTTTGAAGGCTCGTTGCAAGCCATAGACACCCTCATTCCCTTGTATATCTCCTAGACCTGTCTCACAAGCAGAGAGCACAACTAACTCGGTGTTGGACAAATTCATTTGACTGATTTCGTAGGCGGTCAGGACACCATCTTCTTTTCCTTCCAAAATTTTATCCCTTTTCCAACCCGCATTACCTCCGGACATAATGAGGCCTGAACGCAACATGGGTTGATCGGATATTTTGAATACAGACTCCTTTGTACCTAATTCCAGCTTTGGTTTATTGGAAGCCACTTTCGCGGATCCCTCAAGCCTTTGGTTTGACAGGTCACTTGTTGCACTGTCGTGCGCCATTCTGCCTCCGGCAGCAATCGTTCGGTCAGGATCAGGAAAGAAATAACCGTGCGTTGCTATATGCAAGATCCTTGGGGCGTTTTTTCTTTCTCCAATATTCTTAAAACTTTCCTCTGTGCCTGCATATGCGGTCTTTGTTTCTGTCTGTATGCCAGCGTTGCTCAGTATGGCGCTAATTGACTTTATTTCTTTGCCTGTTCCGGCAAGGTAGTTCCAGTTGCCACCGCGCAGTGTACTATCCGTCATGCGCAGTGAAAGTTCACCTCGTGAACGGTTTGCCAGCAAGGGTTCATTAATTTGATTCAAACTATCGGTCTCGTATTGCAGACCACCATACAGCACTGCGACATTTGCTGCAGAAATGTTCGAAACGGGTATTACCAACTGGCGAGTGCTGTTTAACGAAATGCACTTATACAGGTCTGATACCGTCGTTTCTGCATCGATCGGAATGGCGCCAATATTCAGGCGATGCAAAAGTCCTGATGGTGAATAATACACAGTCTTTACATTCTTCAATTCCTTTTCAATCGGTTGCCAGATTAATTCATATAGACTTCTCAGTGGTTGTTGCAATTCCATGGCACCACGACCGGCCAAAGTATACAAATGATTGACATAATCGGCTTTTCGCTCCATTTGACCTTGCAATAAACTATCCAGAGCGCCTTGCTCAAACAAGCTTACAAAAACCGGTGAAGTCATTTCTTTTCTAAGCACCAAAGCAGCGTACATGGTGCTGTTTGTGGCCTTTTTGTCATAATAGCGGTAATGTACAAATTCTATGGCTGCTTCCCCAACTTTCAATTTCGACTGCAGGTCCTTCCAATTTACCTGTCGCATCGCCTCCCTGTATCCGGCCACTGTATGTGCCAGGTTTTTTTCCAGCGCATTGGCTTTTTCTTCGAGTTCTGCAACTTCCTTGCGCTCGCTGATGGGTTTGCTGTATTCGATGGCGAGGCGATGTTCACAATATTTCAGTTGATTATATTTCTCGGCTGAAGATGAATCAGTGAAGGCAAGATGTTTCAACTGATTCGCAGCATTTAATAAAAAGCCTTTGTAGAACAGGCAGTCATCAAAACAGATTGGAATTATATTTTTACTTTTAGTCCTTTGAGAAAACGAAAGCGCATAATCCTGTTGTTGCGTGAAGTGGTTCAAGTAATTGTTCATTTCCTTTTCGGAAAGATGGTACACAGCTTTTCCTATTTGCCCAATATTGTTCATCGCTATTTGTCTTATAATCATTTCCGCCTGATCATATTCAGCCTTGTCATTGTACAGAATTGCTAGGTTCTTCAGGCTTACGGCATAATTCGGATGTTCCTTACCTAAAACTTTTTCAAAGATCGCTTTGGCTTTCAGAAAAGACGACTGGGCTTTATCGTAGTCTCCTATTTCCAAATACAGTAATCCAAGATTGTTAAGACTTTCGGCATACTTGGAATGCTCCTGGCCCAGGGATTTTTCAAGAAGGTTTGTGGATTCTATTAAAAACTGCTTTGCTTTTTCATTTTGGCCCATGTTTTTGTACAATAGCCCTAAATTGCCAAGACTATACATTGCATAGTCCGGGTGCTCCTGACCAAGTATTTTTTCATAGATGGTCTTTGCTTCCAAAAAAAACAATTCAGCTTTGTCATATTCTCCTGTTTCCATATATAGATTGCCCAGTGTGGTAAGGCTCGCCGCATAATCCGGATGTTCCTTACCTGATTGCTTTCCACGGCTATTTAATGATTCCAGATATAACAGCTCAGCTTTGTTGTAATTGGCCATATCATAGTATAAAACACCCAGGTTGTTCAGCGTTCCAGCATAGTCTGGATGTTCCTTGCCAAACACTTTTTCAAAAATATCTTTGGCTTCCGAATAGTACCATTCGGCTTTTTCGTACTGTCCCAAGTGGTGGTATAGTCCTGCCATGCTCAGGAGACTCGTAGCATACTTGGGATGTTCTTTACCCATGACTTTTAAGCGGATTTCCATAGCTTGCCTGTAGAGTGGTTCAGCCTTTTCATATTGGCCCATTTCAAGATACAAACTTGCCAGACTGGAAATGTTTTGGGCATAAGTTGGATGCTCCTTTCCGAACACTTTTTCACGAATTGCTTTAGCTTCCAAATAGAGGAGTTCGGCCTTTTCATACTGTCCCATGTATTTGTATAGTTCAGCTAGATTATCAGAACTTGTTGCATAGTCAGGGTGTTCCTTTCCAAATACTTTTAGAAAGATTGACCTCGCTTCCAAAAAAAGTGTTTCAGCTTTTTGGTATTGACCCATGTTTTTGTACAATAGCCCTAAATTACCAAGACTATATCTTGCATAGTCCGGATGCTCATGACCAAGAAGTTTCTCATAGATGGTCTTTGCTTCCAAAAAAAACACTTCAGCTTTGTCATCTTTTCCAATGGCCATATAAAGATTTGCAAGAATTGTAATATTTGAAACATATTCTATATGTTCCTTTCCAAATACCTTTTCGCGAATAGTTTTGCTTTCCAAAAAAAATGGCTCAGCTCTTAAATACTGTCCTATATTGTAATATAATAATCCAAGATTAGTTAGTGTTTTTAAGTAAAGCGGGTGTTCTTGACCAACTACTTTGTGCAATATTGTTTTGGACTCGAGATACCACTTTTCGGCTTCCGGATAGTCTCCTACAAAATCCATGACCCTTCCATGATTAAAACAAGAACTTCCGTAAGCTACAGACTCTTTACCAAGTTTTTCCAATGCAAGCTTTTCAGCGAATGAATTCACTTCTATTGCTTTTTCAAAGTTTTTATTCGCCGTAAGTTCCCTGGAGATTTTAATGAGGCTGTCTACCTGTTTCGTAACTGCCAACGAGTCAAGTCTTTGTGAAAATATGTCGCTGCTCAAGAATATGAGAGTTAGAAACAAGAATGCTTTTTTCATTTTGTTGAAAATTTTTAAAATTAGGAAATAAAGTCGCTGGCACTTTCAGAATGACAAAAATAGGCTGAAAATCATTCAAATACACAAACCACGCCAAAATCCGTCATGAGTGTAAGAGTGAATTATTCGATTAATACAAACCCTGCCCGAATGACAGAATGAGAAACAGAGCGGGAATGAAATAAATTTTAATAATATTACTCTATCAAAACAAAACCAGCCCGAATGACAGAATGAGAAACAGAGCGGGAATGAAATAAATTTTAATAATATTACTCTATCAAAACAAAACCAGCCCATTGATGAGGATCAAAACCTTGCTCTCTTAAGGCCTTCTGAGCAGCGTGAAATGCATCAGGGATACTCAATTTATCCTCCAGCCACTTCTTATAAAAAGTGGTCATCAACATGGAGGTTTGTTTGTCGGGTACTTGCCAAAGACTCATGATGATGTATTTTACCCCAGCGATTTTAAAAGCACGTTGAAGACCATATACACCCTCATTGCCTTGTATATCACCTAGACCTGTCTCACAAGCAGAGAGCACAACTAACTCTGTGTTGGACAAATTCAATTGACTAATTTCGTAGGCAGTCAACACACCATCCTCCATTCCTTCCGGTGTAAGCTTGCCCTGCCAGGCTGAGTTTCCTCCTGAAAAGATGAGACCGGATCGCAGCATTGGATGGTCACTGGATTTAAACACAGACTCCCTTTCATTGGTTTGTATTTTATCCGGTAATTGTTTTGGATCTGGAAAAAAATACCCATGAGTGGCAATATGTAGGATTCTGGGAGACGGGCTGCTGTTGGTACCTAAGTTTTTAAAAGATAATTCCGAGGCATTACCTGATTTGTTTAATTGTACGAGCACACCCGCCACCTGCATGATTTTTTCTATGTTGCTGACTTCCGACTCTGTCCAAGGTAGAAACTTCCAACTTCCCGTTTTTGCTGTTGAATCAAGGGATTGGAATTCAAATTCTCCCCTAGCGCGTGAAGCTATCATTGGCTCAGATTGAATATCATTGCGCTGAGCGTCATATTGAATGGCTCCATAGACAACTGCGTCATTGTGCGCTGTTTTTATATTTGTGGGTATTACCAGCTGGCGCGTGCTATTCAGTTCGATAAGCTTATAACGATCAGCTATGGTTTCTGTTTCGGATATGGGAATGGCATCCAGATTGATTCTATGCAATAACCCACACGGTGAATAATAAATAGTTTTGACTCCATCTAATACCTTTTCAAGGGGTTTCCATAGTATTTCATACAGCGTTCTTTTGGGAGCTTCCATGGCTATTGCACCTCGATCGTCTAAAGTGTATAATCCGTTTACATAATCTGCCTTACGACCATTGCGGGACAACAAAAGGGAGTCCAGCGATTTTTCCTCAAACATGCCTACAAATAGAGGATGTTCAGTTCCGGGCATAACCAGCAGCGCTGAGTACAATATACTATCTTCACGATTACTTGCTGATTTTCGAAAGTGTACAAATTCAAGAGCTGCTTCGCCTTCTTTTAAACTTGTTTGCACTTCTTTCCAAGTTATTTGCCGCATCGCTTCACCGATACCTGCGACCGTTCGTGCTATTTCTTTTTCAAGCGTATTGGCTTTTTCTTCGAGTTCTTTAACGCCTTTACGTTCAACAATGGGCTTAGTGTATTCGGAAGCCAGTCTGCGTTCAAAAGACTTAAGCAGGTTGTATTTTTCGGCTACATTTGAATCAGAAAGTGCCATGCGTCTGATCTTATTGACAGCTTGCAGGAGAAAGCCTTTGTAAAATAGAGTGTTTTCGTAACAAACTGAAGTTATCACTTCACTTTGATAATTTTGGGTAAAGGAAAGGGTTTGGCTCTGGAATTGTAAAAATTTATTCAGGTAAAGGTTCAACTCTTTTTCTGAAAGGTATTGCATGGCTCTTTCAATCAAGAGTTTGCTGGCAGTAATTAGTTCCAGAAAAAGTGGTTCAGCTTTTTTGTATTGGCCCATGAGATGGTAGAGATAAGCAAGATTGTACAGGTTCCAAGCATAATAGGGATGTTCCTTGCCCAGGACTTTTTCCCGGATGGCTTTGGATTCAAGGAGTAGCGATTCTGCTTTTTCATAATGTCCCAGTTCAATGTACAGATTGGCAAGGCTATTGAGGCAAAAAGCATAATCGGGATGTTCCTTGCCAAGCAATTTTTCCCAAATGGCTTTAGATTCAATATAAAACGGTAGGGCTTTTTCGTATTGACTCAAATTCATGTACAGAATGGCCAAGTTGTTCAGACTTGTCGCATATTCGGGATGTTCCTTGCCAAAAGTTTTTTCCCTGATTGATTTCGATTCAAGGCAATACAGTTCGGCTTTTTCGTATTGGCCCAAATCCATGTAGAGTATAGCCAAGTTGTTCAGGCTTGTCGCATAATCTGGATGTTCTTTACCCAGGGCTTTTTCCCGAATAGATTTGGATTCCAGGTAAAGTGGTTCGGCTTTACCATATTGACCCAAATCCATGTAAAGAATGGCAAGGTTGCTCAGGCTCGTAGCATAATCTGGGTGCTCTTTCCCCAGGGCTTTTTCCCGAATAGCATTGGATTCCAGGTAAAGTAGTTCGGCTTTTTCGTATTGGCCCATATCCTTATATAGAACGGCGAGGTTGTTTAAGCCTTTCGCATAATCTGGATGTTCTCGGCCCATAACTTTTTCCCAGATAGCATTAAATTCCAGATAAAGCGGTTCTGCTTTTTCGTATTGACCCAAATCCTTGTACAGAATGGCAAGGTTATTTAGACATTTCGCATATTCTGGATGCTTTTTGCCTAAAACTTTTTCCCGAATAGATTTGGTTTCGAGATAAAGTATTTCTGCCTTCTCGTATTGGCCTAATTTCATGTAAAGGAGTGCCAAATTGTTGAGGCTCGACGCATAATCTGGATGCTCTCGGCCCATGACTTTTTCCCGAATAGATTTGGTTTCAAGGTAAAGCTGTTCTGCTTTTTCGTACTGACCTACATTCATGTACAAACCAGCCAAATTGTTGAGGCTCGACGCATAATCAGGATGCTCTCGGCCCAACGCTTTTTCCCGAATTAATTTTGATTCAAGATACCATTTTTCCGCTTGGAGATAGTCTGTTTTGAAAAACGAAACTCTTCCATGGTTAAAACAACAATTGCCATAAGTTGCCGAATTCCGCCCCAATTTTTCCAAGGCAATTTTTTCGGCGGTGGCATTGACTTCCAGTGCCTGGTCATAGTTCCTTTTGGAGGTAAGGCCACGAGAAACCTGGATTAGACTATCGACTTGCTTCATTGCTATTGAATCAACTGATTGAGCTGAGACAAAATTCATTATGGGTGTCAACAATGTTAGAAACACGTATTTCATAACTTTTTTTTTGATTTTAATTAATTCATCAAACATTAAAATTTTTACTCACGCATTATAAATGTTGACGAAGCCATTTAACTTGCAATCACCCAAATAATGCGTGAGCTCCTAGGCTTTGCTTTGATTCATTCCACCTATACAAATCCCGCACAGAAGCCAGTGCGAGAATGAGTACGAGTGCGCCTAATCAATTTGACATTTACTCCACTTATACAAATCCCGCACAAAACCATTGCGAGAGTGCGTGTGAGAGCGCCTGATCAATTTGATTTTTACTCCACCTATACAAATCCCGCACAAAATCCAGTGCGAGAGTGAGTGCGAGTGCGCCTAATCAATTTGATATTTACTCCACAAATACAAACCTCGCCCAAAAGCCAGTGCGAGAAGGAGAGCGAGTGCGCCTAATCAATTTGATTTTTACTCCACCTATACAAATCCCGCTTAAAAGCCAGTGCAAGAATAAGTGCGAGTGCGCCTAATCAATTTGACATTTACTCCACTAATACAAATCCCGCACAAAAGTCAGTGCGAGAGTGCGTGTGAGAGCGCCTAATCAATTTGATTTTTACTCCACCTATACAAATCCCGCACAGAAGCCAGTGCGAGAAGGAGTGTGAGAGCGCCTAATCAATTTAACATTTACTCCACCTATACAAATCCAGCACAAAAGTCAGTGCGAGAGTGCGTGTGAGAGCGCCTAATCAATTTGATTTTTACTCCACCTATTCAAATCCCGCATAAAAGCCAGTACGAGAATGAGTGTGAGTGCGAAATCAATTTTTATTCAACCAACACAAACCCAGCCCATTGGTAAGGATCCAATCCAATATCGCGCAATTCTTTTTGTGCTGCGCGAAATGAATCTGTTATGGTCATTTTATTTTCTAACCACTTTTTATAAAAAGTAGTCATCAATAAACTCGTTTGCTTATCAGGCACCTGCCAAAGACTCATGATGATGTACTTTACCCCGGCAATCTTGAAAGCGCGTTGAAGTCCATACACGCCTTCGTTCCCTTGAATATCGCCTAAGCCTGTTTCACAAGCGGAAAGTACCACTAATTCCGTATTTGTTAAGTTCAATTGGCTAATTTCCATCGCAGTCAATACGCCATCTTCCATAGCGTCTGAATTGATTTGGCCCTGCCAGCCTGAATTTCCACCCGCTAGAATTAGTCCAGAACGCATCAATGGCAATGGTGATTCTTTAAATATTGGTTCAACATTATGATGATATTTTATATTTTCTCTTTCATCATCTGGAAAGAAAAATCCATGGGATGCAATGTGAATTATTTTTGGTGAGATACATTCTGCACATCCCAACTTTTTCAATGATTCTTCGGTAGCCATGGTACCAGAAAGCAGTTGAGTTTTACTACCGGATGTATATAATATCTTTTCAATGGATTGAACTTCCTTCAATGTTCCAGGCAAAGTCTGCCAACTTTCCATTCGATTCATAAATTCATTACTGGAATTTGTTTGATTGAACATATTACGCTGCTCGATATTATTGTTTTGGTTCAATAAGGTTGAATCCATATTAAATTCTATTCCTCCAAACAATACAGCCGTTGAACTCAATGAAGTAAAATCTTTTGAGTTCAAGAGTTGTCTTGTACTTTGTACATAAATTAAGTGATATTTGTCACCCAATGATTCTGACTCTTTTATTGGAATGGCGTCCAAATTAATTCGATATAACAATCCTGCACAAGAATAATAAATAGTTTCAACACCTTGCAAATATTTTTCTATTGGCAACCACAATAATTCATATAAGTTTCTTTTACCGGGCAATACTTGCACTGCCCCGCGTTCATTCATGCTATATAATGAATTTACATAATCAATTTTCTTGATGCTTCCAGAAAGTATTAAATCCCTCCATTGAGATTCCCTACTCAGTGGAATAAATTGAATATTTGCTGAACCAGAGTGTACAAGTAGTGCTGCATAATACACTTCATTTGAATCAGCATCAGTAATTCCAGTATATTCTACAAATTCCAAAGCTGCTTCCTTTTGCTTAAGTTTACTCCTTATATCTTTCCAATCATAGGTATTTTTAGATTCGTCTATCAGCGAAATTTTATCCGCCAAATATTTTTCAATATTTGATACTTTATTTTGTAAAGTCCTAATGTCAGCTCTTGAATTTAAAGGCTTTTCCATTTCTCTCCCAAGTGCGCGCTGGGTTTGCTTTAGTTCATTTATCAACAATCGATTCGTACTATCCTTTAATGAAAGCAATTGTCGATTAAGTGAATGCTGAAGTAAAAATGATTTGTAAAACAACGCAACATTCAAAGCAATATCGTTATACTCAGAATAGTTTGCCGCAAGATAATAATCGAGGTTCTGCTTATAGAGAAAATTTTGTTCGTATAATTCCAATTCATGATCCGACATATAGCTCCGAGCAGCAATCAGTTGATTTTTATGAATAGTAAAAGATTCTCTTCCACAAGATGAAGCTAATGGGTAATCCTTTTTTAAAATATTGATTTCCATTAGAGCATCAAGAACATCCGCATACTTTGGATGGAGATTACCAAAATTAACGAGTACTTGCTTTTTGGCTTCTACATAAAAAATTTCAGATTTCGAGGTTTGTTTAATACTTAAATAAAAATTCCCTAAACTCATTAAAATATCTATATGACCTAATGGATCTACCCATTTCAAGGAATCCATCAAATGATAAGCTTCCATCCAATACTTTTCAGATTTCGCTACATCTCCCATATCCTTATAAAGAGAAGCGAGATTTTGAAGATTTTTGACCTCATCGGAAGATCGCTTTCCATAGACATTTTCCCTAATGCGTTTTGCTTCCTGAAATGCAGAATCTGCCTCAGCGAATTTTCTTTCGTGCTGGTATATCCTTCCCAGTGCGCTAAGCGCAAATGCATAATCCGGATTTTCACTACCAAATATTTGTTTCCTTATACTGATTGTTTGCTCTGCATAATCCTGAGCAGTTTCATAATTGCCTAGCAATTCATATAAATCTGAAAGATTACCTGTTACCCAGGCTATATTTGGATGTGCTTCCTTATAGATGGAATTAAATAATTGGAGCGCCTGCAAGTGTAGTTTTTCACTTTTTTTGTAATTGGCAAGATGGGTATACAATAACGCAAGATGATTCAGGCTATAGGCATAATCGACACTTAATTTACCAGGATTTGATTCACGGATTTTCATTGCTTGAAGATAGAGTGATTCTGCTTGTTCGAAATTACCCATATCGACATAAAGGATAGCAAGATTATGCAGACTCCAAGCATAATCTGGATGAAGATCACCCAAAATGGCCTTTCTACGTTCACAAGCTTCCAAATAGTATTTTTCCGCTTCCAAATATCTTCCAAGTTTCCAATTTAATCCACCCAGATTATTCAGCGTCCAGGCATAATCCGGATGGTTGATCCCTGGATCTTTTTTTTGTATTTGCAGTGCTTTTTGATACAAGGAATCAGCATCCTTCAGATATCCAAATAAATACTGCGTTCGGCCATGAAGAAATAAAGTATAAGCATATTTTGAATTAAAATCACCCAGATGCTTAAGACAAATTTGTTCTGCTTGAGTAATCGACTTTATTGCCTCTTGATATTGAGCTTTGGAGCATTGTATTTTATTTTGAAGACTTAGACTATCAATCTCCTTTACATAGTTTGAATCAGGATTTTGACCTCTGAGCATAAAGCTAGAGGCAAATATTAAAGTAATTATAGTAGAAATATAATGCATGTTTATAATCTATAAAAGCTAAGGTAGTGATCTTTTCGGGATAGCTTCACTGTAAAATGATAAAAGTAAGAACATACAAATCAATCTATCAGATAGGATTGGATGTATTTTCAATTACTGCAATTATTCTTCAATAAGTCATCTTACTCAAAAGACTTCAGTCTTCAATTAGTCAGAGCAAGAGAATGAGCGTGAGCGCTGAAACAATTGGACCATTACTCAGCCAATACAAACCCCGCCCAAAAGTCAGTGCGAGAGTGAGTGTGAGAGCGCATGGTCAGATTGATTTATACTCCACGAATACAAATCCAGGCCAAAAGTCAGAGCGGGAGTGAGTGCGAGTGCGCCTAATCAATTTGATATTTACTCCACTAATACAAATCCAGCCCAAAAGCCAGTGCGAGAGTGAGTGCGAGAGCGCCTAATCAATTTGATATTTACTCCACTAATATAAACCCAGCCCAAAAGTCAGTGCGAGAGTGAGTGCGAGTGCGCCTAATCAATTTGATATTTACTCCAATAATACAAATCCTGCCCAAAAGCCAGTGCGAGAGTGAGTGCGAGAGCGCCTAATCAATTTGATATTTACTCCACTAATATAAACCCAGCCCAAAAGTCAGTGCGAGAGTGAGTGCGAGAGCGCCTAATCAATTTGATTTTTACTCCGCCTATACAAATCCCGCACAAAAGTCAGTGCGAGAGTGAGTGTGAGAGCGCATGGTCAGATTGATATATACTCCACGAATACAAATCCAGGCCAAAAGTCAGAGCGGGAGTGAGTGCGAGTGCGCCTAATCAATTTGATATTTACTCCACTAATACAAATCCTGCCCAAAAGTCAGAGCGGGAGTGAGTGCGAGTGCGCCTAATCAATTTGATATTTACTCCACGAATACAAATCCAGCCCAAAAGTCAGAGCGGGAGTGAGTGCGAGTGCGCCTAATCAATTTGATATTTACTCCACTAATACAAATCCAGCCCAAAAGCCAGTGCGAGAGTGAGTGCGAGAGCGTCTAATCAATTTGATATTTACTCCACTAATACAAATCCAGCCCAAAAGCCAGTGCGAGAGTGAGTGCGGAATCAATTTTTATTCAACCAACACAAACCCAGCCCACTGGTAAGGATCCAATCCAATATCGCGCAATTCTTTTTGTGCGGCATGAAAGGCATCAGGTATGGACATTTTTTCTTCCAACCACTTTTTATAAAATGTAGTCATCAGCATACTCGTCTGCTTATCCGGAACCTGCCAAAGACTCATGATGATGTACATCACCCCGGCAATCTTGAAAGCACGCTGAAGACCATACACCCCTTCATTGCCCTGAATTTCTCCTAATCCTGTTTCGCACGCGGAGAGCACCACCAACTCAGTGTTGCTGAGGTTCATCTGGCTGATCTCGTAGGCAGTGAGTACACC
This sequence comes from Saprospiraceae bacterium, assembly GCA_046329325.1. Classification (GTDB taxonomy): domain Bacteria; phylum Bacteroidota; class Bacteroidia; order Chitinophagales; family Saprospiraceae; genus Vicinibacter. Next base: position 588,782 of record JAXLUU010000001.1, read on the forward strand.
GTCTTCCCTTCCCTCCAATGTCTTCTCACCTTTCCATCCGGCATTTCCGCCGGACATAATCAACCCTGAACGCAACATCGGGTGCTCGGAAATTTTGAAAACAGATTCCTTTGTGCCAAATTCCAGCTTTGGCTTATTGGAAGCCGCTTTAGCGGTTCCCTCACTTATAGCACTGTCGTGCGCCACTCCGCTCTTAGCGGAGTGCGCTCGGTCAGGATCCGGAAAGAAATAGCCGTGTGTGGCGATGTGCAGGATGCGAGGTGATTGACTAACTTGACCAATCATCTTAAATACTTCTTCAGACCCAGCATATTCCCGTACCGATGTTACATTAAAACCGGTCTTTTTCAAAAGTGCTTCAATTTCATTTACTTCTTTTTCAGTCCCAGGAAGAAATCCCCAAGACTCGCCGCGATTGATAAGACTTCGGGCTGCCATCTCGGGCTGAATTTGAAGGGTGCCTGATTTCTTAGCTGTAGAATCAAAGACTTTTTTCTCCGAATCGAAATCAAATTTCAAACCACCGAAAAGGATAGCATTGTTTGATGCAAAATTCATTGAGGTAGGTTCGACGAGTTGTCGCGTACTGCCCAGTTGTAATAAGTAATATTTTGAAGCCAGGATCTCCTTACTTCCGGGCAAATTCACTGCATCCAAATTGATACGGTAAAATAAACCGGAGGCGGCATAATATATTTTTCTAACGTCGAGGAGATACTTTTCCATTGGACGCCACAGCAAATCGTAAAGATTGTAAGAAATGTCTGAATTAACGGGGCTTGCCCCTCGGCTGGTGTAAAGCGTTTCTGAATGGTTGCCCACATTCTCACTAGAGTTTTTTTGAAATAGCATCGCCATTTGCTTTTCTTCGCAAAGTGGAACGAATATAGGATTTAGACTTCCTTTTCTTATGATCATTGCCGCATAGTAAATGCTATCTATCTGATTACCAATAAATGACCTGAACCGGACAAACTCTATTGCTGCTTCCTCATGCTTTAGTTTTTTTTCGATTTCTTTCCAGGACACCTGTTTAATTGATGGATTATATTCAGCTATTGATCGCGCAAGATCCTTTTCCAGTTTATTGGTCTTCACTTCCAATCTGACAATTATATTACTATCTCGTTCTAGGACGGGTTTGGAATATTCTTTAGCCAACTGCATGCTAATTGATCTGAGCTGTCTCAAATTATTTACGTTTGCGGTATCTAAGCGGCCAATTCTTTGCATCCGAATAGATGCGTTCAAGGCAAACCCTTTGTTAAAAAGTAAGTAGTCGTAACAATCTGGAATTAAGTCTGGCATGCCGGATTGATACGTGATCGATAATAACTGGTTCTGAATTTCATCCAATTTTATGAGGTAATTGCTTATCTCTTTTTCAGATAAATGGCGTAATGATTTTTCAAGTAGCTCTTTATTCACTGCAGCAATTTCACGAAATGCAGCGATTGCTTTTTCCATTTGTCCCGATTGAATATAGAGGATTCCATGATTTTTCAGGTAAGAAGCAAAGTCAGGATGGTTTCTGCCTAATTTCTTTTCCAATATTGTGCCAGCCTCTTCAAAAGATTGCTCTGCTGCGCTGAAATTACCCTCAAGCCTATAATTATTGGCTAAATTGATCAGGCCCCTGGCATAATCTGGATGATTGTTACCCAGTTGTTTTACTCGAATTTTAAGTATTTCTTTAAACATTGACTCAGCACGTGAATAATTTCCCAGTTCGCTATACATATTAGCCAGGTTTTCCAAAGAGCTCGCATAATCAGGGTGATCTTTTCCCATGGTAGTCTCAATAATCGATAGGGCTTCAAGGTAGAGTTGCTCTGCCGAGGCAAAATCATTGTATGCATAGTATCGTAGATTGGCGAGCGTATTAAGACTGATTGCCAGGTCTGGTGTTATATTAGTTTGTGTTGATTTCTTTAAAGCGATAACGGATTCATTTAATTCTATAGCTTTTTTATAGTTACCCATGAGGAAATACAGTAGCCCCAGATTATGCATGCTTGGAATTTTGTCTAAATGCAATTGTTCACGTATTCCAAGCGCTTCAAGAAATAGTGGTTCTGCTCTTTCGTAATCGCCTTTATTGCTATACATGCCAGCCAGGTTGTCAAGGATATCGGCGTATTTTGTATGCTTAATTCCGTCTATTTGTTGACGTAGTGTCATAGACTTCTTATAGAAAGATTCAGCCTTATCATACTCCGCCATTGTTGAATACAGGTTGGCCAATTCCAATAAACAATCGGCATATCCTGTTCTTGGTATCGCTGGATTGTTTTCATATTACTCTTTTGCTTCAAGATATAACTTTTCAGCATCTAAATAACGAGCTGTAACTTTATATAAAATTCCAAGATTATGGAGTACTTGAAGGTAATCAGGGTGCTGGGTGCCCAGTACTTTTTTTCTTACTGAAATGGCTTCCACATAGAGTGGTTCAGCTAATGCATATTTCCCTATTTTGACGTAAAACAGAGCCAAATTGTTCAGACTGTTGGCATAGCGTGGATTATCATGACCCAATGTATTTCTTCTTATTTCGAGCGCTTCAACATAATTTACCTCAGCCTTTTCAAAATTTCCAATATCTTCATACGAGATGGCCAGAGCAGCTAGAATATTTGCGAAATCTGGATTATTTTTTCCATCAACCTTTTCACGAATACTTTTTGCTTTTTCATACCAAGATATTGATTCAGATACTTCTTTGCTTAAATACAAAACCCTCGCATGATTCGTAATGCAGTTAATATAAGTATATGACTCACCTCCCAAACTATTCAAGGCCAGGTTTTCTGCATTATTGCTTATACTCATTGCAAGCTCAAAATCGCCCGAAGCTGTCAACTTACGAGATATTTGAATGAGGCTATCTACTTTTTTTATTATAACAGAATCCGCATTCTGTGCGTTAATATGACCTATAAAATACCAAAACAAAAAAATCAACTTGCACTTCATTATTTTTCAATTTTAATTTACACTTAACCTTTTTTGAACATTCCAAAAATACAAATCCAGCCCAAAAGCCAGTGCGAGAGTGAGTGCGAGTGCGCCTAATCAATTTGATAGTTACTCCACTAATACAAACCCCGCCCAAAAATCAGTGCGAGAAGGAGTGCGAGTGCGGAATCAATTTTTATTCAACCAACACAAACCCAGCCCACTGGTAAGGATCCAATCCAATATCACGCAATTCTTTTTGCGCAGCATGAAAGGCATCAGGTATGGACATTTTTTCTTCCAACCACTTTTTATAAAATGTAGTCATCAGCATACTCGTCTGCTTATCCGGCACCTGCCACAGACTCATGATAATATATTTCACTCCAGCGATCTTAAAAGCACGTTGAAGACCATATACACCCTCATTGCCTTGTATATCACCTAATCCCGTTTCACAGGCAGAAAGAACTACAAGTTCTGTATTGGATAAGTTCATCTGACTGATTTCGTAGGCAGTTAAGATGCCATCTTCCAATCCATCCCGAAATGGCTTTCCGGTCTGCCAGGCATAATTACCACCAGCTAAAATTAATCCAGAGCGAATCATTGGATCGTCTGAAATTTTAAAAATTGTTTCATTCTGATTAATAATTCCTAATTTGGAACTAGCCGCTTTCGCGGTTTGCTCACGCCTTTGGCGTGACAAGTCACTTGTCGCACTGTCGTGTGCCATTACATCATGTGTGAAAATCGATCGGTCAGGCTCAGGAAAAAAATATCCATGGGTGGCTAAATGAATGATTTTAGGAGACCCAATTCCTTCCTCATGAATATTTTTAAACACTTCTTCTCTGGCTTCTAATTTTCGGAAAGTACGAACATTCATATGGTAATTCCGAATCAGTTTTTCGAGATTGGAAATCTCTTCTTCGGTGCCACCTAAATAATTCCAGTGACCAATTCTCATTTCTGACGCTGTTGTTGAAAAACCGAATTCCCCTCTTAATGCAGAAGGGTTAGTCTGTCGCTCTCTTATCGCAAACTTGCTCAACTCAACCGTATCTGCATCATATTGAATTCCTCCAAATAAAACTGCGTTTTTGTTATTGATCTTATACGCTCTGATCTGTGTCAATTGTCGGGTACTTCCAACCTGAATCAGTCTGAACTTATCCGACATCACACCTGATTGATCGCAGTGAATGGCCGTCAAGTTCAATTGATTCATCCGTCCTGCTGATGAGAAATAAATTTTTTGTATACCCTCAAGCTCCTTAACTACTGGCTGCCAGATCAGACTATAGAGATCTTTTGAAAAAACATTGGCATTTTCCACTGGGGTGGCTCCACGTGCAGCATACAACAATTCAGTCATCACTTTCAATTCATGACCCGACTTCAATATACTATCCAGCGCACTTTCCTCAAACAAGTCAACTAAAGCAGGCTGCTCAGATTCAGGGCGGACAATGAGTGCGCAATAGTATACTTTTCTCTGCCCTCTGTCATTCATCAAAGGGTAATGGACAAATTCAATAGCCGCTGCATTGGTTTTTTCCATAGCTGACATTCGAGACAATGCTACTTTAACATCACTCCATGTGGACTCACGAATAGCGTCGTCATAACCTTCTATTCTGCTTGCAAGTTTCTTTTCTGCGTCATCAGCCTTTTTCTCCAATTCTTTAATCAGTATTGAGTCGCGTTCTGCATAGGGAAGGGAGTATTCTTTGGCTAATAGTCGTCTTGAACTTTTTAGAATCTTGTCCAAGTTCATTGCCTCCTGATCCTGGCCCACCTGCAGATTCAAAGTAAAAGCTGCATTCTGCAAGAATCCTTTTTGAAATAAAGACTGATCATAAAACAAAGACGGCAAAGAGCCTTCATGTTTGTTACCGGACTTGCGGATGTGCCAGTAAAGAAATAGTGATTGATCACTCTTATCCTGGGAAATGTACTTCTGCAACTCTTGTACAGACAGGAAAGTTACAGATTTTCTAAGGTTTTTCTGAACTATTCTTTGATAGTTACCTAACAGACTTTCCGACTCATCAAACCTATTTTCATTCTCGTAAACCTCTGCCAGACCTTTCAGCGTTTGGGCATATTCGGTATGTTCTTTACCAAGCTTCTTACCGCGAATATCCAATACGCGCAGGTAAAGCTTTTCCGCTTCATTGTATCGACGCATTGTCGAATATAAATCTGCCAAACTATTTAGACTGGTTGCATAATCGGGATGAGCGCCTCCAACAGCCTCTTCCTGAATCTCTGCACATTCCAGTAATAACTTCTCCGCTTTTTCATGCTGGCCTCTGTCTATATACAAAGAAGCCAGATTACTCAGCCCTAATGCATAATTTGGATGTTTTTTGCCAAAAGCAATGCCAATGGTATTGATGGCATCCAGATATAATTGTTCTGCTTTTACATGATTACCCTGCGTCTTGTAAAGCGAAGCCAGACTATATATACCCGCTGCGTAAGATGGGTGGTTCTTTCCCAAAGTTTTCTCACGTATATTGATCGCCTGTAAATACAGTTGTTCAGCTTTATCAAAAACACCTAGCGTCTGATACAAACTACCGAGATTATCAAGGCTGAGGGCATAATCCGGATGCTCCTTTCCCATTGTTTTTTCAAAGACTTCCTTCGCTTCCAGATTCAACGATTCGCATTTCTTATAATCCCCCCAATGCCAGTACAAATTAGCCAGATTTTGCAGAATCATGATATAATCAGAATGATCTTTGCCCAGGACTTTCTCAGTGATTTCACGGCATCTGAGGTACATTGATTCTGCCGCCGGATAATTCCCCATCGTTTCGTACAATAATCCCAAATTGTTCATACTGGCTGAGAAACTGATGTCCTGATTGCCGAATACTTCCTCTCTGAGTTTCATGACCTGAATAAAAATTGGTTCTGCATCTTCATACCGGGCTTTATCAAAATACAGGATACCAAGGTTGGTGCAGGCATCGATATATTCCGCAGATTTCTTGCCAGCTATCCTTCCACTGATTGCAACTGCTTCCAGATTAAGAGATTCAGCCTTTTCATAAAGACCTATTTTGGCATAGAGTGAGGCAAGATTGCTGATACTGGTCACATATTTGGAATTTTCCTTTCCAGTTGTTTTTTCAAGAATTTTCATCTCCTCTAAATTCATCAATTCAGATTGAGCATAATCGCCCAAATCAAAATATATATTGGAAAGGTTCTTAAGACAATTCGCATATTTATCATGTTCTTTGCCAAACAATCTGGCGTAAAGGTCACGGGCTTTTATGAAAGACTCTTCAGCCTCTTTGAATTTTTGATTATCGTAAAATACCAGACCATAGTTGAACAAACAATTGGCAAATGATTCAGAATTCCCGGCCTTCCCATTCACACAAATTTGCTCCGCCAGGCCTAATATGTCTAGCGCTTTTTGAAATTCGCGCTGAGACCGATATCCGCGTGAAATTTCTATCAGGCTGTCCACCCGCACTACAATTGAAGCGTCTGATTTTTGAGATAGAAGTTCATACGAGCAGACAAGAAGTGTGATCAATAAAAAGTAAGACTTCTCCATGTTATTTTTTATGATAATTAGCTATGATTTTACGATCAGATTTATCTTTTCAAATTAGTAACCGTTTTCTAAAACCGCCTAAAAGTACTTATGTCAAATCAAATAAAAGTAAAATTTCATGGATAGTAATAATTATTTTGGGTAGTAGATTTCATCCCTTTTTTACCTTGACGAATACAATTTTCAGAAAATAATTCGCAGGTCTAATGAGAAAAAGATCTGTTGAAATTACCACAAATATCGCGCCTACCTCGCTAGCGTCACATCGCCGGTCAATGGTCGAATGCTGCCATCCTGCAATTCAACAAGCGCTGTGTAAACATAGACGCCCGGAAGACAATCGTTACTCCTGAACCGACCGGACCATCCATATCGTTCCTGGTTGAGGTGAATGTTCTCCGTCTGAAACACCAGCTCACCCCATCGGTCATAAATTCTCAGTTGCCTGATCACACCTGCAGGATCCCCGTATATTGTAAAATAGTCGTTGATACCATCGCCGTTGGGACTGAAAGTGTTCGGAACCCACACACCGGTATTTTTTTGTATTCTAATAGTAATCCGATCCTCAGCGCTGCAACCATGTTCATCCATGACGATAAGTTGTACCACGGTAGTTGAATCAAAGCGACCTTTGACCATTGCACACTGCGGGCAATTAAAAATTTCTGCCGGTGTCCATTGATATTTTAGCGTGTTGCTATTAGAACTGGCTTTTAATTCAATTTCCTGTGCTCTGTCCAGAAGGATGTCATTGCCTAACTCAACATACAACGAATCAGGTTCTTCTATTTGAATACGAATACTGTCACTAATGCAACCTCTTGCGTCTTCAATATATACTTGATATGTTCCTTTGGCAAGGCGCTTCAATTCACTGGTATCTCCAAGCAACTGGTGATTGAGGTAATAACGAAGCGGTGCTGTCAGATTCTCAAGATGATCTATAATGATGCTTCCGTCGTTTGAATGAAAACAACTGGCATCGTTGGCATGCAGACTCAGACGGGAAGGAACATACAAATAGATCGCCTCAGTTATGCTGTCACATAGTCCCGGCCGCGAAGTAGTGAAAATTTCCTTTCTTACATCCTCTAGATGACAGGTCTGCATGGTTAGTATTACGGTATCCGGACGACGCCAACTTACATCGCGAATCACCAGACTGTCACAGAACTTGCCTTTCAGAATCTGTTCAAAACGACCTGCGCTGCTGCTGTCGCATGTCTGACTCTTTAATAAAGTAGTGTCAGGAATATGGTATTCATACTCGCGTATCCGCACAGAATCACAACCCATTCTGTTTTGGAAAAACAATGTATCGCTCAATTTTCCGGGCGAAGCGCAAATGTGGATTGTCTCTCTCGCTGTATCGGAGGGTACAAATCGGATTTCTTCTGTTACCAGAGAATCACACCGCTCAGAATTCATCAGAATCCTTACAAATTTTCCTGCCTTCAGGACATCACAGGTCGTTGAATAAATATTAACACTGTCAGTCCTTAATGGATGATAGTGCGTAATGACCATGCTGTCACAAACCTGTCCCTTCAGTCTTGCACTGTCCGAATAAGCTTCGGGAAGCCGACAAATAAAACTGTCGATAATCGTTACCAGCACAGGCTGATAGCTTGTTGTGGTTATGATCAGACTGTCGCAACCAAACTGGTTCTTCAGTCGCAAGGTATCAATACCCTGTTGTGCAGAATCACACGTCGTCAGATTATTTCTGATGACGTTGATGCTGACCGGAATATACTCAATAATGTGAATGCTGTCACATGGCGGAACCTGGAAGATGAGGGTATCATACCGCACAGTACTAATAGAACAATCATAGATAATTTCCTTGCCTGTTTTAGCCGGTATATAATTTCGGTGCGTAATGATCAGCGAATCGCATAATTCAGAATTAGCGAGAAACAGGGTATCCAGTGTTTTGACATTAGGATCACAGACCGTGATGGTCTGTTCAGTAATATCTGTCCGCGCAGGAAAATGCCTTGTGATAATGATACTATCACATCCGGTACGCTGATAAACCACGGTGTCATTATATTCAGTCTGCAAATGACAGACTGGCATTGACATTCTCGTGGTATCATTGTCAGGACTCTGAACAAATGAGGCGTTTGCATAAACTGCATTGCCGCAATCATCAGTAGCAGTAAATGTAATCCTGATATTATTAGCCGTTGAATCACCATTAAAATCAGAACGCCATTGAATGCCTGAACCGCAACTGTCCGTTACCTTGATAAATGCGTGGTTAGCTAACCATTTACGCAGGGAATCGCGTGATGTATAACCACACGGCAATTTGACATTGACAGGAGCTGACATTTTTGGCGGGACTGTATCCGCAACGATAAATACTGCCGGAGCTGAATTGGAATGCTGGCACACATCGTACACGACAAAATCAATGTCAATGGTATCACATCCAGGCCTCGGGCGATGGGAATAATTTACTTCCCAGCGGTCGATTTTACAATTGTCCGTTGCAAGGGCGCCGCCGTGTCGCTGGATATACTGATCAAATATTTTGCCTGCATCTGCGCTGCAGTACACAATCGTATCAACAGGAATGCTTGCAAATTGAGGATTCTCTTCATCCTTTATTTTAATATTCTGTACGAGTTGACGTGTATTGCCGCAATCATCGGTAGCAAGCCAGGTTCGGGTGATGATCAGGTCGCAGTCTGTACCTGATCTTTTTTCAGAGAAGTTTACCACAGGATCTGCATCACAGTTGTCTTCAAAAGTAATCATATCCGCAGGTGTCAGATCCTGAATACAGTTGAACTGCAAATCTGCCGGCACCAAAGACGGAACTGGTGCAATCTGATCACCCGGACATTCAAAAATCCTGATGTCGTCGATCAGCATTCCACCCCACTGCAATGGACCCGATCCGATTAGTTCCATCGTGGTTGAGGTTCCTTTGGCAATAAAGCAAAAACTGTTTTTTAACCACAAAACATCACCATGGTTGGATGCAGACCAGGTTGAATTAAGCCAGGCTCCACCTTCTATTTTTATGGTCGCGTTGGCTGTTGACGCTCCGATGTGTATGGCGTACCAAATATCTATGGTATAGGTATAGCCTGAAGTGAGCCCGGTTAATGGAAATAAAACGGATCCGGGCGTCCCCCCATGAAGATCCATATGCTGACTGGCGCCGTTAGGATTTCCTGCACCCATATTGCCATGGGCAGGGTGATGGATACTGATAGAGCCACTGGTAACCGTCCAGCCATCGTAAGTTTGACCCGCAGAATAGTCTATCCAACCTGCATAAGGGGCTAATGGTGGAGATTCGAAATCGAGATTGGGGTAGAATAATTCCTTGGATTGTCCGCAGCAACACTGTCCTCCGCTAACAATCAGATCTGGCCTGGCGGGGGGTTTATTTTCAAGGTGTTCAGCTAATACCAGCGTACTGATCAGAAGACAAAATGCTACAAAAGCGCCTTTTTGACGTGCTGACACGATATTTTGTTTTGCTACCATTGCCCCCAAAAACCCATTTATGCCGTATTGGGGAGGCTAAGTTAAGATCTTCTGTCCGACCGGATCACATAATATTATTGATTCGGTGCCCCTCAATTTCGCTATCAGGCATATTCCAGGACCACAAAAACTTTGGTTTTACAGCTGAATGGTCAAATTTAATCATGTAATCTTTGTCACGATTATACTAAAAAATGCTCAACAAGAATAGTCGTTCTTGCTTTTCTATTTTTTCAACTCAGCTTCCAATTTAGAAATCGACGGAAAAAGAATATTATCCTCCAAATAGATGTGCTGCTGAAGGTCTGCCTCAAATTCTTTTAACATCGCATACAGTTTATGTATATCTTCTGAAGCGCCTGACGGCGCGATGTAATCCCTAGCCAGACGCCTGATATATTTCAAAAATTCAATTACAGCGTGGTGGTCGTCTTCCATCATATGAATCGGACTTTTCGCATCGGGGATATGGGGAAACGCAACATCCGTATTAAGTTTCTGGGCTGAAGTTAATTGTAGTATATAGGGAAATAGATCACATTCTTCTTCATCTAGATGCTCCAACAATTCCTCACCCAACTTGCAGAACATGGATCGTATTTCAGAGAGCTCAGGACACTGTTGATCAAATTGATGCATAGCTTGATCCAGCGCAGCATTGATTGAAGGAACATTTCGCCGAATATAATCGTGGTGATGATCCATTATCTGGTAAATGAGTTGATCTGGAGTCCAATCAGAATAATCCACAATGGCGGCATTATCATTCATAAGCTAAAAATTTATTGTATACTGCACATTAGGTCAGTACAAAATTCTATTATAACTTACACTGGCTTTGATGTTAGTGAACTTCAGGCATCAATTCAATTTAGACACCCAAACTCATTCGAGAATTGTCAAAGAATTGAACAAACATCATACCTTTTCAAACCTGGCCTGAAAAAATCGCAGATATTTTGGTTCATAAACCATTTTTAATCCTCTGATCTTTTCTCTTTTTTCAAAAACAGCTTCTACTGATTCTGCGACAACATCCATGTGCGCCTGCGTATAAACTCTTCGCGGAATGGTCAATCGGACAAGTTCCAGTTGAGGGTGATAGTTTTCACCATTTTGTTTGCGTCCGGCAGAGACGATTCCTCTTTCCATGCTCCGGACACCTGAATCAACATAAATTTCAGCAGCCAGTGCCTGCGCCGGAAATTGCTCCTGATCAAGATGCGGTAAAAAAGCTTTGGCATCCAGAAATACGCCATGTCCACCGATTGGCAATACGATAGGGATTCCCATCTCAATAAGTTTGTTGCCCAGGTAATGTACCTGTCCTATCCTGGCTCGCTGATGATTATCATCCAGACTTTCCCTGATACCAACAGCAATTGCTTCCATATCCCTGCCTGCCAGTCCTCCATAGGTATGCAATCCTTCGTACACCACAACGAGATTAGTGGCTTCTTCATACACCTTTGGATCATTGGTTGCCATAAAGCCTCCGATATTGACCAATGCATCTTTCTTGGCACTCATGGTCGCACCATCGGTCAGATTACAAATCTCAAGCACGATTTCGCGGATGGATTTGTTCTTATAGCCAGGCTCTCTTTCCTGAATAAAAAAAGCATTTTCACCTACACGTGTCATGTCGTGAATTATCTTAATCTTATGCTTCTTTGTAAAGGTGCGAAGGGCTTTTAAGTTTTCCAGGCTGAACGGTTGCCCGCCTGCCATATTAACACCGGAGGCCAGTGATACATAGGCGATTTTGTCAGCTCCATGTTTCTTCACCAAAGCATCCAGCTTTCCAATATCTACATTTCCCTTGAAAGGATGAAGACTTGTCGAATCATGTGCTTCATCAATGATGATGTCGGCAAATTTTCCACCGGCGAGCTCCTGATGAACACGGGTAGTTGTAAAATACATATTGCCCGGTACAATCTGTCCTTTTTTGATCATTACCTGAGAGAGGATATTTTCTGCTCCTCTTCCCTGATGCGTCGGTATAACATACTTATATCCATAACATTCCTGAATCGTCGCCTCCATCTTGTAATAACTCTTGCTGCCTGCATAGGCTTCATCGCCGGTCATGAATGCGCTCCATTGTCGGTCACTCATCGCATTGGTACCACTGTCAGTTAACAGATCAATATAAACATCTTCTGAAGGCAATAAGAAAGTATTGTATCCTGCTTTCTGTATCGCCTTCAGCCGATGCGCACGTGTGGTGGTCTTCAGTAGTTCCACCATTTTCATTTTATAGGGCTCAGCCCACGATCTTTTCATTTTTAAAATCTTTCATTAGTAACAATGAGGGCTGGTTATTGGTTTGACCACTTTATTCAAATTATAAAGCGTGATCCAATCTTAATAAACTGGTTCAGCAGAAGTCTCAGGAACATATTGCCTGGGTGCTTTTTCTTCCATGGATTCAGCTTTAAATAGATCTGCATCCATTTCTTCAACTTTTCCTGCCTTAGGCTTGAGATTGACAATGCCCCGGACGATAAAAAACATCAGCGGCGTGACGCCGACAAAAAAGAAAATAAATGCACCGATTCCCCGCAACCAGGTAAGTGAATGGAATATTCCCTGATCAATAAAATCACTGGATCTTCCATACCACAGTCCTTGTTCTACAACAGCTTTAAACTGGAATGATCCTGCAGGAAACAGATCCAGCATGACCATCAGCATCAGGCCGGCATTGATGCCCCAGAATGAAATACTGACCCGCCTTTCATTCCAATAATTGGATTTCAGAATTAATCTTGAGGCAAATAAAAGTGCGGCCAGAGATATATTTCCATAGACACCCATAAGCGCAGCATGCCCGTGATTGACCGTGAGGTAAGTGCCATGTTCAAAGTAATTCATGATCGGCAGATTGATGATGATGCCCATCACCCCGGCGCCAAAGAAATTCCAGAAATTGACCGCAATAAGAAATAAAAATACTTCCTTAAAACCGAAATCCCTTTTCAGATTTTTATGCTCTACATCTCCCACGACAAAAGTCGGCATGTTTTTAAACCTCCAGGCCTCAACCGTCAAAAGGATCAATGGCACAAACTGCAATGTTGAAAATACGCTACCCAGCGCCATCGTTGCTACGGGCTTGGCGTTCCAGTAAAAATTATGTGAAATTCCCAAAAGTCCGGTTCCCAAAAATAGAATGGTGGCAAAATAAACCACGCGAATGGCAGCCTGGCGACTGACCAATCCCATGAGTACCATCAGGTAACTTACTATCACCGTAATGAATACTTCAAAGAATGCTTCAACCCACATGTGAATCACCATCCAGCGCCAGAAATCAGCGATGACGAAATTGGTCTCTGGTCTGGCAACAAATCCTGAAAGAAACAAAAGTGGAATACCAATGACGGAATACATAATCCACTTCGGGAGACTCCATGTATCACCTTTGACAAAACCAGGCTTGAGTCCGCGATAGACCACTACCAGCCACAAACCAAAGATGCCCATGAGTAATATCTGGTATACTTTTCCGAAGTCAACAAATTCCCATCCCTGATGTCCCAGCCAATACCACAGTCTGCCAGTGAGACCAAGTGGTCCAAGAATCATTCCGGTGAGTGAACCCCCTGCAAGAATGATCAGAGACCAGAAAAGAACGTTGATCAGCGCAAGCTGTCCCGGCACTTCCTTTTTCGAAAGAATCGGAAGAATAAAAATTGATGATGCGATCCAGCAGATGGAGATCCAGTATAGTGAAAGCATCAGGTGCCAGCTGCGCGAAATAGTTACAGGAAATGAAGAAATATGAATGCCTATATAACCTAGCCAGTTGATAAAATCATTGATGGTCACGAGTCCACTCATGACCTGCAGGAAAAATAAAAGTACCGCTATAAAAAAGAATTTATAGGTTGCGCGCTGTGTTGCTGTTGGTTTAAAGTTGCGCACCCTTTCAGAGGTATAAAGATCCTTGGTTGATGGTTTGAAGAATTTATTGGGAAGCTGGTTATACTGTCCAATGTAGTACAACACAATGCCGCACATCAGTACAAATGCAAGCATACCGAGAACGCTCCACACAATGACAGGTGAAGTAGGCGTATTCCCTGATTTGGGATCATAGGGCCAGTTGTGTGTATAGCTGAAGGATGAACCGGGTCTTTCTGTTACACAAACCCATGCGCCCCAGAAAAAGAATGAAGCGAGTTCTTCGACTTCTTTTCTGTCCTTGATGTAATCCTTCGGTGGAAAACCCACGCCATCATTCTGGTCAATAAATATATCTGTGTAAAATTTGCGCAACTGCTGATGCGCATACACCTGCGCATCATTCAATGGAACCAACGTTCCGTCACCGGCATACCCGTTTTTTTTCAGATCAATTCTGACTTGCTCCGCGATCTGACTCATTTCGGCGGCATTGGGATTACGCTTGTTTTTTTCTGCAAAGTCCTTTTGATAGAACTGGTTCATGAATTCATTGATCTTGTGTAGTGCCTGGGCAGTGAAGTCGGGTCCACGCTGCGCACCATCACCAAAATAACTGCCATACTCCATTAAGGCATATTTGTGAAAAACTTCCTGACCTCTTTCTATGACTTTCTGATCAAAGACTGGTTGACCTTTGCCGTCTTTAAATCCCACCATGGGAGGCGCATCCGTGTAGGTTTGAAACGCAATCATCCCTACACCCAACAAACTGATGATCAGAATGAAAGTGAGCGGACCCCACCAATTTTTAGTGTTCATGAAGTAGTCAATTTTTTTAGGTATACTTTTATAGATACCCTGATCGCCGTTTTTTTCCATAAATTTTTTTTTAACGTTGAAGAATAAGTCAGGCTGCAGATCGTAGCCTGCTAGATAAAAAGTGCAGGGCATGCATAAGCAAATGAAACTAAACTAATCGCAGCCCTGCAACTCTTGAGATGAATAAACTTCTTAAAATCAAGTGGCCAGATTCTTTCATTTGACTGAATTAGTCCTTTGAAGATTGAGGCCAGTATTGTATAACATTGAAATGTTTCATTTTAGCCAGGGCAGCTCCAGCACCCTGTGTGCAGCCAGATATCCCAATCGCAGACCCTCATCACAATCCATTCGGTAATGCACGCCGAGTGTTAAACGTGAATAAGCGTTTTCAACACCTGCATCGATGAAAGAGGGATAGGATCGCGGTGCACCGATAAACTCATATCGGTTGATATGACAGTTGTCTACAAATGATCTGTTCGCACCGAAAATATCTGTCAGGATCACGGCACCCGATCCACCGAATCCGGAATGACCTGATGGATATGAAGGAAATGGCGGGGTAATACTTCTCATACCTGAAGTAGGATTATTTAATGCAGTGACCCAGTTGGGATCCATGACATCACGGATGTATTCAATCGGACGGAGTACATTGTAAATGTATTTGGAATTCCATATGGCGATGGCTGCATCCGCCATGGCCATGCCCAGCTTCGCATACAATTCGACTGCCTTGTCCATGGTTATTTTATCACGTTCTACCATTTGATTGGCAATCGCAACTTGACGCCCTGCAGGTTCGAAGGTTAGTTCAAAAAAATCATCACTCCAGAATTCAGAAATCCACCGGTCTTCAAATGATAGATTATTTACCACGATCCTGGTTTCATTCGCCTGTTGATAAAATTTTGATCCTGGATCTTTGCTGTAAGGTATTGGTTGTCTGGCTCGAATCTCTGCGGCGTTCAATGCAAATGTCCTTACTTTACCCCAGTAGGGAAAGAGGGCAGGTGTAAAGTCAGGAAGCGTGGGCTGCCATAGTTTTTCTCCGGCACTGCCTATCTTAGGTGGAACATATGTTGAGGGGAAAGGATTTTTGAATGCCTCGTGACCATAGGGATCACTGGCGCTGTACTGAAATACTGCATCTGCAACTTCTTTTCCAAATCGTACAGATCGTTCAATCGTTGCGGGATCAGCTAATGCTTTTAGTTTTCCGTAGTTTTTTTCTTCTAATGCCTTGATCTTATTCGTATACTCATCACTTACCTGAGGATAGAATAATTTGAAAGACTGAGCATAGGCAGCATTTAATGCTACGGGCCAGTAATATGCCTGATCTTTATTGATTGCAGGCAAACTAAGCCCTTTGTAATGCTGTCCCAATGACTGATGCTCCGGCATACCGTTAACGACCGCTTCATAGCCTGTCCATCCGATATATCCCATCATCCTTGATGCAGCAGGTGGACGATAACCCGATGAATAACGGTCAATATCTAGCATTAAGTTATACCAGGATAATGGTACATCCGATGAAAAGGACCTGGTCAGGAGCGAAGGATCGTTGGGATCCGTGTTGTTATCTTTACGACAAGAATTGAATGTTAGAATTATTAATAAAATTCCAAGGCCAATGAACTGATTCAAAATTATTTTGCTTTTCATAATCACAATTTAATTAAAAAATTAATTGAGGACAAATCTATCTTCAATTAACGAAAAAGACAAAAAAATCTTAAAATTTTTACATTTTTATTTTTATAATATATAATGTTTTCTAAATCTACTGAATACGCATTAAGAGCAGTTATATATATTGCCAAGTGGAGTTCCGAAACAAACAAGCTCGGTATCGAACCCATTGCCAAAGCCATCGATTCGCCGAAGTCATTCACCGCCAAAATTCTGCAGAAGCTGACCCGCAACAACAGACTAATTCACTCGGTGACAGGGCCCAAAGGCGGATTCTATATGACCGAAGAAGCGAAGGAGACCTCCATGATGAAAGTGCTCATGTTGCTGGAAGAGGATCATGTTATTACTAAGTGTGTCTTGGGTCTTCAGGAATGTTCCGAGACCAACCCATGTCCGATGCACAGCCGTTATAAATTAATCAAACCGCTCCTGAAGGATATGTTTGAATCCAAAACTATCCGGCACCTGATTGAGGAACTGGATGAAGAAAACATTACATTAGGTAATGTACTTTCCATTGGACGTAAACAGAAATGAACAGCCTTCAACACGAATATTTCACACCGCAATCAGACAGAACAGATTGTAACAGAATTTTATAACACCAAAAGTCTTCCCATTCAACTACTTTTACCTTTGATTTGGATGTAGTTGATTAAAATAAATCCCGAAGGGGTGTTAACATTATTGCATTTGAAAGAAACACAACCCGAAACCCCGAAGGGGTGTTAACATTATTGCATTTGAAAGAAACACAACCCAGAACCCCGTAGGGGTGTTAATATTAATGCATTTGAAATACACGCAACCCATAACCCCGTAGGGGTGTTAATATTAATGCATTTGAAATACACGCAACCCAAAACCCCGTAGGGGTGAAATGATTATAGCATTTGAAATGAACGCAACCCATAACCCCGAAGGGGTGTTAACATTATTGCATTTGAAAGAAACACATTCCAAAACCCCGTAGGGGTGAAATGATTATAGCATTTGAAATGAACACAACCCAAAACCCGTAGGGGTGAAATTATTATAGCATTTGAAATACATGCAACCCATAACCCCGAAGGGGTGTTAATATTAATGCATTTGAAATACACGCAACCCATAACCCCGAAGGGGTGAAATGATTATAGCATTTAAAATGAACACAACCCAGAACCCCGCAGGGGTGAAATTATTATAGCATTTGAAATACATGCAACCCATAACCCCGAAGGGGTGTTAATATTAATGCATTTGAAATACACGCAACCCAAAACCCCGAAGGGGTGTTAATATTAATGCATTTGAAATACACGCAACCCATAACCCCGAAGGGGTGAAATGATTATAGCATTTGAAATGAACACAACCCAGAACCCCGTAGGGGTGAAATTATAAACATATGTCAGGAACATTTTCCCAAATTTATATTCAATGCGTTTTTGCTGTAAAAGGTAGAGAAAACCTTCTGCAAAAACCTTGGCGAGACACTGTTTTCAAATATATGGCAGGCATAATCAAAGAAAAAAATCAAAAACCCATCATTGTCAATGGCGTAGCAGACCATGTACATGTTTTCGTTGGCTTAAAACCATCCATGTCGATTGCAGATTTAGTAAGAGACATCAAAAACAATTCGTCCAAATTCATCAATGAACAAAAGTTCCTTGAAAGGCATTTCGCTTGGCAGGAAGGATATGGGGCATTTTCGTATGCCCATTCACAAATTGAAAACGTATATCAATATATTAGCAGTCAGGAAGAGCATCATAGAAAGAAAACCTTCAAGGAAGAATATCTTGATTTACTTCAAAAATTTGAGGTTGAATACAATGAAAAATATTTGTTTGATTGGATGGAGTAGCTATGCCACCCCTTCGGGGTTATAATTCCTCATTATTGCTAATTATTTATAATCATAGCACCCCTTCGGGGTTATAATATAGTAAATAAGGAAATAGTTTTTTCCCACCCCGAATGTCAACCAATCCACCTATTTGTACCTATAATTTAGATGTGTTACTTCAAATAAACCCCGAAGGGGTGTTAATATTATAGCTTTTGAAATACACACAACCCAGAACCCCGAAGGGGTGAAATGATAATACCAATTCAAATTACCACATCCCAGAACCCCGAAGGGGTGACAAGATTATAGAATTTCAAATGAACACATCCCATAACCCCGAAGAGGTGAAATGATTATACCAATTCAAATTACCACAACCCATAACCCCGAAGGGATGAAATGATTATATCAATTCAAATTAACACAACCCCAAACCCCGAAGGGGTGAAATGATTATAGCATTTGGTATGAACACAACCCCAGAACCCCGAAGGGGTGAAATGATTATACCAATTCAAATTACCACAACCCAGAACCCCGAAGGGGTGAAATGATTATACCAATTCAAATTAACACATCCCATAACCCCGAAGGGGTGATAATATTATTGCCATTGGATCAAAATAGATTTACCCTGCGAATTCTACACCACGCAGCTCTGGTTATTACAGAATTTTTCACATTCGACATCTTCATTTTCAACTTCCCATTGTGGGGAAGCAATTGCGGACAACATTTTTTCATATTGTTCCTTCGTGATTGCTTCGTAAGGCATTTGCGCATAAGCCTTATTTTCCAGTGCAGGTAGAAAGCTGATTGACTTGAGATCATACCGAAAGTAATCCATCACGGCTTTCAGATCACTCGCTTCTTCCGGTCTGAACGTCACCGTTGCGGAGACCTGGTTGTCAGACCAGTATTTCTGCAGAAATACGGCCAACGCCACTTGTTCCCATACACTGACGCGACTCAGGTTTTTGCTGGTATTATGTACAGGAAAACTGATGACACTGGATGCCGGATCGACAACATCTTTTTCAACATGATAACCTGCGCTTTGCATGATTTCTGCCAACGGTGAATCTGACGCAATGCGTATTCTTCTGATATAATATTCATATTCGGAAAAATGACAGCCCGGGTTGACGCCGGCGAGCAGGCTGACGGTTCCGCTGGGTTTGACACTGGTTGTCTTAATGCTCTTGGGCACACAGAGCCACGATGAATAGATTCCATCCCATCGCTGGATTTCATGGTAGCCAGCGTCGAGCCATTTTCTTAACGTCTCGAGATTATGGTCTTCGAGAAAATTGGTCACGCCCGATACGGATGTTCCAATTCGTCGGTTTCTCTTTTGCACCCGGTTCGTCTCTGCCCAGGTCGTATTGACCAGTGTGGCGGTCTTGCCCAGCAAATAGGCAAATTTGAGCGTCCTGATAAAGTCTTCAAAAGATGTCGCCCGTGAAGGAAAAGTCTCCACGAGACAACAAAGTTCGTAGGATTCCAGCGTTTGTTCGCCACAGGGATTGGTACCGCTGGCCCGTGCGTCTTTATGGTCCGGTGGATCACACAACCTTGAATAAGCGCGCACATTGTCCATAAAAATGAAACCGGGCTCTCCGTTTTTGATCGTTTGTTCGATTGCTGCCGTGAGGTCAGTATCCATACCCGCTACGATACTATTGTTGGATGTCCAGCCAAATGCTGCACGTTGTGCCATCGGACCTTCGTAAGTCATTTGTGCTGCATTCCAGTGATAATCCTTGAGCTGTTGGTATTCCGCATTGTGCGCAGGTCCCAGGGCAATCTGCGCCGTGCGCCGCACGTTTCCCGCCACAACACATTGACCGATGATATTCATCAGGTCTACAATGGCTGTGATGCCCAGCGTCTGACCAATTCTGGACTGAAGACAATCCTCAACTTGTCGGTGCATGTTTCGCAACGGTTCCGGTCCTGAAGAGATTCCACCAAAACTCTTGATCGGAAGACCTGCTTCACGAATTCTTGAATAATCAAACCTGATTCTTTTGCCGTGACCATTCCCAAAATTTTCCTGAAAATAATTATGCAGCAACAGTTGAAGACTGTGTACCCACCCTTCTCTGCTATCCGGGATCACATACACTTGATCTTCGTCTGCACAAGCATAGACTTTGAGTTTGTCGGCACCTTTGACATCAAATCCAACGCCGACTCCCATCATGCTCATGTCCATCATAAAGCAAAATGGCTTGACGGCTTCGTTCAGCGAGTGGCCGATATGTTCTGTAGAGACAAATGCACAATTAAATAGTGCCTGTCCGATTTTTTTCTCATGAACGACCGGTGTCCCTAATGCCCAAAGCATTCTACCCGGAGGAAGAAATTTCATCGTAAAAATTCGTTCATACATTTCCTGTGCAGAACGCTGGGCCTTGGATTCATTCCATCCGAGTTCATTCTGTTCAATGTGTTGCTTCTGTATCGAATAAGCGCCTTCCACGACCCTGCGGACCGTCTCATACCAGGATTCCTTGGTTCCATCCTCTTTTAACCGGGAATAGGTCCTGAGATAAGTCATCATGCCCAGTCCGTTGAACCCGAAATCCGGTTGTCTGTGCAGATAAGATGCAATAAAATCTTCGTGGAGTCTGAACGCTAACATGTTGGTTTTGAGTTACTTGATTAAAAAATTATTAAGGATATATATATCCTTATTGGTGCAAATGTAAACAGCCAACAAATAACAATATAATTTAATATGATTTTTAATAAAAGATCTTTATTCAGCTTTTAAGCTTAATTAATGATCTAACATGGTAAAATAAAAATAATTTATAAATATAAATTCGAATAAATAATTAATTATTACATTATTTAGATATTATAATTTGACATTAATAATTTTTTCATCTTTTTAATTGTATATTTTATATTGTACAATATATTATTTCGGGATTATTTTGTCTTTAAATGAAAATTAATTTGCAATCACTATTTATTGAGGATATATTTGTCCTTTATATTTTACCTATGAAAAATAATATCACTGCCATCGCACTGTATTGCACCCTCAATTTCTCAGCCCTGATGGCTCAGGATGCATCACCAGGCTTTATTCTGGGCTACCACCTGGGATACGTTCAGCCCCTCATTTCAATTGAACAAGGTCATACCGAATGGATGACACATCAGAACAATTTCACGATTGGATTTCCAATCGGTGTGGGTTTTCGCACCGGAGGAAAAGCCATATTTGATTTGGAAATGGTGCCGCTGATCAATCCTTACTACGATGAAACGTCACCCATGAAAGTTCATCTTTTACTGCATCCGGGCTTCCTGTTTCCACTCGGCGGTCACTGGACCTTTGGATTAAGAGCAGCCTTCGAAATATCGGAAGGGCAAGTCGGATTTACGCCATTGCTCAATCGTTCATTTGCATTGACGAAAAGCATGCGGGGATTCACCGAACTTGTATTACCCGGTCGCTTCACTTCAGGACTGAACCTCCGTTACACCCAGGTATTGGGACTGCATGTTGGTATAGGATTCTGAAACGAACACTTGGGGCAAAACAGTGCTTGAGCAGAGCAAATCCGGTTACAGGCTTTGGATCGATTTCAAATCCGGTGCGCTACAACAAGGGCGAACATTCAGAAATGAAACATCTTAGTATGCTTTGCTGAATCGAAGGACGCTGGTTTGATCATTTTTTTTGATCAGGAGGACATAGTGACCAATTCCCAGTCCGGAAATATTTATTGAATTGGATCCTTTAAGTGTTGAAGAACTTAAGATCCTCCCGTAAAAATCTGCTATTTGATATTCAAAATCCGCGGGTTCCTCCGAACTTTGATTCAGGTAAATCACATCTGATGTGGGATTGGGTGAAATGGTTATTTGTTTGGTTTCTATTCGGTTCAATTCGCTGATGAGACAATGATAATATTTTTTTTCTAGTATTTCACCGCAAGTATATCGCTCTGTGTATCCGTCGTTTGAATACACATAATCTGTCCTGCATATCCTGCCTTCGGATTCTAATATGCGCAGAATTCTATCCTGTACATCATAGGTATAGTCAACTTGACGATATAAATGATCTATGGTGTCATTGACAGGCACGGCATAATACATTGCTGAAAGAATTTTGCCTTTTTGATTATACAAATACTCATTGCGCTCGCGATTTTGAAATGAAGTTTCATCAAATTTTACGGTTGATGTATTGGATTGAATAATTTCCGTTTGCAGCTGGTCGTTAGCATTATAGGTGTAGAGGTACCTTTTATTGGTAAAATAGGTAGGCCATAGATCCACGTCAAACTTCTTGATGATATTACCCCTGATGTCAAAGTAATATTTAAATTCCTGATCATAATAGGTTTCGTACTTTCCCAGATTTTTATTGTAGAAAAAATGATGAATAAACTTGTAATTGTTTAGCGAGTCATACTCATAGGTGGTCTTTTGATCGATAACAAATTGCTTTAATCTATCTAATCCATACATTATTTCGGATTCCGTTTTTCCATCAGCGAAATACGTATAATCCGTTCGCGATGAATTGACATAAGCACCGTTAGAAAAATATTGGTTGACTGTTGAAAGTGTCCTCCCTTTGTTATCCAGCGTCTGAATGATTCTGGAGCTGGGAGACAATTTTTTGGAAATGGTATCTCTTTGAATCCTGTCTTCAATAAATTGATTTCCATTGGTGCTATAATTAATGAGAAAACGCGCGCCATAAAGGGACTTTCCCGACGCATCAATCTGATAGGAATCCAGGGAATCCAATTTGCACTGACCGGATAAAAACTGAGAGTTGAATATCAATA
The DNA here is from genome assembly GCA_046329325.1 of Saprospiraceae bacterium. Lineage (GTDB taxonomy): Bacteria > Bacteroidota > Bacteroidia > Chitinophagales > Saprospiraceae > Vicinibacter. Next base: position 611,934 of record JAXLUU010000001.1, read on the forward strand.
TTAATATGAGAAGAGGATAAGATTTCATAGTCCTTAACTTTATTTTTCTGAATCAGCCTGCCATTTGCATGACAAGGTACTAACTATTTTTCACAAGATAAACCCTCCTCCAAATAAAATAAACAGGTGCGCCTATAAAAACAATCACCAGACTGGGCACACAGAACTCCGGTTTGTTGATGATCAGATTCAGACAAAACGCCGCAGCCAGGAGAATATACAGGGCCGGCAGATAAGGATATCCCATCGCTTTATACGGTCGCTCAATGTCCGGCCTTCTGGCGCGAAGTATGTACACGGCTACGATGGTGATGATGTAAAATATCATCACAGAAAACATCACATAGTCCAGCAATTGACCATACTGCCCGCTGAGACAAAGTACAGAGGCCCAGATCGCCTGAATCCACAATGCAAAACCCGGAACTTCATTGCGGTTATTGTCTTTCATTTTGGCAAAAAACAATCCATCCGCCGCCATCGCCTGATACATTCTGGCTCCGGCCAGAATGATGCCATTATTGCAACCAAAAGTTGAGATCATGATCAACACCGCCATGATGATCGTGGCCGAAGCGCCAAACATCACGGTCGCAGCAGCCGTGCCCACACGATCCTGATCAGCAAACTGTATTCCTTTGCTGAAAGCATCAGAAGCGCCGGGTGATCCGGTCAGCGGAAGCAGATTCAGATAAGCCACATTGACCAACAGAAACAACAAGGCGACAAGCCCGACTCCATAAATCAGACTTTTGGGAATATTGCGGCTCGGTCGCTCGATTTCACCGGCGATGTACGATACATTGGTCCAGGCATCGCAGGAGAAAAGTGAACCGACCAGTCCGGTACCAATAGCCATCAGCAATCCGGTACCACTGAGCATCCTGCTGATGATCTCACCATTTTCTATACGGACGCTTTGCGCATTCCAGAAACTCAGCAGGTTGATCTGCCAGACATCGGAATTACGAAATACCAACAGACCCAGAATGATGATCATGGCCAGCGAGATGATTTTGACCGAGGTGAAAATCCGGAGAATAAACTTACCGTATCGGATACCCATCGCATTGAGCCATGTCAGAAAAACAATGAGCACCACACTGAGCAACTGTGCCGATGATATCTTGACAAAACCGAGGTCAAGCAGAATGTTTTTCATACTGAACCAGGGCACCAGCTCTCCACTGTATTTTGAAAACGCTACGGCTACAGCAGCAATGGTCCCACAGTTGACCACCATGAAGATGGTCCAGCCATACAAAAATGAAATAAACGGATTGTAGGCCTCCCTGAGATAAATGTATTGTCCTCCGGACTTGGGAAACATGCCCGACAATTCTGCAAAGGCGAGCGCGCCCAGCAGCGTCATCAATCCTGCGATAAACCAGGAAAGAAGGAGGAAGCCCCCTCCGGCGGTCGTGCGGGCGATATCTGCACTCACGATAAAAATACCGGAGCCAATCATCGATCCCGCCACAAGAAAAACGCCGTCTATCAGCCTTAATTTGACCATACTGTTTTTTGGTTTCTTAATTAAGGCACGAATTTCACCATTTAATATCTATTTTCACGGGCTAAATCAAACAGAACATGAGCCTTTTTGCAAAAAAACCACTGCATCTCCTGCTGGAACAGGCGAACGACGCAGAAAAATCTTTGAAGCGCACACTCGGCGCCAGCGCGCTGGTGTCTTTGGGTATCGGAGCGATTATCGGAGCCGGACTATTCGTTCGTACCGCCGCAGCGGCAGGCGGGCACGCGGGATCAGCCGTCACTATCTCTTTTATCATTGCGGCAGTAGGTTGCGCTTTTGCAGGCTTGTGTTATGCCGAGTTTGCTTCCATGATTCCCATTGCCGGCAGTGCGTACACTTACGCCTACACGACGATGGGTGAAGTGGTTGCCTGGATCATTGGTTGGGCGCTTGTTCTTGAATATGCACTCGGTGCCGCAACCGTATCCATTGCCTGGAGCGAATATCTCAATAATCTGTTTGGGGGAGGCATACCCTATGAATGGTGTCACTCGCCATTCGAATCTGCCATGGATGCCTCTGGGGTGCTTCATACGGGCATTCTCAATTTTCCGGCACTCATCATCCTGGTATTGCTGACCGCTTTACTGATTAAAGGAACGCAGGAATCTGCAGCGGTCAACCTGATCATTGTCATCATCAAGGTCTCCATCGTTCTGTTGTTTATTGCCATCGGTTGGCAGTTTATCAATCCGATGAACCATACCCCTTATTTCATTCCTGCCGATGCCCCTCCGGCCATCCTTCCAGATGGTAAGGAATATTCCTATGCTCCCAGCTTTAACCATGGCTGGCTCGGCGTATTGAGAGGCGCCTCCATTGTATTTTTTGCCTTTATTGGTTTTGATGCCGTATCAACGGCGGCACAGGAAGCGAAGAATCCCAAAAGGGACATGCCGATTGGAATTCTCGGATCACTGGTTGTCTGTACTGTGCTTTATATTTTATTCTCTCACGTACTGACCGGTGTTGCGCCGTATTCCGAATTCATGCAATCCGGTCGTGAAGCTTCTGTAGCCTATGCCATCGAGCATCACATGCATGGTTACAGTTGGCTGGCAACCGCCGTTACCGTAGCCATTCTGGCCGGCTTCTCATCGGTGATTCTGGTTATGCTGATGGGTCAGAGCCGTGTATTCTACAGTATGGCCAACGACGGACTGCTTCCCAAAGTATTCTCAGAAGTGCATCCGAAATTCAGGACACCGTACAAAGCCAATATGATACTCTTCGTGTTCGTCGGTGCTTTTGCAGCCTTTGTTCCGGGCAGCGTAGCCGGTGACCTGACTTCATTCGGTACACTGCTGGCCTTCGTGCTGGTGAGCGCCGGCGTATGGATCATGCGCAGATCAAACCCGAATCTGGTCAGACCTTTCCGGACGCCAGCGGTTGGCTTGGTCTCTGTCATGGGTGTACTGATCTGCGGTGCGATGATCGCATCCATTGATCCACAGACGCTGACCATTGCAATGATCTGGATGGTTGTCGGGCTGGTCATCTATTTTGGCTTCAGCCGTAAATACAGCAAACTAAGGGCTTATGCAGACATCCTGCCGACGGCGGACGATTTTGAAGCAAAGAAAAACGACTAAACTTTCTTCGGGAAGTTTATCATAGGGGAGATGCATGTGGCAAGTTGCGCATGCATCATTGGAGTATTGAAATTCTATTGATTTTGCCAGACAATATGAAAGGTTGATATGTAATAATCATGATTTGATCTGACAGTCGGTTAGTTTTTGCAGAATAAAACTGTCAACTTTGCCATGATTCTATTTTTTAGCTTTTACCATAAAAGGTTCAAAAAAAGTGAGATCTACTTCATAAATTGTTTTTGGCTTTAAACCCAGTTCGACTCTTTTAAACATCTCAATTAATTTTTCTCCATCAACCAATTCAACCTGTGGCGCACCATCTCTATTGGCCTCCTTTATTGCATCTGAGCTAAAAGTACCTGTTGTCATTATTATTCCTTTTTCCGCTCTACCAATCATTGCATTTCTAAAGTCCCCTACTTGGGAACGAGAGACTGTTCCTTTATATCTTTTACATTGAAATAATACTTTGAAACTGACAAATGGATTCATTTCAAGTATGCCATAACCATCTATTCCACCATCGTGGGATTGACCTGTCACTGTTACCTTCTCAAATCCGGATTCTCTTAACAATCTTTGACAAACTTTCTCAAATCCTTCTGGCGTTAAATTTTGCAAAACTTGCAAAAGGTCAGTTGTACTGCTTAATGGGGCTTCACCTGGATCAGTTGTTTCGTCCTCAATGACATCAATTTGTTGCTTATTCTCTCGCGCCTTACGATGAATTTCTACCCATTTCAGAAAAATTTCCCTGGACTGTTGCTCATCTAATTTGGTCTTCTCACCTTTTGAAGACAAAGACCAAATACCATGTTGTGAAGTATCGAGCAATCCTTCCCATGCTAGATATTGTCGGGCCCAAGCTACTTGATTATAGTATCTTGATTGGCCTGATTCCAAAATTTCATTGAGTCTATCTTCCTTAAGTTTTAAATTTTCTGCTATTCGATCTGAAGCTTCTCTTGGTTTAGCAGAACCTCCCAAATCCCTTAAGGCATCTAACAAAGGTCCAAACCATTGAATAAATTCTGCTTGTTTGTTTTTCCGTTTATTCATGGCATCATAATATGTTAATGCTCACAATCAAAAAATAATCAGCGACGGATACTTGCACCGAGTCCCTTTTCAAGGGCCTGCATCACTTGTTGCATGCTCTGGTCAAGTTCGTTGCTGGACAATGATCTTTCTGTGGAATCGAATTGGAGACTGAGCGCCATGGATTTTTTTCCTTCACCGAGATGTTCTTTGTTGATATACACATCAAAAAGTGTTATCCTGGACAGATTCTTTCCCGCTGATCTCAACACGGTCCTCTCGATCTCTGCATAAGGCAAATGCGCATCGACCACCACGGCAATATCCCTGCTGGAGGACTGATATTTGCTGACTTCCTGGTATAAAGTCTTTTGGCCTGAAAGCGCATCACCCCAGATTGAAAGGTCTATTTCTGCATAGTACACGACCTTCTTAACGTCGAATACATCACAGATCTTTGACGACACCACACCACAACGCGCGATGGTTGATTGACCTTTTTTCCAGGAAATACCGTAGTCAAAAAGTCCGCCAGACTCAATTTCTGAAATGCTCCATCCGGCAATTCCAAAAAACGCCATGAGCCCATTCAGCGTAGATTTTACATCAAAAAAATCAAATGGAGCCGGTGAAGAATTTCTCCATTCTGCAGCTTGCCGGAGTCCTGTCATCCAGATGCCCATTTTTTCGAATTCCAAAAACGCATCACCGGATTTTAAATAATCTTTACCAGCTTCAAACAAAGCGTGATCATGCTGCTGTCTGTTGCTATTCAAAGCGATCGTCTGTAATCCACCTAGGCATACCGATGGGGTCATGACATCGAGATGAACATTCGAAGTATTATTGATGTAGACCAGATCCTTTTCAGTCCATACACCCGAATTGAGACACGCCTGCGAAGAACAAAGTGAAAGGTTCATCACTTCATTGAATCCGCGCGCCGCCAGGGCTTCCGACAATTTTTGTCTGGTATAATATCCAGGTGACATGGGAACAGGAAATGAAATCTGTATCTTTTCGGGAACCGGAATGTGTTCCAGTCCATAGACGCGACAAATCTCTTCCACAACATCCGCAGGGCGACGGACGTCGGGTTTGTTGGTGGGAACCCAGACGGTAAAGGATCCATCGCGATGGTCCTTAAGTTCTATGTCCAGCCCCAGCAAAATTTCCTTCAAAGTGTCTTCTTCAAATTGAATTCCGGTAAGCGCGCTGATATCTTTCAGGTGAAATGATACTTCGGCCTTCTCTATTTTTTCAGGATAGAGGTCATAAGTAGCGGATGATATTTCCGCACCGGCAATTTCCTGCAATAACATGACCGCATGTTCAAGTGCCTTGATTGTAACAGAAGGATCTGCACCCTTTTCAAAAATCTTGGCCGCATTGGATCGCAGAATGTGACGCATGCTTGTTTTTCTGACGGACGAAGCGTTGAAGTAAGCAGACTCAAGAAAAATCTCGGTGGTCTGCTCATTGACGCCGCTGTCTGCAGCACCCATGACGCCGGCAATGCACAGGGGTTCTCCCTCCCCATTGCAAATGCACAGGTCGGTGTTGAGCAATTTTTTCTCCTGGTGGTCGAGTGTTTCAAAACGCGTTCCTTCCGGCACAACATCGACATTGATCTTTTGACCTTTGATCTTGTGCAGATCAAAAGCATGCAGTGGCTGGCCATAGTGGAACAAAATAAAATTGGTTACATCCACCACATTGTTGATCGGTTTCTGATCCATCAGAATCAGTTTCTGTTGAAGCCATTCCGGTGAGGGTCCCACTTTAACATGCTTCAGGCAAATACCTGAATACCGCGGACAAAGGTCAGCTCTGGTCACTTGAATTGCGATCGGCAATTCATGCGAGGTATTGTTGAGCGATTCAACTTCTGAATGGATAGACAATCTCCTTTTTTCATGAACGGCATACCAGGCAGCAATATCTCTCGCAACACCCATGTGGGAAGTGGCGTCGGCCCTATTGGGTGTCAGACCAATCTCGAATACGATATCTGAGTTGAGCCCGAGCGCCTCTCCTGCAGACGTACCGGGCTTGAGTGAACTGTCGAGGATCAGAATTCCGTCGTGGCTATGGCCCAGGCCCAGCTCATCTTCTGCACAGATCATCCCGCACGATTCTTCACCCCTTATTTTTGATTTTTTGATGGTCAGGCTTTCTCCGGAAGAAGGATAGAGTGTGGTGCCAACGGTCGCAACAAGTACTTTCTGTCCGACGGCCACATTGGGCGCACCGCAGACAATGCGCAGCGGTTCGCCTTCGCCGATCGCAACCTGGGTTAGCTTTAACCTGTCCGCGTTGGGATGCTGAACGCATTCCAACACCTGTCCAACCACAACACCCTGTAGTCCTCCCTTGACGGGTTCCACGCGCTCCATTCCTTCGACTTCGAGCCCGAGGGAGGTCAAAATAACGCTTGTCTCGTCGGGTGTTTTGTCCAGCCCGATAATCGATTGCAGCCACAGATATGATATCCTCATCTTAAGAAATCAGATGCAAAGAGAATGAAATTTTGTTAGACCATCAAATTGAAGTGGCCTGGTGTCAGCCTCCTGCAACGGATAGTTCAGTGCGCGTTTGACGCAGTGCATCGGTCAGATTCTCCAGCAGGATGTCAATTTCTTCGAGATGCGTCCGGAAGCTAAGCACAGCCAGACGCATCCAATAGACCCCATCAATATTGGTGGTCGAAATAAAGATTCGGCCGTTGTCAATGACCTTTTCGTATATTTTTTCATTGAAGGAATTGGCATCACCACGCTCAGGAACATAGCGATAGATACAGACGGACAATTCCGGATAAGGCCCTGTCGTAAAACCAGCGGCACCGATCCTTTCATAGAAATACCGGCAGAGCAGTATTTTTTCATCGAGCAGTGCGGCAAATGGTTCAACGCCATACATACGCATTGGAAGCCACAGGCGCAAGCCGCGAAAATGCTTCGTGAGTTCTGCTGAAAGGTCCGCAGGACTGAGTTCTTCCTGGCTCGCCAAAGAATCCTGCATATAGGCCGCCCGGTAGTAATGGGCCTTATATTGTGAAGCGACATCTTTAATTAAAATAGCGCCTAAGCCGTAGGCCAGAAACATTCCCTTATGGGGGTCGATCGCCATTGAATCGGACATTTCGACGCCTTGAAACAATTCGCGTACAGGTACACCCTCACGATCCATCAGCGAGGTCAAAATAAAAAAACCGCCGTACGCCGCATCAATGTGATACCAAAGCTTGTATTTGGCGGCGATTTCTCCCAGACTCCGCACAGGATCTACCGCTCCGGTATCGGTAGTGCCGATGCTGCCAATGATCATAAACGGCTGCAAACCGTCCCTGAGGTCCTGCTCAATCTGATGGACCAGCGCTTCGGGCTTCATGCGAAACCGTTCATCCGTGTCAACAAAACGGGTGTGCGCATCGGTAAGACCGCAGATTCGAATCGCCTTGTGGATGCAGTGGTGAACCTGTCTGGTCAGGTAGATACACTGTTGGCTGTATTGATCCGATCGGATCCCGCGCGCCTCACGCGCCGTGACAAAAGCGATGAGATTGGCGGTTGATCCGCCGCTCGCCAAGTTGCCCAGGCTCCCTTCAGGATAGCCCATCAGCCGGCACATCCACCGGATCAGCTCATTTTCAATTTTAACAGCCCCGGGACCGCCGAATCCAATTCCGGCATACTGATTGGTCACCGCGGCCAGGTAATCTCCCAGGGCGCAGGAATGAATGCCGCCTCCCGGAATATATCCCAGATGCCCTCCGGATGCCGGATTCAGCCCATTGGAGATCATATCCCGCTGCAACTCATCCAGAATATACTCAAGCTCACCCAGGGCATTCTCTGGCTGCTCCAGCTTGCCCTTTAAGCTCCTGGGACGGATAAATGCCTGAGTAGTCCGGAGGCTTTCAATAAACTGCTCCGCAAATTCAATCACAGCTTGCCGGTCCTTTTGTCTCTGGACAGCATCAGGATTGAGAATGCTTCCTTTTTGTTGCAATGCCAGAATTTGATCACGCATGAATTGATTTTTTTGTAAAGATTAAAGAGTTCTAAAGGAATTCGGAAATTTCTCAAATTTTTTGTAAATAAACACGGAGCCTGTCTTCAAATTGAAGGGAATGATGTATTTTTAGTGTCGTAACACGAGAGAGAGGACTTATATATTTTTATTTTTATAAATTGATGTATACCAGGGATCAAATTCACGAGGGGCTGAAGTATTTTTTTGGTTTTGATGCGTTCAAATCCAGTCAGGAAAAAATTGTCACATCGGTGCTGAATCAGCGTGACACGTTTGTGATCATGCCTACCGGCGGCGGCAAGTCGCTTTGTTATCAGCTTCCGGCATTGATGATGCCCGGCACAGCAATTATCATTTCACCGCTCATCGCATTGATGAAAAACCAGGTGGATTCTATTCGCGGCTATGGCCAAGATAGCGAAGTTGCACATTTTCTCAATTCTTCACTCAACCGCTCCGAGATCAAACAGGTCAAGGATGATATTGTCAAGTCAAGAACAAAACTATTATACGTTGCACCGGAGACACTTCAGAAAGAAGAGACCATTGAATTTCTGAGTTCGGTGGATCTTTCATTTGTTGCAGTGGATGAGGCTCATTGTATTTCAGAATGGGGCCATGATTTCAGACCGGACTACCGACGCATTCGGGACATGATCAATTCCATTGACAGGCACATTCCGATTATTGCGCTGACGGCAACCGCAACACCGAAGGTTCAGACAGATATTGTCAAGAGCCTTGAAATGCAGGACCCCGACATTTATGTCGAATCCTTCAACCGCCACAATCTATACTACGAGGTCAGACCCAAAATCAATAAGGAACAGACCATCAAACAGATTGTCCAGATCCTCAAGGCCCATCATGGAGAATCAGCGATCATCTACGTCCAGGCCCGCAAGACCACTGAGGACCTTGCACAGGTACTGCAGGTCAACGGAATCAAAGCGGCACCGTATCACGCCGGAATGGATCCCAAGGCGAGAACACAGGTACAGGATGACTTTCTGATGGAAGAGATCGATGTCATCTGCGCCACCATCGCATTTGGCATGGGGATCGACAAGCCGGATGTGCGCGTAGTGATACACTACGACATTCCCAAGTCCCTTGAAAACTATTACCAGGAGACCGGACGCGCAGGACGCGATGGCATGGTGGGCAATTGCTATGCATTTTTTGCAAACGCAGACCTTGTCCGCCTGGAAAAATTCCTTCGCGACAAACCGGCGTCAGAAAGAGATATGGGCGCTCAGCTGCTCGATGAAATGGAATCCTACGTCGAAAGCGCGGTCTGCAGAAGAAAATTCGTACTGCATTACTTCGGAGAAGAGTTTCCCGAAGAAAAATGCAATGCGATGTGTGACAACTGCCGACATCCAAAACCAAAAATCAAAATACAGGATGAACTGGTCCTCGCATTGAAATCAATCCTCGCCCTGAATCAGAATTTTACAATTCGTCCGGTGGTTGAATTTATCTGCGGCGTTAAGACCAAAGACGTGCTGGATTACGGACTTGATGAGCATGAACTCTTCGGTTGTGGTTCAGAAAAGGAACATATTTTTTGGTATTCACTGTTGCGTCAGTCTATCATACTCGGTTACCTGATCAAAGATATCGAGACCTACGGCATCCTGCGCGTCAGTGAAGAAGGACATGATTATCTGAAAAATCCTGAGCCGGTCAACATAGCCATCAATCACGACTACACCAACACCAGTTCGATTGATGAAGACGCCATGGTCATGCAGGGTGCAGCACTGGACACGCAACTCTTCGAGACGCTGAAATCCATCAGGCTCGATGTCGCCAAGAAAATGAAAGTCAAACCCTGGGTGGTGTTCTTTGATCCGGCCCTGGAGGAAATGGCGACACAGTATCCCATCAACATGGAAGACCTCTGCAAGATATCCGGCGTCAACCGTGGCAAGGCAGAGCGTTTTGGTCAACCTTTCCTCGATTACATTGCAAAATATGTCGAGGAAAATGAGATTGAACGTCCGATGGACTTTCAGATCAAACAGGTAGCAGATAAATCGAAAGCGAAGGTGGAGATTATCAAATGCATCGACAAGAAAATGCCCCTGGAAGATATCGCGCGCAACGTTCAGATGAACCTGGAAGACCTGATGGATGAATTGAATATCATTGTAACCTCCGGCACCAAACTCAATATCGATTATTACATCAAAGAAAATATTGATGAAATGATCAAGGATGACATCTTTGATTATTTCAAATCAGCCGACAGCGATTCTGCGGAGGACGCGTACAAGGAACTGAAGGAAGACGATATCACCTTTGAAGAGATCAGACTGGTGCGACTTAAGTTTCTGTCAGACATGGTCAACTGATGACCCCGGTCATTCATATCATCAATGGCCCGAACCTTAACCTGATCGGCAGCAGAGAGCCTCAGGTGTATGGCACTGATTACTTATTGCCTTTTTTAGAAAATCTGAAAGCTGAATTTACTTCCTTTGACATCAGAATTTTTCAAAGCAACCACGAAGGCGAGCTGATCGATTATATCCAGAAAATAATCGCAGACTGCGATGGTATCATGATCAATCCCGCAGCATACACACATACCTCTGTTGCGATCCGCGATGCGCTGCGACTCCATTCCTGTCCGATCATTGAAGTGCATCTCTCTGATCCGAAGCGCCGGGAAGAATTCCGCCATCATTCGATGATCCGCGATCTGGTATGGTCACACATCGAAGGCCTCGGCGTGGAAGGATACAGGGTGGCGATGCTGAGGATGGCGGAACTGGTGGTTCGTTAAGACCAGATTGTATAGATCCAACTATTGATACTTCCGATTCATTGTGAATGTAGCCTTGCAAATCGAGCTGACTACCTATTAAGGAACAACAATGAGGGGTTGGACAGAGAAGATGATTCTGCGAAAAGAAAAAATAGATCAGCAAAAAACGAACAGTTTTCTTCTGAAAAAAAGTGAACGACTATCAGATTAAATAGTGGTTATTACATTTTAGAAGTGCCTTTAGGACAAAATGCTTTGGTGAGAAAATAAGATCACTCCACAACCAATTTCTCCGATTGCATATAGTCAGCTCCGCTTATTTTAAGAATGTATTCACCTGAAGGAATACTCTCTTCTATCGGCAGCATATATTGAACCTGTTGTGTAGGTCTAAATTTAGTTGACTTGATAATGCGTCCGTATAAATCCGCTATCTGAATATGATAATCCTCTTCGGCAGTTACATGAGCTAATATATAAATAATATCTCCGACAATAGGGTTAGGATAAATTACGAAGGCGTTCTCAATCCCCTTTTTAATATCTTCAGTCCTGACAAACTGTCCACAACCCGGCACAAGACACCCATTAGAATCCACGTGTACCACGAATGGATGAACCCAACCTGAACCTATATCTCCAATATATCCAGCCGCAGCTATAGTATTATATGGTGTTGATACGATCTGATTGAACCTGGACTGAGTAGCTCTTAAGGTGTCCCACCCAATGGGATAGTATTTTCTAAACCATAAGCTATCACCTCGATCTGATACTTTGAATATGGTAGAATAATCCGCTTGACTAAATGACTGAGTATAAATGCTTCCACAAGCGATATAATCTGTCGATTGATTCATTCTTGTAATGTCATAGGTATAATATTTTGGATTCTCAACTATTTCTGGATATTCATAGAACTTAGTCATCCAAATAATAGAATCAAATTCAGGACTAACTTTAATGAAGTGCGGTGCTCCAAAATAATCAGAAATCAATTCATTAAATTCATCACAGACCATTACAAAATTACCAAAATTATCTTTCTCTACTAAATAATTAAATAAAGGTTGAATATATATTTTTCGAGAGGTTGGTAGATATTTTTTCTTAATGATTTTGCCTGTACTATCTAATCTCAAATAAAACATTTCAAATAATGGCTGGTCAACGACTTTTCTTCTTAGGCCAATAAATTCATAATCACCATTATTGAGCTTATCCATCCAGTGAAAGCCTGTGGATGGTTCAGAATCAGTTGGAATGATAAAAGATCTTTTAACTTCAAAATTGCCATCAAATTCATAAATTCTATTCTTATTGGGCAATGGTGAGGGATCAAATCGAAAATTGTAAGACAAGAAACCTGAATTGATTTTTTTTGACTCAGGAATAAATGCAATATCTTGTTCCATTAAGGTGTCACTGAAAATAAATTTTCTCTTAAGTGTATATCTTCGAAAATTTAATTCTTCTAGTGTTAAATAAAAATTAGTATTGCTACTAGTAGTATCCTGGTACGCTAAGTAGATAATGTATGTAGTATCAGTTAATTTTATCAAAGGATCAATATCTGTCGGATTTAAAGTAATGCTTGGATCAAGTACTAAGCTTGCTTTCTCAACATGTCCTGAATAATCAATTTTTGAAAAAAACAAAATATTGGTATTTTTAAATCCTTTAATTTCATTTGGTTGTTGGCCTACTAAATAAATGTATTGAGAATCCGCTACAATCTTTTGTAGTATTCCAGCTTGTTCAGTTCCTCCTAATTCTTCTTTGGGGACTTTGCAGAAGAATTTTAGGGTCTGAGCAGTAAGGATATTAATAAATAAAATAAAAATGTAAGTTGGTATTGTTTTCATATTCAAAGAAAAGCAGCAGACATTCGCCTGCTGCAGAGTAGAATAATTATTCTTTAACTAAAGTTCTTGTGATCGTATTGTTTGATTCAGTAATTCTAATCTTATATACGCCTTGATTGAAATTATCGTCCAGACAATACTGATCATAAGGTCTTATTTTTATCTTCTTCAAGCAAGTGCCTTCAATATTTAGGATTTCCATCACAGCTTCGTTTTGTATATCCGTTACTGTTATACAATTGCCAAGATATGCAATATTGATATTAGTTTTAAAAGCAGTTTCTGGTTTAATCTTACTAATATTGTCAGCTTTAAGATTATTATTCACTGGAGGATCTACATAAATAAAATAATTTATAGACAACCAGCCTCGCAGAACAGCAGTATAATCTCCCCAACTAGCATTTGCATAACCAATCAACACATTAAGATCTGATTGAGTTAATTCGTATAAATTTTTGCCATCTATTTTGGCTTGATTCATCCAATTTACTGCGTTTTTGAAATTATTTCTATCTGTTGACACTGAACCAGTAAGACTTAAGCCATTCAAGTATATAGATAAGTCTGTAAAAGATTCAGAATCATACAATGACATGATTTGTGCCCTTATATTAAAAATAGCTGGTGCTCGATTAGACCAAGTTGTAGCGCTGGCTGGACTTAATGAGTTTGAATTACTCAAAGCGAGAACGACACAGTCCCCCATAAAAAGTTGAGCTCCTTCCATTTGTTGTACTAAAGCTTGATTAACAACTGTATCATTAGTCGGATATTGAGACAATGCGTCCAGATAATAGCCATTATACAGTATCCATTGACTATTGTTGTCATAGTCGTTATACAATGGATCATTGGACTGCAAATCTATTGGGACAATATATTCTCTCCAGCTGGCTTGACATTGATTATCAAAATTTACACCTCTATTAGTACCTGTAAAGGTCCCTTCATAAATAAATGATTGAGGTTGTTGAATTGTAAAATGATTTGATATTGCTCCAACTAGATTTTTCATAGTTGGATTAAGACCTTGTGGATGATAATTGCCAGATCTGTCTGAACACATTCCGCGACTACCTCTAACACACCAATCACCTAAAACTGGTGTTGCTTGACCATCCACAGCTAAGCCTCCATGATTCCAAAAATTGCATATAGCATCAGTAAGTGAATTATTACCATCCATTTGAAACTTACCCACAAATCTGTTTTCTTCAAATCTATTCGATGCGGTAGGATTACCCAAATAGGTGTAACCATTAATAAAATTATTGCTTTTCCAAGTTGATACCATAGTACCTGAATTATATGCAATACCTACAAATACATTTTTTTTAGATGTTACTACCAGATCACTATTGTGTAATGATAAATAATTTGGGTCATTTTCTTCTGAGGAGACAATATCAGAGTTGAGAATAGTTAGACCTTGAAGCGGTACCGCACCCCCAACTCCTTTATTGATACATCTTCTGAATCCCAAAAACTTAGAATCTCTAATATAGACTGCGTTGTTAAATCCATCTACGCCCACATTGAATAGGTCTTGACTTAGATTATGGGCTGTTACTTTTATACAAGTTACATTTGCTCCATTGCCTCCAATAAGAATTTGAGATCCATCACTTCTGTTCCATATCTCGACATTATCCAAGTAAATTGGTCCACCAGCTATGGCTACACCTCGTTTTCCATATACAGCTGTTCTAACATTCAAAATATTACTATACGCGATATGAATTTTGTTAAATCCATTGTCTCCAAACACTGCAGTTTTACAATCACGAATGACAGAAGAGCCAACTATATAAATAGAAGCCCCTGCTTCAAGTATAATTCCATTCCAAAGACCAGTAGAATTGTTAGAATTAACTTTTAGAGTACAATTTTGTACTATTAAGGTCTTACCTGCACGTACAATAAGTTGTTGGTTAGGACAATACTCTTTCGTTAAACCATTCCAAGTAGTGTTGGTTGTAATTTCTTCTGGAGGGTTATTTCCATTACAAGGTGGATTATTTTGGGAGTAGCCTAAATAATTAGATCCAAAACACATTAGAATAATCATATATATATATATATATGATTGTCTTTTTGCTAATGCGAATTCATTTTGAATTTGATCAAATAAATTTAATGTTGTCATATAAAATAAATTTAGTGACGTGTTTTAATTGAAATAGGATTCAACAAATATATGACAAAATTTCTTTAAAAAAGAGTTATTTAAAATTGAAGGGTCTAGTCCAAAACCAAGTTGAAAATTGAATAAAAAAGGGGTTACGCTTTTTTTTGTAATTTATAGTTGCAATCAAATAAAAAAAACGTAAGCATGAATAAAGAAAGTCAATTTTCTAGAAGCAATGTTAAATGGCTGTTGGTACAAACCTTAAAAACGATGGTTCACAATCTAATCATTTAATTAGTGTACATTGTGCTTCCTGCTTAAACGGGAAGCACTATTTAAAACAGAAAACATGAGCACTAAATTATTGACGGCGAGTCTATGGTTAATTTGTATTCAGCTGCAGGCACAGCAAATCATACTCTTTGACAAAGTCGCATTGGAATTTGGTGGCGATAGCGCTGCGGGATTTTCAGTGCGAGTAGAATCAGATTCGCAAAATATCTATGTATTGGGGCATTTGCCAAAGACCATTGCCGGCTCGAACAAATATTCCCATCCCGTATTCGGCAGTCTATCCTATCAGGGTGAGGTAAAAAGTGTTCAAATTCCCAATGATTCTGCCTGGAATGAGTCATTTTATGACAATTCACATATGATACGCAAAAACGATTCGGTGTATATTGGACTCTGCTTTGTACCAATTCCCAATAATAATAATTGGAGTGCTAGTGAGCTATTCGAAATGGATGTTAAAAACGCTAAAATCCTGAACCGAAAGGCCTTCTACGATTATCAAAAATACTCGATATCATTTATTTTTTCCGTGACCAGGATCAAGGACTCCGTATTTCAGCTTATCCTTGCAAGTTTTTCTGAAGTAACTTCGAAAAAGACATTTTTTCTTTATGAAATTGATTTAAACCTCAATATCATTAGAAAGATAAATCTTGATTTTGGAAGTTCTACTTCCAATTATAGATGGGCATCCAGGAATGATGAAGGTAATTATGAATTGATTGAGGAGAATATTTATCGGGATCTTCCCGTCAAGGTTCAGCTTACCTATGTTAAGGTAGATTCAAATGGCAATGTCCTGAAAAGGAAGGATCTTCCCATCAATGGTAATTTTGGCTTAGTGTCCGGTGATAGCTGGACCATTCATCGCGAAGAAGACGGCAGCTTTGTTATTGGTTGCATTGATTATTTTCGGGAGTCCAGTCAATCCATTTCAAAGCCATACCTGATCAAAGTCAGCCCGGAATTTGATGAATTGCGCTGGAGCATCAAATACTACCCGTTTAGTACTGACGTGTATGATCCCAGGTTTTATATCCAGGATTTAGCAAAGCTTAAGGATGGGTCCGGGTACTTGTTATGCGGGTCCTGGATCGCCGTAGATTTTTCAGTGCCGGATTATGGTTTATTAATGAAAGCTTCCCCCGACGGTGATAGCCTGTGGACGAGAAAGTATATTCCCGTTGGTTGGGATTCCTTACGGGCGCTGGCAATCACACTGAATCAGATGAGCATTACCCCGTACAATACCATAGCCATCGTGGGAGCCATTTCAGACAGGTTGTCCGGATGGTGGCATCCGTATGTATTGAACCTTGATGCTGATGGCTGCCTAATTCCAGGTTGCGGTGAATTGGTGCATGTGCAGGACATTCAAAACGGCAGGCATCGCGCCTTCGAGATTTATCCCAATCCAATAAAAGGCGATAAACTTTATGTTCTATCCAGGATTAGCGCTTCGGAATCATTTTCCGTAAAGTTGTCCGATCTCTCCGGAAAAGCGATTCACAAAGCGTCGTTAAGTCCTCAATCAGGCAACCAGTACGTTTTTGAAGTGCCTTCAGATTTGCAGCCTGGTCATTATGTTCTTCAAATTGCCAGCAAAGACTATACCCAGAATGAGAAGATTGAACTTATAAAATAGCAATCTTCTGAATACATCGTTGAATAATATACACAACTTAAATACTACCTAATACTGGACTAAAAGTTCAGGTAATTAAGTTACCCATAATCGTCATTAACAATCAAAAATAAATGTTTGTACCGGATTGCCGCTATTGAAATCCACTTTGGTTGTTCCAAAGTATCCGTCCAGTAAACTGCCTATAAGCCTGGAATAGAACAGGTCATAGCTTTGCGAGAAATAGGAAAATGATGACAAAGCAAGAATTTGATCAATTAAGTGATGAGTTAGCATGTAGCGGTCTGAGCATAAAGCAATTTATGTTAGCAAAAGGGCTTCCTTTACACCATTATTATTACTGGAATAGGAAATACAACGAGGAGGCCGGTGATCCAGGTTTTGTCCCGATACATATAGGCCAAGCACACGAGAATCATATAGTAGAGATTGAATATAAGGAAGAAGTTCATATTCGCCTTGGGAAGCATAGTCCTCAGATATTAAGCCTTAGCATAAGAAGAATGGTATAGGATGATCCCCTTTACCAGCGGTCATCAATACTTTGTGTATAGCGGGATAACTGATTTCCGCAAGGGATATAATGGTTTATTGGGTATCATTAGGAGTGTCATGGAGAGCAATCCTGTAGATGGCAGTGTCTATGTGTTTTTTAATAAACGCCGCAACCAGATTCGATTGCTAGTATATGATACCGGCGGCTTGGTATTGTTGAGCAAGAAATTGGAGCAGGGCACCTATGAAGTCATGAAGACGTCAGGTGATAGCACTAAATTTGCATTCAATTGGACTCAGCTAACATGTGTGCTGCAGGGAATAAAATTGCGAAGTATTCGGTATAGAAAACGAAATAAAATAGTAGATCAAACGCTATAATATTTGCCAGAAAGTACATACCTTGTATCCGTGACTGAATCGGGCATAATAGGTTATAAAAAGGAAAATGAACTTCTAAAAGAAGAGATCGTACGTCTTCGATTAGAGTTAGCCGAACTAAAGAGATTAATATTTGGAAAGAAATCAGAACGGTTTATTTCAGAAGAAAAGCCCTTTCCTCCTGGAACACTCTTTTCCGAGGTGGTTCCCGAAGAAAATAAATTAGAGAACCTCACTGAGCAAATTAGCTACGAAAGAACGAAGCCCGTGCATCGCAAAGGGGGGCGCAAAGAATTGCCGGCACATCTATTGCGACACGTCGAAGTTATTGAGCCCCAGGATAGGAAAGATACAGACCGACGCATAGGGCTACTTGTTACAGAAGAACTCGAATACACTCCTGGTGTATTTCATGTAAATCGCATCGAAAGGCCAAAGTATGTTGATGATCAGACACAAAAGATCAAAATAGCCCCTATGCCCTCAAAGCCTGTGCCCAAATCGCAATTTGGACCACAATTTATGGCACATACGATAGTAAGCAAGTACATGGATCACATGCCGCTGTATCGGATGATCCAGCAATTTAAAAGAGATCATAACATAACAATAAGTAAATCAAGCCTGGGAGAGTCTGTGCATCAATATCTGGATCTACTCATTCCGGTTTATAATAAATTAAAAGCCGCCGTACTAGAGCAAGAATATATTCAGACAGATGAAACGACCTATAAAGTGCTAAGCGAAGACAAAGAAGGATCAGCACACCTGGGTTATATCTGGGCCAGTTATGCACCCGTAATCAAGTTGGTATTATTCACTTACCAAAAATCCAGAAGCAGTGAGAGTATGAATAACCACTTGAATGGATTTGTTGGAAAGAATCAAGTAGATGGGTATGGCCCTTATGAAAAATTGCAACAGATCCCTGGAATGCAAATGTTCAGCTGTTGGGCACATGCCAGGAGAAAATTCGACAAGACATTAGAATCATATAAGCCGGAAGCCGAAAAAACATTATCACTTATTCAAGAGCTTTACAATGTTGAAAAGAATTGCAGAGATCAGAATTTGAATTATGAACAGAGAAGAAAAATCAGACAGGATCAGAGTAAAGTTATTCTTCAAAAAATAAAAAGCTACCTGGACAACCTCTCTCTCCAAAATATCCTTCCATCATCCTCCTTGGTTGAAGCCATAGGATATACATTAAAAAGATGGAGGCAGCTGAGCAATTATATCGACCACGGAGAAGTAGAAATTGATAATAATCTCATTGAGAATAAAATTCGCCCTATAGCCCTGGTTCCTAAAAATTAATTATTTGCGGGCTCTCATGAATCTGCTCAAAGAGCTGCTATGGTATATTCCTTATTTGCTACTTGCAAATTACATAATATCAATCTTTACGAATGGCTCATTGATGTGTTCAATAGAATAAATGATCATCCAATTAACAGGATCGAAGAGCTATTACCCCAGAATTGGGCAAAATTATTCAGATAGGTAGTTCGTTGGACGGATACAGTATATCTAATTATGGATAGAACAAATTGGAAATTAGGCAATTCCAATATTAACATTCTTATGCTGTTATTGAGCTATGAATGGAAAGGAATTCCTTTGTTTTGGAAGTTTTTAGACAAATGAGGTAATTCGAATGAAGATGAAAGAATTGAACCCAGAATTGTCATTTGAAATGATTTCTAATGACCGCCATTAGGAAAATGATGTCATATTCTTTTGATTTTCAATGATTTAATAACATTTAATATTTTTCGAGAATCTTTATTTTTGAGTAATTAAAAGTTACACTACAAAATGGATCTTAAGCTTGAATTTACAGATAAGGAAATTAGTCCTTGGGGAGGCATATATCTGATGAAAAAGATGTTGGATAAGATGGACTTTGATGGAATAATAAAAGAGTTATCACTTCCCGAACCAGGATCAAATAGGGGATATAGTGCAAATCAATTGGTAAAACAATTCATTACGAGTATTTGGTGTGGCGCAAATAAGTTTGAACATACTGAGGTTACTCGCCAAGATGAAGTAATTCGGCAATTTTGGGGATTTGAAAGGATGGCGGGCCATAAATCATTTCAAAGGTTCTTTACAAAATTTGATCTTAGTAAAAATCAACAAATATTTACACCGTTGTATCAATGGTTTTTTAATAAGCTTCAATTTGATAATTTCACATTAGATGTTGACAGTACCATTCATACAAGATATGGATCACAAGAAGGAGCCAAAAAAGGATACAATCCAAAGAAACCAGGGAGGCTATCACATCACCCCTTAATGGCATTTATAGCGGATTGTAAGATGGTTGCTAACTTTTGGCAACGCAGCGGAGATTCTTATACATCAAACAATATAGAATCCTTTTTGGATGATACGTTTGAAAAATTGGGAAACAAGAAAATTGGGTTATTAAGAGCGGACAGTGGTTTTTATGATAAGAAGGTATTTAATTACTTAGAAGGGAAGGGAATAAATTATATCATAGCAGCAAGAATGTATTCCCCAATACAACAAACAATTACATCACATCGCATTTGGCTAAAAATGGCAGCTGGATTGGAAATTGCAGACACGCAATACAAGAGTCCAAATTGGCAGAGCGGAAAAAGAATGATAATTATTCGGCAACATATCCCTACAAGACCAAAAGCTACGGGAAGGGTATTAAGTCTATTCAAGGATGAAGAAATCTATAAGAGATACCGATATAGCTGTTTTATAACAAACTTAAATCTGCCAGCAGAACAAATTTGGACACTTTATAGGCAAAGAGCTGATGCTGAAAACAGGATCAAAGAACTAAAATATGATTTTGGATCATCAAGTTTTAATGTAAATAGTTTTTATGCCACAGAAGCAGCATTAAATTTTGTAATGATGGCTTACAATTTTGTCAGCCTATTCCGTCAGGTTGTGCTTAACACTAAAGTTCATGAACAAATGAAAACCTTACGTTATAGAGTCTTTGCGATTGGAGGATACATTATTCAAAAAGGGAATCAAAGAATATTAAAGTTATCTCTCGCCATGAAGAGACGGGAATGGTTTACTGGCCTATGGATGAATACAAATAACTTAAAATCGACTTTTATTTTTGATTCCTAATGACAATTCTGGGTTGAATTGTTGAAACAATTTAAGAAGGCATTTCTGGCATTAGAAACCGCTGGAATCCTTGCAGACAGGGAATTTATAGGTGAAGACTGGTTTAACAAATTGAATGAATTGAACATTCCGTTTGTAATCTAAATTTCAATCCCATTTAATTTTACCATTGAACACTCCTTTTTCAATTTCAATTTCATCCACTCCAGGACCTTCATTTCTAACAACCCGGGCTTGAAATTTACCATTTATATTTCCAGTACTAAGATCAAGGTCAGTAATTTCTAGAAAATTGCTTGAATCTGGACCATAAATCTGGTAAGCATTTTTAAATCGTTCATTTGCAATTTCATATTCTGAATAAAGAAAATGATAGTCTGTATTCTTAAACCAGGGTTCAAAATTGTTAAGTAAGAATTTTCCTTTCTTTAATTGAACTTGTTGGATTCCAATTTTACTTATCAAGTTATCATTTTTATCAAAATTCCAAAAACTTAGTGAAATACATGAATCTGGACTACAAGCTGGTACTGCTTTTATTACAAGACAATTTCCATTCCATTGAATCCCATTAACTTTGGCTTTACAGTTTCCATAGAACCCGTCCTTATCAAAGACATCCTTATAACATGAACCTATTATTAATAATAAGAAAACTATAATCCAAATAGACTTCATTTTAGTTACATTTAATAATTTTATAAAAAATAACATCCTTTCCAATTTTAACTTGGATTGGATAAATGCCTTTGGGGATATTTTCAACATTTAGGTTTTCAATATAAGTTCCTTTTGAAAGAATCAATTTTTTATTCAATATTGATCTTCCAATGAGATCATCCATTTCAATGGTAACACTCACATCTGTTTGAAATATTGAAAATTTAGCCCTTAATTCATTCTCTACTGGATTTGGATATATTTTTACATCATTTTCAAAGATTCCATTGGTTAAAGATGGATGAAAATCACAACCAGGCTCTCCCCGATCTCTAATTAAAATTCTATAAAAGGCAAAATTAAAATTACCTAATGAATCTTCAACACGAACTCTAAGAAATAATATTGGACTTAAAGCATAATCTGTTGAATCGATTGTAATCGACTGCCCAGTGCCAACAATGGAACTAAAATTAACTCCGTCTGTTGATAAACTCCATTGATAACTATAAGGAGCGTTATATCCTATTACATCTGCATAATAATGGCTACTCAATGGCCTGCATAAAATATCTTCACCCGATATTGAAACTGTTAGACTCGTTGGCTCACTTTTATAATTAGATACAATACAAGCGTGATCCTCTCTTATCCACTTTGCATTATCCCTAGTATCCATAACGCCTGTTGGATGTCCAAAATAACTTACATTTGGGTTTGAATAGTAAAGCACTCTGGTTTGATCATTTAAAGTGTGCATTATGGTGCAATAATTTTTCCAAGAACAAAGAAAGCATTTTCTATCTCCCCAACCAGAACCATGCTCGTATGAACCAGTTGAATCACAACTAGACGGTTCTTGATCACAAGTCTGGTGTCTACAGCCAATAATATGACCTAATTCATGGCTAAATGTATAAGTCGAATTGATATTTCCAGCTTTAATAATCATATATGCTAAATCCGCTTGAGGATTTCCTAAATTGTTAATGGTCTGACCCGGATGAGCAGTATCCGGCTTATATCCTGAATATCCGTTGAATCGGGTATAATTATCACTACCAATAATACAAACAACATCTGCAAGATCAGTATCTCTTTGCTGTGATATAATTGTATCTAACATTAGAATTCTAAGATCATATTCTATATATTCTTTTCTTTCAACAAAACCACTAATCTTTCGTATATTAGCAATGTCAACACGGGTATTTTTAATATCACTATTGCTAAATGCCAAATTGGTTGTATTAACAGCCGTATTAACCAAATCTATAATTCCGTTTAAACCATATGAGTTTTCAGCATCCTGATCATATAAAAAGAGCACTCGAATAGGACATCCAGCAGTTCTTTTAGATATTTTTTTATTTAATTGCCCATCTAAATTAATTGCTTGTGTAATATTGTTCTTGCATTCACTGGTAGAATCAAAAATTATCGGATCTAATTTTCCTAAAACTGAGTAGGAGTCATCAACAGCCAATATTTCATATTTAGTTGTATCAATTAGTATAAATCCAAATTTTCGCCCTCCTCTTGATTGAATCATTAATTCTCCTGAAGAACAAGAACATTGACAAGAATCTGAGGGTGGTTTTATTGTTCCAAAATAAAAATAATTATGCTCATCAATATAATTGCTTTCTTTTGGTTGAATCTCCACTGTTTCGCAATTATCGAATTCTAAATCAAGCAATATATTTCCTGATTCATTAACGCAAGAGGATAATTCATTAAACTAAACTAAACTCAAAGAACTAAATCTTGGAAACTCTTTAAATGTATGAAAATTTGTCAATCCCAATCCTGAGAGCTCAGATGTATCTGGATAACCTGCAATAAGATTTGATTGAGTCCATAAATTTGATGAGAATTGATGGACCAATAGGAGAATTAATAAGTTCTTTTTCATAATATTACATTTAACTTATATACCTAAAAGAAGAATAGATTTAAAAATAAGCCTTATTTCACGAAATAATTCATTAATTAGCAATAATATTTCTAAAATTGACAAATTGTAAGTTCAACTTATAATCACTATTTAATCTTATATTCTGCAATTTATTATGAGAATTGATATGTCCAATACGTCTTATCATGTTTTTATCTTTATGCATATTCATTCTATTCCCGGGCTGCATGATTTCAGTAATTCATCAATTACTAGACTTCCTCCTCAATAATTTTATCAATTCGTAGATGATCAGCAGGATGAATGCCCCGACAAAAGATATTATAAAGTGTCTGAGACCCGGAAACTCAAACGAGAATATGCGTTGCAGCGCCGGCACCGCCATGATCACTGCCAGGATAGCCAGAGCCAAAAATAAGATCCCCAGTGCGGAAAAATTTCTCTCCTTAAAAACCGAAAGAAAACTTCTCGTCTCCGAAAGACTGCTCATGACCAGCGCGATATTTCCGGTTATGAGCGCGATAAAAGTGATGGCCCTTGCCTCACCTTCACTATGACCTTCCTGCACCGATAGAAGATATATACAGATGACCATCAACAACAACAAAAGTCCTTTGAATACACTGACCATTATGCGTTGAAGTCCGAAGAATTTTTTGTCGCGATTTCTCGGAGGTCGTGACATGACATTTTTCTCTTCCTGTTCATATTCAAATGCGATGGAACACACCGGATCTATGACGAGTTCGAGAAACACGATATGCAGTGGCATCATCAACACCGGAATATTTTTTATGACGGCAGGAATTAACGCAAGACCAATAATGGGCATATGGATGGCCATAATGTAAGACATCGCTTTCTGCAGATTATCAAAAATTCTGCGTCCGGTCCGAATGCCGTCGACGATGGAACTGAAGTTGTCATCGAGAAGAATAATTGCCGATGCTTCTCTCGCTACGTCTGTGCCTTTATTGCCCATGGCAATACCGATGTCCGCTGCCTTCAGCGCCGGTGCATCATTGACCCCGTCACCGGTCATCGCCACCACTTCGCCATCCGCTTGCAGGGCCCTTACGATATTAAGTTTTTGTTCGGGAACGGTCCTCGCGACGATTCCAACTTTTTTGAGACTTTCTGCAAGCACAGCTTTGTCCATCTGTTCTATCTCGGATCCGGTCAGAAGATGCTCGTGGTTCTTAAAAAGTATCTCGCGACCGATACTCCTGGCAGTCTCCGGATAATCCCCGGTAATCATGAGGATTCTTACCCCTGCCTCCTGACATAGACGGATGGATTCAGGTACTTCTTTTCTCACCGGATCAGTGAGTGCAATCAATCCTTCAAATGCAATGTTAAAAGCCCGTGGATCGTCGGGAATACTTTCTGAAATTTCGGAAGATGCGACAGCGAGCACACGGTATGTTTGGGCAGCCAGTTGATGTACCTGATCCATGATACGCTGACGCTGATCGGAATCACTGACACACCACTGCACGATCGTCTCCGGAGCACCTTTGCTGAATACCAGTATTCGTCCATCCGGATTCTTCCAGACATTCGCCGTCGCGAGAAAATCAGGCCGCAGTGGATATTCTTTGATCAGTTGCCAATGATTCCGCTCTTCCAGGGCTTTGGCAGATGCTGCCAGAATTGCCTTGTCCATCGGGTCGGTGGCCGGAACCCTGCAGGCCCTGATGGCTGTCTGCAGCAACGGAGAAGCTTTTTCATCCCAGTGTGGATCTTCCCGGTGAATGATTGAATCGGCGTCTCCGGCAGCGACAACTTCCATTCTGTTATAGGTCAGTGTCCCTGTTTTGTCGGTACAGATGATCGTAGCTGAGCCCAGATTTTCAATGGCGGAAGATCTTCGGGTCAGCACATTCTTTTTGGATAATCGCCAGGCACCCAAAGCCAGAAAAATAGTTAGTACCACAGGAAACTCTTCCGGCAGAATGGCCATAGACGCCGCCAGTCCCTGCAGAAATGCCTTGATCAGCTGACCTGTTGAAAAGTAGTAAGCGGCAATGACACCGAGGCAAATTAAGATGCCGATGAGGAAGGCCATTTTGATAAAGCCCTTCAATTCGTTTTGTAACCTGGTCACGGAAGTGGTGATCGAACTGAGACTGGTTCCAATCTTGCCAAACCTGGTGTTGGTTGCGGTAGAGAGAACCAGCGCTTCTGCATAACCCTGTACCGCGAGCGTTCCCGAGAAGACCATGCCTTCCGGGGAAGTCTGATCCAGGGCAACGACTTTGGTGACCGCCAAGGACTCACCCGTGAGGATCGATTCATCCATGCTGAGATTTAACGCATGGACAAGCCTTGCATCTGCCGCCACTCTTTGTCCTTCCTTGATGATCATCAGATCACCCGGCACCAGTTCGCGGCTCGCGATCCGCTGAAGCTGGCCATCTCTTTGTACGGTCACCATCGGAGAAGCCAGTTTTTTCAATTCCTCCAGGGCCCGCTCGGTCTTTCGGTGCTGATAAAAGGTAATGGCAATGATCACAAAAATGGATGCAAAAAGAATGATCCCTTCGACATGGTCGCCTAAAAAAAAATAAAGTGCACTGCAGATGATGAGGAGAATGAACATGGGTTCCTGAACGACTTCTAGAGCAATCCTCCAGATGCTTTTACGCCTTGATGACGGAAGTTCATTCCAGCCGAATTCCCTGAGCCTGGCTGCCGCTTCCGTTGAAGTCAATCCCCTGTTAACCATGTTTAATACAACTCAATTGAGCACCTCATACTATATTTACAACCATTGGTTTAAAAACTTTGTTGCATTTCGCAATGAGCTTCAACAGAATATTTCAGGTTAGTATCATCACGACAATTTTGATCAGTGCATTGATATTTTTTGAATCACTGCTGATTCCACTGGCTTACGCGGTTTTTATTTCATTTGTTCTTTATCCTATCATGATGAAGCTCATAAAATTCGGTGCACCGGAATTTTTGGCCATCCTGATACCTATACTGCTCACCGGTGTAATTTTTTTTATGCTCGTGTTTCTCCTGAGTTATGAACTTTCGATGCTCGACGAGCGGTGGGCACAGCTTCAGCTCAATGCGATCCCTTGGCTTCATGATTTACAGCATCAGGTAGAGGACCGATTTAACTGGTCGATCGACGCACAGTTTGACTGGCTCCGACGCGCAGTCGAAAAATATTCAACCAATGTTGGTGAGCTTTTAAAAGATATCATTCATGCCTCCAGCACCATGCTCATTTACCTCGTCATCATTCCGATTTACACCTACCTGATCCTGGCTTACAGGCAAAAGCTGGTCCGGTTTATGATTAGTTTTTTTCCAGTATCGCGAAGAGATGAAGCCGCAGTGGCGCTTTACGAAACCATACACATGTTTACCCGCTTTATCAAGGGCATGGTGATGGTCTATCTTATCGTGGGAATATTGAATTCATTGGGTTTGTTGATGCTCGGCGTCAGCAATCCTTTTTTCTACGGCATATTGACTGCGGTGATGACGATTATTCCTTACCTGGGAATTATCGTGAGCTCATTGCTTCCGATCAGCATCAGCTGGATCAGCAGTGGAAGCATTGTTCAACCTGTGGGTATTGTAGTGGTTTTTGCAATCGTACAATATCTCGAGGCCAACCTTATTTTTCCTTATGTGGTGGGCAAGCAAATCAATCTGAATACGTTGGTTAGTCTCATAGCGATTTTTGCAGGTGGCATTATCTGGGGCGTAAGCGGTATGATCTTAATTCTGCCGCTGGTTGCTATTTTCAGAATATTTGCAAGCCATTTCGAAGGATTGAACAATTGGTCAGAATTCCTCAGCTAATGGGTTTTAAATTTGATTGTAAGGAATAGGACTTGCCTTTGACAAGACGGACGGTATTCCTCATGGTTACTGATCAGCATTTTCACAATACACAAGACTTCCGTCATTGACGATGTAGCCTACCAAATACCCGCAGCCGGGCTTCTGGCCCTTGTATACGCAGCCACCATCAATATTCAAGATGCTATCTTGCTGTCCCAGTATTTTCTTTAATGCCCAGGGCGTATGACCATGAATCAGTGTTGCATTTTTTAATGCCGCAGGGTCTTCCGGCATCTCCCTGATCCACATCATGGAATGGAGGTCTGTAAAGGGATCGTCTAAACTGAAATTCAAACCCGCGTGAACAAATATATGTGTGTTAGTCCGGTGGAAGTGCTGCGTATTCATGATGAACTGCAGGTATTCAGTTCTAAGTTCGTCCCAGGAAGAACATTTCAAATTCGCAAGAAAAAGCGGCTCAATGGCTTTTCCCGAATATGGGCTGCTTCTTTGCGTTAAAAAGCCGATCAACAAATCTTCATGGTTGCCTCTGAGAAAAACCCAGTGAGGATTTTGATTTTTCAATTCGACCAGTAAATCCAGAACCCCGGTAGAATCAGGACCGCGGTTGATATAATCCCCAAGAAAAATGAGTTGGTCGTCATCCTTTATTTTCAAATAATCATAAAGCAGGGTCTCCAGGGTCTGAAGACAACCGTGAATATCTCCGATGGCAATGGTGCGTGACATAACCTGAGTCTCAAAAATACGGTTGGAGGGTTTTAAGTCCGCAGTCTGAAGATGGGAAAATAGCATTGAATACGGAAGAGAATGTTTTATTTATTTAAAGTCCTGCTCGAAGGACATAATCCCAGCTTTTGGACTTGCCATTAGTTGGAAAATGTAGAATGATGGCGGTATGGATAGCCTGATGCACTCACCGATTGGCTGAATTGAACTTCATAAAGGACTAAATAGTAACGAATTAGCAAAACCTGACGGTGGGTGACAAGGACCGTGTACGGGTTCGTAATATGGCTTCCGTCAAGTCCGTTCTTCGAATCCTAAACCAATAATTCCCCTCCTGATCATGTCGCGCTTGGGTAGGTCACATGATCATTTGTTAAAAAAAATGAACATTTTTAAAAAAATAAACACTGTTCATAAACATCTTATCATGACATCCGTTTACTTACCATGGGCACAACAGAAAGAAAGGAACGGGAAAAGGCAGAACTCAAGGAGCAAATCCTGACAGCCGCCAAAAAAATTCTTCTCCGAGAAGGCCAGGAAGGATTATCTATCCGCAAAATCGCCGCCGACATCGAATACAGTCCTGCAACGATTTACCTGTACTTCAAAGATCGGGATGCCATCATGTACGAATTAATGGAAATGGGCTTTATGTTGATGAATCGGTACATGGTTTCTGCTTTTGCTGAACCGGATCCGGTCAGAAGAATTCATGAAATCGGCCGGTCTTATGTGAGTTTTGGACTTGAAAACAAGGACTGGTACGACCTCATGTTCAATTCCGATAAACCCATGAAACATATTGAAAAGTGCATGGAAGGCTGGGATGAAGGCATGGCCATGTTCAACTTCCTCTGCATGACCTGCAAGGAAGCCATCGACAAACTTCAGCTCAAAGGTCAAAATGAACGCATTCTGGCATTGCACCTCTGGTCCTCCGTCCACGGACTGGTCAACCTGGCACAGACTGAGCGACTTGAAATCGTCGAACGCCATAATAATGCTTCGCTGATCGCACAGACCCTTGACTCAATGATGCAATGCATCTTTAAAAGTTAATTTTTTAAATATTAATAAACAGTGTTAATATAAAAAACATGCAATATTATATACAGATCTTGGTAGTGATTCTCCTGCCGGTCCTCCTTCCTGCACAGGCTTT
The DNA here is from genome assembly GCA_046329325.1 of Saprospiraceae bacterium. Classification (GTDB taxonomy): domain Bacteria; phylum Bacteroidota; class Bacteroidia; order Chitinophagales; family Saprospiraceae; genus Vicinibacter. Next base: position 641,164 of record JAXLUU010000001.1, read on the forward strand.
TGATTCTCTCATTCATGAGGCCTGGAAGAACAATCCTGCCGCGCAGGCCCGCAACTTTGAGCTGGAAGCAGCGACCGCAGGAATCAGTGAAGCCAAAGCCCTCTATGGCCCCACCGCCAATTTCGGCATTCAGTACTCACTGGCCCGGGGCGGTCGCAGCATCAATCTCCCCATCGGTGATCTGCTTAATCCGGTGTATGCAACGCTCAACCAGCTGACGCAAAGTCAGTCTTTTCCACAGATCGCCAACACCAAAGAACAGTTTCTTCCGGATAATTTTTACGATGCCAAAGTGAGAATAATGCAACCCGTCTATTATCCTGATCTGGCCCTCAATAAAATGGTACAAAAGAATCAGGCGGAAATAAAAAAACTTGAAATACGCGCCTTCAGAAGATTGCTCGCGAGAGATATCATGCAGGCGGCTATACAATACAATTCCGCGCAATATGCGATTGCAATCTACGCATCTACGGATACATTACTTCAGGAAGCCAAAAGAGTCAACAACAGTATGATCCGCAACGGCATGACGCTTCCGTCAGCACAAAACAGAATCGAGGATCAGATTACTTCCGTACATGCACAACAGACTGAACTGAGCGCGCAGCAGCAGAATGCGCTCGATTATCTGGCTGTTCTTATCGGTAAAAACATTCATGCTGCAGATGTCCGCAATATCTCGACGACTGCTCTTCCGCCACTTCCACCCAAACCTTCTGCACAACGTGAAGAAATACAGCAATTAGATCACGCCATCGAAATGCGCAAATTATCGGTTCAGAAGGAAAATCAGTTTTATATCCCACGCATCGGCGCACAACTTGATCTGGGATCCCAGGCATTCAATTTTGGATTCAGTCCCTATGCACTGCTTGGAATCAACGTGGATTTAAACTTATACGACAATAAAAAACACCAGTGGCGCAAATCCGCTGCACAGGCGCAGGTAAACAGTCTTGAAAGCGAAAGGACGTATGCGATACAGCAGACAGATATGCTTCAGATGTCCTCCATCAGAAATCTCGGATCAGCCATCGAACAAGCCAAGGCATTCGAACAAAGAATCACTACCAGCGAAAAAACGTACCGTGAAGTCTTGTCACGCTACAAACAAGGAATGTCCAGTTATATTGAATTGCTCGATGCCCAGGAACAATGGACACAGGCAAGGTTAAGAACAAGTATGGCCATACAAAATGCCTGGCTGAAATGGTCGGAATACATTTACAACGCGGCCATTTATCCGGTTGAATAAATTTTGAAAGATCCTTTACAGATAAACTGAATGCATTAAAAACAACAAATAACAATTGATGTGCAATTCTATAAATAATAGTTACCAATACCTTGATCAAAAAAATAAACAGATGAAAAATATTTTCTCAATGATCCTGTCGGCCATTCTTTTGCTGGCCATTTCATCCTGCGGAAATAAATCCGAACATTCCACAACAGAAACAACTTCTGCAGGCACCTCAGCCTTGAAAATAAAAACAATGCCGGTCAAGGATTACACCTCTTCCGGCACTATCAGTGTACTTGGAATTGTCATCAGCGAGCAAGAAGTCAAACCTTCTTTCAAAACCGGAGGTGTGATCCGCCGAACCTTTGTCAAAGAAGGTGATGCAGTGCGCAAAGGACAGTTGCTGGCAGATCTCACGATGACAGAGATTAATGCGCAGGTGCAGCAGGCGGATGAATTTGTATCCAAAGCAGCACGAGATCTGCAACGCGTGACGAATCTCTATCGCGACAGTGTCGCAACACTTGAGCAATTTCAAAATGCACAGATGGCCTTAACACTGGCTAAAAAACAAAAAGAGATCGCGGATTTTAACAGATCATACAGCGAAGTCCGTTCTCCCGTCGATGGAAAAGTGGTTCGTCAGATTCTGCATGAAGGCGAAATCACCGGACCAGGAACCCCGGTCTGTGTCATCATTGGAACAGGCAACAGTGACTGGGTCATCAGGGCGGGGCTCAGTGATCGAGACTGGGCACGCGTCAACCAGGGAGACACGGCGTCAGTGATGATGGATGCCTTCCCCGGAGAAAAAATGCAGGCGCTGGTCACACAGCTTTCATCCGCGAGTACCAGTGCAAGCAATACATTTGATGTCGAGCTTCGCTTTATTCATACGCCGCCAAGAATGGCTGCCGGTCTCACGGCCCACATCAACCTGCAACCCCGGCAACAAAATAAATTTAAGCTGATTCCTTCCGACGCTTTGATCCGGTCAAATGGTCAGTGGGCCTATGCTTTTACGATTGAAAACGGCAAAGCAAAAAAAATTAAGCTTCAGATCGCAGACTTGCTTGGCGATGAAACGGCCATCAGCGAAGGTCTTGAAGGTATACACGAAGTGATCACGACCGGCGCGATGTACCTTGAAGAAGGTGACGATGTACAACAATAATCAGCTTCACAAAAATTCAAACTAACAACATGTCTTTCCAAGGATTTTTTGTACGCAACTGGCAATTTACACTGGTGGTATTTATTGCCGTGATGGTTCTGGGCGTAAATGCCCTGCTGAACATGCCGAGAGGTGAGGATCCACCGTTTGGCGCTCCGATATTTTCGATTGTCGTGGTCCATCCCGGAACCAATCCCGCAGACATGGAAAAACTAATTGCCGATCCCATCGAAGAAGAACTATACCAGCTTTCAGACATCAAAAAAATTAATACAACGATTCTGGACGGACTGGTCGTCATGCTGTGCGAATTCAATTTTGGCGTTGACGTTGAAGCCAAAAACAATGATGTCATCCGCGAGGTCAATAAGATCAGACCTGAATTACCGGAAGGCATTGTCAAACTCGATATCAAAAGAGCCGCAAGCAGTGATGTGGCCATTCTTCAATCGGCGATAGTGTCTGATACGGCTTCCATGGAGCAGTTGAAAAAATATGCAGAAGACCTGGAAAAGGATCTTGAAAAAATAAGAGACGTCAAATGGGTCGAGATACAGGCATTGCCATCCAGGGAAATTCACATCGATCTCAAACTTGATAAAATGGCGCTCATGTCATTGGGACTGGATCAGGTAATGGGAATATTAAAAGCCAATAATATCAATATCCCTGGTGGCGATATTGATTTGGGTACGCGGAAATATAACATCAAGACCAATTCCGAATTTCAGAATATCGAAGACATTCGGGCGATGATTGTACAGTCTACGCATGAAGGCAAGACCGTACGACTCGATCAGATCGCCGACATTTATTACCGCAACCAGGAACAGGATCACATCGCGCGTCACAACGGCCATCGCAGCGTCTGGGTGATTACTGCGATGAAAGACAAAAAGAATATCATCCAGGTCAGAAGCCAGATTGAAAAAATTCTTGCAACCTTCCGTGAAAAACTACCTCAGGGAATCAGCCTGGAAAATGCATTCGATCAGGAAAGCGGTGTGCGCAACAGGCTCAGCGGACTGGGTAAAGATTTTGCAATAGCTATTTTCCTGGTCTTGCTGACTTTATTACCCTTAGGCACCAGGGCTTCTCTCGTTGTCATGATCTCTATTCCGCTTTCGCTCAGCATCGGATTATTTCTACTCGATTCACTGGGTTATACACTCAATCAACTGAGCATTGTAGGCATGGTGATTGCGCTCGGATTACTCGTTGATGACAGCATTGTCGTGGTAGAAAATATTGAGCGCTACATGCGAGGTGGCATCAGCGCCAGAGAGGCTGCAGTCTCTGCAACGAAACACATCATGGTGGCAATCCTCGGATGTACCGCTACGTTGATCCTCGCATTCCTGCCATTAGCGAATTTGCCCGAAGGATCCGGAGATTTTATCCGATCGCTGCCAATGGCTGTAATGCTTACTGTGCTGGCCTCTCTCTTTGTCTCGGTGACCATCATCCCTTTTTTGTCCTCGATCATGCTGAAGGCACATGAAGAACATCAGGGTGAAGGCAATTTCTTCTTTCGCGCTTTTAAAAAATACATTAACACACCCTACCAGAGATTACTCACATGGTGCATGGGTCATCCGGTCATGACGCTCTTGACGGCTGCTGCAATTTTTATGGCATCACTGATGCTGGTACCCATTTTGGGATTCAGCCTTTTTCCGGAATCTGAAAAGCCAATTCTCACCGTGGATATTGAAACAGAGCCCGGAAGCAATCTTCACCACACCGATTTAGTTGTCCGAAAAATTGAAAATCAATTGCTGTCGATGCCTGAAGTGGATCACATCAGTTCCAATGTTGGCAAAGGCAATCCCAGGATCTATTACAATGAATTTCAAAAACAGAATTCTGCCAACACGGGTCAGATCATCGTCTATCTGCATCCGCATGCATCCATTGGTCAGATTGTCGCATTTGCTACCAAAGCGCGCAATGCTCTCGGCGGCATCCCGGGCACACAAATTGAGGTGAAGCGATTTCAACAAGGTCCTCCAATATCCGCACCGATTGAGATCAGAGTATTGGGAAGCAATCTGGATACGCTTGAAAATCTCAGCAAGGAAATCGAAGCCATGATGAAAGAGCGAAAAGGTACGCTGTATGTACGAAATGATCTGCGTTACGAAAAAACTGACCTGACGGTTGAAATAGACAAGTCCAAGGCCGGCTTATTGGGCATCAACAGCGCGGAAGTAGCCAAGACAGTGAGGCTTGCTGTGGCCGGTCTTCAGCTTGGTGATATCACCAACGCGGATGGTGACGAATTCAATCTGAATGTATCTGTAACCCACAATCCTGGTCATGAACTGGATGTTTTCCAACGCATTCAGGTTACTTCTGCCAGCGGTAGTTTGGTTCCATTGGGAAGTATTGCCAAAATAAGTCTGAGACCATCACCTGCAACGATTCGCCATTTTAACAAGGAGCGATATGCACTGGTCAGTTCTTTTACATCACCCGGATACAACATCGATCAGCTCACCACGGATATTCTCAAAGATATCGATCAGAAAATCTCGCTTCCTGAAGGATACCGGATCAAGGCAGCGGGCGTGCGCGAATCTCGTGAAGAATCATTTGGCGGGATCGGAACAATTATCATCTTGGCTGTCTTTGGCCTGTTGGCCATATTAATTCTTGAATTCAGAACATTTAAATCTACACTGATCGTACTAAGTGTCATTCCGATGGGCGTCATTGGTGCACTTGCAGCACTTTATGTATCTGGCGAGACACTTTCATTTGTTGCGACAGTTGGTATTATTGCGCTGGTGGGAATTGAAATAAAAAATTCAATCCTGATGGTGGATTATACCAATGGTTTGAGAGAAAAAGGAATGCCACTGTACGAAGCCGTAATGGATGGTGCAGAGACAAGGTTCTTACCCATACTTCTCACTTCACTCACGGCCATTGGCGGACTGACACCATTGGTTCTGGAACATTCACCCCTCATCAGCCCGTTAGCGATTGTACTGATTGGCGGATTGATCAGCAGCACATTGCTGAGCCGTCTTGTTACGCCGGTATTGTACAAACTCATTCCACCCAAGGTGGAGTTAAAGTAAGAGAAACCACGATTTTTTATCAGGTGATTGCGCAATTCAATATTCAGGAAATATTAGCTCTTAAAATGATTCCTGACCTGCGCGGTCATCTGTTCTTTGGATAGATGATCCGCAGTACCCAGCTCGATCATTTTATTGTGAAAAGCATGTTGCTCCTGCAAATAATTCCGGAATTCTTCCTGTATTTTTCCCGGACCGGTGATGTAAATACAATCATAGGATTCAATATGCTGTGAAAGGTCTTTAAAGAACTTATGGGTCTCCAGGACCTCTTTATGATGATGTACGTTTTCACTTGATCCGTGCTCACCATGGTGGTGTGCCTCAACCTTGTGCATTTCTGCAAACTCACCTTTGTTGCTTTTGTCGGGATTACTGATGAGATAGGCGTGGTTTTTATCCATCCAGACACCCACTACTTTGCGATTGTTGTAATTCATAAATTTACTTTTACTAAAGTTACTTCAAATTCACCACAAAGTAGAGGATTAGTACAATATTAACAGTGTCCGACTAAAATATTCAATTGCATAAAAGCTGAAATCCGCTTAGGCAAAATATCGTGATCAGATCTATTGATTTAATTTTGATTTTTCCAGCGCTCCAGATTCGGGATACTTTTGGTAAACCAGCCCGCAATAAATCCTGGAAACCCCATCTCTTTTAGTTTTTCCTTGACCAAAGCCTGCATTTTTTCTGCGGTGTTAATTTCAGAATTTCGAAATTGACCATTTTCATAACACCTTGAGCAATACTTCATGCTCCTGCTCCCATCGGCGTTGGTACCGCCACCTTTTTCATCCTTCTTTAAAGGCATTCCGCAACTCTGGCAATTTTTGTAAGTCATGTTAAGTGCTTTTAATTTTAAAAACAAACGACACTCAGCAAAGTTATAACGAATCAACAATCCGGTATTGGATAAAATAAGGATCTTATGTGCCAAACCTATTTTGCTAAAAATATTAGTGCTTGTGCATCAACATTGCCTACGATTTCGATTCTGAAATTATCCTATGGAATGAAGTATTTTCTCTTCTCAGAGCAGACAAAACTGGACGTACGCTAATGGCTGACTATTCGGCAATCTTAATGCAAGAAAAAAATTTATTTGCGCGTCATTCAACATACAGAATTCATCGTCCTCAAGCCAATTCTATTTATTCAATGGTCATCCCAGCAGACTTAAAATTTATATACGACTGCATTAATGTTCATACCGGCTCCGACGGATGCAAAAACAAAGTTTTGCCCATGTGAAATCTGGTGTCCGGGAAGTTTGTCCTTCAGTATCAAATCCAAAAGTGTTGGCAGTGTGGCTACGGAGCTGTTTCCAAGTTTGTTGATGATCATAGGCATAATACCCTTGGGAACTTCAGTAATATTATACAGGTTGAAGAGTCGCTGTATAATGGCTTCATCCATTTTCTCATTGGCCTGATGAATCAAGACCTTTGAGATGTCCGTAATATTCAGTTTGGCTTTTTCGATGCAGGATTTCACCAGCTGTGGCACCTGATTCAAGGCGTATTCATACAATTTACGGCCCTGCATTTTGAGATAAATCTCATGTCCTTCAACGTCGGGATTATTTGATTCTTTCATGGCGAGATAATGTGCTTCGTTACCTGCGTCCGTTCTTACCAATTGCGCAATGATGCCGGTTTCAGCATCACAAGTCCTTGCTTCAAGGATCACGGCGCCAGCGCCATCTGAATAGATCATGCTATCCCGGTCATGAGGGTCGGATACACGCGACAAGGTCTCCGCGCCTATGATCATAACCCGTTTGGCATTGTGTGCTTTAATCTGATCATTGGCGATGATCAATCCCTGTAACCAGCCCGGACATCCAAAGATAATATCATAGGCTACTGTAAATGGATTCTTAATCCCCAGCTTGAACTTTACTCTTGAGGCCAGGCTGGGGACCATATCTGATTTTTTATTATGGGACTTCACATCACCAAAATTATGGGCTACTATGATCGTGTCCAGCGATTCCGGATCGATACCAGAGGAATCGAGGCACTGTTGGGCTGCGAAAAAAGCAATATCAGAGGCTACATAATTGCTTTCGACATACCTTCTCTCTTCAATATTGGTGATTTTATTAAATGTCTGAATCAGCTCCTGATTTGTAGTTGAAATAATTGCCTTAGCCTGATCATAGAATGTATTGTTGAGAAAATCAGCGTTCTCCACAATCACATTCGGTATATAGCAACCCGTTCCAACGATGACGGAGCATAAATATTCATTCATTCCTTTGAAGATTATCAGAAAAACATAAAATTACCTCATTTATGGCATAACTCCCCAAATAATAATTGAGATCTGAAGGTGATGAAATGCTTAACAACTTGGAATTTTGGAGATGAATCAATATTTTCAACAGCAATTTTTATCCAAGAAATAATATACCCATATTGCAGAAAAATTTAGAGAAAAAATTATTTCCTTTATTCAATATCCTCAGTTGTTAATTCTGAATTTTTAGCACATCATCAGCGCATCGAAATTATTGAATCTTACGCAGGCCACCACTTCATCACGACAATGTAATGATGAAGTTTTTTCGATTGATTCCAAAACTCCCGCGATGTAAAATACCCAAATGTTCTTTGGATAGCAATGGTTGGTTCGAATGTAAGAATTTGCTTATCCTTTACCATCATGCATCTAAACTAAGAAACAGGTTCGAAAAAAGCAATATATTCAAACATTTGAATGAAATATGTCTAAAAAAAATCCCCGCATTCGCTGGAACACGGGGAAATTCCTTTTTGGAGGTCGAAAGCGGATTCGAACCGCTGTACGAGCTTTTGCAGAGCTCTGCCTAGCCACTCGGCCATCCGACCATTGGGAGCGCAAATATAGCACGTTCCGCAGAATTGAAGTATCCCGTCCAAAGGAATTAGTCCGTTCTTTATCCTCGGCATTGCTAAATTTGTCTGCAATACCCATGTAGCGATGATGATGTCCACAGATCCAGCCTATTATATAGAAAAAATATTGCCATACGACATGGCTTTCAGGGCTCCCGGAAGGATCAACCTCATCGGTGAGCACACGGATTACAATGGTGGCTTATGCCTTCCAGCAGCAATTCTTCCTTCGATTTACCTTGGAATCAGCCCATCCGACGAGACACGCATGGAAGCACTTAATACGGGAAATGTTGCCGGCCTTTCGGGTGATTACGACTGGCTCCGCTATATCCGGGGCGTCATTCGTCATCTGACCGAACGCAGTGGATCAATCCCTCCTTTTCGATTGGCCTTCGGCGGAGACCTTCCAATTGGTGCTGGCCTGTCCTCTTCCTCCGCACTGTGCTGCGCAACGTTGAGCGCACTCAATGCGCTGTTTGACCTTCAAATTGCAAAGGATGAACTGACCAGACTGTCCGTCATCGCCGAACAGGACTCTGGCGTCATAGGCGGTATGATGGACCAGATCAGCATTTTCAATGGAAGAAAAGATCGTGCACTCATGATTCATTGCGATACCTGGAATTTTGAGTACATACCCACATTGCTCCCGGACTATCGTTGGCTGGTGATTGATACAGGCGTACAACATCGGTTGATTGACAGTGATTACAACAACAGAAGCTTTGCTTGCCAAGAGATCGCCGGAATCCTGAAGCGCAACCAAGTCATACATGAATTTATAAGTGAGTTGACACACGATGATCTTCCGCTGATCAGAAATTTGCTCAGCGACGAACAGTCCATTCTCGTTCGTTATGTCATCGAAGAAAATGAACGTGTCCTTGATTTTAGCAAAGCGCTCAAATCTGGATTTGTAGCGGAGTGCGGTAAATTATTATTTGCATCGCATCAGGGCTTGCGCGATGAGTACCGGGTAAGCTGTCCTGAATTGGATTGCCTGGTGGAATTTGCCCATAAAGACGCACGATGCGCAGGAGCGAGAATGATGGGCGGTGGATTTGGTGGTTCAACGCTTCACCTTGTCCCCGATGAAGATTCAGCTGGATATCTGCGCGATATTCAGGAATATTACAGGCTTCATACAGGACGCATGGCAAGGTCATTTGAAGCCTCGATAGGCGAAGGACTGACCAGGATTAAATGATGAATTAGGAGTTATGAATTAGGAATTAGGAATTAGGAATTAATGTTGAAATCTGAACGAAAGTTATTTATTTGTTCAATGCTTATGCCAAAAGCTTTGCACAATGGGCTGCCAATTAACAATATGAACTGAATTGAAATGAAAACAAAAATTAACCTCAGATTACTTCTGTTCATTGTTATTGCACAGCTTCGGATGAAGGCTATCACGGCACAGACTGACACGCTGCAACTGATGGATCAGCTGCAGAAAGTTTTTCCAGGCGCTGAGATCAGCAGAATGAATCCTGTGAAGGGATTCTCTCTGGTATTCAAACTTCAAATCAGGCAGTGGCTGGATCACACTTGCCCATCATGTGGAAGCTTTTCACAAATAATATATCTCTACCATCGTTCCAGAAAATCTCCCAACGTGTTGGTTTCAGAAGGTTATGAAATTGACGATCGGATTTATGAGCCGACAATGATTCTACAAACAAATCAAATCAATGTAGAATACCGGTTTCACGGACATTCGCGGCCAGATAAAATTCCATGGGAGCTGCTGACACAGGAGCAGGCATTGCAGGATTTACATGCCATTCGACAAGCAATGTCACATATTTATAAGAAATCATGGACTGTAACCGGAATCAGCAAAGGTGGCACTACTGCCGCGTTGTACGCCTTGCATTTTCCTAAAGATGTAAAGGCTGCAGTTGCCTATGTGGCTCCCTTCGCACTGGCTCAGGAAGATCCACGGACAATGGAATACTATAGACATCAGGCAGGTACAGAAGAATGCCGAAGACGCGTGCATGAATTTCAGCGCAGCATCCTTTTGCACCGCAATGAATTGATACCGATGCTGGATAAATTGGCCACGAGTGAAGGCACACATTTTTCGATTGGGACAGGCAAGGCGCTGGAATATGCGGCAATGGAATTCCCGTTTTCATTCTGGCAATGGGGATTTGGTTGCAGTGAAATACCAGAACGGGAAGCCGGCGCACAGGAAATCTTCGATTACGTTGAGCAGGTTGTTGATTTCAATTATTACGATGATCAGACGATCGCAAGATTCGAACCGGCATTCTATCAGTTTATGACAGAATTCGGTTATTACGGTTTTGACACCACCGGCATCAGCGATCTGCTGCAAGTTGAATTGCATCCTTCCAACCTGACTTTCTGTCCTAAGGAAACAGAGATCCGCTATAGACCAGAATATATGAAGATGATGAACGACCGCGCGATACATCATGGCAAACATATCATGTATATCTATGGTGCGATCGATACGTGGAGCGCCTGTGCGATCCAACCAGATGCTTCCACCCGATGTCCTGTGTACTTTGCCGCCAATATTGGCCACCGTGCTCGCATCCGCAATCTCGGTGAAGCTTCCAGGAAGGAGATCTACAAGACACTTCATTCCTGGACCAGGGCACCCACCATTCCTCTTCCGTACTGACAGATTCATCGAGATGGTTTGTTCAAATAAAGTTTAGGATTAATTTTGTGCATGGAATTAAAAGAAGGGAGATACAGCATTCAAGGACTCGACATCATCGATCTGGTCAGTCAATACGGAACACCGCTATACATTTATGACAGTGCGATTATCAAGCGTCAGCTGGATCGGCTCAATGCGGCATTCAAAGTTAAAAATCTGGGAATCCATTATGCCTGCAAGGCACTCAACAATATCAACATACTCCGACTGATCAATCAGTGGGGCGCAGGTCTTGACACAGTGTCCGTACAGGAGATCTGGACCGGACTTAAAGCAGGATTCTCTCCGGATAAAATATTGTATACCCCGAACTGTGTTGGCACCGACGAAATAGAAATGGCAATCAATCTGGGTGTCCAGGTCAATATCGATCATATCGAGACACTTGAATACATCGGTCACCATCATCCCGATACGCCACTTTGTATTCGCATCAATCCACATGTCATGGCCGGTGGCAATGAGAAAATCAGTGTTGGTCACATCGATTCAAAATTTGGAATTTCGATCTATCAAATGCCGCTGGTCGAGCGACTCGTCAAGACGCTTGGGTTGCGCATTAATGGCATTCACATGCATACCGGATCAGACATACTTGATCCCGGTGTATTCACGCTGGCCGCAGATATTCTTTTTGATATTGCGCGCAAATTTCCTGACCTGGAGTTTATTGATTTTGGAAGTGGGTTGAAAGTACCCTATAAAGATGATGATGTCTGTACTGATGTCGAAGAACTGGGTGCGATCCTCTCTGAAAAATTCAATCAGTTCTGTAAAGATTACGGAAGGGATTTGAGTTTGTATTTTGAACCCGGCAAATTCCTTGTCTCGGAATGTGGATTTTTTGTGGTCAAAACGAATGTGATCAAACAGACCCCGTCCACTGTATTTGCTGGTGTAGATTCCGGCATGAATCATTTGATACGCCCTATGTTCTATGGTTCATATCATCATATCTTTAATCTCAGCAGTCCAGCCGGCAAGCCGCGTGTATACAACATTGTCGGATACATCTGTGAGACCGATACATTTGCGACCAACCGCGTTGTGAACGAAATTCATCCAGGAGATTTGCTGTGTTTTAAAAACGCCGGCGCGTATTGCTTTTCCATGTCCAGTAACTACAACTCGCGATTCCGTCCTTGCGAGGTACTGATTCATGAAGGCAAACACTACCTGATCCGACAACGCGAGACGATTGATGATCTGCTCAAAAACCAGGTCGAGCTTGCATTGTGATGTCATTTGTCAGATTTTTAGGAATGCTACAATTTGTCATTTCAGTGTTTGATTCCAATTTAATTACATCAATCTGTATACATTTTGTAATTGCGATTTGATGTAAATTATTCTATTGAATTCATGAATGCCCTGTAGGGGCGGCATTATTGTATAATAATAAATCTTTGCGAATTAAAACCCATCAACGCACCTTTACAATACATCCATCTCGGTGTTGTCACCGATGTTGTAAGACTGACTCTTGCCCCGGATGACCACATCATTGCCGATAATGGATTTCTCGATGACAATATTGTTCAGGATAGTATAATTGCCGATGATGGCTTCGCGTATCAAGGAGTTATTAATCTCCGTATCATCGCCGATACTGACATGCGGGCCAAGTATCGAATTTTGAATGCGGCAGTTGCGACCCAGGCGCACGGGTGGAATGATGATGTTGTTGTCCGATTCAAGATTAACAGGTTCCGGAGACATCCGATCCAGCATGATGGCATTGGTCTCCAGGAGCACTTCCTTTTTACCGCAGTCAAACCAGTTTTTGACCTCCATGACTTCAAACTTATAGCCTAATTCAAGAAGTTTCATCAAGCCATCTGTCAGGTGAAATTCTCCTTTTGTCCTCAAATCATGTTCTATATTGTATTCCAGTGCCTGCACCAGTTGTTTGAACTCTTTGATGTAATATAGCCCGACCAGGGCCAGGTTTGATTTGGGAATTTTGGGTTTCTCAACCAGTCTTTTGATAAATCCGGACTCATCGGTCTCCACGACACCAAATGATCTCGGATCATTGACTTTTCGCACGGCGAGTGTGTTGTACTTACAGTGCGTGAGTACTTTGAAATCTACATCTAGAATAGAGTCCCCAAGTTGTATCAGTACTTCTTCATTTTCTTCAATATAATCTTTACAGGTGTAGATGGCGTGTCCAAGGCCCATGCGCTCCTTCTGAAAAATATATTTCTTGCGTACGTGTGGATAATTTTCGTCGACGAACTCGATGATCTTTTCGGACAGGTGCGCTACGACAAAAATAAAATCCTCATGTCCCGCCCTGATCAGATCATCCAGGATGTAGGAAAGGATTGGCTTACCCGCAACCGGAATAAGCGGCTTGGGCTGCGTATAGGTAAATGGACGCAACTTCGTACCGGGACCCGCTACGGGAATTATGACTTTCATCTAACACCTGTGTTGCAAATTCCATACCCAATTTGATTTCGTGCAACAACTCTTGAGATACAAGAGTATCACATTTTGCCACCGGACCTCTTCATTTTACCAAGACATGATTTTTTCACCTGACAATGAAGCAGATAAATATTTACTTTTTGTGGAGTCAAGATTTGATTACCCAAGAAAAGTCATGGAAGCAAAGGCTGGTTTATTTACCCCAATAATTGAAATTGAATCACCACTTGTACCAAGCGAAAACTCAGTACAGATTAACTCCTGATTATACCCTTTTCATTGCTATATCAGACCATGAGGATCTAATCTTTCATGAGCCTTTAAATCAATGTATGACTCCGTTGGTAAAAGCCAAGCTATTCTTCGGTATCCTTGGCGTGTGCCTGGTATTCAGTGATCAGCTTGTTCTGAAGATCCGGAGGTACGGCGGCATATTCGGCCATCTTCATGCTGAATTTGGCGCGACCTTGCGTCAGCGAACGCAGCGTCGAAGAGTAATTATGCATTTCTGAAAGTGGTACACGCGATTTGATTTTTTGATAATGGCCATCCGAATCCATACCCATGATGATGGCTCTGCGAGTCTGCAGGTCGCCCATGACATCACCCATGACATCATCGCCGCATAAAATCTCAAGGTCATAGATCGGCTCCATGATTTGCGGCGCCGCATTGTGAAAAGCTTCCTTGAATGCGCTCATGCCTGCAATCTGAAAGGCCATATCATTACTGTCCACAGGGTGCATCTTGCCATCAAAAATTGACACGCGGATATTGGTACAGTAAGATCCGGTGAGGGGTCCTTCGATCATTTTATTCATCACGCCTTTCTTGATCGCGGAAGAAAATTTTGAATCAATAGAACCTCCAACGATACACCAGTAAAAAGCAAGTTTACCGCCCCATGATAATTCTTCCACATCGCGTTGTCGCACGGTAAGTCCAGCCGGATCTGACATCCCTTCGTGATATGGTTCTACACGCATATGCACTTCCGCAAATTGTCCTGAACCACCTGTTTGTTTTTTATGACGATAGGAGGTATCGGCCGACTTGTTGATTGTCTCGAGATATGGAATCTTTGGTTTGATGAAATCCATGTGTACTCCGTACAGTTTTTCGATACGGTATTTCAGCAGATCGAGATGCATCTGTCCCTGCCCATGCAGAATGTTTTGATGAAGACGTGCAGATTGCTCGAGGATCAGTGTAGGATCTTCTTCCTGAATTTCGTGTATGGCTTTGATTAGTTTTTCAAGATCATTCTTGTTCTCTGTTGAGATGGCAGTTCGGATGCGCGGCTCGGGAAATGGAATCGTTTCAATTTCACTTTCATTTCCTTTAATGCTGAGTGTATTGTTCGTATGACTGTCCTTGAGCTTGACGACGACACCCAGGTCACCCGCTACCAGTTCCTGAACCTGTTCCCTGTTTTTTCCATTGGATACATAGATCTGGTTGAGCCTTTCGTGTACACGGTTGGTGTTGTTGATCAGCTCATCACCTGCCCTGACCTTGCCGGAATAAACTTTAAAGTAGGAGACCCGCCCGATCTTGGGTTCTGAGAATGTCTTATAGATGAAGATGACCGGTGCACCGGATTCATCGGCTTTGAGTGTCCCGTTGGTGAGTCTTGCAGGAGGCCTGTCCGCAGGGCTGGGGCAGACGTCATTGATAAATCCCATGATTCTGCCAGTTCCCATGTTTTTAGTCGCAGAAGCACAGAATACCGGAAAGAGTGTCTGATTGGCGATACCCTTGCGCAATCCATCGGCAAGCTCTGATTCATCTAATGTACCGGACTCAAAAAAATGTTCCATCAGTGTATCATCATTTTCCGCTGCGGCTTCGACGATTGCATTGTGCATGGCTTTCGCTTTGTCCATTTCCGATGCGGGGATTTCTTTTTTCAAAGGCTTGCCGCCATCTTCCGGATATTCATACATCACCATTCGCAACGCATCGATGATCGCATTGAAAGAGCGACCCGGATTGAGTGGATACTGGAATTGAATCAGCCTGGCCCCAAAACGTGAGCGCGCCTGATCCAGCGTACTGTCAAAATCGCACTTTTCATGATCGCATTGGTTGATGACGAACATACCGGGAAGCGCCAGTTTTTCTTTGTATTCCCAGATCAGTTCGGTGCCGACTTCCACACCATGCGCTCCGTTGAGAACCATGATACCGAGGTCTGCCACTTTCATCGAGGACAAAATCTCTCCGACAAAATCATCGGAGCCTGGTGTATCAATAATATTAATTTTAGAATCTTTCCAGCTGACATGCATGAGCTTGCTGAAAAGACTTCCCTTGCGTTCCTGCTCTATTTCGCTAAAATCGGAAATCGTATTTCCTGCTTCTACGGTGCCCCGGCGCGTGATGGCCTTGGCTTCAAATAACATGGTCTCGATCATGCTGGTCTTGCCACTGTGCGAGTGACCCAGCAAAACGACATTCCTGATGAATTTGGGATTTGAGCTCATGATTTATATTTTTTGGTTTGCAATGATATTCAGAGGGTAAGGTACTCATTATGCTCGGTAATAGATCTTTGCCTGCTTAAAAAATATAATTAATTGTGAAATTCAAAATATTATTTTATATTTTTGATATTATAATTAAAATACAATATTAATATAGTAATATTTGTTCAATTTTAAAATTATATTTTGTAATTTTATCTATATTAATCCACTAAAAATCGATTGGCGGCCGGCTCTTACCGAAGCCTGCAAAACGTAAACGCTGAACCAAATAGATGCGCCAGCCGTTTATCATTCAATGAAACGCAAAAAGAAACGCGTACCACTGTTAAGCACCCACAAACTCCTTAAGTTTTTCGCTGATCATCCCTCCAAAGCTTATGGCCTGAGCGCACTCAAACGCAAAATGAACCTCGAGAAACTCGCCAACCTGGAGGATTGCCTCGAACAGCTAGAACGCAAAAAATTAATTGAAAAAGCCAGTCCAGGCAAATGGCTCTACAAGGGATTGGTGGCCAAAGGACCGGGCGGCAGTGAAACACTGCTGGAAGGTACCGTAGATATGGCCCGTGCAGGATTCGCCTATATTCTCGTCAAGGGAATGGAGCGGGACATTTTTGTCAGCGCCAAAAACCTCAATGGTGCGATGGATGGAGATTATGTACAGGTGCGGCCTACGCGGGTGTATCTCAACAAGCCGGAAGGTACGGTGGTCCGCGTCATCAACCGCTCCACGTCACAATTTGTCGGCATCTTCCGTGCCTACAAAAATCATAACCTTGTCATCGTGGATCAGTTTCCGCATGTGCTGGAGATACAGGTCAGGACAACACCGGAGATTGCGGTGGAAGATTTCGATCGCGTGGTTGTTGAGATCACCAAATGGAAAGAAAGGCCTGGGGACAGAATGTATGGAAAGATCACTTCCAACCTTGGAAGAGAAAAAACCACCGAGATCGAGATGCATAGCATCATTGCGGAGAGCGGTTTTCCGTTGCAGTTTCCCAAAGAAGTGCTCCGCGAGGCTGCCGAAATCAGCGATGAAGTGACGGACATGAACCATCGTCTGGATTATCGCAAAGTCACCACCTTCACGATTGACCCCGTGGATGCCAAAGATTTTGATGACGCACTTTCTGTGCAATTTACCAAAGACGGATTATTGGAAGTAGGCGTTCATATTGCCGATGTGAGCTATTATGTTGCGCCGGATTCAGGGTTGGATAAAGAAGCATTGCGCAGAGGCAATTCGGTCTATCTCGTCGACCGCGTGATCCCGATGCTTCCCGAAAGACTTTCGAATGAACTGTGTTCGCTGCGTCCGGATGAAGACAAGTGCTGCTTTGCAGTTATTTTTACCTTTGACGAGGAAATGCAAGTACGCAAACACTGGATTGGGCGCACACTCATTCACTCTTGCAAACGATTTACCTATGAGGAAGTACAAACAATCCTCGATGGAAAAAAACATCGACTCAGGAAAGAGCTTGAGCTACTCAACAATCTGGCCAAAAAAATAAGGACCGACCGATTAAAAAACGGTGCGATTGATTTTGAAACAGATGAGGTTCGATTCAAACTTGATGAACAGGGCCAACCGCTGGAGCTGTATGTCAAGGAGCGGTTTGACGCACATAAGCTGATCGAAGAATTTATGCTGTTGGCCAACAAGACCGTCGCCAAATTTATGTCGTTTAAGAATAAGGGTATACCGGTGCCATTTGTGTACCGCGTCCACGATGAACCGGATCCGGATAAACTGGAGGACTTTATGTTCTTTGCGCGGGAAATGGGTGTAAAGCTTGATTTGAGCACCCCTAAAAAGACGGCGCGTTCACTCAATCAACTGGCATCAATGGCACGCGAGAATGCGGACCTGCATTTTCTTCAGCCGCTTGCGATCCGCACGATGGCCAAAGCAACTTACACCACGGACAATATCGGACATTACGGCCTCGCATTTGAGTATTATACACATTTTACTTCACCGATCAGACGATACAGCGACCTCATCGTACATCGCATTCTCGCAGATAATCTCAAGGGTGAAAAAAGATACAGGCTCGACGCGCTCGAAGCTCAATGCCGCCATATCTCGACGCAGGAGAAAAAAGCCATGGAGGCCGAACGCGCATCCACTCGATACTTTCAGGTTCTTTACATGTCCAGGTTCACTGGACAAAGTTTTGATGGCAGAATAACCGGCATGAATGATCAGAACTTTTATGTCGAACTGATCGATACCCGTTGTGAAGGATTTCTTCCGATCGCAGATCTTCAGGAGGAAATCGAGATCCACCGAAACAGGCTATCGGCAAAGTCCGGTACGCGCGACTTTCAATGGAAGATCGGCGACAAAGTGAGGGTCAAGGTGGTGGCAGCAGACCTGGATGAACGCGAGCTCGTTTTTGCACTGGACGAAGCGCAGTAAATCAGTGTTGGTCGAATTTTCAGCTGCAAATTTATTTTGCGTATGAATAGTCAGGCTACCTGTCTATTATAACCAAGATACCAGCCAATGGCCGCTCCGGTCAACGCGCCCATCAGCAGATTGCCAATTCCGTCATACAGGATATAAGACATATCCGCAAACATGTTGTAAATGCCTGACAGTCCCAAATCAAATGAAACTGCCATGGCGCAACCAATAACTGACCCGGCCAAAGCACCGGATTTCCAATCCCGGATCATGGTCCAGCGCTCAAAGATATACGCCAGTGCAAACGCAAAAATGACGCAGCTGGAAGCAATACCTGATAGTTGTGGCGCTGTACGAAGTGCAGCATTCGCCTCGGCGGCAAGAAGTTTATTGAGTATCGATTGAAGAAACATACCGTAAATCAATGCGCCGGACAGAAAGAAAACAATTGCACCGATAACCGTTGCGAAGAAAAGTCTGTTGAGATTCATTTCAAATGGTTTTTGATTGAAGATAAAAAAATGGCATTAGAGAAATTCTCCAATGCCACTCAAAGGATAAGTTACTTTTATTATTACCTGTTGTATCCCAGAATCCACCCGACGACTGCGCCGGTTACACCGCCCATCACCAGATATCCCAACGCGTCATAGACTAAAATCATATGGCTTTTAAACATATCTGATCCGGCCATGATTCCGGTATCGATTGACATCGCAAACAATATCCCGATGATTGCACCGGCCGTTGCTCCTGTCTGCATTGTCCTGATATTGCCCCAACGCTCATAGACATAAGCCAAAAGCAGCGCAAAGAACAATGAACTGATAAAATAATACACTGCACCCTCAGCGCTATCCGGCTTCATCAAGGCTTTGGCCCCATCTGTCATGGCTTCCCTCATCGGGCCCATCAGAATCATACCGTAGATCAACCAACCGCAAAGCCAGCTGGCAATGGCACCTCCCAGGGTTGCCAATAGTAATTTTGTTGTATTCATAAAGTTTGATTTTGGTTTAGAACATAAAATTAAATAAACCAAATCTAAATATGAAAAAAATATATAACAAAAAATATTAGTGGTCTGTGCAAGGTTATTAATGGAATAAACTCCTCCAGGCCGAAAGAACCACATCTTTCGGTTATTTGCATTGTTTTAATAGCCGCCCAACAGGAATAAAGCAGATGCTCTTTCCTAATATTTTAGAATTTTTCGTTCGACAATTATGCCGTTTTGTAGTCTGACGTTGAGCAAATAATAACCTGGATCCAGACCAGACATATCCAACACTGCAAGATCAGCATCAACCGCTGGTAGCTTAAGCAATTCCTGCCCGATCGCATTGAAAAGTGATACACCAAGAATCAATGAGGATGATGACCGGATGGAAAGCATCCCATGCACCGGTACCGGAGCGATCGTTAAGCCTGCATCGCGGACAGGATTCTTAGTGGACACCTTATTCTGTACATCATAGGTCTGAACACTGGAACAACCATTGTCATCTGTCACGGTGACCGTATACGTGCCCGGAGTGAGTCCTGTTATCAATGATGTAGTATCGCCCTGACTCCATGCATAACGGTATGGCTTCACCCCGCCATTGGTCATCAATTCGATACTTCCATTGCTTCCAAAACTTGGCTTGACATCTGCGTTGACAAACAGCAGATCAGGACTATGTATGCTGTAATCGCCTTCGAACCTGCAACCATTGTCATCAATAATCACCACGTGATAAGTCCCGTTGACCAGGTCTTTTAATAAATCTTCGCGTACCCCGTTGTTCCAGATATACGAGAAAGGACGCGTTCCACCAGTAACATTGATTTTGATTTGACCATTCATCCCACCAAAACAACTGACATCAGTGATTCCTGCTTCCGCTGCCACCGAATCATAATTTTGAACCAACTGTTCAAAAATGCCAAAACATCCATTGTCATCTTTCACAATGACTCGATAGGTTCCCGATTTGATTCGCGTAAGATTCGCCGTGGTATCCCCTGTACTCCACAGATAACGCAATGTACCACTGCCTCCGCGTCCCTGGCAGTTCAGATCCGTCCCGATATTATTACAGGCCGGATCATAATGCAATTCCGCTACAATTCGCGGATTCACTTCAAAATGGATAGCATGGAGACTGTCACATCCATTACTGGCCTGGTCCTTCACAGTAATGATGGTGTCTGCGACGAGGTTTACATTGCGAAAGATATCACCATAGCAAACAGCAAGCGTTTCACTGGAATGAATAACAGCTCGTGTATCCAGTGTTGTGATGATGATACTGTCGCAGCCGCTTCCCGACTGAAAAGTATCTCGATAGACACCTGGTTTTTTGTATACTTTGTTTTTGACGATGATTGAATCACCTTCGCAGATGGATATGTTGCGTGGAAAAGAAGTATTGACGCTGACCAGATTAATTTCATGGCTGGAAGTAAATCCATTTTTGGTGACAGTAACTCCCACTGGTCCTGGTTTGTTGGCACTAATGGATCTGCTTGTAGCTCCCGTATTCCAGACGTAACTGGCATTGGGTATTCCAGCATCAAGTGTAAGTGATTTATTATCACATAATGGAACGTCACAAGACACAACGGTATCACGGAATCTCCATTTTAGCACAATCTTGTACTGCACCACGGCATCAATGCCTGCATCATTGCGAATATCGATGCCAGAAAATTTCCAGACACCCTTCGGATCAAAACTTCCCAGAATTCTGCTAAATGTCATTGGACTCTTCTGTCCAAAGGCCACCTGATCATTCGGCGTATAACTGTTATTGCTGATTCCGATTGCTGCAGGTGATTCGTATTGGCTGACGACGCTTCTGGTAAACGATGCCCCTTTTGGCGTAATGGTCATTTGCAACTCAACCAGTCTGTCGAGTGCTCCCATCGGAATGCTATCAAGCCAACCATCCGGTACTGTTAACGAATCAACGGTGTATGCCGCATTGTCAACATTGAGCGTAACTGAACGATATAACGAATCGCGGTGACCGGCAATCACCGGACAACCGAGATTGACGGTGAAGTCGCCAAACTGTATGGTATCAGGCTTCGAATATTCTGTACAATTGGTCGATGAAATCGCCAGCGTGTAAATACCACCTGTCTTTAATGAGACCGCAGTATCATTGTTTTTATTGAAGATATAATCATAGTGCAACCATTCATACTTGTAATTTTTGCTGTACGGCTTGGCTGCAAGTCGAAAACTGTCACCTTCGAAGTAAGGTCCTTTGATGCTATGGCTGGCGACCGGCGTAAATGTGGATGGGATGCAACTCTTCGTTGCAAATGAATTCCGCAGAATATCTCCTGGTTCTGTACCAAATCCTTTCGAAAAATTGATACCGTAAGATGTCAGATGACAGTAACTCATGATGGTGCCACCACCGTTTGGCGCCACACCATTATTGCAGCTACCGATGTCCGCAGGTTGACAGTTGTCAATCTGACTGTCATGATTAGGACCCCACACACAGGAATGAGTATGCCAGCTGCCAAAATTATGTCCCATCTCGTGGGTCATCACCTCAACACTCCATGAATAGGTTGGCAATGAGCTGTACGTGTTATTGATGAATGCAAAGGACAGGGGGCCGCTTTGTCCGTCCCAGGTCTTGCACATGCCGTCGACAAAAGCTATTCCGCCTTGCTGTTGGATGGGAAAAGTTGTCACCAACTGAGCGAGCGTTCCATTGAAATTGTTTTTTCTGCGGTTGGCATAATCGTAAATGATATTGGCCAGCGTCGTGGTGAGATAGGGATCTTGAGAAGTCCACACCATGATATCCGAGATCTCTATAACTACTTTCTCATTGGCGTAAAGTGTCTTCACAACGTTAAACAAACCTGTCATGTAAGCCTGCACCGCACCTTGCGAACTGCCGCGATCCGTAAATAATCTGTAGCTACACTCCAGAAATATTTTAACCGATTTACAGCGTGTTGGATAAGTATTGACCGCACCGGGACTCAGACCGGCCACATCAGGCAAAATTGTCAATTCATCGGTTCCGCACTGAAATGGTGCGTGTATGGGAAGTGCGGACTCCTGATAGATGACATGAGGGGTCTGACTCCGATCCTGACCCGGGATACGCTGTCGACCGATAATCACATTGCCCAGTCTGTCGTTGGATACCACACCTATTAGTTCGTCTTCAAAGACAGACAATGCCACCAGCGAGCGCTCATCCCCATCAATGATTCCTCTGTAAAATACGCCACCCTGCATGGGCTGGCCTACCGGGTCGTCTGGTGTCAGCAATCTGGACTCTGGGCCGTAGACCTCCTGCCTGATCAGCAAAAGGTGGCCAATGGTGTTATCCGGCAATGGGAGGTCCAAAGCCAGATAGTTGGGCTTGTTACGCAGCAGCCCTGTACTAACGGAGACAATCGGAAAAGTAGTTACCACGCCTTGGATGAATTGGGATCCTGCGAGAAATTGGTTATGATACGCTACTTTTTCAAATAGCGTGACACGAGTAAAGGTCTGACGGCTCTGCTGTGCCTCCCGGACATCCTGGGCTACCTGCCCCTGACCGCGCAATACCGGCTGAACTAAAAATAAATTTAGTATAAAGACCGGCAGGAAGGCCTTTACCGGAAAATTTAAAACTGACTTAATCATACTCAAAAGTAAGGAGGGCCGGTAGAATGAACTAGGCATTAGGCCAATATTTTCGCTGGCGAAGTTCAGTAAGTTTTTGGCGGAATAATGGCATTGGCGCAATTCAGGGGGTCTATTCATCCAGCTTGGTTAACAATTTCGAAGGCATAAAGTCGCCTCGATCAAAGTGACCGCTAGGCACTGTATTCCGCTAGCGGATGATTCGCACAGATTTGTTTTGTCCCGTACGGGACAAAATATTTTTCGTTGCTTCTTTTCCACCAACATTAAAGCCCTAAAGGGCTTGATGAAAACAAAGGAGTTGGATGAACTATGACTTTTAATTGCAACACAAATTGATTCCCTGTTTTTAGAATTTGTTGGTTGATAATGGTGAATTTTAAAGTGACCGCCAGGCACTGTATTCCGGTAGCCGACGATTCGCACAGATTTGTTTTGTCCCGTACGGGACAAAATATTTTTTCGTTGCTTCTTTTCCACCAACATAAAAGCCCTAAAGGGCTTGATGAAAACAAAGGAGTTGAAAGAATTGGTACAATTTATCCGGATTTTTATTGCCTCAAAAACTTAATAAGATGGATGGTTACTTATAGCACGTGATAAACAATTTTGTCTTTACAATTGGTTGTACCTTAATTCAATTTTAAAGCTGATCGCATTTTAATTGCATTTGCAAATTTTTCAGTTTATTTTAATAAGCCAATTTCGACTTGCGGTGGAACAAAATGGCGAATCCCATTTATGGCTTTGTCAGAAAGTTCATTATGAAAGCCAATCCAGTTCACTTATATCTACGGGACGAATGTTTGCCCACTCCGGAATCAGATCATTTAAATATTCATAAAGCATTTTATCTAATAGTATCATCCAACTCGATTCGTCCATAACTAAACCGTACACTCGGTCTTCTTTACCATAGTGAACTAAAATTTCATTGATTAATTTGACCCCTGATAAAAATGCTGAATTCCAGTCAGATGATCCGGATGTATCGTATGGTATTCCGTTTAACTCAATTATTCTGGTCGAATAAGATTCAGAAGAAATATCAAAATCTTCAACATATCGCCCAATTGTTAACTTGATTCCTAATTCGTTGAATAATTCGAGCATTCCTTCAATTTGGCTTTTAATCCCTTCAGCTTCAAATATGAATTCAGCGTCAATACCAAACATTCTATTTAATCCATCTTCCCACGGAAATTGAATAATCCCATCATTTTGGTAATCTCGAAACGTAATTTCTTTGATGGATTCCAAATTGTCAGGAGCCACATATTTAAAGTACCCAAGATCTTCTAAATTCTTCGTTACGGTCTCTTTAGATTTATCCACTTTATATTTTTTATTAATTAGGTCTGAGATATCTTCACTCTTTAAGACATTGAATCAAATTTAATTCAAATAATGAACTCTCGCTAGCGCAAGTTCTTACTTGTCCCGCTCTAGCGTGAAACTTGTACCATACAATTTACGCAGGCTTCAAAAAAAAAGGCCGACCTTATCGGCCGGCCTCCTTTCATACCTCTGTTAGGTTTGGTTGGTTGGTTTCTTTTGATGAATTAACGCTGTACGATGAGCTTCTGAACAGCCTGCGGCTTGTTGTAATATTCAACCAGAATATAGTACACCCCTTCACTCCAGTGACTCACATCGATGATCTCCTGTGCCTGCACAGGTGCAATTTTTCTCCAGATGAGCTTGCCGTTGAGGTCGTAAATATTCAGACCACTGATCTCTTTGCTGCTGCCAAACAGGCTCACTTCGTCACGTGCAGGATTGGGCACGACTTCAAAGCCGGATAGTGTTGTAGTAGTCCTTGATATCACGCTTCCTTCGTCGAATTGTCCCTGGGCTTTCTCTTCACAATTGCGCACGCATTTCAACGATCTGGGATAGGTGTTTTCAGAAGTCTGAAGGATAATGGTACCGTTTTTCGTCAGCTCAACACAGTAGTCTTCCACTTCTCCATAGACGACACTGCTGCAGGCAGACGATGCATAACCACCATACGACATGATCACGCGCATTCTCACCTTGCCGGTCATATAATTTTGTGGCAAGCTAAACTTGCCGCACAAACCTGTGCTGCCTGATCCGAGCAATACCAGCTCCGTCGCCTGGAATTCTCCGTCATTGTTGAAGTCGATCCATACTTTCCAGTAGACGACATACACATTGCTCTTGAATCCGGGTTCTACACAAAGATCGTAGACCTTATTATTCTCCAAAACTCCGCAAGGCTGATTGAAGTAAGCATAACCTCCGTTGTCGCCGGAAGTATTATGGATAGCTCCGACACTGATGCGGTCTATCCACATTACGCCGGTATTCAGTGCGCGGTTATTGCAATATTTCGAAATGGAATCACAATTGACTTCAATATTGAAACTGCAGGTATCGCTGACACCATCTTTGGTGGCGGCATAACTGACCCTGGTCTTGCCGCAAGGAATCACTGATCCATTGGCAGGACCTTCTATTTGTCTGAGTTTGTAACAGGAGATTTGGCAGATGTACTCTCTTGAAATACTACCCAGCTGATCATTCCAGGTACCATCAGGATTGAGTTCGACATAATCATGGAGCGGATTGGCACTGCTTGGTCTGCCTGCTCGCCAATTTTTGTAGATAAAAGGAGAGAAGTCCACCCAGTCAAAAGCACCTTCCCTGCGCTCATCGCTCGCCCCAATCCAGGCAATCTGCCCCATGAGCTTGGAAGCAATGAATGCATTCTCTTCCTTGCTTTGTATGACTGCCAGCTGACCACCGTTCAGGGCGCAACTGATTTTGGCATCAAACCAGTTGGAAGGTGAAAGAGAACAGAAATATCTGTTTCCGGCAAATTCTCCCATATACACAAACCCGGTGATCGAATCGACGCAGCCCTTACAATAATGCGCCTTGGGTAATGGCCATTGTACCGCAACTCCGTTTTGTGCAGGATTGGTGCGGTATACTAAAGTATCATTCGGACAATCCAATTGAATCTCCGTACCGGTAATTGTTATGTTGAATGATGCCGTACTAAAATTGCCACAGGCATCGGTTGCGGTATATGTCACTTTGGTTACCCCACCTTTAAAGAGACTGCCATTTGCAACATTCGAATTCAATGAGACCAGTTTACAGTTATCGCTGGCTAATGGCGCTGTCCACTGCACTTTAGTCTCACAGACGCCATGTGCATCAATCGTGATATCTTTTGGCATACTGCTGATCACCGGTGCCTCTGCATCAGACAAAATTATCTTCTGCACACAGGTGACGGCAAGTTTAGGAATGTTGGGATCGATGGCGAGCCAGGTCCTTTCAATCGTTGCCGCGCCGGGACAAGGTCCCGATTTGGTCACCTTGTCTGTATACGTAAGTATTGGGTTAAGACAGTTTGAAGAACCTCTGTCCACGGTGGCCCGACCTGTAACGGAAGGATCCAGCGAAGTGGATGGGCAGCTCCTGTATTCAGGAGGGCAAACCAGTATCGGCGGTTTGTCGCAACATTTGTCGGTAACGGTAACATTGAAGGAACATACACTCGAATTGCCGCAAGCGTCAACCGCTGTATAACTGACAATGGTGACGCCGGTCACAAATCGAGAACCAGGTCCATGGGTACGCGTGACAGAAGTGAGTCGGCATTGATCCGTAGCCACAGGCTCTGTCCAGTTTGGAAACGCTTCGCAGTTATAGTTGGGATCAATGGTTATATCTGCAGGACATCCGCTAAATACCGGACCAGAGACATCAGATAATTCAATCTTCTGAATACATGAATCGCGCAAGGTCGGATGATCCGGATCTTCTGCAATCCAGGTTCTGTTGATCAGTGTTGAACAGGCACTTTGATATAAAATTTGATCGCGGTAGTGTACCAATGGTGCATTGCAGGCAGGATTACCCTTCACAACACCCGGCAAACCTAATCTGCCCGGATCAGCTGAACCAGGACATTCGACGATATCCGGAGGACAGGTGATCTTCGGTGACTTAATACAGCAATGTTCTTCAACAGTTATTTTAAAACTACAGTGTGCGATGTTATCGCACTGGTCTCGCACCGTATATTCTACCGTCGTGGTACCCAGGCCAAATTCATCACCGCTGCGATGTGTGCTCGTAAATGTGGTCGTTGAACAGTTGTCTGAGACTTGAGGCTCGTGCCAGTTGACTATGGCTGTGCATTTTTCGCTGGAGGCTACCGTAACATCTGCCGGACAAAGTATCGTCGGAGGCACTTCATCTTTAAGCTCGAGTAATTGAATGCAGCTATCACGCAATTCCGAGTGAACGGAGTCTATACCAATCCAGTATCGCTTGACAAATAAAGAGCATGGCTTCGCATATAAAGTATCATCCCTGTAAATCAAAATGGGATGCCCGCACTGGGAAGTGGTATGTACGGTGGCCATTCCTGTCGCAGAAGGTATTAGACCCTGCAAAGGACATCCGTGAAAATCCGGTGGACAGCTCACTTCGGGCGCTTCGTTGCAGCAGTTATCCAAAACGGTCACGTCAAACTGACACCCTGATGAATTACTGCACCCATCAAATACTGTATAATAAATTGTTCTTCTGCCAACCTGAAATTCTGCACCGCTCTCATGTGAACTTGAAATTGTCACCGTACCACAATTGTCTCTGGCTTCAAACTGCCATTTCACCACGGCGACACAATGCTCATCAGAAGGAACAGAAATATCCGATGGACAATGGATCACCGGAGGTATTGTATCTTTTTGAATAATTCTTTGTTCGCAGCTTGATTTCAAACTGCTCTTGAAAGAATCTACTGCTGTCCAGGTTCTGACAACATGCAAAGAACAACTTGCCTGATGAAGAATGGTATCAGCATATCCAAGAATTGCTCCACTGCACACTGCGCCTCTGTTGAGTACCTGTGCCAATCCTGTGATCTGCGGCTCAATAGACGACTTTGGACAACCTGCTGTAAAATCCGCTGGACAGTGGATTACCGGCACAACATCGCAACAATGGTCTGTAACGGTCACATTAAAACTTGCTGTGCTGACATTCCCGCATTGATCTGTCGCAGTGTAGGTCACCTTTGTCACTCCCAAAGGAAATTTGTCCCCGGGATGATGTGTCGCTTGCAATGTTACCAAGGAACAATTGTCTGAAGTTCCGGGTACAGGCCACTGCACAATCGCAGAACAATCCGGACCAGAGGGCACTTCAATATCACCATGAATTGTAATAGCCGGCCCCTGAGTATCTTTCATATCGATAAGCTGCTGGCATTCTGACTTCTGTCCTGAATTTGGATCTGCTGCAATCCAGTTGCGCTGTATTCTCAACGAACAGGCAGCATAATGCAGCGTATCATCTTTATAACTAACCAAAGGGGTCATACAATATTTACTGCTCTTGAGCGCGCTTGCTCTTCCTGTGATGGCTGGTTCGGCTCCCTGAGGACATCCTGAGAAATCTGCAGGGCAAATCAATACAGGTGGTTTGTTGCAGCATTGCGCAACCACGGTTACAGTAAACTGGCATCCTGCATTGTTACCGCAATCATCATAAGCCGTGTAGAATACGGTGGTTATTCCAACCGGAAAAGAGGTGCCTGATTGATGAGACGAAACCAATCTTACGGTAGAACAATTGTCTGAGACGACAGGATCATTCCATGTCACTACGGCCATGCAGGTCGTATCTGAATTGACGGTGATATCAGGCGGACAGGTGATTTTTGGATTTTCATGATCAGCAAGATCGATATGCTGGGTGCAACTCGAATGAAGCGTCTTATTGTTAGGATCCGTTGCTGTCCACACCCTGTTGATGTAAAGAGAGCAGGCAGCCATATGCAATGTATCATCCAGATAACTCACAAAAGGTGTCAAACACAAAGGTCCGCCAGGTGTTCCGATTCCTTTGCCGGTGATATTTGTGCTGGCAGATTGCATGCATCCTTTAAAATCATTGGGGCATTGGATAATTGGTGGCTTGTTACAACAGTTTTCTAAAACTGTGACCACAAAACTGCAGGTCGAAATATTTCCGCAATCGTCTGTCGCGGTGTAGGTGACGGTTGTTTTGCCGGCAGGAAAATTACTTCCATTCGGGTGCGATGTTTTTACTGTAAATCCTGAACATTCATCCGTTGCAAGAGGTGGCGTCCATCTGACAAAGGCAAAACAACTTTCATTGGATTGCAACGTAGTGTCGTGTGGACAGTTATAGAATACCGGAGGAGTCTTATCTTCTAGTGTTATATATTGAATGCAAAATGATCGGAGTAATGGATCTGTTGGATCAACAGCAGTCCACAGTCTTTGAATTATTTTGGCTCCATCACACGGCCCCGTACTTGTAATCCTGTCGTTGAATTCAACTATAGGTGGATCACATGAAGGCGATCCTGGAAGTCCCTTGGCGTTTCCTGTTCCTCTGGGATCTGTATCTGACCCGGGACACAATGTAATATTGGGAGGACATGTGATCTTTGGGTTCTTGTCGCAAGGGGCATGCAGAAAAGTTGGTGCAAAAGGTGTATTTTCATTTTTCTGTGAAAATGAATTTCCACCTATTAAGAAAATTGATAATACAATTATCATGCACTGGGAGAATCGGAGGGTATGCATAAACATTTACTTTTTGTCAAAAATCCAAACAAGGCCGTTCAACAGCCTGGCCGGTGATGCGTAAAGATAAACACCTGACATATAAATATTTCCGCACACCGAAGCCTACACAACCACCCTGTACAAAGTAAATATTTGAAGGATTACAAATTATATTGTGGTGTGATATATACAAAATGCATTTACAGAATTTTATTGAAATTATTTTTTCTGATAATCAAAAATTATCATCAATAAAAAAATTAATACTTTTAGGCGAATTGTTTCGGATTTTATTCTTCGAATGGGCTCATATTAATTAAAGTATTCATGCACAACCGAATTTCTGGTGTAGT
Source organism: Saprospiraceae bacterium (assembly GCA_046329325.1). Classification (GTDB taxonomy): domain Bacteria; phylum Bacteroidota; class Bacteroidia; order Chitinophagales; family Saprospiraceae; genus Vicinibacter. Next base: position 671,194 of record JAXLUU010000001.1, read on the forward strand.
TATTACCTATAATGAAGAGCGTAATATTGAACGCTGCATACTCAGCCTGAAAGCGATCTGTGATGAAGTCATTGTTGTGGATTCTTTCAGTAACGATCGCACGGCAGAAATTTGTCAGCGGCAAGGGGTGCGTTTTTTTCAGCATGCCTTCGAAGGATTTGGTGCACAAAAGCAATGGGCAACATCACAGGCCTTGTATGACTATATACTGTCCCTGGATGCGGATGAGTGCTTTAGTCCGGAACTAATTCAGGAATTAAAAAAAGCTAAATCCGGTAACATGTCGGATTGCTACGAATTTCCCCGATTGACAATGTATTGCGGACACTGGGTCCGGCATTGTGGGTGGTATCCGGATCGCAAGATCCGATTGTGGAATAAAGAGAAAGCATCGTGGAGCGGTTTGACTGTGCATGAGACCGTAATACCAAAGCGTGATACGACTTTGTTGGTTACATTTCAAAATCCCATTCTGCATTATAGCTTCGAACGTGCAGAAGATCATTATCGTAAAATAGAACATTATACCACATTGCAATCCGAAGCTTTGTATCAGAAAGGTAAAAAGTTCAGTCCGGCCTACAAGTATTTTACATCAATTATAAAATTCTTAGAAGTCTGTTTTTTTAAACTGGGATTTATGGATGGCAGAACGGGATTTCAAATTGCCTGGCGTTCTGCCGAACAGCAGTTTTTGAAATACCAAAAACTTGAAAAGTTAAACAGGAATAGTAGTCATTGATTTACTGCAGATAAAAGTACTTTAGTTGCTACCTTTTTCTCGTAAATGTTCATCGATCACTTCACTATACACTAAATCAACTTGCATTTTTCTACATGTACAATTTATTACTGCGGTGAATTTGAATTTTGTTAAATACGAATGAAAATATGAAGAATTTCAACTTGAGCGAATGTCTTCAACCCGGAAATTTTATTCCTGCGCCATCGATCAGCGTTTTGCTTGCGCTAAAAACCATTTAACGATCAGTTTGTTTTAATTGAATGAATAAGTCTACATTGGTCATTGGTGCAAGTCAGAATCCCGAGCGCTATTCCAATCAAGCGGTTAAGATGCTCAAGGAATACCAACATGATGTTTATGCTTTTGGCAACAAGGAAGGAAAAATAGGGGATGTTGATATTCAATCGACAAGGATTTATCCCGATAATCTGCACAGTGTTACGCTTTATGTCAATCCTTCGATCCAGAAAGACCTATATGATTATGTGATCAGCCTTCATCCTGAAAGGCTCATCTTTAACCCGGGCACTGAAAACGATGAACTTGTCCGTCTTGCCAATGCACATGGCATCGAAACCGTAGAAGCCTGTACCCTAGTAATGCTGAGGACCAACCAGTATTGACTGATTGGTCCCCAAACTATAACTTCTCTTTAGAATAGTTCTTAGAAACTGCTGAAGAGGTGTGCTCTTTTGGAGCAGGAAGTTTTTGCATATTGTCCAAGTCCCAGATTGGCTTCCAGTACAAGCTGTACAAAAGCCGGGTTGGTGCTGGCGTCTTTGGCAGTCTTGGCAGCCTGATTAGGTGTAGGGAAGTTGAGTGTCTTGCCACTGTCATTGACAAAATCGGTCAAAGCATAACCAAGGCGCAACCCCATCATCAACGTGAAATTTTCGTAACCAAAAATGTATCCACCAACACCAAATATGGCGCTGTAATACTTTTTGTTATAGGAACCGGTTACATCACCGTTGTCGACGTTGTTGCTGTATTCATTCTTCACAGAACGCACGAGGGACATTTGCGGACCCAGTTCAATATACGAACCGTTCGATTGATGTCTGTACAGCAATGCCAGGTCATAATTCTTCCAGATTACATTGTGATCGATGGTTGCATTGGCCAGATCATAATCAAATCCTTGCTTGTACCCGCTATACATAAAATCAAAAGTGATCCCATTATTCAGACCAAAGTACATTCCAAATTTGGCCCCTACGGCACCCCCGCTGTTGAGATGGTAACTGTAGTTCTTGTCATTGATCAGTTTTGAATTCAGAAATCCTGTGAGTCCGTAAGATGCTTTCACACCTGCATCCCACCAGGCATAAACTTTCTGCGCCTGAAGACTTTGCAGACCCGCAACACATAATGCTATGAGTAATAATTTTTTCATGAATGATTTGATTTAAATATGATAAAATGAATTGATCCTAATTATCGCCGTCCAGCAGATTGCCCAGACCTCCTAGAATTCCGCCTTCTTCCCTTCTGCCTCCCATACCACCATAAGAAACAATCTTGGCAGCAAGCCTTGAAATGGGAAGTGACTGGATCCATACGGTGCCCGGTCCGCGAAGTACTGCATAGAACAATCCTTCACCACCAAACATCCAGTTCTTCAGACCGCGGATAAATTCGATATCGAAGTCTACCCTGCCGGTATATGCTACGACACAACCGGTATCCAATCGCAGGGTCTCTCCAACGGCAAGTTCTTTCTTGATCACATATCCTCCGGCATGGACAAAAGCCATCCCGTCACCTTCCAGCTTTTCCATGATGAATCCTTCACCGCCAAAAATACCGGTACCAAGCCTGCGCTGAAACTGAATGCCAATGCTGACACCCTTGGCTGCGCACAGGAATGCATCTTTCTGCGCAATGATCTTGCCCTCATATTGCGAAAGATCAAGGGCTATAATCTTACCGGTATAAGGGGCTGCAAAACTCACCCTGGACTTGCCAAAACCACTATTTGTGAATGCCGTCATGAACAAACTTTCACCGGTAAGCAGCCTTTTTCCCGCGCTGAGCATCTTACCCAACAACCCCCCCGTATTCTGCGATCCGTCACCAAACATGGTCTGCATCTGAATTCCTTCTTCCATCATGAGAAAAGCACCGCTCTCCGCAATCGCTGTTTCCCCCGGATCTAGCTCAATTTCAACAAATTGAAGTTCCTCGCCATAAATTTTGTAATCTATTTCGTGACTGTTCATCTTCTTTTTGATTAAGGGTCAAATGTAAGCCTTCTTTCTGATATTGGGCAAGGGGCCAACGCGATAATATGCCGCCTCTTCCGGACACTTCAAAAGTGAAATCCGATGCCTGCGTTGAGCGTCCGCCGCAGGGTCTCGACCTCAGCACCAACGACATATTTTTTAGATTTTGAGGAAGCGTTGTTCTGATCTGTAAAAGTGAATAATGATTGAACATACTTCGTATTCCTCCTGTCAAAAATATTCAACACTGAAAAACTGAATTCCAGCCTGCTTTTCCTAAACGATAAGGTGTATCGCAAATCACCATCGACCCTAAAATAGTCATCAAGATAGCGCGTCTCTTGACGAGGACGCCGGTCCCTGGACTGTGAACCAAACGATACAATGTCGTTATAAGGTTGTGGGCTGCCATACACTGCGTTGAGTGAGAAGTCCCACCGATCGTAATGAAACTGCTGGCTGGTCTTGACCTGATGTTGCCGTGCATAAGCTTTGCGATAATACTTCCCGGCGTCAAGCGGCGGAAAGCTATTCTCCGAGAGGTTGTAGGAATAGATCAGATACGCCTGATAAATCTTGGTGTGATATTCATAGGTTATATCAACGCCATAGTACCTTCCTTTACCAACCAGAAATTCATTGCGTACTTTGAGGGGTTCGTTATTGCCGGGTGGTGGTGTTTGAATAATCGCCAGATTTTCAACAACACCCTGAACAGCCTTATAATAAAATTCCGTTTTGAAGGTATGACGATGGGCACTTAATGCCTGAATAATTTCATACTGATCGGATATCAGCGTTGGATATTTTCGTCCATCACTCTGCACCCATAAATAATATTCTCTTCCAAAACGGTCTTCATATCTTGACTGTCGCGCATATTGATAATATCGACCGTAATGCAGGCTGGTCTGATGTGCTGCGTTCCATTGCATGACCGCAGCAAACCTCGGTGAAAAATCTGCATTGGATTCGCTTCCATAATGACTTATTCGCAGACCCGGCGATAAAGTCAGCCGGCTCAGCACACGGTAGTCTGCCTGAACATATCCGGCGATCTCATTCCTGATGGCCGTATCCAGCGTGAAATTGAATTGGTTGAACGAACTGATGGCGCGGCTGTCATTATTATTGAGTTCTGCGCCAAAGTTGAAGACTATATTGTTATAAACAAACTTATTGTCCAGGCGGTAATTTCTGTTGATGAATCGGTTGCTGACGTTGGAGTTTTCGTTGACAACGATCGTTCTTAATCTCACCCTGGATAAGATGGATTGTCCAAAATCAAAAGTTGACCGTGCCATACTGAGTTCACTGCTGAATTGCTTCGACCAGTCGTAATGCAAAGAGACATTGAATGCCTGCGTAGTCCATTCGGATTTTTCTTTATAATCTCCTTCACGAACCTGGCTTAACAGCTCCGTATTATAATAACCGGATTCAATGATGTCATAAGAACCAAAATAGGAGGTACTCAACTTCATTTTTGAAAAAGGCCGGATATCAAGTTTGGCAAACTGATCGTTGAAGCGATAGTCTGGGTTAATAGCCGTGAGTTCCGTTGTATCAGTGAGTTTCAATGGGTCGATCGTCGAATTTTTGTTCTGCAGCAGACTACTAAAAGTGCCGGAATTACCCAGATTAAAAGTTGTTGTTCGCGCGCCTGCAACCAGATTTATTTTATCGGAAACCGGGGCATGCAGGTATGCATTCGCGGTGATGAGGTTGAGGTCCACACCGCCATGCCAGCCGGTGATTTCTTCAGGTGACTTCATCTGGATCACGGATGAAGTACGGCCTCCAAATTGAGCTGGAAAATAACTTTTATAAAGGTCAATGGAAGAAATAATGTAAGGATTAATACTGGTGAATACGCCGTAAAAGTGATCGATGTTAAAGAGGGTCAGACCATTGAGTCTGATAAGGTTTTCATCTGCATTGCTACCTCTGATTTGAATACCTGTGCTTCGGTCATCTGTGGCATTGATACCCGCCGTTGTCTGTTGCACATAACGTATTACATCCCTGAACGGATTTGATTGGATTCGGTATTCGAAGCTCGTGGCATAATGACTGATTGTACTATTGATTCGCTCCATGTTGAGGTTTGGCCTGACACTTGAAATCGTCACCGGCGGCAACTCAGAGATCTCTGGAAAAAGTTTGAGATACAGGGAATGCCTCGTCTTGGACGCCTGTGCCAACACCTGGGTCTGATAACCTATATACCTAATTTCGAGCCATGGATTCTCATGCTTTGAAATACATTGCAGAATAAACTTACCAGAAGTATCTGTTTCTGCAGTGATGCCGTCTGGCATCAAAACAAGAAGCGCACCGGTAATTGGTTCATGGGTATACATATCTTCAATTCTTCCGGACATTTCAACCGGGGTACGTATAGGTTTAGCCGCCTCCAGTCTGCGCAGCTTATCTTCGTCATAGACAATCAGAAAATGGCTTTCATCCTGCTGACTGAGTTTAAAGGGTAGATCGGCAAGAATGGCTTCAATCGTTTCGGTGGCTGATTTTTTTTCTTTCAAGGCCCGAAGCTCAAAACGTTGACAGAACTCAGGATTATAGGCCAGATGTACTTTAAACGCCTTCTCTACTTTTTGGAAAGCTTGATCCAGATTCATTCCAGCATTGCTTGCAGGCCTGTCTGCTTGATCCTGTCCGCACAAAAGGACTGGAAGTAAAGTAATGGCTATAAATAGTAAGGTGAATAATTTCACTGTTCTTCCTTAATACTAAGGACCCCGTTTTGGAGGTCAGCCCTTAGTTTCAAGGGTAAAAATACAGATTGTAAAGCGTCGGGGAGGTTATCCTTCCGGAAAAATCCTGTATATCTGTATTTGAGTGCATTGTTGGACAAATCGAGATCCTTGATATTGTATTGTCTCTGCAGTTCTTCCACCACCTGTACCAAGGGGGCGTTGTCATAATAAAAGAATCCCTCTCTCCAGGATTTATAGGACTCAATATCAAAAGTAGTGGATCGGACCTGCTGATTTTCGGTGCTTACGGTCATACCCGAAGTCAGAATATATTCCCTGGCAACCTGAGAGAACATTACCCCCACCTTGCCTGTCAGACAACTCACATTCATGATGGCCCCGCGACTATATACATTAAAGGTTGTGCCCAGCACACGAACCTTGCCAAGGTCCGTCTCAACCACAAACTCAGAACCCCTCCGCACCTGAAAATAAGCTTCTCCTTTGAGATGAACTGTCCGTTTTGCTGCAAAATGCAATCGGTCATAACTCAGTTCTGAACCTGCATTGATGGTGATATAGGAGCTATCCGGAAGGCGTATCATTCGGCTTTGTGCCATTGGAGTCTGCTCCAAAACCATATCTGTCCGGAGGAAGATCATATAAACTGCAATCACCAAAACAGAAGCGGCGGCCGCCATATAAGGCCAAAACCTTCTCAGAACACCCGGTTTTGTCTCAGCTTTGGCAGCGTCGATCTCGTGTTCAATTCTATTCCAAATCTCATCCTTTGAACCCGAACCAGATCTCAGGCGCTGATAACGCAACCCTTCCACCGATTGTCGTGCCAGGTCGAATTCTTCACGAAGGCCAGGATGGCTCTCGAGGATTCCTTCCCAATAGCGTCCTCTTTCCGGACTGGGATCCTTCACAAAATCCAGGAAGTCCTGATCCATCAGGAAATCGTTGAATTGATATGTAGCGTAATTACTTTTCATGGCTCCCTGAAGGTTAAAGTTATTGCAAAGGCGCTTGTACTCAACCACACAGTAAAAATTATCAGAAAAAGCATTTGCTCTCGAAGCCTTGCGATGCCGGTGGAAATAAGATTGCGCACGGACTGGTATTTGAGGTCCATTGCTTCACAGAGCTGATCGTAATCCATACCTTCATTATATTTAAGAAAAATGGCTTCCTTCTGCCTGCTGCTTAAAGTATCCATGGCTGCCGCAAGTTTGCGCTGTAGTGCACCTGCATCTTCGTCCTGAATGAGGAAGTTCAGAAAATCCGGTTCAGGGCTCTCCTGATTATTGAGTATTGTTTCATCGGTTTGCTCGGGTCCTATTTTCAATTTGCGAATCAATTTTCTGCGATAGGAACAAATAAGGTAGTTCTTAACGCTATCGGTAGGACTCAGACCGGAGCGCATGTTCCACAGATCAACAAAGAGTTCCTGTACGCTGTCTTCAACCAACTCGTGGCGAGCAGACATTCGCATACCATAATTGATCAGTACATCAAAATAGGCATTATAGATTTCTTTAAGCGCGGACTGTCGGCCTTCTCTCAGTTGATCCCAAACGGCTGATTCGTTTTTCATGAAAGCCCAAAATTGCTTGTTTTTTGAAAATTTTTGTAATTTTTCTTTGAGACCTAAGTACAAAGAACCTTCTACAGGCTTTAGAGTCTGTATCAGATTTATAACTTAAATATTTTAAATTTTTTTTATGAAAGTTTTGAAAGGTTTATTGGGAATGGCAATCCTCGCAGGTTCAGTAATGTATCTGAATTCCTGCTCACAGGATGCAACGCAGGAGACACAGTCCACACTGGCCCTCACTGCAGCTTCAAATGTTGATTATATGGTTGTGGATCCTTCCACTGCCGAAGATGGCAATCCATGTTATACATTGGTTTTCCCGCTTACAGTAAAAGTTGGCGATAAGGAAGTAGTGGTGAACACACCGGAGGAATTGGCTAAATTAAACCAACGCAATCCTACGAGCACAAGGGTTATACTGGTTTACCCTTATTCTGTGAAATTGGTAGCAACAGGTGAGACCGTCGTAGTCAACAATGATGAAGACCTGAAGCAGATTATGAAAAATTGTCGAGGTGATAAGAGAGACACCGTAAGACCTGACACACTCAAATTCGGCTGCTATAAACTTGCCTTTCCACTAACCGTCAAGCTGGCGGATGGATCAACCAAGACGGTCAACAGCATTGAAGAACTCAATGCCCTCAGAAGAGCAAGTACCGGAAGAGTTAACGTGACGATTCAGTTTCCGTTTAATGTTATCCTTAAAGACGGAACCACAGTGACCGTAACAACAGTGGAAGAACTTCGCGAGATCGAAAAAAATTGTCGTGGCAGACGACCCGGAAGAATTGGTGGTTAAGGTATTATTACTATTCGAATTGGATTAGTTTTGAATTAGTGGATCCTGCGCCTTCTGGTGCAGGATCTTTTTATTTATAAATCAAAAAGAATTTTTTGTGGTATTCTTCATTAGTTTAAATTTATTATTTAGTGACGCTGCTTAATCTGTTACATTAGTTTCTCCTTATATATTTGCCTTATCTTTACAATCTATTGAAATCATTTTGAACTAAATTTTACAAATGAAATACGGTGCTTTGATCAAATTCATTTTCTTCGTCTTGCTGGTTGCAACCACCAATGCTCAGATAATCTCTCATGAAGGATTTGAATCTGCCAGCTATCCACCTTCCGGTTGGTCAGTCTATGTCACCATTCCCGGAGGCAATATCTGGGTTAGGCAGACTTCTCCGACCACAAATCCAGCTACAACAGCGCACGGAGGAACCGCTGTATCCCGATTCAGAAGTCGAAACGCATCTTCTGGAAGTCGCCAGTACCTTGTTTCCCGTAAAGTCGATTTAACAAACAGGGGAAATAATCCCGCTTATCTTGAATTTTGGATGTACAGGGATAGCCTTTTAATTGGCAATGCCGACAGCCTTACTGTTTGGGTTAGCGAGGCAGACACACTCAATGCTAATTCAGTCAGACTTGGTGCCATCGCAAGAAACAGAAGAATTGCGCTTCCTGATACACAGGCAGTGAATGCATGGTACAAATACAGTTACACGATACCAGATACTTTTACAGGAACGAATACAAGATATATTTTCCAGGGTACGAGTCGGACAGTTACAATCAATCAGGGTGCAAACATTTATATTGATGATGTACGCTTCGATGAATACCCTCCGCTATGCTCTGATACACCGAAAATAGGAATTATTGTCAACAATAATCCTGTAATTTGTGACAATCTTGGTAATGCAACACTTAGTCTGAGTGATCCCATTGATGGTATCGCAGGAATAACTTATAATTGGGAACAGTCCTTTTCAGATGCTGGGCCCTGGGTAGCTGTAGGCGTCAATTCATCAACACTGCAATACCCGGGTCTGAACAAAACAACATACTTCAGATGTACTGCTACCTGTTCTTTCTCCAATTTATCTTACACTACTGCTGTAGATAGCGTTATCGTGTTAAGCCGTAAGTCTCCGGTACTCATGACCAGCCCTTCAACCGCCGCATTTTGTGCCGGATCACCAGGAGTTCAATTGACGGTATCAGGGGCTTTAAACTATATTTGGACTCCGGGCTCAGGTCTGGATAACAATATGAAAGATACCGTGATGGCCACACCCCTGACGAGCACACAGTATATTGTCACAGGTATTGATTCATTTGGATGCAAGGATACGGCGTTGGTCACCGTGATTGTTAATCCACTTCCAGCTACAAACATTACAGCAGCACCTAATGATTCAATTTGCATGGGTTCGCGTGTATTTCTAAGTGCCTTGCCAGCAGGAGGTGGCGGCAACCGTTATGAGTGGAGTAATGGCGTCACAACACGTGTAGATACTATTGTGCTAACACAGGACAGCACATTTTCTGTCAATGTTACAAGCGGTGTCGGATGTGTCAAAGGAGATACTATTACTTTGATTTCATTGCCTGTGCCGAAAGCAGCGTTTGGACAAATGAATACTGTAAATACTTTTTTATTCTCAGACAGTTCACTTTATGCTACTTCATGGTTATGGAATTTTGGAGATGGCAAAGAGAGTACAGAAAGGAATCCGGTTCACACATTTGATACTGCAGGAATATATACTGTCACGCTCATCATAACTGGAGAATATTGTGGCAACGACACCATTTCAAAATTGGTTATGAGCGGACCAATCTGCACTGGCAATCCTGATATAGGAGAGATCACCAAACCTTCTAGTGTAGTGTGTGAGAATTCTGACGTAGTAATTGGATTAAGCAAGCCAATTATTGGACTGTCTGGCCTAACCTATAACTGGGAAATATCTGATTCATCTTCTGGTCCCTGGACATCAACAGGAATTAATTCCATCCAGCTTGACCTAACCAAACTTAGCAAAAATACTTATGTTAGATGTTCGGCCAGTTGTTCATTTTCAAACCTAAAATACACCACATCTATTGATAGCATACTCATTTTACAGTCTCCGGACATTACGCTAACACCACCCAACGGATCCGTCTGTCAAGGGGCTACCAGCCAGTTAATAATTGCAAGCGGTGCTGCTAACTATTCTTGGCATCCAACCACTGGTTTGAATTCAACCACCGGAGATTCAGTGATAGCCAACCCCAATGTTACGACTGTTTATACTGTCGTCGGAGCTGGTCAAAACGGATGCATTGATTCTGTCAAAATCAATGTTGTAGTGAATCCACTTCCGGCTACTAATATCACCGCGGCCCCCAATGATACCATTTGCAAAGGCGGTCTTGTCATCCTGTCAGCTCTTCAACAAGGTGGTCAAGGAAATGCCTATCTGTGGAGCAATAATATAAAAAGCAGGAGAGACACACTGATGGTCCATTCAGATACCACTCTGTCTGTACTGGTGACAACCAGCGCTGGATGCATGAAAAGCGATACAATAACCATTACAAGCCTGGTAGCAAAGTTTGATTGCAGCGGAGACAAAAGCACTTTTACATTCCTTGACAAATCTATGCATGGAACAACTTGGCATTGGAATTTTGGGGATGGCAAAACAAGTACAGAACAAGATCCCATACATTTTTATGAATCAACAGGCAATTTCAAGGTGACACTGGTGGTATCCAATGCTATTTGCCGTGATACAGTGTCCAAAGAAATCAGTATATCCATACTGAATGCTATCGACATTGATCAAAACAGTGAATTTGCTTATTCGCCCAATCCTGTTCAAGATGAATTATTGATCCGTACGATTTCTAAACCAATTCAGAATATTCGGATCATGAATAGACTAGGACAAAAAATGTATTTTAGCTGGACTCAAGATTCTAGAGATCTGGTGACAATCCCGACCGCTTCATTTGTGCCGGGAATTTATGTGACTGAACTTGAAATTGACGGTAAAACTTACGTGTTTAAGTTTATCAAGGCGTAGTGATCACCGGAACAATAAATGATTATGCTGGGGATAGACATTCATAGTCATCGTCATTCATAGTCATTTGAATATCATATCCTAAGAAACTGATGGCAATGTGCAGGAATCGTTTAGGCGCTATCAACAAAAACCTATGACAGCAGCCAGTTGTTATAACGATGAATTCATGAGATTAGAAGTATTGATTATGACGAATTAAAGTCAATTGAAAAGATTCTATACAAAAAGGGTTAGTTTTGACTTTGTACAACCTGCGCCATTTGGTGCAGGTTCGCAATTTTTATTACAAACATCAGATAAGGAAAGCTTTAAATAAATTGCACAACATTTGCAGTGTAATTTTCAATCGATTCTTGCGCGATGAATCGATGTGCCGTGATTTCGACACAATGCCATTGATACCCAAAATTAAAATCTAGTACCAGTCAATACCATTGGGCATTAGCTATACTGAATCACTGCTATCCAAACATAAACAGCATATTACTTCATCTAATGCAAAATTTCATATTAAAATATTATAAATGAAAATCATACATATTACTGTCATAAATATATATTCACGATACGACTTTACCTGATTGATTCTGCTAAATTTACTTTCTAATCTTCTTAAATGTTCCAAAGCCGCAAACCTCTGATGCATCTGAAAAAATCAAGTGCCTTCAGTTGGATTTTAATGGCTTTATGCCTCGTTTTCCTGAAATCCTGCACAAAGGATCATATCAATGTTATTACGGACAATGATCCGATCTCAGTGACCAATATTTCAAGATTAAAAATTGAAAACTATGTCAATCGGTTGTTCATCGACTTAATAGGACGTGAACCCCTTAAAGTGGAATTGGGTCCGGAAGTGGATTCTCTTAAAGCCAAAGAGTTAAGCCGGGAAGCCCGACTAGAGTTGATCAACAAATTAATGCAGGATACCACATTCAGAATCGGTGAGCGATCCTACAAGGCTGCTTTCTATTTAAACTTATATAATCTTGCCAAAGTTCGTTGTCTGGAAGGTGTATCAGATGAAGAAATTCAACGCGAAATGGGTCTTTTGATATCAGATGCCATGCGCGATTCCATGGATGGCAAGTGGGATCGCTTTTACAGCAGGCTGAATCAAATTCGCAAACTTCAGGATCTCTTGCAAAGCCAGGTTGATCTATACAATCAGGATATAAATTATCACCAGGTATTCAGTTACCTGGTAGACAACAGCATTTATGATGTGATTAACATGAATACCTTCAATTTTATTCGCGCTGTATATAACGAGTTATTATTTCGCCTGCCAACAGATCAGGAGTATAATGTTGCATTTGAAGTAATTGAAAAAAACCAACCGGGCATCATCTTTGGCAACTATTGCAGTAACAGAACCGAATTTATTCAAAGCATGATTGAATCGCCTGCCATGTTCGAAGGGATGGTCATTTGGATATTTCAAATTTATCTAAACAGGTTTCCCAAAGAACGAGAACTGGCGACAATACTACCCGAATACATAACACATCGGGACATCCGAGAAATAATCAGAAAAATTGCTGTCACCGATGAATATGCAAGTTTCAAATAACAAAGCGTTCCACCTCTTAATCGCTGGCTTGATCATCTTGTTGAGTTCTTGTCAAAAGGATTTCTACGTTTATCAAATTGACGATCAGACCATTTTACCAGTCAACAGCCAGAAGATTAAACCCAAATCAGTTGCGCAATACATTTCAATACTTTATACCAATTTTTTTCAAAAGGCCATCAGCCCTAATTCCATGCTGAGCGCTCAAAAAGCCATCGAATCCATTGGCGATAAGCAAGTGGCATTCGATATTTTGCTGAGCAAATACATGAATGATCCAAATGTTATTCTTCCGACCAAGGAAGAAATGCTTAAAAATCCGGAAGCATTCATCCGCGCCACATACAAACGATTTTTGGTAAGGGAACCCACTGAAGCCGAATTGAATTGGATGCTCAACTATATCAAGAGCCGGCCGAATGTTACCCCTGAACACTTTTACTTTGCTTTTGGCACATGCAATGAGCATTTTCATTATTAAATGATTCATAGAATGAAACGCAGGAAATTCCTTAAAGACTCTGCTCTGGCAGCCGGAAGCATCACTGTTCCGTATATTTTACCTTCTGGTTTGTTATTTGCACAACAATCGCCTTTAAAGGCCAAGCACGTTGTCTTTGTCCAATTTGCAGGAGGGCTACGCCAACAGGAATCAGTTCTTCAGCGATACCTGGCAGGCAGCCAAAATGAACAGGTCGAAGGCAACATTATGTATAATCTTTTGGATGGGCCTGCCCCGACGGACAAAATTGCTTACGGCACTGATGATGTAAGCAACAACATTGTTGGCGCGTTTCCGATTAATCCGATTTTGCAAACCCCCTTGCAAAAACTCGGCGTTCTGTTTCCTGAAGTTAGCTTTTCCAAAGGAGGCGCAGGACACTTTAATGGATTGAGCACAGGTGTCTCCGGCAACTATTATGTGACCTCCGGACTACGACAACGTACCGCTTCACCGACTATTTTTGAATACTTAAGAAAACATGCCGGATTCAAAGCAACAGATTGCTGGTCAGTGGCCAACAGCCTGACTGGTTCAAGATCGCTTCTCAATTATTCTGCACATGAAAAATATGGAAGACGTTACGCCGGAAACTTTATTGCACCAACGGTAACATTTGGCGCGCCGGGCAAGGAACATTTCATGAATTTTAAAAACTATCATCCTGACACAGATTACGAAATGTTTAGGGAAATCAGAGGATTCCTCAATCAAAATTTTACCAATGAAGGTTTGGAGATTCCGCACCTGTACAATACACCGGAAGAAGAAAACAATATTAGGGAATTTGTTCGTCAGACATTCGAAAAAGTAAAAGAAGGAAGAATAAGTGCTCCGCCTGTAAGTGATAATGGAGATCTGATTACACTGGGATACACCGTTGAATTGATTCGCTGGTTTAAACCCCGGTTGACCATAGTTGATCTTAGCAATATCGATGTGTGTCATGGCGACTTTACAGCTTATCTTAAAAACATTCATCGTGCAGATCACGGAATCGCATTCCTATGGAAAGAAATTCAGTCTATTCCTGAAATGAAAGACGATACCATCATGATCGTCATGCCGGAACACGGCAGAGATGAGGATCACAACTCGATCAAAGACCTTAATGACTGGTATTCCTATGATCATTCCGGTAGCCCTAATGCAAGAAGAATATTTACACTCATGGTTGGTCCGGGCGTAGATGCCAACTTAAAGAGGGGCTCAGAACAAAATCCACTCGGCGATGCCGCAGATATTGTTCCTACCATTGCCGATATTTTTGGTATTAAGGAAACCGTCTATAATGCTGGACTCCTAGACAGCGCGGCCCGCTCATTATTTGACAGAATCTGATTATCGTAATGAAGAAAATTATCCAACTTTATTACTTATTCTTTACCGGAATGGCTTTATTTTTATTGACCTGCAGCAAACCTGAAATTCCGGAGAACCCATTCGATAATTATAACCCTGTGCAGGACACGGTTAAATTTATTTTTAAAGATCCCGATTCAACTTCAATTGCCGGATTATTTCAGTACATATTTAAGCCTACCTGTGCAAATGCAGGTTGCCATGACGGTACATTTAATCCGGATTTCAGAACCATCGAAAGTTCATATAATACCCTGGTCTTTAGAAAAGCGATTAAGCAGGATGGCAAGTATTTTGTTCGGGTCAAACCTTTTGCCCCGGAAGAATCAGTCATTCTGGCGAGACTAAATAACATTGTTTCACCGCAGATGCCCATACAAATTGAGCCCGATTCCGACTGGGGCAAAAACAAATCCCGGTACATCGCATTAATTGAACGATGGATCAAATCAGGTGCTCCTTCAGTGGACGGCACAATTGCAAAAGAAGGAATACCCCAGGCTCAATTATTGGGGTGTTTTGCAACGTACCGCGATACCGGAATAATTGAAAGACGCCCTTTAAACGGCTCTTTTGTTCTTGACAGTACAAAAGACACCATTGACATTTTTGTGGCATTCAAACATGATGGTCAGGATCCACGAAGTTTTGGCATCAATGAAATCCGATTCAGTCCAGATCCGCATCACTATGATTCAACACAAATAGTGATGAACTTTGAAGTGCTGCAGACGCCTTTCAGACAAATCGGACTCTATGGTGATACAGTCAATTACAGCCATAAAATCCAGTTACTTTCAAAGAAACTTTTTCAGCAGCAAAAGCAAATTTATTTCAGGGCCTATGTGAAAGATCAGCAAAATCAAAGTTTTGAATTGCCTTCAGACAAGGCGCTATTTTCCATGAAAAAATATATGTCCCTTGAAAGATATTAGGTGGATATTTTTTATTATCTTAAACTTAGTGGTGCTGGGTTGTCATACCATTTCAGACGAACCACCTTTTTCGACTACACCGGAAATCAGATTAAACGGCATTTCAAATGATACGATCCGTGAATTTGATGATATTTTAACGCTGAGCATACACTATCAGGATGGAGATGGCGATCTTGGTTTTGAAGAACCAGATCAGTACGCAGTTTTTATACGGGATGCCAGGTTAACGAATTATGATGGATTTTATATCGGCCCGGTTGCACCACCAGGCGCAGAGATTGCTGTCCAGGGAAATCTCAAACTTGAGTTTCCGAGTTTGTTTGTATTCGGAAATCGCTCCAATGAAAGGACAAGATTTTACATTTACATGAAGGACAGGAAAGGTAATAAAAGTAATGAACTGATTAGTCCGGACGTGATAATTCTGAAAAAGTGACAGGCAATTCAAATGTAATAATATCCATTAGAGACCTCTTTGCAATGGGATTTGCGTTGCTGTGCCAAATAGTCATAGCCCAGCCAGAATACAACATGCAAAATCTACTGGTACATGATTGTGAAGGTATTCTTACGCATAGTCAGGCGGGTGAAAATAAAAACTATGACCATAATGAGGATTTTACTTTTACGATCTGTGTGCCAAGGGCCACTGCCATCATATTAAATTTTGAGTTTTTTGCTACGGAAAAAACTTACGATGTGATGACAATCTACGACGGGCCAGACCGCAATGCACCCGTTATTGGCAGCTTAAGTGGTATTTTGCGACCAGCACCGACTTTCATTGCCAAAAGTGGATGCGTGACTATTCATTTCAAAAGTGATGACAACATTACGGCCAATGGCTGGAAAATGAATTGGATGGTATTGTTTGAATTGCCGAAACCTCCATCGCTTAAAATATTGTCCAGTACAGATTGTCCATTAACCGAACTGATATTGGAGCTAGGCTATGATGTCCCGTGCAATCAGATTGTACCCGCTAATTTTAGTATATTGGGGCCAGGCAACTCGAGCGTCATTGAAGCAGAAGCACTCAACTGTGTCAATGGACTGACAAACCGTATTCGCGTCAAATTTGACCCGCCGCTGGACAAACCTGTCAATTACCGGCTGACTTTTTCATTCAAATATATTGACGAGTGTCAGAAGGAGCACTCCCTGATTTCCAGTGTTCTTTTTAATATGAAAAACTGCCCGTTTGTTGTAGAAATCAACCTCAGGGATAGTTCAGTATGTGAAGGATTATGTACAACACTGGAGGCACTTACTTTGGCCGACTCCCGGCAGGTGTTTCGTTATCTCTGGATACCAGGTGGGCAGACCGCAAGATCAATACAGGTATGTGATAAGGATTCATCGGTGTATTATGTCATAGCGACTGACAGTGCTTCCGGCAGAAAAGACACCGCCAAATTTAATTATGTTCCACTCAAGCGCCCCCATATCCTAAATCCGGTTCAGGATACGGTATGCGCCAATGCAGCCAATTGGAAATATCTTGTGGATTTAAATGGCGGAAATTTCTTCTCTTCCAAATTTCCGGCTCAGAATAATAAGACAGGCGTTTATGAATTTTGGCGAAGTGCGAAGGGAAACAATTTGCAGAGTGATACAGTGTGTTACATTGCAGCCAATGGATGCAAAACATGTGATACCGTATTGGTTTGGCCCATTGATCCGGGTGCCAATCAAAAAGCTTGTTTAAACGGACCCGTCATAACCCTAAACGGAGCAACTCCGGCGGGAGGCACCTGGACGGGCACCCGACTTGGACCCAACCGTACCTTTGTGCCGGATTCTGTTGGATTATTTACCTTTCTGTATACAGCACCGAATGGTTGTTCTGCACAGCGAAACATTGAAGTCTTCAATCTTCCGATGCTGATCAACCCGATACAGGATACATTTTGTGCCTCAGCAATCAACTGGCAATATAAGGTTAGTATTCCGGGTGGAGATTTTTTCTCATTGGTCATTCCCGGTAATCAAAGAAAATCCGGTATTTACGAATTTTGGCGGTTAACCGGAAATGATAGTTTGCTAACGGATACCGTTACTTATGTAGACCCCAATGGGTGTCGAGTAAAAGACACCATTTACATTCGACCAGTTAGCGCCGGCCCGGCCCAGGCTGTATGTCAGGGAACGCCTCCTTTTCAGCTGACCGGCAGTTCGCCCTTGAATGGATTTTGGCAGGGCCCATACTGTGATTCAAGTGGTTTATTTAATCCAATTGATTCGGGCACTTTTGTGGTAAGTTATCAGGCTGCCAATGGGTGTGCTGCTCAAAAAAATGTCCGCGTCAATCCTGTACCAAAAATTCTGAACCCCATACCGGATACAATCTGCGCATCTGCTGCTAATTGGCAATACGTTGTTGATCTCGGCGGTGGAACATTTTTTGCCACTGCGATACCACCGGCTCAGAATCGATCTGGACAGTACCCATTTGCCTATTGGTCAACATCCAATGCAATACAAAGGGATATTGTGGTGTATACTGCACCGAATACATGCCGTACTACTGACACTTTATTCATCTCACCAATTGATGCGGGCTTGCCTGATGCAGCTTGTCAGGGAAGCGCCGATTTTCAGGTTATGGGGGGGCATCCAATCGGTGGACACTGGACAGGAAATGGAATAGATTCGATGGGTAGATTTTCACCATTGGTCTCAGGAACCTATGTTGTAAGCTACACTGCTCCCAATGGATGCACTGCCAATAAAACGATTCGGGTTGCGGATAGCATACAGATTACTAAAGTTGATACATTTTGTTATTTGGAGAATTTTCAATTCTCTTTTAATCCAACAGGTGGAATCTGGTCTGGTCCCGGGATTACAGACAGTTTGGCAGGAAAAGTCAGTGGCAATAAATTTGTTATCAATCAATGGAATACTTACAACTACAGGATTAATGGTTGTGACAAGAACATTCAGATATTTATTACAAAACCTGATGCAGGTCAGGATGTAGATCTATGTCTTGGGGATCACTATCTCAATCTTCCAACCGCAGGCCGATGGGCAGGTCCTGGTACTTTTGATGCCATCAACAACAGATTTGATATTTCCGGACTTCCTGCTGGCAAACATCTTTATCAGATAAACTTCAGACAATGCCGTGATACGCTGGCGGCATATATTCACGATGTTCACTTGAGAAAGCCGGATACGACACTGTTCTGTCCTGTTTCCGATAGTGTTAATTTGTCTTCGTGGTTGAATCCCGGTGATGGACCCGGACGATTTAGTGGAAATGGCATTCAATTGGTCGATAGCCATTACCTCTGGATTCCGCAATTCGCAGGTCCCGGTAAGCATTCAATTACCTATGAAGCTTTTGGATGTCTGGACACCATTGATCTTGAAGTGGAAATGCCCATTCAATTTTCGGATTATAAACTTTGTGACAGGAGCCCGCCGACCGTATTATCTGTTCAACCTACAGGAGGATATTGGATAGGTAATGGTTTTCTTGATGACAAACAGGGATTGTTTGATCCGGCACTTTCCGGAACCGGAATTCACAAAGTAAGTTATGTGAGTCCCGCTGGTTGTATCAAAGATACAATTGTTGAAGTCGAAGCATGGACACAGGTAAGTATTACAGGAATCAATACCCAGTATTGCTTTAAAGATGAAGACATTCCTGTAATTGTAACTCCTGCAGGAGGTAGTTTCTATATCAATGGTGTATTGTCTCCGCCAATCATCAATCCGGCCAGATTAGGCTCCGGGGTTTGGGAATTATCCTATACCCGCGGTAGCGGCAATTGTGCTTCATCAGAAAGAATGTTCGTAAAGATTCTTCCGCCGATTACCAGGAAAAAGATCAGTAAGAACGATACAATCTGCTTTGGTCAAAGAGCCTCCATCTCAATAGATGCCACCGGAGGTCAGGGTGGTTTTACCTATACCTGGGATCAGGGCTTGGGCTTCGGAAGCAGTCACATTGTATCTCCTATGCAAAGCAACTGGTACAGGGTAACGGTGACCGATGGATGTTCGGAAGATCTGGTTGATAGTGTTCTGGTGTTTGTGCATCCTCCATTCATCATTGATACCATACAGGGTCCTGAGGTATGTTTTGGTGAAACCACTTTTGTTGAATTAAAATTGGATAGTAGCGAATTTGATGTGGAGTGGCAAACCAATCCGGTCAGAAAAGGAATCCGACTGGTAAGTAATCCGGGAGAATACACCGCCATCATAATTCAAAAAACATCCGGTTGCAAGGAAGAACACCAAATAGAACTACCCGGCGCTAAACCCATCGCTGCCAATTTTAATATGATACCCAATCAGGATTGCATCGATAATATCAACAATATGGTTGAAATCATTGACCTCGCTCAGGGATATACCAAAGGCACGATTGATTTTGGTGATGGCTCTCCTGCCGTTGACTTAAATCAGCCCGGAGCCTTAACACATGAATATCGGGATACAGGAATATTTGTAATTGTGCAACGGGTTGAAAACGATCTTGGTTGCGTTGCGACTTTTTCAAGAAAAATCTGCATCCGAAACGAAGTCAGAATTTATGTCCCGAATATTTTTAGTCCCAATAGCAAACAAGACAAATTCAAGATTACTCATTTAGGAATCAATGTGCTTCGATGGGCCATTTATGATCGCAATGGAGCCCTGTGTTTTCAAAGCAACGATGGTGACGCGGAATGGGATGGCACATTTCATGACAAACGAGTCGTAGAAGGTGTATATGTTCTGGTTCTTGAATATTTCAATCCGAACAATGGTAAAAAAGAAGTATTCAAAAGCGATATTACGGTTATTCGCTAACGCCGGGATCTGGGTTTCATTTGACAAACATGTAATTGTTGAGAAGAATGGTAATACCCACTGTTTAGCGCAGGCTCCGGCCTATTTTTTGGTGTGTATTTAAAATCTTCAATTTGATGATGTAGCTCAAGTTAAAGATCCATCACATCCAGCGCCAAAACAATATTTAGTCTGCTATAATTTCGCCGACTACTATACTTGCAGATATATACCGCTGAGCGTCGGTTCCAAAGCCAAAGCTCAGCCCCCTAAGTACTACAATATTCAATCATTTTTAATTTACTCATTTGACCTCAAAACAATATCCGGCATACTGTTTAAATCTGCCGATAGAATCCGCCAGGATCCAATTGTTCCGTTCATTCGATCTGTGCTGCTGTAATAATTTTATATTGTCTTCTGCCGGTGATTTGAGGCAAAAAGTGATCTCTCTTCCCCTGCAACCAAAATGATAATTATTCTGTAAATGACTATCTCCAGAGGTTAAGCTTCCGATCCTTAAAGACATAAGTCCTGCAGATTTCAAAATTAATTGCACACTAAGGTAAAGCGAGTCTTTTGCTAAATTATATTCGCCTGTAATTACACCCTGCTCAGCTGATACAATAAGATTCATGCCCTCATTGCTCTGTTGTATAAAAGTGCTTAACTCATGAACCTTCGATTTCCAGTTGTACTCGTCGGAACTATCTATGGTATTTAAATATATAATTGGCGTGAAACGGTAGTTTATGGAATTATAAAATTTTTCTGTCTTTTGATCGTAAATTAATGCATAAAATTTTGAAGAAATGGTTACCGTATCACCAATGCTGTAATATGGCTTAAAAGGACTAATTTCTACAGGAAGGCTAATATCGCCCGGACAGTTTGGACCGTCATCACCACAGGAGTATAATAATACCAATATGATAGACAAAGGAAAATATCTCATTATCTTTACTTACAGATCATAGTCTATAAATTTTTACAAACTCCTCTTAAGATTAGGCTTACCTCACTTCAAAGCAATACCCGGCGCGGTTATAGAAACGATGAATTGAATCTGACAAGATATAATCATTCGGGTAAATTGATCGAAGATTCTGCATTAAATAAATGTTGCTTTCCTTAGGTGACATTAAGTAGAAAGTGATCTGCCTTCCCCGACATCCGAAATAAAAATTATTCTGCAAGTGGGAGTCGCCGCTTGAAAGGCTGCTCGTCGAAATCCAAAATGCTCCGGGCACCTTAAGTCTGAGGCGAATACTAAAATTGATTGTATCCTGTCTTAACCCGTATTCTCCAGCTATTGAACTTCTATTCTCAACTCTAAGATAATTCATTCCGGAATTGTCTTCTTTCATATAATCCGCTATGTTCTCAATTTGAGAACCTTTAAATGGAATATTTGCGCTATCAATATACTCAATTGATACAGTTGGAGAAAACTTATATGTGCTGGCATCATAATACTTTTCAGTCTTCGAATCATAAATCAGCTTATGAAATCTTGAGGATATGATGATGGTATCACCAATGCTATAATATGGTTTATATGGACTAACCCATAACGGGAGGCTAATGTTACCCGGGCAGTTCGGTCCGTCATCACCGCAGGAGATAACGTTCAATAATACCACTAGAATATACCAAACTCTCATTAAATAAAGTTAATATGAATTGAATAATAGATCCATGTTTTGCAATAATAAATTGTTGTTCTGGCCAAACTTTTGTTTAAATTTTCCATAGAAACTGGCTGGAGATTTTAGTTGGTTATCGAACAAATTAAAAATTTGTTGTGAGTTATATCCTTGAACTCGGTCAATCACATTGTAATTTCCACTACAACAATAATCAATTGTCCGCTCAATCCCGTCAGGTATCATATCTTTTAAATCATGAAAAACTCCACATGGCATGTGACCATTTTCATGATTTCTATAAAATTCTAAGTACTGATCCCACAATTTTGATCTTCTAGGATCAGGATAATTCTTATCAGAAAAAAACCACCCCACATGGTAAGCCCATGCTTCCGCCAAATCTACAATCCCGCCAACCTGATAGTAGGGATTGCCACCGTGGTTGAGAATTCCATCTGCTTCCTCTTTTTGAACTTCCATCCAGAATTGCGGCCCCGCCTTGACAAAATGGGAAGCATGCGCTGATTCGTGATAGACGATCTCCTTGATCTGATCTGAGTGCTTGCTTTCTACACCCATTCCAATATCAGGAAGTTGCCTGTACAACCATGAAGGAATCAGTGAAGTAATAAATCCAGCCGGAATCGCAGGCAAATAATTTGCCATAAGTGTAATGCCTTGCGGTGCCATATTACCCACTTCAAAGATATCCAGAAATGGTGGCGTCGCAATACCCTCTGAAGTAGCGTACTGATGAAATTCATGAACAGCATTGTTGATTGTTGCAGCCGCCCAATTCATGTGCGCGGATGAACCCCTGTTCACCCAAATGTTATAATTTACAGCGATGTTATTATATGGAGGACCTGTCCTGATCTTACCGAGGTAATCTTTGACCGGATGACTCCAGCCCAGCAGGTAGTTCAATCCGTCTTTTACTCCGCGAATCTGGCATACGGGTCCGGTAAACTTCACCCACATCCACATATCACCATGGTACTGGTCATTGATTTTCCAACACCCGTTATCATCAGTTTCAGTTTCATCTTCAGTAAACCATGAATCCTTGGTTATAATTTTAACGTGACGCACGCCCTCAAACTGCTGGTGCTCTACATCCATAACTTTAACACATCCACCTGGCTTGCGGTAATCCGCGTAGACAACACACTGGCAATCATTTTTAGTCAGATTGGGATCGCTGTTACCCGAGCCTCCTCCGCCATCTTCAGGATTAGTTGGTGCAACGAGGCTAAGTATATTGTCATCTGTTTTGACATACATTGGATCTCCGCCCGTGTTGTACGCATTACCTGTTAACTCAAACGCCTCACGGGTTAATTCCGTATTGTAGCGCGGAATAAAGAGTTGCGCCAGTATGCTATATCCTGCAATTGGTGATTGAAAATCCGGAGGCACCACCGCCCAAAGTTCCGGAAACTGCCTGTCAGTCTGCGGATAGAAATCACCCAGTGTTATGATTTCATTTTCCAGTGGATAATCATAAAACATTTCATTTGTCTTCGCCAGTAATTTGTAGTCTTCCTCGCTTCCCGGCGAAAATTTAACATACAAATGGGTTGGTGCCAAATTATTCAATTGGTGTTCAGGATATAAGTTATTCCATGCGTTTTTCATGACTTCAACCGTATAAGGATTGTTGCGGGCGGGCCCAAGAATTGTTTCAATTATATTGGTCTCGTTGTGAATACCACCTTCTCCGGATACAAAAGGCGGGTTATCAATTTCCAGGCTCGTTGGATTAAGATCTAAAGAATGATCCATCACTTCTTTTTTGCATGAATTAAACAATAATAATCCAATCATTAAGGCAAATAAAAATCTTTATAAGGTGTGCATAGTGTGTTATTAAAAGTGTGCATTGTCCTGACTAACCCGTTCAGACTTGGGCCGTATTTACTATCTTTTGAGTGCCGCTTTACGGTACAGGCACTATATCTCTTGTACAACTAGGCGAGTAAAAATCCAAGACTTAATAATTAATATCTGTGGGTGTTTCGCCAAGCTTTCATTTTACTGACCATTTAAATGTATGGAATAAATTCCCAATTCTTAAAATACGGGTGCTCTCTTAGTATTTCATACAAATAATAATGAATGTTATAATTTGGATTGGCGGGCGGTGTCTCGAATGTAACGTAAATGTATTCATTCGAAAATTACGGGCTCAAGGTTCATCAGACCAATGTGCAAGTTGATTAAACGAACAGCAAATCAATCTGTGGTTAAAGAACAATTGTTGCATCATTACAATCTTTTGCTACGAAGCAACAACTCTTGGTCAGCAAGCAATTGCAATACCATGATCATCGTCCCAAAAGGGCTGCACGCGGTACATGATTACAATTATGACTGAAGATGAATCCCGTATATTAACAGTTCTCCTCAGTTTCTGAACATTGATTAATCTGCCTGATTTTAAGGGGCTTTTATATGGGAAATATCTATTTTTGCCAGCCAAATTTAAAGCGTGAATCCCACGGATATTAAAAACCCGGAGTATTTCCACAAAGTCATCGACTGTCAGCATGCCTGTCCCGCCCATACGCCGGTGCCAGAGTACATTCGACTGATCGCGGATGGGCGATATTCTGACGCCTATATGATCAACTGGGTATCCAATGTATTTCCGGGGGTACTCGGACGTACCTGCGACCGACCCTGTGAGCCGGCCTGCCGCCGAGGCAGAGTGGAGGAAGAACCGGTTGCAATCTGCCGCCTCAAAAGGGTAGCCGCAGATTTTAAATCTGATATCAGCCATCGGATCCCGGGACCTGCCGCCAACAAGAACGGAAAAAAAATTGCCCTGATTGGGGCCGGACCTGCCTCGCTCACAGTGGCAAGGGACCTGGCACCACTGGGATATGATTTGCATGTCTTTGATGAGCAGTTTGCAGGAGGTGGATTCATGCGCAGCCAGATTCCAAGCTTCAGGCTTCCGGAAGAAGTTCTCAACGAAGAAGTAGGCTATATACTCAACATGGGTGTGGTCAGCCATTTCAATCATTACGTAGACAGCCTAAAGCATCTCCTCCAACAGGGCTATGACGCAGTGTTCGTAGGCTCTGGAGCGCCCAAAGGCAAGGATCTCCCGGAACTGGAAGGTCGCAGAGAAGGAGCTTCCCGGATACATATCGGCATCAACTGGCTGGCTAACGTAGCTTTCGGACATACTAAAGAGATCGGCCAGAAAGTACTCGTGATCGGAGGCGGTAATACCGCCATGGACTGCTGCCGCACCTCGCGACGTCTGGGTGGCCGGGATGTCAGGGTGGTCGTGAGAAGCCCATTGAATGAGATGAAAGCATCTCCCTGGGAGATCGAAGATGCACAACACGAAGATATTCCTTTTTACAACCTGCATTCACCACTCCGATTTGTAATCCGCGACGGCCAGCTGAAAGGGATGGATTTTGAAGTGGTCGAAGCCCGGTATGATCAGGGACGTCGCTCACTCGTACCTACCGGGGAGGTGGTCTTTATGGAGGCAGATGATGTGATCCTGGCAATTGGGCAAGAAAACAGTTTTCCATGGATCGAAAGGGATCTGGGTCTGGATTTTGACAAATGGGGAATGCCGGTGCTCAACCCTGATACTTTTCAGTCTACCCTGCCTAAAGTATTTTTCGGTGGGGATGCCGCATTTGGTCCCAAAAACGTCATCACAGCCGTTGCACAAGGGCATGCCGCTGCCATATCGATAGACCTTTTCTGCCAGGGCAAAAGTCCTGCTGAACGCCCGGGCCCGTTAACGAACCTGATGCTTCAGAAAATGGGTATTCACGAATGGTCATATGACAACCAGACGACACCAGACCTGCGGTTTAAGGTACCTCATGCGGATAAAACAAAAACCCTCAGCGATCGCATGCTGGAAGTAGAATTGGGGTTCTCCCGCGAGACTGCCTTTCACGAAGCACAACGCTGCCTCAATTGTGACGTACAAACGGTTTTTACAGCCAGCCGTTGTATTGAATGCGATGCCTGCGTCGATATTTGTCCAACGACCTGTATAACCTTTACCGATAACGGCGAGGAAGATGAATTGCGGACCCGCCTCAACGCACCCGCCAATAATAAAAGCCAGGACCTCTATGTGGCGGATGGGTTGAAAACGTTGCGCGTCATGGTGAAGGATGAGAACCTCTGTCTGCATTGCGGATTATGCGCAGAGCGATGCCCGACCACTGCATGGGACATGCAGAAATATTTGTATCACGCTCCGAAAGCCTGTTCTCTATGAGCCAGCCCGTATTGATCAATGACCTTGTTGTCCGCTTTGCCACTGTCAACGGTACTGGATCGGCCAGCGCCAACAATATGTTTGCCAAAGCGGTATACCGAATGGGTATCCCGGTTACCCCAAAAAATATATTTCCCTCCAACATTCAAGGTCTGCCGACCTGGTACGAAGTTCGCATCAATGAGAAAGGCTACCTCGGCCGCCGTGACGGCATCGATATCATGGTTGCGGTCAACGCACAAAGTCTGAAGAAAGACATTGAAAGCGTTCGCTCCGGTGGTTACCTCGTCTACGATTCCACTAAAAATCTGGGAGAAGATTTCATTCGCGAAGATCTTCACTACATCGGCATCCCGATGATGTCGCTTTGCATGCAGCACTACAATGATCCGCGTCAGCATCTGTTGATGAAAAACATGATTTATGTCGGAGCGCTTTGTGCGCTGCTGGGAATGGAAAAGGAAGTATTTGAACAATTGGTTCAGGAACAATTTGCTAAAAAAGAGAAACTGATACCCGGCAACATTCAGGCTCTTCATCTCGGAATGAACTATGCGGAATCCAACTTCGAATGTCCGCTTCCCTATCGCCTTGAAAGACGCAATCTCAATCAAAATAAAATTCTGACTGACGGCAATAATGCCTGCGGTCTTGGCGCAGTGTTCGCAGGTGCTACTGTCGGATCCTGGTATCCGATTACCCCGAGTACAAGCTTGATGAATGCCTTTGAAAAGTGGTGCACCAAATACAGAATTGACGCTTCCACCGGCAAGAAAAATTTTGCCATGATACAGGCAGAAGATGAACTGGCGGCCATGGGCATGGTCCTGGGCGCTTCATGGAATGGCGCCAGGGCATTCACTTCGACCAGTGGTCCCGGCCTGTCGCTGATGAGCGAGTTTCTGGGGCTAAGTTATTTTGCTGAAATTCCTGCCGTGCTATTTGATGTACAGCGCAGTGGTCCTTCGACCGGTATGCCAACGAGGACCCAGCAATCAGACGTCCTCTCTGCTGCATATGCTTCCCATGGTGACACAAAACACATTCTCCTCTTTCCCAGTACGCCGAATGAATGCTTCGACATGACCTTGACGGCGTTTGACCTGGCAGAGTTTTTTCAGACAGCAGTGATTGTACTTACAGATCTCGATCTTGGCATGAACGATCATCTGACAGACGCCTTCACGCTTCGCGACAATTATCAATATAACCGTGGCAAGATCATGACCACCAAAGATCTGGATGATGCCAAAGTATGGGGACGATATCTCGATATCGACGGCGACGGAATTCCTTATCGCACCATCCCGGGTACCCACCCATCCAAAGGCTCTTTTTTCACCAGAGGCTCCTCACACGATCCGATGGCAGCGTATACTGAAGATGGTGATGTGTATGCAGACGGAATGCGCCGCCTGGAGAAAAAATGGGAGACCATTCGCAGTCGTGTCCCGGGACCGGAAATTGTGCGTTTTGATCCATCGCACAATGAAGCAATCATTTATTTCGGCACATCGAGTTATGCGGCCGTTGAAGCCATGGATATTTTGCAAAATCAGGGCATTGCACTGAATGCTTTGCGCATCAAATCCTTTCCATTTACGGAAGAGATCATCGAATTTATCCATGCACACGATACGATCTATCTGGTAGAACAAAACCGCGACGCACAAATGAGATCGCTGCTCATGATTGAAAATGCCATCCCGCCGTCAAAGATTAAGAAGGTACTTCAATTTAACGGAATGCCGATTACTGCACAGTTCATCTCTGATGAAATTCAGAAAATCATGCACCAAGCTCCAGTCCACCATTCATAGTTCATAGTTTATCGTTCATAGTTAAAAAATGACATACGCTCGTCCGACATTCAGAAACCCAGATCTCCCGCTCAACAAGATAGGCAGGGCACGCAAAGAATACGAAGGCGCGATATCTACGCTCTGCGCCGGATGCGGACACGACTCCATTTCCGGAGCAATCATTCAGGCCTGCTATGAAATGGCAATTGAGCCACACCGACTCGCCAAACTTTCCGGCATCGGATGTTCATCCAAGACACCTACGTACTTTCTTGGACAATCTCATGGCTTTAATTCGGTTCATGGCAGAATGCCTTCTGTTGCGACTGGTGCAGCGATGGCGAACCGTGACCTGATTTACCTCGGAGTGTCCGGTGACGGAGATACTGCATCTATTGGAATGGGACAATTTGTTCATGCCATTCGACGCAATCTGAACATCCTGTACATCGTCATGAATAATGGCTGTTATGGTCTGACCAAGGGTCAGGATTCAGCGACTGCTGATGCAGGATCTATCAACAAGAGCGGTGCGGAGAATCAGTTTCAGGGAATAGACCTCTGTGGCTTGGGATTAGAGCTGGGCGCTACGTTTGTCGCCCGAAGTTTTTCCGGAGACAAGCAACAGCTGATTCCGCTCATCAAAGCAGGATTGACGCATCCGGGTTTTGCGCTGATCGACGTCGTCTCTCCTTGTGTCACCTTCAACAATAATGCGGGCAGTACCAAATCATATGACTACACCCGCGAACACATGGAAGCAACTGCAGCCATCGACCTCGTACCATACCGCGAAGAGATCCTTCACCAACAGGATCAGGGTACTATTAAATATATTCCACTTCATGACGAGAGCATCATTGCTGTCAATAAACTTGCTGCAGACTGGGATCCACTTGACAAATCATCTGCCATGCGCAAATTAGCACAGGCAAGAAGTGAGCACGAGATTCTCACCGGGCTGATTTACGTAGATACACAAAGCAAAGATTTGCATACATTGCTCAATACTTCTGATACACCACTGAATCAACTGAACCAGGCTGTGCTGATGCCTTCCGCTGAAATACTAGCTAAGATCAATAAGCAATACCAGTAACGATGTCATTTTTTTAGAATTTTCTGAACACGCCCCGAATTTGCCTACTGACTATTTACTATTTAAATAAGTCTTGAGTCGCGAGTCGCGAGTCTGTCCCGTGAACGTAGTGAACGGGATCGCGGGTCATTTCATATTCTACTATTTTTAAAGGCAACGAACTTGGCTTTTGACTATTGACTACTTGCAATTGTTATGAGCCGTGGGTCAGAAGTGAAATATGAATGATGAACTATCGAAGATCCTCGAAATACGAAGGATTTTGGGATGTCAGATCCTCGAATTTCGAAGAAATTCGGGATGACAGAATGATGTATAAATTCAGTCTTCTGTCAGTTGTACCATCCAGTTGTTGATATCTATGTTCGCCCACATCATGCTCAGATTATTCACTTTGCTTTTGTTGCTATCGTTAAGATTTCCAGCCTTGGTGAGGTCCTGAATGACCTGCATCGCCTGATCGCGGCATTCCTTGCTCGGAGGTATGCTTCTCAACATCGCCGTAGCCTGATTCAGTGCCTGCGAAGAACCATTGGCGATGAGCACCTTGGCGTCATACAATTTCTTTTCACATTGCTCAGCACTATACGCATGCAGCACTTCCTGCTTAAGGCCGGTCATCTCCACAGTGCAAATGCTATTCTGTTCGAGTTTTGACATTTTCCTGATCAACTCTTCAAATTCGTGATCTGTTCTCATCTGATTCAACATTGCCGCGATCGCAACGCAATCCGCATTGGCTTTATAAAAATCAGTAAATGCCTTCTTGAAAACCGTGACATCTGCATTTTTGCTGGAGAATTTATTTAGAATCACTTCGCCTGTACTTTGCGATTGGTCTGCAACGATCTCATACTGAAAAGATATACTCGTGTCTTTTCCAGTTATGGTATTGACCATTCGAACAAGCATCGTCGACTTGCTGATACTTCGCGTATCAATGCCTTCAATCATACCTCCGTTGGTGCTTCTGCAGGTGATACTGATTTTCGAAATGGCATTCTTGGTATACTCGGCATTCAATTCCTTGTTCAATAACAACTTGAACTTATCCAGGGTCCCGATGTCCATTTTCCCATCAGAAGAAACGATATTATAAAGTACTTTTTGTGATAGTAACGGGCCGTTTGAAAAAAACAAAATTCCGGCAAGTACCACAAAATATCTGAGAAAAAACTTATTCATACCGATCTTGATTTGAATTGCAACTCTTAATGAACATATTATTCTTATCCGAAATGCTTGATTACTATTCCTTATCCTTACCTTCGGACAAGGTAAAAACAACATTATTGCCTTGCACGGTTTGTTTGGTACTCAGGTTGATGGAGCGCAGGTATTTGCGCAAATCAGATGTAAAATCCCGCAACCGGTAATTCGTACCACTGGGAGTGTGAATGGGAATTTTGACAATATCAAAAATCATCTTATTCCGTGTAACTCCCTGAAGGTGATAACTTCCTTTGAACGCATTGGATTTCATCCAGTCTTCAATCGCTTCCGACAGCAAGTC
This sequence comes from Saprospiraceae bacterium, assembly GCA_046329325.1. GTDB lineage: Bacteria > Bacteroidota > Bacteroidia > Chitinophagales > Saprospiraceae > Vicinibacter. The sequence goes on from JAXLUU010000001.1 coordinate 701,846, forward strand.
GCCGGAATCATTAATTTCCTTTTCCAGACTCAATGCACTGGTAGACTCCACTCCCAGGGTAACCACAATGCTCCTTCCTTCATTGAGCACAATAGTAAACTTTTCCTGCAATGTGTTCAACAGATTATCTATTTCCGCTTCAACAGCCTTCTCGATCAATTTATCAAAGTTATCACTGTAAACCAATGGAGAGTTGCCGACTTTGTTGGCAAGGGACTCTCCAGAAAAAGCATCATACGCTGTCAGAATTACTGTGGCGCTGTTGCCTGTTGATGAGTATTTCTTGGTGGCTTCCACCACGACATAGATATCCGCGCCGGACAGGATAACGACCTGATCCATCGTCTCATTGGCCTGTTCCTCCTGCAAGGCAGCATTGTTATTGGTTTGCTTTAATTTCCCGATCAGGTCAATGGTGTTGACCCCTCTTTTGTCAAAGGCTTCCTTTACCTTGGTGATCGCTATTCTGTTGATATCTGACTTCTCATAGGCAGCCCTTAACTTTTCTCCTTCTTTTGCAAAGGGTACAACCATAATGGTCGGCTGAACTACAGGGTGACTATTGACTTGTGCAGTCATTGCACCAATAGTTAACACAAACAAATTAACTATTTCTAATAAATTCCTCATAAACTCAGTTTAACTTTTTTTACAGTCCGAATTTCCGGATGATTTTTTTGTCTTCCAGGTATTTTCTTAATGCCTGCAAATCCACACTGACAATCTGCGTTGCGTAATAGAATTTCTTGGATTTAGTCGATTCAACACACTGGCTGTTGGTGATAAACTGAATGTAATCTGTTTCCAAGAGCTCAGCCAGACGTGCATCGAGCTCGTTTGCACCTTCCATCATGGGCGATGTCTGATTGGAATTGGGGATTCCCCTGAACAGGATATTCTCCATAGCATTCCTCTCGCAATAATATTTCAGAATGTTCTTTGTTTTTGCATAATGCTTGGTGCTGACCGTTATGACCTGGCCTTCGGACCGGATAAATTCAACCATTCCGTTGCGCTGAAATTTTTCTGTCTGGGCGCTGGCGTCACCGAAAGCTTGAATCAATAATACAAGAATACAAATTATTATGCCTCTCATGTTTTAATTTTTATACTGAACAAAAATAGGTTCATTGCGGGAATAGGCCAGGTATACTTCTGACTCTCCGTCTTTGATATTCAGTTCAGCCAGATTTGAAGAAAATATTTTTCCGATTTTACCATCGCCGATGACCGTTTTACGTTTGATTTTCTCGCCATCTACGTCAATGGATTCCTCCTTGTAAATTTCGAATTTAGTTGCTCTCTCAAAACCAGCAGGGTTATACATCAGGACGGTGTTGATTTTTTCCTTTTTCTGCTCAAGGACATCGGTTACCCTGATGCCGAAATGCTCCGGATCAAACGAGGATAGAATCAATGATAGATCGTCAACACTAAATCCTGCGGTCGTCGAAATATCAAAAAACTTTTTTTGAACTTTTGAATTCGAGATAATTCGGTTTGTCTGAATATCCGTAGCGATGACGTCATTACCTTCGAAAGTGATCAGAAGCCTGTATCCCGCCTGCCGGCCTTGCAGATCAGCTATGGTATAATCGATAAATCTTTCATCCTTGAGCAAAGAAGCAAAATATTTCAATTCAGGTGCGTTTCTTTCTACCAGATTGAGAATAGGATTATTAATTATCAGTTGCTGCGCAGCATTCTCACAAAAAAGACATTCCTTCTTTATGGACAGATTAATAGCCTTCTGATTCACTGGCATATTCAGCCGATTGAGCGCTCTTTTATCATATCTCGGAACGGCCTTAATAATATCACCGGCCTTATAGCTTTTTGCCAAATCACGTCCGCTGAATGCCGGTGTTTTACCTACACTTGTTGAATCTTCGACTAACTTTATTTCAATGTTGTCCAGATGTTCATAGTATGTCTGTGAACCCACTTTTCGCTTTGCGTAGCAAGCATAGTCTCTGCCTGGTATTATTCCCTGCTTTGATCCCGCTTTGATTTTAACTTCTTTGATTGATTTTTCCTGGAAGCCAGGTTCCGTGATGACTTCAAAAGCCTGCTGATCGGCACAGATAATGTCGGCATTATAATACTTGATTGCATTGACTGCGTAAGACATTCGACGTAGATTCAGATCCCTGATCTGATTCGCATAATCTGAATAGAGCGCATTGAGTGACTTATCATATGATTTTTTGTCCCGTATCATAATTACATCGGGGTCAGCGCTGAAATATTTGCCCAGCGGAATCGTCAGTTTCTCTTCAGGGAAACTGACTAAATTATGTTTCGATGTAAAATTAAGTACAGAAGTAGCTACTTCAACTCCCTTGATTTCAAGAGTAAAGACAGGGCTTGTAGCAAGATAGGCTTCTATAATTCGATTGGCCGTATCTCTGATCATCTTGAGTGGATAACGGTCCATAAAAGTGGTAAAAGGCTTGATAAATACGGCTTCACTTGAAGGTGATTCACGGGTGGCAAACGATGGCTCCAATCTGACTGAATGGCTTATGCTATTCCAAAGATATAAAGTATAGGGTCTTGATGATTTAGTGTTCGTTACAGAATGAATGAAGCAATTGTAAATTGAATCTGAATAAATATTATGGTCATTCAGTGTGTCGAGCAGGATTGCCTCTCCGGCCTTTTGCAACCATGCCTCACTGTAACAAAATAATAAAGAGAAGCTTAGTATCAATTTTCTCATTTATAAACATTTAGAATTGTACAATACAATTTTTTTCCTTTGGCAATGGCTTCAGCAATTACCTTTTCTCCACTTTCGATTTTAACATTGGAAAAATTTTCATCCATTACTTCCTCTACTGTCCCGGTGCCAATTACATTTCTCCTCTTCAACATTTCTCCCTCGACATTCTCCTCAACCAGTTCAAAAATTTCTACTTGATCTTCTTCTTTCACTTTCGACTTGCGTCCCATAACGACCGTCAAATGCCTCAATTTTGAACCCGCGGGCTCATTGCCTTTTAATACTGTAAACTTTATTCCAAAGCATTCATAAACCAATTCGTGAAGGATGAGGCGGATTTGATTATTGATATTCTTGATTCCCAAAAGATTGGACTCCAGTCTTTGTTCTTTGGTACATTTGACATTTCCCCCAGCAATATCGTAGATCCTGATAACTAAATTCTTCTTCTTCTCATAGTAAAGACTTTTGACCAGAAAATCCACACCCTCACTTTTGCCCTGATCGACGATATAGCCATCTATGAATTCCTCTGATTTTTGAAGTTCTTTCTCCATATTGATCAGGCTCAGATTCTTTCTGTCGATCGCCACAAAATTCTTAAAGTTTGAAAAGAACTCAATACACGCGTTAGGAACTTGTTGTAGTACTGTCGCGGAATTGTATTCACCCATCCCCGATGAAATGAAGAATTCTGAAGTATCCTTAATCAAATCAATACCTGCTATGGCTATCCGGCTTTGGGCCTGGGTTTGAGCTGTAAGTCTGTGGTTAATTATACCGGCGAGAAGTATTGCAAAAATTGAAATAGTCAAATTAATTTTGGCCTTGTTCACCATATGTTCATTTCAAATTGAAGATTTACGATAAAGATAATAAATTTAATCAAGTCTCATTTTTTGAACCTATGAATTATTAATCCACTAAAACTGTTGGATTTCGGGATTCACAATACTAATTTATTCGCGCGTAAGATGTCATAATATTCCTAATTTGCATTCAACTCAAACTTTACAATGGTCTACTTACCTGCCATTATTGTCTTAAGTTTTTTTAATAAAAACTTAATGCAAAACTAGCGAAATTGACCGTCGACTACTTACTACCAACTATTTACTACTTACTTTTGATTTAGTTTACCATCCCAGCACCCATGCGAAGATCAATGGCGCTACGATCGTTGCATCACTCTCTACAATAAACTTGGGTGTGTGGATATCGAGTTTGCCCCAGGTGATTTTTTCATTGGGGACTGCTCCGGAATAAGAGCCATAAGAAGTCGTGGAATCCGAGATCTGGCAGAAGTAAGACCAGAATGGTACGTCGTGCCATTCCAGGTCCTGGTACATCATCGGCACCACGCAAATCGGAAAGTCTCCCGCAATTCCTCCACCAATCTGAAAGAATCCGACGCCCTTTCCTGCAGAGTTTTTGCGATACCAGTCAGATAAACTGACCATATATTCAATCCCGCTTTTCATGGTGGTCGCTTTGATCTCCCCTTTGATAACGTAAGAGGCAAAAATATTGCCCATGGTGCTGTCTTCCCAGCCCGGGCAGACGATCGGCAGATTTTTTTCAGCAGCGGCAATCATCCAGGAATGCTTCGGATCAATCTCATAATACTGCTCGAGTACGCCGCTGCGCAGCATACGGTACATAAATTCATGTGGAAAAAAACGTTCGCCTTGATCATCTGCTTCTTTCCATAACTGATGGATATGTTTTTGGAGCCTTCTGAATGCTTCTTCTTCAGGAATACAGGTATCTGTGACCCGGTTGAGTCCTTTTTCAAGCAAATCCCACTCTTCCTGAGGCGTGAGATCCCTGTAATGCGGGATGCGTATGTAATGACTGTGCGCGACCAGGTTCATCAGATCTTCTTCGAGATTGGCACCGGTGCAGGAGATGATATCCACCTTACCCTGCCGAATCATTTCTGCCAGCGAAACACCAAGTTCAGCGGTGCTCATCGCTCCCGCCAGCGTGACCATCATCTTACCACCTTCGGTCAGGTGTGCTTCATATCCTTTGGCTGCATCGACCAGTGCTGCGGCATTAAAATGTCTGTAGTGGTGTTGGATAAATTGTGATATCGGACCTTTATTCATGATCAGTGGGTTCTGTTTTTTCTTTCAAAATAATACGCAAGCATTTTATAGTAAAGCTTGGCGGTCAAAAAGTCCGGCGCAGGATTATTGACATTGGGTGCAAGTTCCACAATATCAAATCCAACTACTTTCTTCCTGCTGAAAATCATGCGCAGATACTGCAACACCTGATACCATTCCATGCCACCGGGTTCCGGCGTACCGGTACTTGGCATCAGTGAAGAATCAAAAACATCCAGATCCAAAGTGATATACACGGTATCTGTCATTTTGCGGATGGATTCTTCCATCCAGTAATCATTATCCACGATGTTGTGTGCAAAATAGCATTTGCTTTCATCCAGATATTCCTTCTCACTGACATCCATACTGCGAATGCCGACCTGGATCAGATTGCAATTGCGTTGCGCTTCCGCAACGGCGCAGGCATGATTGTATTTACTTCCGTGATAAGATTGCCTCAGATCAGTATGTGCATCCAGTTGCACGACTGTCAGGTTGGGATATTTCTCAGCATAAGCGCGCAATACGCCAATGCTAACGGAATGTTCTCCCCCAAAGAATGTAAGCAGCTTGCCCGTCTTTAGTAGATCCAGTGTCTTTTTATAAACCTTGCGAACCATTGCCTCCGGCGTATCCTTCGACACCGCGAGTGGGCGCTCCATGCTAACTCCATTGCGATACGGCTCTGTGCCGGTCTCAATGTCGTAGAGTTCCATATTTTCAGAGGCATAGAGAAATGCTTTGAATCCTTTATCCGCACCCTTTCCCCAGGTGGATGTACCATCGTAAGGTATCGAAGTCAGAATGACAGAAGACTGCTTGGGATCTGCATATTTGGAGGGTATTCCTGCGTAAGTCTTGGTCTCAAGTTTGTATGTATTCTTCATAAGTAGTATTAAACGACTGCGAAGGGGTTATGGTTCCTAATTGTATCCTAATATTTTCAGCATGTCCTTGGCATTCTGCTCATCACTATATACCCAGTCAATGATATTGCCATAGTCATCGCGATCGACAATGATGTGTTTTGGCGAAGGGATCAGACAATGTTTGATGCCACCATAACCAGACAATGCATCCTGATATGCTCCGGTATGAAAAAATCCCATATACAGTGGTTCTTTGTCTCGCCGGTCGTAGGAAGGCAGGAAGAGCTGCTGATTCTGCGCTTCTGAATTATAGTAATCAGAATTATCACAGGTAAGGCCTCCGATATTGACGCGACGGTACTCGTTGTGCCATTTATTAATCGGAAGCAAAATAAATCGTTCGGCAATGCCCCAGCTATCCGGAAGTGTATTCATGAGAGAGTTGTCAATCATGTACCAGACCTCAGAATCATTTTGTTGTTTTTGTTCGAGGATTGAAAAGATTGAAGCGCCACTTTCGCCAACGGTATACTTGCCGAATTCGGTAAATATATCCGGATCATCAACACCTTCTTCTTCACAAGCCTCCTTGATGATCTTGACGATCTGCGAGATCATGTACTTGTAATCGTATTCAAATCCAAGAGAATTGCGAATGGGTAATCCCCCACCGATATTGAGCGCCTTCAGGGTTGGAAAAAGTTTCTTCAGTTCTACATAAGTCTTGATTCCTTTCTTCAACTCACCCCAGTAATAAGTCGTGTCCTTGATGCCCGTGTCAACAAAAAAATGAAGCATGTACAATTCAAATTTAGACTTCTTCTTGAATTTTTCCTTGCAGAACTTGACGATGTCAGAACTTCGAATACCGAGTCTGGAAGTGTAGAATTCAAAAGTGGGCTCTTCTTCAGTAGCCATGCGCACGCCGATCTTGCACTTCTTGGTAATCATGCGTTCATAATAATCCAGCTCATAAATATTATCAAGCACCGGAATTACATTCTTAAATCCGCTGTTGATCAGACCTGAAATGTTGTGCAAATATTGCTTGGTCTTAAAGCCATTGTTGACAATAATACGATCCTTGTCGATCTTTCCATTCTTGTACAGGCTCTGAATCAGATCGATATCAAAAGCTGATGAAGTCTCAAGCTGAACATCGTGCTGAAGCACTTCTTCCAATACGTACGAGAAGTGACAGCACTTGGTACAATAGCAGTAATAATATTTACCGTCGTACGATTCGCTTTTCATGGATTTATTGAAAAGGTTCTTCGCCTTTTTAATTTGATCTCCGATCTTGGGCAGGTAAGTCATCTTGAATGGCGTGCCATGCTTTTCAATCAAGTTCATAATCGGAATTCCATTGAAGATCAGTTCATCCTTTTCAAGATCAAAACCGTCCTGTGGAAAAAAATACGTCTGGTCAATCAGATCAAAGTACCGGTTGTGCATAGTGAATTTAGATTATTTTTTTAGTTTTTGAAAAAAGCGACTGGGCCCTGACATCGCCACAGTTGGCCGCAAAGTCTTTACAGACCTGCAATAGCTTATCGTTTTTGTATCCGGACAAACCAGTCGGGATATACCACAGACAATTGAGGAGCAGTTGCTTCATTTTAATTTCGCGGCAAAATTACTCATCCAGGTCAAGTCCGTCGCAAATATCTTGCCACGAATGATGTTGAAAGATGTAAGTTTACACAGCCTAAAATCAAGGGTATGCCTTCTGGACTTTTCCGCAAAAAACCGATTCACAGCGTAAAAATTGATCACGACGAAGAACACCATTTACATAAGGTCCTGAATGTGCGCGACCTGACGGCCCTGGGTATTGCTGCCATTGTAGGCGCCGGAATCTTCAGCACCATCGGGACTGCAGCCTACGAAGGAGGGCCCGGAGTGATTTTTCTCTTCATCTTTACAGCCATCGCCTGCAGTTTTGCAGCCTTCTGTTATGCAGAATTTGCCAGCATATTGCCTGTGGCTGGCTCAGCGTATACCTATGCCTATGTATCCTTTGGTGAACTGGTCGCCTGGATCATCGGATGGGCACTGATCATGGAATATTCCGTTGGCAACATCACCGTGGCGATTTCGTGGAGTGACTATCTCTGCGGCTTTCTCTCCAACTTAAATATTCATGTACCCCTGTGGATGCAAATGGACTGGTTTACCGCACATCAGGGCTTTGAAGAAGCCAGCACAATGATGCAGTCCGGCAGCCCAGTATCAGGACTTCCCGAAAATCTTCGCGACGCGCTGGAGGCTTACAATACTGCACCCCGACTGGGATCCTTTCACCTGGTCGCTGACCTTCCGGCATTGCTGATCATCGTACTCATTACCTGGCTGGTCTACATTGGCATCCGCGAAAGCCGCAATGCAAGCAACATGATGGTATTGGTCAAACTTTCAGTTGTGCTTCTGGTAATTCTGGTTGGTGCATTCTATGTTAATTCCGATCATTGGAGCCCGTTTGTCCCCAACGGAGTCGGTGGGATTCTGAAAGGTGTATCTGCGGTCTTTTTCGCCTACATTGGCTTTGATGCCATCTCGACGACCGCTGAAGAATGTCAGAACCCGCAACGGGATTTGCCCCGCGGCATGATGTTTTCAATTATTATCTGCACCGCGCTCTATGTGATCGTAGCCCTCGTGCTGACCGGGATGGTAAGCTATAAGGAACTCAATGTCGGTGATCCCCTAGCTCATGTATTTGAGAAGCTTCATTTGACCTGGCTCAGTGGCATTGTGGCACTCAGTGCCATTTTTGCGATGGCCAGTGTGTTGCTGGTCTTCCAGATCGGCCAACCCCGCATCTGGATGTCAATGAGCCGTGATGGCCTGCTGCCTTCTGTATTTTCACGACTGCATCCCAGATTTAAGACACCCTCATTCTCGACCATCGTAACCGGAATGGTCGTCGCCATACCGGCCCTTTTCCTCAACCTGACCACTGTAACCGATTTGTGCAGCATCGGCACACTCTTCGCTTTTGTATTGGTGTGCGGAGGTCTGCTCATTATTCATCACCGACATTCGGATCTTCCGGCCTCGCGTTATAGAACACCGTATATCAACGCGCGTTATTTTCTTCCTGTGATCATCGCGACGATTTCCTTTGGAATCTACCGATATGAACCTGATGCGGTCCAGCGCTTTTTGTCCAATCAAAAGGAAATTATTGATGTCGATGAAGTCATCCGCCAATGTGATTCAACACAGGTGCAGAACCTCAGCAATTTTTCAATGTATTACCACGGCAAGGAATGGGTGGCAGCCGGCGGTAGTCTTCAGTCTTACCTTAAGAGTCTGAGTACTGAAGAATTCAAAAAGACTTTTAAAAAATACGGCATCAGCTATCCGAGCAGAATGGCGTATGACGCGAATCTTTTCTACAATAAAATACCAATGTGGATATGGCTTTGTTGTCTTGCCGTAATGCTTGTCCTTAGCATCGTATATGGATTATCCTTAATACCGGTGCTCGGGGTCCTCTGCTGCTTATATATGATGGCCCAGATTCCACTTCACAACTGGATTGGATTTTCTGTCTGGCTGATCGTTGGTCTGGTGATCTATTTTTCATACGGCTGGCGCAATAGTCGTTTGAGCAAGTCAGCGTAGACGCGCTGCCATCTGAAGAAAAAGCGATATCATTTTTTCATAAAATCCCTTCCAGGGTTTCCATTCCGCTTCAAAATCAAATGAACTGTTATGCCAGATGATATGGGCATAACTTCCATGTGCGATGGCTTGTGACATGAGTTGTCCGAGATCCTCCAAAGCAGCTTCAGGTGATAACATCAAGTATTGCTGAAGGCTGCGATCCATTGCGATCACCGGCATCATGATCAGTACACCTATTCGTTCTTCTTCAATATCATAGAATGGATAAGGATGAGCTGTCCCGTTTCTGAAACCCGTATCGTCGGCATAAAGTTGACTGTAATCTCTGCGAATGCCTTGCCGCTCCAGATGTCGGAAAGTATCCGGCATTTCATAACGCAGATAATGTTGTCTGCTGTCCTCTATCCTCGCTCCGGTTACCTGTTGCAGTCGAATCATCTCCCTGCTGAGCAGTCTCTCATCCATCATGGTTTGGTATGAAGGGTGAATAGCGATTCGAACCTGTGATGCCAGCCGGCGGAGCATTTTTTGGTAGGCTTTGGATAAAGGATCGTGGGTGCTATCGATTGCCAGCATGCTGCGATCCAGAATAAAAAAAATCAGCCTTGACCTGATAGCTTCATCTGATAGTAAAAATTCGTAGGTATCAAATGGATCTTTCGAAAATCCAAGATGCACCGACACGCGTTCAACAAACTCGTGAAAATGCCCATTCAGTAAGGCTTTTAATGATCCTCCGAGAATCTTGTACCATGGCTTGTAAGCATACTTCCAGGGTTGATCAACATCGATCCCAACAGTCCATTGAAAATCATTTTTCCTATTCAATCGGAGCTTGAATTTCGTCTGTATTGCGGCAATAAAATCTTCACACCACAAGTCTGCCAAGGGTCTTTTATAATCCCGGGAAGCATACCAGATGGAAGCTGAAGCCGGAAATCGCCCATGACGATCGCGTTGAAGATTTTGAAGGGCTTCGCAACCCGTAAGCATCCAGAATACCGATGCAAAAAAATCGTATCCGAATGATCCCTCCATCTCATCGGCAAAAACGACCGGATTATTGCGTACACTTTTACGTGCTGGCAAACCAACTGATGGCAATTTCATGAGTATTGCCTGATCCTTGATCCAAAGTGCCGAGCCGATGCTTTTTTGCTCACTGTATTCTACAACAGGTCCGTCAATATCTCCGGCAGCTGTGCTGATTTCCAGCAGTTCAAATGAGAGATCTTCGTAATGGATGGCAACAAAATTTAAAACATAGTGAAGTCTGGGTGTAATCTCTGAACAAAAAATGCGTATGCAGGTCATCTGAACGGACAAAAATACCCTGAGAACCAGGAATTCGTTCTATCTTGACACGAATTATGGTTCATAGAAAACTGATTTTGGTCTTTGGATTGGTCGTCGGCCTGACACCTGTCAGTAAAGGACAGTCAGTTGAAATTCCCCAGACAGTTCGAAAAGGAGTCATTTATAAGAAAGAAAGATCGTTTATTGCTGCCATTCAGACCAATGGCTACTATTTCGGATATTCACTCGGGAAGATTGACAAATACTATTTGACCAAGTATCTCTACTTTGACCTTGGACACCTGAAGGACAACCGAGAATCCAAAATCAATCAGTCTTACAGCACCAATGGTGTGCTGAGCAATTATATATATGCCAAGCAGAATGACTTGTGGAACCTGCGCGCAGGTCGGGGGTTTTTGCGCTACTTCTCAGAAAAAACGCGTCGCAAGGGCGTTGCGGTAGGCCTTCGCTGCGAAGGTGGTCTGCTACTTGGAGTACTCAAACCCTACTATCTGCAAGTCAGAGATAAGGTCGACAATTATTACGCGATCAATGAAATCCGCTACTCATCGGACAATGCAGATGTTTTTTTGGATAAAAGCAGAATTATCGGCGCTTCTTCATTTGGCCGGGGGCTCACCCAGTTGCGTGTTGTGCCCGGAGGATTTGCCCGTATTGGGCTAAGTCTCGATTCTGGCGCTTTTGAAAAAATGGTACGCTCCATCAATACTGGCCTCAGCATCGACATTTATTCTTCGCGGGTTCCGATACTCGCTGCCTCCAAGAACCGCTTCCTTTTTGTCAATTTCTTCCTCAATGTTCAGTTTGGGAAAAGACACTAAGCTTACGACAATATCCGGTATCGATTTCTTTTCTTTTACATATTTATCCGAACATCAGGCGCTTCTTCGTGTTGGATAAATGCTGCGATTATAAATTAACATACTGCATATCAACTAACTTTGCACCATGCACGATCTTCCGGTTGTAGAACATCAGGAACAGCGCCCGAGAAAGCCGGACTGGCTGCGGGTCAAACTGCCTATTGGCGAGGAATATCGCAAGGTGCGTCGATTAGTTGATGACTACAAACTCAATACCATCTGTCAGAGCGGCAACTGCCCTAATATGGGTGAATGCTGGGGAGCCGGTACGGCCACTTTTATGATTCTTGGGGATGTCTGTACAAGGTCCTGTAGTTTCTGCGCAGTCAAGACCGGAAGGCCTAAAGAATATGACGAAGATGAGCCAAGGCGGGTTGCCGAGGCCATTCAGCTCATGGGGGTCAAACATGCGGTCATCACTTCAGTGAACCGGGATGAACTACCGGATTCCGGAGCTGAGATCTGGTATCAGACCGTAAGACGCACCAAGGAACTTTGTCCCGAGACGACCATTGAGACGCTGATCCCGGATGTCAAATCCCGTTGGCAGGCACTCGATAGAATGATTTCCGGAGGCCAGGAAGTGGTTTCCCACAATATGGAGACTGTCGAAAGACTGTATCGTCTGGTAAGACCACAGGCCCGGTATGAAAGGAGCCTGGAGCAGATTCAGCGGATAAAAAATTTCGGCAAGCGTACCAAGACCGGTCTTATGCTCGGACTTGGAGAGACCGAAGATGAATTGTCACGGACGATGGATGATCTCGTCAGTCATGGTTGTGATGTACTCACCCTTGGACAATATCTTCAACCGACACGGCATCATCTGGAACTGGTTGAATTTATTCATCCGGACCGATTTGCTGCTTACCGCGAAATGGGACTTTCCAAAGGATTCAAATATGTTGAAAGCGGCCCGCTGGTGCGTTCCAGTTACCACTCAGAGAGACATCTCTAACGCTGGATTTATTTGATTTTTTCTGTATCGGGATACAACATTCCAAGCCACTGTCTGGTCATCTCTTGAATTGAGTCGTTCAAATCATTTTTTCCAGACATTCTCTCGTTGGAGACAGGTTACCTTGTATCGCTACTTTTAAGAATGTTTCTAAAGAAGAGAATGGAAAATGCCAATATATTGTCCTTCAACAACCTTAATTTCAGAAGAATTATTACATCACTATACCTTTCCATAAAATTCAATTTGAACGCTGAAATTCCAAAACCTGAGCTGGACCTATTCTCTATGGTTTTTAGGGGAAATGGCTTATCTTGCGGCCCTAATCTCATGATGTTCAGGGATTTCCCTGATATTTGTTCCGGCAGTTTTTTTGACTTTTGTGATCGAAAGACCAAAATCGATATGTTTAAAAATTTATTTATTTGTACCTCGCTCTTTATGTTAAGCTTGTCCGTTGTGTCTGGACAGGCTGTCTATATTGTCAATTCCAATAACGATATGGATGACGGCACCTGTGACGCAATGCATTGCAGCCTTCGCGAAGCGATCAAAGCTTCGGAAGCTGACGGAAAATACAGTATTATTAATTTTAACATTGGCCCAGGAACTCAGGTGATCGTTCCAGCAGGCCCACTTCCGGTGATCAATGCCGACAGTACAGATATCGGTATTCCTGCTGGCAACCCCAACAAAGTGACCATTAATTTCAGTTATCGCGATTTCGGTGGCGCTTCATTCCTGCAGATCAATGGCAGCCATACCAATATCTTCGGACTGGAGTTCACCAATATGCTCTACAACAGCAACAATGATCATATCATCAGGCTAGGGGGTGCAGCCAATAATTCTCAGCTCTCCAGTATCTCGAGATGTGCATTCTACTATGATAACTCTACCATACCGGGCACAGATCGCAAATCTATCGATGTGGCACAATCCGATCAGGTGAGAATTGACTCCAATTATTTTGGGACTGACCTGGTTACTTCAGGCATATTCGGCACCATCGGTTCGATTCTTGTTGAGCCTTTGATGGACGGAAAAAATTTCAATATTCGCAACAACTATTTTGTAACGCGCAAAGACAATATCGTCGCTCAGGGAGGAACAGGTTTGATCGATGGTAATCTTTTTGGTGCCTATGATACTTCCAAGTCACTCAATTTTCTTGATCCTGATAATGCCGTGTTGCTGAGCGGTGGCACCAATTACACCGTCAGTAATAATTTTTTCTTTGGTCAACTAATCAGTGGTATTGAAGCAACCAATCTCAATGGCCTCAATACCATCTCGAAGAACCGGTTCTACTCCGGAAAAGCAGACATTCTGCTCACAGGCAACAGCAACTCAACGCTAGGCATTGTGCAGAATTATGCGCGCAACGGGGGTAGTTTTATCCAAGTCAACATGAAAGGTTCGTACTCGCTCAACATCGACAACAACGACATCATGCAGTACGATAATTTCTACGCCAATGTGCTCGACCCAAGCATCAATCTCGCGTCGTACAACAACAACTTAATCAGGTGTATTAGCAATTCTGTCGTCTTTCTGGATAACAGCAATGCACCCAAACCCAATGCACCCGTCATCACCGGCGTCAATAAAAATCAAATTGTCGGTACCGCTGACCCGAATATGTTCGTAGCGGTCTATGCCAACCCGAATACAGGTTGTATCAAACCCAATACCAGTTGTCAGGGCGGTGCGCTGCTCGGGATTGCACAGGCCAACGCAGTTGGAAGCTGGATGCTGAATGCAGCCTACCCAAATAAAAACACAATTTCAGCATATCAGTATCGCTTAGGTACTGCATACAATATCTACTCAGAGTTTTCTCAGTGCTATACATGTAACGCACCTTATAAGGAATCATTTACACCGCCCCTGTGTTCTGGTAGCACGGTAACTTATCGTGGAAAAACTTACGGCGCTTCGAATCCTTACGATTCCGTAGTAATAAAGGGCGACGGGGTGAGCATCTGCGATTCAACTTTTGTCGTCAACCTCAATATCAAAAATGCGACGCGCGAAGTACGCAACGTCAACATTTGCTATAATCAGTCTGCTACGTTCTGCAATGTGACGCTCAGTAAAAACAAACTGATCGATTCGTGCAAACTTCAATCCGTCAACGGTTGTGATAGTACGATTGTATTTGTTGGAACAGAACGAGGCTATTCTACATTTAATTCGACCATCTGCTCCAATGCTTCAATAACTATTGGTTCAGTGACATTTGATATCAACAAGACACAGGGACAGGTGATTCTTCCCGGAGGCTCTGCTTTTGGATGTGACAGCATCGTCGATGTGAACCTGACAGTCAAGAATTATGCAGAAAACAACATCTTCAGAACGCTGTGTCCGGGTTCTTCCATTACCGTCAAAGGCACAGTGTACAATGCATCGAATCCGAAAGGCACCGAGACATTTCCGAATGGCTCATCAACCGGTTGTGACAGCATCGTCAATATTGATTTGAAGTTCTCCAATCCTGTGGACAATAAATCATTTTCCATCTGTGTTGGTGACAGCGTACTTATTCCCAGCACCGGAAAATATATTAGTGCCAATAAACCCCTGGATACACTGCTGCTGCCCGGAGGATCTTATCTGGGTTGCGACAGCTTTGTGTACATACGTGTGCAGGCGATGCCAAACAGTATAGGTAATTTTCAGCAATCTATATGCAGGACCGATACGCTGAGACTGGGAGGTCAGATCTTTCATGCAGGAAAAACCATTGGTTCATTTCTGATTGCAAACGGGTCTTCCAATGGATGTGATTCTACTGTGCAGGTTTCCCTCTCCGTTCTGCCAGATGCGATTGGCAGACTCGATACATTTACTTGTATGGGGAGTTCGCTGAATATTTATGGTAGTATTTTCAGTGAGACCAGACCCGATGGAACCATCAAGGCCCCGATCAGAAGTTTCCGCGGATGTGATACCTTCATCATGGTATTCGTTAGCTTTATTCCCGAAAAAACATCTGTATTCAATCCGGTGATCTGCAGAAACAGTTCTGTGACTGTTGGCAATCAGGTTTTTACAGCCGCAAATCCGACGGGTGTGGTCCGGTTATCAAGACCCGCTTCGCAGGGTTGTGATTCGGTGATTATGGTTTCGGTAGCCATTGCTCCGCCAATCAGCACAACATTTAACAAAAGTGATCTGAAGTGTAATGCGCCGAATTCAGGAAGCCTTACATTAAACAGTGTCATTGCTGGTGACGGCACCAAAATCAAAGTTTCACTGGACAACGGTGTTGAAAGAGATTACATACCGGATCTGTTGTATGACAAACTTTCTCATGGTGTGCATACTGTTCGCATTAAGGATGTGTACGGTTGCGATACCGTTTTTGCCTTCCGGATTGACAGCGTGCAGGACCTGAGTCTAAGCTTACCTGGGGATACGACGATTAATCAGGGATCATACGTCACTATAAATTCAACTCAGAATTTTATTCCTGCCCGGATTACCTGGACACCTTCAACGTATCTGAGTTGTGATAATTGCCTGAATCCTGTGTCTATTCCTGATGCAGATATCACGTATACGCTGACGCTCGAAGATGACAACGGCTGCAGCGTCAGTGACAATATGACGATCCGCGTCAAAGTCGATGAAGCAGATATTTACATGCCAAACATTTTTTCACCCAACGGAGATAATCTCAATGATATCGTGACGCCTGAATTCAGGTTTCCAACGCGAACCAAAGTCAATGTCTACCGAATTTTTGACCGATGGGGAAGTCTTGTTTATGAAAGGCTCGATGGCGGATACGGAGAGAAATTTGGTTGGGATGGCCGCTTTCATGGCCGCGATCTGAATCCAGGTGTGTATACCTACGCGATTCAATATGAATCCATCAACAAGGAACCCCAATGGAGATTCGGCGATATCAATTTGATCCGCTAAGACTTATCAGAAATTCAAATTATGAACGAAATACTACTTTCTTCTCATTCCTGGCTCCGATGGATTGTATTACTACTTTTTATTGCGGTGATTGCAAGGTCATTTTCCGGTTATCGCTCTGGCAGAATTTACGATGCACTGGACAAGCGATGGAATACACTGTTGCTTGCATCAGTACATACGCAAGCCTTACTCGGACTGATACTTTATTTTACCTCCGATATGATGCGCAATATTTTTGCTGATTTCGGTGGATCAATTAAAAATTCCGACTCGAGATTTTGGTCCGTAGAACACATCACCATCATGCTGATCTCGGTGATACTAACGCAGGTCGGCAGTATTCGTGTCAGGAAACAAATCGATGACCGCAGCAAATTCAGAACGGCATATATTTATTATGGCATTGCGCTGTTGCTGATCCTGCTCATGATACCCTGGGGTATCTGGAATGCAGAACGACCTCTTTTCAGAATGTAATATCGGTTATGAGCTTTCGGATTCTTCTTTCCGCTACTGTACTGATACTTTTCTTAATGATGTCAGATGCGAATGCGCAGCGGGTGCTTGAAGTAGGTCCGGGAAAAACTTACAGCGATCCACAGGCTGCACTGCTGCAGGCTGTGGCCGGTGATACCGTCAGACTTTTTCCTGCATCCTACACAGGAAATTATTATGTGAGCAATATACATGGACGACCCGGAGCATGGATTACATTCGAAGGAACCGACAGATCTTCAGTGATTCTGCGCGGCACGCAATCAATTCAGATGAGCGAAATCAGCTACGTACACATACGTCGTATGACCATTCGCGGACAGTCCGCCAACGGTATGAACATCGACGACGGTGGCACTTTTGAGACCCCTTCGCATCATATTCGCTTTGAAGAACTTTCTTTTGAAGACATGAATGCCACGGGCAATAATGACATGCTCAAACTCAGTGGTATAGACACCTTTGAGGTTCATCAATGTACATTTATCAATGGTTCCGCCGGCGGCTCAGGCATTGACATGGTGGGTTGCCACGAAGGACAGATTCATCGCTCGCGTTTTGTCAATCAAGGCAACAGCATCCAGGTTAAGGGAGGATGCCGGTTTGTAACCATCGACAAAAACGACTTCATCAATGGTGGCGATCGGACGCTCAATCTCGGCGGCAGTACCGGTCTTGCGTATTTCAGGCCTGCCGGAATTAATTATGAAGCGGCCGATCTGCTCGTGCATTCAAATTATTTTTCGGGATCGCAAGCGCCGGTGGCCTTTGTCGGAAGCCGTCGTGTGCAGGTCAGCAACAATACGTTCTACAATCCAACCAAATGGATATTCAGGATATTACAGGAAAGTCAGGACACCAGTTTCTTTCTGAGTTGCGCCAACAATATTTTCAGTAATAACATAGTCTATGCCCAAAGCGTAGACCCCACGGTCAACATTGGACCATACACATCATCTGCCTCCTTCGACATACGCAATAATCTGTGGTACAGCGCACGCACTTCGGGTTGGCGGGGACCTGCGCTGCCGGTAGCCGAGACCAACGGCCTGTATGCCCTCAACCCGTTGCTGGAAGATATTGCCAATGGGCTGATCCGTCCAACCGCTCAGTCACCGGTTGGTGGTAAAGGGCTCAACTACCGCTCAATCATTGAAGATCACTACAATCAGAAATACAAAAATCCGCCCAGTATCGGAGCCGTCGAATTCCAAATTGCTTCGGTAAACAGGGAAGAACAAAGTAGTGTGTGTGCGATTTATCCCATGCCTTGTCATGATCACATCATTATTCCTTGCGTGTCGCTACCATTCCGGTATCAGCTCTTCAATCTATATGGTCAGCAACTCATTGATGACATTTCTAACACCGAAACCGTAATGCTATCCGCTCTTCCGGCCGGAATGTACCAGCTGCTAATTGACGGTCCAACAACTGTAAGTAAGCAGCGGATAATAGTCTATTGAACCTGAGTACCGTTTGGCTATTTAGAAAAGGAATTGCAATATCTGCGATTTGAAAGTCAGGATGTATCGCCAGTGGCGCTGTAATGTGCGAGTTGGATTGCACTAAAACATTTCATTACTTTTGCCCCTGAATATGAAAAGGAACCTTCTCCTGACCTTCGGTATCATTCTAACGGTACTGATACTCGATCAAACCCTCAAGATTTGGGTCAAGACCCATATGCAGCAGGGTGATGAATTTTTGTTGCTTGGCCAGTCCTGGGCGCGGATACACTTTATTGAAAATGAGGGTATGGCATTTGGACTTAGCCTCGGCGGTGCGACCGGTAAGTTGCTGCTGAGTACTTTCAGGATCCTGGCGATTGGCTTTCTGGGCTACCTGTTGGCAGGCATGATTCGTCACAGGGAGAGAGTGGGTATGGTGATCTCCTTTGCGTTGATACTGGCCGGGGCGATTGGCAATATGATCGACAGTGCTTTTTATGGCATGATCTTCAGTAACTCATCTTACCATGGCGGTCTTGCCGAACTGTTTCCTCCGGATGGTGGCTATGCGCCTTTCCTGATGGGTCGTGTTGTAGATATGTTCTACTTTCCTATGGTTGAGTCAACTTTTCCTACGTGGTTTCCGGTCTGGGGTGGCGAGGAGTTCGAGTTTTTCCGCCATATCTTCAATGTTGCAGATTCCTCCATATTCTGCGGTATCGTCTTATTCTTTGTATTTTACAGAGGAAGACATCCCCACAAAGCTGAAGTCGATCATCATGGTGAAGGCTCTTCTGAAGCTACGTTGTAACCCATGTCCAGCCTTATTGAAGTGTATGTCAGTGAAGACATATACCTCTCCCTTTCGGAAGATCACACTTCGTATGGCTAAAGGATAGCTTACTTGGAAACAGCCAGGAAGTTATTGACCGCGCGTTCAGCTCTTCCAAGACAATCGTAATTGAGTTTGCACTGAACATACTTTCCGGTCTTTTCCGTCTGGATGACACCAGCCAGCCTGAGAATGCTGAGGTGCTGAGAAGTGACGGACTGTTCAATATCCAGGGCATTGTAAATCTTATTGACATTTACAGATCCCTGTTTATCAATGAATTCCAGAATTTTCAATCTGAGAGGATGTGCCAACGCCCGCATTAGTTCACAGGCGTAGTCTAGCTTGACGCTATTAAACGATACCTTAGTATTCATTGTCAGAATTCTTATTTTGAGTTCGTAGTTACCTTAACGGACACAAATATCTAAAGACTTCTGATATATACAAATAAAATATTAAAAAAAATTTCTATTTGTTAAGGACTATCAGTAAAAGAGTAATGCAGTGTAATAAATCTTAATACGAGTAAGGCGAGTGGTTTACCCTTTTAGCCCGCCAATTCCTCAACCAGCTTTGAAATCTGGTTAAGCCTGTCCAGGTCCAAGGAATAGTAAATGAACTTGCCTTGTCGCTCCGTGGCTACCACGCCCGCACGCCTAAGAATTGCAAGGTGCTGACTCGCAACAGATTGCTCTAATCTCAGCTTGATGTAGATGTCGGTCACCGTCATCTTGTCCTGTTCCTCCAGCAGGTCAATAACCCTCTGACGAAGTTTGTGATTGACTGCTCTAAGTACCAGAACCGCCTTTCTGAGGTCGGAGTAATCCAGTTGGATATCTTTACCCCCCTTCTTAAGTGTAATCGTTTCGTTCTTTTTATTCCTCATGTTACAGAATTTATAAAATGTGCAATAACAGTAAGGATAAAAACAACTTCTGTGCCAAAAATCAATCCCTGGTGGTCAGGAGCTCGTTTTTTGTAAAATTATTGACACATTATATTCTGTGACATATATAACAACGTAACGTTCAGCTTTATTACCGCTCGTTATGTTAATTATTTCTTAGCAGTTGTAATTCGGGGATCTGAAAAATAAATTGGTCTTAAATTGGCTAAATCACAGAATATTTTATCCAAATAATACTTATTAGCCAATTTTATATGATTAATTGAAGAATTTTTATAAAATTTAAAATTATTATAATCTTTAGGTAATTCAGTGAAAGGCTCAGGTTCAATTATCACGAAAGGGTGGCCCGGAATGTCTCTGGCTGCCTGTAGAACATCTTCCAACCTCGTTGTCTGTTGACTTACTTGCTTGAGGTCCTGATTGAATATGAAGGCAGACCAATGGTCTGCCCGGGCGTGAAAAGCTACGACAATATTGCCTTCCTGATTTTCCGCCTCTGCGGCCATCAAAATTGGGCGCGACAGGCCAATGAGCGGAATTTCCAAGGCAGCGGCCATGCCCTGTGCCAGTGCCAGGGAGGATCGCAGTGAAGTGTAGGATCCTGGACCCAGGTTAACACTGATGGCATCCAGATTGGATACAGCCCAGCCAGCCTCATTGAGCAAAGCCTCAATGGCCGGCGCAAGAAATGCAGAAACATCCAACTCACCTTGAATGGGTCCTCGTATAAGCACTTCATCAGCAGAAAGGCATACTGAACCTTCGCGTCCTGCATAGTCAATATGAAGAAATCTGGGCAAATCAGCCTTTTTTCGCCAATATACGGTTGTACTCCGCCGGAGACTTTAATACTTCAGCGGCTTTCTTGATGAGGGGATCATACTGGAGGCGATTTAAAAGCCTTCCTGATTCGTAGCCGGTGCGGCTCACGATCTCTTCTTCCAGCACGTGGGTAATAAGCTCTTTATGAGCCCGTATACCCTCCCATTGATCCTGATCGAGCTTGTTTTTTAAGCGCTCAATATCCTGGTTGAAATCCTGGCGCTTCTGCCGGCCGAGCTCTTCGGCAAACAGATTTAGCTTTTTCTCAAGTGCCGAACTATCCTCAAAAGCATTCTTCTTTAGATAATTTACAAAATCATCAAAATCTGTGAATTTGTAGGTCTTGGGGTCGTGTTCTTCTGTATGTGCAAGGCAATAACCGGTAACGTAGTTAAATATCCAGTTGCCGTCCATGAGTTTTTGAACAATTTCTGGATATTCCGTCTCTTTCATTTCGATATCCGGTTGCACTCCACCGCCGTCATAGACTGTGCGACCGTTTTTGGTCTTGAAGGCTGACCTCAGGCTGTCCGGAAGGTGAACCCTGATTCCATTCTCATACTTGACACTCTGGATGCAGCGTCCAGAAGGAATGTAGTACTTGGCCGTAGTAAATTTGACCCTTGAATTGTAGCCCGTCTCCTTTGTATTCTGAACCAGACCTTTACCATAGGACAATTGACCAATCAGGATTGCCCTATCCAGATCCTGCATGGTGCCGCTTACAATCTCTGAAGCGGAAGCTGAATTTTTGTTGATCAGCACAACCAGTGGAATATTCTCATCGACGGCTGGCGTCATGGTCTTATAGCTGGCATTGTACTCCTTTTCTTTGCCCCGCGTACTAACAATCAGATTACCTCCCGGAACAAAAGTATTGCATACCTGAACAGCCTCTCCCAGCAGACCCCCGCCATTTTCCCGAAGATCGAAAATGATACCCTTAAGTCCCGGATTTTCATTTTTAAGCTTGTTCACGGCACTTTGTACATTGCGGCCTGCGTTTTCAGTAAATGTTGTGAGAATCACATATCCTATCTCGGAATCCACCATGCCGGAATACGGTACATTGGGAATATTGACTTCATCGCGAACCAGTTTGATGTTCTGCTTTTCCTTGCTACCTGGTCTGAGCACCGTCACGGTGACCTCACTCTTTGGAATCCCTCTCATGATCTGATAGAGATCTTCAGCCTGCTTGTCTTTGGCATCCAGGCCATTGACCGCCAGGATCTGATCCCCCACCCTGAGTCCCGCCTTAAAAGCCGGATAATCTTTATAGACCTCAGTGATCACGACATAATTCCCCATTTTTTTGCCTTTGGCACCAATTCCGTTATACTTTCCCTCCGTTGACAACCGGTAATCTTCGACCTGGGCTTCTGAAAAATAATTGGTAAATGGATCCAGTGAGGCCAGCATGGCATCAATGCCCGTCTTCATCAGTTTGGAAGGATCCGTACCGTCCACATAGCTCGCGTTGACTTCCTTGTAGACATTGGTAAAAATCTCAATGTTCTTGATAATCTCAAAGTACTTGTCCTGATCAACGGTTGCGGCCACACCAAGCAGGATGGCGGTTATGAGACCCAGTATGGCTATTCTTTTCTTTGGCATGCGCATGGAAATTACATCAATAGCATACAAACGGGGGACTGATATGTTTAGTGTAGTGCTAAAAGGAAATCTGCAAATACCACATGTGGATTACAATACCGAATACGCAAGACATATTTATCAAAAACTTCAACGTCTTGGTACTTTTTCTGAATTGCTTACAGGCCAATTATCTCATGACAGGATTGAACTCTGTTCTTCTGTTCATCGAACGACCAGCCGGGGTCTTGTTATCACCGATCGGTATGGTGTCTCCAAATCCCTGAGTCATTAACCGGGTGGCGCTAATACCTTTTTGGATGAGATAGTCAGCACATACGCTGGCACGTTTTTCGGATAGTTGCTTACCAACTGTGCCTGCTTCGATATTGTCGGTGTGCCCTTCGATTGAAAGCTTCATCTCGGGATAATTCTGCAATACCTGATAAATCGCATCCAGGCTCTGAATTGAAAGTTCTGAAATGGCAGCGCTTCCTGTCTCGAACTGGATTGATTTTATAGCTACTTCAAGTGCTTTTTTTTCTTCCGGCGCGGTCTCAGGACAGCCTGCATTGGAGGCTTTTCCTGGTGCTTCAGGACACTTGTCATACTGATCGGCAACACCATCCCGATCCCTGTCAGGGCAACCCCTCACAGTACCGGCCAGTATTGGACACTGGTCATCGACGTCATAAACACCGTCTTGATCCGTATCGGCAGGGCAACCCATATTGTCAGCAACGCCGGCAAGCGAGATACATCGGTCATCCTTGTCGGCTATGCCGTCACCATCGCTATCAGGACAGCCTGACACTGTTCCGAATACTTCCGGACAGAGATCTTTTTTGTCCGGAAAGCCGTCCATATCTATATCCTTTGGCTGACCTCCAAGACTGATCTTTAACCCAAAGGCATGTTGCCAGTTATTAAAGCCATTTTTGAATGCCAATCTGTAATCAGTTTGAAATTCAAGGCTGATCAACTTGTTCAATTTGAGATCAACGCCAATTCCAACCGGAGCTTGCATAAATAGATGCTTTTCATTGTGTGTGGCTCCGCCTATTCCGGCATATGCAAATGGAGCGAAAAGCCTTCCTTTCAATAAATGCAGGCTAATTAATGCATCCATACCACTATAGAATTCGTTAGCAGTGTATCCAGTGACTTCCTTCAATGAGGTGGAGTATATCGGAAAATGAGCCAAGCCCATTCTTATCGGTATGTCCAAAGAAAAGTGTTGGCTGAAGTTATAAGAATAACCAAGTTCAATGGCCGGACTTAGATTTCTAAAGACCCCTTTTTGATCATTATTCGGAGCCCTGAAATTGTTCCAGACGGATTTAAAGGTCAGCTCGCGTTTTGGGAAGTCCTGTGCTGATGCCAGGCCAGCCAAATAAAAAAAAAACATGATGTTGATCAGCTTTATTCTCATATTCACGCAAGATTAGTCGATAGAAAGAACAAGGTCATATTGATTTATTTGATCTTATATAAGCAACAAAAATAGCAGATAAAAAATTGCTAATTACTTAAATGACCGTATGCATCAATTGGCATCAAGCATTGCTTTGCCTTGTTCTGTTTTTTCTTCTAACTTACTTCTTGAATTGTACCCTATTCAAATGATCAAACTGAGGAAATTATTTTTTGCTTCTCAGCGTCATCAACAGGAATTCAAATCAGCCATTGGTTCTGGATGAATCAATTGATCAGTGTGTTAATTTTCAACGGGCATTATGCATTTTACAAACCACAGTATAAAATTAATAACGGATCACATTCTGGAGCACATCCATCCATTCTGCGCAAATCAAGCGCTTCAACACATCAACTATATCATCAGAAATAGTTGATGTGTCAAAAGCTTTTTCTGATTATGATATGTCTAACGGATTTTGAATTATTTTGTAAACGGCATCTTAAGCATGCGCCATATCGTTTGATCGCCAGCACCTCTGAAACGGTCAAGTCCAAATCTGATTTTCTCAACGTTGACTTTTCCGCCGGTTCCAAACAAACGATCCCAAATACTAAATAAACAACCATAATGCGAATCCGTCTCAGGCTGAAAGCTGCTGTGATGCACACGATGCCAGTCTGGCGTAGACATCAGCAGGCTTCCAAATCTTTCGAACCAACCTGGAAACTTTATATTGGAATGATTCAGAACAAACCATGGCAGCGCCAGCGTAAAATAAAATATGAAGCTCGCAATGGACACTCCGATCAGAGGTAAAATTACAGCCTGAACCGCCATCTGCAGCAAAAGTTCAAGGGGATGTAACCTCAGACTGCTGGTGGAATCCATCTCGGTATCCGCATGATGGATTCTGTGGAAGCGCCAGAGGACAGGTACCTTATGCATGATCACGTGTAATCCATAACTGGTGAGGTCTATCAGAAAAATGCCAATGATGATGGATAGTGGCGTTGTTCCGAACAAGCGGTGCAAAAGACCAAAATGATTGTTTTCTGACCAAATTAAGGGGATTGCAATCAAACCTCCAACTACGGCATTGATAATAAAGGCCAGAGCAATCATGCCGATGTTGTACCACCGCTGCTTTCCACGACCCATACCATGTTCAAAATAGGGCAGGTATTTTTCTATCGTCATAAAAACAGCGAGACTCACAATGATTAAGACGGGTGTAAGGTTGTTGAGTGTATCCAGTAATTGTTGCATAACGAATTGTTTTTTTAATTTAAAAATTGAATTGACAGGGCAAATCTGCGTAGGTAAGAGGCGCCGTGCGCCTTTGCCGATAGTTCAGGACGTCCTGACTTGACGGAACAGGTCTGTTTTTGTCGGCGGATCAGTGTTCGCCTTTGTCAGCGGCCTGTCATAGAATATTTATATTGAGAAGGTGTCATTCCGGTCACTCTTTTAAATACGGAATTAAAGGCTGCCTTGGAATTAAAGCCGCTATCCAATGCAATGGCCAGCAACGAAAGATGTTCATTCGCCGGATTGGTGATGGCCAATTTAAAGTACTCTACTCTGAGGCTATTGATAAAGTCAAAGAAAGTCTGTCCTTTATGTTGATTCAAAAGTTGGGAGGCCTGATGGGCGGGAATACCCAGACGTTGGCTAAGCTGTAATAGCGTAAGCTCGGGATCCAGAAATAACTTTTCTTCTGACATGAGTCTGTCCAATTCACGGATCAGAGCCGGCGCCTTGTCCTCATTGAGTCCTGATTTGCCATACTTGACCGGAATCCTGATGATCGCCGGTTCATCGGTAGATTCCACTACCTGGGCCGGCAGGTCATTAAAAATCTCAGGTTGTCGGAGCGCCCGATACCCCATGACATAAATCACAAATGAAAACATCAGATTGGAGATGGTATCTGCTCTGGCTATGTCAAACATGGACATCAGGATGCAAATGAAAAAAGTTGATATCCCTGCCATTAAAAAATGTCTCACCCATATCAAGGACCGGTTGACGGTATTGGAATAGAGCTGTCTGATATGGCGTTCATGTCTCATGACCGTCAAAATGGTCGCGATGATGTATATTGAATTGACCGTCGTAGAAAAAATAAAATTAATCTTCCAGAGCATCGGAAAACCAGCGTAACTGGCCTCCATCGCTGTTTTCTTTTGGTCGACAGGGAGCAAGTAGAATGGCGTCAAAATAATCACTGATATCAGCGCAGGCAAAAGATGAAGCCATTGCCATCCAACGAACCGGTAATTTTTATCCGTCAATTCCTTGACATACAAGTAGAGTGTAAATCCCATCGCCGTGCCCAAAGGAGCACTGACAAGGCCCAAATGTGGATAAATCAACACGACTCTTTGATCATACAGCACCGTCCCGATCATACTCAGCGAGAACAGAATAAGAAATGAGCCCAGCCACTGGTAAGCCTTTCGGTTGTTATGGGCCCATCCAAATAAGATCAAACTAAAAAAAATACCCTGTCCCGCGCCCAGCAGCAGCAATATGGAGGCTATATTATTAAAATCCGTCATGACAATAAAGTCAACATAAAGATCAAATAAATATTTGTATCATAAAAACCTAATTCAATAATCATCAATGATCTTTTCAAACTAAGATTAAAATTGCAATGATATTCATAACCGAAGCATAACGGTATTTATTTAATTTCATAAACGTTTAGTCTCAAAATCATTTTTTTCGATTCAACGATTTACAGAAGATAGCATAGAAGGTAAGCTTTTATTATCAAAAGATCTAGTTGAATTTAACCTTTAATTTCCCAACCATATGTAAAACACATTTTAATGTTGTCAATAAAAACTCTGAAACAATACATTCAATTAATAAGGATTTGTTTGATAACCGATTAACAAATTGAAATATTGATGCAATAATAACATTTCCACAACGCAGCATAAACATCTGCAATCCGTTACGAACAGGCCGTTCGACTACAGGCAATTGTTTAATTTTGAGGTTCAATACAAATGAACACAAAGCAACTTTACGTGTTCGCATGATTGAGCCAATGTCCGATGTCGCAGAACGAAACCAACAAAAAAAATCCTCCCACACGCATTCATGCCGTGCTGATCGGGTATCTGAGCACCGCCCTCAAAGAAGTATTTGAGGAAGGAAAGTATGCTGACAGGGTACTGGAGAAGACCTTTCGCAGTAACCGTGTACTCGGTGCCAGAGACAGGGCCTTTATCGCCACCACATTCTATGATATTGTGCGATTCTATCGGCGCCTGGCCTACGCTGCCGGAGAAGATCACGACTGGCTGCGGATCATCTCGATTTACCTGCTGACCAATGGCTCTACTCGCGAACCATGGATGTCCACCTCAGAGAATGACTGGCCCGAAATTCAGCAAAGACTGGATGAAGCAGAACGCCAAAGGTCTTTGCATGAATCTGTCCCGGACGAACTGGATCATTACTGTGAAGAACAACTTGGATCACGCTGGGCCACTGAACTACATTCGCTCAACGAGAGGCCTCCGGTCATCCTTCGCACCAATACCCTCAAATTGTCACGCGACAAACTCATCCAACGACTTCGCGAATCCGGAATCGAATGTACCGCTGTAGAAGGCAGCTCCTCAGCCATTGAGGTGCATTCCACCAAAAGCCTGTTTACCACCGATTTTTTTAAATCAGGATTTTTTGAAATGCAGGACAGCGCCTCGCAGCGAGTCGCTGAAATGGTGGCACCTCAACCGGGCATGAAGGTCATCGATGCTTGCGCGGGCGCGGGTGGCAAATCACTCCACTTGGCCTGCCTGATGCAAAATAAAGGCCGCATCATCGCCCTCGATACCGAAGAATGGAAACTCGCGGAACTCAAAAAACGCGCGCGGCGCAATGACATACACATTATCGAGACACGCGTCATTGACTCCTCCAAAGTCATCAAAAGACTTGAAGGCTATGCTGACCGTGTACTGCTCGATGTGCCCTGCAGTGGCATCGGCGTGTGGAGACGCAACCCCGACGCCAAATACAAGATGGATCCTGAACGCATTGCCCGCATCATGGATCAGCAGCGCGAGATCCTGCAACAGTACAGCCGCATGGTGAAGCCCGGAGGACAACTCATCTATGCGACCTGCAGCATCCTCCCCGGCGAAAACCAGCAACAGATCGATGCTTTCCTGGCAGAGCATCCCGAATTCAAACTCGATCAATGCATCAACCTCTGGCCTTCAGAACACGGAACAGACGGGTTTTTTATTGCAAGAATGTCGCGAGTCGTGAGTCGTGAGTCGTGAGTCAGTTTTAATTCTGCTTTATGTACAAGAAGCGAACTTGACTATTGACTATTTTTTACTTACTATTTCTCCTTTGACTACTGACTATTGATTTTTTACTGTTTACTTCTATAGCGAATCTGTCGCGTCGTTAACCTATTCCAGTCTAGGAAAAATATTAGAAATAAACAAGACCCGCGACTGGTGACTTACTACAATAGTCATTAGTCACTGGTCAATAGTCATCTATTAAATTCTCAGAATATTCTAATTTGACTCGCGACTCCCGACACGCGACTTAACCATTCATAGTTCATCATTTATCGTTAAATAAGTTCATAGTTACAACAGAGCTTGTCTCAATTTACAACAAACTTCCCCGACGCATAAGCTCCGTTGCTGCTCTTGATCTGGAAAAAGTAGATTCCGCTTGCGAGTTCAGAGCAATTCAACAGATAATCCTCCGTCGTCCTGGGAATGATCTTTGAATCCAGCAAGTTACCACGGGCATCATACACCAATATCATTGATTCATATTGTAAGGCAGAAGGGAAGCCTATATGAATCTGTTCTTTCGCCGGATTGGGATAGACCGTTAAGCTTCTCGTGAAATCAAAATCTTCCAGTACGCTTAACTCAAAGCGAATGCTGCTATCGCAGGGATAGGGCTCATCTATTCTGTAGTGCGGAAAGTTGGGAATAGAACTATGATTAAGATAGGGTAAACGTATTGCTTGCTGTACAAATCCGCAATCCGATCCTTCGCCATTGGGATTCAGGATCATATTCATGCATTTCTGCTGGTAATTACTCACCATATATATTCTACAGTCAGGACCAAGCACCATAGGCCCAAATGAAGCAATATTATTGCGGCCAGGATTACATGATTGCAAGTTAATATGTCCGATAAATTTCTCACTAGATTTAATATCAGACAGTTGAATATTATACTGGAACAAATCAACAGCCGTCGCAACGTATAAGAATTGACTATTCGGACTAAAGCAAATACCTCCATATCCGCCTCCTTCAATGGTATCCAGCACCTGAATTTTTTGATAGTTTGCCAGCATACCCGACTCCCTGTCAAAATCCATCAGTTCAAGGCCAAATTTCTGAGAATAAAATGCATACTTCTTCCCATCCGGACTAAAGGCAGCCACCCCAAGATCCCCATAGCGATAGTAATCCCCGATTACTTTCTTACTATACCTAATGCTGTCCGCCGCCACGTCGAGTGTATAGAAGACATTGCTCCTGTCTTTTCGGATGATGATCCAGTAACCGTCACCATGCGATTTGCTGATCGCTATCATAGAGCCAGCCGGAAAAGTATCCTTGCACACGGGCAGATTTTTAGTTAGTACAATAAACGGAACCACTGAATCCTTTCTTTATTCCACTTCCGTACACAGCACATGCGGTGAGAAGGCAAAGGTCTTTCCCAAATAATCTTCCAGACTAAAATAGTAATAACGGTTTTTAGTTCCCGGCTTGGGAATAATGATTCCCCCTTGGGGATATTCCAGACCACCTGGATATAATCTTCCTTCTTTAACACAGTTTTCGTAATAATCATATATGGGATTTAAAGTATCCCCTCCGGGAATTTTCCTGTTATGTGCGTCGGTCAGATAACAACCGTCCGTATAAAATAATAATTCACCATTACTGTCGCAGATCGAAGCATTGTGTGAATCCATATAGAACGGCTTGTGATTGATCACCAGTTTGACATATCCCTGATTAAAGTCAAGGTCCATGCCACCAAATTTGGGCGAACCATTTGGTGTCCCGTCAGGTGATCCTAACATCCATCGATAATCCTGTCTCTGGGCGAAGAGGTATGTTATGCCGAAAAAGAATACAATCAATAATCTCATACTTAATATGTTTGGTATCGGTGAGCGGTATCCGCTCACCGATACTATTTTACTTACTTAATGACCACTCTTTTAACTTCTGAAGGCTGATTGATATAATTCAGCTGGATGAGATATACTCCTGAAGGAATTGAATTCGGAAGTATAATATTCATCTGGGCAATTTCCGTGACATCATACTTTTGAATCATTTTGCCATTGATATCAAGCAGGCATAGTTCCTTTAAATTCTCGAACTCAGGTAATTGAAGCAGCATTTGATCATTCGACACAATGAGCGAGGTTGTGTTACTTGTAGCAGATTTTTTAGTCTGCTGCAAGGGAGGGGTGCAAAGTAAATCATCATTGAATGCAGTGCTATACCCGATGGAACTCAATATGGATCTTGCCTCAAAAACAACATCACCTCCCGACAATGGGCATTGATTTGCTATAGCAAATATAGTGTAATATTCAGCAGGATTCAAAGAAAGCGCGCTATCCATGATTTTGGGAACATAGATTTGCCAAAGAGACTTCTGACTGGATTTAATTGCATTCTGAGGACTGAAATTTTGAAGCTGGACCATACACGATGCAATTGCAGCCTCCTCCCCGGCGAAAACCAGCAACAGATCGATGCTTTCCTGGCAGAGCATCCAGAATTCAAACTCGATCACTGCATCAACCTCTGGCCTTCAGAACACGGAACAGACGGGTTTTTTATTGCGAGAATGAGTAGAGTTATGAATTATGATCGCGAAATCATAAATATTTTAGGTTTATATTTTCAACAATAACAGGACAACTCATCCCAAAATCCTTCGTATTTTGAGAATCTTCAATAATTCATCATTCATAACTCATACATCTATAAAGACTTACTCCACCAGAATTTTCTCTAACCTGTGAAAGCCAGATTCACTATGAAATTCAATAAAGTAAATTCCTGATTTTAATGCTGGATGAATTTCGGTATGAGCTTCTATTATTTTTGTACTTAGTATTTTCCGACCGGTTAGCTCATACATATCGAACCAAACACCCTCATAATTTTCTAAATCAATACATAATTTGTCGGTAACCGGATTGGGTTGTACGTGAAGATCCTCGAACGGTTTGATATTAGAGTTGTTTAGCGGTACTTTAATTTCAAAACTATCCTCACAAATTTGTCCATTATAGTTTGCTCTGAAATAATATCTTCCATCCACGGTAGGCAGTTTTTTGGACCAGCCCTGAATTCTTGTTTTACTGTCCATGGTGCTGGAATAGGTCCAGCTAGCAAATAAGCTTCGGTCCGGGTTGAGAATCTGCATATCGCCTGTCATGCCGTTGACTTCGTTGCGTATAAAAATATAGAATTTGGCAAACCCGGCAGGTAATCCTGAGCCCTGGAAGGGTATTTTAAAAATCCTGGCTTCATTGGGAACCTCCGTTCCCGGACAGGCAGGAATAACAATATCCGTTGTATTGGTTGATACTTTGACCAAGGTTGTTTCATTGTAAGCCTTTTGGTTTTCCCACCAGCCTGTATTATTCAATTTGTTACAATTTCCTGCAAAAGGATCAATCAGTGTTGCCGAAGTTGAACCAGACCAAACTTCAAAATGCAAATGCGGGCCGGATGAATTGCCGGAGCTACCTACAAATCCTACATGCTCACCTGCCAGTATCTTATCACCGATGCCTTTAGCGGTTAGTGAGTTTTTTTTCATGTGGAAATACAAGGCCTGTGAACCATCTTCATGCCTGATGACCAGATAATTGGCCATCATACTGGTCGAAGCGCAATTTTTATCAAACTCTCCATCGTGTTTGTCTACTATGGTTCCTGTAGCAGCTGCTATAACTTCCACTAAGTTGTGATCCATCTTGTAAAAATTGTAGGGCCAAATCGAAATATCCGTTCCCTTATGTGCATCATAGGTATTGGTTCCACAATTATAATCCTGAAATGCACCGGAACTTGTGTTTTGATCAACATAAGCTGAAATTCTGTAATAGCTGCAATCTTTGAGACTATCGTTTGGTTTCAGTGGCCAGGCCAGCGAAACTTTGAGTAAAGGGGTATTGGGGATTATGATTTTCAAGCGTTTAAGATTCTGAAGAATTCGTTGATCGATGATATTATATTCCTCATTTGTAATACACGGATGAAGGGCATTATTTTCATAAGTAGGTTCTTCTGTTGGAAGTACCTGAGCCCACACGCTGTGAGCCAGCATGAAAATGATGGTGCAAAAGAAGAATAGGTTATTTTTTGACATAACGGAGGTTTTAAGTATAAGAGGATTCAATTGACTGATATGCTGCTTTATACATCAAAATAAATACTTTTTTCAATACTATACATCGATCCTCCTACCAATGTAAGACTCCCCAAAAAAGACCCGTTCGAACGCAGTATGTAGCTTACGCTCAACTTGGGATTTTTTGTTTTTAAGTAGAAAACCGTTTTGAACTGTGAACTATAGCTATGAATGATCAAGTCGCGAGTATTCCGCTGCGTTTAAAGAATATTCTTAATTCTAATTTATGGGTAATCAACGTACTTGACTATTGACTAATTACTGCTTAGTATTATCGCGAGTATGTCTCGTGATCAACATGTCTCTGTCCAGGATATCCGATTCTTGAACAAATAGAAGATAAAAAAAAACTCGCGACTCGCGACTTACTACAATGGCAATAGTCACTGGTCAATAGTCATCTATTAAATTCTAGAATATTCTAATTTGACTCGCGACTATCTGACCACATTCACATCTCCCTTTTCCTTAAGGACACTTCCATCCTGAAGTTCAATCACCGCGCTCCAGACATATACCCCCGGCAAGGCTTTTTGTCCTTTGAACATTCCGTTCCATCCTTGTTGCAGTTCATTCGGTGGGAAGCTTTGTTTTTGCCATACCAGGGATCCCCAACGGTCGTAGATGCTGAGTTCTTTGATCTGGGCGGCACCGGCGTAGACGAAGATGCTAAACCATTGATTGATGCCGCCGGGATGAATCACATTGGGTGCGTAGACTTCAATTTCTTTGTTGATGCTTAAGCGCAACAGATGTATCGAATCGCAACCATCTTTGGAGACAAAGTCTGCCTCATAGGTTCCCGATTGGGTATAGTTCTTCTGATCGACCTTCCACACATAATCCTGATGGGTGAAGACGGTGTCTGTTTTTTCGTATTCAGGATGAACCGTTAGTTTTAATTGAAGGATGGAATCACAACCCTGTGTTGTCTTTAATGGAACCTGGTATTCGCCGGATTGCGTGTAAAGGGTCTTACTCACCGGCCAGTAATATTCCTTGCACACTTCTGCATATTCCTGCAACTGAACACTCTTGTTGATATTCAATGCCAAGGTATAGATCGAATCACAACCCTGGCTGTTGATGTATTTCTGTGTATAGATTCCGGATTGATTGTAATCGGTATTATTGACATTCCAATGGAAGCTGTCACAGCTGGTGACTTGGTCTTGAATGTTATTCGAAAGTATTCGAAGATTCAAATTGATAGTAGAATCGCAGCCCGCAGCATTCTGTAATGTAAATTGGTAACTGCCATTTTTATTGAGGGTCTTACCCATGAAATTCAAACTGTCACATACGGCGAAGTGCAAATCAACTGAATTAGATTTATGGATCGTGAGATTCAGATTGATAATACTATCACACCCATGGATATTTTGCATTTTATCCTGATACAGACCGCTCTGTGTGTAGTCCTTTCCATTCCAGTTGTACGAATCACAGGCTTGTTGTTGATGGCTAGTGGTATCTGATTTTTGGATGCTAAGGTTTAGTGTTACAGTACTGTCACAGCCCAAACTATTTTGTGTACTATAAGTGTATGTCCCGCTTGTGGTATAGATTGTTCCGTTCCATAATAACGAATCACAGCTTGTTACCAACTGAAAGGCATTACTTGACTTATCAATCTGCAAATTTAGTGTAGCGGTACTATCGCAACCTTCTGCATTCTGAGTTTTGAAAGTATACGTTCCGCTGTTGGTATAGCTATTTCCATTCCAGGTATACGTATCGCAGCTCCGGATGTTTGTCGTTGAGTTGCTTGATGTATGGATGGTCAGATCCAGTGTGGTGATGCTGTCACAACCCTGCTGACTCAGTGCTTTGCTTTGATAAGTTCCGGATTGGTTGATGACCTTATTATCCCATGTGTAAGCATTGCAGGCGGATTGTTTAATATTCTTTTGAATGATGGTGTCGATGGTGAGTTGTAGGGTAATGATGCTGTCGCATCCATATATGCTTTGTCCTTGGTAGGTATAGGTTCCGCTTTGATCATAGCGCTTTCCATTCCAATCGTAGTGATCGCAGGCCGATTGAATGATCGTACTATCCGTTGACTGATGTACTGTTAATTGTAGTGTCGTTATGCTGTCACAACCTATGCTATTAATTCTTCGGTCTTCGTAGCTTCCGCTTTGATCGAGTCTCATCCCATTCCACATCAAACTGTCACAAGCTGACTGAATAATATTCTGCTGATCTGAATTATTAATGATTAGATTCAATGTCGTGCTGCTGTCGCAGCCATTAGTGCTTAGTGTATCATGTTGATATATTCCACTCAAGGTGTACTTCTGACCATTCCAGAAGTAAGAGTCACAAGTACTAATGTTCTGAATAGAATGCACAGTATCTACGGTATTTAATTGTAAGATGGTAATTACACTATCACACCCATTGAACTTGTAGATCTTGTGTTCATAAGTTCCAGAATCTGAAAGTGCATTACCAAAGAAGTTATAGCGATCTCCGCTGCAGATTCTCGCATCCAATGTCTCAATTTTTGGAATGTCCACACTTCTTGAGATGTTGTCGGTATAATCACATTCGAGCTGTATAAAGTCCGAATCTCCAAAACTTCCATTCCCAGTCCGCTTGGTATTCACGACCATGAACAGATCTTTCAGATCATTAAACTGAAAGCGATACACCAGATTCAGCAGACTATCTCCGGCTAAGACAATCTGATACGTATGATAACTTCCAATATAGATTCCATTCGTGTTCGGATCTCCGCTGTAGAAGCTGATGATGAGATTCGTATCAGCATCCTGTGATGCGTCCTTGCGGTTGTACACATCGAAGATGACGGAATACGTCATTGTCTTCACATCGTAATTGATACAGCTGATCTTTCCACTCAGACTCGCAGCGGCTTTCTTCACCATTCCATTGGAGTCCACATAGGATTCCTGCTGCATGAAGTTGTTGTACTTACCATTCTGGTAGGTCGCTTGATTATTTGGATACTGCGGCACCGTCAGATCGTCGTTGATGAACAAAGGATTGTAGGCGTATTGGTTCCAGATGGGGCGGGCGGGAGCCCAAGGGGGAAGGGTGTCGGGTGAGCCAAAGACGGTTAAGTGACCTAAAAGCTGTTGTCTATTTATTTCATCTGCACATGGAATACATATTTTGGAAGATCCTGAATTATCGATATCCGCTATTGTACATATTTCTCCTAAAGTTTTTGAATAACAAGATTTTACATCAATTATAAAAGGTTGATTGAATCTCCCACTAATTATATATATCAATGAATCCCCACGATGAATGATCTCGGGTATCCCATCACCGTCTAAATCAAAAGTTGGGATACTTGAATGAGCTTTCCCATCATCAATTCTCATAGACCATTTTAAAACTAAATTTATGCTGCCATCATATTCATAACAATCTATAGTATCATTTTTTGGAAGGAGAATATTCGGCTTACCATTTCCATCAATATCTGCCACAGTAGGTGAGCCAAAAAAATCAAGATTTGGGTAATTACCATAAGTAGCTAGTAATGTTGGTATGTTATTAGATAATGTATAAGCATACAACAAGCAAGTACCTTGATATCCTGAGTGAGCAACAATTACGTCAAGCTTTCCATCTAGATTAATATCTGCTACTGAAGTTCTACCATCAAGATACTTCCCGTTTATCTGAATGTTCATAGGGGTCATTGTGTTTCCTGCAGTTCCATTAAGATTTGTCAGTTTAACTTTATAAATTGTAAACCCAGCGGCCAATTCTAGATCTGAAGGATCTAAATCAAGTTGAGCTGCAATGGATAAGTGATACGCTACTAGGTTTTGAACATTATTATTGCCAGTTCCATTTTTATCACCTCCATCTGCTAATAATATACCTGTTAGTGCATTAAATATCCGATTGTAGCAATACACTTCAGGAATTCCATCTTGGTTAAAATCAGCTATTCCTAAAGTTGGAAATTCTTGTTGGTTGGTTATAGAGTAATAATTAACATTTGAAACCCAAAGTAGCTTACCAGTATAATCATAGCATGCAATTCTTGACTCATAAGGGATGTCATTAATCGAATTGTCTAATGTTACAACAATAATTTCTTTAACTCCATCCTTGTTAATATCTGCAACTAACAAGCTACTGAAGCTAGTTTCTAAAAATATAGTGTTAAAATAATGTTTGAGCTTACCTGTTCTTGAATCAAGAATACATATTTTATTACCGGTATCAGCTATGACAACAAGATCAGGTATGCAGTCGTTATCCATATCTGCTAAAATCGCGGCTTGCCAGTTGTATGATTTAATATCAGACTCCCACTTTTTTTCTAAGATTATTTTAGGTTTAATAAATTTCTCTTCCAGATAGCATCGAGAACTATCCATAGATAAATTGCAATCTAATACTTGGCCAGTTAAGATAATATTCGGATTAGTGATTCCAAAAGCAAGAAACCAAATCAGCTTACTCCATTGGTAAACAAAATTATTCGAGATCATATTTGCAAAAAAAAAGCAAGGAGCTTCTGTAAGCTCCTTGCTTTACTTATTTAGAATTTAATTAATTTTACTACTTCTTTTTTATCGTTTGCATTATTACAAACGATGAAGTAGACTCCAGGTGGAGATTCTAATTGAATCTCATTATCGCCTTTCGAAAGCCAACCTGATTTAATCTTTATTCCGTTAATATCAAAGATTGAGTAGACTATTAATTCATGGCTTGCCCGAATAATAAATTCATTTTGACTGAAAGGATTTGGTATCGCTTCTAAATATTTATTGGTCTTAGTATTACTACGATCTTGAAGTTCTCCAAATCTTGACTCGCAATCTTCTGGCTTGTGTATGTAAATCAACTTATAGCATGTAATTGTAGAACAAGTACAAGATGCTGGACTACTACAGGTAAATAACATTAGATCCATATCAGAATCAAAGGGGCCTAGAGGATTTGTGAGACTAGCACCGGTTGTATAAGTACCATTTTTTACTTTATATTTGTAGCACGTTGCATTAGTAGTTTCTAGATCAATGTAATATTCGGAATAATCATCCGAGCAGGTTATCTTCTTAACATTAGCCTCGATAATATCACAATTTGTATTGCATTTCTGAGGTGGACATATATTGAACTTACCACTACATACCTGTTGATCGTCAATAAAGAAAAATACTTCCACTTCACGGCATACAGTTCCAATTGTGCCGCCAGAAATAGTATGTGAATTATTAAATGAATAATGTGTATTTCCAATTATAAAGTAATCTCCTGTCTGTGGATTATTATATGGAACTTCAATATTGTATGTCCATGTATTATTAGCACCACACATAATATTAGTAATTTTTGTACCTGCTAGACCAGTACAAGTTC
The DNA here is from genome assembly GCA_046329325.1 of Saprospiraceae bacterium. GTDB lineage: Bacteria > Bacteroidota > Bacteroidia > Chitinophagales > Saprospiraceae > Vicinibacter. The sequence continues at coordinate 739,620 of JAXLUU010000001.1, forward strand.
CAGAACAATATTCAGGTGGATCAATATGGAAGGTATCAGCACAATCTTGATACTCAAGAATTAAAGTCCAGCTTCCTTCTTGTATTAGATATGGGCCTAAATGATGAGTTCCATTTCCTACTCCTGTCTTAATTTGAAAGAAACCAGATTCACCACCTATTGGATTATTTAATCTTCTTGACAAGACCCATGGCACATAACTTGCATCTGTTATCTCTAAATCAACATAGTAATAATCATCTGAAAAGTAATTATCTGTAGGATTATTACTATTACATGATCCTACTTCAATATCTAGATCTGGTGATGCAAAGTCACCATAACAAATCTGATGTGGCTTGGTTACTACTGGAGGTAGCTGTCCGGCACCACTGCTAAAATAAAGTAATGCATAGATATCTTTGCACAAAGGATCTTCAAAATCAGATTTCTCAATTTTAAAACAAAAGGTTTTACTACTAGTATTTATTGTTTTATTATAAGCAATGACGCCTGGAATAACAAAAGAATCAAGGCTAAATGTTCCACTTATATTGGGTAAGTAATAGCTACCACATAATTCGATAGTATCGCCTGAACAGGTTTTTGTAATACCTATTCCATTGTTAATATCAAAGAACTTACCACCACCAAATGCACTAGAGTCGCATGGCTCACAAATGGCATCAATATATGCATAGCCAAAATGAAGATTGCATCCACAATCTGCTGCAGAAATCTCTAATGTTGCCGTATTTCCAACTTCTTCTTCAGGAATAATTATTGTATGACAAACCCAACCAGTTACTTTAATTTGATTTGAAGATATACATGTATGTGAAACTGTAGCCGTGGAGATATGCAAATCAGCAGCATCAAAGCAAACTTCACTATTTGGCGCCAAGTCGCATTTGATATTAAAGTATGGATTTCCATTGGTTGCATGGTCCTCCCAATACTCTAATACTACAGAATACCAAACATTAAAAATTCGATTTTCTGGATCAACTTCAAATTGTTTGACAATCTTATTTACATCATAATCAGTTTCACATTGATTGCTGCTATGACTTAACAGATTGTTTATCAAAAGGGATTTGCTTCCTTTTTTAACTCTTGGCAACCCGGTTAAGGCATCATTTCCAGTAGTGACAATTTCTAACCTCCTGGTTGCTGGCAGACTCAGGAATTGATTCCAAGTAGTTGGAACTGGATTATTATTAATGTCAATACTCATAGGAGTACAGCTTGAACTTCCTGAAAACACAATCGCATATTCTCCTGTATAATTCGTAAAATCATTTTCAAATCCGCCATTGTCACAAACATATACTGTCTGACTAGACGTTATTCCAGGCATAAAAAAGCTTAAGATGAATAAATAAAGAACACTCCCAAAATTATAATTTAATAATTGGGGGGGGGCAGAATTTAATTCTGTTGCAGGATCATAACCTCGCCTGCCGGAGCTTTTGTAAGTACTCATATAAAAGTGTTTTATGGCAGAGCTTCCTCTGCCTGTTAAAAAAGAGTAAACACCTGACAATATTGAAATGGGTTTATCTTCTTTTTATCCCTGCTGATCTTCAATCTACTAAATACAGACATTCAAAAGATCCAGCCAGTCTCCTGAATGCTGCCTCCATCCCTACAAAGATAAGGGTATCTATCTGGATTGTCAATAGGGAAAAACACTGATTTTTTGTTTTTCGGTAGAAAACCTTTCCTGAACTATGAACTATAAGCTATGATTGATGAAGTCGCGAGTCAAGAGTCGAGAGTCGCGAGGATTTCGCTGTGCTCGAAGAATATTCATAATTCTATTTTATGGGTAATCAACGTACTTGGCTATTGACTACTTACTGTTTACTATTATTAGGAGTCACGAGGTTTTCGCTGTGCTCGAAGAATATTCATAATTCTATTTTATGGGTAATCAACGTACTTGGCTATTGACTACTTACTGTTTACTATTATTAGGAGTCACGAGGTTTTCGCTGTGCTCAAAGAATATTCATAATTCTATTTTATGGGTAATCAACGTACTTGGCTATTGACTACTTACTGTTTACTATTATTAGGAGTCACGAGGTTTTCGCTGTGCTCAAAGAATATTCATAATTCTATTTTATGGGTAATCAACGTACTTGACTATTGACTACTTACTGTTTACTATTATTAGGAGTCGCGAGGATTTCGCTGTGCTCGAAGAATATTCATAATTCTATTTTATGGGTAATCAACGTACTTGGCTATTGACTACTTACTGTTTACTATTATTAGGAGTCGCGAGGATTTCGCTGTGCTCGAAGAATATTCATAATTCTATTTTATGGGTAATCTACGTACTTGACTATTGACTACTTACTGTTTACTATTATTAGGAGTCGCGAGGTTTTCGCAGTGCTCGAAGAATATTCATAATTCTATTTTATGGGTAATCTACGTACTTGACTACTTACTGCTTAGTATTATAGCGAGTATGTCTCGTGATCAAACTGTTCCTGTCCAGGATATCCGATTCTTGAACAAATAGAAGATAAAAAAAACGCGCGACTCGCGACTTACTACAATGGCAATAGTCACTGGTCAATAGTCATCTATTAAATTTCCAGAATATTCTAATTTGACTCGCGACCCGCGACTCGCGACTTACTACAATGGTCAGTAGTCACTGGTCAATAGTCATCTATTAAATTTTCAGAATATTTTAATATGACACGCGACTCAAGACTTACTACAATGGTCAGTAGTCAATGGTCAATAGTCATTCACTTAATTCTCTGAATATTCCAAAATTGACTCGCGACCCGCGACTCGCGACTTACTACAATGGTCAGTAGTTAATTGTCAATAGTCATCTATTAAATTTTCAGAATATTCTAATATGACACGCGACTCAAGACACGCGACTCACAATTCATAATCCCAATAATTGTCCCTCCCCCTTAATTTCCAATAGCGCGTCGTAAAGTCTGTCGAGATCTTCCTGCTGATTAAATGCATTAATGGAATATCGAAGGTAGACACGGTCATCCTGGCGCATAACGGGTATTTCAATATTATATTTTTCAAACAGCGTCTTGTAGAGCAATTCAGGTTCTGCGCATCGTATGGGAATACTCAGCATCTGCGCGATGAATTCCTCATCAATCGGGCAAATAGGATCTGATTCCAATAATTGGTAAAATCGTGTGGCATTCGAGCGCACCATGGCACGGCACTGGCTTCTCACTTTATCCCATTGAAACTTGCGCATAAATTCAAGACAGTGTGGAATGGTCAGGAATGCCGAGTAATCGCGGGTACCCTGCACCATATGATAATCCTGAAAGCGGGAAGGTCCCGGAAACATTGCCTTGTAACCCCAGGAAATGATCAGCGGATCTATGACGTCCTGAAGACTGTGACGCACATACAGAAAAGAGCAACCCTTGGGGCTAAGCATCCATTTGTGGCAGGCACCAACATACATGTCCGCATCAAGTGCGGTCAGATCAAGGCCTATTTGCCCCGGCGCATGCGCACCATCAACAAAGCATGGGACGCCGCGGCGGTGTGCCTCGCGCACAATATCGTGGACGGGAAGTATCATGCCCGTCGAAGATGTCAGGTGACTCACAAAGACCAGCCTGGTCCTGGGTCCGAATCCTTTAAAAAGATCTTCAACAATCTGTTGCGCATCAAGCACCGGCAGATTAATTTTTTGACGCCGATATTTTGCCCCTGCTTTCTCACAATAATAATCCCAGGTCTTGTCACAAGCCCCATACTCCAGATCGGTGGCAAGGATCTCATCTCCAGGCGACAGCGCGAAGCTCTTGGCAATGATATTGACCGCAAAGGATGGATTCATCGTCCACACGATATCATCCGTATCGCAATGAAGATAATCCGCGAGTTCCTTTCTTGAACGGGCGGCATATTCCATACCAGCGCGTGTAATAAAATGAACTGGCTCACGCTCAAGTTCCAGCTGATATCGTTGATACGCTTCAAATATTTCGCGCGGGCAGGCACCAAATGATCCATAATTCAAATAAGTGATCGAGGGATCAAGGAGAAAAAGCGATTTGAGTTCGGTTCCTGTTGTAGTTTGTGACATGGGCCAAAGGTAATTTCAATAAACAACTATTGCTACCTTTAACCGTAGAATGAGCGTATATTTTGAAGCCAAGCGATTATTTTATAATCAAACGGGCTTGGGTAATTATTGCCGGTGGCTCTTACGTGGTCTGAAGCAGGAATACCCTGGAGAAAAGTGGCATTTGCTCAGCCCGGAACAAGGAAATTCGCCATACTTCGAAGAGTTTTCAGATCCATCCTACCGGATACATCAATATGCCAATCCTCTGGGTCTTACACGCGTATTCGCCTTGGGCAGACAACTCAAACATGGTGACATTCTCCATGGACTGAGCGCAGAACTACCCTTTCATTACGTCAAGCCACATTATCGTCAAATCGTCACGGTGCACGATGTCATTTTTATGTCCCGAAAAAGCGACTATGCTTTGGCCGACCGGATGATTTATACTGCCAAACTCAGACATGCGGTACATACGGCCGATCGGATCGTATGTGTAAGCCAATATACTGCCGATGAACTCAAAAAATACTTGCGCGTAGAGGACAAGAAGATCCGCGTGATCTATCAGAACTGCGATCCCGTCTTTTATCAGGATCAGGTGCAGTGCACCGATGAGACACTCCCTTCAAGCCTTCCCAAGTCGTACTGGTTGTGTGTGTCTTCCTTCGGACCAAGAAAAAATCTGGGCAGTATCATTGAAGCTTATCGCACGATGTCCAGGGAAGATCGGCTGCCTGTCGTGATGGTGGGAAGTGGCAGACTTTTGCAAGCATTCAGTGACGACGTGAACCGTTATGGGCTTAATCAATGGTTTACTTTTCTACGCAATATAGATACACCGACGCTGGCCTGGCTTTATCGCCACAGCCTGGGTCTGATTTATCCCAGTCTGATGGAAGGTTTTGGTATTCCAGCTGTAGAAGCGATGGCATCCGGTGTTCCTGTCATCGCCCATCGCGGTTCAGTATTACAGGAGATTGCCGGTGCAGCGGGCATTTACGCAGACTGCCTGCAACCGGAAGAACTAGCCGGAGCTATTGTGAATATTCAAAATAATCCGCAATGGAGATCGGGATTTCAGATTCAGGCGAAAGAAGAACTAAAAAAATTTGATAACTCTACACTGATCCATGAGTACCATCAACTTTATCTTGACACGAAATAGCCTGTCATGAAATCTAAAGTGCCCTGGAAAATCAAAATGGATAAGCCAGCAAATCCTGTTATCGAAGAAGGACCTGAAAAATGGAATACAACTTATGCTGGTCATCGCATGGTCATACCCACACCGCGTATTATCGAAAAAATTCTCCTGACAATTCCAAAGGGAAGCATTATGATTTTAAGTGAATTTCGCCGGAATGTAGCCGAAGCCTGTGAAGCAGATTATGCCTGCCCGCTGACTACAGGAATATTCCTGAGGATCTGTTCGGAGTATGCAGAAGAACTTCGCGCAGAAGGTGCAAAAAAAATACCACCCTACTGGAGGGTAGTTCGCGATGACGGAAGCCTGATTGACAAATTTCCGGGTGCTGAATTACATCAGTCTGAATTACTGAAAAAAGAGGGCTTCAAAATTATTTACAGAGGAATACGTAAGAAAAGACTTGCAGTCGAATTATAATTTTAATCGTGCCTGATCGTTTTTAACAACTTATCATTAAGCAAAAATTACTGACATTATTGACTGAAAAATCGAATGAGCATCTGACTTGGATCTTGTAGAAGAATGATGTAAATTTTAAACATCAAAAATCAATCACAAATTCGCTTGCTTTTGCATTTCAAAATGTATTAATTGAAACAATCGTATCTGCATGAAACAGGGCCTTGTGGGTTAAGATTCCATTTTCATCATATTTCCATTGCGGACCATTCAGACTGCCACTTTCATAAGTACTGACCAAAGCCAAGGTGCCATTTTGATTCCAACTTGTATCCGAACCTGTCTTGTTACCCATTTGATAGTACTGAACTTCTCTGATAGAGCCAGATGGAAAGTAAAAGGTTGTTTTATTTTGCTGTAACCCGTTTTGAAAAAATTGTTCGCCTTTCAGTCTACCGTCAAGATAATACAATTTGCACCATCCCTCTATTTTACCGTCTCGAAGGTAGAATTCCTTTTCAACTGCTCCCGTATTAAAATACGTTTTATGCAAGCCGTTTTCCATGGACACGCCTTTTGGATCCTTGCAGGCAAAAACCAAGAAAAGAAAGGCCACCATTGCCAGCATTTGAAAAACAGAAAGGGCATCTGAATTAACTTGAGTGTTCATTATATCCCTGATTAGATTAAATTAAAAAAGACCATCCGACAAGCAGATGGTCTTTTAAAAATGTGTTCACAATTTTATTTCTTCCAGGCAATTCTCGAATTTACCTTTCTTGCAATTTCAGTTCCGAAACGCACGCCTTCTTCACAATCCATTCTCCAGTGAACGCCTAGCGGTACTCTGGACCAGGCATTCTCCTGAGCCATTTCAAAGAAGCTTCCAAAAGATCTTGGTGTGCCATTGAATTCAGTTCTTCCCAGATGACAATTGTCCGTCATGGCATAGGAGTAACCGAAAATGCTGCCCAATGCTTCTGCTCCAGCGGCTCCCATCGTAGAGTGTCCGGAAGGATAAGCTGGGAAAGGTGGTGTAAAACTTACCCAGTTTTTTTCAATATACATGAGCCCTGAATCCCAGTTAGGATCAAGATACTTTTTAATATATGTTACTGGTCGCTCGACATTAAATTTATATTTTGAATACCAGCAGGCCACTGCGGCCTCATTGAGAGAGATACCGACTTTAGCTTCCATAGCGAGCGCAGTTTCCAAATTACTGTTTTCTCTTTTGAGAACCTGATCACCGATGGCAATCCATCTTGGACCAGGGCTAAAGGTCTGATTCAGCAAATCGTCGCTCCAAAACTCTGCAACCCATTGGTCTTCAGCAGCTTCCTGACTGCCATTTCTTGTCCACACTTCGTAAGCCTGTCCGTAATACGGAGAATTTTTTTCGGTACTGTATGGAAGTGGTTTTCTAGCAGTCTTTTCTGCATCTCCCTGTAGGACAAATGTCCGGCATCCTCCATATACCCCACCCATCGGCTTATCAGGTCCCGGAGGAGTTGGCTTCCAGTCACCTTCTTTTTTAAAATGGTCCTGCCAGACATAACCTTGAAACGGATCTTTATAATGGTTGTATGCTACTTTGTCTGATGTAAACCAATTCCAAAAAGCTTCTGCAACTTTGGTTCCCCTGTCAATTGATCGTTGCAATTCTTCACTGGAGATATTGGCTTTGGCTTCATTTTCAAGTTTGGCTTTTAACTGATTCATCCAGTTCTGATGTTCGGCGGGTTGATCCACGAAATACCTTGGCATCATGTAGGCGAATACGGAGCTTGCAACAGTAGGCCAGTGATACTTTAGTTTTTCGTCAAAAACGGGCATTTTGACATCCGGAAAATAGCTAATAACAGACTGATATTCTGTGAATCCGGGCGCACAGGCCTCGTAAGCCGCCAAACCCATATAGGCCAGCGAAGTGGGTGCAGGACCAGGTCTGTAACCGGCTGCATAACGTTCAATTCTCAGAAATAATTCATTCCATTCCCATACTGTGCTGTATGAATAATTTTGTACTTTATTGGAATCGGATCCGGAATTAGAATCTCCATCTTTGTTGCATCGATTAAAAAGAAACAATACACATCCAACGAATAAAAAACACGTAAAAATTTTAAAATTTACCATAGACGTTTATTTTGAATATTAAAAAAAACCGCTCAAAATTACACCTGCCTAAAGCATCAAGGAGAAACCTGTAATTAAAAAGTCATTAAAAGTAAGTTTTCGATCGCGCCAAAATTCCTATAAAATAAGGGTTTTAAAGAGGCATTTATCTTGTATCTTAAAAACAGATTGAATTGTATTCCCAACTGACGTATTTTTGAAACGTCATATGCAAATAACCTTATGCTGAAAGTACTGGTCATCGAAGATGAAGCAAAATTACTCAGCGCTATCAAATCCTACTTAGATGCAAATTCCATCATTGTCGAAACTGCAAGCAATGGTGAAAAGGGCCTTGAGCTCATTGAGAACAATGACTACCATGTTATTATTTCAGACATTCTAATGCCTCGACTGTCCGGGATTGATCTTTTAAAAATAATTAGAAATAAACGCATTTACACACCTGTACTTTTTCTTTCTGCACTGAATCACACCAAAGATAAAATCGAGGGACTGGAAGCAGGCGCTGATGATTATTTGACCAAACCATTTGAGTTTAAAGAATTATTGCTTCGCGTCAGGTCATTGTCGAGGCGATTTGAAAGAAAAAAAATTGTTGAAGATGAGAAAATTGAATTTGCTGACTTGGGCCTCAACTACAATACCAGAGAGGCCATCAGAATATCATCTCAAACCAAAATACAGTTGACACCAAAAGAATTTACGTTACTCGAGTACTTTCTTAAAAACCCCGAAAGGGTTATTTCCAGAACTGAGTTGGCGGAGAAAGTCTGGAATATACATTTTGACACACGGACCAATATAGTGGAAGTATATGTCAATTTCTTACGCAAAAAAATTGACCTGCCGAACCATCCCAAATTAATACATACGGTCTTCAAAACAGGTTACATCTTAAGATACAACGCCCATGCAGATTCATACTAAACTGACACTTCAATTCCTCCTGTTGGTATTTATATTACTCCTTTGTTCACTCTATTTTTTTTATTCCAAATTCTATGAACAGGTGATCAAGGAGCAGGTAGGAACACTGCGATCCCAATCAACCAATATAGCATCAAGAGTACTATCCAACGCCGGCACCTTCCAACGAGACACCATCAAACCTGGCCATGATGAATTTAATGTCAAATCAAATATCATTATATACGATGTAAATTTTACCAAGATTTTTTCGCTTAATTCAAACGACTGGCAATTATCTCCCCAGGATATTAATTCACTTTTGCAAGGATCTGAAGTTTGTTCATCATCCCCGGATGGATTAATCAAACTTGCGTATACATTAAATCACAACAATACGGATAAGTTCATCGTATTGGCATTCAACGGAGTCAATAAAGATGCACTGAACAGAATTAAGTCCCTGTTATTCTTAACCATACTGATTGGCATGATGATCGCATCAATTGGTGGCTGGTGGTATACGAAACAGGCACTTCAACCGGTTAAAAATGTTGTAACACAGGTTGAATCAATGCTTCCCAGTAATTTGGGTGCCAGGATACTGGGTATCGATACCAAAGATGAAATAGACCATCTGATTCATACTTTTAACAAACTGCTTGACCGCATTGAGGAAGCATTTAAAATGCAGAAAAACTTCATTTCAAATGTATCGCATGAGCTGAAGAATCCAATATCTTCCATTACCTCTCAATTGGAGTTGTTGCTTAGCTCGGAAAACAAAATAAGCCCTGAAGATAACGCTTATATCAAATCCATTTTGGAAGATACCTTCAGAATCAACGATACCATCGAGAACCTGCTACAATTGGCAAGAATACAATCGGAAGACGGCGGTATTCAATTCGATGTTGTTCGATTAGATGAAATTCTCATTGAATCCCGAAACCTGTTGAAGCGATCAAATTCAGATTATGCAATTGATATTGAGATTATCGGGGATCCGGAATCCGAAAAAGATTTTTATGTCCGGGGTAACAAGTCCCTTTTAACCTCAGCCATGATGAATATTATGGATAATTGCTGCAAGTATTCAAGCAATAAGTATGTTGATGTTAAAATGATCCTCAAGAATAAAATGATTTTACTCGAAATGTCAGATGATGGGCCAGGAATAAGTCCTGAAGATGTACAACTAATTTTTAAACCGTTCTACAGAGATCCCAGAAATTATCATAAAAAAGGATTTGGAATTGGCCTGTCCCTGGTCAATACCGTTATGAAAATACACCAGTTCAAGCTCGAAGTGGCTTCCAAAGAGGATAAGGGCTCTGTTTTTAAAATATATATCCCCAATAGTTAATAAGGTTGATTAATGTTGAAAAAGAATCATTTACTTCTTGTCTTCCTCAGTTTAACATTCTGTTTGTTTATCTCTTTTCTGAATTTACGGTGTAAAGAAGAAAGTCTCGATAGGAGGAGGGTGCAGACCATACTTGACTGGAACAAACTTATTCTTGAACTTGAGCAGAATACGCCAGGATACAGGGCTCCTGTGACGGCCAGAATGTTGGCGTACGTTGGGCTTGGAAAGTACCTGGCCGCCAAAGAAATTTGTCCGCCTGTTAAAATTGATAATCTGATTTCAGATCTCAACAATAGTCAATCTGAAACGCTGATCGATATCGAACCAGGCATTGCGGTCAGTAAGTGTATGAACGTTCTTTTAAAATTATTTTTTGCAACCGCTCCGGAAAATTATCGCACCCGAATTGACGAACTTTACATTCGATGCAACAAACGATTTGAGCGCAACGTCACAGAAGATTCTTATTCAAGATCACTTTTGCATGGAACCGAGATAGCCAATATCATTTGGAAATATTCTAAATCTGATTCAATCGCTCATGATGGCTTCCTTTTTAATTATGATCATTCCTTTAAGCCCATAGAATGTATTGGATGTTGGCAGGAGACCGGTACCCGCGCAATGCCGGCGCTACTTCCACATTGGGGAGAGGCAAGGACTTTTCTGGTAGGAGCCCATGATGTTGATATTTTACCTCCTATACCTTATGACACCAATCGGACATCGGAGTATTACAAACAAGCACAAGAGGTAGTCTTTCTTGGCAATAACCTGGATCATGAAAAAAAGTGGATCAGCGAATTCTGGAGTGATGATTTTCCTGGATTTACAATTAGCCCCTCTGCGCGTTGGATTTCAATTGCTATTCAGGCCGTAGAAAATTCAACATTGAGTTTTAAAAAGGTATTGGAATTAGATCTGTTGTTAGGGCTTGCCCTTAATGATGCTGCGGTCATCACGTGGAATGCAAAGTATAAATACAATGTACAGAGGCCAGAAAGTTTTATCATGAAGTATATTGATCCGGATTGGGTCTCCATGATACCCGCTCCCTCGTTTCCTGCTTATCCTTCCGGACATTCCGTATTCGGAGGGGCCGCTTCTGTCATACTTGAAAACTATTTCGGCCCAACATTTCAGATGACCGACAAGACGCATATCAACCGATCTGAATTTCTTGGCAATCCCAGGACTTACAATTCTTTCAGGGAAATGGCAACAGAAAATGCGCTGTCCAGAATCTACATTGGCGTGCACACCAGATCTGAGTGTGAAGAAGGCCTTAAATTAGGAAGAGCAGTAGGCACCCTTTACATTCGAAAGAAAAATAACTTCACTTTTCTCAATTAACTGCGACATTTTTATTGCAGTTAACATTTCTGATGATCCGCACTCGGTTTCTTTGAGATACCTCATACGATGCAAAATAATGCTCAACGGGGTGGCTAAATTCAGAATTCAGCGCTGTTGACACCAGATGCACGACAGTCAAAATAAAAGTTCTTTAATCTGTCATGTTGCTTTTAAGTGCAATGCGTAAGTTCAAACTTCCTTCAGAAGACTTTCGAAAACCTTAAATAGTTTTTCAGAAGACTTCTCGATCGTCGCGATGACATCCTCGATCGTCGTCTGATGCATCTGGCCATTGTCGGGTGTTGAATTCGATACGATGGAAGCCGCGAGTGTCTTCAGCCCGGATTGATGGGCCACAATCGCTTCGGGTACCGTGGACATTCCGACAATATCTGCACCCAGCAACCGAATCATTCGATATTCTGCCGGTGTCTCCAGACTTGGACCCTGTAATCCGAAGTACACGACCTGTCGAAAGGGAAGGCCAAGTTGCTGACAAGCGCGCTCGGCTTTCTTCAATAACTCTTTGCTATAGACTTCAGACATATCCGGGAATCGTAGTCCAAGCCTGTGATCATTGATTCCGCGCAATGGATTTTCAGGGTGAAAGTTGATATGGTCGCTGATGAATACAAGATCTCCAGCCTGATATTCCGGATTGACGGTGCCACTCGCATTGGTCATCCAAAGTTGATGAATGCCGAGCATTTTCAGTACGCGTATTGGATAACTAACCTCCTGAATTGAATATCCTTCATAATAGTGCAGACGGCCGGAAAGTAGTATCACATAACGCGATTGCCACCGGGCCAGAATGAGTTTGCCGGGATGCGATTCTACCGTTGTAGGGACAAAATATGGGATCAACTTATAACTCAATTCCTTGATGATCTCAATACGGCTTACGAGCTTGTTGAGACCGGTACCAAGTACAATCGCAATATCCGGAATGATTTCAAATCGTTCTTTGATGAAATCTGCGCTTTCCTGTATTTCTTCGTAAAAATCCTTAGCCTGCATAAAGTTCAACTCTTAACAACGACAATCTGTGATGGTTTATTCGTGATGATACATGGAATGATGTGAAGGTGTATTTTACTTTATGAGCTTGACAAACATAATGGATGAATGGTCTGGAGAAGTAGTGGATTCAGCATGGTTCAATCCACAATCATCATGCTTTCGTCCAGGGTCTGCTGACGAATCGAAGGGGGCAGCTCAATATACTGATATTGCTGATTTCTTAACTGTGGTCTGAAGCCCGCTTCCCGAATAGCCTGCTGGATACCTCTGACCGTAAACCGCTGCTGAGCACCCGCGGCGGAGACAACGTTTTCTTCAATCATAATGCTGCCAAAGTCATCTGCGCCTGCATGAAGACAGATTTGTGCGGTGGTTTTGCCAACAGTTAGCCAAGAAGCCTGTATGTGCACAATGTTCGGCAGCATGAGCCGGCTCAAGGCGATCATTCGGATATACTCATCTCCCGTACATGAATTGTACGCTCTTTTGAGTCTGCGGAGCATGGTGTTCTCATCCTGGAAAGGCCAGGGAATAAAAGCCAGAAACCCAACCGCCCCTTCCGGTTTTTCAGATTGCACCTGACGAATGGAGACCAAATGCTCCATCCGTTCGAGGTTGGTCTCTACATGACCAAACATCATTGTGGCGGAGGTCGTCAGTCCAAGCCGATGCGCTGCGCGCATAATGTCGAGCCATTCTGCCGCACCACATTTACCTTTGGATACGAGTCTGCGTACCCTGTCGTTGAGTATTTCTGCACCCGCTCCGGGTAAAGAGTCGAGTCCTGCTTCGATCAGGGTCTTGAGCACTTCTGTATGACTGAGTCCTTCCAGCTTGGCAATATGCGCTACCTCCGGAGGCCCCAGCGCATGCAGTTTTAGCCTGGGATAAAGCGATTTAAGTTCCCTGAAAAGTCTTGTGTAATACTCCAGTCCCAATTCCGGATGGTGGCCACCCTGCAAGAGCAGCTGCTCACCACCGAACTCAATCATCTCCTCTATTTTGGCGCGATATTCTTCGATGGAGGTGATATAGCTTTCAGCATGACCCGGAGGACGATAAAAATTGCAAAACTTACAATTGGCCACACAAACGTTGGTTGTATTGGAATTCCTGTCGATGATCCAGGTGACATCTTTGGCTGGTACCGACTTGAATCTCAAAGAGTTAGCAACAGTCATCAGATCCGGTGTGGCAGCTCCCTCCAAAAGCGCCAGACCCTCCTGTGCGGTAAGGAATTCGCGATGTAAAGCCTTGATTAAAAGCTCTTTAATTTTCATAAAATCTGACCAAAAGTATCTATATTTGCACTGATTTTCGAAAAGGGAACATCAAAGTTCCCTTTTTTGTTTGTAATGCCATAAGAGTGCGAACGGAAGACATTCATAATCTCCTGACGGAAAAGTTCACAGAGGAAGACTTCAGGGATTGTTTTGTAGTTGGGATCGAAATGACCGGCAAGAAAATCAGTGTTTTTATCGACAGCGATAAAAGTGTAACCCTGGAGACCTGCCGCTCACTGAGCAGGTACCTGGAAAATATTTTTGACGAACAGCAATGGTTCGGCGAAGACTATGTCCTGGAAGTATCTTCTTCCGGATTGTCGAGGCCGCTCGTTTTTCCAAGACAATTTGTCAAAAACATCGGAAGGGATCTGGAAATTTTTATTCCGGACGGTTCGAGACTGGAAGGAAAAATACTGGAAGCGGATAACAGACAGGTAACCATCGGTTATGAAAATGTTCGTCGCGAGAACAAGAAAAAAATAAAAGAACAGATTGTAAAATCTGTTCCGTATTCAGAAATAAAAATAGCAAAAATCTTAGCAAGAATATGAACTTAGTAGACTCATTTGCCGAGTTCAAGGCAGGGAAGAATATTGATCGCCCGACCTTAATGAGGGTTCTTGAAGATGTTTTTCGTTCACTCATCAAGAAGAAATATAATTCTGATGAGAACTTTGATATCATTGTCAACACTCAGAAAGGGGATCTTGAGATGTGGCGTGTACGCAAGATCGTACCGGATGGAGAGGTGACCGATGACCTCAAGGAGATCGCCGTATCTGAAGCCCAGGTGATCGATCAGGACTATGAAGTAGGCCTGGAATGCTACGAACAGCTGAGCCTCGAAGATTTTGGTCGCAGGGCCGTCATGGCCGCCAGGCAGACATTGGTTTCAAGGATTCAGGAACTGGAGAAAGAAGACGTATTTAAAAAATATTCTGACCGCGAAGGAGAGCTTGTTATCGGTGAAGTGAATCAGGTACTAAAGCGCGAATTGCTGATCCTCGACGATGCCACCAGCACTGAACTACTCCTGCCAAGAACTGAGATGATCAAGGCCGATCACTTCCGCAAAGGAGACATCGTCCGGGCAGTCATTAAAAAAGTTGAATTGCGCAACGGTTCGCCGGTCATTACCATGAGCAGAACAGATCCGTCTTTCCTTCAGCGTCTGATGGAACAGGAAGTGCCAGAGATTGAAGATGGACTGATCGTCATCAAAAAAATCGTTAGGCTGCCCGGGGAAAGAGCCAAGGTAGCGGTAGAATCATTTGACGACCGCATTGACCCCGTTGGCGCCTGCGTCGGAATGAAGGGTTCGAGGATTCATGGTATTGTTCGTGAACTGAGAAATGAAAACATTGATATTGTCAACTTTACCAATAATCAGACGCTGTACATCCAGCGTTCGCTGACGCCGGCTAAAGTAAATAGTATCGAATTGGACGAAGCCAATAAAAAAGCCAGTGTCTATCTCAAGGCTGATCAGCTTTCATTAGCCATTGGAAAGGGCGGTGCCAATATCAAACTTGCATCGCGTTTGACGGGTTATGAGATCGATGTATACCGGGATTCTGAAGACGGTGAACTGGATGATGTGGATTTGGATGAATTTGCAGATGAGATTGATGGATGGATTATTGATGCATTGAAGAATATCGGCTGCGATTCAGCACGCTCTGTTCTGAATCTGAGTGTGGAAGAACTGGTACGCCGTACCGATCTCGAAGAAGAGACAGTCAACGATGTGCTGGATATTTTGAGAAAGGAATTTGATGAATAATTCACAGTGTATTCGCTGTGTTGAAAAATAAGATAAAAAAGATACATGCCGGGAGGAATGTTAATCAAGGTTGCCAAGGAATTTAACGTAGGGCTCCATACCATTGTGGATCACCTTCAGAAGAAGGGGTTTGCCATAGAGGAAAAACCTACAGCCAAAGTGACCGAAGAGATGTACGCTGAACTTTTGAAAGAGTTTCAGTCATCTATTCTTGAAAAAGAACAGGCGGACGCCATGCTTCCTAAGGTAACTGCCACACCGGTTAAGGAAAAACCAAAAGTTGAAGTTAATCTGTTTGGTCCACCGGCAAAAGCGCCTGAAACCAAACCAACCCCTGCGGCACCCAAAGAAAAGGAAGAACAACCTGCAGAGGTCATCAAAGCGGTGTTGAAGGATAAGGACAAACCCAAACTGAAGGTTGTTGGTAAGATAGCACTGGAAGAAGAAGCTACTAAAGTAGCAGAAACCCCGCCCGTTGTGGAGACGCCGGCGTCACAGCCCCCTGCCCCTGAAGAGGAGCTGACACGTATAGAGGCTCCGACGCTTAAGGGGCTTAAAATATTGGGTAAAATTGATACCGAAAAATTCAAGGAGCCCGCACGCAAAAAAGAAGAACCTGCCAAACCCGCCAAAGGATCACCTTCAGGCGGAGGTAATCGACCAACAGGCGGAGGCAACAATGCTGCCGGTGGTGATGCCGCAAAACGCAAACGGAAAAGAAAGGCCGTTACGGTTAATGATATTAAAGATTCTGGCCGTGGTGGTGCCCGGGGAGGCGGCAGATCAGACGATGAAGTCAAAGCCGTTTCCCAAAAAGAAGTCGAAGAGAAAATCAAAGCCACGATGGCCCGACTTCAGATTGGCGGCAAAAACAAAAGACAGAAAATACGTCGTGACAAGCGCGATGAGAAGCGCGAACGCGCCGAAATTGCAGAAGCAAGCCAAAACAAAGATGTTATTCAGCTTTCAGAGTTCGTGACCGTATCCGAACTGGCCAGCCTGATGGAAGTGCCTGTTACGGATGTGATCATGACCTGTATGAATATGGGTATTATTGTCTCTATTAACCAGCGGATCGATGCCGAGGTGATTGAAATTCTTGCGGAAGAATTCAATAAAACCATCGAATTCATATCAGCGGAAGAAGAAGTAGAGACAGAAGAAGAGATTGTTGATGATACAAGTGATCTGGTACCGCGCGCACCGATTGTAACCGTCATGGGTCACGTAGACCACGGCAAGACATCACTTCTCGATTATATCCGAAGTGCAAATGTCGTATCCGGTGAAGCCGGAGGTATTACCCAGCACATCGGAGCCTACGAAGTGAGCTTACAGAATGGCAAAAAAATTACCTTCCTCGATACTCCCGGCCACGAAGCCTTTACTGCGATGCGTGCCCGTGGTGCCAAGTTGACCGATGTCGCGATTATAATAATCGCAGCGGATGATCACATCATGCCGCAGACGCGTGAGGCAATTTCGCATGCTCAGGCAGCCAATGTTCCCATGGTCTTCGCCATCAACAAAGTTGACAAAAATGGTGCAGACCCGGAAAGAATTAAAAATGAACTTTCTCAGATGAATCTTCTCGTGGATTCTTGGGGCGGCAAATATTCTTCTCAGGAAATCTCAGCAAAATCGGGACTTGGCATCGATGAATTACTTGAAAAAATACAGCTGGAAGCGGAGGTTCTTGAGCTCAAAGCCAATCCTGACCGGGAAGCTACCGGTACGATCATCGAGGCATCACTCGATAAAGGCCGCGGATATGTAACCAAGATTCTTGTGCAGAACGGAACCCTTCACATAGGTGATGTGATTCTGGCCGGAGAATACAGCGGAAAGGTCAAAGCAATGTTTAACGAGAGAGGCCAGAAAGTCAAGACAGCTGGTCCTTCTGTTCCCGTGATGGTATTGGGAATTACCGGTGCTCCAAGTGCCGGTGAGAAATTTAAAGTCATGGAAGATGAATCTGAAGCAAGACTCATCGCCTCCAAAAAAGCGCAAATCTCAAGAGAGCAGGCAGCCCGTGCCTCCAAACGTATCTCGCTGGATGAAATTGGCCGCCGACTTGCCCTGGGCAATTTCAAGGAGCTGAGACTGATTGTCAAAGGGGATGTAGACGGATCTGTAGAAGCACTTTCTGATAGTCTGATCAAGTTGTCTGTAGAAAAAATCAAAGTCAGTGTTATTCATAAAGCCGTAGGACAGATTATCGAATCTGATGTACTGCTCGCCTCTGCTTCTGATGCGATCATCATCGGATTCCAGGTAAGACCTTCAGCCGCTGCACGCAATCTGGCGGAAAAAGAAGGCGTGGAGATCAAATGCTACTCCATTATCTACGAAGCCATTGAAGAGGTCAAACTTGCCATGGAAGGGCTTCTGGAGCCAACCAAGGAAGAAAAAGTTGTTGGCACACTGGAAGTGCGCGAGATCTTCAAAGTATCCAAAGTAGGATCAATTGCAGGATGTATGGTGACCGATGGAAAAGTATCCAGAACAAACCATGTCCGAGTGATCCGGGACGGTATTGTGATTTACCCGAACAGGGAAGGAGTCACTGCTGAACTCGCCTCGCTCAAACGGTTCAAGGATGATGCCAAAGAGGTTTCCAAGAATATGGAATGCGGCGTCAATGTTAAAAACTTTAATGACGTCAAGGCTGGAGATATCATTGAAGCTTACGAAATTACTGAAGTAAAGCAGAAGCTGGGTTCCTAAGTTAACAGGCCCGGAAGGGTGAATGCCCTGACTACACTATTGTTGTAAGACGAATCTATCGCAGTGCATTGGCGCTGTACATTCAAGCTTGTTACTGAAAATGTATGGAAGTGTTAATTTCAACCCGGATTTTGCAGTGAGGGGCCTGTTACAAGACAAACTGACTTCAAAATCAAGACTTTACACTTCGTTTGATTCGTAAGCATAGCTCCACGATATTTCCCCATCAAAAGCCTTGATTTTATTGCCATTTTGCCTTTCACTACGACCCCTAACTGCAAAATCTGGGTTCAATTTGATCTCCATCTATTACTTTCGTAATTGATCAGGAAACCTCACAACCATGAAATCACTTTTTCTGCTGGGTATAGTATGCCTTTCGCTGACACTCAAAGCACAGGAATGGGGCGATTTATATCATTTCAACCCGGAACAAACACTTCAGAAAATAAGGTTTCACGATCTATCCCTGGGTCTTACGGTAGGCTCACTGTACAACGGTTCTACCAAAAACATTCACCGTACTACCGATGGCGGCAAGACCTGGACTGATCACTCCTCCGGTTATACCGGGACGCGATTTATGGATATTTGTTATGTTGAAGATTCCGTCGTATTCATGAGTGGCAATGATGGTCTGATTCTGCGCTCGCTGGATGGTGGAAGGAATTGGGTAACACTGAAGACCGGTACGACAGAACAGCTTTGGGGGCTATGGTTTCAGAGCAGAAAAATAGGGTTTGCAGTAGGCTCAAACGGCATTATTCTAAGGACAACCAATGGAGGCACCGTATGGGATGAAATTCCTTCGGGCGTCAATAACTTGTTGTACGATGTGGTTTTTACGCCTTCAGGTAAAGGATTTGCAAGCGGAAGCAATGTTTTGCTTAAGACCGACAATGGTGGAGACAGCTGGACTCCGGTTACAGGATTTCCTTATAAAGCGCCTGCAGACTGGATACGAAGCATTCGTTTTTTGGATGATAACAATGGTTTTGCCTGTGCAGACATCGGCAGGATCTACCGCACAACCGATGGTGGGACCAGCTGGGAGCGTCTTAATTCACCGACAACAGAAGCCCTTTTCGATATAGACTTTCTGGATCAGGATCACGGACTGATCTGTGGTTTTAACGGAACCATTCTTCGCACCGCCAATGGTGGTGATGCCTGGCTTCCCATGTCCAGTCCGCTTGGGACCGAACATCTCTATTCTGTGGATATCACAAGTTCAGGAGAAGCTTACATCTGCACGCATTTCGGACATATTCTCAAGCTGCAAAAACTTGTCAATACCAATGACTGGCAATGGACTCAATTAGAGATTTTTCCTAATCCAACGCAGGATTATATCAACCTTCGATTTTTAGTTGAAGGCGATTTGTCTGGCAAATTATTTTATGAGATCAGCGACATTTCCGGGAGAATCGCCATAAAGGGTGAGATTTATTCAGATTCTGAGCAGATTTCTGTAAAGCCACTGGCACCAGGCAACTACATGCTCAAAGTCTTCGACAAAGAACAAATCACATCACAGTCTATCCAATTAATAAAACATTAATTTATTCATTCAAAATCAACTTTATCATGCAAACAAAAATCAACTGGATTGCTCTTCTTACAGCCGTCGTCGCAGGCACGGCCATTGGATTCCTCTGGTACGGCTTATTATTTACTAGCCAATGGATGTCCGGCAATGGTATGTCCATGGAAGGTGATCGTATTCTGAAAGACGGTGTCGAAATGCCAAAATCCATGCTGCCGATGATCGTAAATATCATTACGCTGATGGTTTATGCATATTTTATCAACTGGCTGATCACCAAATCAGCCTCCTTCGGTTATACCTCAGGTGCAACCCTTGGCGCTGTACTTGGAATAATTTCCTTCTTCGGAATTTATACGGCCAATCGCTTTAATTTTAGACCTACCAGCTTATCCATGGTTGATGGCAGTTATATGCTTGTACTCTTCACCGTTATGGCTTCAATCATCGGTGGCTGGAGAGCCAAATGATTATTTAAGGTTTCCTCATTGATGAAATAAATACTTCCTGATGACTTCAGGAAGTATTTATTTTTTAAGATATAACCAGAGATATCTTGATTCCCTGTTTCATCAGGAATGGATATTCCTGCATTCTATTCAATTACTTTACTTCACTGCTGTCGGTTCGAATGAGTAGACTATCATTTCGGTACAGGTATTCCTTTTCTACTGAACCATCTTCAAGGAATGACTTAAATGAACCGTTGCGAAGTCCATCTTTAAATTCTGCAAGCACCTTGATTTTACCTGAAGGATAGAACACACTATCCATACCTTCAATTTTCCCATCTACCAGATGTTGTATTTCATACAGCGACCCTTCTTTCAGGTAATAGGTACTGCGCCCTTCTTGTTTATTATTTTTGAATAATCTGATTTTACTGATTTCCCCTGTGCTGAAATAATCGAACATCGTATCCTGAATCTGGCCCTGCGCATCAGTGTAATATCTACGCTTGATGTTGCCATTTTCAAATTTCATGATATTCTCCTTATAAGGGCTCTCTTTGGAATTCTTACAGGCGACGATCAGAATCAGCGCAGCTGCGATTGGGATTATTTTTTTTCCTGCCATAAGATAAAATAATTTGTTATAGTTTTATTTAGAAGAACGCTTCTGACTTTTTTCTCAATGAGGTATGATAACACTCTATGAGCCAAGATCTTTGGATATCACAAAAAAAAAGACCTGTACAAAGGTACAGGTCTTTACTATTACTTTCAAATTCAGTTACAATTACAAGCAGCCCATCTGGTGTTTGGACTCAGGGTCATTATCCGGAAAACACAATCCTGACATGATAAAATCAGGTTTGTAGCGCACCAGATTATCATCATACAATCCGTTATCCAGAAATTCGACCAAATCATCAATTTCACTTTGGGCTAGATGGAGCGGTTTGAAATTATAATCAATTCGTTCCAGCGGTACATTGGGATTTTCCGGAATAGCATTATTGAAGTATTCCACTACTTCACGAAGTGAATACTTGCTTGCGCCATGAAAATAGAATCCCAGACCTTTGAGATTATATAATTGCGGAACTTTAAATTTGTACAGATCGGCATCTCGCAGGGTAAAGCCGCCGCGACCTTTATTTCTTGCATCGAGTGGACCTGTTCTGAAAACTTCATTTGGATTCTGATAAAGGTCTTTGACGCCAACGGCTGCAAATCGCTGCGCATTGAATGAAGGGCTATTATGGCAATTGATACACCCTGCTTTTCCAAAAAATAACTCAGCCCCTCTCTTTTGCTGTGGTGACAGTGCGGAGCGATCCCCCTTCAGCCATTTCTGAAAAGGAGCCTCATTGGTAAAAATTGTCCTGAAATAGGATGCGATCGCATTACTGGCGATCTGCCTTGTATATCTTTGGTCATCTGGTACGTTCGGGAATGCCTTATCAAACATGGATTTAAGTCCCAATTTCTCCATCAATTCTTTAGTTATCACTTGACGGTGAACAAACAAGGCACGGGTATTATTGGACTCAAGACCTTCCATACCCAAATGATTGATGGATGTCAGTGAATCCGCGATACCCCAGGCAGATTGTGTCCCTTCATTCATTCCACGTGCTCCGAAGGCTCCTGACCATAGGGCATTACGAACATAGGCAAGATTTATTGTTGGGAGTGGTCTGGCGCCCTGGGCATCAACTTCTGAACCGTCATACAACGGGTTCTTGTGCCGAAGTTCTCCCAGTCTTCCGAATCCGATGGCCCCGTCAGCAATTCCCTGTACCCGTCCTGCGGTAAAATTCTTTTCGGGAATGTGGCAGGAAGAACAAGAATATGTATTGAAGGAGACTGACTTTTTAGCCTCCTGAGCCAATCCTGTCTCAAAAAACAACATTTTGCCTAACGCGGCTTTTTCAGCCGTGATAGGATTATTGGGATCCTGATTGGGAATACTTGAATACTCATTGCTTTGTGGCATCACATAAAATGAAATCTTGCCATTCTCGCTGTGATCTTTAATCAACTCTTCCAATCGGTCGTCAATCTCATTGGAAATTGTACCATTGTCCATCCTACAAGAGATGAAATAAAGCACGGAACAAAGGCAAACTCCAGTAAGCAGCTTCTTCATTACTTTGGTAGTTTTAATATTTAACGGGCCTAAAGATACAAATATAAAGAGTCACTCGTATTTTTTAAACAGTTTTTTTGAGGAGATGACTTTTGTATTAGATAATTCCTGGAACTTTATTGCAGACTTAATATAACGTAGCGATTATTGGCTGGATGTGCGAGAATCGTATTCTCATCTGATCATTGTATTCATACTCAGAAATGAAGGTGATATTGGTCTAAAAAAAAAGCCCATTCGACAATTTGGAACGGGCCTTTTTTATGAGAATAATTTTTAGTTTACTTTTTCCAAGGAAGCGCAGCTACGCGAGAAGCAATTTCAATTCCATACCTGATACCTTCCACACAATCCTGACGTATATGAACGCCTAGTGGGACCCGTGATAAGGCTTCTTCGGTACCAGCTTCACTTAGTGTATTGTATGTCTTTGGTGCACCATAAAACTCTGTACGGCCTTCATGGCATCGATCTGTAAATCTGGTATTATTGCCATAAACTTGAGCAATGGCGTAGAATCCTCCTCCTCCGAAGGTAGAGTGACCTGATGGATAAGCAGGAAACGCCGGGGTAATACCTTTTACTCCTGTATAAGGATGATCGAGTGGTGGTTCGTATTCTGGATGTTTCATTACGTCTTTGATAAAATGCTCCGGACGCTCCACATTATAATAGAATTTGGAATTCCAGCAACATACTCCAAAGTCGTTGAGGGCAAGACAAAGAAGTGCTGTAGCGTAGATTGCTTTGTCCAGTTTGGAATTATCATTGACCATGATCTGATCCAGACATGCCAATAATCTGGAAGGTGGTGAGAAGGTAAGTCCAAACAAATCATCACTCCAGAACTGACCAACATACTCTTCATCAAAGGTAAGATTCGTAAATGCACGATTGTACACTTCTTCATTTTCTACGAAATATCTTGAACCAGGTTTGTCATCGTATGACATGGGTGCTCTGCAGATTTTGTTGGATTCAAAATTCGCAAAAGTTCTCCATTTTCCAGCATACGGGAACATCCCTCCGTCTGGATTATCATTGGTCGGAGTCCAGCGTCCAGGCAGTCTGTTGCCCTGGGCATCAAGGCTGAATTTTCTCCAATCGTAAAACTGTCCTTTGGCAGGATCGTTGCTCAGCACGTTGAGGTAAGCTTCATGACCCCATTTGTCTGTAGTAGACCAGTTCCATACCGCCCTGGCGACAGATTCACCCCAGGCTTTTGAATTGGTAAAAGTGACCGTATTGGTTTTGGTTAGAAATTCTTTCTCATTGCCAATTTTCAAATTTTGAATCAATTGCTGAACTTCAGCATTGGTGAGATGGGAACCTTTATCTGATTTGAAAAAGTCAACTTTTTCGAACATCTTGCTCATCAGGTAAGATTGCACTTCATTGACCACCTCAGGCCAGTACATGGTCTGCTTGGTATCAAAGTCAGGAATGTTGGCTTCCACAAACTGAGGGAGATTTTTCAGTGAATTATATTCCGGCATACCAGGCACACAGGCTTCATAGGTAGCCCAATTAATATAAGCCAGAGCTCTGGGTCCAGGAGTTGGGCGAAATCCAAGCGCGTCTTTGTCAATTCTTAAAAAAAGCTCGCTCCAATCGTGGAGCACCTTGTTGTCAAAAGACTTTACAAGATTGGCGCTGGTCTCTTCTTGTTCAGTCCTGTTACAAGATTGGAATATCAACATTCCAATCACTAGTAATGGGAGTAATTTCATCAATTTCATGGTTAAAGTTTAATTTGAAGTGATCAATGGGAATTCAATAAAACCTCTTTTTAAATTCGCGACAAAATTAAGAAAAACAATTAGCTAAATTTTCATTTTTTATTAAAAAAACAATTAAAGATCTTTAAGTATTTATATTCGCTGACACATAGTAAAAATCAAATATGTATTTCAAAATAAATGCCACAATTACGTATTAATTTTTTATATAATATATAAAATACACTTAAATTTAATTGACGAAACCCCTCTTTTTATTGATTAGGAATATCTGCTTTCGTGAATTCATAGAGCCTGCTGACCTCCTCTTCCTTATATCGCTGCACCTGTTCGAGGGCGTCCGGAACCACATCACTGCAGATCACAATCAAAGACCCTTTAACCGCATTTTCTATTGATGCCGTGATCGCTTCTGATTCGGTCCGGTAGACACTCACTTTCTTATTGGGATCGTAAGCATGAATGCCCTTCATCAGCATGTCAATGATCTCCTTTTCCGAACGGCCACGAAGGTTCTTATCCTGGCGAATGATGACCTCGTCAAACATGGAGGAAGCCACATAGCCAATGCCTTCATTATCCTCCGGCCGGCGGTCTCCGATCCCGGCGATGATGCCAATTTTGGGGTGACCGTCCATTTTGTCCGTCAGTTTTTTCAATGCGTTCAGGCCCGCCGGATTATGCGCATAATCCAGCATCACATCAAAGTTCTTAAAGTTAAACAGGTTGAGTCTTCCCGGTGTCTGTGCAGGACTGGGGATAAAGCTTTCAAGGGCGCTGCTGATGTCCTGTAAGGCAAAACCTCGCAGGTAACCCGCGAGGGCCACCGGCAGCACATTCTGGATCATAAAGCTCGCCTTACCGCCGTACGTCAGTGGCACATTAACCGCTTTGACGATCCGCATTTTCCATTCACCCTTACAGATTGTGATATAGCCATTTTCATAGAGCGCTGACAGTCCTCCATTGCGCATGTGTCTTCTGATCCTTTCATTCTGTTCGTCCATCGAAAAGAGGGCGATATTGCAATGGACCCCTGACCTCATGTCGTACACCAGATCATCGTCAGCATTGAGTATGGCATAACCTTCCGGAAGCACTGATTCTACCACAACTGACTTGACTTTGGCCAACTGCTCTATGGTATGGATTCCTTTGAGACCAAGGTGGTCCGGTGCAATGTTGGTGACGATGGCGATATCGCAGTTTCTGAATCCAAGACCCGCCCGAAGGATACCTCCGCGTGCGGTCTCCAGCACGGCAAAATTGACCGTCGGATCCTTTAGCACGAACTCAGCACTGCCGGGTCCACTGCAATCGCCTGACATCATCAGGTGATTTTGAATATAAATACCGTCTGTGGTGGTATACCCCACCGTATAACCCATCAGTTTGGCGAGATGAGCCATGAGTCTTGTCGTCGTCGTCTTACCGTTGGTACCGGTCACCGCCACAATAGGAATACGGGAAGGTGTACCAGGCGGATAGAGCATGTCGATCACAGGCGCGGCCACATTGCGGGGCAATCCTTCTGCCGGAGCCAGGTGCATCCTGAAGCCCGGGCCTGCATTGACCTCTATCACTGCACCTCTTGTTTCTGAGACCGGTTTGCTGATATCTTTGGTAATAAAGTCAATCCCGCAAATATCCAAACCGATGACCCTGGATATTCTTTCAGCCATAAACACAATAGAAGGATGGACCATGTCTGTGACGTCTACCGACGTGCCCCCGGTGGAGAGATTGGCAGTATCCTTAAGGACAACCGTTCTGCCGGCCTCCGGAACAGCATCCAGATCAAGCTGCTGGGCTTCCAACTGTTTCATTGTAATGGTATCTACATTGATACTGGTCAGTACTTTCTCATGGCCGTAACCTCTCCTTGGATCAGCATTGACCTGATCAATCAGCGCCCTGACGCTGTGTAGTCCGTCACCGGTGACCTGCGCAGGAAGTCTTTTGGCAGCTGCAACCATCCTGTAATTGATCACCAGGATCCTGTAATCCTCACCGGTAATGTATTGTTCAACAATGACTGAATTGGATATTCTTTTGGCATTTTCCATTGCCTTGATCGCCTGCTCACGGTCTTCGATGTTGGTCGTCACCCCTCTTCCGTGATTGCCATCAATGGGTTTGATCACCAGGGGGAATCCAAGCGATCTGATCGCGTCATCGAGCCCGGCCTCAGTGCGGATAATTTCGCCCCGCGGTACGGGGATCTCAGCCTGTTGCAGCAGGTATTTGGTGTCCTCCTTATCACCTGCCAGCTCCACGCCAATGCTTGAAGTCTGACTTGTAACGGTAGCCTGAACGCGTTTTTGGTTACGCCCGTATCCGAGTTGGCAAAGGCTATATTTATTTAACCTGATCCATGGAATCCCTCGCATTTCAGCTTCTTCGATAATCGAACCTGTACTCGGGCCCAAACGATTGGCTTCACGTAGTTCCCTCATTTCCTGAATATCCGCTGCCAGGTCATAGTCAGCTCCATCCACCAGCGCCTGGGCGATCCGAACAGCGGAACGTGCGGCAAACTGTCCGACTTTTTCTTCAATATAATCAAACACCACATGATAGACGCCCTCTTCACCGTAACTGCGTGTCCTTCCAAATCCGACCTCCATACCCGCCAGCGATTGGATCTCCAGGGCAATGTGCTCAATGACATGACCCATCCAGGTGCCTTCTTCCACCCTTTGATAGAAGCCCCCCGGACTACCGACTGAGCAACGATGCTCGTACATACCCGGAAGTAATGTCTGAAGGCGTTGAAGAAATCCAGGAATGCTATTGGTAGGTTTTTGTTCCAATGATTCCAGATCCAGAACCATGACGATGAGTTTGTGGCGACGGATTGACCAGTAATTGGGTCCCCGCATGGTGTTGATTTCCCTGATGCGCATGATTTTTCGTTATTTTAGGATTGTGCGACAAATTAATTCAAAATCACCTTTGCTTGTGCCAGGTGAAGCACAAGAAAGTAAGGATTGCCTTCAATGAAGCAGGAGATTGACGAATGATTTTAACAATGCAGCCGTCAACTGGCGCCTATTACTTGTAGAAAGACCTGATGCGCTGCCTGGCATTCTGGCGGACATTCATGTAGTACAGATTGAAATCTCCCTTGTGGTAATTACGACGCCAGAGGAAGATACTTCCCCGAAAATGGGGTTTGCTGCTCCATAGAATATTACGGTGTATTTCAGCAGACACCGCACCGGCTATCGGTGGCTTATTCATATTGATCACCATTCCGATATTGGCTTCTTTGCCTGCTTTTCCAGGCTGATTCGACCAGGTCAGAGGATTGGTAATGAGCACAGGTTCTTCCTTTTTCAGGTGCCTCGGTTCGGTACCTGACTTAAAGGTCCTCCAGCTGCAAATGCAGGAGGTCTCGTGTTCTTCATGGCACACCTGAAGATATTTGAATGTTCCTTCAGGTACAGGGAATCCTACGACATAGGCAACCACCAATTTGTTCTTCATTTCCTTGTTGTCAAACACTTCCTTCAGCAATCGAATAGCCATTAAGGCACCCTGACTGTGCCCGGCAATGATGATTGGCCTACCGTTATTCCAGTTGTCATAATAATGTAGAAACGCACCATATATATCTTCATACGCCAGGTCATAAGCCTTGCGCGCCGAGGCAGTATCTTTTGTAAAAAAAGAATGATAATGTGCCTGCCGGTAACGGGGAGCAAATATCCTCGCCGAGTTATTAAAAATGGATGCCTGGTACCTGATCGAGCCTTCATCGGTTGTTCGGTTGACTTCGGCATCATCGAGGTCAGCATTCCATGTCCGGTGTCTCTTGTCACCGAAATAAGTGGTCGGATGAATAAAAAAGACATCAGCCTCCTCGGGAATATGATCAACCTCAGTTCCTGCAGGACTTTCGTCGGCCAGATCTTTTTTAAATGGCAGGCTGGCCCAGTAGTAACTGTTGTTATAATCCGGCAGGCGGTACTTAACAGGTGATATGAATGCCCCTTGCGGGCGATGTATCGCACAGGCTGTCAAACACATCAGCAGCATCGGAATCAGGCGGAAAGCTGTTGGATTAAGCATTTAATTGTTTGTTAAGTAAAGGTTTATAATAAGGCTTCGGCTAATTTTGTTGTGTATTTGATGGTTAATCTTTTACTTTGATTACTTCAGAAGTTCATGTGCGCACAGATATCCTTGCTTTCAGCGATGCAGCGCTGCAGCATGAACTGGAGAAGCTTGGATGGCAGCGATTTCGCAGCGACCAACTCATCTCCTGGCTGTGGGAACATGGGGTTCGTTCCTTCGAGGAGATGACCAATCTGAGCAAGCAACAACGACAGGAGCTCAACGAACGATATTACATACCCCGTCTGGTTACGGACAAGGTGCAATACAGTACGGATGGCACTGTCAAATTTCGCTTTAAGTTGCATGATGGGCATATGATCGAGAGTGTGCTGATTCCGGTTGATGAAGAGGAGCGTTATACTGTATGTGTATCATCCCAGGCTGGATGCAGCCTCACCTGCAAATTTTGCGCAACCGGACAAATGGGTCTGCTACGAAACTTAACGGCCTCTGAAATATTTGACCAATACGCAGAAGTCAATCGCTGTTGTCAGGAACGGTATGGACGCAAACTAAGCAACATTGTATTCATGGGGATGGGGGAACCGCTTCTCAATTACAGGCAGGTGGTCGGCGCGATCCGGCGTTTAATTTCTGCCAAAGGACCTGGTCTTTCGCCACGTCGAATTACAGTATCTACTGCAGGTATCGCCAAAATGATCTTGCGCCTGGCAGATGAAAACCTCAAGGTCAATCTGGCGCTGTCACTGCATGCTGCCGACGACAACAAGCGGTCCACCATGATGCCGATCAACGAGCACAATGATCTGCAATCACTCATGTCCTCGTTAAAATATTTCAATCAGAAAACCGGTAACAAAATCAGCTATGAGTACATTGCTTTTGCAGGTTTTAATGATCAGGCCAGCGATGCGCGCAATCTGGTTCGACTATGTTCGCACTTTCCGGTGATGGTCAACGTTATAGAATACAATCCGGTGCGTGGATCAGAATACGAAAAATCATCGGAAGACCAGATTAATCAATTTGCCAAAATAGTGCGGGAACAAGGCGTGATGATAACGGTCCGTAGAAGCCGGGGCAAGGACATTGACGCAGCTTGCGGACAACTGGCAAACCAGGAGCAGAACACTATTTCCAAAACAATTCCAACGTCGTGAACAATAATTTTTTTACACTTTGTCTTAGCCTGATGCTGACATCAATCGCAGCGCAACCTAATCTTGGCTCTATCAGTGGCGTAGACAGTTTATATGATCCGTTGGTACATTCGGCTCATTTTAATGACGGCTCCAATACGGTGGCATTCCCGCTCTTTATCATTGATCAGAAGGAGCGCTACTTCTTTGAATTTGATCTGCTGGAAGGCTCTCCAAGACGGCTCTACTATACTTTCCGTTATTATGACCGCAACTGGAACGAATCACCGGTCGATATCCTCGAGATCGTTGATGGTCTCAATGAACTTGAGATCAATCAGTTTCAGACTTCGTTCAATACATATACCCCTTATGTACATTACAATCTGAGCCTTTTGCCAAGAGCACTCAATTTTAGGCAATCTGGCAATTACTTGTTGGTCGTATATGATCAGGAAGGTAATATTTATCTTACGCGCAAAATTTATATCACTACGCCACTGTTTACTTCAACGATCAATTTCATTCAGCCGACGGACCCGAGAAAAATCAGCACACATCAAAGCCTGAGTGTAGTCATTAACTCGGCCAATTACAATGTCATCGATGTCAAGAAAGAAGTACAGCTGGAAGTAATTCAGAACGGCAATATAGAAAACCGAATTATTCTGAATGAACCACTGTTTTTTTCTGGCAATAACCTGCGCTTTACCAAAGTGGATGCGATCCTGTTTCCCGCCGGTAAGGAATTTCACAGTGTCGACATACGATCAATTCAACGCAAGGGTCCTGGCGTACGATATTGGGATGAGGAAAAAGGTGAATTTCACTGTTATGCTTACACCGACGTCATGCGCAGAGAAAAAAATTACCTGCTGACTTTTGATTACAACGGCAAGATCGCTTATACTTCTTCTGATGTTCCCCTGGAATTTGCAAGGACGAGAAGTGAGTACGTGTATCTGCATTTATCGCTGGCATCTCCTGAAAAACTGGACAAGGATGTCTATGTTTTTGGGCAGATTTCAGATTGGAAAATAAAAGATGAATTCAAAATGACCTATGATCCGGTAGCGAAAATGTACAAGACAAAAGTCTATGTCAAAAATGCATGGGTTGACTACGCCTACGTTACGCTTGACGATCATCTCAAAGCTGATTTATCAGAAATTGACGGCGACTGGTCGGATGCGGAAAACGATTACTTCATACTTTGCTATTACCGGCCATTCGGCGGAAGATTCGATAATCTCATGCTGGGAAATAAAATCAATTCAAACAGAAACTAATGTTGACCAGAAAAAATTCCACCACTTTTTTGCTCTTTCTACTTTGTTTATTGTCAGGAAAATTAAATTTTCTTTTTGCTCAGGAAGTATGGAGCCTGGAAAAATGCATTGAACGAGGCATAGAAAAAAACCTTGGATTGAAAGGCACGGAGCTTGGGCTGCAGAACAGGATGGTGTCTCTGCGCGAAGCCCGATTACAGCAACTGCCAACACTCAATGCCAGTGTCAATTACGGGTTGAGTATCGGAAGAAATATTGATCCGACCACCAATGCCTTTGTTACACAGAATATACTCTTCGGAAACTATGGTATCAGTGCCGGATTGCCTGTATATCAGGGTGGTTTTGTTCAAAATAATATTAAGTACAACAGGGCACTGACCGAGGCCAGTGCAAGAGATTATGAACAAGCTGTCAATGACCTCAGTCTGAACATTGCAGGTCTTTATCTCAGCGTCCTTCTTGCGGATGAGCGCGTGGAAATCAGCCGTAAAAATCTGGAGACGGTGACTGCGCAGCGCAAAAATATGGAACGGCTGGTGGAGATTGGATCCAGGGCCGCAGCCGATGCACTGGAGATCAATGCGCAGGAAGCCCGTGCGGAGCAAACGCTCATCAGTGCGCAGAATAATGCCGAGCAGGCACGGTTACAATTAAGGCAGCAACTGAGGTTGGAATCTGCTGCTGTACTGGTGCTCCAACGACCAGATGATGCCTCCTTCCGCAATATTGAAAATGAATCGTATACCGCCGAACAACTCTATCAGATCGCACTCGGTAATCAACCTGGAATTCAGTCGGCCGAGCGCAATGTCATGGCCGCAGACATTCAGAAGAATATGGCCCGCGCCGCTTATTTTCCGAGAATCAGTGCCTTCGGCAACATTAATTCCAGATATTCTGACGCAGCCAAGACGCCCACTGCTTTCTCCGATCGGCTTGATTCTATCAGCGGAAATTTCAATGGCGTACCAGTCACTTTTGAATTTGTCAACAAGGTTCCTGCGGACTATAAGACCATCTCATTCAAGGAGCAGTTCAAGCAGTTTATTGGATACAATTTCGGTCTGGGTGCCAGTGTTCCCATCTTTAACGCTTTCAATGCACGCACCAGCGTCCAGCGTGCGCAAATCGGCAAGAGCCAGGCTGAGTTGGCGCTTGAGACACGCAAGGAAAATCTGAGACTGCAGGTGAGCCAGGCGGTAGCCAATGTCAAAGCGGCCATTAAAGAATTTGATGCCGCCAAAAAATCATACGACGTAACCCGTCTTGTCAGTGAAAACACACAAAAGAAATTTGAGATCGGCTCGGCCAACAGTTTCGAACTAACCACTTCGCAAAACAATTACGCTGCAGCACAGAATTCGCTGGTAATTGCCAAGTACGATCTACTCTTCAAGCAGAAGATCCTGGACCTCTATGCTGGTAAAAAGATACGGTAAATATTGAATATTTATTTTACAAGTCCATTCTATTTAAATAATCAATAACATGGATTTAAAACAAATTACGTTTTTATAATTTTTTGGCGCAATTACTTAGTTATTTATAACTCAATTAAGGATCAGCGATCGCCGTTCCGGATTGATAACGCAACGGCAGGTGTCTATTTGTTTTACATCCAGACGGATCAGAAACAATTCATCAGTAAAGTGTTTGTTCCTTAAGCATATTTATTAAGCCAGTTGCCTTCAGGGAGCTTGATTTTTGATAATCTGCCTGTTGATCTTTTGAATCATTTTTAGCAACAGTTATTAGTATGCAGTTCTATATTAAATTTTTGACAAGTACTGATGCATTGAGGCTAGTGGAAGTAGTAATCGATAATGGGTTGTGTGATATAAACAACATGGATTCAATTTTTAATTTGCTTCATACAAATTTAAGGAAACGGAGAACAAATTGCTTGCAATTTCACTCATCGCATGAAGGCGATGTTTGTGAACTGTGGTAAGCAATAGAAAAAAGGGTTTGCAAAAAATAATTCTACCATAAAAAAGGGCTGTCGTTATGCACGACAACCCTTTTAACTTTTTTGATGATTAATTTTATTGCAGGATCAGTTTCGCAGTGCTTGTTTTGCCCGCTGAAATCGCCTGTATCAATATCACTCCTTTCGGAAGATTTTCAGTTGTAAACACGATCCTCCGTTGCCCGTCCTGAACCTTGAGGTTGGACAACAATTGTCCTTCGGTCGTCAACAGGCGAATCTCTTCCACTTTTTGAGAAGCTGGAAGAAATACAGTAAATTGTCCAGTTGCCGGATTCGGCAGGATGGTTACAGCTTGCTGCTGCTGCGGATTGGAAGTAGAAACAATCTTTTTGGAATCAACCAGCGTTCCTTTTCCTGGTGCCGGTACACAAATGGATTCGCCCAGAGAAGTTGTTACACATGCTTCCGAATTATAATATACCGGATTGATCAGTTCAAAATTATCAACGGTCCATCCGACATATTCTCCATTCGCAGGGATATTGGCTGCATCATTTCCAAAACGAAAACGGAATACAAGTTTCTTGTTTCTGTAGTTATCCAGACTCAGTACGCTTGGTACAAAACCGGACACCCTTCCGGTATAGCCTTTATTTTTTGGAATAGCGATGGCGCTGTAATCAATATTACCATTGTAAGGATTGATATCAAAGCTGGACGGATCAACCAGTGAGAAGGTTTGGCCTCCGTCGCCAGAGAGTTGGATGAATCCGCCATCTATATTGTTTTCTGTATTGTATTTATGGAAGAAGAGGAAAGCGACATCCTGATCTGGAACTGTAATTGGATTCAGATTCTGCAACTGTGCATCGGAAGCCGCCGCATTGTCCGCTGGAACCTGATATGCATGTGAATCTCCTACGCCGATATCCGGGTTGAGGAACCAGTATATATTACCCTTGCTGACTTCAACCACGTAATTATCTTCGGTTGTTGGACTCTCCAGATCATCAATCCACAAGGTGTTGCTGAATTTGGCAGGGTCTGTTTTAAGTTTGTAGGTAATGATTTTTGTTTGTACTGAATCCATTGTTCCAAGGTCCCAGATGATCTCTGTTGTACTGGTCGATGCGGGTGCGATTGATGCGGATCCGCTCACATAGGAACAACCCGAAGGAATATGATCCGTAACCTTGACATTATTGATTTTCTGTGCGCGAAGATTTCTTACGGTGATAGTATATGTAATTTCAGATCCCGCTTTAACGAGTTGTGTAGCCGTTTTTTTAATTGAAGTGGTATTTGCACAAGTCGGGAAGCTTTCAAAATCTTCGGTCTCATCCCCGGCGGTATTGGTGTTGCCCTGATTGGCATTAAAGCCTACCCCGCGACGTGCAAATACATCCCAGATCAGGCACTGATTCTCACCATTATAGTTCATACGATCCGCCTGCAAAATGGCGTTGCGGCCATCGACAAATCCTGGACCGCAAGGCTGCAGTTTCATACCGTCCATAACCAGCTGAATCGCTTTGTTGTTGCCGGCATTTTTATTACTAAAGCTTGGATCGTATCCGTATTTGTCGGCCATCGCCCAGTAAAGATCCCATAGCATGGCTGCCCAAACTTCACCAATATCATGGGTCTCCGTACCCATATTGCGATAGGTAAATTCATTGATGTTCAAATTGGTCGTATAAGGTCTTCTTCTGATACCGACACCGTCCAATGGCGCTGCCAATGCGTAGTTACCTATTCCGCGAACATCGGTTCCTTTATCTCCCTGTTTGGCAGTGGTGATCAGCGCGAAGAAATCACTCCATCCCTCACCCATATTTTCAATATTGCCCAGGCAATTGGCATTGGCCGGACCACCGGTCAGGCGGTTGGAGATACCATGTCCGTATTCATGGGCGATGATGCCATTGTCAAAATCTCCATCCAGACTATCCGGTCCTGAATTGTTATTCATGGGTGCTACGATAGTTATGACACAGGTCCCGGAGTCAACGGCGCTTTTCAGTTTGGCGCAGGTGGAAGCGGTGATATAATAGCTTGGAATGGTGACTTTACCACCATCAGTACCTCCAGACATCGAAACATTCTGGTCATCGAATCCGCAGATAATTACAGCGACAGCCCCTGCATTTTGAGCATAGAGCGCTTTGGATCCAAACTCACAGATGCCACGGTCGATGAGCACAATTTTGCCGGCTACTTTGCTCCCCTTCTGTGAATTTTTGCAACCCAGTTTCGGATCACTGCTGCCATCGTCAGACCATACTGCTTGTGCCGTGATCGGCGTAGTCGTTGGTGCCGAACCAAAAGCACCTCTGGTGGCTGAAATATTTCCTGAAATTCTGGAAGGAGCATCAACGTTGACCTCACTGAGTGAGTTGGTCCACTGATACATCTGCATACGGCCGTTGCTGCCATCTACCGGTGTAGAGAAATTGGCATTGTTGACGCCAGATCCATCCTGTGCCTCTGCGTTGACACGGTCCGTCAATCCGCCTTTTCCATAGGTATTGGTCTGAAAGTTACCTGCCGCTTCCGTAAAACCAAAGCCATACGTAATATCATGCATCATATTGCACATATAGAACAGGTTGGTCATGGCTGCTTTGGCATAGACCACCGGCTCCTGTGACTTATCAAACGGGAAATCAAAATTGAGTGCGGCACCTCCATCGGCGATCTCCAGATCCGGTGCATTATCTGCATTGCGGTCAAGATAGGAGTAGACATTATTGCCACGGGTTCCGGTGTATTCTGGTGATCCATCTGTTTTGGTGGTGTGCCAGCCGAATTTGGAGGCGATGGGATCCGCCGGATTGGATACCAGCTGGCGGGGACCATGGAGCGGACTTTCGGTCGGCAGCGGAATGACATTATAGACCGGAGCACCGCTGGTTACCGGAGCTGCTGTCTCTATTATTTTTGATTCCTGAAATGTATGAAATGCAGCCTGGTGACTTGTTTCGCGGCACTGATGGGGTGCTGCATGATCGCCAAAAGCACATTTGATGGTCAGGTTCTGTTCGCCAATCAGTGCACCGGTCATGGCATCCACACGCGCACTCCAGTAATCATTGCGACCTACCAGTTCAAGGCTCAAATCCCAGGCGAGCCTGAGCTTATTTTCTTTGTTCAGGACATAACAGAGTTTGACTGGAATATCTGAATGGGTGAAATTTGTTTTTTCAAAAAAACTATGGCTTCCCGAGCGACTGATATTGGAAGGTAAAAGTGCATTTTCAACCTGATAATGTGTCAAAAGTTGCTTCAATGCCTGCAACTCGGTAAGCCTTGGTTTTGTACCGTTAATTTTTGTTGACACGTCACCAACAAACCGCGAAGGGCTGTCATAAATGTGTCCTTGCCTGTCGATGTGTACTGAGGTCACGGCATTAAAAATCGGAATACCTTTGTACGTTTGCTGAAAGTAGAAATGTTCTACCCCGTTATGTTCGTCCTGATAACGATCAGAGACCAGCACATCAGAAAGGTCGGAAGAAACCAATCCCCAGGCTTTTTCCTGCGATTCCATAAATCGCATCGCCAGGTCCAGATTGGATTGCCTCTGGGCATTGACCGACATGCCAGTGCACAACACCGTAATAGTCAGTAAGTTAAGTATATGATTTTTCATTTTGATAATTTTTAAAACTCGCCAAAGTTAATTGTTTTGTTAAAGTAATGGAAAAGGAAAATTCGGATTGGATTATAGGCAAGAACGCATTGCGAGAAGCAATCGCTGCCCAGAAAAAAATACAAAAAGTATATCTCAGTGAAACGCTTGAAAAAGAAACGCTGATCAGCTTGCGCAACCTTTGCCGCGAGGCAGATATTCCTGTGTTATCAGTTCCCAAAGCCAAGCTCGACAGTCTCAACAGAAGTCAGCATCAGGGCGTCCTGGCACTCATCAGCCCTGTAGAACTGTATCGCACCAGCGACCTCGCCGACCAGTTGAATGACCGCGGCCTGGTCCCCTGTCTGGCTGTACTGGATAGTGTCACCGATGTCCGTAACTTCGGTGCCATCGCGCGTTCGGCGGAAGTATTTGGTATTCACGGGATTATCATTGGCACTAAAAATTCTGCACCGGTCAATCAGGAGGCTATTAAAAGTTCTGCCGGGGCCCTTCTCCGGATTCCGCTCTGCCGTGAGAAAAATCTGACCCAGGCACTCCGGGATCTCAAACTCCGCGGATACAGGATTATCGGTGCTGAAGAGAAAGGGGAATGCGTGCCCGGTGATATGGATATGAATCAGCCGCTAGTCCTGGTATTTGGCAGTGAAGGAGAAGGCATTAGCCGCGAACTTCGGTCGCTGATTGATGTTTTTGTCCGGATACCACAGAAAGGAAAAGTTGCATCGCTCAACGTGTCTGTCTCTGCAGCAATATTGTTTTACGAATGGATGCAAGGGCAAAAGGCTTAGTTCTATAATGGCACAAGTCACCCCTCAGTTCCTTTGGTAAAGACTTGCGCCAGTAGGGGATGTTACTTCATCAAGACCACATTCATCAACGGAGAATATGCTATGAAAAGAATATGCATTCAGTAACAAGATACTGCCTTATATTAACAGTTATGTTACATACTTCTGTCATCGGACAGAAGTATGACTTTAACTGGATCTTCGGATATGATGGAGGCAAAGGCGATCCGAAGTTTGGAACAACCAAGGTGGATTTCAATAGCGGCAATCCCATACAAACATTTATTCCTGAAGGCAGGATGATAATTTTCGATGCAAATGCATCTATATCTACAGAAGACGGAAGATTGTTATACTACACCAACGGCTATGATTTAGAGGATTCCAATTATGTCAGAATAAATAAGGCGCTTGATGTCGGAACAAGATACTGGGATGCGTTAATATGCAATCAGGGCGTACTATTTATTCCAATTAACGATGACAGTATTGATTTGTTTTATGTTGACAAAAAAAATGTTAATGGTACATTTTATATTTTAAGCATTAAAAACATTGTATTAAGTAAGGGTCAGATAATTAAAAAGAATGTATCAGTAATAGATACCATTAATGAAGGATTTTTAACAATATGCAGACATGCAAATGGAAATTCCTGGTGGCTTATTCTTAACAAACTAAATTCAAATGTATTTTATTCACTATTTATAAATAATGAAAATGAAATAATAGTCGATACTCAAGTTGTAGGCCCAATAATTGAAGACGGATTAGGTCAAGCCGTTTTTTCAAACAATGGAGAATACTTGGCATTAATTGAAGGAATTTCTTTTAATGATGGATTATATATTTACTTATATAAATTTGATAGATGCTTAGGAAAATTATACTTTGTTAGTAGAAAGCAATTTCCAACAAGTGGTTTTACAGGTATCAGCTTCTCTCCTAACTCAAAGTTCTTGTATTATTCACAAGAGAAATTATTGTATCAATTTGACATGAGCAATACCGACCCCTTAAATTATCCGGTTTTGATCGATACGATTACAGATCAGACCTTGCCATGGGGATCTCAATATGATCAACATCAACTAGGACCTGATGGGAGGATTTATATCACAAACCTGTATTCCAACTTCTATCAGCATGTCATCAACAAGCCCAACGAAAGCGGGAAGGCATGTGATCCCCGTGCCAACGGGTTTATGCTGAAGACCCTGGCGCGAAGAGGGATCTCCAACAACCCCAATTACAGGTTAGGCCCCATAGACGGGAGTATCTGTGATTCTCTCGGTATCGATAACATGCCCTGGGCCTGGTGGCGATACGATCAGGATACGCTGGATTATCTTAAATTTGAATTCACTGATCTGAGTGCCTATGAAGTGACGCAATGGGACTGGAGCTTTGGGGATGGCGCCAGCAGTACGGAGCCCAATCCGACGCACAGATACAAGGAGAATGGAATCTACAATGTCTGCCTCATCGTCAGAAACATCAACGGAGTAGATACGCTCTGCCGGCAACTACATGTGGGGGTGAGCTCCACAACTCATCCCGATCAATCAATAACAACGGATGTCTTCCCAAATCCTGCGAGCGATTACTTTATCATTAATGTACTTGAATACATCCCCGCGAGAATGTTCATAAGACTGTATGATACTGACGGTCGGATAGTGCTGGAGAAGCGACTGTATGAAGGCAGCAATGGTATTGACGTCAGCAACATCAACCCCGGCATATATACCCTCAGGATTCAGGAACAACAACGGCAGGTATATTCGGGCAGGATGGCGATCGTTCGAGAGTAAGTTAAATTGATGATTAAAGAATTACATCGCACACGGATCAGGAAAGCAATAGGCTGGCTACTTATGCTCGGGCCTATACTATTGACCGGAGGTTGAACAGGCTGTGTGTCTCCCATTCGAATCGACAAGAGCGCTCCGGGAAGGCAGTTCAAATTCCTTTTAGAGATTGCCGCGGGTTAGCATGAAGGACTGGTCTCAGAAAAGAAGAGAAAAAATTTGGAAAAAGTAGTATTTTTCACTACCTTTTGCAAACTATCACCCTTTTGGAATAATCAAAACAA
This sequence comes from Saprospiraceae bacterium, assembly GCA_046329325.1. Classification (GTDB taxonomy): domain Bacteria; phylum Bacteroidota; class Bacteroidia; order Chitinophagales; family Saprospiraceae; genus Vicinibacter. Next base: position 778,749 of record JAXLUU010000001.1, read on the forward strand.
TACAAAAGTGTGGAAGATTAGGTAGTACCTCCAATCTTATAATGGCACAAGTCTCCCCTCAATTCCATTGGTTAAGACCTGCAACAACAAAAGGGTATTATTCTTCCTCTGTCTGGTCTGGTACCGCAGCCTCCTCAGCCATCTCGCTCTCCTCGCTTTCTTCCAGAAAGAATGAATTGATCTCGCCTCCCTGCACCAGTTTTATTTTTTGCAGGTTGATCAGGTCTAACATGGCGAGGAAGGTGACAATCGCATGGATCCTGTTTTCACAGGTCTCAAAAATGGCTACAAAATCTACTTTTCTGCCTCCGGTTATCTTGTCGAGGATCACTTTCTGCTGGTCTGCGATCTCATATTTATAATCAAAGATCCGGTGAATTACTTCCCTCGGCCGGTCTAACTTTTCCGTTATCCTCTGAAAAACCTTGAGGAGGTTAAACAGGCTGAGGGTCTCCCATTCGGCATCGACCAGGGCTTTTTGCGAAAGCAGTTCAAATTCCTTTTTGAGGTTGCCTCGGGTCAGCCTGAATGACTGGTCATCCTCCATATCGGACATCTGTCCGATCACATCCTTGATGGCCTTGTATTCAATCAGTTTCTGTACGAGCTCACGGCGGGGGTCGATCTCCTGATTGTTTTCGTCGAGTTCCTTGCGCGGAATCAGCATTTTGGCCTTAATCCGAATCAATGTAGCCGCTACCAGTATGAATTCGCTGGCCAGATCCAGGTTGAGGGATTCAATATGCCGGATGTATTCCAGAAAGTCCTCGGTTATTTTCGCTATGGGAATGTCGTGAATATCGAGTTCATCCCTTTCAATGAAGAACAGCAGAAGGTCGAAAGGGCCTTCAAACTGGTCTATTTTGATCGTATAACCTTTGTCCTGCGCCTGCATAGGGAGCGCAAAGGTACTTCAATAATCCCGGATTTTGCGGTTAGGAGTCGTGGTGAGGGGCAAAATGACAATCAAATCAAGGCTTTTGAAAAGAATGCGTCGTGGAGCTATAGTGACGAATCAAACGAAGTGCAAAGCCTTGATTTTGAAGTCAGTTTGTTTCGGAACAGGCTTCTGACTGCAAAATCCGGGATAATCGATGTTTTCAGCAGACAAGGGCCTCGAAAATCTGTCATTTGGTGTAGATTTACCGCATGGGTGACGGTCAAATTCCCGGACGTCTGCTGCTTTTGCCGGTACCGCTCAGCGGAGGACAGACGGATCAACTGGGCGGGGTTGTGCTCGAACAGTTTAGACAGACCCGGTATTTCCTTGCAGAACGCCCCAAAACCGCGCGCCAGGTTCTGAAAGCGATTGACCACCCTTTACCCCAGTCTCAGCTGGAGGTTCGCGAAATCAGCACCGCCAAGCCGGAAGACGACTTACAATGGATGCGGCCTTTGATAGCGGAAGGATATGACATCGGAATCATGTCTGAAGCCGGTCTTCCCTGTATAGCAGATCCGGGTCATCTGCTTGTTCTTGGCGCACACCGGCGAGGTATCAGGGTACTGTGTTATCCCGGGCCAAATTCGATGCTAATGGCGCTGATGGCTTCCGGACTCAATGGTCAGCAATTTTGTTTTCACGGTTACCTTCCACGCAAAAAAGATGAGTTGCAAAAAAAACTTCATGATTTGGGCAAACTTTGTCTTCACCAGCCGGTATCGCAGATCTGGATGGAGACACCATACCGCAATCTCTCGATGATGAATGCAGCTGTCGCACATCTCCCGGGTCAGCTGACCCTTTCTGTCAGCATTCAGTTGGGTACGCCTTTGCAACAATCACTGACCCACAAAGTCAAACAATGGAAGGAGATCCCTTTTGATTTTATTGCTGACGTACCTGCAATTTTTGTTTTGGGAAACACAGAGCGCTCTGATTGAACATCCAAAGCCGGTATATTATTTTCCGACCAGTGTGGTGATCTTTTGCTAAATTGCAATGAGCAAAAAAAATTAAATTATATGAAAGATATCATGAAAGGTGTGCAGACTGAAGTGGATGCCAGTTATTTATATCAGTTGTTGGCATCGAAGGAAGATGATCCTGTCGTGGCCAAAGTTTTCGCTGAAATGAGCCAGATCGAGAAGTCCCATGCAGTGAGTTTTTTGCGGCATCATCAGATCGAGCAGCTGCCATTTCCTGGGCCCTCCTGGCGCGCGCGACTGCTCGCAACAATCGGCAAGGTATTCGGATATGATTACATTCTTGGTGTATTGTTGGACACCGAAAAAAGCTTGTCCAATTCAGCCATTCAGGCACGAAAAAGAACCCAGACGCGTACCTCCTTGTCCGATACCGCGCATGTCAAGATCCTGGAAAACATCATGAATGCTGAAGAGCGTAATTCACAAAGTAATATTGCACGGTTTGAGCGGAGACATCGCTCTATCGGAGGCAATGCTTTGCGCGCCGCTGTGCTCGGTGGCAATGACGGATTAATCAGTAATTTCAGTCTGGTGATGGGTGTTGCTGGAGCTACCGGAGGGCGTCAGGAGGTGCTGCTCACCGGTATTGCGGGTTTGCTTGCGGGCGCACTGTCTATGGCCATGGGTGAATGGATTTCTGTCAAAAGTTCGCAGGAATTATATGAAAACCAGATGGAGCTGGAGATGGAAGAACTGGAGACAAATCCTGAAGGGGAAGAAAAAGAATTGGCACTTATTTATATGACCAAAGGTATTCCGGAGGAAAACGCTCGAAGCATGGCGAAGGACATTATAGCCGACAAGGAACATGCACATGAAGTACTTGTCAGGGAGGAACTTGGCATCAACGCTGAAGAACTCAAGGGTTCTGCAATGGAAGCAGCACTTTCCTCATTTGGAATGTTTGCCATAGGTGCGATCATCCCTGTCGCGCCTTTCTTTTTTGTTCAGGGGCAGACCGGAATTCTGTGGTCGGTGGGTCTCAGTGTGATCGGGTTGTTTTTAATAGGGTCAGCGATTACGCTCTTCACGGGAAAGAATGTATGGTATTCGGGATTTCGTCAGATATTGTTTGGCCTATCCGCTGCTGCGATTACGTATTTGATCGGTCGCTGGATCGGCGTCTCTGTCAGCTGATGAAATTCTGAAAATCAAAATTCATTTCGTACAATGTTTCGTTTTTATTCTATTTCATTGCAGAAATTTTATCCGCTAGATTCTTTTTATCAGTTTCGGTTGACTGAGGATTATACCTGAGCATTTCTGCTTCGTTGATGAGATGAATGAGTTGAACAGCACGGGTATGTGTGTTTACTTTTTGCTGGAGCAACTGCTTGAGAATATATACACTACCCTGTGCATTAAGATCCGGAAAAAATTTAGCTGTTTGTTGAAGAATAAGTTGATCAAGATCTGATGAAGATAATTGCAATTCGTCCTTGACACTTTTAATATAAACTCTATTTTTCCATTTACTTTGAAACTGTGGCCAATAGCTGAACATCAATCCCAAAAACCATGGCGCGATCAATAACAACCATAAGTACCGGCCATTCAGATTTTGTATTCTTGAGTTGTCTGGCTTATTCATCATGGGCAGCATCTCGTTTTGAGTCTGCACTAAACTCTTATTGTGAGATGCTGTGATTTTGATACTCAGGCTGTCCGTTATTTGACGGTATTTTTTTTGTAGCGGATCAAAATAACAAAACGAAGGTCGCATAATAACTTCTCCTACGGATCTCGGGCTTAGAAGAAATTCATAAGACTGCGACTTGCGGATATAATCTGTGCCTGCAGTTCTAACGGCTGATGAGACTGACGGTTGCATGGATTCAAACAGCGTATCCTGCATGTTAATGCGCGGATCAATATGATTAAAATTGCCATCACCTTCAATGGTCATCTGAATCCTGATCGCATCACTCAGTGTATACTCCGGATTCAGCCGGGAAAATGCTGCACTAAACGTACCCACTGCGCCGCTGAAATTGGTGGGTGCCGGCGATGGTAAATCGAGAATGCTGAGATTTATCGCATTGGATTCAATCACACGGGAAGTGCCGTAGAACATACTTTTCATCGTAAATCCAAACGGATCCGGGTCAGACACCATCACGCGGTAATGTTTGGCCGGAATGATCAGTCGTCCGGCAGACAATGGAAATAATGCGATCTGTCCAATGACTTTGGTGATGTATTCTTTGCCATTGATCACTTCGCGTTCGCCCGGAAACTCTTCAGAGAAGTATTCTATCTCACAGCGTTCCGGTAATTCACTTTTGAAACTTTCTATGTTATCAATATTAACCTGTGTATATAATTTATAACGCACCACGATCTGCTGGCCGCGGTAATATTCTTTCTGATCCGTCGTCGCCTTCACAAAGATTTCGCCCTCCGAACCCGCCTGTGTTTCCTGATGCCGTGCAGACGCCTGACCCTTTACAATCTCAACGGTCAGCGGCTGCGTACTCAGCCACTTACCAGAGACATTGATGCGCGCGGGTCCGATCGTAAATTTTCCAGGCCGGGTGGAGACCAGCGTGTACACGTAACCGGTTGATGAAGTCATACTGCCATTGATGATCGTGGTGGATATCGAACGGCTTGGCCCTCCGACAATCTGCAAACCTCCGAAATCGGGTGGTTTGAAACCTGTACCTTCTGCATTGCTGAGCCTGAACTCAACATTGAAAGGGCTGCCGGCAAGACTTTGCCGTGCATCTGTCATCGCTTCAAATCTGATCTGTGCATTGGCAGATGCATACAGGCAGGCAAGCGCTGCAATCATCATCCAGCGCAACATCAGAGCCGGTAAGTCTTTTTGATTGGCGCCGGTTTTTGATGACTGGGTTTGACCAATACATCAAAGGAGGGTTCCTGACCTGCATCAGGGTTTTGAATAATATTATCTGGATTGGGCACCACAATGATCTTCCTGGCTTCAGTCTTTAGGACCCCATCATTTGTCTTCAGACTGACTGGTCCGAGGATGTATTCTCCTGCTTCCGTTGGCTTGATGAGATAGGTGTAGCTTGATGTGCTGCTCATCTCTCCATTGATGATCGTTGTAGAGCTAAATGTTGAAGGGCCCGAGATCACCCTGAATCCGTTGAAAGAAGGTTCTTCCAGCCTGCCCTGAACATTTTCAGCCTTCAATCTGACTTCCAGATAATTGCCAAGCAGTACCGTATCCAGGCTCGTCGTCATTTTAAAACTTCCACCTTGTGCAAAGACCGCAACGGTGTTGAAGATGAAAGCTGCCATTACAATTTGTCGCAATTGAATGAGCTGATTTGAGAAAATACGCTTCATATAATTCATCGTACTTTTTTGTTATTTGAAATGTCAACAGACATGCATTGAATTGGTTTACCCTACCAGTCCTTGAGTTTGGCTGTTTTACGGGTGCGCACGGTCTGAAGTTTTTCCTTTATTTTTTTATCCTTTGAATCGATCATTTTCAGGATCTGGTCTGCTTCCTGTTTTGTCAGTCCCTGTTTCATACTGCTGTTGGAAGGATGATCCATGGAAGGCTGTTCGCCCTTGGCCGAATGCGAAGGTTCTTTATTCTGTTGATTTTCATTCTTCCTGTCCTCATTCTGATTTCCTTCATTCTGTTTTCCTTCATTCTGTTTCTCATTCTCTTTCTGTTTCTCATTCTCTTTCTGCTTCTCATTCTCTTTCTGTTTCTCACTCTCTTTCTGCTTGCTCTCATTTTGTTTCTGCATTTTATTCAACTGCAGTGCCTTTGCCAAATTTCGTTTGGCATCCAGGTCTGAAGGATTGAGCTTAAGTGCTTTTTTATAATTGTCTATCGCAGATTGTGCATTATTACTTCGGAGCAATGTGTTTCCAAGGTTATAGTACGCCAGTGCTTTTTTATCCTCTACAGCATCCCCAGCATTGGCGGCTCTTTCATATGCCAGTTTGGCTTCATTGTAACGGCCCTGCTGATAGAGGGCATTGCCTAAATTGTAGTGTGAATTAAAATCCTGTCTCAGCGCATTGGCTTTGCGGTAGTTTTCTTCTGCTTCAACATAATTGGAATCCTTGTACTGGCGGTCGGCCTTTGCAGCTAGTCCAGTAGCATCTTTCTGTGCAGCGCAGAACACTGGAATGAAAAAAATAAATAAGCTCAGAAATTTCATGGCTGCAGTTTACTTTTTTCAAAAAACATGATCGCCGAGACGAGCGCAAGCGCTGAAAGAAACAATGGCCATTGAAAAAATGAATCAAATTCATTGAAAGACTGATAGCTCACTTCCTTGCGCAGCAAGGTTTTGATTTTTTCCTGAAGTTTGTTGAAGACATCCATTCCCTGATCGAGACTAAGCATAAGTCCCCCGTTGCGTTCCACTATTTTCTGCATCAGTTCCAGATTAGGCCTTGTGATGACCGGCTGACCCTGCTGGTCCCTTTTGTAATCGGTGTTTCCGCCCTGTTGCACAGGGATCATCGAACCTTCCGTAGTTCCTACGGGAAGCATGGCGATGGTGATTCCTTTTTGCGCTGCTTCTTCTGCTTTCTCAATGACTTCTCCTTCATGATCTTCTCCATCTGTGATGATGATCAGCAGCTTGTGATAACCTTCACGCGATGCGAAGGACTGAATGGCCATGTCTATTGCAGCAGATATGGATGTACCCTGCGTGGAAGCAATCGAAGGATCTGCTATCGCGCTGAGAAGATTAATACTGGCTGCGTCATTGGTCAGCGGAGACTGGAGGTAGGCATTGCCTGCAAAGGTGATGAGCCCGATTTTTTCGGAAGGAAAACGATCTGTAAATTGTTTGATCCAGATCTTCGCCCTGGAAAGTCTTGATGGCTTGATATCCGTTGCCATCATGCTCTGCGATACATCCAGCGCAATGAATACTTCTGCATTCTGTGCGCGAATTTTTTCTTTTTTATGTCCAAACTGTGGATTTACCATCGCAATGGTTAACAGCGACAGGCAGGCAATAAGACCATATCGCATCCATTGCATACTACGCGCAGGGGAATACAACGAACGTCGCAGTACTTCGGCATTTCCGAGTCTCGACCATAAGCGATCCGCACGCTGGGCGCTAACACTCCACACCAACAACAGCACTGCGATGATCAGAATCAGAAAAAAATACTGCGGTGATTCGAGTCTGAACATATCAGGGCATTAAAGGATTTAACCAAAGGCGAACAACCACAAACAATAACACACTGATCCATGCCATGGCGGCGAGCCATCGGAATTCTTCGCTGTGTCTCCGAAATACCTGCACCGTCAATTTGGTTTTTTCCAGTCGGTCAATTTCACTGTAAATCTCTTTGAGCTGTTCAGGGTTTGTTGCGCGATAATATTTGCCCCCGGTACTTTGCGAAAGCTGTGAGAGCAGTGCTTCATCGATGTTGACTGGAGCCATACCGAAGACATAATCTCCGTTCATGTTTTTTCCTACCGGCGAATAAGCATCGCCATTGCTTCCTACGCCGATAGCATAGATCTTGATATTGTAAAGGCGTGCCATCTCTGCAGCCATATCCGGGGCTATGTCTCCTGCATTGTTGACACCATCTGTTAGCAGGATGATCACTCTACTTTTGGTAAGGCTATCATCTTTGAGCCTGTTGATTGCGCAGCTCAATCCCATACCAATTGCCGTGCCGTCCTCCAGCCGCCCGCAATCCATCTGCTTCAGCAGATTATCAAGCACCCTGTGATCTACTGTCAGCGGGCATTGCGTAAATCCTTCCGCCGCGAAACCCACAAGGCCAATCCGGTCGTAAGATCTTTTGCTGATGAAATCAACCGCAACACTTTTGCTCACCTCGAGGCGGTTAGGATCAAAGTCCTGGGACAACATACTCGATGATAAATCCATTACGAGGAAAATGTCGATTCCTTCCGCTTCCACTTTCTTCTGCCTGAGAATATACTGAGGCCTTGCCAGCGCCAGGATGATGGATGCAAGCGCCAGGTACAAAAGTGCCGGTGAATACCTGTATAAGCCCGTCCTGAAATTACGGCTTTCGCCGAGCATTGTTACATCGGGATAATACAGGAATCCCGCATAACTGTTGAAAGTCCTGCCACGAGAATTCCAAAGCAAATAAGGTATGATGAGCAATGCCAACAACCACCAGGGACTTTGCCACTCAATATGTGTCAGCAGGTTCATTGTCCGAGTTTTGTTTCGTCAACCATCAGTTTATCAGATTTGCTCAACACAAAGACGCCACGGCTAAAAATATTTTCCTTTTTGATCAGACTGATGATCAATAGAAAAGGAATAAATGCAGCAATCAGCGGCAACAATAACAACAGTAATAAAATACCTTTCCAACCTCTGTAAGACTGCATCAGGTTGGCATGCCAACCCATGATCTGCCCCTGGTTTTTGATGTGTAATCGGCACCATTGCTCCGGCAGTTGAAATGATTTTGCATTGGATAGTCCAGCAAACAAAGTAAGCTGGGTGTATGGACCATCTGTAAGAAGTTGCAACAGCTCATCCGGCACCTTCATGTCAGGATATTCAAATTGTTCTGCTGCTTCTCGACCCAATACATGTCTGTAATCGAGCTTGTGTTCATTGAGAAAATCCAATGAATTATCTTTGTTGGCCAGGACAAAAGAGCGTGCTGCCAACATGGCATCCACATGATCCGTGGCCTTGCTTTCCCTGTTTGCAAATCGTATCAGATCGCTGTAATTCATCCAGGTGAACAGCTCATCCTTTTTTTGCCATGGTATGCCGGTTGCTTCCATTTTATTGGACAGTTCTCGCGTTGTGGATTCGTGTGCAGACAACCTGAATCCCTCCAGCAGAAAGGTGCGTAACACATTTAACAATGCGTCATAATATTCCTTGACCTGCCCGTTCTGCCAGAGCTTCTGTTGATCCAGCTCCTCCAGTCGCTGCAAAGCCAACTCATGCGGTTTCGCTGGATTTGTATAAACTATTTTTCCAGGACGTACGCGATCCGCACGCATCAGGAAATACAACAACACCAGCACAAGCAGTCCGATGATGCCCGCGACGACAAAAAAAATCCAGCGATAGCCGGGCTCACGGGTGAGGACAATATCTTTGATCGGAAGAAGTTCTGCAGTGCTATCGACCGCAAGATCTACGCGAAGGTCCAGCGGTTCCGTCGATATTTTCTGCGAATCAATACGCACTTCCAAAGAAGGAATCCTGAAATAACCACTATCGAATACTGAAAACTTTATTTTTCTTTCGTAGACCTGAGCTGGTGTGAAATTCCATTGTCCTGCGTCGATTACTTCCAGCCACTCGAGTTTTTTCAGTTGGTTGAACAACTCTGGTTCCAGTGGTTTTCCTGAAGACTGTTGCGTCAGGACTTGCTGATCGCCGATGAGCATATGGAGTGAATCCAGACTTTGCCGGAAATAATGCTGCGCATTGAGTTGGATTCCCAGGCACAACAAAAAAACAGAAAGGAAGAGACGCAATATCATCTTTTCCTGCTTTTGAAAAAGTTAAGCAGCACCTTGATGTAGGAATTGCGAACATCAAGTGCAATAAATTCTGCCCCGGCGCGCAACATAACACTCTTGAGCAGCTGATTATTTTTTTTAACCCGTTGGCTATGCGCGTGGCGTAAATCAGGATCTGCGCTGTCAAACAACCGATAGACGTTGCGTTCTGCATCGCGCATAGGAATCAGACCTGCGTCAGGAATTTGTTCTTCGAGCGGGTCGAGTATCTGCATACAGATCAGATCATGTCGGAGTGCCATCTGTCGCAGCATTCCTTCCGGTAATGGCACATGAAAATCGGACAATACAAAACACACTGATCGTTTTTTCAGAGCTCCGCGAACAAACTCCAGACCTTGCTGAAGATCGGTCTCGCCTGCATCCTGCCTTTCTACCAGGATTTCCCGTATGAGGCGCAAGATGTTTTGTCTTCCTTTTCGTGGCGGGATGTACAGATGAATCCGATCGCTAAAAAGCACCAGCCCAACTTTATCATGATTCTGTGAGGCAGAAAATGCCAGTACAGAGGCGATCTCCGCAATCCACTCGGCTTTGCGCTGTGTGGTACTTCCAAACCACGTTGAACGACTGATATCAATCATCAATACAATACTCAGCTCGCGCTCCTCTTCAAAAATTTTGACATAGGGTTGTGAAGAACGCGCGGTGACGTTCCAGTCGATGTGGCGTATATCATCGCCCAAATGATATTCACGAACTTCTGAAAAAGACATGCCACGACCTTTGAATACGCTGTGATAAGCCCCGGAGAAAAGGTGTCGGCTCAGACCACGCGTCTTGATCTCTATCCTTCGTACCTTGCTCAGCAACTTCTCTTCCTGCATCTTACATGTTCTTTTTGATAAAACCGTTTTTGCGCAAAAGAGGATCTAGTCTGGAGTAAGGTACCAGAATTCGGTAAACGCCATATACTGGACTCATCTCCGTAAAAAAACAGATCCCTGATGGCAACAGGTTCCAGTAGTTAAAATGCTGCTGGCGTACATGCTCTTTCATTTCACGCTGCATTCCTGCAATCAAACGCGTCTGGCAAGAGTCAACATATTGTCGAATGACCGACTTGTAATCTGCGTTCTTCTCAAAGAGGTCCTGGATCTCCATGTTTTCACCTGACCTCAGATTAAAATTGAAAGGATACATGACCGGTTGCCTGTACCCGGCTTCATTCCAGAAAAAATATCCCGAAATAAACTGATTGCTCTGCCAGGATACTGCGCAATTGAGTTTTTCATTATGGTTGGAATCAAGCGGCGTACTGTTTTTGACCGCACTGGCCGTCATCCAGTTCTGAACAAATGCCTGTACCCATTTTTGATAAGACCTAGAATCAATACTCGGATAACGCGCGTGCACGAGTCTTGCCGCATTGGAAAAATTCCTGCATGAAAATTCCCAGTCGATCTGATCGTCCATCTTCAAATAAGTTTTTCCTGAAGCCTGCGTAATCTGTGCTGATCCATCTTCATAAAGTATTATTTCCATGCTGGACTTCTTCCATGTGTTGACGGATACCATGCGCATACTAATCCTGTTGCAATCAGGATCCTTGCAATGACCAGAGAATGCAAGCGTAGTGCTGTCCTTCCTGCGTATACAATAACCCTGGACGGCGCCGTCCTCAAAGGTCTGAAACTGCATCAGGAATTCAGAAGAATCATCGCGCAATGAATAATAACGAAGGTTATACGGACACGGCGTTGCCGATGTCTGATTGCGCAATATCTGACGAAACCTCAGATTCATACTTTGGGCCAGGTCCGTCGAGATCATCGCAAGAACCAGCGTACTGTCATTGCGTTCGCCTTGCGCCTGACCCCAGATGTCGAGTTCACCAAGGGTCACCATGAAGCTGCATTTTTTAGGTGCATAGGCTCCTTCCAATTGCCACTGCTGCGTACTATTTTGCAACCAGAGCTTTCCTTTTTCAGTGTGCTGATCATTGCCAAGAATCAGCAGATATTGATTACCCGCCTGGTCAAAACCTTTATAATGCTTGAGCCATACTGATTCAGCTTTATCAAACATCTGTCTCACTTCTGCTGTCCGCAAGCTGTCACCATACTGCGCGTGCAATCGGATGATACTAAGAATTGTGATGATCAGCAGTCGTGTCATGATGAATGCAAGAGGTCAGGGAACTTCAATTTTGGCGAGGATCGAAGAGATGAGCTGATCCTGATTGATATTTTCAGCTTCTGCTTCATAGCTGATTCCGATGCGGTGGCGGAGGATATCTCTGACAACCTGCTGCACATCATCGGGTATGACAAATCCGCGTTGATGAATGAACGCGTTGGCCTTCGCTGCCTGTGCAAGAAAAATCGTTGCACGCGGCGAGGCACCATAGTTGATGAGCGGGGCAAGATCACCAAGTTTAAAGTCCGATGGTTTCCTTGTAGCGAATACCAGATTCAGAATATAATTTTCAATTCTGCTGTCGAGGTAGATTTTTTCGACGGCCTTGCGCGCTTTGAGAATGTCTCCAGGTTCGATGATTGGTGCAATCTCCTGCGCAATGCTGCCATCGAGATTTCGGCGCAGTATGGTTCTTTCTTCTTCCATCGATGGATAGCCAACCATCACCTTCATCATAAAGCGATCCACCTGCGCTTCCGGCAAAGGATAGGTTCCTTCCTGTTCAATCGGGTTCTGCGTGGCCAGAACGAGAAATGGTTCTCCCAGTTTGTAAGTCTCTTTGCCAATGGTCACTTGCCTTTCCTGCATGGCTTCGAGCAAAGCGGATTGCACCTTTGCAGGCGCCCGGTTGATCTCATCCGCCAAAATAAAATTGGCGAAAATCGGACCCTTCCGAATCTGGAAATCAAGTGTCGCCGGATTGTAAATCTGCGTTCCGATGATATCTGCAGGCAGCAGGTCCGGGGTAAACTGTATTCTATTGAAGCTCGCATGAATCGCGGAGGCCAGCGTCTTGATGGCCAGGGTCTTGGCAAGGCCGGGAAGGCCCTCCAGCAGAATATGTCCACGCGTCAGCAGACCAATCAGGAGGCTATTCATCATGGGCCGCTGACCAACGATGACCCGGTCATGGGCTTCCAGCAGCGATTTAATGAACGCACTTTCGATCGCAATCTGCTGATTAAATGATTCTAAATCAATATATTGTGACATGACAAAAAAACTATTTGAAATAATTACTGAAAAAAAGAGCTTTGCCGCGTTATAAACAGACAAATCCAACGCAAAGTAATGAAGTACGGTTGTTTGAAGGTATTGATGTTTTGCTCTTTTAACATCTTTTTAAAATCGCCTGTAGCAGCACAGGAAATGAGTGTTGAGGCCTATGCTGCCGATTGCATAAGACTTCTCCATGAGGGTGATCTGATCATCCAGTTAAAGTCTGAAGAAAAAAAACTACAGGCATTACAGGGTGAATTATTCAAAGGAGGCGACGCTTACCGCCAAAAGATTTTAAATCAAATCAACAAGACAGAAAGGGCGCGCGATAGTTTTAATTACTATCTCATTCATTACATGAACCGATTATATGATTTTTCTAAAACTTATTTTTACTATGATAACGATCGAAGCACTTTGATGAATAACGGATTTACCGGATCATTTTTTGTCGACAGCACATTGAATAAAACAATACTGCGCCACAACAGCGGACAATATTATTTACTGCTACCCGGTACTACCCCAACGCAAGGTCTGGAAGCGCTGATTGTATCTGAGCCCGTGGGCTCTCCACTTCCTGCACCCTTTCCTTCGTATTACCGCCGCAATAATTTCAAAACATGGCGCAATGCTATTTTTTATCCTTCACAGGTGGCACAGCGCGACGCCAGATATTTCGCAGAGACGCTACAGAAAAAACTTGCGGCGTATTATAAGAAATGTAAGAAGAATTATGAATTATGAATTATTTACCCTCGAATTTCGAAGAAATTTGGAATGAGTTATCGCAGCTCATCGATATCAGAATAAATTCTGGTTTAGCTATTTAAACTACCAGTAAATCGCTCATCATCAAACCACAGCAATCAGCAATTCATCATCTGAAGTAAGGACCTTCACATCAGAATTTACAATCGCGCTTTGATCAATTTTCTGACCTGCTCGCTAACGCTATTTTGAATTCTTAGATAGTATATCCCTTCAGGAATTTTCTGCATCGAACAGGCAATATCAAAATGACCACTCTCCAGGTATCCATTAAAAACAGTCTGAACCAGGCGGCCTTCCTGATTGAGCAGTTCAATGATCACCATGCCCCCTTCTGATTCGAATGCAATCCGTACCTGATCTGCACATGGATTGGGATACGCCTCGATGAGCTTCGCACCGGCATATCGCTGGTTTGATTTGACTCCAGTCATCAGGCAGTTGTTGGGATTCAGAAATCCGATATTCTGATACTTTTTGAGTAAAATGTTATCGCGGTCCGCACTGCCAACACAAAACCAGTCCGCCAAAATTGTAGCGTACACAGAACGAAAATCAAACTCCATTGGAAGGTTGGAATTCACATTCGACAGTGGGTCAATGACCGGATTATGCCCGTATACGCCAGGTATCACATGGCTGCCGAATATTAAAACGGGTTGTGCTGCTCCATGATCTGTTCCTCCTGAAGCATTTGAAATAATACGCCGTCCGAATTCCGAAAAAGTCATGCCCATCACCCGATCTGCTCGTCCCAGCAATGTCAGGTCATCCATAAAAGCGGCAATCGCATCTGACACACCCTTCAATAATCCGGAATGAACACCAGCCGTGTGATCTGCGGACTCGACCTGAGATGAATGGGTATCAAACCCACCTGTACTCAGCCAGTAAATTCTCGTCTTACAACCTCCGTCGATCAATTTTGCCACAAGCGCGAGCTGACTGCCCAAAACAGCACCGGGCGTGTTGGCTACCGGGTAAAGCGATGACAGATTTCTGCCCTTATCCCCGGCAGCCTGCACCGCATCACCGAATTTGTCCGTCTGCCGCAAAACCTCTCTGGCATAAGACAATTCCTTACCCAGACAACCGGGTGTTGGCGGATCGGTAAACAGGTTGCCTGAAAGATTCAAAGGGTCTTTGGCATTGTTGATGGCTATGCCCATGGATACGCCCTGATTCTGCAGTCCCAGGGTGATGGTTCCGCCAACCCTGATGGCCAGCGGATCCGGAAAACTCATGTTCGGAAATCCCGAAGGGTAATTTGGAAATTCACTGGCAAGATATCTCGCGGCCCAGCCGGAATTCAGGACTTCATTGTAATCTGCGCCGGACACCCAGATATCCGCCGCACGAAAATGTGAATAACTAAATTGAGGATAACCAACGTTCTGTACTATGGCTACCTTGTTTTCTTTGTATAGATTATGAATACCGCTCAATGAAGGATGAAAGCCGAGCGAATCGTTGGTTCCAGGCAGTTTGAGGACTTTGTTCTCCGGAATCAAAATGTTCTGACGAATATTCGGTTGGGATAGTACAGCGTATTGATCAAGAGGAATGACGGTATTGAGTCCATCGTTTCCTCCATTCAACTGAATGATGACCAACACCTTGTCCGTGTCCATGAAGTTGCAGGCCAGATCTGATAGTAACGGACTATTCGCGTAAGCGGAGAGGCTCATGCCACCCAGTGTGATGGGGACTGATTGCAGAAAATTTCTTCTTTTCATTTTCTTAAAGGAATTTTTTGTTCCTGGTTCAGCATAGCTGATACTCAGCAGAAGACATCAGGTAATTAAACAAATTCTGAAGCATTGAAGGAACGTTTCTAAAGCGTGGATCTGTCGTATTGGGGTCCGCGATATATCCTTCCCACACCTCTGTCCAGTAATAATCCCTGGACTGTCCATTCAACAGGAAATTGGTCTTCAGCGCAGACTTCACCGCATCGCTGACTGGCGGAGCAAGCATGATTTGTAAAGCCTCGTTGATCAGTTCATTCGGGTCTGAAGGATGATCAAAATCTTTGACCATGTCAGCGAAATTCATTTTTGTCTTATACCCATACGATGGATTATTCGCCGGATCATACGTCACGGTTTTGTCCAACGCAAAACTGCTTCTCGAAATGGCTTCATACAGCCCCCTTCGGAAGGGAAAGCTCGTGGTGTCAAACCACATTTCGTGAAAGACGGGCAGTTGATAATAAGCCGGCCATCCGGCTACATCCGGAGGGCTATTGATGATAAAACCTATATTGGCATTGCCATTGACGATGTAAGACCACATGTAATACTGTGCTTCCAGCTGGGTGCTGTCCGGAAATGGAAATCTGATTTGTCTGACCATACCAATGAGAAAATCATTGGGGCTTTTGATCATGCAACCTCTTAACTCTTGCTTGAAAAAGTAATCCGAGCCGAGCAGACTTTTCATAACATATTTCATCTGATCGGGATCATTGCTATACGTTCTGAATACTTCCGAGAGTGGTGTGATCACTTCACTTTCAACCTCATCGTTCATATCATAATAAGCGAAAAAATTCCACAACCTCCTGCAAATGTATTTTGAAACTTCTTCCTTCTGAAAAATCATCCCAATCAGCTGATCGAGTTCCTTTAATGCCCTGTCCTTGTCATTGGTGATAGAAGTATCTGGAGTAATTTGCTGATTATTATAAAAGGCAGAAAATACCTTTGTTCCAGTATCATGTTTGGATTGATTAAAACCAACCTGTGGCAAAATATTCTGTGTCTTACCATTGACTATTCCCGTATTGATGACTGTCCAGCCCGTCAATATTCGTGCTGCGGTCTTGACATCATCTTCGGTGTATTGGGAATCTTTACCTTTTCCCAAAGTAAATAATTCTTGTAGCTCTCGGGCATAATTTTCGTCTGGTGCGGTTTTGGTATTTTTATCACCGTTGAGATATTTCAACATCCCCGGATCAAGCGTAATTTGTCGGACCAATTCCCGATAATTTCCGAAGGCAAATTTTCTGTACAGCGTTTGTGTGTTGTACATCAGAATTGCATCTTCGAGGGTCACGTCCTGTGTCACCAGGATGGTCTGATAAAACATTAGCATTTTTTCATACAATGTTCTGTCCTGATGAATCTGAAGTCCTGTCCACCAATTCTTTAGATTGGCTCTTCGGTTATTTCCCGACCCGACGAGAAAATTGGTTTGCAATGGCGTATTCACCCAGGTCTCTCCGAAAGGTACTGCAGTGACTACCGTTCCATTGTCATTATACTTCTCCATCTGATCTTTGGCGGGATCGGTATTGCTGTAGTAAGTTCTCCTCGGTGGCGGTGGCAAGGCCGGCGTTGACGGCACCAAATAATCCAGTACCTGATCAAGCGACTGGCCTTTAAAATAATTCAGGTCTGACAGATGCACCCCGAATAAGGTTCTTCGCAGCAAGTGCAGCAATTCTGGTTTTCCAAAGGTTCCCGTATACGGTTTCAATGCCGGCATAATAAGAGGTTTCGGTATTTTGACGCAAGGTCTATGTATTTTGTTGCTTATCGTTATTATTATTTTCTCACGCCGTTTTTTGAGATCATACGATTCTTGTTGCGTTGATCCGGAAAATAAATTCGGAATTCGAATGCAGCGTTTTGATAGATAACGAGAACTATAAACTATGAACTTATAGTATAAAAAAATTCCTATTTGATAATTTGTACCAAAAAAGACAAATATTTTTCTTCAACGCCAAACAAAACAGTTCATCATTCATCGTTCATAGTTTATCGTTAAAAAAGCTCACCATTCTTAGCTCATCATTTATCGTTAAATAAGTTCATCGTTACAACAGAGCTTGTCTCAATTTACAACAAACTTCCCCGACGCATAAGCTCCGTTGCTGCTCTTGATCTGGAAAAAGTAGATTCCGCTTGCGAGCTCAGAACAATTCAACAGATAATCCTCCGTCGTCTTGGGAATGATCTTTGAATCCAGCAAGTTGCCACGGACATCATATACCAATAACATAGACTCATATTGTAAGGCAGAAGGGAAGCCTATATGAATCTGTTCTTTCGCCGGATTGGGAAAGACCATTATGCTTTTCGTGAAATCAAAATCTTCCAGTACGCTTAACTCAAAGCGAATGCTGCTATCGCAGGGATAGGGCTCATCTATTCTGTAGTGCGGAAAGTTGGGAATAGAACTATGATTAAGATAGGGTAAACGTATTGCTTGCTGTACAAATCCGCAATCCGATCCTTCGCCATTGGGATTCAGGATCATATTCATGCATTTCTGCTGGTAATTACTCACCATATATATTCTACAGTCAGGACCAAGCACCATTGGCCCAAATGAAGCAATATTATTGCGACCAGGATTACATGATTGCAAGTTAATATGTCCGATAAATTTCTCACTAGATTTAATATCAGACAGTTGAATATTATACTGGAACAAATCAACAGCCGTCGCAACGTATAAGAATTGACTATTCGGACTAAAGCAAACCCCTCCATATCCGCCTCCTTCAATGGTATCCAGGACATGAATTTTTTGATAGTTTGCCAGCGTACCCGACTCCCTGTCAAAATCCATCAGTTCAAGGCCAAATTCTTGAGCGTAAAATGCATATTTCTTCCCATCCGGACTAAAGGCCGCCACTCCAAGATCAGTATATTGATAGTACTCACCGATAACTTTCTTGCTACAACGAATGCTGTCCGCCGCCACGTCAAGTGTATAGAAGACATTGCTCCTGTCTTTTCGGATGACGATCCAGTAACCATCACCATGCGATTTGCTGATCGCTATCATAGATCCAACAGGAAAAGTATCCTTACACACAGGCAGATTTTTGCCCAGTACAATAAACGGAACCACTGAATCCTTTCTATATTCCACTTCGGTACATAGGACATGTGGTGAGAAGGCAAAGTTCTTTCCCAAATAATCTTCCAGGCTAAAATAGTAATATCGGTTCTTTGTTCCCGGCTTGGGAAGAATGATTCCCCCTTGAGGATAATCCAGACCACCTGGATATAATCTTCCTTCTTTAACACAGTTTTCATAATAATTGTATATGGGATTCAAACTGTCCCCTCCAGTAATTTTCTTGTTATGTGCGTCGGTTAGATAGCAACCGTCCGTATAAAAGAGTAATTCACCTTTCTCATCGCAGATTGAGGCATTGTGAGAATTCATATAAAACGGCTTGTGATTGATCACCAGTTTGACATATCCCTGATTAAAGTCAAGGTCCATACCTCCAAATTTGGGCGAACCATATGGTGTCCCGTCAGGTGATCCTAACATCCAGCGATAATCCTGTCTCTGGGCGCAGAGATATGTGATGCAGAACAATAATACAATCGATAATCTCATAGTTAATAGCCTACCTGATTATACATACTAAATTACCATTTTTATAGATTGAGTTATTTTTTTTTATCAATTATAGTTTATCGTTAAAAAAGTTAATCATTCATCCCGAATTTCTTCAAAATTCGAGGATAAGTAGGTCATCGTTTACCGTTATAAAAATCTATCTCATCGCACTCCTTATCCTTTTCAGTTTGCAAAGTATCCTTGTCCACATATCGAGCGGTTGCTCTGCCGGTAGTATGTGAAAGTCCTGACCGATGTGCAAAATATGCTGCATGAAGATGCGACTGGTGATGCCCCATTTGTTCAGAAAGGTGTGCCTTCCGCGGTTCTTCCGCACGCGTCCGGTGGAGCGCCTGCCAAAATGGTAGACGAGGCTGCTTCCGACGCCCTGGAAATGCCTGACACCGGCTTTATATAATTTCATGGAGAGATCAGGATCAGAATACATGCCCGGGCTGAATTCAATGCTCATACCACCGACGAGATCCCAGGTGTCGCGGTGTACCACGTTGGGTGGCCAGGTGCTTCCGCACCAGTCTTTTTTACGAAGGCCTTCCAGACTTTGGATCAAGGCTGCTTCATCCAAATGATCCGGATCAGCACCAAAATCTGCAACGCGTACGCAGGGGTTGGCGCTGTCAACGGGTTCGATCATGGTAGACGAGACCATAAACCGCGAATGCCCAATCGACCGGATCGCATTCAACATTTGACGATCCCAGCCGGGAAGCATCACCATGTCGTCATTGGCATATGCGATCAACTCAGCACGCACGAGCTGTCGCGCGGCATTGAGACCATAGCAGATACCCAGATTTTCGGAAGACAGGACATAGTCCAGGTTCGGTTGAGAGGCTACCCATTCTTTGGTGCCGTCAACCCCTTCGTTGATAATAACAATAATCTGTATGCGGTGAACCGAGTGCTTCAGAATGCTATCAACACAGCACTGAAGAAATCGCAGGTTGTTCCAGGTCGGGATCAGCACGCTTAGGTCAGGAACCGGAAGCCCCGAAGAATTCAGTTGATATTGCAGAGACATGTCATTTGGATGGAAGGTCTGGACGAATGTAGATCAATGCGCAATATCCGAAAATTCCTTTCAGTACAATAATGAACAACAGGCCATCATTTGATAATCCGTACTACAACAGTGTATCTTCCAGAAAAGGATGTTTGGCGGGATAATCTGTGGTATAATGCAATCCCCGGCTCTCTCTTCTCATTCCGGCAGAACGGGTTACGAGATACCCATTAGTGATCAGATTGCGCAATTCACAGAGTTGCGGTGATAATGTACTGGTATTATAAAGTTCTTCCGTCTCGGTGTAGAGCAGATGCAGCCGGTCCATGGCGCGTTTGAGACGAACATTCGAACGCACGATGCCGACGTAATAAGACATGATATCCTTGAGCTCCTTAATGCTTTGGGTAATCAATACCATCTCCTTGGGATCGTTGGTGCCCGTGGTGTCCCATTCGGGTATTTGCTCATTGAGCTTGATCTGATCAATACACTCGCTCACGTGACTGGCTACACGCTGACCGAAAACCGCCCCTTCCAGCAGCGAATTGGAGGCCAGTCGATTGGCACCATGCAAACCTGAACTTGTACATTCGCCGCATGCATAAAGATGTCTGATGCTCGTCCTGCCGAATTCATCGATGCGTATGCCTCCGCACATATAATGCTGTGCCGGCACTACGGGAATCATGCTTGTCATGGGGTCGATGCCGACAGACATGCACTTGTTATAAATATTTGGAAAGTGCTGTATAAATTCTTCTTTAGCAAGGTGGCGACAGTCAAGATATACATATTCGTCTCCGCTGAGCTTCATCTCGGAGTCGATGGCCCTGGCGACAATATCCCTGGGTGCCAGTGACAGGCGTTCGTCGTATTTATGCATAAACTCTTCTCCCCGGCGCGTCCTCAGAATACCGCCGAATCCCCTGACGGCTTCGCTCACCAGAAAGCACGGATTCTCACCACCGGCACTGTACAACGAAGTCGGATGAAACTGCACAAATTCCATATTCTCTACATGGCCCTTGGCACGGTACATCATGGCCATGCCATCACCGGTCGCGATGGTCGGATTGGTTGTTGATTTATAGATCTGGCCGCTTCCGCCGGTAGCCAGGACAGTGATTCGTGCAAGATGGGTCTCTACCTTGAGGTTCTGAAGATTCAGCAGATAGCAGCCATAGCATTCGATGTTGTCCATCACCCTGGTGATATTGTAGCCCATGTGGTGCTGGGTCAGCAGGTCAATGGCAAAATAATGTTCGAGAATCCGGACATTGGGTAGTTGTGCGACCTTGTCGAGCAGCGCACGTTCGATCTCTGCGCCGGTCACATCCTTGTAGTGCAGAATGCGGTGTTCGGAATGGCCGCCCTCTCTCGCCAGATCATACTCCTGATTCGGGCTCTTGTCAAAGCGGGTGCCCCAGCTGATCATCTCCTTGACACGTTGAGGTCCTTCTTCGATTACCATGCGCACAATCTTCTCGTCGCAGAGGTCATCGCCGGCATCCAGGGTATCCGCAATATGTTTGTTCAAATCATCTTCCTTAAGATCCCAGACGGCAGCAATGCCACCCTGCGCGTATCTGGTATTGCATTCTTCCTTATTGGTCTTGCTGACCAGGCTAATGCTGCATGTGGGTCTGCGCATGGCAAGGTGTATGGCGGTACTCAGACCGGCCACGCCGGTGCCAATGATCAATACGTCTGATTTATGCAAAGCCTTATCTTTGTTGACCCTGCAAATGTACTATGCACTCCACTTTTCCAAGATTTACGGCCGATGAAGCTTGGTATTAATGCACGTTTTCTGCTTAAGGACAGGTTGGAGGGGATCGGCTGGTTCTGTCATGAGGTCATCCGTCGCATGGTGGCCCGCTTTCCGGAGCATCAGTTTGTCTTGTTCTTCGATCGACCCTTTGACCCGGAATTCATTTATGCCGGCAATGTCAAAGGCGTGGTGGTTCAACCGCCAGCAAGACATCCGGTACTTTGGTACCTGTGGTTTGAATATAGTCTGCCAGCGGCAATGCGCCGTGAATCCGTGGACCTGCTGATCAGCATGGACGGATTCATGAGTACCCGAACCAGTATACCACAATACCTGGTGATCCATGACCTGGCTTATCTTCATTATCCCGGACAAGTGAGTCCTGCGGTCAGATTTTTCTATCGTTATTTCACAGGAAGGTATCTGAACAAAGCACAGAAGGTCTTTGCAGTATCCGAAGCGACCCGTCGAGATATCAGTACGCATTTTGCCATCCCTGAACATCAGATCAGCGTGTGTTACAATGGTGTCCGCGAATCGTTCAAACCACTGCAGAAGAAAGAAGCAGAAGAAGTTCGAAAGCAATACAGCGCAGGAGAAGAATACTTTCTGTTTGTCGGCGCGCTGCACCCCCGCAAAAATGTCCATGGACTCATACGCGCCTTCACGATGTTCAAAAGGAATACGAACAGCCCGATGTTCCTACTCATTATCGGTCGTCGCGCCTGGCAGACACAAGAGATTGACGAGGCATATCATGAATCGGAATACCAATCAGAGATCCATTTTCTGGATCATATCTCGTCTGCCGAGTTATCACGCCTGACCGGTGCAGCATCATGCGCTGTAGCTCCTTCCTTCCTCGAGGGATTCGGGGTGCCGGTGCTCGAGGCATTGAAGTGCGGGATTCCTGTGATCTGCTCTGATTGCTTTTCTTTGCCTGAAGTGGCGGGTCCCGGAGCAGTTTTGTTTAAACCCGATGATCCGGCATCCATTGCCTCCGCGATGCAGGAAATCCTTCGCGAAGATCTCAAGTCTTCACGAATACAACAAGGTTTTCAACATGCGCTGCAGTTCAGTTGGGAGAGAACGACGGAAATAATATGTAATCAAATTGTAGAATTAAATAAGAAGTAGATCTGAGTTGCAGGTCGCGAGTCGTTCCGATGGATTTTGCTTTGCTCACCAAGATGGTGATTTTCTCTTGCGTGATAAACCCATTACAAAGTGCTTTTATACATTAGTTCATTGTACTCCACGTGGCATATATTGGATTAACCCGGATATTACAGTCAGGAGTCGAAGTGAGGGGCAAAATGGCAATAAAATAAGGGCTTTTGATGAGGAGACGTAGTGGAGCTATTCTGACGAATCAAACGAAGTGCAAAGTCTTGATTTTGAAGACAGTTTGTCTCGTAATAGGCTTCTAACTGCAATATCCGGGATTAATGTAAAACAACAACTTTGCCTGACTTGAATATGCTACCTTCTTCAAAGGAGAGCCTATAGACATATACTCCTTCTGGTATTCCCCGAAGATCAACGGGATGGTTTCTTGACGTACTTGTCAAAGGCTTATTTAGAATCAACTTCCCATCGGTTGAATACAATTCAAACTGAAGAGCTAAAGTAAATGCAAAGTCCCTGAGAAAGTATATAGTCAATTCATCCTGTACGGGATTCGGGCCGATACGAATATCGTCTTCAATGCTTACCTTGTACAAGCTGTCGCAGGAAGAGCCGATGACCGGACCTAGCTTGAAATTTGGAAAATACGGAAGGATGCCAAAATGTTTGTTAATAAGTTCAACATCACGTTGAATAAAATTACAATCTTTTCCTTTAAAATCTGGATTATTTATGCGATGCAAAAAGATATTGGATCCGCCATACATGGACATATAAACTTTACCATCAGGAGCTAGGCGAGTTTGAAAAAACGTTGTTGGAAATTTATCACGATAAACAAAATTATCCCACACTGCAATTAAGGCCTGACTATTTTGGATATTATTGCTTTGGAGATCAAATTGCCAAAGATTCAAAATATCATTAAAATACAAAAACCTACCATTGGGTGAAAAACAGCAACTCACGTCCGTCTCCAGACTATCCGCGGCAACCAATTGAACTGGATTGGAGAACTCCCCATTACATCGATCAAAATCCATCAACAGCAATTGATCCTTCCGCAAGCAGCTTGCATAGCGATCTCCCTGTGGGTTGAAGCAGGCATTGCCATTGTACACTTCTTCCGTGCCCGGCCCATTGGGTCCAATCCGTTGCGTATGATGCACCCGAATACCGGAAGAATCCAGCAGTAAAAAATAATAGAGGTTCTGACCTGCGTGCCGGATGGGAATCCACCAGTCCCTGCCATTGGCATGCCGGCAGGCAGCCATCTGACTTTCATTGAGAGAATCTCTGATTAACACCTCGTTCTTTTGAGTGACTGCTCCCAGTCCACCATCCAGCCGACGGTCAATCAGACTATAATATATGACATCGGGTAGTAAATAGCCACCATTGCCAACTTTTACAATACTGGTTCCTTTATGAAGCAAATAATATAGATTAGTGTCCGCAGGATGGGGTAGAAATAGTGTCCCATTCTGTAATGGATAATATTCACCATCATAACTTTCCCATAAATGCCCTGGATTAATGCTGTCCCCGTTTAGCATAAGTTCGCAATTGGCATTGAGTATCTTACATCCATTGGTGTACATCAGAAAATTACCCGAATAATCAGACATGCAAGAGTAATCAAATCCATACAATAAGCTAATATTAGTGTTTTTAACTAAAGTGTAATTTACATTCTTATATTTTTGAAATTGCAAAATTGACAAACCCTGAAATGGTACTTCTTTATAGATATTAGTTGAATATCCTAAAAGCCAATTAATATCATAATATTGAGATTGACTTAACGCAAAAAACCACTGGATCAGAAACAATCCAGTGGTTAGTAATATTTTGAACTTCTTCATTATTGTTTTTGTAATAATATCTTTTTAACTTCGGTGCCACCATCCTGATACAGAACTCTAATAAAATAGCATGCGTTAGGTTCGCTATGACCATCTAAACTCAGACTGAATTTGTCTGTATGTTCTTTGAGATCATATTTAGACATAATTTTTCCAATTGAATTGTAAAGTTCAACTTGACAAACTTCTTTAGTATCCGGCCATTGTAAAAAGATATTTCCAGCACTTGGATTGGGATAGGCTTGAAGGCCTGATAATTTGGAATTTTCATTTAGTCCGCTGATAATTGATTCTGCGGTATCACAGTTCATCAACTGCTCTCTAAAAAAGTTCAAAGAATCCGGTAGCAGACTTTGCGCTCTTACTACAGCGGTTCCATACTGGTTAATGCATAGTTGAGCGATTTCGAGTAGTTCTTGATTCAAAGTTTCAGTTATGTTTATTGTTTCAAAATAATCTTATCAAACATTTGCTAACTCCACTTTTTAAACATTTCATTTACTAATCTAATACCTCAAAGCTAACACTTTAAAAATAAATAAGAATACATTTTCCTTAATAAAAAAGTTTCAGAAAAACCCTGGTTTACAAAGAATTCAACAAGGAAATGTACATCTGTAAAAGTTCAGTTGGGAGAGGACAATGGATGTTATTTGTAACGAAATCTTAAAATAGAACGATGAGCTATGAAATATGAACGATGAACTATGAAGTATCTTAGATCCTCGAATTTCGAAGGAATTCGGGATGAAGTATCTTAGATCCTCGAATTTCGAAGGAATTCGGGATGAAGTATGAATAAATCAATTATCGTTCAATAATCAACTTCTCCGATTGATTGAATTCTGTTCCACTAATCTGTAGTATATATTCTCCATTTGGAATTTCCAGTGGTAAATCCAGAATAAATTGAACGCCTTCCTGCGGTCGAAACCTGGTAATTTTTAATTCTTTTCCTTGCAGATTATAAATTCCTAAGTGATAATCTTGTGATGAACTAATTCTACTCTGCAAATAAATATGATCAGAAGAAGCTGGATTCGGATATATTTCAAAGGCTTTCTCCTTTCCACTCCTTATATCTTCCACCTTTACAATCTTCCCACATCCCGGTATTAGGCATCCTTCAGAATCCAGGTGCAGTAACCAGGCTCGGATCACATTATCCTTGCCATCACCTACCCGTCCACATACGACCATCGTATTATAAGGGGTGGTTCTAATGCTTTCAACAACCATCCACACTGCCCTGGTGCTATCCCAGTCTAAAGGTTGAAGCTGACGAGTCCATAGACTGTCGCCATGTAAGCTACTTTTAAAAAGAATACCGTAGTCAGGCTCAGATACTTGCTGAGTGAACACTGATCCACAGACAACCATTCCGGAGCTATCATTAAGCATGGCCATACTATTGATAAAGGAGGTATTGCCATTCTTTAAGTAAAGCGGGTGTTGGAAGCGAGTCCTCCAATACACAGTATCCAGCTCCGAAGAAACATGAAATACGTATGGAATAAATATTTGAGGACTTTGAACCTGAATTAAATCATTTGTTCCAATATAATAGCCTGTAAGCCCATCGTGCAATATGGTATATGTAAATCCTCCGCTTGTGTAAATATTTCCTGGTGTCTTAAGCCAGTTTTGTCTTATTACATTGCCGCTGGCATCAACTTTAAGATAAATAATACACCTTGATGCGTCTGGATTATTATTTTTACATTCTAATTCATCTCCAATGAGATGATAGAATCCATCTTTGAAACTAACATATCTTATCGCAATTAATCTTTGATTATTATTGACCTTGACCTTGATTCTTGATAATAGTTCCAGGCTATCATTATAAGTATAAATATAATTGTCCAATGTATATTGCATGGAATATTGATGCCTGAATACATAAATCAAATTCTTAGAATCTGGATCCATTTCAGCATTAGTACTAAATATAATATCAACTTCAACGGGTTGATCTACTTTAATTTTTTTTATAATCTTGCCAGTGCTCATATTTATTGCCACAATATAGTTTTTAAGATATGTAAGAGTTGTATCATCCCAATTAAACATGTTATAATAATATATGGAATCATTTCTTTTGAAGAGAGGATAATTTTCATGTTTATATGGCTTTGAGAAATCAGCTTCCGTTACAACCTTTGAATGAATAAGATGACCATGGTAATCAAATTTGGTGAGGTGCGGTTTGACAATTTTATTTCGCCCATTCGAATCCTGGCTTACCACCTCATCGCCTACAATATAGATATATTGGGAATCGCACGCTATGGAACTAAATACACATTGCCCTTTGGCGGCACCTATGTCAGGGATGATATTGAAGAAAGCACGGTCTTGAGCGAATCCTTCCTGTGTAGTTATACAATAGATTAAAATAATTGTTATTATTTTCATGGGAATTTCCTGTTTTAAAGTTATGAAAATTAACCCAATTCTCTAATTTAAAATGCTTCAATTTTTAGGGAAGAGGCCATCAGTTTAATTTGAAAATAAATCATATATACTTTCAACGCTTTTCAAAGATAGCTCATTCTAATTATATCAAAACAAGTATTTTCCCCTAAAAAATAAAATTCAGGGAATTTCCTGCTTCATCCGTACATCTTATTTAGATTATAAACTTACATTGAACTTTTGAATTCAACAAGGAAATGTACATCGGTAAAAGTTCAGTTGGGAGAGAACGACGGATGTTATTTGTAATGTCATTTCTGGTCCTTCGGATTTATAAAGAATCATTATCTATTCAGATTTGTACATAACCATTTTATATTAATGACGAAATTCGCTTCTAAATCCATATGACAATAATTAATGTAAAACAACAACTTTACCTGACTTGAATATGCTACCTTCTTCAAAGGAGAGCCTATAGACATATACTCCTTCTGGTACTCCCCGAAGATCAATAGGATGGTTTCTGAATGTATTTATTAAAGGCTTATTTAGAATCAGCTTCCCATCGGTAGAATACAATTCAAACTGAAGAGCTAAAGTAAATGTAAAGTCCCTGAGAAAGTATATAGTCAATTCATCCTGAACGGGATTCGGGCCGATACGAATATCGTCTTCAATGCTTACCTTGTACAAGCTGTCGCAGGAAGAGCCGATGACCGGACCTAGCTTGAAATTTGGAAAATATGGAAGGATGCCACTATGTTTATTTATTAATTCAATATTGCGAAGAATAAAATTGCAATTACTTCCTTTTTGATTTGGTGCATTTATTCTATGTAGATGCACAGAGGTTCCTCCAAAACAAGACATATAGATTTTGTTGTCCGGCGCAAGCCGCATTTGAAAGAAAGCCGTTGGAAAAATATTGCGATAGTAAAAAGTATCCCACACCGCGATTAAGATTTTACTAGCTTGAATTTTGTTACTTTGTAGATCAAATTGCCAAAGATTCAGGATATCATTAAAATACAAAAACCTTCCATTGGGTGAGAAACAGCAACTCACGGCGGTCTCCAGACTATCCGCAGCAACCAATTGAACCGGATTGGAGAACTCCCCATTACATCGATCAAAATCCATCAACAGCAATTGATCCTTCCGCAAGCAGCTTGCATAACGATCTCCCTGCGGGCTGAAGCAGGCATTGCCATTGTACACTTCTTCTGTGCCCGGCCCATTGGGTCCAATCCGTTGCGTATGATGCACCCGAATACCGGAAGGATCCAGCAGTAAAAAATAATAGAGGTTCTGACCTGCGTGACGGATGGGAATCCACCAGTCCCTGCCATTGGCATGCCGGCAGGCAGCCATCTGACTTTCATTGAGGGAGTCTCTGATTAACACCTCGTTTTTTTGAGTGACTGCTCCCAGTCCAACATCCAACCGACGGTCAATGGTACTGTAATACAATACATCCGGGAGATAATATCCGCCTATACCTACCTTCACAATACTGGTACCCTTATGTAATAAATAATACAATCCGGTATCAGTTGGATGCGGTAGAAACAGCGTTCCGTTTTGTACCGGATAATATTCCCCTTCATAACTATCCCATAGATGTCCTGGATTAATGCTGTCCCCATTTAGCATAAGTTCACAGTTGGCATTGAGTATCTTGCATCCATTCGTGTACATCATAAAATTACCCGAATAATCCGACATACAGGAGTAATCGAAACTATAGTCCAAGTCCAACTTTGTATTCTCCTTTAATAAATTATTTAAAATGCCATCATTCGTAAATTGAATTATGGATAAGCCTTGAAACGGCTTTTCTTTAAAAATATTTGTTGAATATCCTATAAGCCAATTCACATCATAAGATTGTGATTGACTAAAAGCAAAAAACCACCGGACCAGTAACAGTCCAGCGGTTAGAATTATTTTGACTTTCTTCATTATTGTTTTTGGAATAATATCTTTTTAACTTCGGTGCTGCCATCCTGATACCGAACGCTAATAAAATAGCATGCGTTAGGTTCGTTGTGATCACCTAAACTCAGACTGAATTTATCTGTATGTTCTTTGAGATCATATTTAGAAATAATTTTTCCAATTGAATTGTAAAGCTCAACTTGAAATACTTCTTTAGTATCCGGCCATTGTAAAAAGATATTTCCAGCACTAGGATTGGGATAGGCTTGAAGGTCTGATAATTTAGAATTTTCATTTAGTCCGCTGATAATTGATTCCGCGGTATCACAGTTCACCAATTCTTCTCTATAAAAATTCAAAGAATCCGGTAGCAGACTTTGCGCTCTTACTACAGCATTTCCGTCTTGATTAATGCATAATTGAGCGATCTGAAGTAGTTCTTGATTCAAAGTTTCGGTTATGTTTATTGTTTCAAAATAATCTTATCAAACATTTGCTAACTCTACTTTTTAAACATTTTACTTACCAATCTAATACCTCAAAGATAGCACTTCAATAATAAATAAGAATATAATTTACCCAATAAATAAGCTTCAGAAAAACCCTGGTTTACAAAGAATCCAACAAGGAAATGTACATCGGTAAAAGTTCAGTTGGGAGAGAACGACGGAAGTTATTTGTAACGAAATCTTAAAATAGAACGATGAGCTATGAAGTATGAACGATGAACTATGAAGTATCTTAGATCCTCGAATTTCGAAGGAATTCGGGATGAAGTATCTTAGATCCTCGAATTTCTTCGAGATGTGTGACGAAGTATTTGTACTTGTCCCGGTTCATCATTCATAGATCATAGTTTATAGTTAGAATATTGAATTCAGAGGAAAGAACAAGCAGCATAAATATTGAGCACGCGCCGAAATTGACTATTGAAATCTACGTCCCGAAATTGACCCTTTACTATTGAAAACTGCGTCCCGAAATTGACCCTTTACTATTGACTATTGATTATTGAATTCTACGTCCCGAAATTGACCCTTTACTATTGATTATTGAATTCTACGTCCCGAAATTGACCCTTTACTATTGACTATTTACTATTGAAATAAGTGGGCGTTGGCAGGCTCGAACTGCCGACCCCTACCTTGTCGAGGTAGTGCTCTGAACCAACTGAGCTAAACGCCCTGAATCGGGGTGGCAAAGGTAACATTTCTGGGTAAAAAGTGTCAACTAAAGAAATGAATTGAGAGACGGCTTTCTGCTCATCTGCCCAGATGCACCAGAAGCACCGAAATATCCGCCGGAGAGACCCCGCAGATGCGGCTGGCCTGGCCGATGGTAATGGGCTAGATTTTGGACTATTTATTTTTGGATTTGTTGGATGTAATTAATTATTTATCTATAAATAGAATCTCCACATTCAAAATAGTAAAAAATTGAAAAACAAATAGGAAGTTCGAATAAATAATTAGTGAAATATAAATAATCTAATTTATAAACACTTGATAGCCATAAATATATATATATATATATATTTATGGCTTTTAAATTAACCACTTCGAGGTATTGACTTTGCCCGAATAAAAATTTAATCTTGTAATAGAATTGTATATTTTAGCTAAAAATTAAATTTTCTTTACATATTTCTTAGTGAAATGTATGTTTATTAACTAAGTAAAATTATTTATTATTTTAAACATTCTAATACTCCATTTGAATAAGTAAATGTATCAATTTTCACTTAAAAATTGAGTTTAGAATATTTACGCAATTTTTTATCACACTTTTAAATTAATAGGTATGAAAATCTTGAAATTATTATTTTTTACAGCAATTACTATTTCTTGTAACAAAATACAAGATGTAAGTTTAATAACACCTTCCAGTACTCCACTTACTCAAAGAACTCAAAGCTATATTTGGGATATATGCAGACCAACTAATGAATCTGATGCAACGTATAGAGTCACGGCAACCGGTTACACAACTGTAAATTTTACACCTAGCTGTGGAAGTCCAGATTGTGTTGATGATGGAAGTGGCACGCTTTCAAGCCAGTCTCAAGTTGTGATAGTTTGTAATTCAAATACTTTATCTTGGAACTCTGGTACTTGTACTTTAACCTTGCCAGCAAATCAAAAATCTTTTATAAGGCAAACATCTTCCGGCACATGTCAAACTCATGGATTTGACTTTGATCCTACATCGTGTCCATCTACACCGGATGGTGATATTTATATTAAATCTCAGGTTTACCCCAATTGCACTCCATACGTAAACATCATTTCTACTTCATGTGTTGTTATTACAGCACATTAGTAAGACTATTTGTTTTCTAAAACATAAATACCTTTTAAGTACTTTTAATGTTGAGAATATGAGAAATATATTTGTTATTACTTTTATTTCAATTGCATGTAATTTTGGGTATGCACAAAAATATTTAATTGATTCAAGTTTTGGAAATTCGGGTAGTTTTGAATTTAAACCTGCACTAAATAAAGATTTTGGAGGTATCCAAATAGATGAAGAGAATAATATATTTTTATTTGGCGCTAATCTTCTCTTCTATTTAGATAGTAATGGAATTAAAACAACAATAGGTAAAAGATCAAACCCAGATACATTCAAACTTAACTCAAATGACCTGCTTTCTGGAAGCCTACAAAAAGTAAGTCCCAAGGACTTGAATCTTACTTCATATAGTTCGGTTGCAGCAGGACTAAATATTAATATTAAGCAAATTGATATTGAAAATATTGACAATTCTACCTTTGAGAATAATACTTCAATCGAAATTGAAAAAAATGTAGATTTTGGAATTGGGTTTGGACAAGTTAAAAATAAATATGTACTGGCTTTATCTAACTACGAATCAATTGATAATCGAAAAAATATTAAATTAGTAAGGGTTGATAATTTTGGAAAAATTGATTCTGCAATATTTTATACTAAAGAATCTTGTCATGATGGAGACTGCTCGATTGGATTTACAAATGTTATAGATGATTCAACAGGAAACTTATTTTTTGGATATAATTACCTTAAGTCTGATTCGGAATATGTAATAAATCTTATAAAATTAAAATCCAATTATTCCATTGATAGTGGTTTTGGCAATCAGGGTTTTCTAAGAATTCATGAAGGAAAATATGTTAATTCCGTAAATTTATTTCTACATTCAATAGTGTGTAATAAATTTAATGATATTTTTCTTTTATTTGGTCAAAATTCAGAACTAAAAATAAAAAAGATAAAATCTAATGGAACATTTGACAATTCATTTGGCAATAATGGAGAGATTAACTTGCAGCAAATTGATCCATATAGCATAATTTTTTATTACGACAAAGATATCAATGAGATTATATTTTTTGTATATGACATCAAAAATCAATATTCTAAATTATTTGGGATAAGGTCAGATGGACAATTTAACAATGAAATAGAAGCAAATGGCGGATTGATCGTACAAGGTAAAGTAATTGACTTTAAGCCACTAGGAATGCAACACTTACTTGTTTTAGAAAAATCAGATATCCCATTCGATAGAGCAATGAAATTAAGTAGCTTTAAACTTAATTCAGTTACCTCGACTAATGAAAGTAAAGTCTACAATTCAATTCAAGCTTTTCCAAATCCTTTTAGAGATCATTCTGTTCTAAAATTTCCAGACAAATTTGAAAATCAATGGAAAAATATTTCATTTTTTTCATTTGATGGAAAGTTAATTAAAACTTGTTCAACTTTGCGCAATGAAATAATACTGTCCCGTGATGAAATACCTTTTGATAAAGTTATAATTTTAGTAATTTCTGAAACCGGATTAAGAAAATCTATTTTAGTTACTACTATGGATTAATAAAAGTCATAAGTTTTTTATAATATTATTTTCTTTAACTATCTCCCCAAATGCACCAACAACACCGAAATGTCCGCCGGAGAGACCCCGCTGATGCGGCTGGCCTGGCCGATGGTGGAAGGTCTGATCTTGGATAATTTGTTGCGGGCCTCGTTCGACAGGGCCGTCAGCGAATGGTAATTGTAGTCCGGGTTGATCCTGACTGCTTCGAGCCTCAGCATCTTGTCCACCATCTCCTGTTCCTTGCGGAGATAACCTTCGTATTTGATGTGAATCTGCACACTGAGTCTGGTCTCTTCGTCCAGATCTGCAGCGGCCATCTGGAGTGACTGGCTATAGATCATCATGTCTTCCATCTTCACGTCCGGCCGGGAGAGTATCTGGGCCATGCGCGTTTTTATTTCGATGGGTGAAGATCCGATACGCTGCAGGTAAGGGTTGATTTCATCCGGAGTGCACATATTTTCTTCCATGAAGGAGCACAGTCGCCTGAAGGCGGCTTGTTTGCTTTCGAGACGCTCCCAGCGTTTTTCCAGGCCCTGCATGCCCATGGCCTTTGCCACCGGGGTCAGCCGGAAATCGGCATTGTCCTGCCGCAGCATGATGCGGTATTCGGCCCGCGAGGTAAACATCCGGTAGGGTTCTTCGGTGCCCTTATTGACCAGGTCGTCGATGAGTACCCCTATATAAGCTTCGGAGCGCTTGAGCACCAGTGGTTCTTCATCCCTGATCCGGCGGGCGGCATTGAGTCCGGCGATCAGCCCCTGACAGGCGGCTTCCTCATACCCCGTGGTGCCATTGATCTGTCCAGCAAAATACAGTCCTGCCACCAGATGGGTCTCCAGGCTTAACTGAAGCTGCGTCGGCGGAAAATAATCGTACTCAATGGCATAGCCGGGCCTGAACATCTTCACTTGCTGCAGCCCGGGTATTTTTCTGAGGGCGGCAAACTGCACCTCCTCCGGTAGCGAAGAGGAGAATCCGTTGAGATAGATCTCATGGGTATCCCATCCCTCGGGTTCGATAAACAGCTGATGCCGGTCCCTCTCCGCAAAGCGGTCAACCTTATCCTCAATCGACGGGCAGTACCTGGGGCCCAGGCCCTGGATCCTGCCGGTGAACATCGGACTGCGGTCAAAACCCGTCTTCAGAATGTCATGTACTTCGGGGTTGGTATAGGTAATGTGACACTGTAACTGCCGGTCCGGTATTCTGGTCTGCGTAAAGCTGAACCGGTTGATCTTTTCATCGCCGTACTGGATTTCTGTCTGCGAATAATCGATGCTCCTGCCATCCAGTCGGGGTGGTGTACCCGTCTTCATGCGCCCCGCCTCAAATCCCAGGCTGACCAGCTGAACGGTAATGCCCCTTGCTGGGCTTTCGCCGGCGCGGCCTCCGCCAAACTGTTTATCACCCACATGGATGATGCCATTCAGAAAAGTACCATTCGTCAGCACGACCGCTCTGGCTTTGATCTCGTGACCCATAGACGTGCTGACGCCCATGATCCTGCGGTCCTTGACCAGCAGGCCGCTGACCATGTCCTGCCAGAAATCAATGTTGGGATGACCTTCGAGAATGTTGCGCCATTTGCGGGCAAAGAGCATCCGGTCGCTTTGCGCACGCGGGCTCCACATGGCAGGGCCTTTGGACAGGTTGAGCATCCGAAACTGCACCATGGTCTCATCCGTGACGATGCCCGAATAGCCACCCAAGGCGTCGATCTCCCGTACAATCTGGCCTTTGGCCACACCACCCATGGCCGGGTTACAGGACATCTGGGCAATCGTCTGCATATTCATGGTGACCAGCAAGACCTTGCAGCCCATATTGGCCGCAGCGCCAGCAGCCTCGCAGCCGGCATGTCCGGCGCCCACCACAATCACATCATATTCGGGAAACATCGCACTGCAAAGGTATAACCTGGTATCCAGTTGGAGATGATGGATCACGCTTAGATTTTCATTACCTGTCCTTGTTTATTTTAGTAGCCTTGTGAGTGGATGTCATTACTTTATCAATCTAATCCTGCAATCTTGTTACATTCATGAACAATCCTATTTCTGCCGGAAAACTTATATTTGTTAGGATTAATGATAATGGCTGCATTGGGTAATGATTGAGTCATTATTAAATAGCATCAAGCTCATCTCTTTAATTCGATTCAACATGAGAAAATTCTTTTTATCCGCTTTAATTCTGACTGGTGTCCTCTTGCAGCTTACATCACAGCCTTCAATTCAGTGGCAGAAATGCTTAGGGGGCTCCAAGGGAGAGCAAGCATGGTCAATTCAGCAAACTAGAGGATTTATCGTGGCAGGTTATAGCAAGTCTAACGACGGCGATGTGAGCGGAAATCTTGGCTACATCGATGCCACAATAACGGCTCTATTTGCCTTCCGTCTCATTGTCAAACAGTTCGTGTAGTTTTTGTTGTAAAAGTTTTTTGTCAGGCAGTTGTGTTTTATATTCTGAAACCAAAGTCGGTGACAGGCTTCTGCTTAAAGCATACTCTACAACCTCACTGTCTTTGTCCTTGCAGAGCAAAACCCCAATGCTAGGATTTTCATTCGGCTTCTTAACATCTTTGTCTAATGCTTCTAAGTAAAAGTTAAGCTGACCTAAATGTTCGGGTTTGAATTTGTCTGCTTTAAGTTCAAATGCCGCTAAACATTGAAGACCACGGTGATAGAACAGCAAGTCAATGTAAAAGTCGCTGTTACCAACTTGTAACTTATATTCTTCTCCTATAAACAAAAAGTCCTTGCCAAGCTCTAGAATAAAAATTTTCATTTGTCTTACAAGCCCACGTTGCAAATCGCTTTCACTATGAGGGTCAGGTAAGTTCAAAAACTCAAATACATAGCTGTCTTTAAAAGTATTTGCTAGGTCATGATTACTCTCTCTCAACGCTGTCGGTAGTTTTGAGTTACCAATCATTGTCCGCTCGAAAAGGCTAGTAGAAATTTGTCGTTCAAGTTCTCTAAAACTATAACTCTCTAGTTTTGCCAATTTCAAATAAAACTCTCTTTCTTCAGTAGTCTTGCATCTTGAAAATATTGCTAAATTATGCGACCAACTAATTTCTCTCAACAGTGTTGAGAGTTTTGGAATGTCCTTGTAAGTCTCATAAAACTGCTTCATCCTCCAAATATTTTTGTCGGAGAAGCCTTTTATTTCTGGTTCTTGTGTCTTTATGAAATTGGCTAATTCTGTTACCACAGAATCGCCCCATTCAGATTGTTCAATTTTCTTACTGATATATTCTCCGATATTCCAATAAAGGCTTATCAGTTCAGCGTTTACCGCTTTTATGGCACTAGTTCGTGAATTTTTTATGAGCAGAATTATATCCGTAAACCGATTATCCATTAATTATTTCTATGTAATACTCTTAGTTCAAATAATATACACAAGGAAATATTGTAAAAATAAAAAGGAAACAGGAACTATATGGTGATAAATCAAAAGTAATTCCTTTTCAATATTTTCGTAGGCGTAAAAATAGGACATTTTCTCAATTGAGTCAAGAAGAAAGAATAAGGATTGAAACGATGCCTGAAGCCGGCTAAACTCAAGCCGATATTGCCGTAAATTTGATGGATTTAACGCTCCATTTATCATCACTTTCCAATATCAGGAATTAGCACCCGATGGAAAGATCTATATCAGCTCTGGCAATTCTGTTAATTATTGGGGCGTCATTAATAATCCGGATGAAAGAGGACTGGCTTGTAATTTCAAACAACACAGCTTCAAACTGGCGACTTTGAACTATTGGTGTATTCCCAATTTCCCGAATTACAGATTGGGACCATTGGTCTCAACGAAGGAAGAATCAATACATCATTACGAAATTGCTCCGAATCCTGTTGCTAACCATTTCTCCTATGATCAGTTGGATAAACCCGGAGTCCTTCGAATGTATAATCAACAAGGAGAACAGGTGCTTTTTCAAAAGCTGAGTCCCTATTATCATATCGTATATGTGGAACAACTTCCCGTTGGAATTTATAACACTTCTTTGGAAGTCCAAGGGAAGTTGTACTGGGGTAAATTAGTTAAAATTTAATTGGTATGGACCATCTAGGCACAAGTTTCACGCTAAAGCGTGACAGGTCAAACTTGCGTCAGCATGAGGAATCATCGCACTGCAAAGGTATAACCTGGTATCCATTTAGGATGGCTGAAGACCTCATATTTGAAGTGACTCAGACTCGTCCTTTAACTTTTTATAAGTCTTTCAGTCTAAGGTCCTAATAAATAAACCGGGCAATTTGCCTTCTCCAATTTGAACATTTTAACCAGCCATCAGAAATAGTTAGCTTTGCACAAAACCACTGAAATGAATAAATTTTACTTGGTAGCAGTAGCACTCTTTGCCGCGCTGCTCGCTTCGGCCCAGACCGGAACAAAAGTTCGAAAGACGACCCTGGTCGACGGGATTAACCGCGAATATTTTCTTCACATCCCTTCGGGCTATACCGGACAAAAAAATGTTCCACTTGTTTTTATGCTTCATGGCACAAGTGGCGATGGGGAAAAAATGTATAATGGCAGCGGATGGGCTGAGCTGGCAGAAAAGGAAAACTTCATCGCCGTATTCCCCAGTTCGCTGCGCTACAAGATCGTCGATGATGGAGAAGAAAAAACAACGACGAAATGGAATACCCTGCCTGACGCCAACTGGTATCTGCAGCCGGGACAGACCGGTGCCGACGACATCCGTTTTTTGAGGAAGGTACTCAGAGAAGTAACCCTGGGATATAAAATTGATGAAAACAGAATGTACCTCAACGGCTTCAGCAACGGTGGGCAGATGGCTGCCAAATGTAGTATCGAAATGAGTGATCTGCTGGCGGCTGTGTGCATGAATGCGGGTTCATTCTATCTCGATACGACCTATACTCCCAACAGAAAAATTCCTGTTCTTTACCAAGTGGGTAACGCCGATTACGGACCTGGCAATGTTGGTCCGGAAATTCCTCTGGCATATTTTGATTCACTGATATCCACACCTGATCTTCCCTATTTTAATGGCAAACTGTACCGCACTGCCAAAAACATTACGAGAAACTTTGAATTCAAATTCGAACATACCATCGTCGGTGACACCAATACAGCCATGATTGCAACCTATCTGCCGATCAATGCGCAGGACAAACATGAATTGAAATACATTTACGTCAAAGGGCTGGATCACAGTTATCCTAACTGGGCACCTACGCAACACTGGAACTGGATGAAGCAGTACACCAGGAACAATACAAGCTCTTCAGCTTACACGCTCACCACGACGCAAGGCTACGGCGGAGGAAAATATGAAGAAGGCACTGAGATCCATATCTGGGCCCGTCAGATCGATGGCAAGGTATTCACACACTGGTCTGGAGATGTGGCTTATCTCGAGTCACCCAATGAATATCATTCGGTAATTTACATGCCAACCAGGAATGTTAGCGTCACCGCCAACTATGCAGATCTGCAACCCGACATGGTCATGAATGCGTACAATACGATGGGTTCCCAACGTATGAAACATTTTTATTTCTACTCTCCTTCCGATCTCAATAAAACCAAAGGGGTGGTGTGGTTTTTCCACGGCACCCATGGCAATGCGCTCAATATGATCAGTGATCCGGATACCCGTCAGATGATCAATCTACTCATGGTCAATCAATACGCTGTGGTCGCCCTGACCAGTGAGGAAAGTGAGTATGACATAGACTTTAATAATGATGGGGTCTACCGTTGGTCTTATGGATTAGATTCCACATTGGTAGATTTTGCCAATGTCCGTGCGATTCGCGATACATTGATCAATCGCCAGCTCCTTCGCACCAACCTTCCACACGCCGCCATCGGCTGGTCTGCCGGGGGTGCATTTACCGAGTTTATTGCGAATGTACTTGGATGGAAAGCAGCAATAAATCACACTTCAGCCGGAAGCGATACATTATCCAGGGATGCCAAAGTCATTGTTCCGTATCTGGTGTCCATCAACGAAAATGACAATAATCCCGGGGTAGGACCAGTAGGTAATGCGATGGCCCGGATAAATGTCCAGAATTATCTCAACCGTGGTGCCTGCGCCGTATTGCATGAACAACTCGAAGCACCGCTTTTTCCGCAGCGGTTTGATCGTTCTGAACTGATTTCCGAAGCGCTTTCAATTGAGATATTCAATGAAATTAAAAAGAACAATGGCCTTGACAGCAATAATTATTTGACGAACCACCCAAACCAACTCGTCGCTGTTGTTGCAGCCAACCCACAAAAATTTCCGGTCATCATAGGTCTTACCAACGCCCAACGTGATGCCGTTCTCAAGCAACTTGAAGTGACCTATGCAGATCATAGTCTCAAAGCAGATATCAATGCCATGACGCTAAACCTGATTGAACAGGGATGCGGAATTATTAACAGTAATCGCGATCACTATCAACACAGCACTCAGTCTATCTGGCCAAATCCCGCCTCATCGGTTATTCATTTACCTAATGCCGCAGCATTTTGGGAATTGGTTGATTTTTCTGGACGGACATTATCCAAAGGTTCAGGATCAGAAATCAATGTGACCGAGTTGGCTTCCGGAATATATTTTATCAAAGTCAAAAATGAAATCTTCAGAGCAGTTGTGTTGCAATAATTTGAAAAGTGTTACTTGAATACTTCTCTGACAATTGCCTCTTCAAAGGATTATCGTATAAAAAAACGGGCCTGAATCGTGCAGATTCAGGCCTGTTTAATTTAATCAGATTGCGAACAGATTTTCTTTACTGTATTACAAACCTTCCATTATTCAATACTGATCCGTCTTGCGCAGTGACCGTATACATATAATAACCCGGCATCATTCCAATTGTATTGAATAGTACCTTATCGAAGCCACCGACCCTTTCTTTCCGGATCACTTTCCCGTTTAAATCCGTGATAGATAGTTCGTGCGCATTGGCTTCAGTTATCCTTATACTGATGATGCTTCCCGATGCAGCCGGATTAGGATACACTTCCTGATGACTGGATTCCTGTATTCTATCATTGACCGCCGTTACAGAAAAATCAGCATACTGTGCGCTGGTCGAACTGGTACCCAACGCATCCGTTGACAAATTCATTAACTGCAATCTTGTATTACCACTTCTGAGCCAATAAAAATCAATACTCGTATCTTTGGAGGTATTGACCAGAAAATACGAGCCATTCCCAAACAGGTCAAAATAAACACTGTCCGTATTTTCCATTCGCCGTTTGATAAGCAAAGTATTGGCATATTGCCCGGCCGGTGTCTTCAGGCTGCCATAGGCGGGGGCCGTAACATTGATGTTCGAAAAAACAGTTAGCTTGGCATTAATGGTATCAACTTTTGTGAGTATCAACAGTCTTGCCGTTCCGCTTCTGGTATTGTTATAGGT
This sequence comes from Saprospiraceae bacterium, assembly GCA_046329325.1. Lineage (GTDB taxonomy): Bacteria > Bacteroidota > Bacteroidia > Chitinophagales > Saprospiraceae > Vicinibacter. The sequence goes on from JAXLUU010000001.1 coordinate 818,894, forward strand.
AAATGGAACCGGAATAACCAAAGCATCAGGACTATAATCAATTTTGTCTATACCGCCAGCGGCTGCAGAATAAACACCGTCGATATAAAGTCCCGTATTATTCTTTAAAAAGTAACTGGCCGTTGAATCAACAACGGAATACGTCGCCAAATTCGCATTGGGAAAACTACCGGGCTTCAGAAATGCCGGAACCCCTGCTGGCGCTACGATTTTGGTCAACGATGTGTCGGAAACCATGAACTCCTTGGAATAATCCCAGGTTTGATTGGGACCCAATGAAGGCAATGTATGCACACCCTGCCGGTAATCCCCATAATCGATCCATTGGTCCCCTGCCGCCGGCAGATCAGATGGCTGTATCGTAGGCTGGGCATAAAGACCTGTCACAAAAACAAACAAGAAAAGAATGTAGAAATTTTTATTCATAACAATTATTTTTTTTTATTAAATATATAGATGCAACGTTCCAATAATCATTTTTAATAATTCAAAAACAATATTGAACTCCCTTCAAAACTATTATAAAAAAATTACTTAAACTATATAAACTTCATTTTTGCCAGGCCAATTCTTATATAAAAAATTGTCTATCAACCATTTACACTATTAATCCAGGATGATTGCCGCGACAAAAATAAAGCCTGGACTCTGTATAGATTCACCATCAGCCAAATCGTTGCATTGTTTCGAAGATGAAAAATAAAATACCTCAAATAATTGCTATGCCGTCAGTTTAAAAAGTTTCCATTGAAGAAAAAATGACCGACATTATTGAATTGCAATGTGAATTATTCAAGTGACATCTATGGAATAATCGCAGAACAGAAATGCTTGAATATTATTAAATCATTGTCAAAGATGAATATGATTTTGATTCACATTGCGGCCAATGATCATCACTAAAAATCTTACAGCCCAAGAAGTATAATTAAAAATGAATAAAGTGTTACGCAATGATACAAAGTAATCAACACAATAATTTGTACTCATGCACAAAAGGAAATTTCATATTTTCAAAAATATTTCTTCTTTGGAGGTTACAGAATGAAATGGGGTTGCTTTCAGATAAAAAACAAACAAGCCATGAAAAAAAAATTACAATTATTTAGTTTGAGCATCTTCTTATTTGCATCTTGTCAAAAAGAACATGAAGAATTATCCAGTGCAGTACAGACACAACAGTTGGTTGCCTCTGCAGACAATTGCGCCACAGAAGGGCTGATTGAAAAAGTATTCAATGATTGCGGAGTCGTCAGGAAGTACTATATTCAATTACCCGTCGGATATCATCCTGATTCCACCTATCCACTGCTGATGGCTTTCCATGGCAAAGGCAGTGGCGCCAAAAACAAGGCCTGCGCCTGGAAAGAAAGAATCGGTGCGTGGATCGATGAAAACAGATTTATCGCCGTGTATGGTCGTGCCTACAATGATATGACCTGGTTTATCGACAGCACTTGTCTGGAGAATGTAGATGAGGAATGTTATGTTCAAAATATCCGCAACCAGATGACTTCACTGTACAAAATTGATACGCAGCATATCTATTGGATGGGCACAAGCAATGGCGGTGGACTCTGCCTTGACTTATCCCGTAAAATTCATTGGGTCAGCGCAATCACTTCGATCGCGTGCTATCCCTGGAGTGAACTGAGTATTGAAGACATCCCTCAGTTACCATTATTCCAGATTCATGGAGCCCTTGACGGAACGATCAATTATGATGGCGTTGAATTTAATTGCCTTGACTTTGTCCATGCCGATTCCGCATGCCAGCAATGGGCCTCTCACAACGGTTGCCTCATCGCCCCATTATGTAGCAGTGCAATGATCGATGGACACGTCTTGAATCGCTCCAGCTGGTGTGGCCCCAAACCAGCGTTATTTGCCGGTTGTCTTCGCTGCATTCTTCGCAAGGAAGTGCTTCACTATCGTCTGGAAGGAATAGGTCATCAGGTTTATGAAGAAATCGGCATTATTCCAGGGTACAAGGAGAGACTTAACGACGATATTTTTAGCTTCTTCAAAAGGCATTAATACGTAAGTAACAATACCGCATTGGTTGTACTATTTTGAGGGATGTCAGACGTTGCTCATCCTAATTGATCAACAACATTAATTTTTGAAAATTTAAGTCTAAAGGATAATCTAAAGACCAGAAAAATGCTGCAGCATTTTTTCTACATCATCATAATGCTTAAACCAGGGCAGATTATTATTATAGTGTGCCTAGTTTAAGCTTTATTTCTATAAGATTTGCCAAACTGATGCAACAAATCACAATCTATAGTAAATATAAAAAGCAACAAATTTGTGGCAAACATTCAATGATTAATGCTCCGTCATGTTGATTGAAAAATCCTATTTCTCAAACTTCCAAGGTCCATTTCCAGAAGTTTCTCATAAGACTCTTCAAAATAGTACATATTGGTTCTGGCATTGGCAGCATTTTTCCATGCTGAATAGACTGCCCGAGGATACAATAACAGTCCTATCATGACTGCCCCGGCATTCAATACCCATGCGACCCAGAGATTTCTGCATCCGGTTCTTAACTCCCAGGCGCCGATCTCCGCTTCCCCCTTCCAGTTGGCCGGATAACCCGTCAATAAGTGATGAATATCGTGAAGTCTTGCCACCGTTACACGCGATTGAATGTTTGGTATCGGAATATTTACACCAGCCAGCCTGATCTTAAAAAATGTATCCTTGTATCCTCCATCACCAAGATTGTTATTTTTGAAGAACAAAGGAAGCGCGTCCTTTACACGTAACTCGCTGGAATATTGCATACCGTCCTTTTTATAATGAATCAGAACATTGTAAATAATTCAGAACTTTAAGAGAACATCAAAATTGCAGGACTTGTTGTCAATGAAATATGACATAATATCCATCTGAAAAAATATTTTTTCACCAATAGGTTGTTGAGATCAATAACAATGACATACTTTTTGCCCGAACAAATTCATATTTTAGTTTGATGAATCATTTTACGCTGAACACACGGAGACCATTCCATTCATTCGTTGAAATGGAGACATTGCCTAATTCATTCCGGACATGTCGATTTCTTAAAAGGCGAGGTCAAATATTTTTTGAAAATCATTTGCCTTCAGCAAATTGATACCTGGTATTTCAAAACACGTTATCAAATTGGAACCAGCCCTCATTTTCTCATTCATGGTGGGGATCTGGGTAGCTGATCGACATATGCGCACATATTATTCCTATTTCGTGAAACATTCATCTCATTATAAAAAGTTTTACCCTATGACATGCGGTTAGTTACTGTGATTATGACCAGATTACATTTTAAACAATGCTTGTAATGATTACAAATTATATCGCTTACCAGAGAACGATAATTTTTTTCAACTGACTGAAATTTTGTCTTATTCAGATGGCTTTGCAGAGCATTCCAAAGATGATAATGTTAATTATATTAATGACAAACTTTATATGAATAATAACTGCTATTTATTACCCGCTGATTATGATATTGCAACAGATCAAAATAAATGATGATAAACTTCTATCTGTAATCATGCATCTTTCGAGCTAGAAAGTCCTACTGCAAATCCCTTGATTTAAGGTGAAAAATGAATTTTGCAGTGCATTCGGCCAATGCGTTTAATTCGTACCTTTGGAATCTGTCATGAAAAATCTTAAATTTTGGTCCTTTTGGCTATTATCGCTGGCAACTTGGTCCCCGGGAGACGCCCAATGTAATTTTACCGTCAATGCCGGACCGGATATCAAAGTCTGCAATGCAGGTGATATGAAGATGATGGCGGGCAAGATTTCAGGGCAAATCAGAGAAGCTTATTGGGAACCTACAACAGGTTTGGCTGATCCAAAAAATCCTACGACCAAAGTGACCATCAACGGGAATATGGAATATATCCTGACTGCAAAAGGTACTTCCGGAATTAACCTGGTGATTAACGGAGATTTTGAGCAGGGAAAGACAGGATTCAGCACGGACTATATCGTTGGATTCATGTCCTGTTACGGGGCAGGTTATCTTGATTGTGAAGGCACTTATGATGTCATCACCAATCCACAATTAGGACATACTGGATTTGCACCCTGCAAAGATCATACCTCGGGAAGCGGCAACATGATGGTGCTCAACGGTGCAGCAGCCTTTCAGAATGTATGGTGTGAATCTGTCCCGGTCATGCCAGATATGGATTATATCTTCACCTGCTGGGTCACTGCAGTAGTAAGCGCCTCTCCACCCATATTGCAGTTTAATATCAATGGCAACAGCATTGGCCCTGTGTTCAATTCGAGCGGCTCCACCTGCCTTTGGGAAAAATATGAGGTCATTTGGAATTCCGGATCCAATACCACAGCCGATATCTGTATTCTCAACCAGAATACGGCTTCCGGTGGCAATGATTTCGCGATCGATGATATCAGCTTTGTGAAAATCTGCGAAAAAAAAGACACTATGATGGTCAGTGTTGAAGAGATTAACATCGACATCGAAGATCCGGGTGAGGTGAATTGCGACAGACCACAACTGAAGATCAATGCGAAAGGTTCCTCACAGGGCAAAAACTGGACGTATAAATGGACCACCAATAACGGCAAGATTATCTCCGGGGACAATACACTCGAACCTACCATCGAAGGTCCCGGTACTTATGAACTGACGATTTGTTCTGATCTTCCTGGTTGCTGCAAAAAAGCTTTCATCGAAATCACCGGTAATATCAAGCCACCTGATCTTACGTTAACGGTACTGGACTCCATCGGGTGTATCAATGATTCAGTGATCATCTATACCAACTCATCGGTCAACCCGCTCAATTATTTCTGGGAAGGCCCTGACGGGTACATCTCCAATGAGATGAATACCATTGTGTACAAGGGAGGAACATACACCGTTACGGTAGTGGATGAGTATAATTGCAAGACGGTCAAATCTGTTAAAGTTGTAGAAAGTGGTGACCTGCCCAAAATCAGTATCACCGGTAATCAGATTAATTGCAAATCAGACAGTGCAAGGTTACTCGCCACTTCAACTATCAAAGGTTCGGGTTTTAATTGGACAGGCCCCAAAGGATTTAAATCTTCCTCGGATAGTATTGTGACAGCAGACAGCGGTGTCTATTACCTGCGTGTCGTAACCCCACAAGGTTGTGTACGAACAGATTCTTTTCGCGTGTTCAGTGACCGCTCCGCACCTGCACTGCGCTATACTTCGGACAGCATTAACTGCCTTCGGGACAGTGCCCTCATCAACATCTTCAGCACCAGGACTCTGGTCAACGCTGATTGGAAATCTTTCAATCAATTTAAAAAAATAGACTCACTTCATATCGTTACTCGTGTGCCCGGACAATACATCTTCCTGGCAACTGCGGATAATTTTTGTACGGACAGTCTTCTTATAACAATTCCTGCAGATACCATCCATCCGGTATTTACACCCAAGGACGATACGATTACCTGTGCGCACCCCGATGCATTACTTTCTTCTGGTTTTAAAGGACAATTCAAGTCGCTCGAATGGGAAGGACCGAATGGTGCACTTGGTCAACAGGACAACATCACAACGCAAACCGGTGGAAAGTACATCATCCGCATTACTTCATTAAATGATTGTACCACAGAAAAAGAAATTCAGATTTCAGTAGACACAATACATCCTTTACTCAATTTGAATAGCGATACGCTGACCTGTCTGCGTGACAGTCTGATGCTCTCGCTGAGTGATGCTTACCAAAGCAAGTATCTATGGAGCGGACCCGGCGGATTCATCAGTACATTGCAAAATCCAATTATTCGTGTTCCGGGAATCTATACGGTTGATGCATTTCTTCAAAATGGCTGTCTTAGCAGCATCCGAACGCTCATTGCGGAAGATAAACAACTGCCACAAATAATCTATTTCAACGATACGCTCAACTGCCTTAAAGACAGCACCATCCTTCGTGCCACAGCAGACCAACCCAGTGCTCGTTTTGAGTGGCGCGGACCCAATCAATTTTTCAGCACACTGAAAGCGCCGTTTATCAAAAATGCAGGTCGCTATACACTCACCGTGACGAATCCCAACGGATGTCCCGATTCCGTAGCACTGAATATCACCCTCGATGCCCGCAAACCAGATCTCCAGGTCAACACGGATACCATCAACTGCATTCGCACCACCGCACAACTTCTGGCGCATTCCGTCAGAGATAGTTTAAGTTATCTGTGGAGCGGGCCCAATAATTTTTCCTCCACAGACTCTGTTATACAAACGACACAAGCTGGATTTTATAAGATCCGAATCACGGCACCGGATTTTTGTTACACTGAAGTCACGGTTCAGGTTGAGGTTGATACTGCTGCACCGCGGTTACAGCTTCTCAATGACACCATCAATTGTCAGCGAACGCAATTGACACTAACACCGGTCAGCACAGGCAATATCATCACCAATTATCAATGGAGCGGCCCTGGTAATTTTAACAGTAATGGTTCCAGTCCGATTATCAATATTCCAGGAAGATATTCACTGGTGGCCCGTTCAGCCAATGGTTGTCGCGATAGCGCCAGTCTCAACGTTGCCATCGATACCGCAGTGCCAAGCATTACTTTATCTTCCGATACCATTACCTGTAGCAGACCCATCGTAGATATTATTGCGACGGTGACCCCGCCCGGATTAACCGGTCAATGGGTAAAACCTGACAATAATATTGTCAATCAAAATCTTATTAGAACAAGTGATGCCGGCCGCTATCGTTTTGAAGTCACAGCAAAAAATCATTGTCAAAATAAAGCGGATCTCATCATTGCTATTGACACCATCAAACCAGACATCTTCGTACGAGGTGGAACCATCAATTGCAGGGACCGACAAATTCTCATTGAAGGCATGAGCAAGTCTCAGGGTGTACGATTTGCATGGAATGGCCCTGCCGGATTTGCGTCGAATGCCATGAACAGTCTCGTCAGCATTCAGGGAGATTACGCCCTCACCATCACAGCTTCCAATGGATGTACCAATAATAGCTTATTAAAAGTTGGCATAGATACAGTATCTCCGGCATTAAACTTATCGGCAGACAGTATTGGTTGTACAAGACCGTTGGCGACGCTAATGGCTAAGACCAATATTGCCGGTGGAACCATCACCTGGCGCAACGCAGTACTTGACTCTATTGGCAATTCACCTCAGTGGCGAACGGCACAAGGAGGACGTTATTACGCTGAAGTGACCGATCCAGTCAACTTCTGCAAAACAATCCGCAACATTAATGTGATCGCGGATAGTCTGATCATTACGGATATTCAGATATCACCGCATTCTCCTTTGTGTGGTCAGACTTTCGGTTCTGCCAGCATCAGTCGCATTTCCGGAGGTCATCCTCAGATACTATACTCTCTGGATGGCGGAAATAGTTTTGTGAATGAGACCACATTTAGTTCGCTCAAACCAGGCCAATATCAGTTACTGGCTCGTGACCAGCAAGGTTGTACATTTCTGAAGGATTTTGAGATATTGGACATTCCACCCATTATGACTTCACTTCCTCCGGAGATTGACCTAAAGCTTGGTGAAAACGGACTGCTTGATCTCGATATTCTGAGCAACCCCTTATTGATCAGGACGATTCAGTGGCGCCCAACAGACTTCCTGAGCTGCTCAGACTGCGAAGATCCGAAGACGACCACGCCAGCGGATATAGATTATGAAGTCGTGGTAACAGATACGAATCAATGCCAGAGCATCCAGCGTATACGCGTCAAAGTCATCGATCCGGAAGTGTGGGTGCCCAATGTTTTCAGCCCCAACGGTGACGGAGTGAATGATTGGGTCTATGTATTTGGTTCCGGAGAAAAAGTAACCAACGTCAGATTATTTGAAATCTTTGATCGCTGGGGCAACAAAGTATTCAGTAAAGAAAATGTCAGACCCAATGTACCGGATTCCGGCTGGAATGGTCAGTACCATACAGAGACCTGTGTTCCCGGTGTTTATACCTATTGGGCTGAAGTTGAACTCATCAACGGCAAGCATTGGATCATCAAAGGTGACGTAACACTCATTCGATAAGTAAGCACAATTAAGAAAAATAAAATCATCATGGATCAATCAAATCAAATGATCACTGTCTCTGCAAATATCAATGCACCTTTAGAAATGGTTTGGCAATGCTGGACCGACTGTAACCACATCACCCACTGGAACTTTGCTTCGGACGACTGGCATTGTCCCAAGGCGGTTCATGACTTCATGGAAGGAGGCCGCTTTGCTTACACGATGTCTGCTGATGATGAGAGTTTTAGTTTTGACTATTCCGGTCAATTCACCAACATCATTCCAATGAAAAGCATTGCGCTGCTGCTCGACGACGGCCGCAAAGTGGAAATCGCCTTTGAAGTGAGCGGATCATCTACACAAGTAACTGAATGCTTCGAACCTGAACATGAGAACCCGGCAGATATGCAACGCATGGGTTGGCAGGCGATACTGGATAATTTTAAAAAGCACGTGGAGGGAGATGAATAGATGTAATAGTTATTATTTCAGGTGGAATGTTCCATTAACACCCAACATAGCCTCAACCCACTATTAACAGAGCTTATTCTTTGATCATTCGTGTATATAGTTTCTCTCCTTTTTCATTTGAAATTGTTAATACATAAAGTCCTTGATCGAGAATTGAAATATGAATATCATTGGTCTTTGTTGTCGTCATAACCTTTTGCCCAGTTGAGGAAAATATTTGAATACTATTTATTGTTCCGAATTCTGGTGGAATTTGAATTGAGAAATTGTCAAAAGCAGGATTTGGAAATACTTTTATAACATTATCCCCAGCTATTATGTCACTTGACGCGGTATGTAATATTGATTCATCAGCAAATGTCTGCCAGAAAACAGAAATAGTATCAAATCCATTGATGTATCTGTAAAAGTTAGAAAACCTATCATTTGTATTTAATGAAAAGGTAACAGAATCATTTGATAAAAGTATCTGTCGCTTTAAATCGCTTGGACTTCCTGTGTCCTAACAGCCTCCTGGTCTTACAATCGTCAATACACTTCCGTTTCTACAAGTATCCGAAAATAGCAATCTTTCCCAAATCGCTGTGACTGGCCAATGGCTGGTATGGATGTCAATTGTTTGAATGTGGTCGTATGCAAATGTTGGAAAGCTGTAAAAGACAATATGCTTTTTAGTGTGATACATTCCCAGTGTTGAAAACCAGTTTCTGTATTTCCATTCATTTGTAATTTTTACATCAAGTCCACTGTCTACCGGCATGGAAATAATATTTGTCTCACCCCATAATGTGTCAATGCTATCCGTTGCCAACAGATCGTAACCTAAAGTAATGGTGTCCTTATGACCCATTGCGTCTCTAACAAACATTTGGAATGAGAACTGCTGTCCTTGCACCGTTATCAACGAGTAAATTGTCAAGATGAATATTAGTGCTTTTTTCATTACTGTGATATTTAGTAGTAAGTCATTGAAATATCCGCTAACGTTGAGGTACTTGCATCGTGCCGCCACTCGTTCGGAAGCTAAGAGTAAAACACTTTGTCAGTTTTGTGCCTTGAATGGCAAAATTTAATTATTAGGCGGCATGATCGCAAGTATTGTTTGATGCCTCGTAATTTTTAATTTATACTTAGCGTGATAGAGTTTAATTTTGAGCATACTTCTTTTATTGCTTTCATTACTTTTTCAGTTTGAGCTTCTGATGCTTTCTTTGACCCAGATACATATTGCCTCAATAATCCTGGGTTGAGGTTTGCTGTTTTAGCTAATTGACTAATGTTTACTTCAGGAATAAGATCAAAGACAGATTCTAAATTCACTTCAAATTTTAGCTTGTACCCTTTACTTAATGTTTTTTTTAATAAATCATCTTCCTTTTCGGCTAGTTTAAGCATTTTTTCCAAGTTAAGTTTGACTTGATGATATGTTTTGCCTCCTGCAACGCACCCATCAACTTCTTTAATGTAGGCAAAAAATGCATCTTTATTTCTTTCAATTACCGCTGTTAAGTGTTTCATGCTAGTTTTTAATTCCTGCTTTTTTTAAAATACTAATTTCTGTTCCTTTCGGTAAGTCTTTTGTTCCATGAAATGGAATTACAATGATACCCTTAATTATTTCATGTTTGTAAATTTTATGACTTCCTGTTTGTCGAATAAAATACCAGCCATTGTAATAATCAATTTTTCAAGTTCGAGGGCTTTCATGCGGTAAAGGTAGCATATTAGCTACTTATTTCCAAGCATTTTTATTAAATTGCTTGATATGAGGCATAACGGATGGAGATACTCGCCGAATCGCTCCCGGCGAAAGGTAAATAATAGAAATACTTTATAGTTTTAGGCCAAGAGTAAAAATTAAGTCCTAAGCGGTATAGAGCGTATCTCATGTTAAGCCCGGTCAATTTGTGGAATCTGTTCTAATTCCTTTTTTGATGACTTATACTCTTCTTCTAGATCAAAATCATTTTGCAGACCAAGCCAAAACTTAGCTGAATTTCCAAAATATCTTGATAATCTTAATGCAGTATCTGCACTTATACTGCGATTTCCTTTAATGATCTGTGATATCCTTGTTTGTGGAACTTGAATAGCTTGGGCTAATTTGTAAGCTGTAATTTCCATTGGAATAAGGAATTCCTCAAGAAGCACTTCGCCTGGATGAATATTTTTCAATGAAGCCATACGAATGGTAATTTAAAATTTTAACATTTTTCGAATGCGAAATATCCCACTTAAATACAATTCTCCAAGTGTCATTATTTCTTATGGAGTTTAAATCTTTCAAGTCACCTTTTAATTTTTCTAAATAATTTGAAGGTGGCACTCTTAAATCATTGATATTGTTTGAGTTATTAAGCATTCTAAGTTTCCTTCTCGCAATCTGCTGAACAGAATGAGGAATTCCTTTCACGAGTTTTCCATTCCAGACAAGTTCAGTATTCTTATCGCCAAAACTTAATATCATATTAACCTATTACGTTAGTAACGCTTAAAGATACTAATTGTTTTTAATAGTTAATGATTTTTGATTGGGCTATACGTTCCGCAGCTAGCCGCAGGTGGCGATTGCAGAGCCTTTAATTGTCATGCTAAGATAAGAAAAATGTGTGAACGATAACTACAAATTAGCGAGTTAGCGCCACTTGCCGGCTAGGTGCTGTTAGGGTGCGTTTATTTCTCGGCAGACCATTCTTTGTCTTCAACACCCAAAAGCTTAAACATGAATACCATGATTAGTCTAGGTGGATATGTATGAAGAACAGCGAAGTTTGTCAAGAACCAACCTGTAATAGAAAAAAATTCATTAGGCACAGTGTCGGTCCGATCTACACCCTCCATTCTATATGTTATGACCTCAATAAATGGATCGCAAAGTGATAAGATGATGAATGAAACCCCAACAATAAAAAGTATAATGGGTAAATATATTCTAGCCGTCCACCAATTGTTAATTCGCATATTTCGTCTGATTGGCAAGCCAATGATTAGGTTGCCAAGTACTGTCAAGGCTTCAAAAATTATAGCAAAAATCGGTTGAAAGATTGTAAACCCAACAAATTCAGCAAAGCCCCCTTCATAATTGAAGAGAGAGTAAGTCATGCTTACCAAAAAAGTTGTCACGAAGGCTGCCAAACATTGTCCTCCAAATATCAGAATGTTAATTGTTGTTCTAATATTCATTTATTCGCTGCCCCTTTCCTTTGCTAATTGTCTTAGCACAAATATTAAGTAACCCCAAATGATAGAATATTTGAGATTGTCAGCTAAGGTGATAGTTCCTGATGAACTAAATAAACTGTTATCTGCATAGCAGCTGGCAATTATGCTTGAACTTGTCTTGATATATGAGTGAGAATTGTTCTCATAAATAAACTCATATTTTAAGGAGTCTAACGAAACGGTAAGTACATCTGGGTCTATTGTCGCTTGAACAATATTGCCAATGTTATCCTTTATGTAATAACTGTAAAAGCCGCTTGTCGTAATTGAATAGTCTGAGAGTTGAAATGGTTTAGTGTCATTAAGGCTAAATGATGCAATCAAGTCGTCTTTGTCGTTAAACAACTCTGATTTGTTAAATGTGGACCTCCATTTTAATTCCATTCTGTGTCTTTATAAATGCACCCTAACGTCCCGCGCTTGGCGACGGTGCGAACTTGTTCCGCCCTGGTTCAGGTTACTATCTTACAAATATAGTATTTTCTGTTGTCAGAACGGACTCTTGAGCAGTGTCCGCCAAGCGGTTGTTATATCGCGTGAAAAATTAAGCATACGTCCCGCTTGCTGCCCCGGTTTGCGTCATGTTTTCAAGTTCCTTTTGTTGTCCTGGTTTGCGTCATGTTTTCAAGTGCGTTTTGCCGTCCCGGATTAAGTTCTGGTTTCAAATGACTTTTGAGCCTCTGTTTACAGTCCTGCTTTCAGGTGACTTCTTAAGTCAAGCGTATTTGTCAAATTGCTTTTGGGGCTGGTTATAAGAATGCCGTAATCGTTTAGGGATTTAGCATTGTTGGGCTTTTGAAGCTATAAATTTTATGCCTGTGCCAACATATATTTATAGATCTAATTTTTCTATTTTTACTGTTAACCCATTAACGCAAAACCCTTTTTTGCTGTATCTTTAATTTTCCACGATGAACGATTGCCGTTCATAGAAATTCTCTGATATCAATTCAACAGTATAAAGTCCTCTGCATAAATTGTTAATATGAATCGTTGTCAGGTTAGATTGGAAAGTTCCTGTTTGTAATAATTGTCCACAAGCATTGTAAATATTATAAATAAATTGCTTATTCACTTTCACTTTAATGTTGAGGTTATTTTTTGCCGGATTTGGAAAAATTAAAAACTGATTTTCAAAAGATATTTCGTTAACTTCTGTTGTTGAGCAAGTGACAGGTTGTGGAATTTGTGTCAATAATCTTATTGATGCTCCTCCTGAGAGTCTGCCAATATTTAAATTCGGGCAAAGCATTTGGCTGCTACCGTCTATGTGACATATTTTAATAAGATCTGATCCGCGGAACCCGACAATGGAATTGTAGTCGCCAGTAAATGATGCCGTTACTGCTCCTTCACAAGTAGGAACTGAACTCCCAATAGGTGTTATACTAACAAGGGCAGTGTTGGTTATATTCAGCACCATTCTGATGATTTGCCCGCCAGATGTAACCATATAAAGATCATCATCATACCAAGTCAAGTCGCCATCGGCATGAAATCCGATTGTATCAATGTAGGATGAGGCTCCACTGACAGTATTTATGCTATATAGCTTCTTGTCATATTCAGCTAATAATGTGTTGTTATCCAAGCCAACAAGTGACACGTAGCCAAGTCCTGTAATACCCGTTAATGCTGCTCTTGCAGTCGCTGTATCAATAATAAAAAGTTTTCCATCAGTAATGCCCCAAAGTTGTCCGTTAGGTGTAAATGCAATCTCGCTAAATTGTAGTCCAGTTGAACCAATGAAATGTCTTGTGCAATTTGCTAAGTCAAATGAATAAAGATCACCAACAGAATTTGTCGCAAAGATTGGTTGCTGCGAAAATGAGTTGATTGAAATTGCGAGGAAGAGTCCAGCCAGTATTTTTTTCATATTTCAATTCTTTGAACTTTATTATATGTTGCTAATGCGCCACGAATTACAGCTAACGATTTTGGGCTTGGTCAGGGTAGGAGATAGTACCGCTACTGCTTGGGTTGTTGGATTACAAAGTTAGTACTTTTTTTTATAATAACGGATCTTTGAGCGATGTCCGCCAAGCGGTTATTATATCCCGTGAAAAATTTAGCATACGTGCCGCTTGCTGTCCTTTTTGCTGTCTTGGTATACGCCCTGTTTTTAACTGAATTTTTACGTCCTGGGTTCAAGTGATGGTTTACGTCTTGTTTTCAAGTGGTGCTTATAGTCCCTTTATGCTGTGCTGTTACTCGTTTTAATGGGTTAGAGTAGTGTGATCTTTTTTATTTTTATGTTTTTATTGTGTTCCGCTCGTTATTTATTCTTTTGAGTTTTACTTTAAGTGGCATTAGAAACATGGGATATAACTTGTTTCTCTCCGACACAAATCTATTTTAACTTTCGCTTTTTTCAGACTTTTCCGGCGGGAAGCTTCCGGCTGTCCAGTTGAACGAAATCCGGATTACAGTTTTCCATTATATCTCAACTACTCGTAAATAAGTATTTTTCAGGCTTACCCAGTTTTTTTTGAAAAAATCCACGAACACATTATAAAAATAATATTCACATGCGGTGAAAGCCCTGATTTTACAGTCATATTACAGGGAATTCATATGGCATCGTTTTTGAAGTATTGTTGACATCTGCCGGTTATGCCCCCTGGTCTGACGGCAGTCTTCCGAATGATAATAATTTAAAATCTTCGCTGCAGAACGCTGCGGCGCACTAAGCTGGTCTTTTACCAAACCAATTATAATTAATACAATCAAATTCAGAGAGCGTATGAAATCAAACCAAACCCCCGCGGTTTTCTACAAGGACGCTCGCTTCTGGCTGGTGGTGGTATTTACCTTAGGACTGATGGTCTTTCTGGTAGCTACTTATCCTGCCTAGGAGTGTGTTCCTGGATCTTCAAGCTTAGATCGAGGCTTCCGGCACTGTGTGTCAGTGCTCCCACAGAAATGTAATCCACGCCGGTCATGGCGACCTGGCGTACATTCTGGAGACTAATACCACCGGAGGCTTCGGTTTCAAAGCGCTTGCCAATCATCGCCACGCCCTCACTCAGAAGGGGAATCTCAAAGTTATCCATCATGATTCGGGTCACCCCACCATTTTTGAGGACTTCCTCGATTTCAATCAAATTTTTAACTTCTATAGTAATGCCATATCCGGAGAGACCCTTGTCTTGCTGATATTGATTTACCTTTTTGATGGCCCGGCTGATGCTTCCGGACGCAGCGATATGGTTGTCCTTGATCATAAACCAGTCATACAAACCATCCCGGTAGTTATAGCAGCCACCAATACGCACAGCCCATTTCTCAAGTGCCCGAAAACAGGGACTTGTTTTTCGGGTATCCAGAATTTTGACCGGTAATCCACTCACCTCACTGGCAAATCGATCGGACAGGGTCGCGATCCCGCTCATTCGCTGCATGGTATTGAGTAACAAGCGCTCAATGCTCAACAGCGTCCGAGAGGGGCCATTAAGCTCAAATGCAATGTCCCCATACTGTACATAGGCGCCATCATCAATAAAAACTTCCAGCTCAAGTTGATTGCCAACATACTGAACCAGCTTCCGGGCAAAACCCACGCCGGCCAGGACGCCATCGTCCTTGACCTTGAGTCTGGCAAGCGAGACCGAATCAGGCGCAATGCAAGCCAGTGAAGTGATGTCACCGCTTCGTATATCCTCTTCGAGTGCGAGTTGAATAAAAGTATCAAGATCCCATATCGTCATGCGTTCGGATTTTGGTCGTTAATGATGTCACATTCTAGAATACTACGCCGATTCGAAAGTCGATGGAATTGATTTTATCTTTCGAATTCTGGGATTTGCCGTCAAAGTACTTTCCACTGTCATCGGTTACATCGGTGATGGATTGCTGGTATCTCACCCCGATCATCAGGTCAAGATCATCCCGCAGGCGATAGATTGTTCCTCCCCCCAGGCCCCATCCAATACTTAAAAACTGCACCTGGTGCTTGATGTTCTCATCGGAGGTACTGACACCTTGTCCTGCAATATCACCACGGGCACCCAACCGCAGGCCCAGAAAGAACTCCGGCAGTTGCGCAAAGAACCGGTAGCGCCCGTATGCCCCGGTCGTCATTTTAAATCCAATTGGAATCTCAAGATACTTGACGGTATAGCCAAGGATCACCCCATTGGGTAAGGAGTCCCCCTTTGGTATGTCGAGCGCCGTCTCAGACCATAGGTTGCCACCCAGAGCGTATCCAAGCTTTCCGCCCTGAATAAAAGACAGGCCAAGACCTCCTGTAAGACTGAATTTTTGAAGGAAAATATACTCCGACTGTAAATGCAATTTGAAGCCTAGCTGATTGCTTTCTGTCGTAATATTCTTGTCGTCAGAACTCATCCAGCTAAAGCTGGGACCCAGGATCAAACTGGCCTTAAAGTGATCGCTCTGTGCCTTAATAATACATGGGCTGACGAGTAAAATCAAAAGTAATTTTTTCATGGAATGGTTAATTTTGCAACTCCTAATTTAAGACGTAAAAGTAAGAATGGACTATATAAAGTATTGTTTTTTTTGCCTGCTGGGTGTTGTGGCATGCCGGCAGGATAGCAGGGACAAGACACCTGATATCAGCCAAATTCCCTCTGATATGCATTTATACCGTTTTGAGAAAGATGTCTTTGCCATCGACACGCTGCATATTGAGGAAAGCGTAAATTCCCTTTTGACCAGATATCCTACGCTGATGCGTATATTTTGTCAGGACATCATGAAATTTACGAACAGGGCAGACTCTACTGATCCTAAATTTTATTCGACACTTAAAGCCTTTGTCAGAGATCCCCTGCTCCAGAGTATCGTACACCGCACGGATACCATCTATGGACAGATGGACGATCTTCGGGAACAGTTCAATCGAACCTCATCCTATGCTCGTTACTATTTTCCGAAATCCCGAAAACAGAATATGTATACGATGGTGAGTGCTTTCAATATCGGCAATATCATCTTCGAAGACAGCGACAGCACGGATGGTCTGGGGATCAGTATGGATTACTACATGGGCAGCGGATTTGATTACAAAAGAATCAACCCTACCTGGGAACTTTTCTCTGATTATGTGACCCGCACTTTTAACAAGGAGCATATCCTCAAAAAATCATGGATGCCATGGATTGAAGATATTGTGCCCGGCAACAAACTCAATACATTGCTGGATCACCTGATCTATGAAGGCAAAAAAATATACATCACATCGAAAATAATACCCGATATACAGGATACCGTTCTCTTTGAATTCCGCCCGGATCAGCTGACCTGGTGCCAGGATAACAAGCTGAACATTTGGTCCTTCCTCAAAGACCAAAACCTGGTAAACTCCACCAAACGAAACGAAATTGTACGGTATCTAAATCCGTCGCCTTCTTCTCCGGGCATGCCCAAGGAATCGCCGGGGAGAGCTGCAGTATTTGTCGGCTATGATATTGTCAGAGAATACATGAAAAGGAATCCAAAATTAACATTGCAGGATCTTGCCAGGGAAGACAATGCGCAGAAGATTCTCGACGAGGCAAAGTACAAGCCGGAAAATAAGTAATTGGCGTTAACGCAGACTTTAAGTTATGCATAATTATCCTGGAAATCAAAATCATTTCGGGACGAGTTATGAATTATAAGTTATGAGGTAATAATAAAATAACCTGATTTTTATTCCAGGTTTATTAAATATTGCGCTACATTACTAACGCTTGCGTTTTTCACTCATCATTCATAACTCATCATTCAAAATTTAAACTTCCACTTTTTTCCATCCACCACGGTAAAAGAAATACCACGCGATCAGTGCCAGCAAAGATTCTGCAATTGGTACAGACATGACAGCCCCTGAGAAACCAAGATTCAAAGTACGCGCCAGCGTGTAAGCCAGAGGAACCTGAAGCAACCAGAAACAAATAATATTTATCCAGGTCGGTGTTTTAGTATCTCCGGCACCGTTCAGTGCCTGGGTCATGACCATCCCAATGCCATAAAAGATATACCCGTATCCGAAAATTTTCAATGCCTGCGCCCCATGATCGAGTATCGCGGCATCACTGGTAAAAATCCCAATGATTGGCTTCGAAAAAAAAACGAACAGAATCATCACAGCGGTCATAAACAGGACATTGTACCTTGTTGTAAGATAAACGCTTTCGACTGCACGTTCGACCTTTTTTGCACCGAGATTCTGTCCGACCAATGTAGCTACAGCATTGCTCATCCCCCATGCTGGAAGGATAAAGAATACAATACTGCGAATCGCAATCTGATACCCGGCAGACGCAGAAGTGCCACCGATGTCGGCGACCAGCCTGGCAATGATGATCCATGAACCGGATGCAATAATAAACTGAAATGTCGCTGGCCAGGCCACATCAAACAAATGTCGTATCTCCTTCCACGCCGGCTTAAAGTAATCCGTCTGCAAACGAATTATTCCGCTATCTCCAAACAGATGTTTTAATTGATAGGCCACCCCGGTGCCGCGCCCGATGACCGTTGCAATGGCCGCGCCTTTCAAGCCAAACCAATGAATCATAATTGGGCACAGTACAATATTCACAATACTGGCAAGCCAAAGACTGCGCATCGCAATGGCGGCATTGCCTGCACCTCTGAAAATACCGTTGATCAGAAATATCATGATGATGACCACCGAACCGCCCAGCATGATGCGTGTAAAAACACTTCCTTCATTGACAACGATATCAGAAGCTTTCATAAAGCGAAGTATGTCCCGCGCATAAATAAATCCCGGAATGCTGAGAAGAACCGTTATCATCAAGGCCATCACGATGGATTGTGAAGCCGCGTGAGACGCTTGCTCAAAATTCTTTTCTCCGACACGCCGCGCAATGACTGCCGTAGCTGCTGTACTTAATCCAATGGCCACGGAATAAATAATCGTAATGACAGATTCCGTTAGTCCTACTGTTGCAATGGCATCAGGACCCAACTTGCTGACAAAAAAAATATCAACGACTGCAAAGACACTCTCCAGACTTAACTCCAGAATCATCGGAATGGCCAGCAGAAATACCGCCAGCGGAATACTTCCTTCTGTGTAGTCTCTTTCTTCACCTTTGACCGCCATCCTGATCAGTGACCAGGCTCTGTTTACTTTTTCAAAAATCATATTGTTCGGCAAAGGTAATCAGATTGGATGTGCAAACCTTCAATAAAGTATTCAACCAATCTTTGCTTGAATCAATGACAAACTCAAATACCGGATTACATTTTGCCTTGAAGACCTGTTGAGCAATGTGTAACATTTGTTACCGATGTGAATAATCTGATCGTGTGCAATGTGTGGAATAAACTTGGGTAAGATTGTAATAAAAATCGAATCAGGTTTCAATTTTTAACCAGCATTGGATGGTTCCATTTTGCCAAGTACTCTAAATCCCCAGAACGTCAAAAGACAAAAAACAAAGACGACATACCAGAGAATCTGAAAACCCCATTGATCTGCTATAAGACTTCCGAGAAATGGTCCTGAGATATGCGCTGCACTGTAGGATATCGTGTAATATCCTGCGTATTGTCCGCGATTACTATGATCGGTACGATTCATCCAGAAAGTCATCATAAAAGGCATGGACAGAATCTCTCCGGCAGTAAAAAAGAGACATGACAATAATCCTGTGAGCACAGCTAAGTGCAGTGGCACATTGAGAATTACAAAAGAAAGTCCGGTTAGAACAAGACCTGAACTGATGTATTTTAATTCTCGTCCCCTGCCACTGAGCGAGCTAATGATGATCATCTCGAATAATGCAATGAGCAATCCGTTGAGCGCAAATATCCATCCGATATGCTGTTCCGTTATATGCAACTCATTTTTCAGGTAAACAGGATACGTTGAAAAGATTTGGAAAAAACTAAGTGCAAACATAAAGCTCAGCAATACAAAAATCATAAACACGCGATCCTGTGTAGCCGGTTTTGCAACAAGCTCGTCACCGGAAGAAGTATGATGTTTTACGCTGGTTGGTTTTAGAACAAAAAATAAACAAACCGCTGCAAGGATATTCGTGAGACCATCTACCCAAAATAGTAACTGATAATTTATTGCTGCGAGAAATCCGCCCGCTGTTGCCCCTACGGCCCAGCCCAGATTCACGGACAAACGAACCAGCGAAGAACTTCTGGTTCTGTTCTCAGGCGTGCTGTACAATCCAATAGCGGACATATTGGCCGGTCGGAAAGCTTCGTTGATCAATGCCAGTATGAATGTCATCATACAGATCGCAGAATAGTCTTTCAGCTGTCCCAGGATAATGAAGGACAATCCACCGAACAAAAGTGTCAAAAGTTGTACTTTGTAATGACCAAACAGGTCCGTCAGGCGGCCCCCGATGAGTGCTCCGATGATTGCTCCGGTTCCAAAACAAGTTAACACAAATCCCGCACGCGTCAGACTCATATGCAGACTTTGCGTGATATACATGGTCATGAAAGGCACAACCATTGTACCCGCCCGGTTGATCAGATTGATCAGGGAAAGAAACCATACAGCGGTGTTGAGGCCGCTGAAGGATTGACGGTACAAATTGACGGTATTGCTGAACATGGAATAAAATCTAACGCCGCGAACTCCGTTTTGGTTTAACATTCTTTTTGTTAATAAATTATTATTGCAATCTCAATACATTTGTGGTATGTCACAACCGCTGATACTGCTCATACTGATTGTTGTTTATTTTCTTTTCCTGATCGGCATTTCGCTGATTACCGGTAAAGACAATTCCAATGATACTTTTTTTAAGGCGAATCGGAATTCACCATGGTATGTCATCGCAATCGGAATGATAGGCGCTTCTCTATCAGGCGTAACTTTTATCAGCATTCCAGGTGTTGTAGGAACTTCAGGTGTCAATCAGAATTATGCTTACCTTCAGATGGTATGGGGTTATCTGATTGGCTATATGATCATTGCCAACGTGTTGATGCCATTGTACTATCGCTATAATGTGACATCAATTTATGAATACCTCGAACAAAGATTAGGTTACAGCTCTTATAAAACCGGCGCAGGCTTTTTTCTGTTGTCACGCCTGATTGGTTCAGCATTCCGCATGTACATCGTCGCCATGGTCATGCATCGGTTTATTTTTTCAACTTTTGGCTGGCCTTTCTGGATCACGGTCTTAGTTTCAATAATGCTTATTTGGGTTTACACATTCAGAGGAGGAATTAAGACCATCGTTATTACTGATCTGCTGCAGACAATCTGTATGCTGGGATCTCTGGTGCTTACCATTGGTTACTTGGCATCGCGCTTTGACACAGGATTTTTCGGATTCTTCAACAAGGTTCTGCAATCCCCATATGGTAAAATACTTTACCTTGATGGTGGCTGGAACGATCCGAATTATTTTTTCAAACAGGTACTCGGAGGCATGCTGATTGCGCTGGTCATGACTGGCCTTGACCAGGACATGATGCAAAAAAATCTTACCTGCCGCAATCTTCGCGAAGCACAACTCAATATGTTTAGCTTCTCAATTCTTTTGTTTTTTGTCAATTTTATGTTTCTGACACTGGGAGGAGGCTTGTATCTTTTTGCTGCAAAGGAAGGGATCAGTATTCCTTCACGCTCGGATGAATTGTTTCCCATGGTGGCTTTTCAATATTTAAGCGGCATAGGTTCTGTGCTCTTTTTATTAGGACTCACAGCATCCAATTACGCCAGTGCTGATTCTGCTCTGGCCTCCCTGACCACCTCATTCTGTATCGATTTTCTGAACTTCAATAAGACCCCTGATCATCCGGGAAAAAAGCGAATTCGAACATGGGTGCATCTTGGATTCAGCCTACTGATCTTTGCGGTTATAGTACTTTTTTACTTGCTCAACAATGATGCGGTGATCAATAAGGTTTTCCAGTTTGCAGGCTACACCTACGGCCCCCTGTTGGGTTTATTTGCGTTTGGAATTGGCACGAAAAGAATGATTAAGGTGGGATGGATGGTTCCGCTGATTTGCATCATGGCACCGATTATTACCTGGATCATCAATGGGCATTCGGCAGACTGGTTTGGGGGGTTTACCTTCGGAAATCTTTTGGTCGCAATGAACGGTCTGATTACTTTTGCGGGCCTGATGTTGATTTCATCAAAAAAATAATGCAGGAATTTATACGCATAACAGAATCTGAATCCATTCATCACGAGCTGGAGAAAAAAACTTCACTGGATATTCTGCAACGAATGAATCAGGAAGACCGCATTGTTGCTGATGCGGTATCCAAAATATTGCCCACAATCGCCACCCTTGTGGATGTCATTGCGGAAAAATTGGCAGAAGGTGGGAGACTATTTTACATCGGCGCTGGCACCAGTGGACGACTTGGTATTCTTGACGCCTCGGAATGTCCCCCCACTTTTGGAGTTCCAGATAATCTGGTGATAGGTTTGATCGCTGGTGGAGATACCGCCATTCGTAAAGCGGTGGAAGGGGCGGAAGACAGTGAGACCCTCGCATGGCAGGATTTGCAGGAATACAAGGTGGATTCACGAGATGTTGTAATTGGTATTGCAGCCAGTGGCACCACACCTTACGTCGTGCATGGACTCGCTGCGTGCAGCGATGCAGGCATTACAACAGCCTGCATTACCTGTAACCCCGGGAGCCCGGTGACACGGTATAGTGATTATGCCATGGTCTGTGTTGTTGGTCCGGAAATCATCAGCGGCAGCACGCGCCTCAAATCGGGAACTGCCCAAAAAATGATACTGAATATGATCAGTACCGCCACAATGATCAGACTCGGGCATGTCATCGACAATAAGATGGTGGACATGACACTCAGCAATAATAAATTAATGGAAAGAGGCATCCACTTTCTAATGTCTCAATTCAGCATTGATTCTGAGCAGGCTCGCCATTTGCTATTGAAACATCAAAGCGTACGCGCTGCAATGGATTTCATGCAACAAAAAACTACTTGAACCATTCCGCGTACATCTGGTAATTTTTTGAAGTGCGGTCAATAAAAAACTTGAAATTTTCCTGATCCAGTGGTTTGAGCTTGCGCGCAGGGATTCCAGCGTATATGTAGCCAGATTCAAGAACCATACCCTCAGGAACTACTGCGCCTGCGGCAACAATGACACGCGACTGAACAATGGCATTATCCATGACGATAGCACCCATGCCAATCAGCACTTCCCGTTCAATTTTACACCCGTGAATGATAGCCCCGTGACCTATGCTGACACTTTCACCAATATGGGTTTCTGATTTTTGAAAAGTGCAGTGAATAATAACTCCATCCTGAATATTGGTCTCCGCTCCGATGCGAATAGCATTGACATCACCGCGTATCACTGAATTGAACCAAATACTGCATTTGCTTCCGATCACTACATCACCGACGATCGTGGCATTCTCAGCTATAAAACAATCCGACGCTATGACCGGATGATAACCGCGAACCGAAAGTATAAGAGGCATCGTTATTATTTATTTACGGGTGTGACTACAAATGCTTCTTTGCGGAGGAGCGAGATCAAGCCATCAGGGCCTCCGAGATGCCCAACACCAAAGGCAAAAAAACAACTGCCTGATTTCATGGCCTCAGTCATACGGGGAATCCAGGATTTATTTCTACTCTTCAGCATAAGATCCATATAGGGCTTGAGCGCTTCATCGGACTGTTCTGCAGTCTCGGCCAGTCCATTGATATCGCTGTTTTTGTAGAGCGCAATGAGCTCTTTCATCATCTGATCTCCAGCCTTTTCGTTTTTCATGGCGTCAACCAGTGACCTTGCCTGAACATCATAGGGAATTGAATCAAAAATGCTGAGTTGAAACTCAATGCTCTCAATGCCCTTGAGTGGCTTCTTTTTTACTTTGGCGCGCTCCGTTAATTCCAGTTCATACGACCTGATATCGTCTGCCTGAATTCCTCCTTGCGAGCCGTCATCCATTCCAGCCAGTGACGTAATAAAAAGTGGTTTCATCCTGTCAAAAAACATTGCGGGTAATCCCATTGCTTCAAGCTTGGCTTTCACCAGGGCATAGTCTTCAGCATTCATGAGGTCTTGTAGCGTCTTACCTTCCTTCATGTAGCATTTGTCCATGATGCTCATCATTTTTCCCATATCGGACATTTCATTCATATCCAATTCAAGGTATACCGTCTCACTGGAATCGAGACAGTGGTCCATACCATCAGGAATAAAAAAATCATCCTTGGGAATCATGTGGACTGTTCCAAAAAGATAGGAAGGTCTGCCAAGATCATTGCGGCGGATCTCCCAGAGTAATGATCGCTGGATACTGTCTTGCGCCAACAACAAAATGTCAGGTAGAAAAAAGCCCAGCATTAATAAAATCTTCTTCATATGGTATTGATGAATGATTAATAATTACTATGAACCGTATAAGTTTAAAAATTTATCCAAAAGTGATCAGCCAATATAGATGACACGCTAATTTATCGGAATAAGAACATAATATCAAATGTTAAGCCTGAAGATTAAGTTTAAATCAAACAAGTAACACCCCCATTGGATATTTGTTACGACTTTCTGATAATGGCGACGCTTGCGAGGATTCCGCCAATGCATAAAAGATGAACCAAATGCAGGACTTCGCCATCGAGAATTCCCCAGATGAGCGCCACAACAGGGATTAGAAAAGTGACTGAACTGGTAAACAGCGGCGTGCTGATTTTTATCAGTCTGTAATAGATTACCTGTGCGACGGCAGTACCCATTACACCTAAAACCACCAGTGCAGTTAGTGAAGCTTTATGTCCTTCATCAAAATGAAAATCACCCCAGCGGGGAATCAGAAAAAAAACTGTTGCCAATAAGCCTGCAAAAAATACTGAGACGTAAGACAAGCTCATTGCAGGAACATTCTGCAATTTCTTTTTAACCAGATTGATGTTAAATCCGTAACTGACCGTAGCCAGCACGATGAGCAAAGCATAAGCATTGAAACTAACGCTTCCGTTTGCTCTTTCGAAGGCCAGAATTATTGCACTCATCAGACCAAGGATCAATCCGCTTACCTGTACCCATCGGTATCGTGAATGAAACATAAAAATCGAAAATACAAAAGCAAATGCGGGCGTAAGTGCATTCAGAAGACCAGCAACAACAGATTGTACATGCTGCTGCGCAATGCAAAATAAGTACGCCGGCAGAAACATACCGAATATGGATGCCATCACAACATAGATCCAGCTTTGACGAGGAATTTTCGGCAGATGAAATACAGCACTGATGGCAAAAACACTACCAGCGGCAACCATACGCAGGGTGGCAGCTTCTATAAATCCATAACTGACAAGGCCCTTCTTAATCAGAATAAAACTACTACCCCAAATCAATGCAAGTAAACCCAGAAGTATCCAGCGCTCGTATTGTCTCATGTTTAATTTTGCGGTACAGGAAGTTCGAGCAAAGCTAATTCAATCGCTGTATAGTAGGCGGGTAATAATTCAGGTTGTGCTGCGCGCCGGTGACCTAACAGTTCAAATCCAAAAGATCTGTAATAATCAATCAGTGGTTGATTGTCCGTCCACGTATCCATTCTAAGATATTGTATGCCCTTCTGTCGAGCTTGCTTAAGCGACCATTCGATAAGAATTGGCATTATCTTAAGCCTTCCCCGGATCATGGTCACAATACGGTGAAGATAAATCGAATCTCCCTTCTCAAGATCACCCCAGATCGCGTGGTCTTCATTGAGCAAAACAAAACTTGCAATGTCATTTGTGTATTGTGAGATGATCCAAATTTTACCCATTTCAATCATTTCAGCAATTTCTTCACTTGTCGGTTGTAACCAGTATACCCTTGAAACAGATTGCTGGTACTCAATGGCCTTGCGATAAGCGTCCATCAACCAAGGAAGGTCGGCCTCAGCGGCCAGTCGAAATGTTATTTCCAAAATTGCAGGTTCCGAAAGAAAAATATTGGCTCTACGGATGTTTTAACGTTTCATTTTAAACAAGCTTTATTTTGAAGTTGTTCTTTGTTTTCTTAATTTCGATGAAAAAATTATCTATGCGCTTGATGTTATTTGCCTTGTTTATTGCTGTTGTGAGCTGTGCCCAATCTCCGCGCAAACCCGAACCTGTTCAGACAGTAACTGAAGCCGCTCCTGCGCAGCCAATGGAGGCGAATAATGACATTGATACGAATTGGACTCAGAAAGTCGTCCGCACCAATGAGGAATGGCGAAAAATACTTACACCAGAGCAATATTATATTACCAGAGAGCAGGGTACTGAAAGGCCATTCAGCAGTCCATTGTATGACAACCACGATCACGGTGTATTCTTCTGTGTCTGTTGCAATAACCCGCTGTTCAGCAGCGAGACAAAGTTTAATTCAGGTACAGGTTGGCCCAGCTTTTTCATGCATTATTCCTCCAAAAGTGTCGACATCAGCAAAGATGATTCACACGGTATGTCGCGAGATGAACTGACCTGTCAACGCTGCGGCGCACATCTTGGGCACATTTTTGATGATGGACCCAGGCCGACCGGATTGAGGTATTGTATCGACGGAATTGCCCTTCGATTCGCACCTGTTTCCGCACCAACACAAGCCTCACTGAAAAAGGCGACCTTTGCAGGAGGTTGTTTCTGGTGTGAAGAAGCTACTTTTGAAGAAATAAAAGGCATCGAGGAGGTTATTTCAGGATACTCCGGAGGCAAGACTGAAAATCCTACCTATGAAGAAGTGGGAACAGGTATGACCGGTCATGCAGAATCTTTCGAAGTGAGTTACAATCCAACATTGATTACTTATGCGGATTTAGTTAAAATATTTGTTGCTTCCATTGATCCGACACAAGTCAACGGACAAGGACCTGATCATGGCTCCCAATACAGATCAATCATCTTTTACAGAAATGATGAAGAAAGAAAAATTGCCACAAACTATATCGATTCACTCAACCAGTCAGGAACATACAAAAGACCTCTTTCAGTTGAAATTGTACGTTTTAGCAAGTTTTGGCCCGCAGAAAACTATCATCAGAATTACGTGCGCAATCACCCCGAAAATCCGTATGTACAACATGAATCCATTCCCCGCTTGAAACGAACAAAATCTGCAATACCAGCTTTTTTCAAATAGCAGTAAATGTTCCATTTATAACTCGCGTTCTATTATATTATATTCATTTATAACCTGCAACGTTTTAAAGATAAAACTTTAGAAAAGATCTGACTTACAAAATACAATAGCCATAAGATACAGTTATTTACTTTTTGGATTACTTTGTCTTTGTGACAAAAATCATAAAGTAGATATGTACAAACCGGTATATAAAAATAGAAGAAAAGGATGTTAAAGGAAATTACTCCACCGCATCGTAAGTCTACTAATAATTATTCATTAGATCAAAGGCGGCCTAATATACTCTTTGCTTTAACTTAAAGAGAAGACCTCAAAAAAAAAAGCAGGGTCATTGCTGCCCTGCTTTCATATTTTGAATATTTAAGTATTATTTTGATCCGAAACGATAACCCAACCCAAGCTTACCAGTTAAATCAACATTAAATCCTGGTACATCATCTAAATTAATGGAATCATTGTCCGTAGTATATTTATTAAGAAATGCACGACCAATGCCGAACCCGAGTTCAAACACGATATTACGCCGGGATACCCACTTGTAACCAGTGTATAAACCTACTGCAAATCTTGTATTGGTCAGATTTCCAGCATCTACCCCATCATCATAGGATCCAGTCCTGGTTGCATATTTAATATATGGACCAAGATTCCAGCGGCTGATACTGCGACGTGGCTTAAAGTAATATTTACCGATCAAACGAATACCGACACCGTTGTTTTTGACCGTGACATCTCCCAAATCATATTTACCGAAATCATATCCGAGGCTGGCTTCGAGACCAACGTCTTCAATGATACCATACTCGCCAGACAAATCAAGCGAACTAAACAGGATACTAATTGGATTGATCGAGAGATCAAATTGAGCCTGACCTGCCTTACAGACCAACATCAGGATGGATAGAATAATTACTTTTCTCATTGAATAATATTTGGTTAAGCTGCAAATGTAAAAGAAAAATAATTAGAATGTATCCAATTTTATTTCAAAATAAACTGTTATGAAGAAATCAACAATATACCAAATACTCTCCTTATCCTTTGCCATTACACACATTAATCGAAACCGATGTAAATAAAATGATACATCCTATTAGTATTCAGATTGGTTATGATAAATGAATGACACATTTTACAATGCTTTTGTCTCGTCATAGATGCAATTGGTAATTATTTATAGCTTACAGAATATTACATTGATTTGGCCAAACATAGTAGCCGATTCTGAATTTTATTCAATCTTTATCAATGATCACCAAGGCTATTTATTGTATTTTTAAATATCTTATGTTGCTTAAGTTAGAATATTTGGAAGACTTGATGGCATCAGAAGTATGAATGCTATTTTCATACGATTTGTTTTAAATAACACAAAGGATGTCTTATCACTTCCAAAACGTACTAATTGTTATCGTCTTTGAAAAAATCACCATTTCACTTCGAAGATCACCTCAATAGCTTAAATGTAAAAAAGCTTATCACAATAAAATTCTTACTTAACGATTGATTTTTATGCCCGACTAATTTATGATTGAATTGATATAAAGCCAACGTATCTCAGCAAAGGAGAAGTATAGTAAATTAACATATCCACTTATTCAATTCTGGAACCTGTTGCAATTCTCTTGTCAATGACTAAGGAGCAACCAACTCATCTGGACTAATCACTTTAGGCAACTCCAAGGTACCGCGTGCTATAATTCTGCTCAAGCTTGGAAGCATGGCTCCCTTGGAAATAATCCTAAGACACGCATCTTCTTCAATGATCAGGCGATGGTCCTCGGTGATGGATACTGAATGAACTTCAGCCTTTGTTCCCCGCCTGATCACAGGACGCTTAAATAAGCTGCTCTCAGATCCCCTGATACATACATCATCAAATGGCCCCGGAACATGCCTGAGGCTCCAGTTATACGGGCAACTCCATTCATTGACTTTCCCCGGGTATCCGCCTAACCATTTGTTCTTTAACTGGCAAAAAGCCGTCTGACTTAACGTCATCACAATCAGCATAACTTGAATCAACCTCTTCATCACTTGTTTTATGATGAATAAGAATTCAGAAAGAATGTTATCAGCGACGCAGAAGATAAATTCTAATTAGATCCTGATATATCTCAAAAAAGAACGCTTTATGAGGTGACGTGCAAATTATCCTTGCGAACGGTTTGATACAATAAACATTCAGCTTATGCCAAATCTGTCTTGACAGGTTGCCCAGTAACACCACAACTCGTCATGAAGCACTACACCATCTGTTGTTAATTTTGAAAGCTCATCATACAGATTGTCTGATTCCACTTTGGAATCAGAATTCAATCCAGTAGTAATATTGCTACCTTCAATGAGTCTATGCCCCATACGTTAAAGTATGTCAGTGGCCAATATTTTCAGCGGCCAAATATAGGAAGGGCTACATGCATTACCTTTTTCGTATCCGCATCGGGTAGTGCTGGAATTCACGGCTGTAGTGGGATGTCTTTATTTCTCGTTTATGGTGCTGAACATTCAGTTCCAAAAACCATTATCTAACGCACAAATGCTTCTTCTGCATTTCTATCAAAGTTCAGATATATTGATGAGTGCGCCACTGATTTTATTTTGAACTTATATAAATCAATCCAATTCTTAAGTCAACACAAATTCATGCAAACATCCAGAACTGGGCGTATGCTGAAATTTACTCTAACATCCTTTAAATAAAAGCATATATACTCGCCCGGAGTCAGTCTTTAGCTGAATTGAATTACCACTTTCCTTATCTAGATGATAAACCTGCTTCCAGTTTGCACCCTGATCTGAAGATCGGAATAACCCTTCTTCAGTTACTGCAAACAAATAAGCTCCGTTTTCAGCAATTGATTTGATACCACTCAAAGCTTTTGGCGCCGTATGCTGCCCTTGGTTCCAGTGCAATCCTTCATCATCGGAGTAAAAAAGGGTTCCCTGCATTCTGACCCAGCCATTATTCATTGGCTCTGTAATGGCATATACTCTTTGCTTCCCATGATAGATGTAAGAGAATTCTTCACCATTATACAACACATTCTGCCAATGCGCCCCGCTGTCCTCTGATCTCCAAATTCCTTCTCTGCCAATGCTCAGCAACGCGTTACCTGCCTCAACAACGTATGAGGATCTTTTGCCGTGAGGCTTGGTCCACTCTTTTCCTCCGTTGGCCTGCCTGTATATACCTCCTTCAGTGGAGACTAAAGTTCCCTTATTTTTGGTTTCAAGAACGGAGAGAATGTTATTTCCGTGAATGTCCATTTTAATTTCAGAACAAATCCCAAGTGTTGCGTCACAACTCGAATATCCAGTAGCGCGATTCACAATGATCGGACCCTTAAGACCCGCGACGATGTTATTATAAGTGGAAAATGGCAATTTCAGATCTGTCCAGTGCAAAACCGGTCCACGGACATCCGAATAAGTAAAACCACCTGCTGCACCTACATAAACAGTATTGCCAAAAGGAATAAAGCAATACGGCTGTTGGTTGTTTTCATTTTTTAGTTTTAAAGGAATCCAGTGATCGCCCTGATCTGAAGAAATCAAAAGATTAGATTGCTCGACGCGCTGGAAATGTAATTTCCTTTCAATTCCTATATGGTGTACAGAAAAGTATCCCAGTGATAGAAACACCAGAGGTAACATCATTAGTGTTAGTCTTTGCGGTTTAATTTGATCAAACATATATCTGCATTTTAAAATGAATCTTAATTGATTTCCAACCTGTTCAGTAAATATACAATGAATGTTAAACCTCGACCATTTGATTTGAATGATCGCTTTAAATAATGAAAAATAAAGTGACTTTAAATCAAAATTTAAGTTTTTCTTAAGGGTTTAAATATAAATACGCGTGACTACTCCGGCACAAAAATCCTGATTAATCGCACGCCATGTTCTTCTTGGGTCCGAAGCATATAAATTCCAGGCTTGAGGACGGGAAGAATCTCCACGCTGTTTATTTGGCCCTTGAAAACCAGACTTCCGTCTGTTGTATAGAGCGTTGCGTTTTCGATGAACTTGCTGCTGATCAGTTGACCGTTTGCATACCACACCTTAACCTGCTCTGAATCCTGATCCTTACCTGAACTACTTCGGTTTACGCCGAAGCGTATTGAATCTTTGACTTTACCATTAAGCAAATACTTCACTTCGCATGAGCTGCAGATACCCATCGTCTTGCTGTCAACATTCGACCAGTAATAATAGTACCAGGCGTCTTCTGGATGTTTGTAGTCATATTGCCATACGCGATTGCCAGCCTGATCAAACCATTGCACAGTGCTGAGATCACCTTGATGAAGGCCATATTCAAGGTTCCAGTAACTGATGAAGTAGTTGCTGTCTGCGTTGATGACGGACTGTGAATACTGATGAAAACGCAAATCGTTAAGTCCTGTCTGTCCTGGAATTACACCACTTTTCCAGATACGATAACTTGTATCGTAAGGGAGCTGGTCCTTCCAGAAGGTATAGGGATTACCGCAGGAACCTGCAAACGGGTCTACGAGCTGAATACTATCATACCACAATTCGAAGTGAAGATGTGGATCGGTGCAATTGCCGCTGCAGCCAATACTTGCCATTTTTTGTCCTGGTGCAACAGCATCTCTAGGCTTTACCAAGATGCTGCTTTTTTGGAGATGTCCGTAATAGGTATAATAATTTCCAGGATGTCTTACACAGATATAGTTTCCGAGATGCTTGCTTGTATCGAATGTCGTTTCCATATCGAATAATCCATCCTTTACAGCAGTGACGACACCACTGTCCGCCGCCAGGACAGACACGCCTGCCTGCATCTGTTCAAAGCCACTGATCACAAAATCGGTACCCTGGTGCCCGTCGTAGGTTTTGTCGCCGCAGAAAGCATCCTGAATTCCCGCGACGGACCAGTCTGTATAATTGACGATAATGAAATCACGAACGACAGATCCTTGCAGCGGTTGAACAAACGGGTGCAAAAAATTTCTTTCCAGTGCCCCGACATCAGGCAGAAATTCCATGCGCCTGTCTGCTGTCAGTGCCAGGTGAAGGTATTGTTGGTCCGGAGCAAGCTGCGGATATCGTAGCAGCTCCAAAGATCCTTTGTTAAGACATGGTGAACCTACACTCAATCGGTAATCCAGGGTTGTTTTATCAATGAATTTGAAAAAGTCAATGGAAGTATTTCTGATCGATCCGTTTTCAGTTGACTGCACGGGTTTGCCGCTTGCAGTATTTCCGCCACCAGCATAAATATTATTCAACGAAAAGAACAGCGCCGTGCCATCCTGCATCTGGACGAATGTACCGTTTGCTTTTTCGTTGACCAGGGTATTATGGCTCAGGTATAATTCATGTAATGTAGGATTGCTTAGACCCTCCTTTCCGTACGAGATGATCGCGCTGTTTTGAGAGCTCACTCCTTGCTGAATAATATTTCCTTTGACTACGCTGTATCCGCCGTTGGGAAGATCGATTTCATAAGAGCCATCACCTTTTTCTTCACTGAGCCTGTTAAACAAAATGTAGTTATTGTGTGCTCTTGACTTCAACAGGTGACCCACTACCGCATCATGAGAATAATTGTAACGAAATGTCAGCGATCGGACGTGATTGATATACAGGTTGTGTGAAAGTCCGTCACCGAATCCGTTTTTACTAAATTCGGAATATTCGATCAGTACATCGCTGCCTGCATTATCACCGGCGAGGATACCGTCTTCGTTATCATGAAAGTAACAATTCCGTACAACGAGATGCGTTCCTTCAAGCCGGATACCGGCACCGTTTCGATCCGGAACCTTGCACTCTGAAAACTCAATATTCTCAACGACGACAGAATCACCCTGAATGACCCAGATGGCTTTGCTGCCCGCTGCCCTGCCACCGGATTTCAGGTGTGCCCTTCCTCCTTTCCCCACGATCAAAAGGTGATGCGCTTTCCAAAAACACACATCCTGCATATACACTCCGGCATCAATGGCTACAGTATCCCCATTACTGACAAGACTGCTCACCTGACTCGGCAAAAGGTAAGTACGGGTTGGCCCAACATTCCAGGTGCGGCTTTTCAATTGTACCAGGGCCAGGAAAGTCAGTATAGGAATTAAAAAGATTTTCAGGTTCATCAGAAAGGAGTTTAGGCGAAGATACTCAGTGACCACCCAAGGCGCTGCTAAGAATTTGCCAAAATCCCTTAAGGATTGCCTTTTTTGGGTAATTTTAGCCCGGATTTTTAGCTGGATGCGCCGATTGATCTTTGTGTAGGTATCAGCGCCTATGTCATTTCATTTCAAATGTAAAACTGCACATGATATCATGGGTACAGAACAAAGAAATGAGAGGAAACCAAAAGCTCCGGAATAACCTGGCTGAAAATCAGATTAGATTCAATCATCAATTAAACAATATCACATTCATGCGCATCATTGTAACCATCTTCCTCGCCCTGGTAACGACTTTCCTGTGGGCACAGAAAACAGACAAACCGGCAGAGATTTCCGCCGATCTTTTCAATGCACTGAGCTTCAGGAGCATTGGTCCGGCAGTAACCTCCGGGCGGGTGGTCGACTTTGCGGTCAACCCTTCCAATCCAAATGAGTATTTCGTGGCTGCGGCCTGCGGCGGTGTATGGAAAACTACAAACCGCGGAACGACCTACTCACCGGTGTTCGACGGGCAAGGTTCCTATTCTATAGGCTGTGTGATCATCGACCCTTCGAATGCAAATATTGTCTGGGTAGGCTCCGGAGAAAACAACAACCAGCGCTCAGTGGCCTATGGTGACGGCGTCTATAAAAGTGAGGACGGTGGCAAAACCTGGAAAAACAAGGGACTGAAATTATCCGAACACATTGGCAGGATTGCCGTCGATCCGACCAATAGCAATATTGTCTATGTCGCAGCCTACGGACCAGTTTGGAAAGAGGGGGGAGAAAGAGGTCTTTATAAATCAACAGATGGAGGAGAAACCTGGACACTCATTAAATCTGTAAGCCAGTATACGGGATGCAATGAAGTGGTACTTGATCCGCGTGACCCGAAAGTGATCTATGCTTCCTTTCACCAGCGCATGCGCAAAGTATTTACCTACATCGGTGGAGGTCCTGAATCAGCCCTGTTTAAAAGCTATGATGGTGGTGCTACCTGGAAAAAACTGGAAGGTGGTCTTCCGTCAGGGGACATCGGTCGCATAGGTATTGCCATCAGTCCTGTGAATCCCGATATGATCTATGCTGTCGTAGAGTCTCGCGACAATGGCGGTATATACAGAAGTACGGATCGTGGCGCCAGCTGGACCAAGCGCTCAGGATTTCAAACCGCTGGCAATTATTATCAGGAAATCTTCTGCGATCCCGTAAATGCGGATAGAATTTTCATCACAGATACTTATTTCAAAGTTTCGCATGATGGCGGCAAGACCGTGACGAATCTCGGTGAGATCAACAAGCATGTAGACAATCATGCGATATGGATTGATCCCAAGGACAACAACCACCTGCTCGTGGGATGTGATGGTGGGGTTTATGAGACCTATGATTTTGCGCGCTCATGGGATTACAAAGCGAATCTACCAATTACACAGTTTTATAAAGTTGCAACAGACAATGCCTATCCTTTCTATCATGTACATGGAGGAACACAAGACAACATGAGCCTCGGGGGACCCAGTCGCAACACCTCTGCAAATGGTGTTTCGAACGATGACTGGTATGCAACTTCAACAGGTGATGGATTTGAATCACAGGTGGATCAATCCAACCCACAGATTATTTATGCGCAAAGTCAGTATGGCGGCCTCGTGCGCTTTGACCGTCAGAGTGGTGAAATGCTGTTTATCAAACCCGTTGAAGGGGAGAATGAACCCGCGTTGAGATGGAACTGGGATTCACCGCTGTTGATCAGTCAGTTTGACAACAAACGCCTTTACTTCGGATCCAATATTCTCTACCGTACCGATGATCGTGGCAACAGCTGGAAAGCAATTAGTCCAGATCTCAGCAGAAAAATCGACCGCAACAAAATCGAAATCATGGGCCGCGTCTGGTCTATGGATGCCGTAGCAAAAAATACAAGTACTGACATCTATGGACAAACAACAACGATCGCAGAAAGCAAGTTCGATCAGAACATGCTTTGGGTGGGTACCGATGATGGCCTCATTCAGTTGACAACAGACGGCGGCAAGACCTGGAATGCCATCGATAATATAACAGGAATGCCAAAGCAATCCTATGTACATCAGATTATTGCTTCATTGCATGATAAAAATACCGCCTATGCCTGCTTCAATCATCATCGTTATGGCGATTTTAAACCTTACCTTGTCAAAACGACTGATGGCGGCAAAACCTGGAAAAGCATCAGCAGCAATCTGCCTGAAAGAGGATCTGTATATAGCATTGCAGAAGATCACATCGACAGGAATCTTCTTTTCGCAGGAACAGAGTTTGGTCTTTTTGTCAGTACAAACAGCGGCGAAAGCTGGATGCAATTAAAAAATGGATTGCCAACAGTTGCCGTAAGGGATATAGAGATTCAGCGAAGGGAAAATGATCTTGTTTTGGCGACTTTCGGAAGAGGTTTTTATATCCTGGATGATTACGCACTGCTACGCAATGTGAAGAAAGAAGATCTTAACAAGGATGCCGTACTCTATCCCGCAAAGGAAGCACTTATGTACTATCCATCTTATCGACATGGGCTTCGTGGAAAGGGCCACCTCGGCAGCAGTTACTTTGTATCAACCAATCCTGAACCCGCCGCAACATTATACTACTATGTCAAAGACGATATAAAAACAATTAAGGCCAAACGCAAGGAGCAAGAAAAAACAAAGACCGATAAAAAAGAATCCGTTTTCTATCCTACCATGGATAGCCTGAGACTGGAAGACCGGCAACCTGATCCTTATCTTCTTTTTGTAATCCGGGACAGTAAAGGTACCGTTGTCAGACAACTCAAGGCCCCTGCTGCAAAAGGTTTGCAAAAACTAAGCTGGGATATGCGCGGACCAATACCTGATCCCGTCAATGAAAGATCATCCCCGGAACCAGATCAGCTTTTTTCTTCCGAGCAATCCGGACATTTTGTAGCGCCGGGTAATTATACGATTCGGCTGTACAAAGTAGTGGATGGTATGGTGAGTGGTCTCGGCAATGAGCAGAACCTAAGTCTGAAATTACTCAACAACAGTACACTGCCAGCCTCTGATTTT
The DNA here is from genome assembly GCA_046329325.1 of Saprospiraceae bacterium. GTDB lineage: Bacteria > Bacteroidota > Bacteroidia > Chitinophagales > Saprospiraceae > Vicinibacter. The sequence goes on from JAXLUU010000001.1 coordinate 854,942, forward strand.
GCGGCTAATGTAGCATATTGTGAACGTGTCGACAAATTGGGCAAAGCGGTCACTGCAGCAAACCGCATCGCAGATGAATTGCGTCAACGCATTGCCAATATCAATCTGGCTGCGCTTGACCTTACAACTGACTCAAAGTCAATCATCGAACGCAATGAACAGCTGAGAAATCGACTGCTGAATGCACTTGTTATGCTGCAGGGCGACCGCAGTCTTGCCGCAAGGGAATTCGAAACCAAAACAAGCATCAGCGAACGCATTGGTACTATTCAGGGAGTAATATTTACAAGCATGTCCGATATTCCACAGTTTTACAAAGAATCTTATGATGTGGCAGCAAAACAGTTTGGACCTCTATTACAGGAACTGAAGAGCATCCACAGCGGCGTTGAAGCAATCGAAAAGGAACTGGAAATTAATCATGCACCCTATACTCCGGGTCGTTGGCCGGAATGGAAATAGGCTTTATAGTTATAACAACTGGAGATTAAAATATTCATAATGAGTAAGAAATTGATCAGAGCAGCTTTTTTTATTTTTTTTGTAGCTTTCCAAAACTTATCTGCACAAAATTTAGTCAGCAACCCTGGTTTTGAAAAATGTGATCAATGCGGAAGATTTGGTAATCCTGGCGTTGAATTCAGTTTTCTTAATGGCACCAATACGCCTGTGGACTGGTTTGGAGTAACCGAAGGAACTTCAGATATAAGAAGCACATTTCCGCGTACCGGCAACAGACATGGCGGTTTTTTCAGTTTTGGTAAATTTGAATACCTGGGCAATGTATTGTCTCAGCCATTGGAGGCAGGAGCAACTTACGAATTCAGTATGTGGTTGTCTGCAGATGTCGTCGGTGGATATTCGCTGGATGAAATTGGAGTTTACTTTCACACAGGACTACCACATTATACCGGTGTCGGCAATCTTGGCAAATTATGGTCTCCGCATCTCGCTACGCCGGATAAGGAATACATACCTGCAGGGGCATACCGACAATATATATTTCAATACGTGGCCTGTGGAGGCGAAGATCATCTCATCATCGGCAGATTCAGCACACTGGGTCCCCAGGATACGCTGTTCATTGGCAAAACAAGACCTGGCGCAGTGTACCCATATATCTTCGTTGATGATGTCCAGCTGACCAAATTATCGGACGGCCCAGATCTTGCAACTGCAGTTCATATCTGTCCGGGACAACAGGAAAAAATTGGTCTCCCGACAGGACTTAAAAATATTCATTGGAGTACGGGACAACAGTCGGATAGCATAACGGTTGACTCATCACACCGGTGGGTAACTGTTGAATATCAGGTAGCCAAACATTGTCCTTCTACAAAAGATACCGTAGCAGTAATTGTGGATCCTCTGATACGGGATAATGTAGAGCTGTTCACAGAGGATACGGTATGTCTGATAAATTCGCTGGTCCTGAAGACAGATCAGCATCAATATTCACAGTTTGAATGGAATAACGGAAGTTCAACTGATTCCATCAATGTAACTGCACCAGGGGTTTATGTGCTGACCGCAAGGGGTCTTTGCGCTTATGCCGAAGACCGTATTGTGGTATTATCTGCCCAGGATCCTGGTGCTCTTTTGGGCATTCCCAATGTCATTACGCCAGGTGCGCAGGATAACAAAAGCTTCAGTATTTACCTTCCTGCCGAGATCCGCGACTCTATTGACCTCGCTGAACTGAATATTTATAATCGTTGGGGAAAGCAGGTGTTTACAACTACGGGTATTACACAGGGATGGATGCCTTTAGCAGATACGCCGGCAGATACATATCTGTTTTCATTGATCGCCAATATAAGACAATGCGGAAGACTTACTACTGTTCAACGTAAAGGTTCATTCACTCTGGTTCGTTAAGAGCGATCTGATGCAAAAATTTTTTGGGGTAATTATTTTTCTGGTTTATGTGACGATCTGCTCTGCACAGTATATTCAAATCAATCAGGGAAAATTTTTAATTGGCAATACCCCTTTTACACCAGTGATTCTCAATTATGGCGTCAATATCCGTTACGAAGGCGACGGACAGTGGATCAGCAGAATGATGTCGTATTATACCAATCCGGCAAAGTACAACTGCAGCAACAAACAGGATTGTCTGGATGACCTGATTACCGATTTGAGACTTATTCGTTCAAAGGGTTTTAATGTTATCCGGGTCTTTAATTTTGAATTTGGAAATAATTCAGACAACGTCAAGGAAAAGAGATCCGGGACAATGGATATTTCCTATTATTATGGACCGCAGAAGTTTCACCCATTTATTGCGCCATTTGAAGATCATTTTGCAATTCTGGATCAGCTCATCGATGCTGCACGCAAAGCAGACATTAAAATTATCCTTCTTGCGGGAGGTAAGAATGTTGAGAAATTTCCACGATCTGCAGAGTACGCAAGGTATTTGGAAGCGCTTGCATCCCGATACAAGGATGAGCCTTCAATCATCGCCTATGATCTTCTGAACGAACCCTCCTACTTTGCCAAGGGCCTCAGCAAAAAAGAAATTTACATGTTGGTTAGACAGTGGTGTGGGGCCATCAGAAGTCACACGAAAAATCAATTGATCACCATCGGCCTGGGCGATAGTAAAACTACTTTTGACTGGGATCCTAAAATGCTGGATGTTGATTTTTATTCATATCATCTTTACCCGGACAATCAAGGTAATGCCACCCCATACCGCAATCAGCTATATTATTTTTCACAAATTTCAGATAAGCCTTGGATTATTGGTGAGACCGGATTTGCCGCTTCTTCTTATAACACCGGCAAACCGACCGATGGTGATTTGAATGCACAAAAAGTTTATTTTTCAAAGACTTATCAATATTGTATGGATTGTGGTGGTCTTGCATATTCTTGGTGGCAATTTCACGATGTAAGCTGGAGTCCGGATTATGGTCTGGTGGACAGTATGGATCAATTAAAACCATTTGGTGAAATGATCTCCGAAGTTGCAGCCGGGCAACCTCATCCTGAAGCTTGTATTCCCGATGAAAGTTATTTTCAACCGATAAAAGGTTTCACAAATTTTTATTCGGGAAAGATTATTGACGAGGACGGAAGACCCGTCGCGCATGCCCTGATTGTTTCAAGCGCAGTCAACGGTAAGTCCAGCTTTACGTTCTCAAAACCAGATGGCACATACAATATTTACAGTAAAGGCACTATTTCAGTGCTTAAAATAACAGCATCCGGTTACGAAAACAGAAGGCGTTCAGCTTTTTTTGACAACACCACAACCCGCCTTAAAAAAAGTGTTGTGGATGAAAAAACATTTTACGAAAGAGTAAAAAGTAATAACTACGCCTTTTGCAAACATCTGGCGGAACAATCACGCGACCGCTGCATCTTCGAATGCGGTAATGATGATAACTGTCGCAAAGAATGTCGCGCGAGATTTGAAAAGGAAATCCGCCTTTGCAATACCGAAAATAAAAAATAACGCTCAGTTTGCGCTGAACTATTCAAATGGATTGCTGAAATAGGTATTCGCAATATAACTGGTATCCGTAAGCGTCTCCAGAAACGCTATAATGGCCTGTCGCTCATGATCATTGAGGCTAAACTTCTGCATTCTTCCATCGGTCATGGGATGCTGGCTTCCATCTCCGCGACAGTCGCCATAATTCACCATTCTACCCTGACGTTCATAGTTGCGTAAGATCTGATCTAGACTGCTTTCACTACCGTCATGATAATATGGCGCAGTGATGGCAACATTGCGCAACGTAGGAATACGGAAGACACCGTTATAATCCTTGTCTCCGTCTTCTGATTGTAATCCGGGATCACGGGCAGGGTACTGTCCATTGCAATTATAGAGTCCGATATTTGCAAACTCGCCGCCACGGTCTGGTTCAAAAAAATCATTACCGCCATGACAGGCTGCACAATCAATACTATCTGAATAAAACAGCTTTAATCCTTCACGAGCCAGAGAAGGCAAAATACTACTGTCACCACTGTGTTTGAATTTGTCAAAGACGGATTGCCGGCTATCAAGGCCATGAATATATTTAGCAATCGCTTTCTTCACGATTTCTACATCCAGCTTACCATTGCATAGGGTGCAACACTGATCAATAAGTTTTTTGTAATTTTTATTTTTACTGAAGCGCCGAAAAATTTCTTCTTCGTGATCCTCTAATCCAAGCTCCATGGGATGAGTACCAAACAACGGGCGATTCATCTGCTCTTCCAGTGTAGTTATTTTTGAATTGGCCCAATTGAATGAATGTCGATGTTGAAGGTTGAGCAGGGAAGGCGAATTCCGCAATAATTTTTCAGCCTTTGAATTAACGGATACAACATAGCCGTCCGTAAAAGCCAACTGTGGGTCATGGCAAGTTGCGCAGGAAATGTCACGCCCATAAGACAGGTTCTTGTCAAAAAAAAGTAAATGCCCGAGCTCCTTCAGTGCAAGCGTATCTTCAGTTTGTCTCTCGATCTGATTCGAATGTATACTATCTGATAATGTTTTGACTTTAACACCTGCCAAAAGCAACCCCGTGAAGGCAATGATAAAAGGTCGTATCATATGAAGTAATATCACAACCAACGTCCTTACATCTTGTTCAATGAATTATGCCACTGAATATTCCCGACAGCAGCTTGCCTCGTGTTGTGATCATCGGTGCAGGCTTTGCAGGCTTTACACTGGCGCGCAAACTTGCAGGCAATAACTACCAGATCGTGCTGGTGGACCGAAACAATTATCACCAGTTTCAGCCATTGTTTTACCAGGTGGGGATGGCTGGCCTGGAGCCGAGTTCAATCTGCTTTCCACTGCGCAAAAGCTTTCAGAGTGACCCGGGTTTTTTTGTTCGGGTTACGGAAGTCCATGCGTTGGATACCGCTGGTAAAAGAGTGATTACCGAGGCAGGAAATTTTAAGTATGACATCCTCATTCTGGCCATGGGCGCACGAACCAATTACTATGGCAACGATGAATTTGAAAAAAACAGCATCCCACTGAAATCCGTTTCGGAATCACTATATCTGCGTAACACTTTATTGGGTGACCTGGAAAGCGCCCTGCTACTCAAGGATGGGGAAGACCTGGCTCCCTGGCTTGACCTGGTGATTGTAGGTGGCGGACCTACCGGTGTTGAACTGGCAGGAGCGCTCGCTGAACTCAAGAAATATATTATCCCGAGAGACTATCCTGATCTGGCGCATGATCAAATGGATATCCACCTGGTACAGGGTGCCGATAGATTGTTACCATCAATGTCTGCTCAATCCTCTGCCAAAGCACTTGGTGATTTACAGAAAATGGGTGTGCGGGTACATTTGGGACAAAGGGTTCTTCGCATCGATAATGGCCGTGTTAGTCTGTCGGGTGGCACGAGCCTCTTTGCCCGCAAAGTCATCTGGGCCGCCGGGGTGAGCCCGGCAATATTGCCGGGACTTCCGGAATCAGCATGTGCGCCTGATCAAAGAATTCTGGTGGACAGTTTTCTTCAAGTACAAGGACTGGAGGATGTTTATGCACTCGGAGATATAGCCTGTGTTGTCACCCCGGATACCCCACAAGGTCTGCCTCAGGTCGCTCCCGTTGCACTGCAGCAGGCCGCATGGCTGGCCAAATTTCTCAGGAAAAAAAGCAATCGGCCATTTAAGTACACTGACAAAGGCACCATGGCAACCATCGGGCGGAACAAAGCCGTTGTCGACATTGGAAGCCTTCATTTCAGTGGTTTCTTTGCCTGGGTTACCTGGCTTTTCGTGCATATCTATTATCTGATTGGGGTCCGCAACAAGCTCGTTGTACTCTTGAACTGGACCTGGTCGTATCTCTTTTTTGATCAGGCCTTGCGGCTGCTGATCAAACCCTTTACCAAAAACGTCCAAAAGACTTCGTAGCAATGTAAATCCGCCTGGCTAAGCTACCTTTGTGACCGTATTCAATGAGTAAGGAGGATAAACGAATTGTTGACTTGATTCTTGCAGTCATCGTTCCGTCAATCTGTAAGCCTTGGTTTCTGAATACACCAAGTCTATTGTATTAAATAAATAAAAATGAAAGGTATCATTCTTGCCGGAGGCCAGGGCACTAGACTATTTCCATTGACATTGGCGATGAGCAAACAACTCATGCCGATCTATGACAAGCCGATGATTTATTATCCTCTGTCCACCCTGATGCTGGCAGGAATTCGAGAAATCCTGATCATTTCTACCCCAAGGGATCTTCCCATGTTTCGAGCGCTGCTTGGAGATGGCTCACAGATTGGTATTGAGTTAAGTTACAAGGAACAGCTGGTTCCTAACGGGTTGGCACAGGCCTTTGTGTTGGGGAAAGATTTTATAGGTTCTGACAAAGTTTGCCTGATTCTTGGCGACAATATTTTCTATGGCCATAAGTTGCCGGAACTGCTGCGCGAATCAAGCGATCCGGATGGCGGTATTGTATTCGCTTATCCAGTGGCGGATCCGGAACGATATGGTGTTGTAGAATTTGATGAGCACCTGAATGCCCTGTCAATCGAAGAAAAACCCGCACAGCCCAAATCCAATTTTGCGGTGCCGGGGATTTATTTTTATGACAATGAGGTTATATCAATTGCTGAAAACCTCAAACCATCGGCACGTGGTGAATATGAGATCACGGATGTAAACAGAGAATACTTAAGGCGAAGCAAACTTAAAGTCGGCGTACTGGGTAGAGGTGTTGCCTGGCTCGACACCGGCACCCATGAGAGCCTCATGCAGGCCTCTCAGTTTATTCAGGTGATCGAACAAAGACAGGGTCTTAAGATCGGTTGTATAGAAGAGGTTGCTTATTTAATGGATTATATTGACATGGAAGGGTTACGTCGGGAAGCGGCTAAACTCGCCAAAAGCGATTACGGTGCATACCTCAACAAACTCATCGACGGTTTTACCACTTCGAGACAATGACCTTGTCCGGGATGGATCAGGGATTAACCTATGTTTAACGGATCCTTACTAACAAGGCAAAACAGCCAATTCATAGGCTATTACACAAAACAATTAACCTACTCTTGCGTTGATATTACCGTTTAAATTCAACGTGATGTATCCGATCGATCTAGTGAGGCCAATGGCCGATGAACTGAACAGAGTGGGGTTTCAAAGTCTTTCTACTCCGGAAGAAGTAAGCATCAAATTGCAGGAGGACCAGGGCACAGCGCTCCTCGTAGTCAACTCGGTATGTGGTTGCGCCGCAGCCAATGCCCGACCAGGGGTGCGAATGGCAATACAGCATACGACAAAGCCGGATCACCTCTATACCGTATTCGCAGGGGTTGATACAGCCGCCACTGCCAAAGCAAGGGAGTTTCTGATCCCGTATCCGCCATCATCACCAGCGATTGCCCTGTTCAAGAATGGCAGATTAGTTCACATGATTGAGAGACATCAGATTGAAGGTCGCTCCGCACAAATGATCGCTGACAATTTGATTGGAGCCTTTAATACTTATTGCAATTGATCATGCTGAAACGCTTAGTCTTCATCTTATGCCTGGGTCCCTTCCTGATGGCAGCACAAAATGTGCAGGACACTGGCATTGTTTTTAAACCTGTTTATACCAAAAAAGAATTTAAAAAAGAGTCTCACGATCTCAAAGCATATGATAAGGTGGTCAAGGAATTTCGAAAATCGAATGCTGGCACTAACATTGACCTGAAAAATGCTTCGTTGGAAACACTTCGCGAGACCATGAAAAAGGAGTACGACGAATTGAATACCCGGATCACCGCCAGGGCAAAAAAATTTAATCCTTCTTCCGCTAAAACTGCAACAGATACAACTGCTCAGTCGGACTTGCCCAAGGCCTATAATCCCACCATCAAAAACCAGATTCCTCGTGTAGATAAGAATGCCTTGCTGGAAGGCAAATCCGAGACCAGTATCCTGTTATTGTACAGCCGGATCCTCAACAGGGAAAATAAAGTCATCCGTCAGCTTGCCAATATGGATGTGATCACGGAAGCCACACCAACATCCAGCTATGAAGAGATTCTGCGCAATGCCGGAGAATTCCGCAAATACATGAAGGAAGAGATCAGTCTATTAGCAAAGGAAAAGGGGAAAAAACAAGAATAGGTCTTGCCATTACATCTTTATATTTGAGTATTCAATTTTTATTATACTTATATGAATTCATCAATTGAATACGACCCTGGCAATTTGAAATTTTCCGAGTTCGTCTATTATTTTTAAAAAGTAAATTCCGGAATTGATTGTTCTTGCATCAATCAATCCTTCTGACTCTAAGAGAAAATTCATTTTATAAGTGCGTCCTAATATGTCATAAAGCAAAGCAGTTTCTCCTTTTGACCAACCTTTACCATCTTTTCTTATAATTCTGATCGAATTCTCATTTTTAAAAATATTGTATCGATCTTCTTGTAATTTATTATCAGAAATACTTGAAAATATATCATTGTTTGTGTTATAAATTCCATCATATTGTAAGTTAAGCGTAATCTGGTCACTTTTTGTATAAATTGCTGATTCAATGATACGCGATTCAATATCAGTTGGCATTATACCGGAATCATCATTTATCAGTGTAATTCCAAGATCATTGCTATAGAATGGCTTTGAATCACCTTCATATGTAGGGTATCCAAAGACTTGGTTCAACTGATTAAAAAATAAAACACATGGATTTTTCTCATAATTTGCAGAATAAAAATCCAAATGGCCAGTTGAATCAACCAAAAAAGTTCCTTGCTTGGTAAAGTTCCAATCACCTGAAATTAAATACCTATTATCAGTTAATTGATGAATGAAGACCACAGGGTAGAAATTGATAAATCTTGAATCTGTACTCCATGTTAAACCTTTATTCTTACTGATTAGAATATTGTTTGGATTCCACTGATTTTCAGTTTGATAAACAAGCCAATTACCAGAGTGGTCTATGTAAAATTTAAAGTCATTGAATGGATGATAAGATCTTTGAACAAATGGACTAATCTCAGACCAAGTCTGCCCCCCATCCCTTGAATGAAAGAGGTAATTAACCTCATTAGGCAATCCGAAATTAGCATTCCCCGTTAATAGTAAATCGTTATTTGCAGAATATATATGAAATAGCCTGATTTGACTATTTTGTGATACAGGACCACTCACTTTATTCCATTCATCATTTATGCTACTATGAAGGAACAAACTATTATTCGAAAGAATTGCGATAGCCTCGCCTTCCATGTTTATCCCAACACTGGTAACAAATTCTCCATTCAGTATCATTAGCTCCCAATCTTTGCCGTTATTATAACTTTGGAGATAGTTTCTTCCAAAATAATTTTTACAGGGTCTATAGGCATATAATCGACCATTTTTATCTTTAACAAGATTTTTTAAGTTGTCAATGTGAAAGTCTAGCTTAATACTCTTCCAACTCTTATATTTTGGGGTAAAACACCAATAATCCGCTTGGCCACAATTGTCACCGTAACTGATTATAGCATTTAAGCTGTCCTTAAAAAAATATTTAGCATCAAATATAGTTGTAAACCGGTCGGGTGGCAATGGAATTTGATCGCTCATCTGATAGCATTTTTGCCATTGATCCTCATCAATTCCGTTATTAATAAAAACGCCCCTGTTTGTTAGAAGATATATCTCATTATTTGCATTGATATGATAAAAGTATATTTCACTAACTAAATTGTTGGTTTGCAATTTTGATAATTCTACTTTACTCAAATTATTTCTTGATACATATTTAAAATTCCTGTTGATATCATTAACATCGAGATAATAAATCGTTCCACCTCTAGAAACAAATGTCTTTCGGGTATTTTTTGAAACATTGAAAGTAGCATAAGTTTCTATATGACCTGAAATCCCAGTATTAATTTTATAAATTTTTATAGAGCCCTTAAAGTCTAATGTACTAATATAATTATTATCTTCAATATAAAAATTGGTTGAATTAATACTATAACCATCGGGGACTTTAAAAAGGTTGGAATCATGTTTCCAGTTCCAATTAGAATCAGTTCTGGCTACAAATTGAAAATCTTTATAAAAAGAATTATTATTTTGATCAAAAAATAAATTTTCAGAATTGGTATAGGTAACGCCAGTCGTAGATTCAAATCGTATTCCATTATAATAAGCTCTTTTGGACCCTCCCGTACAGCTAACACAATATAGCTTATCTCCAACTGGTTTGAGATAAGGCCTGTCTATCGACTTATAATATTTGTAGTTCTCATTTAAAATTTCTGCTTGCGTCCAGGTAGCGCCACTGTCACCTGAATAAAATACAAAATGATTATTTTTTAAACTTATGAAATAGTTATTGTTTGAAGTGATCGCAACATCCCCAACTTCTAGTTTAGAGTTAGATTCTGATCTAAACCAAGATTTTTGAGAAGAGCCAACAATTTGAACTACATTAATTAGAATTAATAAATTTATTAATTTCTTCATTCTATTAGCCAATCTAAATTATTGCTGACAAGTGCAAAGGTAAGTCACTCTTAGCTTAATTTGCGTATTATAACAAGGTCCATCCGCAGAACATGAACCAGTAGGCCCAGTTCTGTAAACTAAATACTGAGTAATAGCTTGACTGTTATTTGCACCACATCCTTCTGCATTTGATGCAGTAGTTCTCATCGCAGTGAGGATGGCGTTTTGATCTGCTACCGTTAAATCATTATGTTGACTTCCTCCACCTGGAAAAGTGCCAGAACAAGTGAAAGCAGAACAACTTTCATTTGTGCAATAAAAATAAGGATTTTTCCCATTATTAAGTTGAGTGGTAAACTCGAAATATGCATAGTTATAACAACAATTGGCCTGATTGCAATTAACTAGTGCGCCACCACAGTTATTGAGTTGATTATTTAATTCAGCAATCAAGGCATCAACAAATGACAATACATTTCCATAATTACAGACAACTAAATCAGTCTGAAAACAAGAAATCATGTTTATGTTATTACATCGTTCATTTGTTTTAGCTGTTATAGGCAGACTATGAATGGTGGAAGAAATTAATATAAAAAAACCAGGAATTGAAAAAGAAAATAGAAATAAAAAAAACCGATAAATACTGATATTCTTCATTAAAATAATCTTTTATAAATCTAAAAGTGAATTCAAGTGAATGCAAATATTAGTATAACATTAACAATGCATTAACTTTTTAAGCACGCCACTACACTACATTAATTGTTCCGACTTATAGAGTTTCAGTGTTACTTATAACTGAGTCAATACAAAGTTCCAGATTTAATTTTACTGCCTCGACAATTATTATTCACCGTATAATAAATTAAACTATAATTGGAAAGTAAGAAATTCCAGCCATATTCGATTACAAAGGCATATGCATTCTGCAATACAAAATGTAATCCGTCGCTGGCAATTCAGTGATTCCTGCCTGCCTCATCATTGTGACCAGCTGCCCGCGGTGATAGGTCCCGTGATTGAACAGGTGCACCAGCATGTCATGAATACGTGATCTCATTTCAACACCTGCGCGCATATAAAGAAATTCCCCCTTCAAAGTCTTTTCATCACTGCTCTCAATATAATCAACCCACTGCTTTGATCGCGAAGCATGAGCGTGTAGCAGCTCTGCAAAACTTCCGGGAAAAGGATCCTTAAAATTATAACTGCTCGCCGGATCATTTAACCGCAGCCACCAGGCGGTCTCTGCGTCATACAGATGTTTCATTGTCTCCTGTATGCTGGCAAAACTACTGACGATATGTAACTGCAACAATTCAGCTGGTTGCGGTAATAAGGTCTCATGAAATCTTTCATTGGCCCAAAAGTTATAACGTGCAAGATTCTCTAGATAAGTTTTCATTTTTTCGTTGTTGTTATTTCAATTTATAATAAATGGCACAATACATTGTAACAGTTCAAATTGGATGGAACAAATATAGAACGGTTTCTTTTACTGAATTGATCCTGTGATGGCCTTAATAGCATCTTCGGCGTTATTGTATTTGAATTCAAATCCATGCCGCAGTAGTTTTTCAGGATATACTTTTTGATCTTCAAGGAGCAGCGTTGTACGCTTGCCAATGATTATTCTCAGAAGGAATTCCGGAATTCCTAAATATAAATAATATTTGTCAAGTACTCTTCCTATCGTGTGCATTAGTTCGCGCTGTGTCAGGCTTCCAGGTGCACTCAAATTGACAACTCCGCTTATATCATTTTTCTCAATCAGATAACGGACTGCCTCGCCAACATCTTCAAGATGTATCCAGGAAAATACCTGTTCTCCACGCCCGAACCATGTTAAAATACGAAAAGGCGAAGTCATCATCAGCTCAGGCCATATTCCACCTACAGCACTTAATACCAGCCCTGTTCTTATGATGACCAGTCTGTCACAGAAGGGTAAAAGTGCTTTTGATTCAACTTCCCATTTAGTATTAAGCTCAGTGACATAATCTCCACCTTTCAATGAAGACTCTTCAGTCAGCAGCTCACCCTTTCTGCTGCCATAGATACCTATGGCTGATGCCTGAATTATCAGATCTGGACGCAATTGCAGTTTATCCAGCGCTTTTACAAGACATTGAATCGGCAATATGCGCGAATTTAACAATGCTTCTTTTCTGGATTTTGTCCACCGGGACTGTCCGATATTCTCACCGGCAAGATTAATGATTACATCAACATTGTAGAGACTTTCAGGATCAATCTCGTTTTGCTCTGGATTCCAATAATAAACGCTGGCGCCTTCGACTTTTCTCATCTTCCGGCTGAGGATTCTTACCTCTGCATTATTGCAAAGGCTCTGAATCAATTGACGGCCGATCAGACCGCTACCGCCTGCAATGAGTATTCTTTTTATCTTTGATTCTGAATTCATTGCTATGTCTAACAATCAATATGTTTTTTGGATCAACAGGCTGGTGATTTTCGCATTCACAACTTATCTTATCATGTCCTTACAGGGCTGCAAGTCTGATCGCAGCAATCGTGAATTTGTGCTGCGGATCAGGATTGCAGATGAGCCGGACTGCCTTCATCCGGTAGTTAGCCAATCGTCCCTGGCTTCTCAGATAGAAGTACTCATGATGCCACCGTTATTTGAATATTCTCCTGACAAACTAGAATTTTCACCGATACTAGTCGATTCACTTTATGCTCCTACAGTCAGCAACGATTCAACGCTTGAATATAGTTATCACATACATTCGCAAGCAGTCTGGGATGATGGACATCCGGTCACAGCCGCCGATGTATTATTCACCATCAAATCTTCTCTTAATCCATGCATAAAAAACAAAACCTACGCAGGTTTTTTCAAAAATATACGTGAAGTCAGGACCGATTCTTCGGATCCAAAATCCATTCATTTCCTAATCAACAGACACTATATGCTGGGCATGGAGATGAGTGGCAATTACTGCATTTATCCTGAACATATTTATGATCCGGGATCCGTCATGAGATCATTTGAGCTTTCGGACCTTCTTTCTAAAGATTCGGCCTCCTGGTCCACACCACAATGGCAGACACTCCGTCAATATGCTGATACATACCAGAGTTCTGCATTCTGTAAAGATAAAATTACAGGATGCGGGCCCTATCGCCTCAGTGCATGGAATGCCGGACAGAAAATCGTTCTCGAAAAAAAGAAAAACTGGTGGGGTGACAGTTTAGTCAATCACTTTCCGTTATTGTCTTCAGAACCTGACAGAATCGAATACTGGGTGATTCCCGAAGAGGCTACGGCAATTCTCGAACTGAAGAATAATCGGATAGACCTGTTGAGTGAGGTGACGCCAAAAGTTTTTACTGATCTGCAGAAAAGTGAACAGGGTCATCTCAGTTTCTATACTCCTGCGCTGATGCAATACATGTACATTGAGATGAACCAGCGCAGACCTGCACTCAATGAACTCGCCGTTCGCCGCGCCTTGTCCATGCTCTTCAATACGGATAAATTCATCCGGGATCAATTCAATGGCCTTGCCATGCGATGCAACAGCCCTGTACATCCCAGCAAATCGTATTACAATGCTTCGCTCCGCCCATACGAATTTAATCCGGGTGAAGCCATCCGCATTCTTTCAGAAGCAGGATGGAAGGATAGTGATAACAACGGCGCACTGGATAAAATGATCAATAATCAGAAACAGGAATTAAAATTCAATTTCTATCTGACCAATAAAGAACTTTCAAAGAAGATAGGTCTGCTATTACAGGAGGAATGCAAAAAGGCTGGTATCATTATCGAACTTGTTCCGCGAGAAGCCGCCGCCCTGATGAAGGATTTGAATGAACTGAGTTTTGATCTTGCGCTTATGAGTCAAAGACAACAACCTTCTCTTTGGGATCCTTATCAATCGTTCAGTAGTCAGAATATTTTACCTGGCGGTTTTAACAAATCCGGCTATCACAATGCTGGCTGCGACAGCCTCATCCAGACCGTTCGCTCAGCACCTGATGAAAGACAGCGAAAGGATGCGTATCTCGCGTTGCAACAAAAATTACATGATGAGGTGGCCCAATTGTTTTTATTCATACCCAAGGAAAGGATTGTCAGCAACAACCAGATCCGAATGGAAGCTTACAGTCGTCGTCCTGGTTATTATGAAGGTATGATCCACCGTCAATAATGTCACTGACTTCGATATTCTATCGACTGACCGGAGCATTTGTTTCATTAATGATTCTGTCGCTGGTTTTACATTGGATGATCCGGCAAATACCGGGTTCTTATGACGATTTTACTCGAAGCGAAGATCCGGCAATGGTAGCGTCAGGCGATGCACTGAATAAAACATTATTACCACTTTTTTATTTTTCGGTAGTCCCTGATTTTAATACAGCGCAGAAAGAGGATCCAGCTTCTTTAACATTAAAAGATATTTTGCCAAGGTTCCGTTGGAATGCTTCGAATAATATTTTTCATCGTTGGTTGTTCACTAACTCGAATTCATTTCGCGACGGAAAGCCTGTTAGCGAGAAAGTTGCGTTTGCGTTGGGATGGACCATTATTATTCAACTTCCTGCATTAATGCTAATTATTATCAGCGGGTTTACGCTTGCAGAATGGTCATTGCGCACGACGAAATACAAGCTGGCAGCAACGGTTACACAAGCGCTCACAATTCTGCATTCTATGCCTGCGTTCTGGCTTGCCAACCTTTTACTGATTATTTTTGCTGGTGGACTTTTCGCTATATTGCCTTCTTCGTTGGTGATGTCGGATGTGCGTAGTCCTTTTCAATTGTGGTTCAAAGCGCCTCAATATTTGATTCTGCCGGTACTTTGTATTCTGCTACCTTCGCTATCCGTGATTTATCAGCTTGTTCGAAGACAAATGATTCTTCGCATGGAAGAACCTTTCTGGGCGCGATTGATCGCTTCAGGCATTAGCAAAAAAACAGGATTTAGCAGGGAATTACGTCCCCTTGTACTGATACCTCTGGCAGCATGGTTCGCTTCAGCCATCCCCATGTTGATTACTGGTTCACTCATCATTGAGAACATCTTCAGCATTCCGGGCACTGGCAGATTACTGTATCAATCGATTGCATTCAGGGATTGGCCTGTAGTACACGCACTGATTCTTCTTGCGGCGTTCATGACAATCCTGGGTATCGCTTTAGCAGATTTAATACAATGGGTCTTGGATCCCAGGCTCAGGCGTCAGAATTCGGAACAAAAAGTCTAATGATTGGTATCTGCTTTACGTTCGAAGTAATTGCCAGAATCCAATCAGCATTTATTCAATCGGAATGATCAGGTCAACAATACATTTTTTCTCAGGGTGTTCATTGTAATTGTTGTGATAAATTTCAAAGGGATTTCTTTCCGCTTTTGTATAACCATTTTCATTCATCCAGATAAATAAAGCATTCCATGCTTTTTCAAACTCCTCCGGCGCTATTTCGTAGTGACCGACAATATTTCTCCCGGCGGCAATATTGGTCAGTCCAATTTCGCCATCGACTTTAATTTCCTGATCAGAAGCAATACCAATACTCATTCTGACTTTTTCTGCATCGGTAATTTTAAAACTGTCATGAAAGACCCGACATACATTGGTGTTTCTTTTGGAAAGAATTTCTCTTGGCATTGCCCATTTAACAATTTTCTCAAAAGCACTTTCGATCCCTTTTTCACCAATTTGCGTAACATAGGCAAGATTCAGGTTTGGCAGTTGCTTAATTTCAATATTACCGTTCATTTTAATCCATTTTTTTAGATGATCAATGTTGCAAAGGTATTCCTCAGTGATAAAACTGTCTTTACCATTCTTGCTATTTACTTTGCCGATCTTGCTAAAATTATTCTTGTTGGATTTGCGAAATTCCGTCGGACTTTGTCCATAAATCTTCTTAAATGATCTGGAGTAAGTTGAATCATTCAGAAAGCCATACCTAACTGCAATTTCACCAATACTCAATTTACTGTTGTGTATAAGTAAAATGGCCGTTCTTTCTATTCTTTTTCTGGCGACATAGGCATTTAAAGTCTCATTTGTAATTGCCTTGAAAAGTCGGTGGGTGTGAAAGGAAGAATAACAAGCGACTTTTGATAAAGTCTGCAAAGACAAATTTGCATCCAAATGATCATCTATAAAGGCAAGTACTTTGTTTATTCTTTGAATGTACTCTTCCTGCATTTAATTTTGACAATAAGACACAAAAATAGTACTTGCTAACGCTTTATGATGTCTTATAAATCCTATATCTGCTCCAATTATTTAAGAACTGAGTTGAATCACATCATATTCAATCAATATTCAAACTCATAATTACTTACATGCTTTTGACTCTGAAGACAGCTATTCTTCAGTAGGAAGCTCAACACAATATTTCTTCTATTCCTGCTAGTTCTCCAGCTTTTTTTCCTCTTCTGTTGGTTTTTCATCGGAGACATGCTGGCCACTATGCGGAATGGGTTCCGCATGCTTGTCAAAATGAAATGGTGAAGGGCCGATCAGTCTTTCTACATCGGATTTCAGCAACAACTCTTTTTTGAGCAATTCTCCCGCCAGTATGTCGAGTTCATGATGCTTATCTGTCAATAATTGCTGTGCGCGTTTGTATTGTTCGTCAATCAGCTCGCGCACCTCCTCATCCATAAGTTTGGCGGTCTCTTCACTGAATGGTCTTGAAAAATTTTCCTGGGACATTCCGTAAAAAGAAACATTGCCCACCCGCTTGTTCATGCCAAATGTGGATACCATGCTGTAGGCGATCTTCGTAACCTGATCTAGATCTGATTGGGCGCCAGTGCTGATCTTATCAAAAATTATTTTTTCAGCGGCCCGTCCGCCCATGGTCATACAGATTCTGTCCAGCAAGGCTTCTGTGCGTGTAATATATTCTTCTTTTGGAAGATATTGGGCATAACCCAACGTGCCCACACCCCGTGGCACAATGGTAACCTTGACCAGCGGAGAAGCGTGCCGTAAGTACCAACCACAGATAGCATGTCCTGCCTCATGGTAAGCGATAATTTCTTTTTCTTCCGGAGCAATGATCTTGTTCTTTTTTTCAAGCCCCCCAATGACGCGGTCGAGAGCATAATTAAAATCATCGATATCAATCGCTGTTTTATTTCTCCTGGCCGCGACCAATGCTGCCTCATTGCAGATATTGGCAATATCTGCACCCGCAAAACCCGGCGTCATTTCGGCAAGCTCCTTCGGGGTGACGGATGGACTTAGTTTTAGCTTTTTAAGGTGAACTTTGAATATTTGTTCACGGCCGACAAGATCCGGCAGGTCAATTGAAATCTGTCGGTCAAAGCGTCCAGGACGAAGTAGCGCATTATCCAGAATATCGGGCCGGTTGGTAGCTGCCATCAGAATGACACCTTTATCACTCGAAAAACCGTCCATCTCGACCAACAACTGGTTGAGCGTATTTTCTCTTTCGTCATTGCCACCCTGAATCAGGCTCTTTCCGCGGGCTCGGCCAACGGCATCAATCTCATCAATGAATACGATACAAGGGGCTTTTTCTCTGGCCTGACGGAATAAGTCCCTCACACGTGAGGCACCTACACCAACAAACATTTCGACAAAATCGGATCCCGATATAGTAAAAAACGGTACTGCGGCCTCACCAGCCACTGCTTTTGCCAGCAGGGTCTTTCCTGTTCCCGGAGGGCCCACAAGCAGCACTCCTTTGGGAATTTTTCCACCGAGGGCTGTATATTTTTTTGGATTTTTGAGAAAATCCACTACTTCCATCACCTCTTCTTTGGCCTCTTCAAGTCCAGCCACATCTGCAAATGTTATATGGGTATTCTGGTCCTTCTCAAACAGCATCGCTTTGGACTTTCCGATGTTGAAGATCTGCGCTCCAGGGCCTGCATTTCCTCCACCCATCTTACGCATGATATACATCCACACAAAGACAATGAGGGCAAGAGGCAATACCAGTCCCAGGATGGTGTTCATCCAGTTTTGCTTCTCCTGATAAATCAGATCAACCTTGCTTGGTATACGCTCATTCATCTTGTCCACTTTGTCGGCAAAATTTTCTGCAGGACCAATGTTAAAGGTATACGAGGGCTTTCCGATAAGCCCCGGTCTCTCGGCATCTTTGTAAGCCTCTTTGGAGAATGCCTGATCTTTGAGGTAGATATTGGCAATCTTGTTATTGACAACTTCAACCTTTTCAATATCTCCGGCGGCTGCCATGGACTCAAACTTGTTGAAACTGATTGGCTGTTGTGCCGGGTTAACCATGAAAAACAGGTTCACCCCGATAAAAATAAGGAAAATAATACCATAAATCCAGTAGGAATTGAATCCTCCTCCCGGTGTTGGCTGCTTACTGCCTTTATTTTTATTTTCAGGAATTTCCATTTGTTGCTTGCTTGTTTTTAAATACTCAGTTTAAAATAACGGACAAAATCGAAAAAAGGTTGTTCCGCCCGGAATCAGATGTTCTGAAACTCTGTAAAATGACCATCCTCCCAGAGGTTCTCCAGGTCGTAGTAGTGACGTGTCGCTTTATCGAATACATGGAGGACGACATCAAAAAAGTCCACGACTACCCAGCGGGCGCTTTGCTGACCCTCTGAATGATTGGCCCTGATACCCATTTCTTCACGTGCCCGGCGAACAACATTGGAGGCTATAGCTCTGATCTGGGTAGAGCTTTCACCCTCACAAATTATAAAATACCGGGCCGGCGCATCGGCTATCTTCCGAAGGTCAATCTGTACAATATGTTTACCTTTGATATCCTGTATTGCGTCAATTACCAGCGCTGTAAATGATTCTTCTGCCGGATTGACTTTTTTACTGGTCGCAGACGATTTAGTCAATAGATATTGTTATTTTATTCTTAAAACTAAAAATTCAAAATTTAAAAGCTACTGTGGAATCATCCGGCCCCGATTTCAATTTTATTCACCTGGACACCGTCAACTCTACCAATAGCTATCTGATCGATTTGTTATCAAAAACCAGTCCAACGGACGGTTTTTGTGTTTTTTCAGACTTTCAGACAGAAGGAAGGGGACAATATGGCAGAATCTGGCAAAGTTACCCCGCAGTTAATATACTCGCAAGCTTTGCCTACAGGACGTCATGGTTAGAGGAAAAACAAGTATTCTGTCTCAACCAGATCAGCGCACTCGCCGTATTGGGTGTGTTGCAGGATTACCTCCCGGGAGAAGATATTGTCATCAAATGGCCCAATGATATTTTATGCAACAGGAAGAAAATCGCGGGTATCCTGATCCAGAACATATTCAGAGGAAGCCAGATGCAATGGTCTGTCGTCGGCATTGGCCTCAATGTCAACCAAACGGATTTTGATCCTTCGCTCATGGCCATCTCCATGCGTCAGGTCACAGGAATAAATTTCGACCGCATGCCCATCCTACGGGCATTGCATCACAGACTAAGCCATCTGATGGCTTTGAAGTCAGGAGACCGTAATTTCGACTTGCTAGATGATTATAATGCTTCGCTTTTTGGTCATGGCCAAAAAGTTCTTTTGGAAAAAACAGGCGGGATCAGGTTTGAAGCTGTACTACTCGGTGTAGACGAATCCGGCAACCTCAGGATGAATGTTGACGGACACTTTCAAAGTATGGACTGGTCTATGGTACGCATCATACTTCAGGCGTCTTAACCTGGTTGGTGTCCTGAGCTAAAACCGATATCTTTGCCTCAAATAATTCTTTTATGAAATTTTTTTACGCGTTTGCCATCATAACCATGGTTACCTGGTCTTGCAAATCGGACACTAAAAACAAATCCGATGCTCCCGGATCGCCTGCAGCATCTGCGGTGGACTATGGCACGCTCTTCAGGGTGAACCATGAACAGAGTATTATCTACTGGACTGGATCTTCTGCAACGGGACAACACAACGGCACTCTCAGGATCAAAAGCGGAAGGATGGATATTGATAGCTACGGTCAGGTCCACAGCGGAGACTTCGTCATAGACATGACATCTATCAGCAATATCGATATCAATGACCCTAAAGATAAAGCCGATCTTGAAAAACATCTTAAATCTGCTGACTTCTTTGCCTGTGATTCATTCCCGGAAGCATCATTTCATATTATCTCCTCGGCGTCCCTCGCCGACAGTCTGACCAATTGCCTGACGCATGGCACACTTAATCTCAGAGGGATTGATCAAGACATTGATATTAAGGCGAAAGTAATCTACGCTGGTAATACAACCCTGATCAACATTCCGGAATTTACGATCAACAGAACACTTTGGGGAATCAACTATCACTCCACCAAAATTGCAGATTTGATTAAAGATCAACTGATCAGTGACAATCTCAGACTGAGCATTAAACTACTCCTGGTTCGCGAAGCTTCATCTTCAAAGTAAAGTTCGGCGCCGTTTTTATTTTTTGCGACATCGCCGAGTTTGCTCGATGAATTTTGAAATATTGTATGGTCTTCTTGATACTGCAAAGGATTCATGCTTTTTGCATGCTTCTGATGTTATACTGAACGTGTATTTACAAAAGAAAGACCCCATTCAATTTGAATAATGTGTTGAATTCGTATCTTGTTAATTGACTACCGGATAAATTTCCTCAATGATCTGAAGTACAGTTCTGAATGCAACAAATTTGCCTGCAAATTTATCGATATGTTCTTTCTGCAGAGTCGGGGCGTACTTAATCATGTAAGTGTTCAGTAGTTCCTGTGAATAGCAATCATACTGGACGACATAAGTAATTCCGTCTGCTTCCTGAATATCCAGTTTGCTGATTCTGCTTTTGGTAAAAACACCCGTTTGCAATACCTGTGGAATATGATGATGGCGCATCCATTGCATCCATTCTTCAGCGATCGTTGGATCGACCTTAATCGTTACATTATAGACTACCATGCTTTAATGGGTATAATAAGAACTATCCTCTGCCGCAATATTACAAATAGCGCCAACAACTAAAAACAAAATCGCAACAAGCAGCAAATTAAAGACTAATCAGTCTGCGTCACATTGTCTGCTTTTAGAAGAATGGAAAATTATTTGCTTGTCGGTTAAGAAATATCAATGATCTGACAATCAGTATTTTACTTATTAATTCTACGCGGTCTTTGCAATGGTTTGATATGGGAAAAGTTCATCCCACAAATTACCAACACAATGGCTATACCAGACCTGTGCACTACGGGAGACCCGTTTTTATGGTAACTTTGCAGTTAATTTCCCATCAGATGAGTTCATTTTGTCACCTTCACTGCCATACACAGTTTTCACTGCTCGATGGCGCAACGGACATCCCGGCGCTAATGCAGAAAGCCAAACAGGATGAAATGAAAGCGGTGGCCATCACTGATCATGGCAATATGTTTGGTGCTTTCAGCTTTGTGAAGGAAGCAAGGAAAAATAATATCAAGCCAATACTCGGCTGCGAATTTTATCTGGTCGAAAACAGGCACAAACAGAGTTTTCTTAAATCCGCAGGCGAGAATGACCAAAGATTTCATCAGTTATTACTGGCGAAAAATCAAACCGGATACCGCAACCTGTCCAAATTATGCTCCTTAGGATATATTGAAGGTCTTTACGGAAAATATCCGCGAATAGATAAAGAATTGCTTCTGAGGCATCACGAAGGATTAATTGCCAGCAGCTGCTGCATTGGCGCTGAAATTCCGCAGGCGCTTCTTAAAGGTAATGATGCGGAAGCTGAGGAATTACTCAAATGGTGGCTACAAGTTTTTGGAGAGGATTTTTACATCGAAATTCAAAGACAGGAAGGCAACCTGAATCTGGATGACACGGGAGTGAGCCTTGAGCAAATCAATCAAAAACTTCTTGCATTGGCAAAGAAGTACAATGTAAAGGTTATCGCTACGAATGATGTGCATTATCTCGAACAGGAAGATGCCAATCCCCATGATATTCTTCTTTGCGTCAATACGGCTTCCAATGAAGATCAGGAGGACAGGTTCCGATTCCCAAGCAATGACTATTTCTTCAAGACACAGGAAGAAATGAGTGCAAAGTTCTCTGATGTTCCGTTTGCATTGGAGAATACCGTCGAAATTGCTGAAAAGTGCTACACGCCAAGTCTGGAAAGAGATATACTTCTTCCAAGCTTCCCGATCCCTGCGGAATTCAAGGATGAAAATGAGTATCTGCGACATCTGGTGTACGAAGGAGCCTACAGACGTTACGGAAGTATCAGCGATGAAGTCAGGAGCAGAATTGATTTTGAATTGGAGGTGATCTTCAAAATGAAGTTCCAGGGATACTTTCTCATCGTACAGGATTTTATTCATGAAGCGAGAAATCTCAATGTTCGTGTAGGTCCTGGGCGTGGTTCTGCAGCTGGTTCCATCGTCGCCTATTGCCTGACAATTACGGATATTGATCCGATAAAGTACAATCTTCTCTTTGAGCGTTTTCTGAATCCGGAAAGAATTTCGATGCCCGATATAGACATCGACTTTGATGATAAGGGCAGGGATAAAGTGCTTAATTATGTGGTGGACAAATATGGTCACAACCAGGTGGCACAGATAGTGACCTTCGGTACCATGGCCGCCAAGTCTTCAATCAGAGACGTTGCGCGTGTCAAAAAACTGGAACTCGCCATGGCCGACAAACTGGCCAAACTTGTACCTGCGCGCCCAGGTATTTATCTTAAAAAATTACTCAATCAGTCAGAAGAACTTTCTTCCGAAATTAATGCAGATGAAAGAGCCAAGGTGCTTGAATTGCGGGAGATTGCCAAGACCAATACGCTCGAAGCGGAAGTGCTCAATACCGCTGTAAAACTTGAAGGTTCTGTCAGAAGTACAGGTGTCCATGCCGCCGGTGTCATCATTGCACCGGAAGAAATTATGAATATCATCCCAGTATGTACAGCCAAGGATACAAGACTTTGGGTGACACAGGTAGAAGGATCCGTCATAGAGTCAACGGGATTGCTGAAGATGGACTTTCTTGGATTGACTACACTGAGTATCATTGAAGATACGATTAGAAATATCCGTAACAGATTTCCCGAAAAGGGTGCCATTGACCTGGAGACTATTCCGCTGGATGATGTGGATACACTCAAGATTTTTCAGCTTGGTAATACCAAGGGACTATTTCAGTTTGAATCCGATGGCATGCGCAATAATTTGCGCTTACTCAAGCCTTCAGGGATTGAAGATATTATTGCGATGAACGCGCTCTTCAGGCCTGGCCCAATGGATAATATAGATGAGTTTATCAGTCGCAAACACGGGCGCGTCCAGGTACTATACCCTCATGAGTGGCTTGAGACCATTCTCAGGCCCACTTATGGCATCATGGTTTATCAGGAACAGATCATGCAGACGGCACAGATCATGGCGGATTATTCGCTTGGTGAAGCCGATTTGCTGAGAAGGATCATGGGTAAGAAGAAGCGCGATGAGATGAACGAGCAGAAAAAAATCTTCGTCGGAAGAGCAATGAACAAAGGCGTTGCAGAAGATAAGGCGCAGGAGATCTTCGATGTGATGGCCAAATTTGCATTATACGGCTTTAATCGTTCTCATGCCGCGGCCTACTCTGTGTTGGCTTTTCAAACCGGATGGTTTAAAGCTCATTATCCTGCCGAATTTATGGCCGCCGTGCTAACAGCCAATAAGAATGCCATTGAAAGTCTGACCTCTTATCTTAATGAATGCCGCGCCATGAAAATTAAGGTACTTGGCCCGGATATCAACGAGAGTGGTTTGGACTTTACAGTCAATGCAAGGGGTGAAATCCGATTTGGTTTATCGGCATTGAAAGGTATTGGTGAAGGCCCGGTCGAAGAAATACTGAAAGAAAGAAATGAAAATGGCCCCTTTGTGGATTTTGCTGATCTTGTGAGAAGAATCAGTTCAAGATCACTGAATAAAAAAGTAATCGAAAGTTGTGTATATGGTGGTGCTTTCGACAGTTTCGACAATATTCATCGGGCACAATACTTTGCACCATTCGGCAAGTACGACAGCTATATCGAATGCATGATCAAATGGGGACAACAATATCAGGCCAGCCGAAACAACAATACAGCGACTTTGTTCGGCGAGCTGACCCCTGATGATTTTAAAGCTCCTGATCCTCCTCCTTCACCCGAATGGAACACGCTGACCAAATTGCGCCATGAAGTGGATGTCGCTGGCATCTATCTGAGTACTCACCCACTGAGAGATTTTGAGTATGAAGTGCGTTTTTGTGCCAGTGCCAAACTTGAAGAAATTAGTCTTCTCCATTCTCCACAAAATCTTGGTCGGCGAATACGGTTCTGCGGCGTTGTCACCAATATTCAACATCGCACCAATCAAAAGGGGGAAGGTTTTGGCAGTTTTATTCTTCAGGATGAAACAGGAGAAATGCCTGTTCGGCTTTTTAAAGAAAAGTATCTTAGCTTCAAACCACTTCTTGTAGACGGCGCAACAGTGATGGTGGAGGGTGTGTTTGAAGAAGAGCGCTGGAAAAAAGAACCAGAGATCGGATTCAGAATATCTCACATTTGCATGCTTTCATCGGCATTGGAATATGTATACAAGAAACTGACAATTTTTATGGATATCCGCAATTTGTCCTCGGAACTTGTTCAGCAACTGGAAAATACCTGCAGATCACACAGCGGTTTACTTGTCCCTAAAATGGTTGTCGTGCATCCCGAGGATGAAATGAAGTTGGAATTTATTTCGCCCAAAAAGAAGATTCAGATCAGCGGCGATCTATTGTCAGAATTGGAAAAGCTGGGCTTTAATTATAAACTCAATTAATCCGCCTGATGCCCTCTAAATATATTTATTGGCTGATCGCAGGAGTCTTTCTGATCATCATCAGCCCAAATCTCCTGAGCCACGGAATGTTTATGGATGGGGTTATTTATGCCTCAGTGGCACGCAACCTGGCTGACAGCCATGGAAGCTGGTGGGCTCCATTCTTTACCGAGACAAGGTATCCTCAGTTTTTTGAACACCCGCCATTGATGTTCTGGCTGTTGAGCTTCTTTTATAAAGTTTTTGGAGATCATTTTTTCATCGAAAAAATTTTCTCCCTCAGTTGTGTTGCTGTTTCATGTTTTTTTTTACACCGGATTTGGTCTGTTTTTAAACTGACGAATGATTCATGGTTGCCCATCCTTTTGTTTTGCTCCTTTCCTTTGATCATCTGGACAGCCACGAACAATATGCTCGAGAATCTTTTACTTGTCCAGCTTACTGCTGCTGTTTTTTTTATGATACGATTTGTCAATCAGCGGGACATGAATGCAATGCTGATGGCATCACTTCTGCTATGTACGGCCATATTGACCAAAGGTCCGGTAGGATTATTTGTCCTTGTTTTTCCCCTGACCTACGGACTTCTTTATGCCGGTAAATCAGTGTTCAATTCGCTATTGGATACTGCCATCCTAAGCCTCTCAACAGTAAGCATAACCGCTGCAATTTTTTTATTTAACGCTTCAGCTTTTCATTTTCTGGAAGCATATTTCAAAGTACAGATATTACATGGTATGAAGGATGTGATGATGGTCACTTCTCGATGGAAAATCATTTCTTTTCTAGGGGCTGAACTTATAATTCCTGCATTGCTCATGCTGGCTGCCTGGCAATGGCGCGATAACAAGGCACATCAGAAAGCGAATGCTCAGATGGGTCTGATGCTGTCCTTCTTTCTCACAGGTATCTGCGGAGTTTTTCCGTTTATGATATCACTTAAGCAAAGTAATTTTTATATTATTCCTTCACTGCCGTTCTTTGCCTTGGGCGCAGCAATCTTTGTTCAACATAATATAGGTTCCAGGATAAGCAAAGAATCCTGGATCAAATGGAAATACGGGCATTTGATGGTTGCTTCAGTTTTTTTGATTGCTATAGCTTCAATTGTAATGAATGCTGGAAAGATCAATAGGGATCGTAACATGCTCAGAGATATATTCGCCATAAAAGAAACTATTCCGCAAAATAAAATCCTTCAGACCTGTCTTCCGCTGAAAGACAACTTCGGCCTAGAAGCATACCTGCAGCGATATGGTCACTGGAGTCTGGATACAAGAGAATCACATTTGTTCTACTTTTACAGTGCGGACTGTGGAACTCCAAAACCTTCTGAAATAATTTTTCCTCCTGAAAATCATAGTTTCTTTATATACAAAACAGCACCCGATCAGCCTCCGGTTCTCAGATCTTCTGATTGAAAATATGATGCGGCAGTTTCATATCTAAGATTAGGCCAAACTGTAAGAATAATTGAAGCACTAATTGAATTCCATTATAGTAGTGGCTATAATTAGCACCCCGAAAAATATTAATAATACTATCCGGATTGAAGACATTACCACAATGCAAATTGTTGATTAGTAAAAATCAATATCTGTTGGATTGAATTATTTACGCTATGTGGAATGATGAATATCATTAGTCTTTTTCATTCTGATTAAAATTTGTAAACGAAATTACTTGAATCTTCAGTGGATAACTTCAATTATTGTACGACGTACTGATTCGTTGAATGTCATCAGATTTTCGACAAAGCAAAATGACTTTGATTTTGTATGGCTTCAATCGCCGATACCGGTATCATTTCGTTGAACATCATATAGCTCAAAAATTTGATTATCCCAGGTTGGGCTTCCGTCTTTTGGTTGATGGCCTGACTGAATGTATTATCTTTGCCTTTCTATGGAAAAGATTAAGATTGGCATTACCTCGGGAGATATCAACGGCATTGGCCTGGAAGTTATACTCAAATCACTGAATAACGAATCATTGCTTCAAACGGTCATTCCGGTGATCTATGGTAATATCAAAATAACTTCTTACCATAAGAATATCGTTAATCTTCCCAACCTATCGATCTACGTTTTAAACCCTGGTGAAAAACCAAAGCACAATCGGGTCAATCTAGTCAATTGTTGGAATGACAATGTCAATATTACCCTAGGCAAACCAACACCCGAAGGAGGAAAACTGGCGATGCTCGCCCTGGATCAGGCTGTGGCTGATTTGATGCGCAATGAGTTGGACGCACTGGTTACTGGCCCGATTCACAAGCATTCTATGAAAATGGCTGGCTATCAGCACATGGGACACACGCCATATCTTCTGGAGAAATCCAAATCAAGGGATTGCCTCATGATGATGATTAGTGAACGTCTTCGCATCGGTCTGGTAACGGATCATCTTCCCCTCAAGGATGTTTGTTCGGCAATAAGTAAGGAACTTCTGATTTCAAAAATTCAACTCATGGAATCGTCCCTGATTAGGGATTTCGGCATTGAAAAGCCAAACATCGCAGTCCTGGGTCTGAATCCGCATGCAGGCGAGGAAGGAATGCTGGGCATGGAAGAGGAACAAATCATACGACCTGCCATTATTGAATCCAAAAAAAGCGGGATTTTTGTGAGTGGTCCCTATTCTTCGGATGGTTTTTTTGGCGCTGGTAAATTCACTAAATTTGATGGAATACTGGCTATGTATCACGATCAGGGCTTGATTCCATTCAAGACACTTTCATTCAACAGTGGTGTCAACTATACCGCTGGGCTTGCTTTTATCCGAACATCCCCGGATCATGGAACAGCTTTCGATATCGCTGGACAGAATATCGCGGATCATGAATCAATGCTTCACGCCATTTATGCAGCAAAAGATATTGTATCTGAAAGCAAAGGGTATTACGATGACCGGAAAAATGTACTGAAGAAAAAGCCAAAGCTGTCAGAAGAATTGAGCGAGTAGGTTGATTTTCACTCTATTATCATCGTCTAGGTATGAGATTGGTTTACTTCGACTCCGACAACCTTGGCATCGGCAAAGATATTGCTTTTTTATATATAAATTTTAATAATTTGTCAATGTCCTCTGGGGATTAGTCAATAACTTCTGTTGGCAAAGTCCTGTCTTTTGAGGGGCTACCTGATGAACATAGTGCACTTTTCACTTCTTTTTCTTGAGGCTATTCTTAACAGGCCCAGGTATTACAGACTTTATACTCGTATTGCTTTCTGTCAATACAACTTGAGCAGGTTGTAATGGGATGCTATCGGTAACCTTAATTAAATTGACCTCACTGAATGAGTCGGTGTTATTGATTTCTTTATCAAGATTGTATAATTCAAACCTTTCGATGATTTCGATGAGCTTGTCAGCGTATGCGGGATCTGTAGCATATCCACACATCTTCAATCCTCTGGCCCAGGAACGGTAATCGCTCTTTTCAAATTCGAATAGAAGTTTATAACGAGAACGATTCTTCAGAAAATCACTGTGATCTTTATAGGATTGCTCAGGGGACTCATATTTGCGGAAGCAGGATTCTATCAGTTCTCCCTTATCATTGAGATCATCATCTTTATAGGCGTAAGTTGCACCACTCCAGTTTGATTTGCATTTGATTCCGAAGTGATTATTCGCCTGAATCGCCAATTCTGATCTTCCGGATTGAGATTCCATAACTCCCTGTGCCAATTTTATAGAAGCCGGAATACCGGTTCGCATCATCTCTCGGATGGCAATATCACGGTATTGAGAGACATAATTCTCCTCAGGCCGCATCGGTCTGGATGACATCACCAGAATAACCGTCATTAACAGAACGCTGTAGAGGAGGGTAGATTTCATGATATACTGCTTTGTAGATAGGACAGTGCAAAAATAATACCAATTTTGACTCCGTAAAGGAGGTTTTAATATGTATTATTATTGTATATCAATGATTTATACCTTACAAAAATATTTAATACTTAATTATTTTGATTTATGAATCGCTAAATATTACCTATTTTATTACTGCGACTTTTGTACGAGATCGCTGACCATTCACCGTTTGACAAATGACCATATACTGCCCTGAAGGCAACGCACTGATTTCATGCCTGAGGACACCAGCCGGCCAGTTCTGATTGAGAATTTCGCGACCAATCATATCATAAATCTTAACTTCTCGAATAGCTTCTTTCACTGCAACAATGTGCAATTCGTCTTTCACCGGATTTGGAAACAATAATATGGCTGTATTGTCGCCGGCATCCTGTACTCCCGTGGTTCCTGAAACAACTACATTGTCAATTGCCATAACATCACCCGTGTAGTCAATCATGCCCAGTGTAGGATCTTCTGAACCCTGGAGACAAAGAATAGTAAGATCAATATAAGATACCTCAGGTGATAGCGCTTCAGCGACATGTTCTGTTTGCATGCTCTGATCACCCGCACTGTAAAAAATGGTTCGCAGCAAAGTATTATTTTGGTCATACCAGTTCATCCTCAGTGCTGAAGAAAACGGAATACCTACCGAATCAAACTTGAACGCCCCCTTCTTATACGCCAAATCAAATTCAATCCTTGGGTTCACAATATGGCTGGCATCTGCGCATACATAAATTTTGGTTGTAAACTTCGTATTACTATTAAACATCTGATTTTGATCAGTTCGTACCGTTGGAATCAGCGTACCGTTGTTGTTAAGTATTTTACCACCTGTCACCACAACAGCTTCGGACTGTAGTGTTGCATCTTCCTGAATGAAGGTAACGTTGAATGAATCCTTGTTCACCTGAATCCTTGTGCTGTCATAATATCCACCGCTGAACTTCTCGATCACATTTTCAATTCGGTTGTCAATCATGACAAGCTGTGTATTAACCATGTTATTGGAGGTCAGCGTGTCCTTGATCCAGACAAGGTTTAGTAAAACTTTTTTAAGCCCGATAAAAGATCTTGGCACCTTAATATTGTTGACGGGCATATTAAAACCTGGATATACCGATGTCTGATTTTTAAAGCGGTGTACATAGGTTGAGTCTTTAAAAATAAACCTGAGCTCGAAATCATTATTCGGTGGTATGACAGTACAGCCATTATACAGGGTATTTGCGTTGGCGGTGTACTCGTTGTTGACATTCGGGCAGGGCGCACCCACAACGGTTAGATTGTTCAGTCTGAAATCGTGATCAACGCTATTCGTCAGACGATTGAGCAATACGGAATATCTGTTATTGGAGGTGTCTGCATCAATTCCGGATTCCATCCATACGGTCAGTCTGGATTGACCCGACTTAACGATACGAGGGACACTTTTGAATACATAATCAACATGTGTGCCTCCAGGTATATCTTTATCCAAAGTCAGTACTTCTTGAACCTGAGCAGCGGTATCAAATTTGTAATACATTTTAATCTCGGTACCGGCAGGAATAGGGACGTTGCAACCCTGGTTGTTGATTCTGCATTCTACAGTATAATATCCGTCTTTGCAGGAATTGAGAATGGTCTTGCTGTTGATCAAAGTCATATCCCGATCGGAAGATGAACCTCCAACACCCACGGCACGCCAGGCTTCAATGATGTTGTTGTATTCTAATGAACAGACACCCCACCAGTTTGTAGCGAGCAATAATGATGCCTCTCGGGCATCATAATAATTGGAAGCCACACCGAGATAATTGCTCAATAGTGTATAGGCAAATCTGGTCATCGTATCAAAACCCAGACGCTTCACGTCGTAGATATAATTCAGTTCATTGGTGTCCTTGACTCCTGTGCACAATAAATAAAACCAATGATTCAGAACGCCGCTGTTAGTATGTACACCACCATTGTCTCCGGTCCCGGTAGCCCAACGCTTCCCCTTGTAAAATTTCGGATTATTATACAAGTTGGGATCTTCCATACTTCTGAAGGCAAGCGCCCTGGTTTTTGAGAAGCGTGCTCCAATATACCAGTTAAAGCTGTCCCGGTCAAATTCATACTCAATGGATTTGCCCATGATATCACTGAATGCTTCATTCATTGCTCCTGCTTCATACAGATATTCCAGGCCCGCCGTAAATTGGGTTACCCCATGTGTAAACTCGTGACCGACGACATCGATACTGGTCAATGGTTTATATTTATCAAAATCGCCGATGCCAAAATTGAGTGTGAGGAGCTGTGGAGACCAGAATGCATTGACATATGCTTCAGTGTCCAACAGAAACGCTTTAATCGGAAGGTCTGCATTATCTGCACCTTTCCGCTGCAATTTTTCATTATAGAAATCATATGTCTTCTGAAGACCCCAAAACAAATCGTGCATCCCATTATTATAATCGCCAGAACCAGCTTGCCAGAAATTATCATCATCAGAATAATACTTTCCTGATTTATTGGTTACAAATATCCCTTTCCCCCTTCCGCCGTTAATGGATAAGAAATTATTCTTGCCGGCATCAGCATCAATATCGCGTTCACCGTGATACAATGTTTGTATCCTTCCCTTGTCACTGAAGCAATTCATTCGGATTGAAAAATCTCTGATAATAGTACCGTAGCGCGCGTCAACAATGAGTTTTCTGGTGTCTTCGTCACCATTTTGACTATGCACAACAAATACATAGGCAGGTACAAAGTCACCAGTATTATCCGGATACTGTGTATTGACAATGACTTTTTTGGATGAGATGATCTTATATTTTGAGGAATATTTTCTCAATTGCTGATCGGCAATCGTCAGCGCTTTCAATTGATCTATTTCTGAATCTTCAATAACCCTGTTCGTCATAAGCATTCCATTGCCATTGACGACTTCACCGTTTTTTTCGTGAAGAAGATAAACAGCACCCATCACTTCCAGACCGTCAACATACTGTTGATACCTGAAATGTCTTGTACCCGTCCCGTCCGACTCCACTTTTACTGACTTCATTTCGGTTTGGTTACCCAATCCCAATTCAGCGGCGTGAACTTTGAAAAAATCAGAGCCACTGGTCTTTTTATCGGCCTTTGCCTCAAGCGTAAATCTCAGCGCATCACTTGAAAATCGATGTAATTCAAGGCTGGCTGATTGTTGGGCTGACAATGTAGCGGCTGTCAAAAAAAGCAATGCGAGTTGTAAAGTCTTCATGAATATAATTTCAGGTAAAATTAATGAAACAAATGGTTTCTATTTACATATTGTGGTTCTGGGACGCAGTCAGCGTACATTCATAACTTACAGATTCCAAGAACTGGCCAACCTGGGGTCGCTTATAAATTTGAATGGTCACTGCGTCAGCAACATCAAATTCGTCTAAAAGCTTTTGCCCGACGACATGGGCTACCTGCTCGATCAAAACCATCGGTTGCGCCATCACTTCCCCGATTATTTTAAATACATTTTCATAGTTGACCGTATCGCTTATTGTCAGATTGCTGAATGGGATTTGCTTAAGCGAAATATTTACATCGAAGATAAATTTTTGTCGGATTTTACGTTCTGCAGGATAAAATCCGTGTGATCCATAAATTTCAATCCCTTTTATTCGGACACAAGGTCGGCAAATGGTGATGGCCATAAATTTTTTGCAAATCTAATATTCTTATTTCTCCTCCTGAAGGCAGTAATCAAATTAAGGATATTCATAATATGAATATCTTTGCTCCAAATCTGGCCCATTATGGCAACACAACACAATTATACCGAAGAAAATATAAGGTCGCTGGACTGGAAAGAACACATTAGGCTGCGCCCGGGAATGTATATTGGAAAACTTGGTGATGGATCAAGCGTGGATGATGGAATATATATTCTTCTCAAAGAAGTTATCGACAACTGCATTGATGAATTCGTAATGGGTTATGGCAAGGAAATTGACCTTGAAATCCGTGAGGGCAAGGTTGTTGTACGGGATTATGGACGGGGCATCCCCTTGGGCAAAGTGATAGATTGTGTCTCGCAAATAAATACCGGAGGCAAATATGATTCAAAGGCATTCAAAAAGTCCGTCGGTCTGAATGGTGTTGGTACCAAAGCGGTGAATGCACTTTCATCTTATTTTAAAGTTCAGTCCTTCCGAGATGGCAAATCCAAAATGGCTGAATTCACCAGAGGAGAACTTCAGAAAGATTATAAACTAAGTGACAGTAAGGACACCAACGGAACATGTATTGAATTTATTCCTGATGAAAAAGTCTTTCCAAAATACCGATTTATTCATGAATTTGTTGAAAGCAGGATTTGGAATTATGCTTATCTCAACGCTGGACTTCGGATTCATTACAACGGAAAGACTTACTTTTCAAAAAACGGATTAAAGGATATGCTGGAGCGGCGAACAGACGGGGAGACGCTGGTTTATCCAATTGTACATTTACGTGGCGAAGATATCGAAGTGGTGCTGACGCATGGACAGCAATACGGAGAACAGTATTATAGTTTTGTCAACGGTCAGTATACCTCCCAGGGAGGAACACATCTCAATTACTATCGTGAGGCAATCGTTAAAACAATACGGGATTTTTATAAAAAGGACTTTGATGTTAAGGATATACACACCAGTATCATAGGTGCTGTCTCAGTACGCATCGAAGAACCTGTATTTGAATCCCAGACTAAAACAAAACTTGGTTCGACAACCGTAGCACCTGAAGGTGCTTCGCTGCGATCGTTAATTGCTGATTTTGTTGGCAAGGAACTGGATATTTACCTGCATCGAAATCCTGATGTCGCCAAAGAATTGTTAGCCAAAATACTCCAGTCTGAGCGTGAAAGAAAAGAGATTGCCGGAATCAAAAAACTCGCCAACCAGCGCGCCAAAAAGGCTAACCTTCACAATAAGAAACTAAGAGACTGCAGGTATCACCTGACTGATGTCAAGCTAAAGGAAGATATTCGCAATAACACCATGATTTTTATTACAGAAGGAGACTCTGCATCTGGTTCTATTACCAAGTCAAGAAGTGTCGAGACTCAGGCAGTATTTTCACTTCGCGGCAAACCCTTAAATTGTTTTGGACTGACTAAGAAAATAGTATACGAAAACGAAGAACTGAACCTGCTTCAACATGCCCTGGATATTGAGGATGGCATTGAGAATCTGCGTTTCGCCAAAGTGATTATTTCTACGGATGCGGATGTGGATGGAATGCATATTCGCCTGCTTTTACTGACCTTTTTCCTTCAGTTTTTCCCGGATCTTGTGCGCAACGGGCATCTGTTCATTCTGGACACACCACTTTTTCGTGTGCGGGATAAAAGCCAGACATTCTATTGCT
Organism: Saprospiraceae bacterium; assembly: GCA_046329325.1. Classification (GTDB taxonomy): domain Bacteria; phylum Bacteroidota; class Bacteroidia; order Chitinophagales; family Saprospiraceae; genus Vicinibacter. The sequence continues at coordinate 889,394 of JAXLUU010000001.1, forward strand.
TTTCTGAAAAAGAAAAACAGGATGCCATCAGATCGTTAAGAGGCAAGGCCGAGATCACAAGATTTAAGGGTCTTGGAGAAATTTCACCGGATGAATTTAAGGAATTCATTGGCGACAATATAAGACTTGAACCGGTTGTGATGAACCAGGATTCTCATGTCGAAAAAATACTAAGTTATTTTATGGGTAAAAATACCCAGGAGAGGCAGGACTTTATAATTGGCAATCTGCGTGCAGATATGGAGAAAATAAAAGTCACAGAAATGGAAGAAATGTCTTTGGAAACTACCTGATTGAAGGCAGTACTCCTTGTGTTAGAAATGTTTTTTTAGACTGCGAGTCGTGCGCGGATTGCTGCTGCGGTTTGCTCCATCACCATTGGATCTAATTCAAGTTTGGCATTGCTGAAATTCATATCGGCGATTTGATTCATGGGCACAAGGTGTATATGTGCATGCGGCACCTCAAGGCCAATCACACACATGCCTACCTTGACACAAGAAATTTCAGTATGTATAGCTTTGGCAATCCTCTTGGCAAATAATACCATACCTGAAAGCTGCTCGTCTTCGAGATCAAAAATATAATCAATTTCAGTCTTAGGAATAACCAGCGTGTGACCTCGGGTTAGCGGACGGATATCCAGAAACGCAAAGAACCTATCGTCCTCTGCAATTTTGTAACACGGTATTTCTCCCTGAAGAATTCTTGAAAAAATAGTTGCCATCAGTGTCCTATATCAAGTACTTCAAACAAAAGGTTACCAGCCGGGGTTTTGATTTCGGCCTTTTCACCGACCTTCTTTCCCAACAGTCCCTGACCTAATGGAGAGCTTGCAGATATTTTTCCGGATTTGATATCGGCTTCGGCCTCAGACACAATCTTATAGACGATTTCCTTTTTAGTCTTGTGGTTGAGTAGTTTAACACTTGCAAGCAATACGACCTGTGACGTATCAATCGTACTTTCATCAATGATACGCACATTCATTAGTTTTTTTTCAAGCTCATTGATCTTCATTTCAAGCATTCCCTGAGCATCCTTGGCAGCATGATACTCAGCATTCTCAGATAGATCTCCTTTTTCGCGTGCTTCTGCAATGGCCTTTGCCGCTTCCTGACGTCCGGTTGTTTTGAGATGATCCAGTTCAGATCTCAGTTGATCAAAACCCGCCTGCGTCAGGTAATTTAATCCGCTCATAATGACAGCTTTTTATAAATGAGAAAGAACGCCTTCCAAGCAAAGGAAGACGTTCTTCGTTAATTTTTAATATTAGTTATTTAAAAAGACATTTTAATCTATTCTGTATTGGAAACAGGTCCAATCATTAAAAATTGAGACCGATACCAATATTGTGTGTACCCTGGAATGGATCTGTTGGTCTGTAAGCATAATCCAGGTTGAAGAAATAATTTTCCTTCTTGTCCATTGCAAGATGCATTCCTGCACCGAAACCCAGACCCTTGTATGCATTTTTTGCATCAACCGAAGTTGTGCCAAGTTCAACAGCATAGGAGGCTCTTAGATTAAATTTACCCCAGACACTGAGTTCACCTCCAAGGCCAATCAAATCCTGTCCGAAGGAATTGGCAGTGAAATTTGCCATGGGCGTTAACACTACCAGGTCACTGAAATGGAAATCATACGAAAGACCAAGATGAAGCAAAGATGGAAGCTCAAATCCGGACAATCTCACATCATAAGTCAAGGCATTTCCTTCAGGACTTTTTAATTGAGTAGATAATCCCTCTCCACTGAACTTCATGGGACTTCCAATATTGCGTAAGGCAATACCTAATTTAAATTCTTTTTTCTCTCCGGAATAGTACTGAACGCCACCATCGATACAGAATCCAAATGCATTGAGGTTTGAGATAGATTCACTGACACCCCTGACCAGAATGCCAACCGATACTTTTTCGTCAAAGTTATGTGAATACCCAAGACCCAGATTGAAAAAACTAGGCTTATACGTTGCACCGGTACCCTCTGGCGCAGCTGTAGTCGTGACTTTGATGTCGCCAAGACTCAGAGACATAAGCGACAATCCGAATGCGCCGTTTTTGCCGACCTTGGCCGCGTATCCAAATGCATTGACCGTAATTCCGCTCGGCACAAGCCAGCGTGTATGGCCGATCAACAATTCCTGCTTGTTGATTCTGGATATACCGGAAGGGTTTACAAAAGTCGCCTCGACACCACTGACCCGTGATACATTCAGGCTGTAAAGGGAAGCTCCTTTGGCCCATGGATTGATCAGCAATTCGTATGCTCCAGCCTCTCCCTGACGATCCGGATTTCCAGCAAAAACAACTGACATACTGACAATACTTACACTTATCAGCAATGTTTTTTGTAAAATTTTATTCATTTTCGTTGGCATTGAATTTTAATAAATTGAACCGGGGACATGGTATCCGTCCCCGGCATTATTCTTGTTTATAATCCTGATGGATCAAATTTTCTGGCCACTCCGAACCACTTCACAATTTTTTCTGCGCCACTATCCGGTTGCAAAATATGAATAATATATGCACCGCTTGAAATCGGAATATTCTTAAAATTGGTTAGATCCCATTCAAGGTCCGGACCAATTTGTTTCTCGGTAGCGCCTCGTTCAGGGTCTACGATTTTAACAGGCTGTTCGTCCCTCTTGTATTGCTTGATAAATTTTCCGTCGATCGAATAGATTGTTACTATGCACTTGGCAGGCAGATTCGTGATTTTTACAATGTTGCTGAACTGACCTGTTTCATAACTGGAGAAGCCGTAATAAGGGTTTGGCACCACATTGACTTCTTTCATAGCCTCTTCGAATGCGGTCTTGTCGGTGACAGTTCCCGCTTCCTTATCGGTAATTTTGAAGCGATATAAGTTATGACCCTTATTGTCATTGGTACCGACAGCAACTTGATATGGATTATTTACGCGAAGACTCACTGTAAGATCATTAGGGATCAGACCGTTGGATCCGTTACCCAATGGATTGAGCTTGACTGTTGGATCAAACAATGTAGCCATTGAACACCAGGTAATTTGTGGAATTACAAAACGCATATTCGTCGGCGTAGCCTGGGGTTTTGCATCCAACAATGATTTGCGAATGGCCGTACACCCGTCGTAATCCTGTCTCGTTACATAGATATAGTGATGTCCTCCCAGTACCACCTGAAGTAGTGACCGCGCAAAACCGCAATTAGCCGGATTGTTCATAATCTGTTGACCGGTAGGATTCCACATCAAATCATCACCGTTGGCGTCACCGTCGGTCAGACAATCCATCGCCAGAAAATTCTTGGAATAGAAAGCATTTTCTCCAAAGAAAATATTGAGCCTCTTTCCAGTCTCTACATCGACAGCGTAGCCTGGGAACCATCCCATACCGGTAAGGTCTTTGCCGTTGGCGTCTTTTTCATTATCCCTGTCCGCCTTGCCGTCACCATCTGCATCATTCTTTCCAACAGAAGGAAGGTAATCTTTGAGTTGAAAATTTTTCAGATTGCTGATGGGATTAACTTCAGCCCCGCCGATATTCTTGTTCCATGTCTCAACCACAACGCAACGCGACCATTTTGATTTGTCAGAGGTAAATACAATGTCAACATTGTTAAGATCCGACAATTTGTAATTCGAGAAGAGGGTTTTATTAAATCCGTTCAGCCATTCTGGCGTGAATGAAATGGTATCTGCATTGAGTAACCTGTATGGGTACCATGTGCCAGTCTCTGTTCCACTTCCCAGTTTTTCAAACAATGAATTAGGATCAATTCCGTAATTCACCTGTCCCAACTCGGTCCTGACGAAATTTAGTTCCGGCGTGTTGCGGTCAGGCTGTCCGATAAACCAGCGAAGGCCATTCGGATCTTTATAATTATATACTAAGCCTGTTCCGATGATCCCGTTGGTCCCAAACGTATCAATACCGGCATCCTGAACCTGTCCAATGGCAACAGACACTCCCAAAGCGGCCATAACCTGTTCATTGAATTTGCTGATAGATGAATTAGACATGATCTGAATATTCGGATCCGTAATTCCTTTCAAGGTCCAGTTGGTAGGATTGTCCAATTTATTGTTATCCGGAAATGAATCGGTAAACCTGATCTCGTATTCTCCGTTTTTGACTTTTAATGGATTCACCACCTTGACTTCAATGGGACCACCACCTGCCGCATATTCGATAACACCGGCGCTGGTATTATTCAGTATCTTATCATACATACCCGGATCAAGTCTCATAAAATTATTACCAGTGCCAATTCCATCCAGTCTTGTGACAGGCAAGCCATCCCCGTATTTAGCTTTAAGATTTTCATAGACCTGAGGTCTTGGAATAGCAGTATAAGGCTTTCCGTCACCGTTGGGACCAAGATTCAGACGACCTGGACAAAATTGGGTTCTTTGGCCTTCATTGGTCGCAATTTTATAATCTTCATAATTATTGTAAGAGTAAGCCTGAACAATGTAGAAGTACTTCTTATGATTGATCAATTGCTTATTCAATCCTGTGGCAAAGGCGTCTTCTGTAATATTAAATGTGTGTCTTATTCCTGAATCAAATCCTTCAACTTTGGTTACCGGATAATACACAATGGGGTTCGTGGTACTTGGTGTAGGGTTTTTAATACCAACCCAGTTATATATTTTCCTGATTTTATTTTTGAGGTCTACCGTAAAAATTTCACGTACCTGTTCAATATCAGCAATGGAATTATCTGACAGGGATACATTTTGATCCTTCAACTGAAAGACCCTGTAGCCTTCAAAGCGATACTTTTTATCAACACCTTCAGGGAAACCTATGCCATCTTCTGCATACTCTTCATTGTAGTTGTTAGAGCCCAGTGAATTACTCAGGATCATGATTAACTGCTGATCCAATTCAACAAAATCAACATCTGGTGCCGTAGGCCCGTCTTTTAATTCAAAACAGTTGTCAAACAAGTCCTGGCACAATTGATCCGCTTTTAAAAACTCATCAAGGGCAGGACAAGGATAATTCTGGTTAGGGACCCATGGTACGCCAATAATCAACTCGTTTTTGGCTCCAGGCAAAAGTGAAAGTGGTCCGGTAGATTGAATCGTTCTTCGGTCTCCTTCCCCGGCATTGGCTGTACACATGCTCCAGCCAACTGCTTCATTTGGTCTGCCTGGAAATGCATAATGTGTTACATTCGTACTGCCTGGATTGTAGCCATTTCCCCCTACTGTTAATGGGTCTCCGTTTCTCCATCTGCCTGTAATATAGAAGTAGAATTGTTCTGCGTTTTGCGGATCGAATGTATTTTGAGGGTTGGTACCTCCGTTACCCTGCCCGTTGTAATACATAAAATAACTCATGCCCAGTTCGTTGCCAACAGAATCGAGCGGGCCACGGAAGTAATCGACTCCTATGATTGGAATATCTGTACAATAAGTGTTGACACCTCGGTCGCAGGTACATCCATTATTTCCGTCTGACGCATCAATGTTGTAAACATACATGACATCTCGGTTAATTTTTCGACCGGTCACAGTATCATATTTACCTGTAAAAGATGTGTCGCATCCTATATAGTCATCACTGTAACAACCCAAATCTGGGTCAATCCACATGGCAAAGTAACAATCGCGAATAACCTGTGGTGCTCGGTTGACGAGTTTGTACCGCTGAAAAGTCATGTCATTTAACTCGTCACCGGTGCGAAATCCGAAAGCTTGTACCTGTACTTCCATCCGGATAGCTTCTCCTTTACTATTGGTATGAATGCCTCCATTGTCATTGTAGATCCAGAATATCATCTCATCCGGGAATATACCTGGTTTGCACCCCCTGATATCAATGTACGGGTACTCGCCAAACTGAGGCTCATAAGTATTATTATCATTATTGTCAACGAAAAGTGCCAGACCTGCCTTGGTCTCCGGAAGTGGAAAACCATAATATCCTTCAAATAGTGCATTGCCGCGACAAGGGAAATATTTTAGATTATCCGGTATCTCATCGGGCGTTAGCTCCAATCGTCCCTGAGACTTGGCAAGATTAAGATTTCGCTGCTGTTTGCGAATTTCATCACCGGTTACTTTAAAAAATCGGTCCCAGTCCAGACAGGATTTAGTGGTTGCATCACCTGCATCGTTAAGCGGTCCGGGCCAGCAATCGTTGGAAGTCGCATTACGATAGCTTTGTCCCATAAATTTCAAAGCGCCACTGGGGTCTTTACCTCCGACCCATACTCCACCTGCGTAAAGACTGGATACGGCAAGTTTCCCGGAACCTGTTTCAACTTTAGGAACAACATATTGACCTTTGTTTAAATCCCACCAAACGTCACCTCCATTGAGGAGCCTGGCTCTGACGTTATTTATTTCCTGGTCCATCTGTTTGGTAGCAGGGCTGCAGTTTTCTCTTGGTTTGAGAATAGACTTCTCTTCTTTTCTGACCTGCTTGGCATTCGGTCTGTTTGCCCACAATAAGCCAAAACTGCAGAAGGCTAAAACAATAAGTAATGATCTGTTAATCATAATTACTTTAAATTTTTAAAATTAAAATTCGAATATGGCTCCAATATAAATTCTTCTCGGAAGCGTGAAAAAGTCAGGATTCAGCAATTGCCAGTTGTATGCATCCGTGAAATAATGGAGATTATCACTGCCATAAGTTGATGTAACGTTTCTGATATCATTCTTTCCGCGCGAAGAAGTGAGATACCCGTCATCTTTGGCATCACTTGATCCACGATATAAGCCGATGACATTGCGGGTATTCAGAAGATTCTGCACACGCAAATAGACATTGAGGTTGAGCGGGTGCTTTGCTTCCGCTTTGGTCAAAGATATATTGCGGTCCGCGCGAAGATCAATATTAAAATTCCATGGCAATCTTGCGCCATTAATGTCACCACGATATCCTGAACCATCAAACCTGACAATCGTCAGTCCTGGAGAATAAGGCCTTCCAGAGGCAGTGATTAATTGAAGGTTCAATCCTGTATTGGCAAGAATATTTTTACCACTGATCCTTGGACCATTATAAGCTTTACCATTTCCGTAGCGGTAATCTGCTGTAAATGCAAAACGATGTCTCTCATCATAACTGAAAGGGAAAATATTGCGTATGTTGATACCCTTGCTGGTAAGACCATTTTGTGAGTTGGGATCAGAGCCTGTACCATCTGCAAATTGTAGCGTATAGGCTGCATTAAATTCAAAATTGTTGATACGTCGCAGATCATAACTGAAATTGAATCCTTTGACAGTACCGAAATCAATGTTGCGGTATGTGTCGTATTGGCCTACCGTTGCTACTTTTGAAAGGGTCGACACCTGGATCATGTTGCGCAGTTCATTATAGTATGCAGACATGACAATCGCTGAATTATCGTTGATCTTCTGCTGAAATCCAATCTCGTAATCGACCTTCTTGGATGGCAACAAGCTTCCATTGGCAGAAGGTGTTCTACCGTTGACATCAAAGTAATAATAATTTAACGGCGAAACAAATTGACTTGAAGTTGGCCTTTGTACCAGGATGTCATAATGCGCGAAGAAATTCGCCACATCAGAGATCGGAAATGAAAACGCGATACGCGGCATCCAGTTGATCTGCGGTTTATAATCTGCAAAAGATTCGTTGATATTGTCAGAACCAAAATAATTACCGCGGATACTTCTCAAGCTATCCACGGGTCTGATGTAGGATGGGTAGACCAGATTGTTGTCCCCGAATATAGCCAGTGAACTGTTGGCTGCGGTTCCGTTGGCATAATACCACTGATCCCCGTTGCGATAAGCGACAACTTCTTTGGATCCTTCCGATTTGACATAGGTTTTATAGTCATCGCCAATGGTCGATGGTTTGTTGCCGCCAAATTTGTCATGAAATGACTTTGCGCCAAGAATACCATATAGTGAATAAGGATCCTTGAGTACCTTGGTGTTGGCGTCGTAATAATCTACACGTCCGCCGAGTCGAAGAATAATATCCTTATAAATGAATTTGTCGCCAAGGAAGAACGCGGCATAAATCGGTGAGAATGGCGCTACATTATAAGTCCTGTTTCCATTGGCATCCTTTTGCAAAAAGAAATCTTCAAACTTTGAGCCAGCGGCCAGTTTATTACCAAGGTAATCATAACCACTATAACCAATAACGCTTTGATCGGTCAGCTCCTTGGGTGAAAACATATTCAGATTCATCTGATCAGGTCTGAGATTGTCCACATTGACATAGATTTTATTAACGCTGTCCTTGTTAGAACCGGGATAAACGATATCTCTTACTGAGCTGTAAAATTTGGCATTGTTGTCGATACTGACGAGGTTACAGTAGATTGCTCTTCCCAATGAATCATATCCGCAGATATTCAACGTATCAATACCGGTGATATGTTGGTTGGCATACAATCTGCCAATGGTCCACAAATTAAAAGGCGCAACCGTATAACTTCTGTTAACAGATTGTTCCAGTATAATTCCAAACTGTATGTTATGCCTTCCGCTCTTGGAAGATCCTCCGGGTAGAAAATCAAATCCGCTGCTGATCTGAGCAGTCAGAAGATCATTGTCCGTTTTGGCATAGCGGTTATACACACTGCCTACATTGGTTGCAAGTCCTGACCATGTTGTGCTGTACACATCAGAGACAAAACTATTATACGCATTATAGGAATCGAGTACCAATGGGTTTTCCGGACGAACCTTGTTGTAGTTGGCATAAATCGGATTTGTACTGTTTGTTCCGTCAAAACCATTGACCAGAGGAAGGAATCCGAGATGTATTCCATTCTGATCGAAAATTGGTGTCCACTGACGGTCAAATGATCCGACATAGCCATAGTCAAAAAACCGGTCTTTGTGTCGGATATCCTGCGTAAGGCTTTTTGTATTCTGAAATCCTAACTGAATCGTATAAGATGCGTTCTGAATAGTCTGAACCTTCTTTTCTGCCGTGCCTTCAGCGGAATTGGCGCTCAGGTCAACGAGCCTTCCCAGGCGATGGCGGATGCGAAGGTTGCCCCGCAATGTGGAATTGTTGGTGCTTGGATTATTAGGCCAGTTCAACAGGGCCCAGCTACCAGAACCTATATAATTGCCTCCTGGCACAAAGCGGTCATTGACATTGGAGTATGTACCGGTTAGCGTAAAATCAAAATTTTGACTTGGCTTGACATCAATTTTGCCGGTCATATCAATTGCCCGGTTACGGTCATTGAGATTGTATTTCTCAAGAACTACATCGGTTCCATTCGTCAAAAAGTTCGCATTGGTTTCTTTTGAACCGTTGAAATAACTGATAGGATCCTTGCTCAGTCGGTCTATTGTAGACTGCTTCGCAAAATATGATCCAAATGCCGGAGGATCATCATCTTTTAATTCGGTAAATTGGCCGGAAAGTCTGAATCCTATCACGGAGCGGCCGTCTTTTTTATAGATTGGACCAGATACGTTGCCATTTAAGAAAGTGTAACCGTAAGGGTCAGTCCATCTGGACGTCTCACCTTCAACACCTCCCGCGAATTTGGAGGAAGGCCCTTTGGTCGTCAATCCAATAACCCCACCCGTGACATCACCGTACTGTGGCTCAAGACCACCCTTTATTACCGTAATCTGTTCAATGTCAACTGCTGAAGGGGCGCGTCCCGACATTCTGATTCCATCCAGGAAGTACACAGTGGCATCGGGCCTGGCACCGCGAATGGTCACAGCACCGTTGTCTACACTTGACACACCCGATACAGTAGATGCGATCGTGTTAATGTTTCTTGTTCCGATGTTTTTAATATCTTCAGCTGTGATGGTCTTGTCACTGGTTGTCTTATCTGTTTCAATAAGCGGAACCTTGTACTCGGTAATTTCAACTGGACCAAGTTCTATGCCGGTTTTGATGTTAAAGTCAAGTTTGATCGCCTTGCCCAGGAGCACCTGCACGCCACTGATCAGTTCTTTGTTTTCGAGGTATTGCGCCTGAACGTTGAATTTACCTGGATCCAGTGTGATGCTATAGGCGCCGTCAAAATCTGTAACCGTTCCGGTAATAAGGTCCGTCCCTTTAAAAACCTGAACCGCAGCATTGATGATGGGTTCATTTGTGGATTTATCTCTTACAACTCCGAAAATTCGGGTGGATTGTGCAAAAAGTCCACCTGCGACGGCTATTAAGACAGCCACCATTGACCATTTACTTACACGCATGAATTGAAATGTTAGTTGGTTTATGAAATAAGTGTGCAATGTTAAGCAAATCTTAAATGATTTTAAAAGCTGAATTTGTTTTTTGTCGACAAGGTGCGTTAGCTGCTCCTTTGTGGAGTTCGTTTTTTTATTTAAATAGTTGATTATCTTCATCTTAAAAATATAATAAATAATTGATGTATTAGCATCCCAGGCAACGCACCGACTTAACTTTTTTGCTCGTCTTAGATACTAAAACTGAAAATTAAACGTGAATGGGCGGTTCTCGCTGCTTTACAGAGACCTAAAATCCTTGATTTTAACATTTAATGGACGCCTTGCCCATAAGACATAAAGCGAAAAAGAAAAGTCAAGCTATTGTAAATCAGGCCATTGATTTAAAATAGATTGCGCAATTTCGAATTTTGACTCAACGGTCCAACCAGCAATATGAGGGGTAAATATTACACGGCCAGAGTTAACTAATCTTTGATGGGTTTCGTTTTCGGATTCAGACCAACCCTTGATTTGCTCATTTTCAAGTACATCGAGGGCAGCACCAGCCACCTTGCCTTCATCGATACCGGAAGCCAAAGCTTTTAGATCCACAACCCTGCCCCTCGAAGTGTTGAGCAGATAAAAAGGTCTTACCATGGATTGAATGATCTTTTCACCGATCAGGTGGTGATTTTCTGGCATAAAGCTGACATGAAGGCTAAGCACATCACAATCGTACAAATCCTTGATATGATCAACCTTTTGATGACTGCGGATCTCGGGCTCAAACTGGATATACGGGTCATGGATTTTAACTTCACAGCCAAAAGAACTTAAAAGATGACAAAACCTGCGCCCAGTAAATCCGTATCCAAGAACTCCAACACGCATCCGGCTCAGCTCCCGGCCTCGGTTAGACTCCCGAATCCAATAAAATTTTTTCACCTCCTCGTTGGCCCTGGGAATGTGGCGAATTAATGCCAAGATCAGACCCAGACCATGCTCGGCGACAGCATTGCAATTGGCCTCCGGAGTAGTAATAACACTTACACCCTTCCCTGCCAAAGCACCCAAATCAAGGATTTCCTTTCCGGAACCTAATCTGCCGACAACCCGAAGCTTTCCGGCAAATTGCAGCATTTCTCGATCTACCCGAATCTTTGTATTGATAATCAAACCGCTATATAAATGAATGCGGGCCTTTACCTCTTCAAGCGTAATGTCAGGTAAATAATCTACAGTCAATCCTCTGGACTGGAGGCCGGATATTAAAATCGGATGAACCGAATCGGTAACAAGGACTTTAAGCCCTGTGGAACCAAGGGTCATCAAGTGGTATTACTGACCGTCTGGTGTTGGAACTGCAGGTGGTACTGCAGGAGCTACCTCTGCACCTGTTCCGCTGCCGGCCATAATTGCTGCGATAATGCAAAGGATAAACAGCGCTGCAGCAAGGTACCAGGTAAGCTTCTCAATAAAATCCGCAGATCTTGCGGCACCAAACATCTGATTGGCGCTGGCGCCTCCAAAAGTGCTGTCCACGCCACCTCCCTTCGGGTTTTGAATTAATACAACACCCATTAGTAGAACACAATCAATTGCGATTAATATGATAACCAGCGTTAGCATGGCTTAATTTTTTAATTTTTGAATAAGGTCGGCAAAGATATCCTTTTTTTCGGGAAACCGGATGCTTAATTTTTCATAAATAGAAATGGCTTCCGCCTTATATCCCTGTTGCGTCAGTAGCTGTGCCAGTGTCTCCGTAGCAGCAGATGCTTCAATTCCATAGATTCCTCCAACTGCCTGGGACCTGGATACCGATTTAGACGCTGTGGCTTTGTAGACCGGAATAATTGGCGCTTCATTTTTCAACGGGCGAAGTCCTGACAACCATTGATTGAAGTCCGGAGTATCCGTTTTTTGAGCGCTCATTTTCGGAGTTTTATAAACCTTGTCAATTACTTCATTCGGCAGTTTGCGATCTTGTTTAATTTCCACAGAAGGAACAACTTTCGATCGTTGTCCATCTTGATCGCTGTGTTCCTTTTCTGTTACGGCTGAAGCAATCTCACCATTGCGGTCGGGCTCCTGCACAAGAGCGTGGGGATTCATGGCAGATTCAGTATTTATTAGCATCATCCCCTCTTCTAAATTCATCCTTTTCGAACCCTGATTTGCTTCTCCATCCGCCAAAAATTCATTTTTTACATCAACCGGATTTGTCAAATCAGCCACCTCTGGCAATGTTTTTTCAACTGTAAATTGATCTGAATCACTTAATGACCTCCGGATAATGATACCCTGGTCATCACGTTGGTTCCAGGATGTGGAAAGCACATACGCTGGATCCGGTGAATTCAGGGGGTCTGGCCGAAATGATTTCTGATCCTTCATACATTACCAATTCGAAAAAGCAGCGTTAAAAATATCTTCCAGCAACAATTTATTAATATTGCTGATCAATTTATCCTGTACGGAATTTAGACTTTGACTTGCGTCAAAATCTTCAAACCGCGAGAAGTTTTTCTGCCAGTTGTTTTTTTCATTTTTCCGGTCTGTAAACTGAACGTCCAGGTTGATTGTTAACCGGTTTATGGCGCTGGGCTGACCGGCAACAGGAGCCACCGCGGCGACAGCGAAACTTGTAACTTTACAATCAAAGCGCACATCTGCCTGGTTATTGTCCAGGTTAAGTCTTGTTTCCCTTCGGATTTTATTACTTAATGCATATCCAAAATCAAGCGCATAATTGGCCGGTGATGCGGATGTGATATCTTCAACATTTGAAACCGTGAAAGTCTTGACTTCAGGATCAATGCTGATACCTTTGAAGGAATAGCATGATACAGTAACGGCTAAGAAAAAAATTAATGCCCGAATCATAACTCAATATCGAATTGCTTGATCTTTCTGTAAAGCGTTCGCTCTGAAATTCCCAGTTCTTCGGCTGCATCTTTTCGTTTTCCGTTATATTTTTTTAAAGCCTTGGTGATGAGTTCTTTTTCCATATGGTCAATGGACAATTGTTCCTCCATCAGTTCCACGGCTTCGAAATCTTCTTTTTTCCTTGGAATGATGATGGGCCTGCTGTCGTGTATATCAAATTCTGATTTGACGGGTGGACTTCCCGTCCATCCGGCATTACTGTGAACAGGTGCTTCAGAAAAATAAGGAATGGCCGAACTGATATTTTCCATGCTAACCGGCATATGCAGATCATTGGCTTGAACCATCTGAACAAACATATTCTTCAACTGATTGAGATCCTGTTTCATCTCAAAAAGTAATTTGTATAAGATCTCTCTTTCGTAAAACCCGGTCTGTTCACTGGCCCTGTCCGAACGATTGATGGCAGGCAGTGGCGTGGTATAGATATCAGGAATTATTTTGACAAGATCTTCCACACCGAGATTTTTCTTATCAGATAATACGGACAATTGCTCTACTGCGTTGCGCAACTCACGGATGTTTCCCGGCCAGGTATAGTTCTGTAATAGTTCCTGAGCCTGCTCATCCAGTTCAATTGGAGAAGTTCGGTACTTTTCTGCAAAATCTTGAGCAAACTTGCGAAACAGTACAAGGATATCTTCACGCCTTTCTTTGAGTGAAGGCACCCGTATCGGCACCGTATTCAGACGGTAATAAAGGTCTTCTCTAAATTTGCCCATTCGAACACGTTCCAGCAAATTCACATTGGTCGCCGCAATAACGCGTGTATTGGTCTTGAGTACTTTGGAAGAACCGACGCGAATAAATTCACCGGATTCAAGAACCCTCAGAAGGTAAGCCTGGGTATCCTGTGGCATTTCACCGATCTCATCCAAAAAAATAGTTCCGCCGTCTGCAGTCTCAAAATAACCTTTACGATCAGAAGTTGCCCCGGTAAATGAACCTTTCTCATGACCAAATAACTCAGAATTGATGGTGCCCGGAGGTATTGCCCCACAGTTGACGGCAATGAACTGATTATGTTTGCGGGGACTTAGGTGATGGATCACTTTGGAAAAAACCTCCTTTCCGGATCCGCTTTCTCCGCTAATCAAAACCGTAAGATCCGTTGAAGCAACACGAACAGCAGTGTCCAGCGCCTGATTAAGTTTTTCAGATCGCCCGTAGATCCCAAATCGTTGTTTAATAGCCTGAACACTTTCCATTTAAGCTACGATGTTTCCGTGCAATGTCGCACTGGATGAATTGTCAATTTTGACCCGCACATAGTCGCCGGCCTTTAAGCCCGGTTTCTTGTCAAATACAACCATTTTATTCTGGCTGTTTCTTCCTTTAAACATGTCCTCCGAACGCTTGGAATTACCTTCAATCAAAACTTCATACACCATTCCCACATCCCGTTGGTTATGTCGATGACTGATCTGATTTTGTAGCCGTATAATTTCATTGAGCCTGCGCTTCTTGGTCGCCATGTCTACATCATCCTTTAATTTTTTGGCTGCAGGTGTGCCTGGTCGCTCAGAATAATGAAACATATAAGACATACTGTAATCGGCTAATTCCATGATTGAGAGCGTCTCCTGATGATCCATCTCTGATTCAGTACAAAATCCGGCAATGATATCAGATGAGACAGCACAATCCGGTATGATCCTGCGAATAGCCTCTATTCTGCCGAGATACCAATCACGGTCATAGGTTCTGTTCATAAGTTCCAGAATTCTACTACTGCCCGATTGTACCGGTAAGTGAATGTATTTACAGATATTGTTGCGGGAAGCCATCGTATACAACACCTCGTCGGTAATGTCCTTTGGATGTGAGGTCGAAAAACGCACCCTCAACCCTGTATCCAGTGCAGCTACCATATCCAGTAATTGGGCAAAATTGGTAACCTCTCCGGTTTCGGGATGCTGCCATTTATAAGAATCAACGTTTTGTCCCAGCAATGTTACTTCGCGATATCCCCGTTCAAAAAGGTCCCTGGCTTCAGCCAGAATAGTATAACTGGAGCGGCTGCGCTCACGGCCACGGGTGAAAGGAACAACACAAAAAGAACACATGTTGTCGCAACCCCTCATGATTGAAATAAATGCAGTTACCCCGTTTTCATCCAGTCGCATCGGCGATATATCTGCATAAGTCTCTTCTCTAGACAAAAAAACATTGATTCCGCGGTCACCGTCCTCTGCCTTTCGCAACAAGCCTGGGAGATCTCGATAGGCATCGGGTCCCGCAACCAGATCGACCAGCTGCTCCTCTTCAAGGAATTTTGATTTGAGGCGCTCGGCCATACAGCCTAGTACGCCTACCAGTAACTCGGGTTTTCTCTTTTTGTAGATCCTGAATTCTTTTAATCGTTTGCGGATACTCTCCTCCGCTTTCTCTCTGATGCTACAGGTGTTGATGAGGATAATATCGGCTTCTTCAATCTGCCTGGTTGGTCCCATCCCTTCATCTGCCAGAATTGAAGCCACTATCTCTGAGTCGCTGAAATTCATCTGACAGCCATAGCTCTCCAGATAGAAACGACGCCCATTGGACGGCTTATCATCAACAGTCTGAATCGCAGTCCCCTGTAGATGCTCATCCAGCATCGGATGGGAGTTTTCTTCGGATTTATAATACACTGGAAAGGAAGTCTTTGAAGTCACAAAGTTAAAGTAAAAAACTGAATGACAATTTGTCATATCAAAATTGTCACCATGCGAAGCAACCATTAGTTTTTTTTTAATTTGAAACTTATTTATAGAGAGACCTTTAGCTGATAAGTCGCGGAATTATCTTTGCGCAAATTTCCAGATGCCAAAAGATCACTCGATCCGCTCGGTCCTCATCATCGGAAGCGGACCCATCATTATCGGACAAGCATGTGAATTCGATTATTCAGGAACCCAGGCGGCCCGGGCCCTTCGTGATGAAGGAATAGAAGTCTCGCTGATCAATTCCAATCCTGCGACCATAATGACAGACCCGGTCACTGCAGACCACATTTACCTTTGGCCATTAACCGTTGAAAGTATCATTAAAATACTTGAAGAACGCAAGATCGATGCCGTATTACCTACAATGGGTGGACAGACCGCACTGAATCTGGCCATTGAAGCCGACAGGCAACAAGTATGGAAACAATATGGTGTCAAAATGATTGGCGTGGATATTGCCGCCATCGAACTGACGGAAGACCGTGAGAAATTCAGGGCACACATGGTGCATTTGGGTGTTGGTGTAGCCCCTTCTAGGATCGCCAATTCATTCCTTGAAGGCAAGGAAGCTTCTCAGGAGATTGGGTTCCCCCTCGTAATCAGACCTTCTTTTACGTTGGGCGGTACAGGAGGAAGCTTTGTTCACAAAGCAGATCAATTTGATGAAGCGCTGCGGAGAGGGCTGGACGCCAGTCCCACCCATGAAGTTCTGGTAGAAAAGGCTGTTTTGGGCTGGAAAGAATTTGAACTGGAGCTGCTTCGTGATAAAAATGACAATGTCGTCATTATTTGTACGGTCGAAAACCTCGATCCAATGGGAATTCACACTGGGGATTCCATTACTGTCGCCCCGGCAATGACCCTGTCTGATACTGGATTTCAGAAAATGCGTGATTCAGCCATTATGATGATGCGCTCAATAGGAAATTTTGCTGGAGGATGCAATGTTCAGTTTGCCATGGATCCTGTCAGTGAGGAAATCATTGCAGTAGAGATTAATCCGCGTGTGAGCCGATCATCTGCCCTTGCCAGCAAAGCAACCGGATATCCGATAGCCAAGATTGCTGCCAAACTTGCTTTGGGGTTTACATTGGATGAATTAGCCAACCCTGTTACTGGGACTACCAGTGCCCTCTTCGAGCCTTCTCTAGACTACGTGATAGTCAAAATGCCTCGCTGGAATTTTGAAAAATTCTGGGGCGCAGATACCCGACTTGGGTTGCAAATGAAATCAGTCGGTGAAGTTATGGCCATTGGAAGATCATTTAATGAGGCACTCCAAAAAGCCTGTCAGTCCCTCGAGAATGATCGGCAGGGCCTCGGTGCAGACAAGAAAGAATGGTTCAATACACAAGATATTCTGGAGAGGCTTGAAAAAGTCAGTGATGACCGCATATTCCGACTAAAGGATGCATTGCGTCTGGGGGTTCCAGAAAAAAGTGTGCAGAAACTGACCGGTATTGATCCATGGTTCATTCGGGAGATAAAACATCTTGTTCATCTGGACGAACAAATTGCGCGTTATAATGTACCGGAGGACCTGACACCCGAATTTATGACAGAGTTAAAAAAGAACGGTTATTCCGACGCGCAGATCGCTTGGCTCATGCGCATCGACGAAGAGCTTGTCACACGCCATCGAAGAAAACTGGGACTTCGGCGCGTTTATAAACGAGTGGATACCTGCGCTGCGGAATTTGAAGCGCGTACGAATTATTATTACTCCACTTTTGATGATCATAACGAATCCGAGGTTCACCTTGGCAAAAAACGGATTATGGTGCTCGGATCAGGGCCCAACCGGATAGGTCAGGGAATTGAATTTGATTATTGTTGCGTTCACGGGGTAATGGCGATTCGCGAATTGGGAATGGAAGCTATCATGATTAACTGTAATCCAGAGACGGTCTCAACCGATTCAGACCTGGCGGACAAGTTGTATTTTGAACCCATTTTCTGGGAACACCTTGAGGATATCATCGATCATGAAAAGCCCGATGGCATTATCGTTCAGCTCGGCGGCCAGACAGCGCTCAAACTTTCTGAAAAAATACACAGAAAAGGTATTCAGATCGTTGGTACTTCATATGATAGTATGGACGTTGCGGAAGACCGTGGAAGATTTTCAGATCTGCTCAAAGAGATGGATATTCCATACCCGAGATATGGCGTTGCCTCCGATGCAGATGAAGCTTTGACAGTCGCTAAAAAAATCGGTTATCCTGTCCTTGTAAGACCTTCCTACGTGCTGGGAGGACAACGTATGAGAATTGTGATCAACGATGAAGAACTTGAAAGGCAGGTGCTCAACATTTTTAAGCATATGCCGGACAACCGGGTGTTGATTGATCAGTTTCTTGAACGCGCAAAAGAAGCTGAGATTGATGCGATCTGTGATGGTGAAGAAGTACACATCATGGGAATCATGGAACACATCGAACCGGCTGGTATACATTCCGGTGACAGCTCAGCCGTATTACCCACCTACAGCCTTTCGGAAAAGGCTATTGAGACCATGATCGAATACGCCCGTCGCATTGCACTTCGGCTGAACATTCGCGGTTTGATCAACATTCAGTTTGCAATAAAAGGTGAACAGGTGTACGTCATTGAGGCCAACCCCAGAGCATCCAGAACCACGCCTTTTATTGCTAAGGCCTATCAAGTTCCATATCTTAATATTGCCACCAAAGTAATGCTTGGCACGCATCGACTCAAAGATTTTGAAATGGAGCATAAACTGAATGGCTATGCCATCAAAGTTCCGGTTTTCTCCTTCAATAAATTTCCTGGCGTAGATATCAGTCTGGGACCAGAAATGAAATCAACAGGGGAAGCAATTTACTATATCCGGGACCTGTATGATCCTTATTTCAGGGAGCTGGATTCCAGGAGAAATATGTACCTGTCAAGATGATTTGATGCTCAGCTGCACTGGCCTCAGAAAAAATTTCAAAAACGGGAAGTCACTGGTATTTCCTGATTTCGAATTAAAAGCAGCGGAAGAATTACTGATCTTAGGCCCTTCAGGCTGTGGCAAGACGACCTTACTCAACATCCTTGCGGGATTGTTGAAGCCAGATGCAGGATTGATGACATTTCTGGGCGTGGACTTCCATGCACTCAGCGCTTCTGAGATGGATCACTTTCGCGGAAAACACATCGGGCTCTGTTTGCAGAAACCGGTTTTTATTCGTGCACTAAGTGTTGTTGACAATCTTCTCCTGTCTCAACGCCTTGCTGGAGTTGATCAAAATCGCAGTGAAGCGATTGGCCTGTTAAAGGAGTTGAATCTGGAATCTACTGCCAATCAAAGTACAGAGAGCCTTTCAGCTGGTGAACGTCAGCGACTGATGTTTATTCGCGCACTGATCAATCACCCAAAGCTGATCCTCGCGGATGAGCCGACCTCTGCACTTGATGATTACAATGCGCAGGTTTTAATTGAAATGCTCAAGTCTCACTGTGCACAACATGGTGCCGCTTTGATTGTAGTGACACATGACCAAAGAGTCAAATCTCATTTTAACCAAATGATCATTTTGTCATGAACATGATTTGGCTGCCCTGGAAAAATTTATGGCTGCATCCGCTGCGATCAGTCTTTAACATGATGCTGGTGGCAATTGCAGTTGCACTGATTGTTATTTTGCTGCTCATCAATGTACAGTTCGGCCAACATCTGGGCAAGAGCAGTGAAAAAATAGACGCCATTTTAGCGGCAAAAGGCTCGCCGCTGCAATCGGTGCTATGTAATATTTTTCATCTTGATGCACCAACAGGGAATATAAAGGTTGGAGAAATAAAACCTTTCCTCCGCGCTGTGCATCCGCTGATTGCAAATGCCTGTCCTCTCGCACTTGGTGACAGTTATCATAAATCAAGAATCATAGGAACGACGGATTCCTATTTTCGATGGATGGAGCTTAGCCTTCGCGAAGGGCGTATGTTTGAACAGGATTTTGAAGCGGTAATTGGCAGCGAGCTGGCAGACCATGAACACATCAGAACCGGAGATACCCTGATGAGTAATCACGGTCTCACGGCACTGGATTTAGACACAAAACATGAACACGGGCTTCGCGTAGTTGGTATACTTGAAAGCAAAAACAACCTGGCGGACAAGTTGATTTTTACTACCATTTCAACCTATTGGAAAGAACATGATCACGGTGACACTGAAGGAGAATTATCTGCGCATCAGGACACCCCGGTACTCAGGAATTCTGATCTGGAAAATATTGACAATGATAAAACGCTTACATCCGTTCTAATCCAATTCAAAGGCCACAATATCCAGAGTCTCAATTTCGTCCGAAATGTCAATGAAGGCAGCAAACTTATGGCTGTGTCACCGGCTATTGAAATCAGCCGCTTATACGAATTAACGGGTACTGCTTCCGACATGCTATACTGGATTGCCGTAATCATAGGAATTCTCTCCATGTTTGCCATTTTTATCAATCTCATTCAGGCACTCGAAGAACGTCGTCCGGAACTTGGAATTCTCCGTATAGGTGGCGCAAGCCGATCATTGCTTTTTAGTTTGATGATGATCGAGGGCTTGCTGATCAGTCTGATTGGTACCATTACCGGGTGGCTTCTTGCCCACGGCTTGTTGGAAATGTTTTCACATCTATTTGACCTCAATTCCCGCTACGGAATAAAGGGTTTATATCTTGCTCCCGGAGAATGGATTCTGATCCTGCTTTCAGCTATGAGTGGTTTGGTAGCCGCGCTGATTCCATCAGTCCGGGCATACCGCGAAGAGATCGCCGGATTACTCCGACTGTGATTTCATTTCTTAAAGAAAACCTAAGAATTTATTGATTGAGGGATTTTCAGTTATTTTACTTCTCAGAC
Source organism: Saprospiraceae bacterium (assembly GCA_046329325.1). Taxonomy (GTDB): domain Bacteria; phylum Bacteroidota; class Bacteroidia; order Chitinophagales; family Saprospiraceae; genus Vicinibacter. The sequence continues at coordinate 910,063 of JAXLUU010000001.1, forward strand.
ATCCATTGTTCAATCAATGATACATATTCCTGCCGCAAATCCTCAAAACGTCCTTTTGGGTTTGCCCCCAGCTCAGACTTCAGTATTTGCATGTTTCCCTCAAAATCCTTGCGATAGTTTTGATACTGGCTGCTGAGTAGCATGACCATTTTGGTTATAGGTAATACCTCCAGGGCATCAGAAGTTCGTTCAGGGTCCAACAAGATCTCATGAACCTTGGAACTCATGCATTCCAGTACATTATTGAGTGCTTTGACAAAAACAGCTCGTTCCATTGTTGGATAATCGTTAAGGTATAGGATTGGAGAAGTGTAGTTATATCCCTTAGGGCAATCGTTCAGCATGGCGATGAGCTGCGCATCCCTATCTGGTAGCGTGCGAATTTTGTCAAGGGAGATTTTTCGGAGTTCCAGATTGTCGTGATTGAGGGCAAACTGCAGTAATTCATCAACACTTTGAGAAGACTGAATCATACCAAGGTCGTGCTGATAATACGGCGATTTACCGGTTTGATCCGTTTGCCGAGGCACTGAATACTTTACGGACTGAATTTTAAGCCAGGAGACAAAACCTATAACACTGAGCACGATCAGCATTGTTCGGAATATCACAGGAACGGATTCTCCCTGTTTTACCACGAAAAGCATATAGCCATATGGAATAAATATCAGCAGAGGCAGCCATATAATACTGTAATAGAGGCTCATTGCCATAAGTCCCTTGGTATTGTCCTCTGAATAACTTCCCCATTCAAGTCGTATCATGATACTGCTTACCAATGCGTAAGCTGCAGCCAGGAATCCGCACACCATCAAAATCTTTCTGACACCATCAGCCTGGTTTATCCATTGAAACAATCCATGTTGAAACATGATGTAGCTAAGTACAGTCAGCATCAGCAACAATAATCCGGATGATATCAAAAGAATCCAGCCCGCGCCAATCATCTTTTCACCGGAAGCGGGCGATTTTGGAAAAATAAAAGCGGTTATGGCAATCCAGGTGAAAATTGAAAGAAAAAAAATTAATTTTTCCATACGCTTCATTAATCTGATTGCATAATATGGGTTGATGAAACACAAATTTAGCGACTAATGCCATTAATCAAACCAGAATTCGTCTATTGATAATCTATTGATGATAAAGAATACTTAGTCTTTCTGCCGATTTTAACTTTATTTCCAAATAGAATATTATTTAAGATTTATTATCTGATTCGCCTTTAACCTTGTCTTACTCAATCTGAAATAATAAATAGTAGAATCGCCCTTTTTGAATAATATTTTTAACATTTTATACTGAATTTTTAATCTAACTATGGATTGCTCCTATTCAATTAAAAATATCAACAAATTGTTATGGCGAATTTTTTGATCGGTCTAATCCTTGTCCGATAACTTAGAGCAGAAATTACAAATTCAGCATTGACTTATGTCAATTATAAAATAAATCATAGCAATTTAAAAATTACATCCGCATTCGAATACCAACTGTGATTTCATGTAAAGGATCATGGTTCCAACTCACAACACCACCAGGAGCTGAGGCAGAATAGTTAATCTTTTTTAAGTTGGGTAATAGAATAAGCCTTGAATAATTTAAATCCAGTCCGAACTTCTTAAAATTGTACTGAAGACCTGCCAAAAGGGAAACATTTAGATTTCTTTGCTGATAGTATTTAGAATGTTGCACAAGATCTTCCTGGTAAATGTTGGACGTTCTTAAATCGTGTCCGATAAGGTAATGCGGACAGAGTCCTCCGGTCAAATGCAGGCCTCGGGATATTCTGTATTTTACAGTGAAAGGAATCGCAAAGCGGTATAAGGTATTGGCATTGTTGAGTCTGCTGATTAAAACCAAATCACCGTTTGTATAGGATGTATTGCTGATCTTGCCTTCAAAAATATCAGTGTTGGTAAGTCTGCTACTGGAGAGTAATTGTTGAAAAGCATGGTCATTGGTATCAGGTACCATAATAAAATGACTTCTGCTGATGTCGAGTTGTGGATTTATTTCCACAGCCCAGCGGTTGTTTAATCTTTTTATAGCGTAAACGCCCGCCTGAAGCTTTATACAATTTATGTCTATCTGCCTTCCTACAGCAAACCGCAGGCCCCAATCAATTCGGATAGCATTATGATTATTTTTTTCAAATTTCACCGCAGGACATATTTCATTTTTTTTGTTTTGACGAAGGGTTGCTTCAGTCGTTGGAAGAAATACAACGTCAGGCAATACTCTTTCCTGACTGGCGTCCAGAATGCTAAGGCCATCCACTGAATCACGGTCATGAACAGTATTATTGGTGGTATTCATCGAAGAAACGAAATGTCCACTTTCGGAAATTTTCCCGTCGCTAAATTTTTTGAACCGTAACAAGCCATTTCTATGCGGTCTGCTACCTGGGCGTACTTCATCGAAGTTATGAACTATTAATTCGTTCGTTTCATCCATGGTGACTTTATTTCTATTTTCTTGCTGCTTATACTTAGCGCTGTAAGAAGGCTTGTAATCTGGCTCAGATAAGGCCACAGCACGTTCGTTTGGATGATGATAGAACTGACCATTACAGCTGTCTGGTTTGTACTTATCTGAGACAGCCTGAGAAGTCACAGCTGTCTTTGTGAGGTTAATGGCGTTCTTCGTTGCATGACGTCCCAATATGAAAAATATGGAGGAGAGGCCAGTTATCACGACAGGGAGCCAAATCATATACACGAACCTTCTCCGCTTTTTCCTTTGAGGCAGCTCCCGGTCCAGCATTCCGCTCATCTGAAGCCAGCCCATTTCCTCGTATCGCTTGATATTCTGATCAGACATAATACGTTTCAATTAGTTTTTTTAATTGTTCTCTCGCACTGTTAAGATGCCATTTAGAAGTTCCTTCGGTGATGTTGAGTCGCACTGCAATTTCTTTATGTGTCAGGCCTTCCTGTGCATAAAGGATAAAAACCCTCGCCGACGAAGGCGGTACTTTGTTCAGCAGGTTCAAAATATCTTCTTCAAACCATTGATCCCAATCTGGTTGAGCTATTTCATCATGCGCTTGCTGAATACGAAGATGTCTGTTCTTTGATTTTTCAACTTTTAGTTCAGAAATAATAACATGTCTGATCGTAGTTCTTATCCATGCTTCGAGTGATTCTTCCTGCTGACAGAGAAATATTTTCTTGAATACTCTTAGAAATCCGAGATTGAGAAAACCCATGGCCTGTTCTTCATCTTTGGAATAATAAAGTGCCATTCTGAACATCTTTTCAAAGTACATCCTGTATAACCGTTCCTGCCAGACTCGGTCATTCTTTTGACATCCCTTGATTAAATCTTTTTCGGCGTACTTCATCCAGGTCTGTTCTAAAATTGAACGGATACCTTGGTCACAAATCTACGGTATTCCTGGATGTAGCTATATTTTTGTTCATATTCCGGATAATCGAGCTTCCATCGCGCTTCCTGCAATTTTAACCCTACTTCTAAACAAATATTTCCCGCCCTTTTGCCTCCCAGTCGTATTCCTGCAGCCGGATAAAACATCCAGCCACCATCTGCCATAATGAGTTTTGCGGACCTGTCTTTAAAGGCCAGTGAATATCCTCCTTGAATGGTCAAAAAAACTGAGTTGCGCCGCCTCATTAAATACGAACGAAATTCAATTGCAATAGGATACAATTTTTCATAACTGTTGAGATTGTAATTATCAACACCAACACATAGGCCTAATCCTGCCATACGATTCAGCATATATCCCACAGAATGGTGCAATCCAAATCCGATATGAAAATTACCATCAAAATTTCTTCCCTGTAATAATTCAAAACTCGAAATGTGATATAATCCCCTTTCTTTGAAAGCGTATTCTCCTGGGTTCTTACTTTTTTCCGCTTTGACTTCATCCTGTATGATCTTTCGGACAATGGACACAGGAACGTCAAGTTGGAGACCATTCCTGAGACTGAGTTTATACATACCAGAAGTTTCTGATTTCGCAAGTGTGCCAATCAGTTTGCTACCATCTTTAAGATATACGGTGGACTTGATTTCAATTTGTCCAAAAATTGGAAGATTTGAAGTAACCCAAAGTAAGGATAGAACCATTATTGGTTTTTTATAGATGTTGATTGTCCTATATTGTTTCCCGATCCGCAATGCTGCAATATCCTTTGTTTTCATACAATTCTGGTATTTGAAGATATCTCTGGGTTTATTTTTTACCATTTTTCCTGAAAATAGCCATCCATTAGTGCTGTATCGTTATTGAACTTAATTTTTGCGGATTGGATTTATCGGTAACATCATATTGATCCACTCCGTTATCACCAACTATAATAATGTGTTCTTCTCCGGGAATGGCGATAACATCCTTAGTATTGGCGACAGCGATCTTTGAGATCAAAATAACTTTTGCCCGGTCCTTAACATTCAATATCTTGACGGCATCATCACAGACATAAAGTACATCACCATCAATGGACAGACCGACTGGTGATACAAGGGGATAGGTCAAGATAAGATTGGGAGAAAGAAGATTGCTGATATCCAGAATATCCAGTTGATTGGTAAATCCTCCGCATGTTGTTCCGCCTTTCAATGTGACATAGGCATACTTCTCATCGGCTACGACAGGATCGCACCTTCGCACGTGATTATAGGAACCCAATGAGACTGGATTAGAAGGACTCTTAATATCAAATATGAGCATTCCGGTCTGAGACCCGACAAACAATTTATCTTTTAGTGCCCAGATGGTTTCGATATTCCAACCGATATTCTGGCCTGATCTCAAATCGAGGCAGCGGTTAATCATCTCAAATGATGATAATGTTGCATTGTCAACAGTGTAGAGAAAATTATTGCTGACAGTAAATCTTGAAGTAGAGCCGCCAATATTAATGTTTGACCCGCCTGAATTTGTCACCGTGGTTGGCCCACCTCGCTTATTATAAAGGATGTCACCTTCCCAGAAATAATCTCTGTAGAAGTTATTGTTATTACAATTCATTTTGACAGTTTCAGGCGTTTTCAAATAGTCTACCAAAATTCCTCTGGCAGGATCTACACTGAATGGATTGTACACATTTTCTCTTCTGCATATAAATTTTGGGCTGCGTGGATCGCTGACATCCAATGCCACTATATCAATATAATTATCAGCATAAAGCACATCGTTTTGTATCGCAAATTCCTGATTCCCTTCAATACTGATAAAACTGATCTGAAGCGGATGATGTGGATCTGAATTATCATAGATGTGAATACCTTTCTTCTGCTCACCAATAAACAGGTATTGATCATAAACATATATTTTACCAGGACTTACAAGCTCCTCCGGTTCTTTGATCTGCAGAGAATTTCTGATCTGTGTCAGCGTGCGGTATATGGGATCATATCTAAAAAAAGTCTGTTCTTCAACACACTGATCTCTAAGACATGACTGAATACTTATTCCTAAAATGGTCAGAAGGACCCAAAAGACTTTCAATTCTGTTTTTTTCATACTGGCTGTTTTAATTACTAAGACAGCAATGGACAGACAAGGGGTTGGGTAACTGGACCCTTTTTTTGTAATTTTTCTTTATTTTTTATAGGAATTCCTGCAGTGTGTCTAGAATATCCTCTTATAGACCTGAGGCGATTTGAGTTCTCCGAAATTCTCTACATGGATCCTGTAATACTGTAGCAACCATTGTAGCAATGACTGGCGGTTTTCATAATCGATATGTTCTGTCTGATCCCGAAGTAACGCTGAAAGCAAACGACTCAGACTGGGATGCATATGATAAGGGTCGCGTTCATTGTAGCTTGTAAATACCGCATTGAGTAAGTCAAAGGATTCATTTTCACCACCAAAATTATTCTGTAGCTGAAATCCCAGTAAGGCGCTCAGCCTGACCATAAACTTCAGATGAAAATTGGGATCGGCTACCTCTTGATGATCCAAGAGCATGATACATCTTTTAATAAATTGAAACAGTTCGCGATTGGAAGTTTGATCGCGGATCGCATGCCTGCACAATTCGATCATAAAGGTCGCCATCGCCGATTTGATGATGTGATTCGGGATTTCAAGACACAGATAATCCGAGGCGATCTCTTTGATGCGATGTACATCTTTCTTCTCTGAAAAATAGGTCACCAAATCAACCAGCTGACCAACTTGAAACAAGGCACTGAGCCTGCTTGTTTTGGCGCCATACACACCATTCATCAAAAAACTTTGAAGACCCTTTTCTTCCGTATAAATGTCTGCAATTACGCTGGATTCCCGAAATCGCGTGACGCGAAAGACGATTCCCTTGGTGTGCAACATACCCGACTGATTACTGACTGATCAGTCCCCGGCGTTTCATTTCCTGATGCAACAGTTTGAGTTCCCTGCCCATGTCACCCGTAACACTGGAGTTCTCTTCAGCGCGCCGGATTAAGTATGGGATCACCTCACGGACCGGTCCGTAAGGAACATATTTGGCAACATGGTATCCGCGGTGTGCGAGATTAAAGGTTAGGTTATCACTCATCCCTAACAATTGGCAGAAATTGACAAAAGGATGATCCTTTGAAATCCCTTTGCGCTCGACCAGCTCAACCTGCAAGGCGTTGCTTTCCCAGTTGTGACTGGCATTGACCATACTGATGTCTTCGATGTGGTCGAGTGTAAATCTTACCGCCTCATCGTAATCCTTATCGGTAGATTCTTTATTCACATGTATGGGTGAAGGATATCCTTTATCGGCAGCGCGCTGGCGTTCCTTCTCCATATACGCTCCACGCACCAGCTTGGCGCCAAAAATATAATTACCCTGGCGCGCCATTTCGTAGCTCTGATGCAGAAAGGACAACCGGTCATTACGGTACATCTGAAATGTATTGTAAATAATAGGCTTTTCACGGTTAAACAGCGCCATGTATTCATTGACCAGCTGATCCAGTGGATCCTGTATCCAGCTTTCTTCTGCGTCAACAAATATGGATACGCCAAATTCGTGTGCTTTTTCACATAGTTTTCTAAAGCGGTCTCGTAATCGCTGCCATTGCATTTGTTCCTGTGCATTAAGGCTGACGCCGGATTGAAGCTTTTCTAATACGATCATCGGTACGTAACCAGTCAGTTTTGTACTGATTACCGGTACATTGGGATTACTGTAGGCAAATTCGATGGCCTTCAGGTTTTCATCAAGTGTTTTTTGAAAATCTTCATCATTTTCCTTGGCTTCAACGCCATAATCGAGGATCGTCAGCGTCTTGTGTTTATTGAGATTATCAATGATGCGTTGACAGTTCAAAAGGCTGGTGCCGCCACAGAATTGTCGGAAGATAGTCGCTTCAATGATGGGATCAGCCAGCCCAAGAGGAATTCGTGCCGCTACTCGTCCCAGTGTTGTGCCAATGCGCACCAATGTGGGATGATTCATGAAGCGAAAAAGATGATACGCTTGTCTTAGTTGCCGGTCTGTCTTGTAAGAAAAAGCGATTTCAGTATTCTGGAAGTCTATTCGCGGGTCTCCCGGGTCTGCCATATTTTACAGATTTTCAGCTTTAATTCTAAGACCAAAAATACATTGAAGGAGTCAAATCAATGACAGGAATAAGCAGGTATGTTATTAAAATTGACTTTTACCGGAATCCGAAGCTCATTGGTATCGTTAGGGCTGATTTGTGCGATGGGCTAATAATGATCAATAAAGTTTGTGGTTTTCACTTGAAAAATAAGATCTATAATATTCGGGATTATGGATTGTGAAAGGAAATTTTCTGATTTGTTTCAAGCTGTTCAATCCACCATTTTTCACTCATAATAGCTTGTATTTCAAGCATTTCTAATCCGTTATGGGTATTGCCGCCAGCCTGCTTAAAACGCTTTAAAAAAAGTGTTTCGGAAGGATTATAGATCAGGTCAATGGCATCCGTTCCGGGAAGAAAACGGTGATAGGGAAGAGGCGGCAAATCTTCCGAATTGGGGTGCATACCCAGCGGGGTAGTATTGATGACAAGCTTGATTTCATCCATGTTCAAATTTTCCAACGCTTCCCATCGCACATCCGCGTTTGCTCTGCCGCAGACAAGGAATGGCCATCCGTATTTCCGAAGAGCCCATCGGATGGCATGACTGGCACCGCCTGTCCCAAGGACAAGGACTTTACCATTTTTCTTGATGGGGTAATATTTCTCAAGACATTGAAGAAATGCTGGCCCGTCGGTATTATGTCCTATCCAGCCTTGTGAAGCTCGAAAGATGACGTTGACGGCACCGATCTCGCTGGCTTGTCTGCTCAACCCTTTAAGGTGTGGAATAATGCTAATTTTATAAGGTATCGTCACGTTAAAGCCTTTGACGTCGGTATCCTCCAATAACTTTCCGAGATCATGTTCATTTTCAACCTCGTAGCGTTGATATTTCCAGTTTAATAATCCCTTTTCGGGCCACCTCCTGCTGAAAAATTGAGGGGAAAATGAGTGCGTTAGCTTTTTACCGATCAGGCCGAAATTAATCGCTTTGTCCACTTGACAAAGTTATTGGCTTTGGCTGGATATTGGTCAAAATGCTGGCTAAACAATAATTTACGAAATTCTTCGTAGAATACCTGGTATGATTAACTTTGCGCAATAACAGCATACATCGAACGAAAGTTAAAATTATCTAAAGTTTGGGCTGCCTGATAATCCTTAGGTTTGCGGCGCTGTTTATAGGTAACTTGATCTTAAATGAAAGAAAAAATGAATTCAAAGAAAGCGTGGTTTTTCCTGCTCCCGGTCATCACCTTGATCGCATTCTTCAGTGCACAGTGTCGCACCGTCTCCGATCCTGTGACGAGGGAGCAACTGATTCTTCAGCTGTTGTACAAACAAAGTCAGCAATTTCATTACAATCCGGTCAAAATTGATGATGCGTTTTCCCGCGAAGCCTATAAGGATTTTATCAATAACATGGACGGGGGCAAGCGCTTCCTGACGCAGAAAGATCTCCGCGCTTTGGACAAATACAATACACTCCTGGACGACGCTTTTGCCGAAGGTACCCTTGAGTTCTTCAATAAGTTTCAGGAAATTTTTATGAAGTCGCTGGACAAAACTGAAGCATATTATAAAGAGATTCTCAATACAGACCTGATGGATTCTAAAGATGAGTCGATCGTTGTGGACCCTGACAAAAGAGATTATGCGACAGATGATAAGGATTTGAAGGAGGTGTGGAGAAGAAATATCCGATACGATTTTTTTAACCGCTACTATGAAGCCATGGAAGATCTGGAGAAAGATAAAAAGACGCGTCCAAAAGATTCCATCATTGCGGATATCAAAAAAGATATCAGAGAAAGTTACGAAAATTATTTTGAGCGTATTCGCAAAGCAAGGGACGCAGATCGATTTGAAGTATATGTCAACAGCCTTCTTCATGTCTATGACCCGCATACGGAATATTTTAGCCCAAAAGACAAGGAGAATTTTAATATTAACATGTCCGGCAAACTGGAAGGAATCGGGGCACGGCTTCAGGCAGAAAAAGAATACACCAAAGTGGTTTCTATCGTTCCGGGAGGTCCTGCATGGAAGCAGAAAGAATTGGAAAACAACGACATCATCATGGCTGTCAAACAAGCCGGCCAGGAATTCGTGGATATCAAGGGTATGAACATCGATGATGTCGTTCAGCAAATCCGCGGCAAAAAAGGAACAATCGTCACGCTTAAGGTTAAAAAAGCAACTAACGAAATCAAGGAAATAACCATCACGCGCGATGAAGTCATCATGGATGAAGGTTATGCCAGATCAGCTTTGGTGGCCACAGACAGCACGGGCGAAAAAGTCGGTTATATCCGCCTGCCTAAGTTTTATTCTCAGTTTGAATCAACCAACGGCGTATCCTGTGCACGTGATGTGGATAAGGAACTTCGCAAATTGGTTGCAGAAGGGGCAAAAAGCCTTATTTTCGACCTACGCAATAATGGCGGAGGGTCCTTGCAGGAAGTCGTTGAAATGTCAGGCCTGTTTTTCAAAAACGGCTCTGTCGTTCAGGTTCGGGATAAAGACCGTACCAATTCCTACAGTGATTCTGATTCTGGGGTTTCTTTCGATGGACCGATGGTTGTTCTGGTCAACAGCAATAGTGCATCCGCTTCAGAAATCTTTGCGGCCTGTATGCAGGATTATAAGCGCGCTGTCATTGTCGGCGGCGAAAACACATTTGGCAAAGGATCTGTTCAAAGGTTTATTAACCTCGACCGGATCAACGGCTTTGATCAGTTCAAACCGCTTGGTGAATTGAAGATCACCATTCAGAAATATTATAGAGTATCCGGAGGTTCTGTTCAATTAAAGGGTGTCGAACCTGATGTGTTGCTTCCCGATGCATACCGGTATATTGACAATGGTGAAAAGGAATACGAACATCCTTTGAGCTACGACGTCATCGGCGCTAATGCAACAGCAGTCATCGATCACCCGGTGAGCAATTACGAACAGTTGAGAGAAAATAGTAAACTGCGCACTACAGCTAATTCTGAATTTATACTGATCGACAAGCAGGCACAAAGTTATAAGCAAATGAAAGACGACAGCATTATCCCTTTGAAATACGATAAATACAAAGAGAAAATGGATGATAGAAAAGCGCAGTCAAAACAATTTGAAAATATAGGCAAACAGGAAATCGCAGGTTTGTATACCTACAACCTGAAGGCCGACATGGATTATATCAATTTTGATTCTTCACGCATCGGCCGAAATGAAGAATTTCTGAAAACCATTCGTAAAGATCCGTCTATTTTGGAATCCATACAGATCCTGAGAGACATAAAAAATTAGTACTTAGTAACGTATCAATATCCGTCGGAAAATCGTTATTTTTGAAGATGCTCCGGCAAGACATAAGAAACACGTAAAGAATTAAATTCCAAAATCAGTAAACCGGGTCGCACAAACTCATGATGTGCGGCCCCTTTTTTCTCCATAATCCGTACAACCTTGATAACGAGTCATTTTGTCTCTACAAATGGACTTTTTGTCATACCAGAGGTTGTGGTTTGTATTTTATAAATTATTGATAATCAACATAATACTTCATGCCACTACGCAATTTGTCAAAAACAATCGCTGCAACAGCAGATGGCACAATGCTTGACATGGGAGTATATCACAATCTTGTATACATGGATGAATCTTTGAGATATATGTCTGTTGAGCTTCCGGAAGATGCCGAAATGATACCATTTGTCGCGATTTCAGATGATGATGAGATGGCGAAGGATCCGAATATCGGTGACATTCTTCAGGTCATGCCACTTAAAAATACGGTTTTGTTTCCAGGAGTAATCATTCCGATTACCGTAGGCAGAAACAAATCCATGAAAGCAATAACCAAAGCATACGAAAACAATAAATTCATCGCTGTATTGACCCAGCGTGATAGTCAGACCGAGGACCCCAAATTCAAAGACCTATTTTCGACAGGGACAGTGGCGCGTATCGTTAAGGTACTTAAAATGCCTGATGGATCACAAACTGTAATTCTTCAGGGCCGTAAACGATTTGAAATAGGGAAGGTCATTCAGGAAGAACCTATGCTGGAAGCAGAGATTATATTGCGCAATTACAAGATATCCGAACGCAAACTGGAGTATGACGCAATGATCCAGTCTATTCAGGAAAAATCCAAACGTATCATCGAGCTTTCTCCGCAGATCCCGAATGAAGCACAGGTACTTCTGAAGAACATTGATAATGATAGGTTCCTCCTCAACTTTATTTCTTCCAATCTGAGCATCCCGATTGAACAAAAACAAAGATTGCTGGAACAGGACGATTTGTTCGATAAGGCGGAAGCACTGATGATTTATCTGAACCAGGAACTTCAACTTCTTGAAGTCAAAGATCAGATTGAATCCAAAGTCAGGGTAGACCTTGAAAAGCAACAAAGAGATTACTTCCTCAATCAGCAGCTCAAAACGATTCAGGAAGAACTCGGTCAGGATCCACAGGAGCAGGATATTGAAGAATTACAGCGCAAAGCGGCTGCCAAGAAATGGACTAAAGTAGTCAGAGAGCATTTTGACAAGGAGCTCAACAAGCTGCAAAGGATGAATCCACAGGTCGCTGAATACAGCGTACAGCTCAACTATCTCGACCTGATGGTAGACTTGCCTTGGAATGATTATACGAAAGATCAAATCGACCTAAAAAAAATTAGGAAAATCCTTAACAAAGATCACCATGGCCTGGATAAGATTAAGGAAAGAATCATCGAACATCTGGCAGTCTTAAAACTCAAGGGCGATATGAAAGCGCCGATTCTATGCCTGGTGGGACCTCCAGGGGTGGGTAAGACTTCCCTCGGCAAATCCATTGCCAGAGCCCTTAACCGCAAATTTGTAAGGATGTCCCTCGGGGGATTGCACGATGAATCAGAAATCCGCGGACACCGGAAGACTTATATCGGGGCTATGCCCGGAAGGATTATACAGTCGATACGCAAATCCAAATCATCCAATCCGGTCTTCATTCTGGATGAAATTGACAAAATTGGTAAGGACTTCAGAGGAGATCCATCTTCAGCCTTGCTTGAAGTCCTGGATCCGGAACAGAATTCCACTTTTCACGACAACTACCTTGAGCTGGAATATGATCTCAGCAAAGTGATGTTTATTGCGACCGCCAACTCGATGAGCTCAATTCAAGGCCCACTGATGGACCGTATGGAGATCATCGAACTCGAAGGATATTCTCTGGAAGAGAAAGTTGAAATAGCCCGGCATCACCTGATTCCACAGCAACTGGCAGAACATGGACTGAAGGCCAAACAGATTAGCTTCTCAGACGAACTATTGACTCGTATAATTGAAGACTATACCCGCGAATCTGGGGTTCGATCGCTAAGCCGTCTGATTGCCTCTGTGATGCGTAAAGCCGCAATCCAAATCGCTGAAAACAAAAATACCATCGTACGCTTCAAACCTGAAGATCTTAAAAGTATACTGGGTGTGCAGCGTTTCAACAATGAGTCCTACCAGGAGAATCTTCCGGAAGGTGTTGCGATAGGACTTGCATGGACCAGGGTCGGAGGGGACATTCTGTATATTGAAGTTTCAATCAGCAAAGGTAAAGGCAAGATGACGCTGACCGGCAACCTTGGCGATGTCATGAAAGAATCTGCTACGACGGCCATCAGTTTTGTCAAAGCCCACGCTGCTGAACTTGAAATTGAAGATGCCTTTTTTGAAAATCACGATATTCACATACACATCCCGGAAGGTGCTATCCCCAAGGACGGACCTTCAGCTGGAATCACGATGCTGTCCGCCGTCACCTCTGCCATTAAACACAAGCCACTGAGATCCCATCTGGCGATGACCGGCGAAATTACATTGCGCGGCAAAGTATTACCGGTTGGGGGTATAAAAGAAAAGATTCTGGCTGCCAAACGTGCCGGAGTCAAGACAATCCTGCTCTGCGAAGAAAACCGTCCGCATGTCGAAGAGATACAACCGGATCACATTAAAGGACTTGAATTCATTTATGTCCGTACAATGCAGGATGTTCTCAAGCACGCCTTAGGCCTCAAAACCTTCTTTTTCGGCAAATAAAGGATTGCATTGATAATGGTATTCAGGATCCATCCGATAACAGGAAGGATCAAATTTTGGGGTCGGGATCTTATATGGACCCAAGATCTTATGCAGGCCTAGGCCTGATGACTATATTTGCGCCTTCATTCATTTCAAGTCAAAATCATGAGTTTTAACCGCACCGATTCATTTGAAAAACGCCATATAGGAACAACAGGACCTGATCTGGCACCCATGCTGAAGTCGCTTCAGGTCACCAGCGTCGATCATCTCATCGAACAGACCATTCCTGAACAAATCCGCAGAAAAGACAGGATGGATATTCCTCCGGCATTGTCCGAATTTGATTATCTGCAGGAATTAAAAAAGACCGCCTCAAAAAACCTTGTTTTCCGCAGCCTCATGGGTCAGGGATATTTTGGTACCGTAACGCCATCGGTTATCTCCAGAAATGTGTTTCAGAATCCAGGCTGGTATACCCAGTATACGCCATACCAGGCTGAAATTGCACAAGGAAGATTGGAGGCCCTACTCAACTATCAGACGATGGTGTCCGATCTTACTGGAATGGAGATTGCCAATGCCTCATTGCTCGATGAAGGAACATCTGCCGGAGAAGCCATGCTGATGTTTTACAGTGCGCGTCAGAAAAAAACCAAGGAGGAGTCTCCCGATACATTTTTTGTAGACCATCTCGTTTATGCCCAGACCATTGATGTACTTCATGCAAGGGCATGGCCCAAGGGTATAAAAATTGTTGTGGGCGATATCTTGAAGGATAATATTCCTGATAGGTGTTTTGGTGCCCTCATTCAATATCCTTGCCGGGACGGTCAGGTGATTGATTATTCGGGGTTTATCCAAAAAGCCAAAGCTTCTGATGTTCTGGTTGCCATGGCCACTGACCTGTTGGCCCTCTGTCTCTTGAAGTCTCCAGGAGAGTTGGGCGCTGATGTGGCATTTGGAAACAGCCAGAGATTAGGTGTTCCAATGGGTTATGGAGGCCCGCATGCGGCTTTTTTTGCAACCCATGCAGAGTTCAAAAGAGATATTCCTGGCAGGATTATAGGGGTGTCTATTGATCAATATGGAAATCGGGCACTGCGGATGGCACTTCAGACAAGAGAACAGCATATTCGCCGGGAAAAAGCCACTTCCAATATCTGTACAGCCCAGGCTTTACTCGCAATTATGGCATCGATGTATGCCGTTTATCACGGACCTTCCGGCATTCGTGCCATTGCCAGACGTATACATGATATGACCAGCGCTTTAAGCATATCACTTCACAAAGTTGGATGGACAAATCTCAATACCCATTTTTTCGATACTTTATCTTTTGAAGCAGACAATGAACAATGCAACATATTGAAAAAACTGTCTGAGGAACGTGGATATAATTTCTGGTACACCGCCAATTCCGTTCAGATCAGTCTTGACGAAACTTGTACCGAAAAAGACCTTATGCAAATAGCTTCCATTTTTGCGATTGCAAAAGGTCAGGTTGTATCTGCCATAGAAGTGGCTTCTTCACCGGCGATTCCTTTGGCATTGATAAGAACTTCGGAATATCTGACCCATTCGGTTTTCAATCAGTATCATACCGAATCAGCCATGATGCGGTACATTAAACGTCTTGAAAACAAGGATCTTTCACTGGTTCATTCGATGATTAGCCTGGGTTCTTGCACCATGAAGTTGAATGCCGCAGCTGAATTGATCCCCGTCAGTTGGCCAGAATTTGCAGATATTCATCCATTTGCTCCGGCATCACAGACTGAGGGTTATAATCAGATCATCCGCGAACTTGAGCATTTCCTGTGTCAGGTCACCGGCTTTGAAGCTTGTTCGTTACAGCCCAATTCCGGGGCGCAGGGAGAATTTGCCGGACTTTTGACAATTCGTGCCTACCATGAGCACCATGGCGATCATCATCGCAACATTGTCCTCATACCTTCTTCTGCGCATGGAACCAACCCTGCTTCTGCGGTGGTGGCTGGTCTCCAGGTGGTGGTGACCGCCTGTGATGAACAGGGAAATATTATAGTAGAAGACATCAGGGCTAAAGCTGAAATGCACCGCGATCATCTGGCCGCATTAATGGTTACTTATCCTTCGACCCATGGTGTCTTCGAGACATCCATCAAGGAGGTCTGTCAAATCGTCCATGACAACGGTGGCCTTGTTTATATGGACGGAGCGAATATGAATGCACAGGTCGGTCTGACCAGTCCGGCTATTATCGGCGCGGATGTATGCCATTTGAATTTACATAAGACCTTCGCCATCCCACACGGTGGAGGAGGACCTGGCATGGGACCTATTTGCGTCAACGAACGTCTTAAGCCATTTTTACCGGGACACGTCTACCGCAATCCGAATCCGGTAAAAACTGCGGTATCCGCAGTGTCTGCTGCCCCTTATGGTTCGGCGAGTATTCTGCTGATCAGCTATGGATACATCAAAATGCTGGGTGGTGAAGGCATGACCAATAGTACACGCCACGCCATTCTCAATGCCAATTATATTGCCTCAAGACTCTCCGGCGAGTATAAAATACTGTATACCGGTAACCATGGCAGGGTCGCCCATGAACTCATTGTGGATCTCAGGCCATTTAAAGAACTTGTCAGCGCAGAAGACGTTGCCAAAAGACTGATGGATTACAGTTTTCATGCACCGACACTATCCTTCCCGGTCGCAGGAACGATCATGATCGAACCAACTGAATCTGAGAATCTGGAAGAACTGGATCGGTTTTGTGAAGCGCTCCTCCAGATTAGAAAAGAAATTGATGAAATTGCCCGCGGAGAATATCCTGCAGACAATAATGTGCTCTGCAATGCGCCACATACTGCTGCAATTATTACTGCAGATCAATATGACAAGCCATATTCTCGAGAGAAAGCGGCTTACCCTCTTTCATACCTGAGGGAAGGAATAAAATTCTGGCCAGCGGTATCGAGGGTCAATAATGCGCATGGAGACCGCAATTTGATTTGCACATGTCCTCCTGTTGAGAGCTACACGAGTTGATCCAATAATAATTGAATGATCACTGCCGAATTTTGCAGTAGTATTTTTCTCACGACGATCGAGGAATATCATCGACTGGATCAGGTTGATACAGCATGCCCGGTCCACAAAGAAATCAGTATTTCCGATATGCTTTACCGTAAATGCTGGATCGATACAGTACAATGGCATTTGGAGGATATGATTCGGAGACCGGACCTTGCTCCAGAGCGGTTTGTTGAACTAAAAAGGCAAATTGACTCCTCCAATCAGCGTCGGACAGATCTGGTTGAAAAAATTGATGACTGGTTCATGAGTGCTTTTAAAGAAATAATTCCTAAAGAGAATGCGCGGATGAATACAGAGACGCCTGCCTGGGCGATTGACCGGTTGTCTATTCTCCTTTTGAAAATCTTCCACATGAAGGAGCAGACCGAAAGAACGGATGCATCCCGGGAACACATTCAGCTATGCCGTGACAAACTGAATATACTCCTGGAACAGAAGACGGATCTCTCCTTCAGTCTCAATGCGCTGATTGATGAATTGCAATCGGGACAGGCCCAGATGAAAGTCTACCGTCAGATGAAAATGTACAACGACCCGACGACAAATCCTCAGTTGTACAATCAATAATTATACAAACTTGAAAATTCTTGTCATCAGATTATCGGCGATGGGTGACGTTGTACTTTGTCTGCCTGTTCTTCGCGCTGCATTAAAACAAAATATTGACCTGCAGATTGATTTGCTGACACGTCCTTCGCTGGCTCCCGTTTTTGCGCATATTGAAAGATTGCAAGTTCTGAATTTGGATGTTGACAAAGATTACGCTGGTCTTTGGTCGTTATCCAAACTAAGTGCCATCCTGAATAAAAGTAAATATGATATGGTTCTGGACCTTCACGACGTGCTCAGAACAAAAGTTCTTTGCACCTTCCTGTATCACAGCGTTAGCAAAATATATCGCATTGATAAGGAGCGTAAGGCTAAAAGGTCTGTTCTCGGGAAGCTTTATAAAATGCAAATTGAACTCCATCACACTACCTGGCGTTATGCACAGGTCTTTCGACGTGCCGGTTTTCAGCTTTCTCTGGAACCACACAATCTTATTGAACAGGGTATCGTACAAGATCAATTGGCCATCCACAAGATCAATCGATGGATCAAGATGCTTCCGCCCTCGACCGCTGGCATAGTTGGTGTTGCACCATTTTCGCAACACAGGCTCAAGGAATATCCTTTGGCAAGAATACAGCAGATTTTACAACAATGGTTAATCAATACAACGGATGTGATCGTTTTGTTTGGACACGGTCCGAGAGAAAGAGAAGGCATGTTGATGCTTCAAAATTCAGATCCTTCACGCATATTTCTAAGCATGGATCACTTTAATCTGGAAGAAGAAATCGTGCTGATGAGCCAACTAAAATTTATGCTTACCATGGATTCAGCGAATATGCATTTGGCTGAATTGTCCGGTTGTCCGCAGGTTATAAGTGTTTGGGGACCGACACATACTTCATTGGGATTTGCTCCATATTTTAGCAATACGGATCATGTGGTAGAAATAGCGCCGAAAGAATTATCCTGCAGACCTTGCTCGATGTATGGTCAGACACCGTGTCATCGGGGTGACCACGCTTGTATGACCATGCTTACTCCGGAAAGTATAATGAACAGATTATCCAATATTTCGGATGATATGTAAGAGTTTATTATATTACAACTCCTTGCTCGAATTTTTCTGCGGAGCATCCAGGAAGGGCTGAATCCGTATCAGGCTTTCGCTAAAAGTTTCTCAATCGTTTTTGTAATCCTGCGTTCTCTGGTATCCGCCTTTTTAGCTTCAGTAATATAGTTGACATATTCCCTACGATGTGAATAGGGCAGCTGATCAAATTTTCGATACACTTCTTTGTTTTTTTTCAGTGCTGCTTCTAATTCAACTGGAATCTTGATTTCTGTACGATCAGTAAGCTTTCGTACGACCCTTGATTCAGCCTGAGAAAGATTGATCGCTTCGTGGATATATCTTATCAGAATATTCTCATCAGGTATTTGATCAGGTGATTGAATTTTTCCCAAATGCCCCATTGATTTTTGTGATTCTCCGCGCTGTAGTATTTTGTCCTGATCTTTCAATTGTGCTGCCAACCAAAAAGTAAATGCACAATGCTGTTTGAATGCGGCCATACTGCAGATTATCTTTCCGCTGTAATTAAAATGCGGAAAAGACCATTTTAAATTTTCCTCAATCTCAGGGCAAGCCTGATGTACTATTTCTCGGATTTTAGAAAGAATGGGTTGAGCAAAAGATGCTGCGCTTTCGATGTATCTGGTTACATTTTCGTTTTTCATGATTTAGCTTATTATCATGGAGAAATTTACTCCATCAGTTCATAAATGTAAACCACGGAATCAATTATTGATTCACTAATATTTCTGTCTAGTCGCTTTGTGATCCCCATCCTGAAGTTTGGCTGCCAGATACGTTGCCGTACTGGATTCTTTGACCTGCAACAATCCCTCTGTTGGTCCCTGGTACAAGACTTTGCCTCCGTTCTTTCCTCCCAAAGGTCCTAAGTCGATAATCCAATCTGCACATTTGATCACATCCATATTGTGTTCGATGACCAGCACAGAATGTCCTTTTTCGATCAGGCCATTAAGAGCAATAAGCAATTTGCGTATGTCTTCAAAATGAAGTCCAGTCGTTGGTTCGTCGAAAATAAAAAATATATGCTGGTGCCCTGATTCCAGCCCGAGATAGTAGGCGAGCTTGAGTCTTTGGGATTCACCACCTGATAAACTGGAGGTAGATTGACCCATAGACAGATAAGAGAGACCGACATCGACCAGTGGTTTTAGCTTTTTGACAATTTCCTTTTTGTCCTTAAACAATTCAATGGCTTCTTCAACACTGAGGTTGAGGACATCGTTGATGTTATGGTTTTTGTAAGCAACTTCAAGAATTTCATTCTTAAACCTTTTGCCGTTGCAGTCCTCACAGATCAGGCTGACATCAGACAGAAACTGCATCTCTACATGTATTTCACCATCTCCCTTGCAAGCTTCGCAACGTCCTCCCTCAACATTGAAGGAGAAATGCTTTGGCTGATATCCGCGCATCTTGGATAGTGCCTGCGCAGCGAAAATATCCCTGATGTCATCCCATGCTTTAACATACGTCGCCGGGTTGGAACGGGCAGATCTGCCGATACCCTGCTGACTGACAAGTTCCACCTGGTTTATCTTCTCAAAACTCCCGCTAATCTCTGCACCGCTCACCTCACTTTCTTCTGTTTGGTTATCTTCAAGCTTATCCCGGAGCAGTGGATAAAGTACATGCTTTATGAGTGAGGTCTTGCCGGAACCGCTCACGCCTGTTACGCAGATCAGGTTATTGAGCGGAAGGTCTACTGCCACATCCCTTAAATTATGTAGGTGAGCCTGACTAATCCTGATGGATTGGGTATGTTTTCGTCGAATATCCGGCAATGGAATTTTTTTCTGTCCTGTCAGATAAGAAGCGGTAAGGTTTTCTTCCTTTCGCAAAAGGAAATCCTGATAACAGCCATTATATTCAAGCCGGCCGCCATGAATGCCAGCACCGGGCCCAATATCAATAATATGATCCGCCTGTCTTATCACTTCTTCTTCATGCTCGATGACGATGACCGTATTGCCCAGATCCCGGAGATGTTTGAGCACCTGGACAAGGTTTTGGGTATCTCTCGGATGTAGACCTATACTCGGCTCATCCAGAATGTACATACTGGATGTCAGATTGCTGCCCAGCGTACGGGTAAGATGTATTCGCTGTGATTCGCCACCACTGAGTGTATTTGCCAGCCGGTCAAGATGCAGGTACGGAAGTCCGATACGCACAAGGATGTCCAGTCTATTACTGATTTCAGTCAGAATTCTTCTTGCAATCTTTTTTTCGAAGTCCTGAAGATTCAGTGTTTGAAAAAATTCGGATAGTTCTTCGATTGGAATGAACATCAGATCTCTGAAATTCTTATCTCCAACCTTAACATATAATGCCTCCTTGCGCAGTCTGCCGCCGTTGCATTCGCTGCACGTCGTTCTGCCCCGGTAACGCGCCAGCAGTATTCTGTTCTGAATGACGTATGACTTCTCCTCCAGCATTTTGAAAAAAGCGTTGATTCCTCTGAATGTCTCTCCCTTGCCATTCCATAATATTTCCTTCTGTTCTTCTGTTAGTTCGCGGTAAGGGCGATGTACAGGAAAATCAATTTTATGCGCCATTTTGAGTAATGGCATGAGCCACTCTTCGCTCTTACTTCCAGACCAACAGGCAATGGCGCCGGCGAAAACAGATTTAGAAACCTGAGGTATCACTTTATTCTCGTCAATACCGATGATCCGCCCGTATCCTTCACATTTTGGACAGGCTCCGTATGAATTGTTGTAATTAAACAAAGCAGGGCTGGGCTCCGCAAAACTCATTCCATCCAGCTCCATTCGTGTACTGAATTCAAGTACTTCAGTTTTGTCGAGGATGATCTTGCACCTGCCCTGATTTTCTGATAAGACCGTTTCTACTGAATCCGTGACACGCTTGTCAAAGTCTGAATCTTCATGTTGTACAATAAACCGGTCTGCAACAATAAGATATTCTGAAGCATCCGGGTCGGTAACTTTTATTTTATTTAATGAACCTGGTGCCTGAAGTAAATCCTGGAGATCTTTTAATTCATGATTGTGCCATAGACGTGTAAATCCGCGTTTGATGAGGTATTCGAACTCTTCCGCAAGCGACCGGTCAGGATAGCGTGTCTGTATATCAAACCCGATAAATACAACTGTTCCGCTGGACCTGTCCATGATTTTTCGGACAATGTCGTTGACACTGTTCTTTTTAACTTCCTGCCCGCTGACTGGCGAATAGGTTCTTCCTACCTTGGCAAAAAGCAATCTCAAAAAATCATAAATCTCGGTCATGGATCCAACGGTAGACCGGGCATTGCTACTGATCACCTTTTGTTCTATGGCGATTGCGGGACAGAGTCCGGTAATATAGTCGACTTCCGGTTTTTTCATGCGGTGCAGAAACTGCCGCGCATACGCAGAAAGACTCTCAACATAACGTCGTTGTCCTTCACTGAATAAGGTATCAATCACCAGCGATGACTTCCCTGATCCCGAAAGCCCCGTGACCACGATGAGTTTGTTTTTGGGGATCACCAGGTCTATTGAACGGAGATTGTTCGATCGGGCACCCCTGATTTCGATATTTTTTTTGGCTGTTGTCTTGGTTGTAATTTCCATCTTCCGGTGCGAAACAGCAAAATTAAGCCGACTGGCGGCCCAAATTTTTTTGAAGTATAAAAATATTTTAGCACCGAAATAGGCGAATCAGGGTTCGGGTTGTACGCGTGATTTGGGAAAGATTTCAAATAGTTAATACTTATATAATTCTGATAATATTACATAATTTAAAATATTATTCTGTCAATAATTCCTTTTTAAATTACTTATAGAGTATAATAATTCATATGCAACCATATTACAAAAAACCAGGTCCTGAATGTTTCGGCACAATATTTGAATCTTCTAATGAAGATCTCGTACTTAAAACATTGTTAAAATCGGAATTTAAGGCAGCGATTTAAAAGCATATGTTATCTTTACAAGGTCTAATCATCTAAAAATCACAATTTAAGCCTATAGATTACAACTTCTACAATTAGTTAATTTTTAAAATTCTAAGCGTATGCAAGTTGTAAAATTTTCTGATCAGGAATTGATCAATGTTTATCTGCAAGGTAATGAAAAGGCTTTCGAAGAGTTACTGAACAGACACAAGAATAAGATTTACACCGCAATTTATCTTTTTGTAAAAGACAGGGATCTGGCAGAAGATCTTTTTCAGGAAGTGTTTATCAAAATCATTGACACCCTGCGCAAAGGAAGCTATAACCACGAAGGCAAATTTTCGCAATGGGCTACACGCATCGCTTACAATATGTGTGTTGATCATTTCAGACGCAGCAAGAAACGAACCAAAGTCAGTACCTCAGATGAGTTTGATATCTTTGATGTTTTACACGTGGAGGATGACAACAAAGAACTTCAGTTGATCATCGGTGAGACACACCGTCAAATACGCACATTGGTAGACAAGTTGCCGGATGAACAACGAGAGGTTGTCATCCTTCGACATTATGCCGATCTGAGTTTTAAGGAAATATCCAGCATAACGAGCGTAAGTATTAACACGGCTTTGGGCCGCATGAGATATGCTTTGATCAACATTCGTAAAATGATGGAAGAACACGCTATTGTATTACAGTAGCCTGTAGACTATTATTTATAAAGCTTGATGACAGCAATTTTCTCTGACGGTAACATGGTTGACCATTTCTCCAGATTGCTTTCTTGAATGGTGCCAGGTCAATGTATAGGCTATTTTTAGATGGATGTTTGATACATCGCCATTAAATCAAATCACTGCATATAAAAGTGTTCGATCATTATTTTTAAAGTAATGGCCTTTGAGATTTGTCATGCTGATAGCTGACTTATATTATACTTTGGACTCATCTGTGCTCTCTTGATATTATTTGATCTTCATCACCTGGATTAAAAATCTTGCGGGAATGACGGGTTACCTGAACAGTCAATGCGCTCCTATGATCTAAGCTTGCAATCGTCTGATGACTGAATTCAATAAATCTTGTATAAGAAAAATGCTTTAAAAAAAAACGGGGCAGCGCCGGAGAGGCAGCTGCCCGCTGTTTTCAATGGGTTACTTTTGACTACTCCCCTAGACAAAAGATATGGTAAAAATAATACTACTTCGCAAATTTTTAGTCATTCAATCTAAGAATTAATTTTATTGATTCATTAAATTCTATCAAATTAACTTCTGGTAATCAATAATATCATCAAAGTCCTAAAATGAAAAAAGGGGATGAAGCCGAGCGACTTCAATCCCCTCTTAATAACACTATGAGAACACCCTAAGCCACAAATATATGTCAGCCTTGAATTACGTATCAAGTGTTTTTGCAAATATTTTTAAATTATTTTTCTATCGAAAAAAATAATATATCTAATAGCTTGATATGTAACAGGATAAGATCAGGATTTACAATTCTAAAATGACAATAATTTTCTACTGGACATTATACTTGAGGTCTGGGCAAAGCTGGCTGAAAGTAGTTGACAGTGTCTGATTCTCTTCCGGTGTATAGTGTAGGCCAGCCGCCCACTTCTCATAATTTTGAATCCTTCTTCCAATCCCTGGATGGGTGCTCAGGAATTCAGGTACTGTAGCCAGACTATCTGTACCTTCCTGCAGGTGATCAAACAAGGCCTTCATGCCTCCTGGTTCTATTCGGCGCTTTTCGATAAGTTCTCTGCTGAATTCATCGCTTTCTGATTCATAGGATCTTGAAAATCTTAGATTAAAGATCATATTGCCCTGCTCAACCAGAATTCCGGCCAGACCGGTCAGGTCTCCCATAAAGATCGATAATAAGGCAAATGTCGACACAGACTGTATCATCCCGCGCCAGACGTGACGGTGCGCGATATGGCCATATTCATGTCCTAATAAGGCAGCAAACTCACTGTGATTTTTCAATCTGTCCAACAGTCCTGTATAAACCACAATCCGGTGACCTGGCAATGCAAATGCATTGACAATGCTGGATTTCGCCACGTAAATCCGGGTTAATTCGACCGAATCGCCTAAAAGTTCATTGAAATACTGCTGGGCCAGTCCGGACCGGATGCTGTCAAACTCTTCTTTGGTAGAAATTTGTTGCCAGATGGCGTCTCCAACTTGTTTTTCCACTTTTTCCGGGATTCTCATGGCAATATATCCAGACAGTACCGGCATGGCATAAATCCATAGCACGGCCACCAAAAGGATAAATGCCAGGACAAATGAGACCCAGTGGTACGCCGATAATCTTCGCCGAGTTCCAGTTGGAATACCCGTAAGTTTGATTATATCCCCATAAAAACCCTGACCTTCGATCTCCAGGTGAGAACCCCTGTGGCTCAGGTAAACCCTCTGATCATCATTGGCAAAATGATGCTGTATTTCATTGAAGGGCCATAAAATTCTGGATTCCGGATCTGTCTGAATCAGTATTCCAACTTCTTCGATAGTAATGCTGGCCAACACATTTTGCTTGGCAGACCGGGCATAATACCTTCCCTGGTATACTCTTTTCATGATTGCAATATTAATTCAGTGCGCATCTGCATTTTCTTAAATCTGACCATTAAATTTGTCAATTTCGCAAAAACCGCGGCAGATTTCTATTCATCCCGCAAATATATAGGTAGCATTCACTATTCATTTTCAACTGATTATCAGTATTTTAAATATTAATGTTTCACCTCTTTTTGTTAAAAATACGATTGGTTGAATTAATTAATTTTTATATGATCAGTCTATGTAACAATTCATTAACTTTGGCAAACTTTTTATCAAACCAATAATCATCTTCATATGAAAAAAACATTTACTCTTTTTTTCTTCTTAGGATTCCTTAGCTGCCTGTCGGTGTTCGCCCAGGCACCCAGGACAGTTCTTTTTGAAGAATTTACCAGTGCAACCTGCCCTCCTTGTGCAGCGACCAACCCCATATTCAGACAATTACTATCACCATTTGGCGACCGGGTCATTAATGTTGCTTTTCAATGCAACATCCCAACGACCGGAGATCCTATGTATGCGTCAAACACTTCTGACGTAAATACCAGGATGACTTATTACGGTATTAACTCTGCCCCCAACTGCCGTATGGATGGCAAAATTTCAGGAATTGATCCAACAACCGGTGCAGCTTCAACACATCCCTTGTACATTACTTCAGCAATTGTGAATAACCGCCTGGCGGTTACTTCTCCCATTGAAATCAAAGTAACCCACAATGTCATACTGGGTACTGGTGGTGCCAAGGATTCCATGGAAATAAACGTGGATATTAAAAACGTCAGCAGTTCCGATTTCAGCAATGCCAACTACGTTTTGCAGACTGCTATTATCGAAGAACTGATTCGCTTCCCTAAGCAGGCAGCGACCAACGGAGAGACCGAATTCCACGTGGTCATGAGAAAGATGCTTCCCTCTGCCGCAGGGACCAAAATCACTGATGTGATTGCTCCGGGAGCAACCAAGACAGTAACATTTAAAGCAGCAGTTCCAACTTATATCTATTCTTATAATCAACTCGGAGTGGTTGCTTATCTACAGAATAATACCGCCAGTTCCAAAGAAGTGATCCAGACGGGTATTTCCGAACCAAAGACAATCAATGGTCTTTATTACGATGTTGCTGCTGATGGCAAAATCATCAACCGTGTTGATAATTGTGACAACACCGTCGGCTATGAAATCAATGTGACCAATTTGTCAACGGGTACCGATACCATTAAGACCATTGACTTTATTCCGGTCATTGGAGGGTCTAACAAAACCAAATCAACCTGGACAGGAGTTCTATTACCCGGTGGAAGTATTACTCAGAAGATTGGTAATCAAACATTATCATTCGGTCTTACAGGTTTTAATGTTTATATAGATAAAATCAATGGAGGCGCCATTAAAGATATTAATACTGTAAATAACTTCGATAACGAAGAAGTATTAAAAACATTTGTTGGTGGAACAACAAATATCACTCAAAGTTTTGAAAACACCTCCGGAACCAAATCAATTATTGAGACAAATGGATTAAGAGTATTTAAAGCTGATTCTACAAATGGTAATAATTTTCCATATCCAATGGGGGGGTTTGGAAAATCTCGATATTGTATATTTTTTGCCCTTTCAGATCCAGGAATAGCAGGAAATTATGGATATCTAACATTTGATAAGGTTGATTTATCTAATCAAAAAAATATTAAACTATCATGGAACTATGCCTATGCTGTAAAAGATGAAAATAGTATTGATATGATGGAGGTTGAAATTAGTAAAGATTGTGGAATTACTTGGGAATCCGTATTTGAAAATCATGGAGAGAATATGAAGACTTGCGACCCTGATTTATCTAATAGTCACATACCTAATTTTTTCTTGCCACTACCTACAGAATGGAAAAAAGAATCAATTGATTTAAGTACATTAGATAATTTTAGTGATGCATTAATTCGTTTCAAAGCAACTGCAGGAAACGGCTGGGGATACTTTCTTGATGATGTAAATGTTGCTAGTGCTACGGCAACGGAAGAATTAGGCATTATAAATTCTATGGCGGTAACTCCAAATCCCGCTAAAGATAAATTTGTTATTAAAATTAATTCTATGGAAGATGCTGATGCAATGATTCTTTTAACCGACCTCAGTGGAAAAAATTTAATCCAATTAAAGAAAAATTTAATTAGTGGATATAACGAATTGAATATTCCGGTTTCGCAAAATCCAGGTATTTATCTGCTTGAAGTGAAGACAAAGAGTGGAGTTATTTCTCAAAAAGTAACAATACTAAATTAGTAGTTTGGTATAAGAAAAAAGGTGATAATAAGTTAAAATTATGTTAAAATTAACAATTTCAAGCTATATTTATTTAAATTCGTATATTGTTAATTTAAATTTTTTACTATGAAAAATTACTTATTACTCCTTTTTTACTTTTTTGGATCTTTTCAAATTAGTACTGGGCAATGCCCAAATAGATTAAACCCTACATACAGTTTAATTTCTTACAATCAAACAATTTCACAATGTGACTTGGTAGCCGGAGATTGTGTTTCTCCTTGGGATTTTTATTGTACTTTATTAATTACAAATACAACTCAAGGAGGCTCAGGTAATTATACTGTTACATGAACGGTGAATGGTCAATCTCATACTGGTAATAGTGTCAGAGTTTGTTTTTGTGGAATAAACACTGGCGTATATGCAATTACGATGACAGTTTACGATAATGTTCAAATGTGTTCTGAATCAATTTCAATTTCACTTAGTCCAAGTAGTTGTGGCGTACAACAATTAAATGGGAAAAATTCTAAATATTCAAGTCAAATTAGCTTTAATCCTATTAATGATAATTACTATTTGAATATTGGACAAGAAATTATTGATGAAGGAATTATTGATATTAGTGTTTTAGATCAAACTGGAACTGTTCTCAATAGAATGAAAAACTTAAACACTATTTCTTTTCCATTGTTGCTAAATAATATCAACACAATTAACGCTTCAATATTAATAGTTCAACTTACAACACATAAGAATATATATTGTAATAAACTATGTCTGATAAGGTAAAACTTTAAAGATTATTATAAACTTATGCCCCTGAATGCATTCAGGGGCTTTTTTTTATTAAATTTAACTACCTATTCGCCTGAAAATCAATAGTAACATTGCCAATTACCAACTTAACTGATTACCTTTGCTGAAATATTTTCTGAAATGAAGAAATTTTTACTCCTCGGTTTATTGTGCACAACTTGCCTTTCAGTTTACAGTCAAAATACCCGATTCAAATCGGATGAGAACCCCTGCAAGGTGACTTTTGATGTGGATACCACCCAACCGGGAGACCACCTGTGCCATAATATGGTTCGCAATACCAGCGCAGGTACCCTTAAGCTTCTGTGGAAAAGAGAGGATATCAGTGTGCCGCCAATGTGGGAGCCAACGGTATGTGACAATGTACAGTGTTACTCGACATTTGTCAAGATGCCGCCTGCTGAATATTATAATGAAGTTAAGAAAGGAGGAAGTATGCTTACGGACATGCATGTCTATGACGCAGGAGTGCCGGGTTCGGCTTATATTAAATTAACCGTTTTTGAACTTGATGATACCACTTCCAATATTTCAATAGACTACTTATTCAATAAAGAATCCGTTGGTACAAAGAACCTGAAGAGCGTAAATCTGAGAATGTACCCCAATCCTGCAAGTTCAGCAGTAACCATCGACTACAATAATGGCATCAGCCGTATCGAAATCTATTCTGTACTTGGTAACAAATTGCTAAACTACAGAACAGAACCTTCGAAAACATACGATATCAGCATGCTGGAAGACGGCATGTATTTTATTCGGTTTATCACAACAGAAGAAAAAGTATTGAGAACCCTTCGTCTTCAAAAGAAGAGCATGAGACCTTGATTTAATGCGCGTGTAATTTTCTTTGCGAAAATTATACATCATCAGTCAATCATTACATCTTTTACAGGCTATTAGTATAAGCACTACGTGTGCTTAATGTTTACCGCGTATGCTGTTTTTGATCTTATCATGCAGCCCCGGGGCAAGTACCGGTCTTTGAAAATTCTCCTTTATTTTAGAGCGGATAAGCTGTTGACGGTGAAACTCTTTTGAGTAAAGCGGATTATTCTTAACATGCGCGAGAAAGGACTTTTGCTCTTCGTTGCTCATTTCTCTGTCCAGAAATGAAACGATCTTTTTCCTGATTTCATTAAAGTCAAGATTATCCATACCAGCTGATTTGTTTTATTTCAATAAAATGCTCAAATTACTCTTCCTCTGATTGTTCGGTTGGGGACTTTCTTCGATGAACCTGGCCTGCACTGCGATGATCTTTATAACCCATCTTCAATGCATATTTCTTAAGCAGTTCTTTGAGCATATTTCGGGCCCGAAACAGCCTGCTTCGAACCGTACCAATAGGCACATCAAGGATCTTGGAAATTTCCTCGTAAGTAAAATCTTCAATATCGCAGAGAAAAATCACAGTCCGGAATTCTTCCGGTAGCGCTTCGATCGCAGCGGTAACTTCATCCCCCATGACATTGTCGAAGATATCTTCCCTTAAGTCATAAAAACTACTTAACTGTGCGTCATCGCCATCGTGATAACCCACAATTTCTTCGTAATCAACCTTAGCAGGTCGCTTGGATCGCTTCCTGTAGTCATTGATGTACGCATTTTTCATTATCTTAAACAACCAAGCCTTGGCGTTAGTTCCCTCTTCGAACTTATCCATGAACTTAAATGCTTTCAGATAGGTCTCCTGTACGAGATCTTCGGCGTCTTCCGAATTATAGCAAAGGTGAAAGGAAAAAGTATTCAAGGCTTCCAGATGGGGAAGGAACTCCTTTTCAAACCGTCCGTTGTCCCTGATTTTTGCCAGAATAATTCGTTTAAGACCACAAATAAAATCACTTTTTGATGAAGACTGCCCTTAAAAAGAAGGATAAAACGCTCATTCGTTGTTGACTGAAAAGTTTTGTAGCTTTTGAAAAGGTTATTATTTAATATAAGTGATTGATTTATAGGCATTTAATACTCACACTGCGGTATTTATTGCCTTCCGGATTCTCCTGACCAGCCAGGGTCCTTCATAAATTAATCCTGAATACAATTGAATCAGGTTTGCCCCTTCCTGCAATCGCTTCTTCGCTTCAAATGGATTCATAATTCCACCTACACTGATGATTGTGCCTTGATATTGCGTTCGTATGGTGCGTAAGACCTCCATACTGGGCTCGGTCAGTGGTGCGCCGCTTAGTCCGCCGCTTTCACCAGCAAGGACCGACGCTATCAATGATTCTGGTCGACGAATCGTAGTGTTTGTTGCAACAAGACCGGAAATTCCTGTCCGGACCACAACTTCAATAATTTCATGAATCATCTCATGGCTTAGGTCCGGAGCGATTTTTAAATAAATGGGTTTTGGATGTGCCAGTAATTCATTCTCTCTCTGAAGCGCAGAAAGGATTTTGGCCAACGGTTCCTTTTCTTGAAGCGCCCTGAGTCCCGGCGTATTGGGTGATGACACGTTTACAACAAAATAATCAACACAATCGCAGAGTGTGCGAAAACAATAGAGATAATCATCTACAGCAGATTCAGGAGGAGTTGCTTTATTCTTGCCAATATTGCCACCAATGATCAGGGAATTTCCTTTCTTGCGGAATTCTTTTAATCTTATAGCCAGCGCGTCTGCTCCGCTATTATTAAAACCCATCCGGTTAATAATGGCCTGGTCAGGGATTAATCTGAATAACCTTGGTTTTTCATTTCCTTCCTGCGGCTTAGGCGTAACTGTGCCCACTTCTACAAAACCAAATCCCAACTCCTGCAGCATGTCCAGCCACCGGCCGTCTTTGTCAAACCCGGCTGCAAGTCCGATCGGATTGGGGTAGATTACGCCATCCACCTTGCGCGGAAGCGGAAGGTCTTTGATTCGGAAAGACCTGCGTACAAAATAGGAAAGTACCGGGGTGTGCAATGCCAATGAAAATAACCGCATGCTGAAATAATGGGCCTTTTCAGCATCGAAGAGAAAGAATATTTTTTTCAAGATTGCCCACATAAGCAGTACAATTTTTAGAAGAAAGGATTTGTAAGAATTTCTTGTCCTATTGCCGTAACACCTCCATGACCGGAATATACCGTGGTCTCTGGAGGCAACGTGAATAATTGACTCCGAATGGAAGAGATCAAAATCTCCATATTTCCGCCCGGCAGATCGGTTCTGCCAATGCTGCCTTCGAAAATTGCATCCCCTGAAAATACCAGGCCAGCTGCCTCATTGTACAGACTGATACCTCCTGGACTATGCCCTGGGGTATACAGTATTTTCAATTGCAACAGCCCTATATTCAGGATTTCAGTATTTGACAGCACGTCACCTGCAGGAGGATATTCAAAACGGTCCAGACCATACATCGCCGCCACCTGATTGGCACCATGGTATATCGATATTTCATCTGCATGCATTCTCGGTCTGAGTCCGAAATTCCGGTAAATCTCCTCACAGCCGAAAATATGATCAAGATGGGCATGCGTCAAAATAACATCCGATAAAATCAGCTGGTGATCCGAAATAAATGAAGCGAAAGAAGTCCATTCCGCCTTTGAATAAAAGCCAGGATCGATCACCGCTGCGACGCCATGTTTATCCCATATTAAATAGGTATTTTCATAAAAAGGATTGACCGTAAAACACTTTATTTGCATCTGTTGCTATACCTTTACCTGATACATCACAATTCTCACCTGTTGATCCGTCACCCAATCTATCTGATTATTCTGATCTGGATTATTTTCCGGAGTGAAACCAATGCTCAAAATGCGCAGGAAATCTTTGGGAAAAACAAGGTTCAGTATAATGATGACCAACAGGAATGGTGGATTTATGAAAGCTCAAATATAGTATACTATTGGTATGGTAAAAGCAGAAAAGCTGCTGAATTCTACATCAGTATTGCTGAAGCCGAAAATAAAAAAATCCGTGAGATTTTTGAGTTTCATTTAAGGGACAAAATCGAACTTGTTATATACAGTGACTTATCAGATCTTCATCAAACCAATCTTGATTTGGATTTTTATTTTACACCGGAGAACTGGAAGGAAGAACCACGCGTCATAGATCAGAAAATACTACTTTATTTTGACGGCAACCATCAGAATGCACTTAAACTTCTTCGCAAAGGGCTGATGAAGATTTATTTTAATTCCATTTTCTCTGGTTCTCAGCTTGAAGAAGCCGTACAGAAAGTAATTTCACTTCGGCTGCCGGATTGGTTTGAAAAAGGACTTACAACATATCTCAGTGATCACTGGAGTGAAAAGGATATCCTGGAAATGAAATTTCTGCTTAAAAATAAAATTAAAAAAAGAAATTCATTTCGAAGATTTTATAACCTGAATGTTGCATTGGCGGGTAAGTCAATGTGGAATTTTATAGTACAGACTTACGGGCAGCAAGCAATTTCGAACTGGCTATACATGACAAGAATCCAGAAGGATGTCAATCAGGCCGCCAAATTGGTTTTTCAGCGAAATCTGAGCAGCCTTTACAACGACTGGATGGAATATTATTCCCATGAGCTTCAGCTGGTCAGTTTACCTTCCGAGAATTATCCCCGCCTTCGCCTGAAAAAAGAAGAAGAGATTCAGGATTTGCAGTATTCAAAAGTCTTCAAGACAACTGTACTTACAACAAACCAAAACAGCCGAAAAAGAGTTCGTTTGCTCAATGAAGATGGAAGGCGTAGTCATGTAATTTACCGGTCCGGGCACCGAAACAAAATTAACCTTCCCGAAAAATACTATCCTCTATATGCAGAGAAAGGCCGGAGCTATGCCATACTGGATCAGCATAGCAACAGAAATTACTTGAAAATATATTCTGATCATCACAGATTATTAGATCAGAGTATTCTACCGGAAGATATACAGGAAGTGTATGATTTTGAATTAATCAATGATCATGCGATTATCTTCACCGGAACCAACAATGGCTACAGTGATGTTTTTATTTATGAATTAAAGGGACGCAGTTATAGGAAATTAACCGATGACATTTATGACGATCTAAGCATTGTCAAGGAACAAAGTCCTGAATCTTCGGAATATAATATTACAAGGTCATTACCTGTTCAACCTTTATTCACGGTTGTTCCGGATAGTATTGTTCCATTATTTCCATTCTCAGTATTTGCCTTGAATTTAAATTCAGACACTTTAAATAGAGTCTGCGACTGTATTAATCATGGTTCCGTGCTGGATTATAGCGAAAGTCCACGAATCAAAATATTCAAATGCAGTCACCTTGCAGAAGATATTTTTTACTCAGAGACTTCGGATGGCCGCATAGATCAGCAGCAGGCATTTCTGTCCAGAATAAGACTACATTCCGGACAATGGATGCTAAAATTACTCCGAAAGCCAGATGGGAAATACCTGTTGATTAAAAATAAAATTGACTCCTTACCCGGTGACCGAAGAATTACAGAACTTTTTTCAGGGCCGGATACAATATCCAGTAGCAAGAATGAAGATAGCCTGCAATTTATTCTAAAACACTTACAAAAATTTGAATCGCGATTTGGCGATCCGGAAAATACGGAGAATCTTTTGAAGGAATTCTATCGAAGCGCCACACCATTTAGAATTTCAGATCTGAAAGCGACCGAATTAAAGTATGAGGGTAGTCCATTGCTTAAGTTAAACCCCAGTCAGGCGATAGCGTACAGATACCGCTTCAGTATGGATGACTGGAGCACAACCTTTAACAATGATTTACTGTTTGGCGGACTCAGAACTTATACAGGTCTTAATCCTGCATATCCGCTGCCAAGACCGGGAATTTTGTTTAAGACAAAACTTCAGGAAGTATTTGAAAATTATACATTAGAATTTGGAATCCGTGTTCCTACCAGTTTTATTGGTTCTGAGGCCTTTCTACTTTTTAATATCAATAAATTTCATTGGGATCACAGTATTGCAATATACAGACGTGCCGACAAACAATATATTCCTTACAGACAGACAGACGATTTGATCCAGGTCAGTAAAACATTTTTGCTCAATTATGTGGCAAAGTATCCATTGGACCAGTATCGGAGCTTTAGAATCAATAATACGCTGCGCAATGATCACACTTTTCTGAGGAATTCGGAACGGTTTGTCTTGGATAGTTCTGGTCAAAATATCCAGAGTCTGGGTACACGCCTGGAATTTGTTTATGATGATGCTTTACAACTGGGGGTAAATCTCAAACAGGGTCTTCAATTGAAATCCTTTTTCGAAATTAACAAGCGTTTTATTTCGTCACTCAATGGTGGAATCAACATATCAGGGCTTCCGGGCTGGTTATTGATTGCTGGAATTGACGCCAGATATCATCATCCTGTATTGAAGCATTCTGTCTTTGCCAATCGATTTTACCTCAATTCTTCATTTGGCTCGCAAAGATTACTCAATCAACTTGGAGGTACGGAGAACTGGCTTCTTTTTGCGAAATACAACAATGAGCAACCTTCCGATATTAATCAGAATTATAGTTTTTCACAAATTGCAACAGAGGTTCGTGGACATCCTATTGGAGAGCGCAAAGGAAGTTCCGCCATGCTACTTAATTCTGAATTGCGGATTCCATTTTTTCAATATCTTCTGAATCAAAACTGGCGCAACAGTTTCTTTAGAAACCTTCAGTTGGTCACATTTTTTGATATTGGTCTTACCTGGAATGGCTTTTTGCCAAAACTGGCAGATGTTGAAAAATATCGGTACTTCGGTTCAAATCCTGCGGTCACTGTCAACGTAGTTTATTCGCGTAATCCTTTTATTGCCGGCACAGGGCTTGGCTTAAGAACTTCACTTTTCGGGTATTTTGTTCGCCTGGATTATGGTTGGCCGATCATCGATTTTAAAACTTCTAAACCAGTTATGCATATTTCACTTGGTCTGGATTTCTGAATTTTGATTTTAATTAGTTTTAATACTAATAGTGTTTTTTTGTGAAATTCTCTTTATTCAATTCTAGTCCACATCTGCAGAGAAATAAATTTTGATGAGTCAACTACGTTAAATTTATATCATCACGTTGTTATACATTGTTATAAAATCTACCCAAACATGGTAGCTGCGGAATGAGCAAAAAATCAAGTTACAATCTGTAAACTATTTTAAAAAACTATTGATGTTATTAATAATTTGACTATTTATCCTGCTTGCCAAAGACCTTTTTGAGAAGATCCGTTGTGCGTGCTGCCAGGTTATGTCGAATGTTTAATTCCTCTTCAGCTATTTTGCTAAATAGTCCTTCCAGCGCTTTGTTGGTTACATAATCACTCATATCAGGATTTGCTTTTTTGACAAGCGGAATCTGATTATATTTATTGACTGCAGAAGACCATAATTGTATGGCCCCTACCTTTTCCATAGAACTTGAAATGACTGGTTTGAATTCGTCATATAATGACTGGTATGTTGTTTTTTGAAGAAATTGGGTGGCTGCGTTATCCTGACCTTTGAGGATATTCCATGCATCCTGAATCGTCATTTGTCTGATGGCATTAATAAATATCGGTTTTGCCTTGACCGCAGCATCTTCGGCGGCACGGTTAATTTTCTCAACAACGTCATTTTCTATTGAATTAAATCCAGGAATAACCGCAAGTTTATTGCAAACTCTCTTTGCATCTTCCGGCAGTGCAATTTTATAAATACTCTTAAAATAACCATCTTTGGCAGAGAGAAGATCTGCACCTTTGGAGGTTCCCTGAGAAAGGGCTTCCTTGAGACCCGAAGCAACTTCTTCGGAACTGATTTCATCCAGACCAACCGTCTTCAGGAGCTTGCCAAACTGGCCGGAGCATGAATTAAAACTCAGGGCGACAACGGCCAAAATCAGCGAAGTTATCTTTTTCATTTTATTGATATTTCAGATAATAACAGTAAACTGCAATGAAGCTGTCTCATAACGTAGTTAAGTTTTTGTGAAAAGTCATTGCACTGCATTTGCTGCAAACATAAGTCAAAAGAATAACAATTAACGGATTGCTCAGGCGGGTGGATAATCCTCTGAATGCTCCACATAGAATTAAAGGAAAAACAGCAGAATAATTATATAAAATATTGAATATTAAGTAGATACATTAATTTTCTGTGTTTTATGTACCTTTGCATTGCATGGACCGCATACAACTCTCCATTGTTATCCCCGCTTACAATGAAGCGGATTCTATTCCTGAACTCGTTGAATGGATTTATCGTACGCTGGAGGGAATCCCCCTCACCTATGAAGTCTGGTTTGTTGATGATGGCAGTACAGACAAAAGTTGGGCAGCAATCCGGGGGATGCGTGAAAAATATCCTACGCTCATCAAGGGGATCCGATTCAGGCGAAATTATGGCAAATCCGCCGCGCTCAATTCCGGATTTCATGCCAGCCGGGGCGATGTAGTGATTACAATGGATGCCGATCTCCAGGACAGTCCTGAGGAAATACCTGAGCTTTACAGAATGATACATGAAGAAGGCTACGACCTGGTCTCAGGATGGAAAAAGAAACGATATGACAACGCATTTACAAAGAACTTGCCCTCCAAATTATACAATGCTGTCACAGGTTGGATGAGTGGAGTTTCTCTTCATGATATGAACTGTGGCCTCAAGGCATATCGGGGTGATGTCGTACGTACGATCGAAGTCTATGGCGAAATGCACCGATATATACCTGTTATTGCAAAATGGGCGGGATTCCGGAATATTGGTGAAAAAGTAGTGCATCACCAGGCTCGCAAATACGGTTATAGTAAATTTGGTCTGAGTCGTTTTTACAATGGATTTCTCGATCTCGCAACAATCATGTTTATCGGCAAATTCGGCAAACGTCCTATGCATTTTTTTGGAGCGCTGGGACTACTGTTCTTTTTTGCCGGATTTTGTTTTGTGAGCTATCTTGTCTTCACAAAGTATGCCTATAACATCTTTGGAATGACCGACCGTCCGGCTTTTTATATATCGCTGGTAATGATGATTATTGGTTCTCAGCTTTTTTTAACCGGGTTTATCGCTGAATTAATCACACGCAATGCACCGGAACGAAATCATTATCTGATTGCCGAGACACTTGAAAGTACGCATTTATGACTAAAGTAGTGATACTTGGACCTGCGCATCCGCTGCGCGGAGGTCTTGCCTCGTTTGATGAACGCCTCGCCAAAGCATTTATTTCAAAGGGTCATGAATGCAGTATCTATACGTTTTCACTGCAGTATCCTTCCTTTTTATTTCCTGGCACGACACAATACTCTTCAGAACCAGCGCCCCAGGGATTGGATATTCATGTCTGCGTCAATTCGGTTAATCCATTCAATTGGATTAAGATTGGAAAAATTTTAATAAAAATCAAGCCGGATACGCTGGTTGTCCGTTTCTGGCTACCATTCATGGGTCCATGTCTTGGCAGCATACTTCGGTACGTCAGAAGAAACCATCATACAAGAATTATTTGTATTGCAGATAATGTAATACCACACGAGCATCGTGTCGGAGACTCAATGTTGACGCGATATTTTATTGGCGTACCGCACGCGTTTATTACCATGAGTGAGAAAGTACGTTCAGATCTTAAAAAATTTCGGCCAGAAGTACCGGAACGCTGTGTTGCACATCCTCTTTATGATAATTTCGGTGAAAAAATTGATAAATTCACTGCCAGACAAAAACTTGGAATAGATCCTGGCATCAGACTGTGTTTATTTTTTGGTTTTATCAGAAAATATAAAGGACTTGATCTTTTACTGGAAGCATTTGCTGGAAAATTCCTCAAGAACGCTGATATTCATCTTCTGGTTGCCGGGGAATATTATGAAGACTCTAAATTTTATTTAGATATCATTGAAAAAAATAATATCCAGGAAAAAGTAATTCTGAGGACTAATTTTATTCCGGATAGCGAAGTAAAATATTATCTATCGGCCGCAGATGTGGTGGTACAACCATACCGGGAGGCTACTCAAAGTGGTGTTACTCCATTGGCATATCATTTTGAAGTTCCAATGATTGTCACGAATGTTGGTGCATTACCCCAGCTTGTCCCTCATGGTGAGGTCGGAAGAGTTTGTGAACCGGAACCGGAGGCAATTGAAAATGCCATTGCAGCGTTTTTTAATATGGACTCGTTAAAACTAATGGAAGGAATTTTACGGGAGAAAAAGAAATTAAGCTGGGATACTTTGGTTGAATCCATTATGAGCTTGAGTAATGATCTGGAGAAGTAAAGCACCTTTCCGGCTGGGTCTTGCTGGCGGAGGCACAGATGTCAGTCCTTACTGTGATCTTTACGGTGGAGCAATACTCAATGTCACTGTGTCACTTTATGCACATGCCCACATTGAGCGTCAAAGCGCACCGGAAGTAGTCTTTTACTCCGTGGACCAGATGAAGACATTGAAGTTTCCCGTAGGCGAAGCCGCCCCACTTGAAAAGGGACTTGATCTGCAGGCTGGCCTCTACAATCGTTTATTGAAAGATGGCGTATTGGATAACCGAGGATTTAGATTGACTACATCGATGGATGTGCCTGCTGGCAGCGGTTTGGGAACTTCTTCGACCCTCATGGTTGCGATGCTTAAAGCTTTCACTGAGATGTACAATATACCTTACGGTGAATATGATCTTGCCCATAAAGCTTATGAGATAGAAAGGCTGGATCTTCAATTGGCCGGAGGACGACAAGATCAGTATGCTGCCACTTTCGGTGGTGTGAATTTCATGGAATTCTACAAAGATGACAAGGTAATTGTAAACCCTTTGAGAATAAAAATGGAGTATCTCAATGAACTTGAAAACAACATACTTTTGTATTTTACTTCTACCAACAGATCTTCCTCTGAAATTATAAAAAAACAACAGCTTAATGTTAGTTCAAATAATCTGAGTTCAATTAAAGCCATGGATCAGCTCAAGGAACAAAGCAGGATGATGAAAGAAGCCATTCTTAAAGGTCAGCTCAATGCCATTGGTGAAATTCTGGATTTTGGTTTTGAACAAAAAAAACGGATGGCAGAAAATATTTCCAATTCACTTATTGATGAAATTTATGATGCTGCCAAAAAATCTGGAGCTACCGGTGGAAAGATCAGTGGCGCGGGCGGTGGAGGATTCATGTTTTTTTATTGTCCAGGTACGAGCAAGTATCAAGTCATTGAAAAGCTAAAGCAATTTGGCGGAGAAGTGCGAAATTATAATTTTACACCGCTTGGCGCCCGCAGCTGGAAAATTAATGAAATCATACAATGAGTCAGATCAGAGATATTATTCAATCGTCAATACAGGTTAAGGAAGAATTGTTACATAATGAAGCAAAACAGGCAATGATCCATCAGATTGCCATGACCATTGTGGCTTCGCTGCAAAGCGGTGGCAGAATTTATTTCTGCGGAAATGGTGGGTCGGCTGCCGACGCACAGCACCTTGCGGCAGAACTTTCAGGGCGATTTTATGCTGACAGACCGGCGTTGCCCGCTGAAGCCTTGCATGCCAATACTTCCTATATCACCGCGGTTGCCAACGATTATAGTTATGAAGTAATTTATTCTCGAATTATTGAAGGATGCGGAAAGTCACAGGATGTTATCATCGGACTGAGCACCTCGGGCAACTCACCTAATATACTGCGGGCATTAAAGGCCGCCAATGAACTTGGTGCCTGCTCTGTAGCCTTAACGGGTGCCTCCGGCGGACAAATGAAAGACCTGGCCCGATATTGTCTCTGTGCCGATTCAGCAGACACCCCAAGAATACAGGAGACCCACATTCTCATAGGTCATATCATTTGTCAGATTGTGGAAGAATCAATGATCAAAGCAAAATAAGTTGAAGGAATGCATCATCCTTGCCGGCGGGTTAGGAACCAGATTGAACCATCTCATTCCGGGACTCCCCAAATCACTTGCACCAGTCGCAGGAAAACCCTTTTTAAAATTTTTACTGGACTATTTACAATTACAAAGGACGGATCACTTTATTTTTTCATTGGGGTATCTTCATCATCAGATTATTGAATTCCTGAACACAGAAGCAGGACATCTGCACAAGACCTATATTATCGAAGAGAAGCCTTTGGGAACGGGAGGAGCGATTATGAATGCAATGAGTGCATTGAAAAGCGATCAATTTTTTGTCGTCAATGCAGATACTTTTTATCCTGTTGACCTACATCATATTCTCAATTTTCATATCCAAAACAATGCAGATATTACTTTGGCACTCAAGCCCATGTTACAACCTTACCGTTATGGTACTGTAGCAATTACAGCCAATGGGCGGATACAAAATTTTGAAGAAAAAAAAAGTTGTGAATTTGGACTGATCAACGGGGGTGTATATTGTATTAATCGAAGGTTTCTGAAAAATATAAAAGTTGAGACGTACTTCAGTTTTGAGAAAGTTGTTCTTGAAGCCATGTTTGAGAACGCACGGTTTTTCGGATATTTACAAGATCAATTTTTTATAGATATTGGCGTGCCGGAAGATTATCATTATGCCAATAATAACTTTGGACAGACTGAATTATTCTTACGACACAGGGCACTTTTTCTTGATCGCGACGGAGTCATTAACAGATTGATTCCCGGAGATTACGTCAGGAAGTGGGATGACTTTGTTTTCCAGGAGGGCTGTCTCGAGATTCTCCCTCGAATTGCACCGTATTTTGATTTTTTGTTTATCATTACCAACCAGCAATGCATAGGCAAAGGCCTGATTTCCATTGATCAGTTATCCGGAATACACCAAAACATGTTAAAGCAACTTGAGGCCGCAGGGATTAAAATTGAAAAAATCTTCTATTGTCCTCACCTTGTCAGTGAAAATTGTAATTGTCGCAAACCTAAACCAGGAATGCTGGATGAAATCCGCAGACAGTATCCTTCAGTTGATTTTATATCGTCGCTAATGATTGGTGACAGTGTAGCAGACATAACGATGGCTGCTTCAAGATATGTACCTTCAATACTTCTTAATTCGGCAGAACCAGATTTACCACTTCCATTTCGAAAGGCTAAATCATGGGGACAAATTGAACAATTGATCATATCCGACCATTAAATTGACATGTATTCGGTCAAAGAGATTTTCTATAGTCTGCAGGGTGAGGGTGCGCAAAGTGGCAGACCGTCGATTTTTGTCCGATTTGCCGGATGCAATTTCTGGTCAGGTCGGGAAGAAGACAGATCCAGTGCAATTTGCAAATTTTGCGATACAGATTTTGTTGGTACCAATGGGAAATTGGGCGGTAAATTCCCCAACGCAGATTCAATTGTCGAGGCAATTAAAAAAAACTGGAAGAGTTCACAACCTGCGTATATTATTTTTACCGGTGGAGAACCACTTCTTCAACTTGATCAGTTACTCATTGATGCGATCCATCACGAAAAATGGTTGGTGGCTGTAGAAACCAATGGATCTGTCTCAGCACCTGCCAATATTGATTGGATCTGCGTGAGTCCGAAAACACCCGTCAGTTCGCTATTGCAAACCTGCGGTGATGAACTAAAATTGGTGTATCCCCAAAAAGAACTTGAACCTGCAGACTTTGAACATCTGAATTTTAAACATTTTTACATTCAACCCATGGACGGTCTTGATTTGAAAAAAAATACTGCACTTGCCGTTGATTTTTGCCTTTCAAATCCAAAATGGAAACTAAGCCTTCAGAATCATAAATATCTGAACATCCGTTGATATTCATATTTATTCATTTAGCCCGTTTTCAGGTGGAAAAGCAATATGATAATTTCGGATCAGATCAGCATACGCAGGGGACATTTTAAGGACATCAGGATTTCCCACAACAACCACTTGTTCACGTGCTCTTGTCAGCGCCACATTAAGTTTTCGGTCCATTGCGTCCTGATTCAGTGAACTAATTTGTTCTAATTGAGATATTGCCGAAATGCTGGTCGAAATTATAATAATATTTCTGGCACCGCCCTGATATCTTTCCACAGTGTCAATCGTAATGGGAAGATTTTCGAGACCCCGCGCTGATAATGAATTCTGTATAGTTGAAATCTGAACTCTGAATGGCGTTATGACGCCACAAGTCATATCATTCCACTCGATTTTATTTACTTGAAGAATTTTTTGCCAGGCGTGGATAATTTCCGAGACGATCTTTCCTTCATTGGCATTACTCTTTCCCGAGATCTGATTGTTATCAACTTGTACTGGAATAAATATAGTCCGGGACTGCCTGAGTAAACGGCTCCAAGGATCCTCCGGCCAATCAATCACACCCATAATTTTGTTTGATCGCTGAATGCCATCGACTTGTTGGTTGACCAATTGCAAAGATCCTTTGTAAAATTTTGTTGATGGAAATTTCATGATTTCCTCATGCATCCTTCCCTGTCTGGTCAACATTCCGATCGCATGCTCCCATTGTCTTTCTTCACATTGCCTGAAGAGTCTCTCAAATAAGGATTCACCTGTAGATCGCATCCCTGCAGCGAGCAGATCTTCGTCTTTAATAACGGTCTGCTCCTGAGTTTGTAAAGTCACAGCAGGAAGTTGGAGATGATCACCAATTAAAATAAACCTGTTGAACCGGGACAACAAACCAATCAGGCCTGACTCAAGTATTTGAGATGCTTCATCAATAATTATGGTGCTAAATTTTTTCAATGAAAATAACTCCGGCTTACCGTGAATGCTGGCGAGAGTGCCTGTAAAAATTCTGGTACTTTGTATTTTTTGGATCAGTAAAGAGCGGGTTGTAAAGTTAGAAGCAATCTGATCGTACAACCTGTGATGAAAGTCCGGCCTGCTTCCATACCGGGAGCCAATTCGAATATAATCAGCTACAGTGGTTAGTCTCTCAATAACATCGCAAATCTCATCTACTGCACGGTTAGTATAAGCCAACAACAGTATTCCTTCTTCGTCAGTATTAATGATAGCATTAATGA
Source organism: Saprospiraceae bacterium (assembly GCA_046329325.1). Taxonomy (GTDB): domain Bacteria; phylum Bacteroidota; class Bacteroidia; order Chitinophagales; family Saprospiraceae; genus Vicinibacter. Next base: position 952,818 of record JAXLUU010000001.1, read on the forward strand.
GCTTCGTCAAAAAAACACTTGTTTTGCCAGATCCTGGTGGGCCCCACAATAAAAAATAATCTGGCGAACCCGCAGCTCTGAGCACTAGCTCATCAATGGACTCCTCATTGATCTTAGGTTCATGAGATCCACGTGGTGCCTCAATGCCCAAAATTTTAGATCGGTATATCGCCGGCGCAGATGCAAATTCAAATAACCCGGCAAACTGATACATAAAAGGCCTTTCCAGACTATCTCCTTCAAGACACCAGCTCCTTTGTCGGGCTGCTTCATTTTCAAACTGTCTTCCTCTTAAACGCACCTTAACCTCATTGTAGCCAATTTCTATAATAGTACATTTATGGACAAGGTGACGAAGCATTCCCCGACCATCTCTTTCATCAGGATATAATACCATTGTATCTCCCGCTCTGAATGGAGTCATTGCATTATCCTTTATTGATCGCTTAAGTACAATAACTGGTGAATCATGATCCTCATGAATAATACCACTTATCTCCAGGTTATTTAACAACAGATACTGTTGAATTTTTTCCTGCGGTGAGAGGCGCCACATCGACGCGAGGCCCTGGACATGTCGTGTATCGTGCATTCCACATTTCGAGATGAGTAGTTCCCTTGCAATAAAATAAGTATGCTGACGAAAATACTTTTTCTCAATTTTTGAAAGCGTACTATAAATGTTAAACCAAAGCATTCCGTCTCTCCTGGCAAAAGTTCCAGCCTGATTGAACCAATCGGGATGAACCTGATCGAGAATCGTGGAATCATTGGGTTCAACCAGCGCAAGGTTCAAATGAATCAGCACGATGGAATTTCGGATTTCAAGAAGCTGCTTTCTCAAAGAAGGTTGATCCATTGCAGGTCTGAGACTATCAGAATTTAAAACAGAATACAGAATCCAGGCATGAAGACCCTGATGATTGATACCTGCCGATTCAATCAACATATGATACATCAGTGCCTGCGCATGATGTGACGCACTGATGCCTTCGCTGTTGGTCTGATACGGCCGTCCACTTTTTAATTCGATGATCATTTGAGGATCCTGATCAACCAGAATATCAAGACGACCCTGAAGGCCATAACATACTGAAAGAAAACTTGGTTCGAGAATACATTTTTCCAGTTTGCTGACCCGATTTCCAAAACCTGTTCTCACCAGTTCACTCAGGTGTTTGTAATGTATGCTGCTCTGATACTTGAAATCATTAAAGTCTTCTTCATTTAAAGCAGCAATACTCAGTGAAAATTTATTATACACCTTACGCAGAAGCGTTTCATACTCCTGATATGGATTCAATATTAACTCATCCAAAAACTCATTGGCTGAAGTCCCGATCAATATTGCCTTGCTTGAGATGCGTTCTTTATAAAGCGAAATAAGGTGCCTTGCCGGTGTTGATGCTGTAGATTCATAACATTCAGCCACAGCCGTTACGTCTATCAGAAAATCAGGAAAAATAATAACCGTACCACATCGCCATTGGTTATCCTCTTTTTTGAGGTCATGCAGATACACAGGTATTGGGAAAGAGTAAAATCTGTTTATTTTATTCAATTGATTGAGCCATCGGCGCTCCATATCCCGCTCTGAGATTTGAATAATTGCGCCTTGATCCGATTCCAATACAAATTCCAATACTCCATTCTGGTGGTTCACCCATTCTGCACGACAATTTCCAATAACCATCTCCACGGGAGCTACTTGTCTTGAGTGATGAATTGAATCCAAATATGGTTTCAATTCCAAAGGGACTTCCTCCCTTGATATTTGAATTAATCTGGCCTGGCAATAATTACCTTTTCTGTACCACGCTTCGCGCTCTGCTGAATGTAAAATTGAAAATTCGAATTCCCACTTAAAGAGCCAATCATAGATATCCAAATAATCTTCCTGACAGATGATTTGCGACGCGAGCATATACGACAGCCGGTCGGTGAGATTAAAGAAAATCTGGCTGCTGTCTTTTGTCATAGACCTAATCAAATCTTCTATGAGGCTATACAATTCGCCAGCTTGCTCGTTCAGACTTTGGTCTGGTTGGGTGGAATAATCCGTATTATTCATGTTTGGCTCCATCTGGTGTTATTAAATGTTAGGGCAAAATATTAAAACTGTCACACGGAATGATCGAAATATTTACAAAATACGGGCGAAAGTGTATTCGGATACTAAAAAAACTGCATCAAGACAAATTGTCATTTGGCAAAAGGCCACCTAATTGGTATTTTTTAAAATTAAGGTGAACAATTTCAATTATTTACATATCTTTAATTATTCAAATATATAACTTGAATGCAGAATTATATTTTGTTAAATTTAAAATAATTATTTTTTATTTTAAAAATTTGTTAATTATGTCTTTAAAAACCAACATTATTTCAAAAGTATTCGTTACTTACTTGATGAAAAACATTAAATCAGGATATTTTGCGTACACCATTCAAGGCTTCGCAGCCATTATAGGAGGTGTACTCTTTATTCTGTTTTCCTGTAAAGAAAAAGTCACAGAAAGCAAGGAGCTTCAGAAAATCTCAGCAACTGAGATTGAAAAAGATAGTTCGTATCTTTTCAAACATCAATTGTCTGATCAGACCAGACAGGCATTGGATCAACTGAACCAGATGAAAATGACAGAGGGCAACCTGGGAAGCCAGCTTTCAGGATTTATTCGGGACGGTGTGTATGATTACGGCGAAATATTTAAGTTTATCGAATTGAGGTGGAAAGGGCTAACCGCTGAATTGGAACCTAAATCAAGGTCTGAAATAGACGAACTTGCCAAAGTTATGATTCTGTTTCCGAATATGAGAATTAAAATGGAATGCTACACGGATAATAATGGTAACCCGGACAAGCTGCTCAAGGTTTCTCAAGCAAGGGTTGAGTTTATTAAGAAGGAAGTCGTAGCGGCAGGCGTAGCCCCTGAAAGAATTGATATCAAGGGATTTGGAAGCAAATATCCCGTAGCTGATAACAAGACAATGGAAGGCCAATTAATTAACAATCGGATTGAAATAATTATACTCAAACTATTCTAAAGAATTACATGGGGCAAAAAAGTTTGCCTATCAATTTTTATCTACCTACTACTGTAAACCGGGGCGCTAATAACTCCGGTTTTTTTTTGCCGTTTTGTGACAGTTCCCCAAAAAAATTATTCTTAAACGTGCATTAGATCCTTAAGAATATAAATCACCAACACCTCATACTTTATCAATTCAGTGATAATGTGTAAAGCGATCTGGTGAATAAAAAAGTACTTTATTTGCTGTACTTTTCGTTCAGTGCGCGTACCATCTCTTCAGTTATGTTATAGCTGGAATCCGCATAAAAAATATTACCCTCGCGGGCCACAGAAAATACATAGCTGTATCGGCTATCTTGATTGACTTCTTGCAGATAGGCGACGACTTTTTGATGCAGTTTTTCGTTAAACTCTGCTGTTTCTTCGGCGAACTGTTGCTCCATCTTCTCTTTTTTCTCCATCAGTTCTTGTTCCATTTTGGCGAGTCTCTTCTGTGCCGACTCCATCTCATTACGCGTCAGATTTGGAGCATTGCTCTGCAACTGCTGAATTTCTTTCTGAAAGCTGTTTTCTCTTGCCTTTAATTCACCGGCCAAACGTTCGCGTTTAGCCTTAAACTCATCTTCTGATTTCTTAAAAAACTCAAGTTTCGACAACAAGCTGTCCGATACAAAATAAGCTATTGGCTTCATACCGTTACTACTGCCAATACTTGATGCAGGAAGGGCATTCACACCAGGTGCATGATTCTTTTTCAGCGATTGATTTTGCCAAAACAGAAATACTAATCCTGCAATGCTGATGGCATGCAGGATCCAATTGAGATTCTTCATTTTATCTGATATTGTGATTTATTTCTTATTAAAATTCTGCATAACCAGGATATCTTGGAAAAGGAATTACATCCCTTATATTTCCCATTCCCGTAATAAATAGCATCAGCCGTTCAAAACCAAGACCAAACCCTGCGTGAGGGCAACTTCCAAACCGCCTGGTGTCCAGATACCAGTACATTTCTTCCGTAGGAATATGCATTTCTTTCATGCGCGATGCCAACCTGTCATAGCGCTCTTCACGTTGTGATCCGCCGACAATTTCTCCAATTCCAGGAAACAAGATATCCATGGCTGCAACCGTTTTGCCATCATCATTTTGCCGCATATAGAATGCTTTGATATCCTTGGGGTAATTAAATAATATAACCGGTTTTTTATAGTGTTTTTCAACAAGATACCTCTCATGTTCGGATTGAAGATCAGTACCCCAACTTTCAACAGCATACTGAAATTTACCTTTTTTATTAGGATTACTGTTTCGCAGTATTTCTATTGCATCGGTATAACTAACGCGTTCGAACTGATGATCCAGACAAAACTGTAATCGCTGAAGTAAATTCATTTCATTTCTCTCCTGCTGAGGTTTAGATTTCTGCTCATCCTCTTCACGATCCAAAAGAAATTTTAAATCATCTGTACATTCTGTCATCACCTTGCCTATCACATATTTGAGCATATCCTCAGCAAGGTCCATATTATCAAAAATGTCATTGAAGGCTACTTCTGGCTCAATCATCCAGAATTCTGCGAGATGGCGTGTCGTGTTGGAATTTTCAGCACGAAACGTAGGTCCAAAGGTGTAAACCTGAGAAAGCGCCATCGCTGCAAGTTCAGCCTCCAACTGCCCTGAGACTGTTAAATTCGCCGGCCGTCCAAAAAAGTCCTTTTTGTATTCGACTTGTTTTTGATCGTCAAAAGGAATTCGGGACAAATCCAGTGAAGTCACATGAAAAATCTCACCTGCTCCCTCTGCATCGGACGCGGTAATAACTGGTGAATGAAGATAGAAAAATCCACGCTCATGAAAAAATCTGTGAATAGCAAATGCAACGTGGTGACGGATTCTGAATATTGCACCAAATGTATTGGTCCTGAACCTCAGGTGTGCAATTTCTCTTAAAAATTCAAGGCTATGCTTTTTTGGCTGAAGTGGATAGATCCCCGGATCTGCATCACCCAGTATTTCAAACTGAACAACACGGACCTCGGATTTTTGACCGGATCCCTGTGATGGTATAAGCTCTCCTTCCGCAGCGATACAAGATCCCACAGTGATGCGTCGGATTTGATCTTCAGGAAAATTCTCAAAATCGATAACCAGCTGGATGTTATTGATCGTGGAACCGTCGTTGAGTGCAATAAACCGATTGCTCCTGAAACTTCTAACCCAGCCTTTGACCAATACGTTCTGATTCTTTGGTTCTGTCTGAATAATTTCAATAACCCTAGTGCGCTTCACGATCTTCTATTTTCCACAAAGGTAAAGAAACAGCGTAAAAAATGTGCTATTGGTCCGCTTACCAATCTATTGGTCTGTAATCTTTCAGAAATTTCCCACACCAGTGTTGCCCTGTTAAAATTCCGTCGATAAAAGGATCACAGATCCTTGCTGCCCCGTCCACAATATCCAGTGGTGGTTGAAAATCGTGCGTATCTGCTTTAAATCGGGCTAGCTCAATCGGGTCTTCATCAGTCACCCAGCCAGTGTCGACGGCATTCATAAAAATCCCATAATCTGCAAGTTCAGATGCCGCTGTATGTGTCATCATGTTCAATGCGGCCTTGGCCATATTGGTATGTGGATGTCTTGCTGCTTTACTGAAGCGGTAGAATTTTCCTTCCATTGCGGTGACGTTGACAATATGTCTGCACCCTGTCGGATTCTTCTTCATGAGCGGAATTAGTCGGTTATTAAGAACAAAAGGGGCAATAGCATTGACGAGCTGGACTTCGATCATCTCAGCGGTCTGAATATCACCGAGTTTGAGGCGCCAACTGTTCGTTACCCGCAAGTCTACTTGCTGAAGATCTACGTCAAGATGACCTGATGGAAAAATGCTTTGGTCCGCATCACTGTTTTCCAATGCATAAGGAATCTGTGATAAAAGGGCTGATGAAGTAATTCCCATTCCTGTCTGTTGATGATCCCAGGACAATCGCTGAACTGAATGATGATCAGAATTTACTTCATGCCCCAATAAAGTATTGGTGAGTTCTCTGTAATCTTTAAGTATCAACTTGACCTCTGGTGAAAGATCATTAAATCCCGATTTTTCTGTGTCCATCAAATGCTGAAAAAAACCTGGTGGTCTTCTGACGGTCTGGGCAGCATTGTTGAGCAACAAGTCAAGACGCTCATATTTATTTTCAAAATATCTGCAAAATATTTCCACACTGGGGATGTGCCGCAGATCGAGACCGTATATGTGAAGTCTGTTTTTCCATTGCTTAAAGTCTTCCTCTTTTGTAAATCGTATTGCAGCATCAATAGGAAATCTTGTTGTCGCAATGACTCTGGCTCCGCTTCGCAACATTTTTAAAGTTGCCTGATAACCTATTTTCAACCTGGCACCAGTAATCAAAGCCGTTTGACCACTCAGATCACAATGCTGAAAACGCTTGAAGTAGTTAAAATCGCCACACTCCTTACACATGGCATCATAGTAGTGATGAATTTCTGTATACAGTTTTTTGCAGATATAGCAATTACGCGGACTATTCAGTTTGGAATGTGAAGGCATTTCCTTACCGTCTTCTGGACCGATTTGCTGCGGAGCTGTAAAAACAGCATTTTCCCGGGCTTTTCGTATACCACTGGAAGCCGTTGCCAATTTGTTGACCATTCGGGCCTGTTGTTGTGCTTCCTTCTTCTGTGCCTTGTTTCTTTGCTTCCTTTCTGTCCTTCCAGGGCGTGAAAAAATTCCTGCCACACGACTTAACTCCCTGTATTGTTCTTCTGACAGGCTTGTGATCAATGTACTGTTTTCACTCAGAGAGCGAAGCATTCTAATGCATTGCTCGATGAACAGGGGATCTAAAATTTCAGATTTTTGTTCTTCCGACAAAGCCGCCCTTAATTATCAGGTGCAAAAAATAATACCTGTTATTTGTAAGATCTGGATGCAATCTTTACTTCCTGATATTCAAGCGGTTCCTTGATCAGTTCCGGATCCTTATTAAGATCTGTCCAAAACCAGGATGCGACGTAAGCAAAGTTTTCGTCATCGCGAAGGGTTTCACCTTCTTCGGTCTGATATTCTTCCCTGAAATGTCCGCCGCATGATTCATTGCGGTTAAGTGCATCAACGACCATCAATTCTCCCAGCTCTATAAAATCTGCTACACGCATCGCTTTTTCAAGTTCGGGATTAAATTCATCGATAGATCCTGGTACGTAGACGTCACGCCAGAATTCATCTCTAAGCTCACGGATCATAGTCCTTGCTTTGTCCAATCCAACGGCATTGCGCGACATACCGCAATATTCCCACATGATTTTACCCAGCTTTTTATGAAGGTCTTCAACAGTTTGCTTTCCTTTAATTGCCAGTAATTTTTGCAGTTGTTCCCTCACATTTCTTTCAGCCTCTTCAAATGCCTCCTGGTTGGTATTGATCTGCGGGGTACGAATATCTTTTGAAAGAAAATTACCAATTGTATATGGCAGTACAAAATATCCATCCGCCAATCCCTGCATAAGGGCAGAAGCTCCCAAGCGGTTGGCGCCATGATCAGAAAAATTACACTCACCTGTTGCAAAAAGACCCGGAATATTCGTCTCAAGATTATAATCAACCCATAAGCCTCCCATCGTATAATGTACTGCAGGATAAATCATCATAGGTTCGATGTAAGGATTGACGCCGGTAATCTTTTCATACATTTCAAAAAGATTACCATATTTCTCAGATACTTCTTCCGTTCCCAGTTTGGTAATGGTCTCCTGGTCAGGGGAGTGAATGCCCTGCAAATTCGCTTTTGACTTGCCATAGCGATTGATTGCAGATCCAAAATCAAGAAAAACAGCGAGTCCTGTCGGACTTACACCGTGTCCTTTGTCACACTCCACTTTGGCTGCTCTTGAAGCTACATCCCTGGGAACCAGGTTTCCAAATGCAGGATATCTGCGCTCCAGAAAATAATCACGGTCAGCTTCAGGTATTTCAGATCCTTTTTTTATTCCTTTCTGGATAGCCTGGGCATCCTCCTTTCTGGCAGGAACCCAAACCCTCCCGTCATTCCGAAGTGACTCTGACATGAGTGTGAGTTTGGATTGATAATCTCCCGAAACAGGGATACAGGTAGGATGTATCTGAGTAAAACACGGATTGGCCATCAATGCCCCTCGTTTGACTGCTTTCCACGCTGCCGTAACATTGCATCCCATCGCATTGGTACTGAGATAAAATACATTGCCATACCCGCCGGTCCCTAAAACAACCGCATGCGCGCCAAACCTTTCAATTTTGCCAGTGAGCAGGTTTCGGGCAATTATTCCTCTGGCTTTACCATCAATCATAACCAAGTCCAGCATTTCATGCCGGTTATACATGGCAACGTTGCCAAGAGCAATCTGGCGGCTTAGCGATTGGTAGGCACCAATTAATAGTTGCTGACCAGTCTGTCCCCTGGCATAAAATGTTCTGCTAACCTGTACTCCGCCAAACGACCTGTTCTCCAGCAGACCTCCGTATTCTCGAGCAAAAGGAACGCCTTGGGCGACTGCCTGATCGATGATCGCAGCGGATACTTCTGCTAGCCGATAGACATTCGCCTCCCGCGCTCTGTAATCTCCACCTTTGATTGTATCATAGAACAGGCGATAAACGCTATCACCATCATTTTGATAATTTTTTGCAGCGTTGATCCCTCCCTGTGCCGCAATGCTATGAGCTCTCCTGGAACTGTCGTGAAAAGTAAAACACTTCACCTGGTAACCCAGTTCTCCAAGGCTAGCTGCAGCCGAAGCGCCGGCCAAGCCGGTACCGACCACAATGACTTCTATTTTTCGTTTGTTCGCAGGGGATACCAGCGATACCTTCGATTTATAATCTGTCCATTTGCTTTTGAGAGGACCTTCTGGCGTATTGGAATTAATCTTTATCATCAGAGATTAAGCGTTGTGTGATAGAAAAACATAGAGAGGAATAATTGCAAATCCAAGCGGAATGAGAATTGAATAAATCATCCCCAACACTTTAATCAATGGAGTGTATTTCTTGTGATTGATTCCCAGCGTTTGAAAAGCAGATTGAAATCCATGCCACAAATGGAATGCTATAATCAGCATGCAGAAAATATAAAAAATCACATTACCTGCATTTTGGAAAGAAGTTTGAACCGGAGTATATAAATCTGCAAAAGGATGATCATGCCCTTCCATGGATATCATTGGCAACACATTCATTTTCATCTTTAGCCAGTACTGCCATAGATGTATGATGATAAAAATAAAAATAATGCTTCCAAAATGAGCCATATACCTTGACGCCAGACTACCGCTGACTGCTGAAGAAGAAACATAAGATCCACCTTTGGCACCTCTGTTGCTGAAATAAATTTTCAAGCCCTGAATGGTATGCAACAATATTGTCAGATAAAGAACGTAGGAAATTAGCTTTATAAGCGGGTTGTGGGTCATAAAATAAGTGTAAAAATTAAATGACATCCCATGGTCATCTTTCAGTAACTGAAGATTTCCCAAAAGGTGAACCACAAGAAACAATATCAGGAATAACCCTGATATACTCATCACGATCTTCTGACCAATCGATGATTTAAATAAAAAGTTAGTTAGCCACGCCATATTAAATAAATCTGGAACAAAGGTAAACAAGCTTAGGTTTTGAGAAATCAAACATCATATCAATTGAAATAAATCTTTTAATTGCTATTAAGCTGATTATCTGATATTTATAATAATATACATGAAAAGAATATGTATCCGGAACCTGCAATATCAGCTTTTCAGTTCACGAAGCATCAAAGGCCAGGCATCTTCTACGGACATTCCGATTTTGTTCTTATACTTTTTGCCGGGGTTGTTTTTAATTTCTTTGACCATTTGTAGCTGTGTCGGAGATAAAAATTCTTCCGGCGATTTGTTGCTTCCAAGAGCCAGGTTGACTTTCATGGCTTGCATACCAGTCATTGGGACAAATCTGTAAAAGCTTTGAAAAATATAATATTTTAGTTCTTTGTCGACCGTAAAATCTCCCTTGTTCAGCACCTGAATACTGTTGGCGTAATTTTGTGAGGGTGTCTCATGATACAATCTGTCAGCACAGTGCATTTCTTTCCCATGCCTGAGGATCGCGTCAAGGTTGGTTAACTTTGGGTTATATTGAACTTCAACCACCTCAGATCCTTTCATATAACCAGACCGTGTAGATACAACACCGGGTGCCTGTGCAAAACACTTTTCACCACTCCAAAAACAATACATACCCACATAAGCTTTTTCTGTGCCGCCCGATTCTGCTAAAAATTCTTCTTCCAACAGCCTCAGATATTCAGGCACAGCTTTACCACGCTTAACAAATGAAGCATTGATTTTGCTGATTAATCCAAATGAACTATAATTGCCATTCAACCTTTCACAGATATCGTTGAGTTTTGAATCGACAATTCGCACAACGGGATTGTTCCAGGCGGGTTCATTGAAAAATTGCAACACTTCATGGTCCTTACCACTTTTATTATTGTATATGGCCAGTGGAATAAAATTCTGTTCAATGGCTTCGATTACCATAGGATGAGAAAGGATGTTTCGACCATAATTTTTGCATGTGCTACATCCTGGTATTTCCTGGAACAGAATCAGAATTGGCTTATTGGTCTTTGCACTTTCTGATTTTGCATTGTCCGCATCCCTCAACCAGCCGACCTTTCCCAACTCTTCCGGTGCACTTTGTCCGCAGAGGATTTGTATCCACATTAAAAATAAAAACAGATATTTCATGCCCTTCTGATTAGCGAGCAAAAATAAGTATTTGAAAGCAAATAGCATGCGTTCAGATTTCTTGTCATAACCCAGTACCTGGGCTTTGAGTTTTCAGTAATCATCAGCATTTTCACTTTCTGATCGTTCTATATTCTACTGCAGTATGACTTAAATTTTTTGAGGGACTCGGATTTCGCGACATCCTGTGCCTGCCAAATATTTGTATTAAATATTTATAAAGGTTATAAACTAATCATTCCCGACCTATATGCAGTCATTGTCACAGCCTTCTGACTTTCCTATATCTCATAAATGGATTATGTATACCAGGTTGCGAACAAATCAAATTATTTTGGAAAATGCAATTCTCTATTTATTATTTGCCATCTTAATTTATACACCAGTCTTTGGATTTTTGACAACATTGCCAATCCGTATCTGGGATGAATCCCGTCTCGCCATTAACGCGTATGAAATGTATAAAAATGGAAATTTATGGATTACATTTTTTGACGGGCAACCAGATCTTTGGAATACCAAACCTCCTTTTCTTATCTGGATGCAGGCCGCCCTGATGCATTTACTTGGCGTCAATGAAGTTGCTGTGAGGCTTCCATCTGCCATGGCCTGCTTTATAACATGTCTATCCATTATTATTTTTATGCATCGCTTTTTCTCAAGTGTTTGGCCTGGATTCATCGCTGTGATAGTGCTCATTTCAATGCGTGGTTATATTAATACCCATGCGACACGAACAGGTGATTATGACGCCATGCTTACGCTTTTTACGACATTGTATTGCCTCCTTTTTTTTGCCTTCCTTCAATCAGGTAAAATAATTTATTTATATGGTTTCTTTATTAATTTAAGTCTGGCCTTTCTGACCAAGAGCACCGCATCGCTTTTATTCTTACCTGGTCTGGCAGCTTACAGTATTATCAATGGTTCATTCAGGCATCTGATCCGGAATAGGCATACCTGGATCGCATTCATAATTTGTCTTATGCCGATCCTGGGATTTTATCTGATTCGGGAATCACTGAATCCTGGTTACTTATCAGCGGTTGTTAAAAATGAATGGGGAGGAAGGTTTCTATCTACAATTGAAAATCATGATCATTCCTCGTTTTACTATTTTGACAATTTTATTGATTTCCAGCTTAAGGAATGGTATATATTCGTTCCAGCAGGAATTGTAACCGGTCTACTTTCCAATGACAAAAAGCTTGCAAGTCTGGCCTTATTTATATTGGTTATTGTCTTTGCATATTTCATTCTTATCTCTTTATCGCAAACCAAACTCGAATGGTATGACGTACCAATGTATCCTTTTATCGCCATTTTCATTGCCTTCTTTATTTGGATCGTTGCGAATATCCTCAAAAACACGAGCGCAGTAACAGATCACTTAAATTCCAAACTTGTGCCTGCATTGCTTTGTTTTTTTATATGCCTTGGCCCTTATCGCAATATTGTTCATAAGACCTATAAACCAGAGGAATACGCATGGGATAAGGAGTTTTATGAAATTGGTTATTATCTCAAAAAAGGAATTAAAGCCGAGGTGGGTCTTAATCATACCAAATTGCTCTATGACGGTTATAATGCCCAGATCAAATTTTATATTCATATTTTGCAGGATAAAGGAATTGATATCCAACTATCAAGCTGGGACGATTTACACATTGGTGATATTGTCATTGCGCATCAGCAATATGTCAAGGGTTACATTGCAGACCATTATAAGAACATTGTTCTTTACACTTCGGGACAAATCAATAACTATCTTATATTGGGCAGACAATAATTCTATTCCTTCTTAGGTTAAATACTCTTTTCCCAATTAATTTATTAACTACTAGGCGCCAATACGATAAAGGAAAGCAATATAATTTTAGGTATGGTTTAGTTAAATAGGACAATTCCTCTTGGTGCAATTAAATCACCACCTTGAGTTATGTTAATTGTTTGAAATAAAAAACCCTCCGGAATTGATTTCCGGAGGGTCACATTGTTGAATTTTCTAAAAGATTACATCATTCCATCCATTCCGCCTGGGTGGGCATGTGAATGTCCTTTTTCTTCTTTAGGCTTATCATTGATTACACACTCTGTCATAAGAACCATTCCACTGATTGAACCTGCATTTTCAAGAGCGATTCTTGTAACTTTGGTAGGATCGATAACACCTGCCTTTTTCAAATCTTCAAGTTCTCCTGTCCTGGCATTGTAACCGAAAGAACCTTTCTTGTTGCCAACTTGCATCAGGATTACAGAAGCTTCGACTCCAGCGTTTTCAGCGATCACACGAAGCGGAGCTTCAACCGCCTTACGAACGATTTCGACACCTAGTTTTTCATCTTCGTTTGCCGCCTTTACTTTGTCAAGAGCTTGTGAAGATCGAAGTAATGCCACGCCGCCTCCGACAACGATACCTTCCTCAACAGCTGCACGGGTTGCATGCAGGGCGTCATCAACACGATCCTTTTTCTCCTTCATCTCAACTTCTGTCGGTGCTCCTACATAGAGCACAGCTACGCCCCCAGCCAATTTGGCAAGTCTTTCCTGAAGTTTTTCTCTATCGTAATCGGAAGTAGTTTGTTCAATCTGCTGTTTGATCTGATTGATCCTTGCTTCAATATTTTTCTTGGTACCTTTTCCGTTAACAATCGTCGTATTATCCTTGTCAACTTCAATTTTCTCCGCCTGACCAAGCATATCAAGTTCAGTATTCTCAAGCTTGTATCCTTTTTCATCAGAAATTACTGTACCATTGGTCAGCACTGCGATATCTTCAAGCATGGCCTTTCTTCGGTCACCAAATCCCGGAGCTTTAACCGCCACGACCTTGAGGTTCGCACGCAATCTGTTGACTACGAGTACGCCCAGTGCCTGACTATCGACATCTTCCGCAATAATGAGAATCGGACGGCCTGCTGATACTACTTTCTCCAATACCGGTACGATCTCCTGCATATTGCTGATCTTTTTGTCCGTGATCAGAATATACGGATTGTCGTAATCCGCAATCATTTTTTCGGTATTGGTAATAAAATACGGTGAGAGATAACCTCTGTCAAACTGCATACCAATCACTTCATCAACATACGTATTGGTACCCTTTGCTTCTTCAACAGTGATGACGCCATCTTTGGACACCCTCTTCATCGCATCGGCGAGAAGGCTTCCAATTTCTTCATCGTTATTGGCAGAAATAGAACCAACTTGTTTGATCTTATTGTAGTCATTGCCAATCTGTTCTGACTGCTTCTTAAGGTCAAGCGTGATGGCTTGAATGGCCTTGTCGATACCCCTCTTCAAATCCATTGGATTGGCACCGGCAGCAACATATTTCATTCCTGAAGTTACCATTGCCTGTGCCAGAACGGTCGCCGTAGTAGTTCCATCACCAGCGAGATCAGCCGTCTTGGAAGCTACTTCCTTCAACATCTGTGCGCCCATGTTTTCTACTGCATCCTCAAGTTCAACTTCTTTGGCTACGGTCACTCCATCTTTGGTAATCTGGGGTGCTCCAAACGATTTTTGTATTACGACATTGCGTCCTTTAGGTCCCAATGTAACTTTTACTGCGTTGGCCAGTTTGTCAATCCCGTTTTTGAGTTTGACCCTGGCATCTGTGTTAAAACTGATTTCCTTTGCCATATTTCTTCTTTTTTAATAATTAATTTTCAATTAGAGAATCACTAAAATGTCATCTTCTCTCATGATGAGATAGTCAACGCCCTTGTAGTTGAACTCCTGGCCAGCGTATTTGCCATAAAGTACGATGTCTCCCTTGGTAACCGTCATCATATTACCGTCTTTACCGGGACCGACAGCTACAACCTCTCCACGCTGTGGTTTCTCCTTGGCGGTATCTGGTATGATAATGCCTCCCTTGGTTTTTTCGTCTGCCGGTGCAGGCTTTACGATCACACGATCATTAATTGGTTTCATTCGATATTAATTTTAATTGTTTAACAATAGTCAGATACCTCGCTTCCTATCAAAATTATGCCAATCATGATTTTGAGTAAAAATGACAGAATTTCATGCCATTTTTATGAAAAAGGGCTCGTTTTTAGACAAATCCGGTCCAAAATGACATGATTTAAGATGAATGAATCCCAAAATCATTGAAAAACACGCTGACAAGGCAGATTTTTGCTTAGGAAACTGTCAAAAATTGATAAACAGGGGTTATTATGTATAAATTACTGATTAACTGATAATTATACCGTGTTATGCCCGGGTGTGGCATTTTACCATTTGATAATCTTTCCTTTGTTAAGGCCTAACTGCCATACATAGGTGACTGGTAACCAGGCTGTGCAGTCCACAACAAAAGCACCTTTAATTTGCGATTCATATATTTTTCGACCTGTCAGGTCAAAAATCCTTACGACATCAGGATCTGGGTTCACTGGCCTGAACATCACCAGGTCCTGTACAGGATTGGGATAGATAAAAACGGTTGATGGGTTATCAGAAATATCTGTTATGGCGGTCAATTCATTATTTTTTGAAAAGGTTGGCTTCTGAATCCGGAAAGAGCCTGTTCCATTAGGTACCCGTGCAAATGCAAGATCAGCGGTCTGTTGGCCAAATGTAACAGAATCCATGAGTACAGAATCTTTTCTGATCAGCCAAACACTTTCGCCTTCCGCAGACAACTTAAAATTAGTATGGTATTTGCCCTGCATTTTATTCTCATCGCACCAGACAATCAGATATTCACCGGGAAGGATCTTTGATTCCGACGGAAAAGACCATTTTGAAATATTGCTTGGATCATCCGTCAGGAAGGCTCCACTGAGATCAATTTCTGATTTAGTGGTATTGTATAATTCGACCCAGTCATCATATTCTCCGGCTTCATCTGTCACCGTTTTGGTGTTGCTTGCCTGTAATTCATTGATGGTAACGGTAGGAACTGCAGCCTGTTCGGGAGATACCTGCAGGTAGAATACATTGTGTTCTGCACCCTCAGGGGCATAGGATAAAGTTTTAGTATTGTTGGCTGCTTCTGCTTCAACATACCATAACAAAAAAGATCCTGCTGTACCACTGTTGATATTAATTCCGTAAAGACCATCTTTGGGTCCTCCATCATGATGTAATCCATCATCCAGCATATTGATACTGGTAAATGGTCCTGTAAGTCCGTTGCTGAAGTATAGACGTACAGCATTGATACCTGATGGGTGACTTACCCTTGTGGTTATAAACACATCCCGACCTGGCAGCGGAGTCTTCCACTGCGTCCCTTCGAAGTATGAAGCCGGTTCAGTAATTTTGGGTGCTTCATATGTAAATTCGCTATTCGACAATATCGTGTTTTTGTGCTGTTGAATAAAATTCATCAATACATTCTTCTCACTCTGATACTGGGCGTTGGTATATAATTTCTTGGTGTCCGCCAAAACTTCAGTACCGATGAAGGCGTCTGTCTTACGGATGAGCGTATTAAAGGAAGCGGTATCCATTTCATCACGAACCAGTGTCTTCATATGCGCGATGTACCGCTGACGAATCGATGGCACCTGCAGTAATTTATTGAGCAGCGGGTAATTGACTTTTTCCGCATTATAAAATGGAGACCATGTTGTGGCTCTTGATGATAAAGCACTGTTGCCGTCAAATTCCTGAGGGGTAACACGGCCTGTAACCTGATCATAGTAAAGATAATAATCCATCTTTCCTTTATAGACATAACTGTCATCATCCGAAAATGCAATTTCACTGGCCAAAAACCACAACGTCCGGTCCAGATCCAGAACACTTTTAATTTTGCTTTCCAATTCAGTTAGTGGTGTATTGTTGAGGATATCGCAGACAGTTAATAATTTATTCCATGGTGTAGATTGTTCACTATACTTGAGGGTATAATATTTTTTATAAAGACTGGTATCAGCTCCCAAATAATTCAAGCCCGCTGTTCCGTCACCCCATCCACCGCCACCGCCACCTGGGCCGCCGGCACCACCAGGAGGTACATCGGCGCGCCACATGATCCCGTTGTTATTGAACCACCATTCCTTTGCAAAGGTCTTGTTGATCTGTTGGACGTTAGGATAAATCCCCCAACTAACATCATTGATAAATAGCTTCACATAACAGGCTTTGGCGGCAGGAACATGCTGTCGAATCTGATGTAGGTATACAAACTCTCTCATCATCGAAGGATCTTCAAAACAATTGTTGAGATTAATCGTAGAATATCCTTTCAGTTCCTGATTCGGATTGCTGTCATCCATCGTAATGTTGAAAGAAAATTTTTCTGAATTTTTTACCATACTGTACGAAGTGTTCCCCTTGAAACGAACGCCCACATTGGGAAAACTGTCACCATCCACGATCAGTAGCGCCGGTATATTTTTTCCGCTTTGCTTGTTGTTTTTTAACTGCGTCCAGAAATCAGGCTGGCTGAAATAGAGGCGGAATTCACGGAGTTTGGAATCATTGTATAGTCCGCTGTTTTGTGGTTGGCCGGTGTAGATGATATGACTTAACGGATCAGCAAACATCTGTTCTGGAAGATCCTGAGCCGATATTGAATTCAACAGGCAGGCAATGAATAGGATTACAACTACAAAGCGCTTCATAATAAATTGGATTGGCATTAGGTTTTAAATATACACTATAGAGTCAAAAGTATCCTTTTTGTACCACTCTCGAAGTCTCATTTTGTGGCTAAAGGTCCTCGAATATTTTTTTTGTGCCGAAAGACCGTTATTGGCTTCAAAGCAAGGACACAAAATAATTATTAATAATTGATTATGCATTATTTACATATTATATATATTTATATGTTTAATCCACATAATAAAACCACATCCAATGCATCGCATGGGATGTAAACCCCTGCCCCCGGAATTCGTTTATTCGTAATATCTTAGGCAATTATATTCTAATCAACGCTAGATAATCATGGAGTGGAAGCAGAACTATTATGGTGAGCTTATTCAAAAGCTTGATCAGTTTATCAGGAAGTTTTATATCAATAAGCTGATCCGTGGGGGTTTATATTTTACGGGTTTGATGACCATTCTCTTTGTGCTTTTCAACCTGCTGGAGAATCATTTTTATTTCGGTAAGGAAGTACGAAAGTTTATTTTCTCTTCCTACCTCATTACAGGAGCTGCCAGTTTGTATGCCTGGGTTTTACATCCCCTGCTGCAGTACTTTAAGTTAGGTAAGCTGATTTCCCATGAGGAGGCAGCAAAAATTATTGGAAGACATTTTAGCAACGTAGAAGACAAATTGCTCAATGTCCTTCAGTTGAAATCGCAATCGGTCAATTTTACCGACCGGACCCTTATTGAGGCCAGCATAGCTCAAAAAGCAGAAGCCCTCAGACCTGTTCCCTTCTTATCTGCCATTGATTTTTCGAGGAACAAAAAATACATTCGGTACGCTTTTCTTCCGGTAGCTTTTCTATTGGGTATTCTATTGTTTGCGCCGGGAATGATTAAAAACCCGACGCAGCGTATTATTCAAAATGACCGGGAATTTGAGAAAGCGGCATTGTTTAGATTCAAATTGCAGGATAGCGAACTCAAAGCAATCCAGGGTGAAGATTTTAAAATGGACATTGACATTGAGGGAAGCGTTCTTCCGAATGAAGCCTTTATTGAAATCGATCAGATCCAGTACAGGCTCAAAAAAGAAAGTCCATCCAGGTTCAGTTATGTATTCAACAATGTACAGAAGGAAACAGCCTTTCGATTGGTGTCTGGCGATGTTCGTTCCGGTGACTTGAGTCTTAAAGTTGCCATGAAGCCTTTGCTCATATCTTTGGAAGCGCGTGCCGATTATCCTTCCTATACGGGAATGAAAAGTGAGATTATCCATAATAACGGAGATCTTACGGTTCCGGTTGGAACCAGGATTTACTGGACCTTTGAGGCGGAACATACCAATAAAATGTCGTGTGTCATGGGTCAATCTCCGGCACTATCACTGGATCGAAAAGGAGATCATTTGTTTCAGTTTGCAGCCCGTGCGATTAAAGATGAGAATTATACGCTATTCATGCACAATCAGGAATATCGTGGTGTTGATTCTGTCCGATACCAGCTGTCTGTGATTCCGGACCAGTATCCACAGATTAATGTACAAACTTTTGAAGACAGTACAGATAACAATATAACTTACTTAAGCGGCGAGATCAGCGATGATTACGGGATTGCAGATTTAAAATTTAATTACCAGATTACGCATCCCAGTCAGCCGCAAGCCCAGATGGCTTCCATTAAAGTTCCATTTAATAATGGTAAGTCTTCCACTTTTCGTTATGTGTTGGATTTAAATGCCCTCGGTGTCAGCCCGGGGGATCGCATCAGCTATCATTTTGAAGTATGGGACAATGACGCTGTACATGGTAGTAAATCAACCAAAAGTGCGATTACTGATCTTAAGCGTGCCGGGGAAGAAGAACTCGCCAAGGAAGAGCAGGACCATAATGAGGAAATCAAAGACGAACTTTCAGATGCTTTAAAAGAGGCACAGAAACTTCAGGAAAAAATTGATGCCTTTCGTGAAAAAATAAGGGAGAAAAAAGATCTTGAATGGCAAAATAAAAAAGATCTTGAAAAACTGATGAACCAGCAGAATGAACTGATCAAGCAGTTCGAGAATGCTAAGCAGAAGTTTAATGAAAATCTGAAAAAACAAGAGCAGTTCAGCAGCCCTGACGAGACCCTTCAAAAAAAGCAAGAGCAACTACAAAAGCTTTTTAATGAGACCATGAGTAATGAAATCAAGGATCTCATGGAGAAGATCCAGCAACTCATGCAGGAACTCAACAAGGATAAGGCGCTCGAGATGACAGAAAAAATGAAGACCAACAGCGAAGATTTCAAAAAGGAAATGGACCGGCTGAAGGAATTATTCAAGCAGCTTGAAACGGAGAAAAATATACGTGACCAGATTGATAAGCTAAGGGATCTGGCCAACCGCCAGGATGAACTCCGAGAAAAGACGGAGAAAAAGGAACTATCCGCAGAAGAACTCAAAAAGCTTCAGGAAGAGATCAACAAAAAATTTGAAGACCTCAAGAAAAATCAGGAACAGATTCAGAAAAAGAATAGCGAGCTCGAAAGGCCAAATAAAATCAGTGACCAGAAAAAGAAAGCTGAAGACACTAAAAAAAGTCTCAACAACGCCAAGGACAACCTGAACAAAAACAATCATGATGGCGCTTCAAAAGATCAAAAAGACGGAAGTGATAAAATGAACGAAATGGCTGATCAGATGGAGAAAGAAATGGACAGCAGCGACAAGGAGCAGCAGGAGGAGGATATCAAAGCACTAAGACAATTGCTAGAAAACCTTGTTAGTCTATCCTATGAACAGGAATCTCTGACAGCTGATTTCTCAAAAACCGATATTCAGGCCCCTCGATTTGTTAACCTTACAAAGGAAGAACATAGACTCAAGGATAATTTTAAACTGATACAGGATACCCTTGAGGCTTTAAGCAAGAGGGTTGTCGAAATTGAGTCTTTTGTGAGCGAAAAAGTCACCGAGATCAATGGCAACTTTGCCAAATCGCTTGACTTACTGGAAGATCGTAACAGTCAGGAAGCTTCTGTCAATCAGGGTCGAATCATGAAAAATCTCAATGATCTCGCCGTCATGCTTTCCGAGACCATGAATCAAAAACAGAAACAGTGCAACTCAACCTGTAATAAGCCGGGCAACAAGGCATGCAAAAAACCCGGAAAGGCCAATAAACCCGGTAAGAGCGGCAAGGTGCCCTCAGATAAGATCGCTCAGGGTCAGATGAAACTCACGGACGAAATGAAGAAAATGCACGATCAAATCAAACAAGGTCAGGGACAAGGTTCCAGCAAGGAATTTGCTGAAATGGCTGCAAAACAGGCCCAATTGAGAAAGATGCTTGAGGATCTTCAGAAAGAAAAGAAAGAACAAGGTAACGGTTCGCAGGATTTACAGAAGGCAATAGAGGAAATGAATAAATCTGAAAAGGATCTTGTCAATAAAAAACTGGACAATGAGACATTAATGAGGCAGCAGGAAATTGCCACCCGGCTGCTGGAATCTGAGCGCGCCGAGCGTGAGAGAGAGTACAAAGAAGAGAGAAAATCAGAAACTGGTATGAAAATTGAACGTAAGTTTCCTGCCAGCCTGGAGGAATACCTGAAAAAAAGGCAGGCAGAAGTAGAATGGTATCAACAAGTATCACCGGACCTCAGACCTTTTTACAAAAAAATGGTCGAGAATTACTTCCAGGGTTTGAAAAAACAAGGATGATCAGGATTTCATCAAATGCTACCAACATAGGTATTCTTCAGTCCTATGTAGATGAGGTTTTTGAGAAGTACAATCTCAATAAGTCTCTTTATGCTGATATTCTGACCAGCCTGACAGAAGCTGTCAACAATGCCATTATACACGGCAACCAGCTTGATGAAAACAAATTCGTCCAGATAGGGCTCAGGTGTCGCCAGAACAAACTCATTTTTACGGTGTCTGATGAAGGCAAGGGTTTTGATCCTAACAATGTGCCCGATCCTACACTGGAAGCAAATCTGGAATGTTGCGGTGGCCGGGGTGTTTTTATTATCAACCAATTGTCGCACGCGGTTCGTTATTTGAATAATGGAAGTACGATAAAAATAATTTTTAAGATATAAAGAAATATATCATATTCTTTGAGTGATTGTGAATTGAATGAATCGAATATGATTTTATCATTCGTAATTTGAAATTAACATTCATGACTTTTCAAAATAATTTTCTGATCAAATTTTATGGGAAATTATTTATTATTTGTTCTGCCATATTACTGATTCTTACGACTACAACTTTTACTAGTCATCTTTCAGCTCAAAAAATCCCTAAACTATTAATCAAGAATGCCAAAAATGATTCTCAGATCATAATTGATGAGTCTTATTATTTAAAAGTATATTCGAGAAAAGATGGTAAGGCATCTATAACTAAAGGCAAAATTATTTATGTCGATAGCCAGTTTTTATATATAAATCATGCTGTGCCTGTAAAGCTTAAGGAAATAACAACCATTAATTATGTCAGTAATAACCTCTTAAAAACAAGACATTTTCTAAAGGTAATTTTGATATTAATTGGCATATTGGGGATTGCCTTTCTTTCCTTTATTTTAGCATTTGTTGGAAACAATATTACAGCCGGGTTGGTGTGGCTTTTATTACCATTAATCATTCTTTTTGCAGCCAATATTGTCCCATATCAAAAAATCCTAATTGAACAGGGCTGGGCATTATCCCCTCTGATTCAGCCTTAATTTTCTGTGCTTAAATCAGGCACAGACTTAACTTTTGAAATTGTATCCTGTGCAATTCAGGCAGGGTACTCAACAAAATTTCGTGGTGTCTCATATAATCTGACTTGCAGATCCAGATGGGGCTCGATGTGGTTGCGCAGAATATTATAAATCTCAATCACAAGATTTTCTGCAGAAGGTACTTTGTTTTGAAATTCGGGAAGGTCGAGATTCAGATTCCGGTGATCATATCGAATCTCTACGTGTTCATGAATGATATCTTTAAGCACTTTCAGATCCATAAGGATACCAGACTGAGGATCAAGTTCGCCGCTGACCTTTACCTCCATATCATAGTTGTGCCCGTGAAAATTAGGGTTACTACAGATTCCAAAGACTTCACGGTTTTTCTCCTCGGACCATTCTGGTCTGAACAGTCGATGTGCGGCATTAAAATGGCCTTTTCTGAAGATCGCTACTTTCATTAATTCCCTCGGGTTAATTATACTAAAAAAAAATCGTGCCCGACGGTAGCCAGACACGATTTAAATATCTTGGATAGATTTAAAGTGCAGCTACGTGCTTCATCAGGCCGCTCTTGAGGTTGTTGGCCTTGTTCTTATGCCAGGTGTTCCTTTTGGCCAGACGATCAATCATGCTAACCACTTTGGGAAGAAACTGTTTTGCTTCAGACGATGATGTTAAGCTCCTTAATTTGCGAATTGCCGTTCTGGCAGATTTTTTATAATAACGGTTAGCCAGTGTGCGTACTTCGGTCTGACGTATTCTCTTTAAGGACGATTTATGGTTTGCCATATCTTGCTTTTAGTTCGAAAGGGACGCAAAGATAGGCATATTTTAGATAATTGAATGCCGAATATTAAAATTATCTGAGTCTGTCCATTGATTTTACAAGGGCGGCGTCTTTACGTATTGCTCTGGTAGCCAACCAGTTAACAAATATTCCAGCCATGCCACTGTACAGCGCAAAATCGGCCCTGAATTGCTGAAAAAGCCCTGATTTGTACACTAAATAGAATCCCCAACCAATAAAGGCCACCGCCTGAATAAGTCCGGACAATGCAGCTACGATTAATTGCGATTCCCTGTTTTTGTAAAGAAAGACTGCTATCAGCGCCATAAGTGCCGAGGTCAGACTGGCGCCACTCAGAACGGAATCCTCCGAGGTCTTCAGTAAGCTGTCGGCAAAAACTCCCTCACCGGGTGACATGGTTGAAGCAAAAGAGAGTTCTGGCCAGTATTCAAGCCCAAAAAGCACAGCCGTAACCAAAAGCCAGATCGTCTGAATTCTTTGTATCATTTGACAATTTTGCCGAAAAATACACTACAGGTCAGACTAAATATATCCTAAATTTATTTTAATTGTTTACTGCTCGAAACCCGGCAGCCCTGTTTGCTGTTTTGAGTTAAATAATGTTTACATGAAATATTTGTTCCTTTCTTTTGTACTTGGCTTATTATGCTTTCAAGTGACTGCTCAAAAGGCCATTGTGAAGACTTCATTTGAAGTAAACGGAAATTGTAATATGTGCCGCAAAACAATTGAAAAGGCTGCAAAAATAAACGGTGTCGCCAGTGCCAAATGGAGTGTCAATAACCATATGCTTGATGTAGTATATGACAGTAATGTAGTGACGGTTGACAGAATTCAGTTGCGGATCGCCGCTGCGGGTTATGATACACCAGCTTACAGGGCCAATGATGAGACCTACGCCAAGCTTCATGCCTGCTGTCAATATGAACGCAAAAAGTAAACTGCTTGTCTTGCATGGGCCTTTTTAATAATTTATTTTAACAGAACACTTTCAATTACTGCGATCTTTCTCGCCAATACTATTTTTGTCTTCAGATTCTATTTTGTCCATGCAAAGGATTCAAAGCTATTGGGAGGAAAAATATTACTTCAGGGATCTTGATGTCGTCATCATTGGAGCCGGTATTGTTGGTCTCAGCACAGGCATTTCGCTGCTTGAAAAAAATCCTGGATTAAGGATCCTTATTCTTGAAAGATCACCAATCCCTTATGGTGCCAGTACACGCAATGCTGGTTTTGCCTGTTTTGGAAGTCCAACGGAGCTGTTGAGTGAACTGGAAGAAAGTTCGTCAGATGAAGTATTTGAATTATTTGCACGTCGGTACGCAGGCATTCAATCCTTGTTGTCGAGAACTGGAAATCGCCACTTTGGTTATGAAAAACTGGGGGGCCACGAAGTATTGACTTCGGATCAGGAAATATCACAGTCGCAGATCGAACGACTGAATTATTATATAAATGGTGCAACTGGAATTAGTCATTACTTTAATCAGCGCAATGATTTGCTGGCATCCTTTGATCTGAAGGGTTTTACTCAATGTATTTATACTTTGCACGAAGCCTGCCTTGATCCGATGCTCATGCTTCAGGCTCTTCAACAAATTTACCAGCAGCACGGAGGCCGGATTCTCTATGGTGTGAATCTGGAGGATTGGGAGGATCAAGGTTCATTTGTGCGTTTAAAAATCTTTGGAGATTACCACTTCAATACTTCGGATTTGGTGATTGCGACCAATGGTTTTGCACCAGAAATATTACCGGATATTGATGTACGCGCAGCACGAAATCAGGTACTTGTGCTCAGACCACAAAAAGCTACGCCTGTTCGCGGTTGCTTTCACTATCATAAAGGTTATGTATACTTCAGACATTTAGATGAGCTGCTTCTCATAGGAGGGGGGCGACATACCGATCTTGACAATGAATTTACCAGCGAGATGAACATAAATTTGCAAATACAGCAATATCTCCTGGACTTTGTGGCCCACCACATATTCCATGATCAGACTTTTGAATTGGTTAGTCAATGGCCTGGTATCCTTGGACTTGGTTCAAAGAGAAAACCAATCATTCAAAAGATAAGCGAACACGTAGTTGCCGCCGTAAGGTTATCCGGTATCGGCATTGCGATCGGAACACTTGTTGGCAATGAAGCCTCTGAGCTAATTTTAAACCATCATCAGAAAAAAAATGGGTAAACCAAAATTGTTACTGCTGCATGGTGCATTGGGCAGTATGTCAGAATTTGATCCATTGCGTGGTTTTTTGGAGCCGCATTTTGAAACTTTACCATTTAATTTCACCGGGCATGGCGGAAGACGAATTCAACCGGAAGGATTTACAATGACATCCATGGCCGCTGAGCTTTACAGCTGGATAATTCAGGAAAATATTTTTAGACCAATTATTTTTGGATATAGCATGGGAGGTTATGTTGCGTTGAAGTGTGAAGCACAGCATCCGGGACTGATCGGTCATATAATCACCCTGGGCACCAAGTTCGATTGGTCAACGGAATCTACAGACAAACAAATTACCGGATTGGATATTAATACATGGAGACAGAAAATTCCTTATTATGTCTCCTCTCTTGAAAAGATACACTCACCAAATGACATTAATATTCTTGCAGATCAAACACGACTTATGATGCAGCATCTGAGTCAATTGGACTACTTAAATGAATCTGAATTGAAGAATATTCAATGCCGTGTCAGCCTGCTTCTTGGAGCATTGGACCGTATGGTCACCCAGGAAGAAACTATGCATATACAACAATGCTTGACAAATTCAGTGATGAAAATTCTTCCGGAAACCAAACATCCACTTGATAAAGCCGATCCTGCGATACTCACCGAAATTATTTACTCGGAGACGATAAGTCACTGATATTCCCTCTGGATCCTTAATTATTTTCTGGATCAAATGTCCTGAAAAACCATCCCTTCAGCAGATCTGCGGTGATAATGTACAATGCCAGAATTCCAATAATACTATACAACAGCTTCATAGGAAGTGGGACAAGACCCAATAAGCCAGCCAGCGGGCTCCATGGTAACAACAACGTGATACACATGACCAAAAGATTAATCGAAGTAATTAAAGCTGAAGGCCTGCTCCTGTAAAAACTGTACCGGGTACGAATGACAAAAAATATTAGCAGTTCTGTAATCGTCGACTCCACGAACCATCCTGATTGAAATGTACTTTCTTCACTTCGGAAAACAAACAACAGCGTGGCAAAAGTCATCATGTCAAACAATGAACTGTGAATGCCGAAAAAAAGCATATATCTTCTGAGCAGACTGATATCCCATTTGCCCGGTCGCTGAAGCTGGGCAACATCAACTTTATCAGAAGGCAATGTAAGAAATGGCAAATCCGTCATAAAATTAGTCAACAAAATCTGTTTGGGTAGCATAGGGAGAAATGGCAGGAAAAGCGATGAAAAGGCAACACTGCACATATTACCAAATGTCGATCCTGTGCTGATGAAAATATACTTAAGCGTGTTCGCAAAAGTCTTGCGGCCTTCAACAATGCCTTCTACAATTACTGATAGATCCTGTTCCAGTAAAATAAAGTCAGCTGCCTCTTTGGCCACTTCGGTTGCGTTGGATACGCTCAGTCCAACGTCAGCCGCTTCGATCGCTGGTACATCATTGATGCCGTCTCCCAAATATGCTACCGAATATTTTTTGCGCAGATGTTGAATCAGGGCTTCTTTCTGAGCGGGTTCAACCTCCGCAAAAATGTGCACATGGCTGATGAGATTGATGATCTCAGCTTCATCCATTTGATCAAATTCACTGGCAGTCATCACAACAGGATCTTCGATTCCGATCTTTCTGCCAACGGAAACTGCTACTTGACGGCTGTCGCCAGTTATTATTTTCAGTCCTAAGTCTAGATTTTTGAGTGATTGAATTGTCTCGGGTACGCCTGGCTTGATATGATCTGTAAAAACGACGAGCCCTGCAAAGGTCATTCCCGCTTCATCTTCGAGGCTGACTTCCGAAGAGTCTAGTTTCTTATAGCAAAGTGCGATGGCGCGTTCACCTTGTTCTGCGAGGGATTCATAAAGTCTATTCAGCTGTTCGCTGACATCTGCAAGAGGTATTGTTGATTGATCATCCTTTTGGATCCTCTGGCATACTTCTTTACATTCATTGAAAGCTCCCTTGGTGAACATCATCAAACCATCGGGAGTTTGAACAATTATACTCAATCTTCTCCTTTGAAAATCAAATGGCAATTCCTCTATTTTTTCAAAGGCATTAACTTTTCCACTGAACTGGCTGACTATAGCATCATCAATAGGGTTTCTGTAACCTGACTGAAGAAATGCATTATTATATGCTATCTCTATACAAAAATCAGATGGCAGTCCATTCAAATCAATAATCCGATCAACGGTGACTTTTCCTTCAGTGATTGTCCCCGTCTTGTCAGTACAGATCAGGTTTACTTCTCCAAGATTCTGAATTGATTCCAATTCCTTGACGACAACCTTTTTATCCAGCATTCTTCTGGCACCGGAGCTCATGGCAATAGTCGAAACAGCAGGCAACAATTCAGGGGCCATGCCAACGGCCAATGCCAATGCAAATAATATTGCATCGATGAGTGGCTTGTGATCATAGAGATTTGCCAAGAAGATCACCGTACCGAGAATCAGTGTGATCTTCATCAACATCAAACCGAAGTCTTTGAGTCCCTTATCAAAAGTTGTCTGCACAGTATGTCCGGAATGCCGGATTATAGTGCCAAAGACTGAATCTTCACCTTTGTTGATCACCAGTGCCGTCGCACTGCCACTCATGATACTGGTCCCTTCCCATAACACATTAGTTCTTTCGTTCAACGGAGTATCGGCAGGAAGAATACCTGAAGACTTCAGCACAGGAAAGGACTCACCCGAGAGTGTTGATTCGTTGGCCTGAAGACTATTCGCCTCGATGATCAGGCTGTCTGCCGCAATAATATCCCCGGCGTGAAGAACCAATACATCGCCTTGCAGAAGATCATTTAATTCTATTTCTGCTTCCTTGCCACCCCTGATAACGCGACACTTTCTGGAAATGATCGCCTGAAGTTTTTTAACGATACGATGGGCTCTGAATTCCTGGATATAACCCGCTGTTCCGGTCACCATGACAATGGTCAGAATAATCAACATTTCCGATTGCTCGTTAAGAACTGCTGATAATATCACCGCTGCAATTAATAGCAGCATCAGCGGATTGGCAAACTGCTTCAGGTAGTTTCGCAACTCCTGCAAAATCTCCTTAAATAACGTACTTTTATTGCCTTCTTTTATAGATAATCCAATTACGTCTTCGGACAGACCTTCCGGAGAGCTTTTCAACAATGTATAAAACTCAGAGAGCTCCTTACTCCAGAAAGCTTCTGTATTTGAATGTCTGAGGTTCATCAGTAGATATCAACGGATGAACGATAAAGTTTGTTTTGGTGGCGGCTTGGTTTAGGAATATGGTTCTTTCGATTAACAAGGTGCCTTAATTTAACATAAAATGGATTTGAGTTAACTTATATCCGAATCACTTCTAACTGGGCACAAAACTTGTGCTACCATTTACACCTTTAGCAGTAACTCCTTGATAATTAAATTTTCTTGGTTTTGAAAGACTATTATCATTAAATCAATTGCTTAGTTTTGATTTAAGATGTTGTAGAAAAACCCTAATTGGAAAGGAATAGGGGGATAAACATTAGTTATTTTTCATGTGTACAATGAATTTGCACTATTCATATTAATACAGTAGCAGTTGAATTACAGTTTCCTTGGCTGTATACATAAGTTCCTCTGACTTCTTTCTTAAAGAACACATTCTCCGAAGAAAGTCATACCGGGTCTTCTAAATATTACATTGGCGATGAATATAATCGCAGGCATTCTATAGACTTCAAGGATGTCGAAATAATTAAGCGTATTGAACTTCAGAAATCTATTTTAAATATTCTTTCGGATAAGTCCTAATAACCATAATAGACCTATATAGTAAATTTTATTACACAGAAAATAAATCTATTTTTAACCTGGATTTAATTGTTTGCCCGCCTTACAAAAAGGAATAATTTCTACTGTTCATGATAATTCAGGTCCTCATGAAAGGTCTCCTTGACATACCACAACGAAGCCATGGCCAGCAGGATGCAACAAGTGCCAACGATGAGTGCAGCGGTTACCGCGCCCTGATTGGGTAGTGAAGTCTCAGGACCCGCAAATTGCGTTGTAAGATACTTAAACGAAAAAGTAATCGGTACTACGGCGCCCCGTACAAAATTGGGCACCGTATTGGTCACAGTCGACCTCAGGTTCGTACCGAATTGCTCTGCTGCATTGGTGACAAAGAGTGCCCAGAATCCCGTGGCCACACCGGCAAAGAAAGACATCACTTTGAAGGTAGCAAAAGATATATCTCTGTAGTGCAGATAGATAATCATTAATACCAATGAAAATAAGAGATAACTGAAAATCACTTTTTTTCTGTTTCTGAAATACTGACTTGCCAGACCACACAACAGATCACCGGTACTCAGCCCGATATAACTGTAAGTGACACCCTGGCTGACCTGTTCCTGTGTCGTGACCCCTTCAAACTGGAAAAAATACCTGCTGAGCGCGACCAGCACGCCGATAAAAAACCAGACCGGGAATCCGATAAATATGCACGCCATGAATTTGGCAAACCGCTGACGCGTGTAGAACAACATCAGAAAATTACCCCTGCTGACCTTGCTTGATAAGGTCTGCTCAAACATTCCACTTTCAAAAGTACCGGCCCTCAGCAGAAGCAGTACCAATCCCAGGCAGCCGCCAGTGATATAGGCGATGTTCCAGTCAAAATTTTTTCCGATCACAGAAGCCACTACGGCTCCCAACGCGCCAAAGGTGACGATGATCATGGTTCCTATACCTCTCTTGTCCTTGTGCATGGTCTCCGTCACCAGGGTTATTCCTGCGCCAAGTTCGCCGGCCAGCCCAAGTCCTGCAATAAAACGCCAGACCGCATAAGCTTCAAATGAATGCACAAAAGCATTGGCAATATTGGCAATTGAATAAAGAAGAATAGAACCGAATAGTACACTGACTCTACCTCTCTTATCACCCAGAATACCCCAGAATAAACCCCCCACCAGCATACCAGTCATCTGATAGTTAAAGAGGCTGATTTCGTAGCTGTTGATCTTGTCTGCCGCAAATCCCAGTGCAGCAAAACTCTTATATTTTACGACATTGAAAAGGATCAGGTCAAAAATGTCTACGAAATAACCCAGGGAAGCCACAATAATCAACATCCACAGCTTTCGGTCCATAATTCTGTTTTGAAAAACGAAGATAGATGATAGTTCTTGATTATTTGATCCGGTCTCTCCGCGGGAAATTCTAATTTTGCGGTATGAAGAAACATAATTTTTACGCGGGACCGGCTATACTTCCTCAGACAGTACTTGAACAGGCGGCAGCGTCAGTGCACAATTTTGCAGCTATGGATCTCAGTATTCTGGAGATCTCGCATCGAAGCAAGCAATTTGAGTCGGTGATGGATGAGGCAGCAAGGCTCGTGCATGAGCTGACCGGATTGGGCGATGATTATGCTGTGCTATTTTTATCAGGAGGTGCCAGTTCGCAGTTTTTTATGGTACCGATGAATCTTTGCCGTGAAGGCGAAAAGGTCTGTTATGTCAATACCGGAACCTGGGCCAGCGGAGCGATCAAAGAAGCACGTTTGTTTGGAGACGTTAATGTGTTGGCATCCTCCGAGGATGACAAATTCAGGCATATCCCCAAAGGCTATTCCATACCTTCTGATGCCGCATACCTTCACCTCACCTCCAATAATACAATCTATGGGTCTCAATTTCATGCCTGGCCGAATTGTCCGGTTGCATTGGTTTGTGACATGTCATCTGATATATTTAGTAGAAGGCTTGATTTCTCCAAATTTGACCTGATCTACGCCGGTGCGCAAAAAAATATGGGACCTGCTGGCGTCACACTGGTTATAGTCAAAAAATCTCTGTTGGGACGTAGCGGGCGCAAACTCCCAACTATGCTGGATTACAGAACGCATACAGACAAAGGATCTATGTATAACACGCCTCCAGTCTTTTCAATCTATGTTTCCATGCTAACGATGAAGTGGATCGTAGAAAGCGGCGGACTTAAAGCCATGGAAAAAAGAAATGAAGAAAAGGCGGGCTTGCTCTATGCTGAAATCGATCGCAACAGTTGCTTTACTGGCACTGTTCGGCCTGAAGACCGCTCCAGAATGAACGTTGTTTTTATCCCGGTTAAGCAGGAATTTGAAAAACCTTTTTTGGAATCCTGCCGTGCTGCGGGTTGTGTAGGTCTGGAAGGTCACCGTTCTGTTGGTGGTTTCAGGGCCTCATTGTACAATGCGCTCGAATTATCCAGTGTTGAAGTTCTGGTATCTGTGATGAAGGATTTTGAAGCAAAAAATGGGTAAAAGCCGTAGCTTTAAGGAACTTGATCAATTAAAATTTGGCGAAATAACCATTCCCCTGGAGATTCATCACGAATGGCGTCAGTCTGCCAGGGTAAGCATTAGTAGAAATAAAGCGATTGTCAGGTTACCTATACTGGTCGCCAATTCAACCCGTGAACAACATCTGAGCTGGGCCAAAGACTGGATACTTAAAAAGCTAAGAAAAGATCACAACCTGCTGAATCATTTTCATCTTAAGGACTACCAGACCGGCCAGCAGATAACGGTACGCAATACAGTATTCACACTGGATGTCAAAGTTGCCGATGGAAGAAGTTCAGCATCAGGCAAACGCATCGGTCGGACAATCTTTATCACTTTACCCTCCGGGCTTGAACCAGCGCAAAAAAATAAGGTCTGCAGCCAAATCATTCACAAGGTCATTTCCCGCACTTATCTGCATCATCTTCAGCGACGCGTCACAGAACTGAATGATTTGTATTTCAGGATGGAAGTAAATGAAATTCGCCTGCGCAATAACTCCAGCAACTGGGGATCCTGTTCCAGTAACAAAAATATAAGTATTTCATCACGGCTGTTACTTGCTCCGGATTTCGTCCTTGATTATATCATCATTCATGAACTGGCTCACCTGGTGCATCACAATCACTCCGCTCAATTTTGGGCACTTGTTGCCAGCGTGATGCCTGATTATATGAGTGCAGAAAACTGGATCAGCTCCCACGGAGGATCAATTCATTGGTAGAAATATAAACCCTAGAATTTGATCTTTACTGTTAATTTTCAGTATTTTACACATATATTTATTTTTAAATTATTATTGGTAGTGAAAAAATTAATGCTGGTTTTGCAACTTTTATTTGGCTCGCTTCTCTATTAATTACTATTCGAAACCAATGGAAAGTCTGATTCAAAAAGTCTTACAGAATGACCGGCAGGCCTGCCGCAAGCTGTACGACCAGTTCAGCAAGGCCATGTATAATATTTGTCTCCGGATGTTGAACTCCGAGGAGGAGGCCCTGGATGCATTACAAGATACATTTGTCCTTGCCTTCAAGAACCTTTCCAGACTGGATGAGCCGGCTGTGTTTCCGGCATGGATAAAAAAAATCTGTGTCAATGTCTGTTTGAAACAGATTAAAAGCAGAAAAAAAATGAACTGGAGCCCTTTGGATGAAGAGCCGGTTTTGATCAACCTCAACGATGAAGACGATATCGTTGATGAAGTAGAATATGCAGGCAAACTTGATGCAATCCTTGAAGCGGTTAGTCTCTTGCCGGATAAGTATCGTGTGGTTTTTACGCTCTTTGCCATTGAAGATTATTCCCACGACCAGATTTCTGAGATGCTCGGAATCCCGAATACGACATGCCGCAGTCAGTATATGAGAGCAAAACAAAAAGTAATTGACATTATCAAATCAAATTATCATTATGGCAGATCAAATGAAAAAATTTCTTCAGGATCACAGATCTGAACTGGATCATTCTGAATTGCCTGTCGATCTTTTTGATAAGGTTATGACAGGCTCTGTACAAAAGAAAACTAACTTGTCTTCCTCGAGAAACAGACAACTTCAATTCGTATGGCGCATTGCCGCATCCGTTATGCTTCTAATTGTTGCAATTAAACTTCTCACAATCACTGACAAGCATAATGAGCAATTCGCAAAGACTAATCAACAAATTGAAATAGCGCCAAAAAACCACGAACCATCATTACCTGAAGTGGCCAAGAATACCCCGAATGAGATTATTGCCTTGGATCAGACAATCCAAAAACCACTTCATGCTGATAAAAAACACAGGCATACAACAAAAAATATTGTTTCTCGCTCTGCGTTCCGTTCATTTGAGGAAACTATAACTCCTTCTGAAATTCGCAACACGCAGATAACAGATGCAGAATCAGCCGATGTCCATAAACAATTTGTTCCTAATGAAGAGAATCTCACAAACCAACAAGTCTATAGCACTGCTGCGGTTTTAAAGTCAGATGTTGAATCACCGGTTGTGGCATCGACCAACGCGCCTGTAGTGACAGAAGTTTTTAAAAATACTGAAAATCAGTATTTAGGTCAGAAGGTAAAGAAAGGAATCTTTGCTTTTCTTTCCAAAAAATCAAGAAAATGGACTAATAATACACTCTCGATTGATCCAGTGGAGACGAATCAAAAGACTTATCTGGCGCTTAATTTTAATAACAAGAATCTTTCATTCAACAGATCACTAAAAATTTATAACAATCAATAATTTTCTAAACAAAATCCATATGAAACAAATTCTATTACTATCATTTTTCGTTATCCAGTTCGGGCTTTTTGCTCAGGTAACACCTCCGACTCCTCCACCTTCTGCGCCTGCTGCACCCGCACCACCAGAAATGCCCATAGTCAAAAAATCTGATGATCAGGACACTACCAGAATCAGGCTTAAAGACCGCGAAATTATCATTATTAATAAAAAGTCAACTTCTGAAAAAACAGAAAATGATGATGACGATGATGATGATGATAAAGAAGATATGGAAGAACAACACGGCAATAAAGAGCATCATGCCATTCATAAGGAGAATACAAGTCCTGCAAAAAAACAGCAAAAAGCTGCTGATGTGGATTTTTTAGATATTGACCTTGGTGTTAATATTCTGCGCGATCCCGCCAATATCAGTGCAATGGATGATCAATACGTTAATTTAAAATTTTGGTCCTGGAGTGCTACTTTTAATTTTCTGCCGACTAAAATTTATCTGGGTACCCGACATGTCCAGTTGATGACTTCTTTTGGCTGGAGAATAGGACAGTACAAATTTGATAATCCGCTGGTCTTTACACCTAAAGAAAATTTGAATTATTCTGTAGATACCAATATCAACAAATCATCACTTACAGTGCATCACCTGCAGATCCCGTTGATGCTCTATGTGCAATCAGGAAAAATAAAAGGACTCGGCAGGCTCGGGTTAGGATTTGGGGGATACGCTGGCGTCAATGTTCATGAAGAATCCAATGTGAAATACCAACATATTGACAGAAAAGTCGAAACCGAGGAGAGTTTTGGATTTGAGAGATACCGTTACGGATTAAGTGGACGTGTAGATGTTGGTCCTTTCAAACTTTTTGCCAACATGGATTTGAGCAATACCTGGAAAAGTAAGGAATTTAAAACACTTGAGTGTGGCCTCTGGTTTGATTTTTAACGAAATTTGTTATACTTCGTAAGCTTGATCTGAGCTCATTTTTCTTCATATATTAGTTGAAGACCGGAAGTTGACTCCGGTCTTTTTTTTTAATTTTAAGGCAATTGTACTTTTATCAAAGCCTCTACTTTACTTGAAGACAAATTGTCACCGTTTTCAATTTTTGAATTTTAATGAACAGGCTTACGGCTCAATGGATGATAGCGATTCAGGCTCTCCCTGATATAGTGCAGATCGAGATGAGTATAAATTTCAGTCGTAGTGATGGATTCATGTCCCAACATTTCCTGAACCATTCGAAGACTTGCACCACCTTCAACCAGGTGCGTGGCAAAAGAATGTCTAAAAGTATGTGGACTGATTGATTTATGGATTCCTGCTTTTGCAACGTATTCTTTCACCAGATTAAACACACTGATTCTGGAAAGCTTTTTTCCAAATCGGTTGAGAAATAGATAATCTTCGTGGCCTTTTTGCCTGGGCAACCTGATTCTGTAATGATGAACATAATGATATACCTGGGCATAAGCCATTTCACCTATTGGAACAATTCTTTCCTTTCTCCCTTTGCCAACAACCCGCAGGAAGTGATGTTCTTCAATCAGACTGTTTAGTCTGAGTTCTACGAGCTCACTAACCCTCAATCCGCTTGAATACAATGTCTCCAGTATTGCCTTATCGCGATGACCTCTGTCAGTACTTAAGTCAATTGTGTCCAGTATACATTCTATCTCTTCAATTGTCAACACATCCGGCAGGTAACTACCCAGCTTTGGTGATTCCAGCAGTTCAGTCGGATCGTCCTCCATTAATTCTTCAATCATCAGATATTTATAAAATGCCCTGATTCCTGAAATAATTCTGGCTTGAGAGCGGGCATCGATTCCTATGGTATGTAGTCCGGCAATGAAGTCTCTCATATCTTGCAGCGTTACTTTCAATGGTCCGACGGGATCTTCCAGTTGCTGGCAATAATCTGCCAGCTTGCCAACATCTCTTGCATAAGCAGCTATTGAATGCTCACTCAGCGACCGCTCCAGGCGGAGATAAGAGGTGAAACCTCTGTTAGAAGACATCCAGTCCATGCGGCAAATATAACATATTATAATTTTATATAATATGATTATTGGTCTTTGATTCTTACATTTGCCTTTACTCTAATCATCCATATGTTTACACGGGAAGAAGCACAATTACTTGACGCCAAAGATCCATTGGCATTGATGCGAAACCAGTTCATGTTGCCCACTGATTCTGATGGTGCACCGTTGATCTATTTGTGCGGCAATTCGCTGGGTCTTCAGCCGGTTATGGCAGAAGAGTACGTGTTGCGTGAAATGAGGGACTGGGCCAGGCACGGGGTTGAGGGTCATCTACACGCACATTTTCCCTGGGTTCGTTACCATGAATTTCTTACTGAGCCAATGGCTCAGGTAGTGGGTGCGCTTCCGCACGAGGTCATTGTGATGAATACGCTAAGTGTGAACCTACACCTCATGATGGTTAGCTTTTTCAGACCTACGAAATTGCGTCATAAGATTTTGATTGAATACAGTGCTTTCCCATCCGACCGGTATGCCGTTGAGTCACAAATACGATACCATGGCTTTAATCCGGATGATAGTCTGATCGTGCTTCAACCGGACAAAGCTGGAGAGTATGTATCTGCCGAAGCGATAGAAGAAATTTTCACCCAGCATGGTGAGGAGATTGCACTGGTGCTGATTGGCTCCGTAAATTACTATACTGGTCAGGCATATCCTTTAAAGCATATAACCACGCTCGCAAGAAAATATGGTTGCAATGTTGGTTTTGACCTTGCACACGGTGCAGGAAATTTAAAACTAAACCTTCATGAAATCGCTCCTGACTTCGCCGTCTGGTGCAGTTACAAGTATCTGAATTCTGGTCCAGGTTCTTTATCAGGCTGCTTTATACATGAACAACACGCTGACAATTTCAATTTGCCGAGGTTTATCGGATGGTGGGCCCATGACAAAATCAACCGGTTCAAAATGTCACCCAATTTAAAACTGATGCGCGGAGCTGAAGGTTGGCAACTGAGCAATCCCCCAATTTTGCCGATGGCATGCATGATGGCATCGCTTGAAATTTTCGAGCAGGCAGGCATGGATGCCCTTTACGAGAAGTCTGGTCAACTGACTGGTATGTTGATTCAGCTTCTGGAGTCCATTGACAATCCTTCGATCAATATTCTGTCACCCGTCAATCGTGATGAACGGGGTGCACAGGTATCCATTCAGGTCACCAATGCTGACCGCAGTATCTATGATAAGATCTCCTCATCTGGCATAATTGCCGACTGGAGAGAACCAGATGTAATCCGGGTAGCTCCGGTTCCATTATACAATACCTTTGAAGAAGTTTATAACTTCTATGATAACCTAAGACAAATATTAGCATCGTATGAATAGACTTTCAGATAATCAAGTTTTTGTCGTTGGCTCAGGGCTTGTTGGCTCAGTACTGGCATTGAGGTTAATCCAACGAGGCTTTCATGTTGAAGTTATCGAATCACGTGAAGACATGCGAACACATCCGATGTCAGCAGGCAGATCCATTAATCTTGCCTTATCACACCGGGGAATTGTTGCACTTGAGCGCGTGGGACTTGCCAATGACATTTTGAAACATGCTGTACAAATGAGTGGCAGAATGATTCACGGACTTGATGGTTCGCTTCAACTGCAACCCTATAGCTTTAGATCAGGTGAGCATATTCATTCTATTTCTCGTCGTACACTCAACGTTATGCTAATGAGTGCTTTTGAAAAGCTTGGCGGTAAAATTAATTTTAGTACGCGACTAACCAATTTTGATCCTTCAAAACGAAGTTTTACATTCCTTGATTCAACCATGAAGGAACAGCGCAAAGAGAATATAATCGTCATTGCTTCGGACGGTGCGAATTCTGCAGCCCGTAAATCCATGCTTGACCACAGCGCTTCGCTGCGGATGAACTATGCTCAGAAATTTCAGCCCTATGGATACAAGGAATTGACAATTCCTCCTGGTGTTGCAGGAGAATTTCTCATGGAGCGGAATGCGCTTCATATCTGGCCCAGAGGACATTTTATGATGATTGCATTGCCCAACCCCGATGCCACCTTTACGGTTACATTATTCCTTCCATTTAAGGGTCCTGATTCATTCGAAAATCTGACAGATCCTATTCAAGTTGAGTTGTTTTTTGAAAAATATTTTCCGGATGCCATACCATTAATCACGGACCTGAAATCTGAGTTTTTTCAGAATCCAACCGGGCATCTTAATTCAGTCAAATGCAGTCCCTGGCATTACCAGGACCAGTTATTGCTGATGGGTGATGCAGCACATGCCATAATCCCATTTTACGGACAAGGCATGAATTGCGGATTTGAAGACGTTGTCGTATTTGATAACCTGATTGACAAAATGCAAGGCGTTGAAGATTTATTCGCAGAATTTGAAAACCAGAGAAAAATAAATGCTGACGCTATTTCAGATCTGGCAGAAGATAATTTCGAAGAAATGCGAGATAAGGTTGCCGATCCGGTATTCCAAAGGAAAAGAAAACTTGAAGGCATGCTGGAAGAAAAATATCCTGACTATTACAGCAAGTACGCCATGGTTACTTTCAGGCCTGACATCAGTTACTACGATGCCATGGTCCGGGGACGCAGGCAGGATGATTTTCTGATCAGTTATTGCAGCAATAAATTGGATTTCAGCAGTGCTGATTTAGATGATGTATTTAACAGCTTACAGTCTTTGTAACTGTCTCATCTTTTTATTGCAAACTATCCTTGACCGAAAGATCATGTAAAGGAAAAAATAGTATTGTTGCCAATAGGTCTGTTCTATAATCCTTTTATGGATTAAATTTTTTGCTGATTTCCTTGGGAACGGCATCCTTATGTACCATTACAGACATGGTCTTGTTTCTGAAATATGCTTTACTGGCATATAGATAACCGCCGGTTTTTTTATTTACATCGGTACCCCAGGAGTTTTTTACCAGATAATATTCCGTTCCATTTTGATCTTTGACAAGTCCTACAATATGCATTCCATGATCATCTGTTGTAGAAAGGTTATCAAAACCTGTTTGTCTCTCTTCCTGTGAAACATATTTTTCATTACCAGGTCTTTTCCAGAGGCTGTCCCGGTCCGCTTCATCCATGTCTTCGTATGCCTGAACCGGATTGAGTGCCAACCCGTTTTTGGCAGTAAATGTTTTTTCACTGACATCAGTAGACCAAAGCACTGTAAACCCGTTTTTAACTGCATGATCTACCACTGATATCATTTCATCAACAGGCAGATTCATAAACTGTCCCTGGGACCAGTTATCAGACATCTCCAGTATAAATGGTTTGTAAAAAGGATGATGACTAAATGAAGTTAAGGCAATATAGTTAGAAGGATTAATCCCCAGATCCTGTGCAAATGATTTTGGATTATAATTCTTGCCGCCATATTGAAAGTTAGACGGAGGTGTGCCAAAATACCCGTCAAGTGCGCCCATATATACGGACCGCCATCTTGGACTTAGTCGGCCATCCGGCACCTTAATCATGGCATCGCAGATTGCCTTAAGCACAGATTCTATCTCTCCATGAATGGGTTTGTCTTGTCCCTGTGGAAAGCCTGAATAGACAGATTGAGGAACAATTCCATATTCACCAATAATATTTAAAACGTCATGGTTTTCGGCACCTTGTCCAAAGCTTGTTGCGCCCTGACGATGAATATAATTCTCTGCTTTCTGAATATAACCCGCACGCGCAATGAACATTTCACTGAGGTCATATTCGCCTTTGCCCATCCTGAGCAATTCTGATTCTAGAAAAGAATGTGTTGAAAAAATCCAACATGTACCACTTTTATATTGATTTTTTACAGGGGTTTTCTGATTGATTTTAATTGGTGTAAAGTGATATCCGTTAATGTCCGTGTTCAAATCCTGGGCATTAGAACACAGACTCCAGATTAGCATGACAAGAATGCAATATTTTTTCATTATTTTTTTTTGCAAAGATAACAGGAGAATAATAACTGGTGAGTCGTAGTATTTTTTAAAAGAAAAGGGATTTGGTAAGTTATACCAAATCCCTTTTATATGAAACTCTATGGTAGATTAGAATATAAGTCTTATACCCATTTGTGCTGTCCACACATCTGATAAAGTAGCTCTGTTGATATAGGTATCCTTAATCAGGCCGATAACACCATTGGTGGTCTGAGTGGCCAGTGTAAATTCTGGGACACCATTCTTAACTGTCTTGTAAGTAAGGGGTCTGTCTGTGACCAACACCTGTCCAACTCCCCAGTTTTTGTTTACCAGATTACCTACATTAAAGATGTCGCCTCTAAGTTGCAGGGTATTTTTTCTTTTACCGGTCTTAATGTAGAATTCCTGGATCACAGAAAAGTCAAAATTATGCAGGAACGGCAACAACAAAGCATTCCGGTCGGCATATTGCCCTCTATGGTTATTCAGGAATGAATTGTTGCTGATATAACTTTCATAAGCAGCAGCCTGTTCTTCAGGTGTAAAAGTAGTCTTGCTACCATCTTTCTGCGTTACCGTCAGGGATTGGAAAGTAATATCTGACCCTTTGTTGGGTATATAGATCAGGTCATTATTGGTAATATTGTCCCCATTCATGTCGCCGGCATAAACAAGTGAATAACGGGCACTTTTTGATCCTGTATAGCCCAGCATGACCTGCGTCGCGCCGCCCATTTTTCCTCCGTATTCCAGTCTGTATCCGAGATAGCCAATGATGCGATGAGGAATATCAAAATCTGAGTAAGCCAAAGGCGGGTTGTTATTACCATTGACTGTACGCAATGCGGTGTATGATCCAGAAGCAATTGATCCTGCACTCATTAGATCCTTGGCAACAGATCTCGTATACGCTACCATACCGTTGAATCCACGCTGTGCCGGATATTCAAGTTTAATGACAGCCGCTTTATAAAATCCTTTGTTCGTTGTGGTCATTACAGCTGCCATACTGACATTGTCGTTGATACGGCTGGCATTGGTTGCCTGAGCTGATGCTACGTAAGATGCAGGAAAACGATTGCGATTATCCGGACCTGCAAACTTTGCAGTATCACCCGTAAATGGTTCTGCATTGGCATTAAAATATTGAACCGCATTGATGTTGTGATTATATAATAATTCAACACTTCCGATCAGGCCGTAACCAATCTTGTGATCGACAGACAAACTCGTTTTCCATACCTGAGGGAATCGGTAATTACCATCCGTAGCGGCAATATCAAATGTAGATGGTAACGTTGGTGTAGCCGGTGTAAACTGTGAAGCATTCGGGCTAAAAACGTACTTGGTCGTATTCTGAGCATCTATGAATCCTGTCAATATTCCATTATTACCAACCTGATTAGATACCCATACATAAGGAGGTCTTCCGGTGAAGATACCCGTTCCACCTCTCACCTGGGTTTTGTTATGACCATTGACATTCCAGTTAAATCCTAGTCTTGGTTCCCATAGAACACTCGGCTTGGGTAGATTGCCTGTATTTATTTTGTAAGTCTTGTTGCCATCCTGGTCACTGTAAGTTTGCTCCGAAATGACCTTATTTTCCAAAGCGGTATTGCCAAAAGCAATTACTGATGCGCGCAGGCCAAGAGAAAATCTGAAATCATCATTTAACTGAATATCATCTTGTCCGTACAAATCAATTCTATTGACTTTGAGGACCTGTAAAGGAGCTGCTCCGCCTTCAAGGGCTGAATAACGATACTGGAATCGGTTAATTTTAACCGGTGAAGTATCTCCCGTCCCATTGGCTGCGGCATAAAAATCTGAGAGTGAATTGAAAATATATACTGCATTGCTGCCTGGAAAGAACAGGTTATTGGACTTATAATTTTCATAATGAACGCCAACTAAAAAATTGTTTTTTCCTCTGGAAAAACTCAAGTTATCAGTCAGGTGAATGGTGCGGTAGTCTAATTTGTTGTCTGGTGTAAACGGGTCGAAACCGGCTGAAATGTATGTTTTGCCATCTTTCAAAATATCGATGGTTGGAAACAAAGAGCCTTTGTACTGACGGTCTTCATTCTGAAAATCATATCCTGCAATAAAATTATTAAATAGTTTATTGCCAAGATTTGAGTTGAGTTCTCCTACGATTGAACGCGTATTATCCCCTATCAGGTATCCACTGTTTTGAAAACTCATGGCGTCGACAGATGTTCTTCTATTACCGGCTCCAAGGGAGTTGCTGTTGGATATAAGCTGATCAGCAGTTGAATTATGGTGCGTATAACGCAGGGTCAGCTTATGATCCGTATTGACGTTGTAGTCAAGTCTGACCAGAAACTTATCTGATTTGGTTTCATTATTGTATGCCTCATAAGGGCCTGTGGCATAATTAAACTTATTCTGTAAAAAGTCGCGAAGCGAATCGAGGTCGCTTTTCAACACCCTGGTCTTTGTACCGCTATTTGAAGAACCGTCAGCAACGAAGGTGGTCGCAGGCTCTGTTCTTCTGACGATTTCGCCATTCAGAAAAAGAAAAAGTTTATTCTTAATGATGGGTGCGCCAATGCGCGCTCCGATGACTTTCTCATCATATTTAGGAACGGTAATGGTTGTCGTTTTCGCCTCAGTACCCTGAAAATTATTATTTCTGAAATTGTAATATACTGACCCTTCAACGTTGTTGGTACCTGAGCGGGTTACCGCATTAATTCCCGAGCCGACAAAACCTGACTGTCTGACATCAAAAGGAGCGACATTGACTTGCAATTGCTCAATGGCATCAAGGGAAATTGCCGTTGAATTGGTTCTTCCTCCAGCCTGTGCTTCTGTACCGAGACCAAAACCATTGTTAAAAACGGAACCGTCAATCGTAAAGTTATTCAATCTGCTGTCCTGGGCTCCAAATGAACTTCCGTTACCGTGGGGATCATATTTTGTTACACCAGTAATTGATCGTGAGCTGATTGCTGGCAGCGCACTGATCGTACTGTTATTAAAACTACTGGAAGCACCGGTTCTGCTACTACTGAAAATAGCATTCTTCGAGTCAGTAATCACCACTTCATCCAGGGCAATATCTGCCTCCTTAAGCTCAATGTTAACGACTGTCGCCGTACCCAGCGAGGCAAAAATGTTGTCCTTTACGGACTCTGCCATTCCAATCAGGTTG
The DNA here is from genome assembly GCA_046329325.1 of Saprospiraceae bacterium. Classification (GTDB taxonomy): domain Bacteria; phylum Bacteroidota; class Bacteroidia; order Chitinophagales; family Saprospiraceae; genus Vicinibacter. The sequence continues at coordinate 995,625 of JAXLUU010000001.1, forward strand.
GCTGTGACCTTGTATGGACCACCAACCCGGAGGCCCTGCATAGCAAAGCGACCACTTTCATTGGTAACCGTTCCATAGATTGTTCCTGACGGGAGATGCTCTGCTTTAACGACCGCTCCAATCATCGGTTGGCCCTGGGCATCACGAACAACACCTGTCATTTGGGATGTCGTAACACCTTGTGAATGAGCAACATAAACGCTCAAAACACCCAGCAGAGCAAAGGCAATTTGTCTGAGAAAGTAAAAAGATTTTATCATAAGGTTTGGTTTAATTTCGTATTGGTTTGTTTTAACAAAGGTAAGGAATGCGATATTTATGAATTATTTTCATATATAAATTAATTATTAATATCTCTCATTACAGGTTTGGCTACCGACGCAAAGAAAATTTAATTCTGCAGACAGAAAAATGCCTTTTGGTATTCGTTGCCACTCAAATTGGACTAATCGGATAACTCTAACTTTTAGATTAATATAAAAGGTAATTTATAATGATCTGAGTGATTTGCTATTTTAAAAAGTACATTGAGTTAACAATAAAATATTCAGCGAGACAGCTTTTAATTTAACAAATCGTTTTATTATTACCGACCTTTTCGCACAGAAAAGAAATTAAACGGTTTGTATTTACAAAATAATATTTTTAAAATTAAACATTTTTAAAAACATTAAATTAAAAATTTTAAATAAAACGATCAATTCTAAATTATGAGCAATCAAAATGCAGGTTCAAGTAAGTTCAGCAACATTTTTGCTGGAGCTATTATTCTTATTGCGCTGATTACAGGCATATTGGTCTATAAGTTCATTTTGGGTGATTCCAGTCACTTTGAAGGTGGAGACAATACCAAGCATCCCATCAGCGGAGATTACCTAGGAATGATGTATAAAGGAGGTCCTTTGGTACCCATACTGATGGCCGCTTTCATCATTGTACTGGCTACGATCCTCGAACGTTTCTTTACCCTTAGCGTTGCCAGTGGAAAAGGATCAATTCCAACCTTTGTTCAAAAAATTAACAGCCTTCTCAACAACAATCAGGTTGATTCTGCCATCGCAGAATGCGATAAGCAAAAGGGTTCTGTTGCGAACGTAATCCGCGAAGGATTGAATAAATACAAAGAGATGTCTGTCAAGGCTGGCCTTGACAAGGATCAAAAGGTCATTGCGATTCAGAAAGAAATAGAAGAGGCAACCAGTCTTGAGCTGCCGATGCTTGAAAAGAACCTGGTTATCCTGGCAACAATCTCCTCAGTCGCTACACTGCTTGGACTGCTGGGTACAGTATTCGGGATGATTCGTGCCTTTTCTGCCATTGCAACAGCTGGAGCACCCGATGCAGTAGCACTTTCTACCGGTATTTCTGAAGCATTGATTAATACGGCATTGGGTATTTCGACATCTGCTACAGCCATTATTTTTTACAACTACTTTACAACCAAAATTGATGGCTTGACCTATGGCATCGACGAGGCTGGCTTCAGCATTTCCCAAACTTTTGCGGCAAAGCACTAATATTATTTCAACCGTTACTCAATAAATAAATTAGTATGCCTAAAGTCAAAATACCGCGCAAGAGTACGGCTATCGATATGACCGCGATGTGTGACGTGGCATTCCTTCTGCTCACTTTCTTTATTCTGACGACAAAGTTTCGGGCAGCTGAAGTGGTTCAAATCGACATACCATCCTCTACAGCACAGATTCCCATACCGGACAAGGATATTATGATGTTTAATATCGCACCGGATGGACGGATGTTTTTTGGACTGGACGACCAGAACACAAGGCTGAAATTACTGGACCGCCTGATTGAAAAATATGGCATTCAGGTTGATGCCAAGCAGCGTGATGCTTTCAGGACACTTGAATTGTGGGGAATGGATATTCGAACGCTTCCACAATTCCTGAGCAAGGAATCCAACGAAAGGGCCCAGATTCTGCAACCGGGCCTGAAGATAGACACGACAGGTGGTGCCCAAATTGAAGATCTTATCCTGTTTTCAAGACAGGAGAATAATAATCTCAGGATTGCCATCAAATGTGATAAAACTACCGAATATAAGGCGTTTGACAAGTTGATCGAAGCATTGCAAAATCGCAAGGTGAACAAGTTCAATCTGATCACATCAGCCAGAACCGCAAAAGAATAGTTCTGTCATCATTAACTCATTAACAGCAAAAAATAATAAGATATGGCTGAAATGAATGTCCCCGCAGGCGGCGGTGGTAAAAAAGGTCATAAAAAAGCACGATCGAAAAAGATGTCTACCAGGGTTGACCTCACGGCAATGGTAGACCTTGGATTTCTTCTGATTACTTTTTTTATGCTAGCTACAACTTTCAATAAACCAAAAACTATGGAAGTCAACAAGCCAGCCAAGGAGGATGACAAAAAAGAAGAAGAACCGCCGATCAAAATGTCGAAAACCCTTAGCTTAATGCTCACTTCGAGGGATAATGTCGTATATTTTGTTTCTCCTGATGATATAGACGCCAACACCCAGATTGCAATGGACAGCGTTGATTATAGCTCCAGCGGCCTGAGAAAGGTTATTCAGCGCAGACAATCCGAAGTCAAAGCCCAGTGGGGTAATCAGGATGACCTGTTTATTATGATTAAACCGCTTCCAAAATCCAAATACAAAAACATTGTGGATGTTCTGGATGAAATGAATATCAACAGTGTCAAAAGATACGCAATCTTGCCACCGAATGACCCCATTGATTCAGTGATTGCACTGAAAATCGGAGAAGTGAGAAAATAATTGACAAAACGTGTGATTTAATAAATCAAAATATCGTTAAAGAAAATATGCAAAACAGTGGCATTTTAAAATATCTCATGGACGATATCGTCTTCAGAGGCCGGAACCAAAGTTATGGGGCCTATCTTCTCAGAAGGCTATACGACAAAAACATGAGCCGAGCCATCATTATCGGTAGCATTCTCTTTCTCCTGATGGTGAGTATGCCGATGATCATGAAAGCGGTGAAAGGTCTAATCCCTAAAAATGATGAACTGGTACTCAAAGAGGTTACTTTAACAGAACCTCCACCAATTGATCCCAATAAACCACCTCCACCACCTCAGCCAAAAGTAGATCCACCGCCTATAAAAGACCAGATCAAATTCGTTCCTCCCAAAGTTAAAAAAGACGAGGAGGTCAAAGAAGAAGAACCGCCTCCGCCAACAATTGAAGAAATTAAGGATAAGGAGATCGCTACAGAGACGCGAAAGGGTGAAGAAGGTGGTGTCGACGCATCACTTGTTGAACCTGCTCCTCCTCCGGTTGTCGAAGAAAAAAAGGAAGAAGAAGTGTTCAAGTATGTTGAACAGATGCCTGAGTTTCCGGATGGTCAGAAAGCGATGTACGACTATATCAAATCGAATCTTAAATATCCGGCCATTGCGCGTGAAAATGATATTCAAGGCACCGTTGTTGTACAATTTGTCGTCACCAAGGATGGTGACATAACAAGAGTATCTGTTGCCAGAGGGATTGGTGGCGGCTGCGATGAAGAAGCTGTCAGAGTGGTTCGAAGTATGCCTAACTGGAAGCCCGGAAAACACAACGGAAAAGCTGTACCGGTAAACTTTACGCTACCCATTAAATTTAAATTAGAAGGTTGACTTTCTACAACTTATAAAAAGCCGGCTTTTCGCCGGCTTTTTTTTTGGTTTAGGATAATTAAAATCAGAATTGTACTTGATAATCTCTGATCTTTATGTTAGAACACTTTATTATCCTGTAATCACACGATTTATTTCGCCACTCCTGGTATTTTTGCAATGATGATGTTAAAAAGAGTTTTTCTGATCATTTTATCGGTCGTTTATATTGGGGTCGGATTACTGGTTGCCTTTCGACCAGTGCTAGCAATGCCGATTTACAATTATTCACTGGCTACTTTATTTCTAATCTATGGGATCTGGAGATTATACCGAAGCCTAAGGTCTATAGAATAGCATCCACGAAGAATAGCAAAATCAATATTCAGTCGTTACTTTATTAAGACCGATATACAAAAGCTGTAGAATCTTACGAAAGTTATACAGAGATTGCAACAGGTATTACCGAAAAAGGTATAGGTCATCAATTATAAAAATACATATTATGGCTGATGCAAATTTTGCTCAATCAAATAACCCAAAAAATTCACGCCGAAGACGTCATTTACGAAACACCCGCGTGGACCTTACAGCGATGGTTGACCTGGGTTTTCTTTTGATTACCTTTTTTATGCTGGCATCAACGTTTAATCAAACAAAAGTCCTGAGCCTTTTTAGTCAAAAACAAAGTGATGACTCGCGATTCAAACCCGATGACCATAAGTTAATTAGCGTGCTCATTGGTAAGAGCGGTACATATTATATTCAAACTTTAAACCACCGTGGGTCGGATTCTTATTGGACGATCACTGACAGCGTGCTCAATAAATTCGAATTGTTCCGACTATTAGAAACGAAATTAAATTTTCTGAAGCAGAAATTTCAAACTGATTCAGTGCTCGAAGTAGTCATTAAACCGGTTGAGACATCGCGATATCAATCCTTCATTGATTTGCTTGAAGTGATCAATGCCCATAAAATTAAAAACTATACTATCACCAGGCCGGACAAGTCCGAATTGGCCGAAATGGGCCGCTAGTTTTAAAAACATTATACTGAAATAACGAACTTATAACTGAACTTTTTTGTGCTTCAATCTGAAGGCCATTGTAAGGATGTTTCTGGCATTTTATTAATTAGTTCAGGATTGCCTTACTTTGTAGATATTTAGTTTTAGCCTTTGTGAATAACTATTATTTTCTCAAATTAAATTTTTTACATTTTTGAATACAATCCTGCTTTAGGTACGTTATAGTATTAAAGTTCATTGTTCACCTAAATTTCGATATCATGGATGACCTTATTTTCAAATTCCGCAATAAAAGCTATGGCGCCTATGTCATACGAATGAACTATAATCAGAACATGAGCCGCGCCATTCTGCTTGCTATAACGCTATTCGGGTTAATCATCTGCCTGCCCATCTTATCCAATGCGGGCAGAAACGGTTCAATTCCCGACGAAATTTGTGATGATTCAATCATAGTATATGAAATGCCCGTGGAAATCTTTAAGAAAAACAAACAAATCAGCAATACACGGCCTGCCGTACCTCAACCTAAAAAGTCGTTGAATTCATTCAAGGTTACACCTGATTCTCTACCACTAAAAGATATTACAGAGCATGTTCAGGAAATTTCTGATGAAGCCGGCGAAGGATTAGCTGGTGTGTCACAATCCTCAACTGACGGCATCGGAGACGCAGGAACATCACAGGACGGAAGTTCCGGTAATGCGTCTATAGAAACCATCGAACCAGTCGTTTATGCTGAAGAAATGCCTTCATATCCCGGTGGAATGTCCGCGATGTATGATTTTATCAGAAAGAACCTACACTATCCCAAGATCGCACTTGAAAATGGCATAGAAGGAACCGTACTTGTACAGTTTATAGTGTCCACAGAAGGAAAAATAGATCAGATCCATTGCATCAGATCCATTGGCGGCGGATGCGAAGATGAAGCCCAAAGAGTTGTGCGGCTAATGCCAACATGGCGTGCCGGTAAGATTAGAGGCAAATCTGTTCCTGTCATTTATACCATTCCAATGAAATTTGTCTTGTTAAAGTAACTTGTAGTTTAGTTTAAAAGCCCTGTAACCAGGGCTTTTTTCATTCTCTTCAGTGCATATATCATCCTGTACAAGGAAATTATTAACTGCAGTTAATATTCGCCGGTGATTTTTAAATCGCTTGACTTTCAAAATAAAACTATTGTATACTTTTGGCGTATTATCCGGGTAACAGGTGACTGGACTCAAAAAAAATAAATTTATACAGGGGTATCTCAGCGGTTGGAGAACGCATCCCTTTATCAGTTTTTCATTTCACCTTTTTTTTATAATCGCATTTTTTAGTAGAATGCTCGTTGGTTATGTACCGTGGTATGCTGAGTACAAGGGTGAGAAGCATCTACTTCTTTGGGATGATCAAATCAAGGCCGGAAGCCAGCTTCAAAGTGCCCTTCTAAATAGTCAGTATAACTGGCGGGAGCTGGCGTTCGATCGAGCCATATATCCTCTGATCACACTGAGCGGTTCAAAATATCAACCGGAAGCTGCCTGGTTACCCCCATTCAGTAAATCTTCAGAGCAAGCGCATCTTTTGGGTACATGGGATCTCGGCAGAGACATATTGATGTCATTGATTGTGGGTATACAAAAATCTCTGGTCATTGCACTTATTAGCATTCTACTTGGGTTAATTTGGGGGATTCCGACCGGTGTTTTGCTGGCATATCATCAGTTCACCAAAAAGACCGTCTCTATCTTTAATGTGATCATTTTAATTATTTTAGTAATTTATCTTGTTTATCTCATCATGGTCGGAATTGAATTAAGGGACTTGAGTTACTTTTATTGGTCACTGCCGCTTGTCATTGTGTTATTTTTATTGTCATCTAATTTTATTAAGGCAGGACCTTTGATCCGCTTAAATTCTGACTTTTGGTTGATGCGCTTCATTGAGTTTGGCAAATCAGTTCCAATGATCTTATTGGTCTTAATCATATTACAACTGGCCGTCAGACCAGGTATGTGGGTACTTGCATTGATTATGTCGTTTTATCTCGCACTAAATTTTGCCAAGTATGCTCGTTTTACTACACGTAGTCTCAGTCAAAATAGTTATATGGAAAGTGTGAAAGCATTGGGCTATCCTGATTACTTAATTGTAACCGGATATCTTATTCCTTCTGTCCTACAGGGTATTGGCCCTGTAGCTGCCCTGAGCATCGCTCATGTTGTTTTACTGGAAAGTTCTTTGAGTTATCTAGGTCTTGGACTACCCGTTGAAGAAGTAACCTTGGGTGGAATTATGCAATCTGCCAGAAATTATCCCTATGCCTGGTGGGCAGTTGTTTTTCCAGGCCTTTGTATTTTCTGGATTATTTACTGTTTTCAGACACTAGATGATTCCATCTCGACACGATTAGTAGACCAAGGAGAGAAGCTCTCCTGATAATATTGATTAAACAAATTGCATTGATTTCATTTGAAACAAATTCGTAACGCATGTTAAATCTCGAGAGAAACCTTGTTTTTTTTGATGTTGAATCTACCGGCCTTCATGTCATCCGTGACCGGATTATTCAAATAGCCATGATACGTTTTACTCCCAGCGGTAATACCGACGAGCTTGTTAAGCTCATCAATCCGGGTATTCCTATTTCTCCGGAAGCTTTAAAAATCCATGGATTCAGTGAGGAAATACTCTTGCACCAACCGAGATTCTCTGAAGTGGCTCAGGAGATATATGATTTTATTCGAGATGCCGATCTGGCAGGATATAATTCGAACCGGTTTGACGTGCCGATTCTGATGGAAGAGATGGCACGATGTAATTTGGATCTTGAGGTTGAAAAAAGGCGTTTAATCGATGTACAGCGGATATTCTATCGCATGGAACCAAGAACCCTTAAAGCTGCCTACAGGTTTTATTGCTCAAGGGATCTTGAAAATGCACATGATGCCCTAGCAGATATTAGGGCTACCGTTGATGTACTTCAAGGAATGCTGGAACGTTACAGGGACACTGACCTGACTGATGAGGAAGGAAACGTGATCACCAGACCTGTGAGCAATAATGTCTCACAGCTGCATGAATTTACCAATGACATCAAGGTAATTGATGCAACCCAAAGACTGAAATATAATGAGCAGGGGGTAGTTGTTTTTGCCTTTGGAAAATACATTGGTCAACCCGTAGCCAAGACCTTGTATGAAGACCGTAATTACTACCATTGGATTCAGGAAAAAGAATTTTCTTTTCAAGTCAAAAAACTGGTAAGGGAATTATTGCAAAACTATGAGGAGGAGATTAAAAAAAACCGCAACACCTGAAAACGAAACCATTACAATCCGTGTTTAAATGAATATGAAAATTATAATTGGCAGAATTGGCATTGGAGTGATTGCTTTGTTTTTAACGCTGCAGTCTTGTACAGACAAACAAAACAGTAGTACCCTTGAAATAGTTATTCGTGGCACTTATGCCGGCAAACCTTTGGTTTTTGCACCAGGGGTAAGTTATACTTATTTTGATGGGTCAAATATAAGTTTTACCCGCTCCGAATTTTTTATCAGCGACATTCAACTCATAGATCAAAATTCTCATGGCCTGCCTGTGAATGGAGTCTATTTGTGTGAATTACAAAACCATCATATTTCGGTTTCAAAGGCTGAAGAGGGTTATAAAATCAGGATTCCGGTCAATTATACCGGGACATTTAAAGGAATACGAATCGGCTTGGGTCTGCCTTCAGAATTAAACAATTCGAAACCATCAGATTACCAGTCCACGAACATCCTTTCAGACGGTGAACATTATTGGGCTGGCTGGAATTCATACGTCTTTAGCAAAACCGAGGGCCAGTTGAGCAACAGTAACAAGAATGTTTTATTTGCGTATCATACCGGTTTTAACGAAGCTTTTATTACCAAAGAAATACTAAAACCGATCACTCTTCTGCCTGACCAAACGGGGTCTATCAATATAGAGTTTGATCACGAAAGGCTCTTTGGAACGTCTGCCGATTACACCAATATTTACGAAAATAATATTGTCCACAATGGAATTGATTTCATGATAAAATTTATGGATCAGTTTAAAAATGCATTCAATTAAGGATGAACTGGCGTGCCGGAATTAATCTATCATGGTGTGTTTTAACGATTTGTGCCTGCGGCCATGATCCAGATCCTGGAGATCTTAGCCAGATACCTTTTGTTAGTCCTGAACCGTATAGTTTGGTTTTTCCAAAAGGTCTGCCTACAATAGCTGAAGATAATTCGAATCCTCTTACCAAGCAGGGTGTATTGTTGGGGAGACACTTATTTTATGATCCGCTCCTTTCACTTGATTCGACGATATCCTGCTCCTCCTGCCACAATCCGAATAAAGCTTTCACGGACGGTAAAGCATTTAGTACTGGAGTAGGCGGGACATTAGGCACAAGAAGTAGCATGTCCTTGCTTAACGTAGCATATTTCAACAATGGTTTGTTTTGGGATGGCCGGGCGGCTAATCTTCGGGACCAGGCCCTGCAACCTGTTGAAAACCCGGTTGAAATGCATGAGCAGTGGCCGAATGTGGAGATCAAATTGCGCCGGAGCACATTTTATCCGAAATTATTCAGAGAGGCTTTTGGTATCGGTAACAAATCTGAAATAACACGCGATCTTGCGACCAAAGCCATTGCTCAATTTGAAAGAATTCTTCTAACCGGGGGCAACAGCCGCTATCAAAAGATGCTTCGGGGAGAATATGCATTTTCAGTAGATGAGACTGACGGCATGGAAATGTATCTTAACAGTAATCCTGCATTACCTGATGCCCAGTGTGGTCACTGTCATGCAGCCCCCACTTTTGCGTCCAACAATTATTTTAACAACGGACTGGATAGTGTTGGCAGCCTTAACGAGTTCAAAGATCCGGGACGCGGAGCTATTAATCTGATTCCCAATGACTTGGGAAAATTTAAGGCCCCAACATTAATTAATATTCATCTGACCGCTCCTTATATGCACGACGGCAGGTTTGGCTCATTTGATGAGGTTATGACACATTATACAACCCAGGTTAAAAAAGCTTCCAATCTGGATCCCAATGTTGCCAACCTTAAAATAAGTGCCCGGCAGGCCAAGCAAGTAATAGCATTTATTAAGACGTTGGTAGACACTAGCTACCTTCAAAACCCTGATTTTTTTAGCCCATTTTGATTTTTTTAAGGCTCATTTTGCCTTAAAATAAACTTTTAAAAAGACTTTTAATCATAAAGTCCTTTATCAAATATTTTTAATATATTATTTATTAGCTAATTATACATATTATATTTATTATATATAATATTTTTATATGTGACTATGGTCGTTTTTTGTAATTGTTGGCGGAAAATTATTGTCGGATACTTGTATCGTGATTGTTTACAAAGGGAAGAAATACAATCAGAATGCTGGTAAAAGTATCAGCGACCGTAAATTCGGATATGTTCATGGGATTAAAAAATTTGATAATAGGAAGCCGGTATAATTACCGGTTTCTATTATCAAGTTCCACGGACAATCAACCCAGACACAAATTCATTTTTTGAGATAAAAAGTAAGCTAGTTTGGATATGTTCATGGGATTATAATAGCCAGTTGTTGCCTTCAACTGGCTATTTTCCTTTAAAGTGGTAAAAAGTTTTCTCGGATAAAACCTATTTCAAAACGAAAAACAAAAGTCCTGCTTCGGCGGGATTTTTTTTTGGAGTAACCCAAGTCTGATTTTAAGGGTCCATTCCACAAATCATCCTACTGGCCAGTATTTAAATAACTAATTTTATATGGCGATAGGATGTATGTTCTTTAGTGTTCCTCCAAAAGTCTTCAGAATCTTCCAGTAAATCCAATCGTAAGACACTGAACCCCATACTTCCGGCAAGAGTATAAAGTAATATGTTAGCAGATTGCCTCTGGTTATTTATGCAAATACAAGTATAAATATCCTTAATGAGAAAAACTTGTTCTATAGTATTCTATATCGAAGCGTTTTGTCAGGATGAGCGATCATTAAGTACTTCTTATTCATCGTAAATCGCCGCAGTGGTCTAACCGAACTGAATATTTCCGGATCTCTGATCTCTCGATCCTTCCTGCAAAATATCGTATTTTTCCTGAGGTAATAAAGCTGATCATCCAGAAGTTCGATACATTCTATATCATAGTCTTCAAGGAAAGATTCTACGTTAAGGAAGGCATTAAAGTGCCAGAGTCCGATCCCCGGTAATAGCAGATAAATATCTCTTCCGTTGGATTTAATCTGGCTCACCTGATTAAGCTTCTTACGTGGGTAAAATAGCTGTTCTCCCGATTGGACAGATTTATCGAGAATGTTTTTAATATTTATCCGGTTATTGGCGAAAAAACACAATTGGGTTGATGAATAAAAACATACTGACGATTCAATACTAAAGTCAGCAAAATATTCTTCTGCAATGGCTGCCAGACTTTCGTCATAGAGATTGACATTATTAAACTGTGCCAAGTACAACAACAGTTTCATCGGGTCCTTGACATCAAGAAATATATACTGACTGAAAAAGGGGCTGGATACTTTCTGATTGAGTGAGAGGTCCTCATTGAACTTTATTAAATCTGTCGTTCCTGATGGGAAGAGATAAATTTGATTCAATCTGTCTATATAAATCTCATTCACTTGATAAGGAAGACTGTCCTTTAATTCCAGCTTAAAAGTCTGCCCAGTTCCTAATACCGGTGCGACCAAGATCCCTAGGCTAAGAAAAAATCTTACCATGCTCATTCTTGTAAAAGCAAAGATTTAGTTGCTGTCCGTCAAACTCTGCATATGACTGGTGTACGAGCCAGTCACCCGTATTGATATAACGGGAAGAATTATTTTTTAACTTGTAATCGATTGGCAAATGGCGGTGCCCAAAAATAAAATAATCGAAATTACTGGTAGCTGATACTTCTTCTACGAAGTTTATAAGCCATTCCTTTTCATGACCCAAGTAATCCTTGACCATTAACTGTGATTTCCTGCTGACCGAAGAAAAATAGGATGCCAGCGGAATGCCAATATCAGGATGAAGCCAATTGTATAGAAACTTAGATACCGGATGCACGAATATCTTCTTCATCATTTTATATCCGTGGTCCCCCGGACCCAGACCGTCACCATGTCCAATAAAAAACCTGCGGCCCATCATGTCTGTTTGAATAGGATTGTAATGAAGTTTTAATCCGATTTCATTAACCAGATAGTCTTTCATCCAAAGATCATGGTTTCCTGTAAACAAATCTATTGGAATACCAGCATCACTGCATCGGGCCAAAGCACCAAGAGTCCTGGTGAATCCTTTGGGCACTGCACTCCCGTACTCAAACCAAAAATCAAATAAATCACCCAGAAGAAATATTCGGTCTGCATCTGCAGAAATCTCTTCAAGCCATTGGCAAAAAATTAATTCTCTCTCATGTGAACTTTTTATCGCGTTCACTCCCAAATGCAAATCAGAAGCAAAATATATCTTTCCCAACTTTATTACAACACTATCCTCGATCTACAAACCTTGGGTCCTGAGCCATTACGTGCCCACAATGGGAGCAGGTTCGCAATTGCTCCGAGCCATAAAAATGCCTGAATCTGGGGAGAAAGTCATTTTCAATGTTCTCAAGAGGAAAGTAACTTTCGTAAAGTTTGTTATTACATTTTTCACAAAACCATAACAGACCATCCATTTCGCCCTTTTGTCTTTTGCATTCAATCACCAGGCCTATTGTGTTTGCTGGTCTTGATGGTGAGTGTGGCGTTTTGGCAGGCAACAAAAACATTTCTCCTTCCTTAATGGGAATATCTACCGCTTCACCGTCTTCCTGAATTTTTACCACAATGTCACCTTCCAGCTGGTAATACCATTCTTCAGTTTCGTTGAAATGATAATCTTTACGTGCATTCGGACCAGCTACAATCATTACGATGTAATCTTCAGACTCTGTATAAAGGTTGCGATTGCCAACAGGCGGTTTAAGCTCTTCACGATGATCTTTGATCCATTGACCAAGGTTAAAGGGTTTGCGGATAGCCATAAAATTATTTTTGATGATAAAGATACTATTTTAAGCTCGCGTTATCCGGTTTTTTTATATCGGTTCATGCCGGCATAGTAGATCAGTCTCCAACCATTACCTGTTTTCGCAAATCTTCTAATAAGGCGTAAGTTATTCTTTGCATCAATAACGGTCTCCTCGATTAAAACATCACTGACAATTAAATATTCTGTCTGGTAATTCTTATTCTCATACACAAGTTCCCTGTGGATAACCCATTGGTCCGGCGACCAGAAGTATTTTTCGTTGCCGATAAAATCCGGATCCGCATTTTGTGGTAATCCTTCCAGCGGAAAAAAAATACTGTTCATCTGAAATACACTGTCTTCATGAAATTGAATATAGAACTTTCTAAAATCTTCCGGAAGCTCTTCAAATCTTGTTGTTGTATGAATACTTCCACCTTTAATTCTGTCTGCGATTCCCGGTGCCTGAACTTTATTTTTACAGGAAGTCAACAGGCAGATCATTATTAGAATGAACGGCAAAAGCGACAATCCATATAAATTCCTCATTGATGTCATATTTTACCTGATAATTGATCTTTTCGTGTGGCAAAGATAACATACCACCCACTAATTCTGTGGAATCAAAACGAAGTTGGATCATTTCACTGAAATGTATGCCGCGTTTACCATAAGCTTTGTATATAGCTTCTTTGGCAGACCAGCACAGGGTTGCCATACGAACTTTTTCGTTCATGTCGTAAAAATTACTAAGCCAACCCAATTCTGTGGCTGATAAAAATCGATGCCCTATATGAAGTGCTTTAGCATTATACAGTTGTATATCTATACCCAGGTCGACAGGCCCAAGAACAAAGGCTGAAAATCGTCCGGAATGAGATATCGAAAGATAATGTTTGTCATCCTCGAATTTTAGTTTTCCAAATTCATCCTTTAATATCGGAATATGACTGTGGGGGCCAAGATGTTGCATCATAAGGTATCTGGAAGCCAGAAATTCAAGTTTCTTGTCAGGATGAATGCTGGCGAGCCATTGACTTTCCTGGTCATTAAGATCCAGAATTGGTTCGAAAAATTCGCTTGGTTCTTCGATTTTCCAAATATATAAATCTATGTCATTGGGAAGTGAGAGACTTAAAAACAATGGCATCTGTAATCTAAAAGGATTATTTTTGTTTGTATACTGAAGAAATAGAATCTGCCCTGGCCTGTTGTCCAAGTAGTATATAAGTTCTGACCAGGTTATTGACTATGGTTTCGTCTTTTGGATTTGACGTGTAAGCTTTATGAAAAAAGAATAATGCTGAATCAAATTTTCTTTGCAGGCCCATCACCATTCCAAGATCTGTCAAAACAGCTGTTTGTGTTGAATCAAGCTGATACGATTTGTCCAACAACTGTTCTGCGTGCTGCAAATTATTGTTTAGCTGTGCTTCCTGCCGGCCATATTGATAATATGCAGTTGCAAGTCTCTCCCTGATTACTGTATTATCAATAATACTTCTTGCACTTTCGAAGCTTTCAATAGCTGCCTGATAGTTTTTTTGGAACAGACGGACATTGCCTAATCCAACTTGATTGGAAAATGTCTTCAGGATTTTTGCGCTTTCAATATAATGCCTGGCTGCCTGATCCAAGTACTTGACTGAATCAGCAGGATTCGCATATTTCTTCATATAAAACTGCAAACTTTCGTCAGCCAATGCCTGATGCGTACGAAAACTTTTTGGAGAAGTATTGACATCGTGTAAGAAAAGGGAATAACTACTTTTCCAATCTTTGGAGCGGTCTATTGTCTTGTTGGTCATTATTGCTGCAATGCACAAGGTGACACCATAGAATGCAGACAACCTGTCGCCGCTCATCCATCGTCTAGTACCTTCTTTGTATTTTACAAAACCGGCAATCAACATTGCAAATCCCAGGCAGAACCATACAGATGCCAGATAAATCAACCTTTCACCCTTAATTGTGCCTATCAATAAAAAAATATTACTGTATAATGCAATCGACGCGAGATAGGAAAAGATAACCAATGACCATATTTTATTTTTCCCGAAGATTTTCAATGCAAAGAACAGCAGGCCAAGGTGTATTAATAAAGAGGACAGACTATAAAACGAACTCCAGGAAGCATCCGGAATTTGATTTATAGAATAATCCCAGCTTAAATTCTGAGGCCAAACCAGAAGCTGCAGATATGATAATAAAACCTGAAATGCAGTAGCGCTTCGATGACTGAAGTTTAATCTCACCAACTGATTATCATTTGCATCCGGTATATAGTCCAATCTTCCCATATAATGATGACGAATAAAATACCAGCCAATGAGCGATATGATCAGGGGCAAAATCACCTTCAAAGGAATTTTGTCGGTAGTCTGATACAAAATCAAAGGAACTAAAAAAATAATCACGATTGCACCTTCCTTGGAAAGAAGAGCAAGAATAAAAGTGACCGCAGGGGCAAAGATGAATTTTTTATCAGAACATACTGCATTAAGTGACAATAGTATCGTTAGCAAACCAAACAATAAGCTCATAATCTCATCCCTGCTCTTAATATTACTAACCACTTCTGTATGTATAGGATGTACTACAAATAAGAGGGTTGCCAAAAATGCAATGTCCAATTTTTCCTTTCCAACAATGGCGAGCAGACATTTGAATAAAATGCCAGCTGTCAGTGCGTACATCAGAATATTTACCAAATGATGTATCCAGGACTGATTTGGAAAGAACTGCCATTCTGCTGCAAACATCATCACCGATAATGGACGGTACATGTACTCTGAGTCAGTGCTTATTGAGGCCCCCGCTCTGTAACTATGCGTGAAAATGTCTTTCCAGCCTGCAAAGCCCTTCATTACAAATTCGTTGATGGTGGTTACCAGCCCATCATCCAATACAAATCCATGCCTGACGGTTGGCAGGTAAATCAGCAATCCCAGCATAGTCAACAATAAAGCAGGAAGTTTCCATTGTTCCTTACCAGATTGACCTGCTATTGTCGGTGTTGCTGAACCGGTTATTACCGGACCTTTGTTTTTATTACCGACTTTCATGAACACATTTATTTGTTCAAAATTACCTACAGTACAAGTTATGGCAAAAAAAAATCACAACCTTGAGGAGGTTGTGATTTCTTTAATTTGTTTTTTATCTAATGTTTGATCAGGGGACCAGTTTTTTGGATATTTCATAAAGTTTGGCAACATCCGGAGTAAGAATAATCTGTAGCCTTCTGTCATAAGCCATTTTGTCCTTACCTTCTTTCATTTTACCTGAAGGTTCGAAGCTTGATCTTCCCGCTGCAGTAAGCTGTTCAGGCTTCACTTTGTTTTTCAACAGAAAACGCACTGCATTATTTGCTCTTTCAGTTGAAAGCTCTAGATTGTCTTTAAATGGAGCACCGTCTTTAACCAAAGTCTTATCGGTGTGTCCTTCAACCATAACATTCATGTTAGGATTTGCATTGAAGACATCGGCCAAACCCTTGAGGATCTTGTTGCCATTTGAATTAATGCTTGCTGAACCTTTTTTGTACAGAACCTGATCTGGCAGTGAAACAAAAAGCTTTTCACCTGTCTGAGAAATGGTAACTCCCTGAACATTGATTCCTGCAAAAGCTTTTCTGATCTCTTCTTTAATCTTTTGAATCTCCTGCTCCTTCATTGCTTTCATTTTCTCCAATTCAGAAACCTGAGCCTGGTATTTGCTCGCTTCACCTTTGGAAGAACTGAGGTCACCCTGAAGCTTTGAAATCTGCTTTTCCAAATCCATTTTGGAAGATTCGCAGTCAGATACTTTTTTCTTTTGGGCATCAAGCATGGACTGAGCGTTGGCCAGCTCATCCTGGAGTGCTTTATACTTTTTATTTGATACGCAAGAGGATATTCCTGTAGCCAGTATTAACAAGCCTAATAATAACTTGATTTTCATAGGATTATGCTTTTTTGATGATTAATTTGACACAAAAGTAATAAATTGTATTATATTGAACCTGAACCCCACCTAAAAGAATCGCTGTCAAGACCTAAAAGATCAATTACACGATCGGTAACACTTGCAAATATTCTGTCAGGTTCTTTTTCTCCGGCATAAAATGAAGGTACGGCAGGACAAATAATTCCTCCTGCAAGTGTAACCGTTTTCATGTTTTCGATATGGATAAGGTTAAGTGGAGTCTCTCTGAAAACAAATAAAAGCTTTTTTCTTTCCTTTAACATCACCTGTGCAGTTCTGCTCATCAGGTCTTCAGAAAGGCCTGTCGCCACTTTAGCGAGAAATCCTGCAGAGCAAGGACAAACCACCAACGCATCCCAGCCAGCCGAGCCCGAGGCAAAGGGGGCATTAAAATCGTGGTTTTCAAAAACACGGCACCTGTACTGAGTCAAATCAAAGTCTGGCATCTCGATTGATATATTGACCCTTGCATTGGCTGACACCACAACGGCAAGCTCTAAATCGTCGAACCGATTTAATTTTTCCAGTAGTAATCTGGCGTAAATGGCCCCGCTCGACCCTGATAACCCGATGGCTATTTTCATATAATTTCTGACAAGACAAAGATACTTCCACTTACCACGACGAGGTCATCTTTTGCAGCGGCAACACAGGCTGACTTATAAGCATTGCGAACACTTTTATAACATTTACCTTTCAGATTATAACTTTCAGCATGTTTATGCAATTCATTAACTTCAAGTGCCCGGGGGATTTTGGCCTGTGTAAAGTAATATTTAGCGTCTGAGGGCAATTGTACCATTACCTTTGATAAATCCTTGTCTTTGACAAATCCAATGACCCAATGAACCGTATGGTAGGAATGTGATGCGATCCATTGACAAAGCTGACGAATACCATCCTCATTGTGCGCAGAATCCAACAAAATGTCCGGTCTCCTGCCAGCCCACTGCCATCTGCCTATCATTCTTGTCAAGCTTGCAACTTGTCCGAATGCCTTCGAAATGGCCATATAATCTAGGGGAATTATTTTTTTGCTTAGTAAGTAATGCAACGAAGCAAATGCTGTTCTGTAATTTTCCGGCTGAAATGGTCCTGAAAGGTCAGGGGTAAAAATTACTTCCCCTTCTGTAAATTGAATTTTGTCATCGTTCAAATCCATAGATATTCTCTCGGCATAGACCATATCAGCTTTTCGCTCATCGGCAACACGATTAAAAACCTCATCTGTCACTGGAAGGTGCCTACCGATAATCACAGGGATACCAGGTTTGATAATGCCGGCTTTTTCAAACGCAATTTCGGGCAAGGAATTTCCTAAGACATCCATATGATCCCAACTTACATTGGTAATCACTGAGAGTAAAGGGCTGATGATGTTGGTTGAGTCCAGGCGACCTCCCAGCCCGGTTTCAATCACGGCATAGTCCACTTGTTTTTTTTGAAAGTAGTAGAAGCAAAGTGCCACTGTCAGTTCGAAAAATGACGGTTCAATTTCTTCAATGATGGATTTGAATTCTGAAATAAACCTTGAAACAAAGCGCTTTTCAATGTATGTGCCGTTGATTTTTATTCTTTCTCTAAAATCCCTATAGTGTGGAGAAGTATACAGACCTACAGAATATCCATGTTGTTGCAACGCCGCAGCCAGCATATGTGATACAGATCCTTTGCCATTCGTTCCTGCGATGTGTATGCACTGTAGTTTTGTTTGCGGATTTCCAAGTCTTTCACACATTGCCAATGTTCTGGACAAATCCTTTTTGTATGCCTTGACACCAATGCGATGAAACATTGGCAGTCTGTCAAACATATACTGAATCGCTTCTGGATAAGTCAAAACTTCAGATTTATAACTCAAAATCCAGTGCCTCGACCCAATGCAATGCGCTTCGATGGGTAAAATGATCTATTTGGTGCCTGCAACTGAAACCATTGGCAATAACCAACTGATTTTCTCGAAGCGCATTCACTTCATGCACCAGTAACTCATTGGCTAGTTTTTCGGACACTGCATAATTCTTTTTTTCATAACCAAAAGATCCTGCCATGCCGCAACATCCTGTATTCCATTCATTTAAACTCATCCCGGCATACTTAAAAATCTTGTGAACGGAACTTGTACCAAAAATGGATTTCTGGTGACAATGCCCGTGCATAAAATATTCAGCATCTTTCAATCTAATCGGAGTTTGTATTTTTCCTTTGGAAATCTCTTGAGCAACAAAATCCTCCAGAATGAAAATTTGATCAGAGAAGCCTGCCCAAGAAGGATCAGAAAAAAGATCAGGCAGATCATCTTTGAGAGAGGAGGCACAACTTGGTTCGCACACAAGTATTGGTAAACCCTTTTCTAAAAATGGCAAAAGCGATTCAAAAAGCTTTAAACCCTCCGACCGTGCATGATCCAAAAGTCCTCTAGATATGGCAGGTCGCTGGCAACAACCTTTATTGATAACCGTAACTTTATAACCCAGCGAACGTAGCAGCTTTTCAGCTGAATATCCAATTTGAGGCTCGTGAAAACGTATATAGGTGTCCGCAAAAAGGACTACTTCGGGGTCTGTTGAATTGCCAGCGTAATTTAACGGTCTATATTGCTTTTTAGCATAAAGTGGTAAAATCCTTCTGGCATCCAAGTTGGCAATTCGCTCCAGAATTTTTCTAAAATAAATATTTTTGAGTACTGGATTGATAAGATAGGCTGCAACACCTGTACTCCATCCCGATAAAGTGTGCTGATGCCTGATCAGTTTGTCCGTTAGCGACCAATTTCCTGTAGATTTCTGAGCCGAAAGCACTTCGGATTTAAATTTAGACATATCTACACTACTTGGGCATTCCGCTTTACAGGCTTTGCAAGACAAACAAAGTTCCAGGGCGTCCAACAAAGCTTTACTTTGCATCCCTTCGCTGTCAAGCTGCCTGCTCATGGCAAGCCTCAATAAATTTGCCCTGCCACGGGTGCTGTCTTTTTCGTCTCTGGTAACACGAAAACTCGGGCACATGGTTCCTCCTGTCAGTTTTCTGCATTCGCCGACGCCATTGCACAGATGTATGGCTTCTTCAAATCCGCCTTCCGTCCGATATTGGAACATCGACTTAAATGGGAAGTCGTGGTATTCAGGTCCATAACGCAAGTTAGCTTCCTGTGGTGGGGTATTAATAATCTTGCCAGGGTTCAGAATTTGCAGTGGATCAAATTCTTTTTTTAATGTTACAAAAGTCTGATAGAGTTTTTTTCCGAAAAATTTTTCATTGTAAGGCCCTCGCGCAAGCCCATCGCCATGTTCGCCGGACCATGAACCCTTGTATTTCAGCACCAGGTTGAGTGTCTCTTCCGAGATTCTCTTCATTCTGATAATATCCTGTTGATCCCTCAGGTCCAGCAAGGGTTTGACGTGCAGCAATCCAACGCTTGCGTGCGCATAAGCTACTACCGGTGTGTCATTTCTTTTGCATACATCAAATACATCCATGATGTATGCCGCGAGATGTTCGAGTGGCACGGCCGCATCTTCAATAAAAGCGATGGGTTTGCGGTTACCTCGAACACCCATTAGCAGTCCCAGGCCTTTTTTTCTTACCGTAAAAATATTATTGATTTCACTTCGGTCTGTAAAAACCGGGTGAGCATAACCAATTTTACGTTGTGCCAGACTTGAGGCAAGTTGTTCGGCTTTATCACGCGCTTCTTCTAATGTGTTACCGTAGAATTCAACCACTTGGGCTGCTTCGGGGTTACCCTGGATAAAGCTACAATACCTTCTGGTCTCCAGATTCTCCCTACTGCGCTCAATTAGCAACTTATCCAGAAGTTCTACGGATGCGGGTCCAAAAGCAACCATTTCACGGATATGAGCGATTGAATCATAAAACGAATCAAAATGAACAACACATATACTTTGAAACACCGGGTTATCTACAAGTTTGATCTTGGCGGAAAGAATAATACCTAGAGTGCCTTCGGAGCCTACGAAAATTCTGCTCAGATTCCACTTGTCACCAAGGAATTCATCGAGATTGTAACCCCCAACCCTGCGCATTACTTTTGGGAAGCGTTGATCAATTTCATCCCTGTTGCCACTTACCGCTTTGAAGACTGCACGGTAGACTTCCCCCTCGCGATTCTGTTGTGACAGTTTTTCTTCAATTTCGCTAAGGTTCAGATCCGTGCAATGAATAATTGTTCCGTCATCCAGCATGACCTCAAGTTCAATCACATGATCAATGGTCTTTCCATAAAGAATAGATCTGGTTCCACTCGAATTGTTAGCAATCATACCCCCTATAGACGCCCTGCTGCTCGTAGCCGGATCAGGAGCAAAATGAATATTATGTTTTAGTAGCGAATTATTAAGCTCGTCCCTGATCATACCCGGCTCAATCCTGGCCCACTTTTCATCTAGGTTCAGTTCGAGCAATCGGTTTAAATATTTTGTAAAATCAATAACAATTGCTTTTCCAACGGTCTGGCCGACCAGACTGGTTCCGCCTCCCCTTGGAAGTAATGGTAACTGATGCTTTCTGGCAAACTTCAGAATGGTCAATACGTCTCCCGCATCTCTCGGAGCGGCGAATGCCAGTGGTTTGATCTGATAGTTGCTTGCATCCGTTGAATAGAGACCCTTGTAAAGGTCCGACCAGTCCAAATCTCCGTATAACGATGACTGCAATTCTTGCCAAATCTCCGTGCCAATCTCCAATTCAATTATTTTTATGCAAAATTACCTACTTCTCATTAATTTGCATGACAATGAATTCAATATGCATGTAGAGACTGTAACCCATAAAATCTTTGATATGATCGAATCAAAGTTTTTTACAAATAAAAAACAATTGGTCGATACGGTCAGTGAAGTTCTTCATTTGCAGCCCAGCTCAATTTATAAAAAAATTAAGGGTGAATCTTCTATTAGCCTTGAAGAAGCCGAAATCCTTGCGAAACATTTTCGTATCAGTCTGGACGAAATTCTAGGTTTATCAGAAGATAAAATATATTTTGATTTTCCTGCTTTGTACGGCGCTGTAAAGGATCATCGTGACTTTATTGATCCGATAAGGCAAGATCTAGAAAACCTACGGCTACTTAATCCAATAATATATTACTCAACAAAAGAGTTACCTCTGTTTTATTACTTTCTTTTTCCCAAACTTAAGAGTTTTAAGTTTTATGTATTTTTCAATTTTAACTGGAGGCTGGATGAGACCATCATCAAACCTTATGAGGAAAATGATTACTGTTTTGATGAAGAATTCAACAAAATAACAAGGAGGATATTAGATCTTTACAGTGAAATAAACAGCATTGAAATCTGGACTACTTCTGTTCTGGATAATACTTTCAATCAGTTGCGTTATCTTTCTGAAGCCGGTTTAATTAAATCAAGGGTTCAGGCTTTGGAAATTTTAGACGATGTAGACAGGCTGATAGATACAATTGCCGAAATAATCAAATCAAAAAACAAAAGTGTGCTCAAAGATAAAAACGGTGGTGAACCTGGTTCTATCGAATTGTATAATAACGAAATTCTGCACACGAATAACATCATTTATGTTAAATCAACAGCCCATGAAGCAGTTTATAATACCTACGACAATCCTAACTTTATGAGGAGCATCAGCCCCGTTCTATGTCAGTTTACCAACCGCTGGTTTGAGCGGATCATACAAAATTCTGTTCCGGTTTCGTTTGGCAATATTAAAGATCAGAACGCTTTCATTTCAAGAACAAAAGAAAAATCCATACGCTGCAGGAGCAATCTTAATAATATATTTGATCATAGAGAAAATCCCGATTTATAGAACAAATGTATCATTGTTATAACGCGGAGATAAAATGCAATAATGGTTTATTACCTGAATAACATTTAGCGGATTGAAAAAATTAAATCGAACTTGACGGTTACTCATACCGCAGTGCTTCAACCGGATCCAAGGAAGCGGCTTTTAAAGCCGGATAAAGACCCGAAAGAACACCTACAATTGTACATACCGTAAGACCAAGCAAAATCCAGGCCCAAGGAATCAGGAATTGTCCACCCATAAAAAAGGTCACAATATTTCCAATTGGAATACCTAACAAAATACCCAGAACACCTCCCAATTGACAAATTATTATGGCTTCTACCAAAAACTGTAATAAAATAGTCCGGCGATTGGCGCCAAGTGCTTTAGAAATACCAATTTCACGGGTTCTTTCATTGACACTTACGAGCATAATGTTCATCAGACCAATGGCAGCACCGAGCAATGTCATCAGTCCAATCGCAATTGTAGCGGATCGTAACATGACCGTATTATCTTTAAGAAAAGTAATAATACCATCACTTTTAAATATTTCAAAATCATTTTCTTCGTAGCTTTTTAAACCACGAACGATTCGCATCTCCCCGATTGTTTGTGAAATAATGTCATCGAGCAGTGCTGACTGCTTAACATGAACATTAATATCATAGCTTGTAAATGCAGAACCGAACTGCATTTTGGCACTGAGTAAAGGGATCAGCACTCTCCGGTCTGCTCCTTCATTCATTGCAGAACCTTTGGATTTGAGCACCCCAATGACCTGATATCTTTGATTTTCGACGATGATGTCCTGCCTGAGCGCCGATTCAGGTTTGTCATTGAAAAGTAGTTTGATCATCTCGCGGCCGATGACAGCCTTATTGGTACCATATTCCAGTTCTGAAGAAGAAAAACTTCTGCCAAATTCAATCTCATAGCCGGTTGTGTTGAAGTATTGATCATCAATACCTCTCAGGCGTATCAGCGGATTGGTTTTTTTATTCAAGTATTTGACAACAGTATTGTTGCGCGCATTATAACCGACGGAGACGTCAGCAAGACCCTCAAGTCTTCTTTTGATTTCAAGGGCCTGAGTATAACTTATCGGGTTGGCATCTTTGACGGTCTGGCCTCTGTTATGCCTTCGCATGCCTTCATTTTTGCGGTTAATGCTGAATGTGTTTGCCCCAAGGTGACTGAAATTACTACTCATGCTATAGATAATTCCATCGATTGAAGTCAGAATTCCAACCAGGGCAGTAATTCCAAGGGCAATAATCAGCAGTGTCAGACCCGATCTTAAAAGATTGGATCTAATATTTTGAAGGGCCTGTCTAATGATTTCTGATAGAGACATACCGGGAGCAAAGCTATAATGAATTGGCAAAAAGGAAGCCTAAGGAATTTTAAGTGTTGAATACCTAATCGAATAAACCCGTGACAGGCATGCCGGGAAGAAGTCATTTTTGATAACTTTGCGATTCAAGTATAATATAATGCCTAAGAAGAGGATCAGCTCCGCCCTGATTTCAGTATATAATAAAGAAGGTTTGGAACCCCTGGTAAGGTTAATCCATGATTTGGGCATTGTCATTTATTCTACAGGCGGTACCCGTAGTTTTCTTGAAGAACTTAACATCCCTGTGGTCGCTGTGGAAGATGTAACAGGGTATCCATCTATTCTCGGAGGACGTGTAAAGACTCTTCACCCAAAAGTCTTCGGGGGGATTCTGGCGATTAGAAATAACGATCATCTTTCACAATTAGCTCATTTTGAGATTCCTATGATTGATTTGGTGATTGTAGACCTATATCCTTTTGAAGAAACAGTAGCCGCCAGCAGTGACGAAGATGAGATTATTGAAAAAATAGACATCGGTGGCATTTCGCTCATTCGTGCCGCCGCCAAGAATTTCAACGATGTAGTTATAATTCCATCGAAAAGTCAGTACGATCAGCTCGCGGGAATCCTTCATGACAATGCCCTTACAAGCCTTGAATTGCGTAAATCCCTGGCACTTGAGGCTTTCAGGGTGAGTTCGAGTTACGACAGGACGATAGCCGATTATTTTAGTGGCTCACCGCTGAGACCCTTACGATATGGTGAAAATCCCCATCAAAAAGCGTGGTTTAAAGGCGATCTGACTGAGGTCTTTGACTTTATTCAGGGCAAGGAACTTTCCTATAATAATCTTGTAGATGTTGACGCTGCGGTAAGATTAATACGAGACTTTTGGATAGGTGATGCCTGTTTTGCCATTTTAAAACACAATAATTCCTGCGGTCTGGCGATACGTCATAGTCTGTTGGAAGCTTGGGCTGCCGCTCTCGCCGGCGATCCGCAATCAGCATTCGGAGGAGTAATAATCTGTAATAAACCAATCGATGAGCGTACGGCGGGCGAAGTCGACAAGTTGTTTTATGAAGTACTCATTGCCCCTGATTATGAAGACCGCGCACTTGAAGTTCTTAAGTCTAAAAAAAATCGCATACTATTAAAATTGAAAAATTGGAGCACCCCGATTTCTGGAATGAAAACCTGTCTCAACGGCCAGCTCATTCAAGAGGAGGACCTTCATGTATCTGATGGCAATGAGTTCAAAACAGTTACTAGAACAGCACCTGATGCAAGCCAGTTGAAAGATCTTGTTTTTGCTGTCAACTGCATCAAACATCTGAAGTCAAACGCTATAGCCATCGTCAAGGATCTTCAGCTTATTGGAATGGGTTGTGGTCAAACTTCCAGGGTTGATGCATGCAGACAGGCCATAGAAAAAGCTGAAAGAATGGGATTTGATACCAAGCATGCCGTAATGTCTTCAGAAGCCTTTTTTCCCTTTCCGGACTGTGTAGAACTCGCTGGAAAAGCTGGGATATCTGCTATCGCGCAACCTGGAGGATCTATACAGGATCAAAAAAGTATAGACAAAGCCAATGAATTAGGTATTTCAATGGTAATGACGGGAATCAGGCATTTCAAACACTAATAAATCACGTAAAATTTAGAAAATAAGTTATGAATCTCTGTATTGATTGCGGAAACACCAGGGTGAAGTTTGGGCTTTTCGACAACAATAATTTAAAAAGCACCAAGATCTTTTCTTCTGAAAGGACGGAGGAAATCTTTGACTGGTTGGATGATATCGATTTTGAAGACTGTATACTTAGTAACGTGGCTTCAAAGAATGCGGAATGGCTTGAGAGACTCATGGAAGAAGTGGATATTTATGAACCCGATGCTTTTAGTCCTTTGCCTATAAAGATCAAATACGGCTCCAAAGATACGCTTGGCAGTGATCGTCTGGCAGCCTGGTGCGGGGCATTGAAGCTGGCCACCGCTGATAACATACTCATCATTAATAGTGGAACATGTATAACGTATGATCTTGTTAACCGGGAAGCTGGATTTATTGGCGGTAATATTGCACCAGGGTTGAATATGAGACTTCGCGCCATGAATCATTTTACTTCCAGATTGCCCCTAATTAAGTCCCATCATGTTAATCCAGGTATGCTTGGTACCAGTACGGAATCCGCATTGCAACATGGAGCTGTTAATGGGATCATTTATGAAATTGACGGTTACTATAATGAATTGTCCTCCAAGAATCCGAACCTTTTTTGTATTATGACCGGCGGAGACGCAGAGTTTCTCTCGGTTCGTACACAGATTAAGACCAGCGTAGAACCCTATCTTGTTCTTCATGGACTGAATGAAATTGCCAGATGCAGATGAAAAAATTTATCCTTCCGTTAGTCACAATTATTTTATTAGTTTATTCTATCAAAGCCCAGACTAATGAATTTCTGCCATTATCCAGATATGGCTTTGGGTCAATGACGAGAACCTATTCTCCTTTTTCGCAGGCATGTGGGCATGCAGGTTCTGCCTATACCCAAATTGATGAATTTAATCCTCTTAATCCGGCGACGCTTGGTTTTTTGAAAGTTACGGATGCTGAAATTGGTTATAACATCAAGTATAAATCAATCCGTGATAATCAAACCAGCATCAACGATCTTTCAGGTACATTGTCTTACATTCAGATTGGTATTCCGTTGCGCAATTCAATCAATCAACTTCTTGAACGCAAAGAGTACAAGCATACTTATGGCCTGAGTTTTGGCATTATGCCTGTTTCAAGTACTTCATATAATTATCAGGTTAATGACAGCAATACTGTTGGTGCGACGGTGCGTAAGTTGACAGGCAGCGGAGGACTTAATCAGTTTATGGTCGGTTTTGGGTACCGATATAAAAAAATTTCCGCAGGTCTCAATCTGGCTTATATTTTTGGAAACCTGAAATTCGAACAGGTGTTTTATCTGCGCGATCAATTTCCAGGAGCAAAGGATTACTATACCGACCGCTACTTTGGATCAGGCTTTAGGCCGCAGATAGGATTTATTTATCAAGAAATATTAAACAGCGCGGAATTTAAAAAAGATGCTACAAAGCATGGTAAATCGCTGAATGTGAGTCTTGTTATTTCTGCACCTTCTTCCTTGAGAATGAATCAATACTCCATACATTACGCTGAGCTTTTGCTTGGTAATGTTGCAACGATCATTGACACACTTTCTTTTAAGGAAAATAATCTTACGAACAGTACGCTTCCTCTAGAGTTGACTGCTGGATTATCATACAATCATAAGGATCATTATGGTGCTGTGGTCGATTACGCATTGCAGAACTGGTCTTCGGCTACCTTATATGAAGGAGCCAAAGGCAATTTTATAAATGAAAGCCGAATCTCTGGTGGACTTTGGCTTAGACCAGAACAAAATGGTTTTGGTAGTATCTTAAAACGAAGCCAATACAGGGTTGGGGCATTTTACGAATCGGGTTATCTCAAAGTTAAAAATGAAATACTTCAGCAATATGGACTCACGTTGGGCATGTCCAGCACCTTTGCATTCCAAAGACAATCAGGAACCATTAATCTTGGTCTCGAATTCGGAAAAATGAGTGTGAGTAACCTGATTAATGAAGACTATTTTAAGGTGAATTTGGGTGTTAGACTCAATGACAATGAATGGTTCCTCAAACGAAGATACGACTGATTTAGCCGTTTGTTTCAGATACATATATTAAGCGCAGGCAAATTCAAACCTTTTAATTTTAGCTTTTTCAACATTGCCTTTCTAGGACTCTTTGTAGTATAATAGATAATGAAGTATTTCTCAGTTCACTAGTTTTTATTTAAAATGAAAAATGATTACTAAAGCCCAGACCGGAAGATTGTACTTATAGACGATTTAATTAAGGCGAATATAATGCATTGGGTCAACCGCTGATTTGCCTTCCCAAACTTCAAAATGAAGGTCATAAGAACCGAAGGGATTTAGCTTTAGTTCTCCAAGATTATTTCCCGCAAAAATATTTTCTGCGTCCTTTACAAATACTTTATCCAGGTTAGAATAGACTACATATAGATTCCCCGCTTTCGTAAGTACTACAAAACTGCCAGAGGGGAGCTGTCTTATCTGAACTACCTTGCCATTGTTGACTGCACGTACGAAAGATTCAGAAGACCTGATATCAATGCCATTGTTTCGCAAAGTAATCTCGGGATTATGGTGATCCTTCAGCAAACCAAATCGGGTAATTACAATTCCTTCCTTAACGGGCAAATTCCAAATACTTCTATTTATTACTGCTGACCCTTTACTATTTGTCTTGTCTGCTAGTATACTTTTGTTGACAATTTCTTCAAGTGACTTTTGCTCCTTATTGTAACTTATGACAAGCTGTTGGTACTCTTTTGATTTACTACTAATATGCTCATAATTTTTTTCAAGGTCGGCAATATCCGTGTTCATTTTGTCCATTTCAGATTGCTCTGTGTTCAGTAGTTCTCTCTTTTCATTGATTTTCTGTTTAATGTCATTTTGTTTCAATAATATTACTTCCTGTGATTTTTTGTATCTTATAAACTGTCCAATACGGTACCTGATAATCTGTTCTTTCCAGAGATTCTTCTTAATATCAAGGCTCCATGCTCCGTTTACTGATTCAAGACTTAACGGCTTTAAGAATCTGGACCTGTTTTTCTGACAAGCAATCTCTGTATATGTTGCGCGAAGTTCAGACAATGTATCCAAAGCAAGTTTGTTCGTATTCTCAAGTTCTTCTAGCTGTTTGCTCAAAGTTTCCACTTCATTTCGGATGTTCTTGATCAGATCATTTCTTTGTACAATCAATCCTCTTCTAACCCTTATCTGTGTGACAAAATTTTTTTTGTCTTTTTCCAGCTGTCTCAGGACAGATTCTGTTTCCCTGATTTGCGTTTTCAAAAATTTTATTCTTTCCTTGTTACTGGGTTCACTGGCTATAAAAGAAAAAACGATGCTTGCTACCAGAAAAATCAGCACTGGATTCACAGCAGTTTTTTTGAATATCCGCTTTTTCATTTTCTAGTATAGTGTTCAGGAATGGCAAACTTAATGCTTACTTCCTTATCAATGCTGATTTCCTTCCATTTGATATTGATCCTATCGGTAGTGCCCGATACTTCATCTTTATAGAATGCTTCCAATGACTTGGGGCAGACCCTTCCACTGAAAGTACTAATTTCATTGAAGCCAATATCCAATAATCTTCGGTCTTGACGTATGCTCATTTTCAGTGGCTTTGGTGGCGAATAGGTCAGATCCGTGGTCATCGTAAAAAGTTCCGAAAATCCTTTTACGCTATAACCTTCGGAATTTTTTTCCAACTGATATGAAAGGTACTCTGTAAGATAAAAACCTGAGGTTACTATATCCTGAATCATTAAGTAATCGAGAGGAACTTTATAGCTTTTTGCCCATTCGCTGATAGAATTCTTGCTCCAGCTGTTGTCAATTCGGTCTAATGATGTAACGCTGTCCTTATCCAATAATAATCTGAATAGTTCTATTCCATATTTGCGAATAGTAAGCAATGCGGCACTATCATAAATAACTTTTAATTGAGCGTCCGCGTCTCCGCCAAAATCTGCTCCGGCATAGGAGACTGTTCCTTTGGCGGAATAAGTTTTAAATTTCTGGGCTTTTGAAATATTATCCATCAGCTCTTCAAGCGTTGCAATATCTTTTTTTTTAGGGCTGTTTGCCATCTGTTTGGATGTATGGCACGAAATCAGTAGTAGGGTCAAAAGCGGCAGTGTTATTTTTTTTCTTATCATTTCATCTGATTTAGCAATTGCAAATAACGATTCCTGTCATCTGAAAGATCAACCGCTTTTTGTGCATAGATGATTGCGGTTTCCTTTTGTAGCTGGGCAAGGCAAATCTTTGCTGCCAGCGCATAGTTATCACTATTTCGTCCCGTCTTCAGTTGCAAGCATTCTTCGATGCGTTTTCTGGCAAGGTCCCAATCATTTTGATTTGAGGCTATTATTGCCAACCGGTTGAGAACAAAAGGTTTGAACAAATTTTTATTATTATAAATTTCCTCAATTTTCGCCTTATTAACAATTTGTCCTCTTGCAGATTGATAAACAGCATTTTCAAGTATGGCCACTTCGTTTTTTTCGGAATTAAGGCATTCAGCCCACATCAGATCGGCTTGCTGAAAATTGCCTGTTGACGAATAAATTCTAGCGAGCAGAAGATTTGCTTCTGTTTGACGAAAAGGATTATTCTTGCTCATCAATTTGAAATGCTGTGCATTGGTCAATGCTTCGCCTGTATTGGCCAATTGAAGCTGGGATTCGGCCAGTGCAAAATATAGGAAAGACTGGTTGGGATAAAAGTCCAAAGCCTGTGAAATTTTTTCTTCCAACTTCTTCCAATGGCTCAAATTCAACAAACACACAATCATATTTTCCCAAACGGAATATGGTACGTTTTGAAGTGCTGCAGATTTTTCATAATCACTGACTGCCTCTGTCAAATCCTCGGCATAGTATGACAAATCTCCGCGGAGCGCCCACGCTTTTGCCTCCTGAGGGTATTTTTGTATGAGGAGATCGGCAATCGACTTGAGTCTTGCGGAATCGGTAGAACGGTTTTGTTCAATAAATGGAATCAAGGATCGAATGATTTCATCTAAGCCGGTCTTTCCTTCCCGAATTTGTTGTTCGATACTTTCCGGATTGCCAACGTTTTGTACTGGTTGACTTATCTTTCCTCCTGCAGTGTACAGCGGATCAATAGTTTTGAGCTGTACCAGAATTTTTTCAGCTTCCTTTTTATTCGATTGTGCAATATAAATTTCATACAACGCTGACAAAAGTTCTTCGTGTACCGGGTAGCTGCGGAGCGATGAGGTGATGAGATCAATGGCTTTCTTTTCTCTGCCAAGGTGGACTAGTATTCTTGATTTTTTGATCACTAAAGCGGGTAATAGGCCGAATTTGTTTTGTGCCTTATCCAACACAGCTAAAGCTTTTTCATCCTGGTCAGCCTTCACGTAATTTAGTGCAGCGAGATCATAAAAGGAGTATTGATCCGGTAAGATCTGGCTCAACCCTTCATAGGCTTCTGCCGTCCCTAAATACCTGCCGACAGATTCCAACAGGTTGGCTTGAAAAACCCTCGTCCATTTGTTTGCCGGATCAGCTTTGACGCTTTCGCTGATGGCGTTTATTGCATCTTCAAGTCTTGATTTAGAGAGATATAATCTGGACAATTGGTAATATACCGATGACCTGGCTTCAGGTTCAGATCTCAACTTTTCAAACATTTCAATCGCCTTGTCAGGGTTACCTGTCAGCTGTTCCTTTGTAGCTTCAATGATTTGTGATTCAATACTAACCGGGGCATCACTTTTAAGAACCTGGCCATGGACTACCGAATGTTTGGAAAGTAACATGAAGGCCAAGAAGCATGCTTGCAATAATATTGCTTTCAGGTATTGGGCTGAATGGATAAGAGTTTTGATATAACAGTAATTTTATGTTCGAAATAACGATAAGCTGATACTTTAAATTTTAAGAAACCTCAGTAACCTTTAACATATTGGTTCGCAGTTTGGCATGAATAGGCATACTACCAGTATTTACTATGAGGTCTCCTTTTTTGACTTTTTGATTTTCTTTGAGGATATTGGCGACATCCTCAATGGTTTCATCGGTAGAGGTCATTTTATCATAGTAATATGCGTGTACGCCCCATACGAGATTGAGGGTGCCGAGGATATGACGTTCACTGCTGAAGATATAAATAGGGCAATTGGTCCTATAGGAAGAAGTTTTAAAAGCTGTATAACCAGAGACGGTTAGTCCAATGATGGCTTTGGCTTTAAGATCTTCCGCTACTTTGGCGGCGTTAAAACAAACTACATCACTCACGAAAGTTGAGGATTTTTCAGAAGGCTTCGGCCGTTTTGTCTGAAAACCGTAATGTTTTTCCGCTTCGACAATGATTTTGTTCATGGCCGAGACCACCAGCTGAGGGTGTCTTCCAACGGAAGTTTCTCCGCTGAGCATTACCGCATCGCAACCGTCAAGTACCGCATTGGCCACATCTGTAACTTCTGCACGTGTCGGGGATGGATTATTGATCATGCTATCCATAAGCTGCGTCGCCACAATCACTGGTCTGGATCTCTGGATGCATTTGCTGATGATCAGTTTTTGTATTGTCGGAAGTTTTTCAATTGGCATTTCAACGCCCAGGTCACCTCTGGCGATCATAATGGCATTACTCACTTTTATTATTTCATCAATATTCCGAAGTGCCTCCGGCTTTTCTATTTTAGCAATGACTTTGGCCGGATGTCCTGACCTCTCTACCATTTGGTGAAGCTTTACAATATCATCTGCTTTGCGCACAAAGGATAGCGCAATCCAGTTGACGGGTTGAGTAAGAATGAAATCGAGGTCTTTCAAATCCTTCTCTGTCAGTGACGGCAGACTTACTTCTGTGTCCGGCAAGTTAACTCCTTTGTTGGAGGATAATACACCGCTATACAAAGCCTTTAGTTTTACTGTATCCTGTCCATTGGTTTGGATCACCTCAAATACTAACTTACCATCGTCCACCAGTATTCTCTCTCCAGGCCTGACGTCTCTGGCAAAATGGTCATAGCTCATGTATATCTGGTCTTTGTTGCCAATACACTCTTCGTCTTTGAAGGTCAAAATATCGCCTTCGCGTATTTCCAGAGCATTATTTTCGATCAGACCGATCCTGAGCTTTGGTCCCTGGAGGTCTGTCAGAATCCCGACATGCAGGTCATGCACTTCATTGATACGAATAATATGCTGTATCACTTTAAGATGGTCTTCATGCGTGCCATGTGAGAAATTTAGTCTGAAAACTGATACCCCTTCAAGGGCTAAGGCCTCCAGGCCTTCATAAGTATTGCAGGCCGGACCAACCGTGGCAACTATTTTGGTGTTATGCTGAATCATATAGGATAAATAAATGTCGAACTAAGGGAACAAATTATATGGTTCCGGTTGTTTATAAAAACTCCAATTATTTAAATAATTATGGTTAAACCCTTGTGAGAACCTGCTGAAAGGCTTTATTTTGCGTGAAATTTTATAAAAACAATCTTAAAAATGTCAACAGTAAGCGAAAGAGTTAAAAAAATCATCGTAGACAAATTGGGTGTAGACGAGTCTGAAGTTACCAATGAATCAAGCTTCGTTAACGACTTAGGTGCTGATTCTCTTGACGTTGTGGAGCTAATCATGGAGTTCGAAAAAGAATTTGATACTTCCATTCCCGACGATCAGGCTGAGAAAATTCAGACTGTAGGCCAGGCTATTGACTACCTTGAGTCAAATAGCAAATAAGCCATATTATTATCAGAATTATCTGTTTGTCAGAATTTTATTTTGTATCTAGCCGTGTAGACATAAATTTCTATTCATGAGACGAGTCGTGGTTACAGGAATGGGTGCCCTTACCCCGATTGGTAATAATCTGGAAGCTTATAATCAGGGTCTTCAGAATGGTGTGTCCGGTGCCGGGCCTATCACTCGATTTGATCCTACGTTATTTAAGACCAGGTTTGCTTGTGAACTCAAGAATTTTAACGTTGAAGAACATCTTGACAGAAAGGAAGGTCGCAAACTGGATCCTTTTTCTCAGTATGCTTTAGTCGTAGCGGAAGAATGCGTCAAAGACTCTGGACTAGACCTTGATCGGGTAGACAAAAGCAGGGTTGGCGTAATTTGGGGGAGCGGAATAGGCGGTTTTTACACATTGGAGACAGATATTTCGGAGGCAGCGCTCAATTCGGGTCCGCCTAGATATAGCCCTTTCCTGATTCCAAAGTTGATCTCTGATATTGCCCCTGGGCATATTTCCATCAAGTACGGGTTTATGGGTATCAACTACGGAACGGTATCTGCCTGTGCTTCGTCCAGCCATGCAATTTCCAATGCTTTTGATTTTATACGGCATGGAAAGGCAAAAGTTATTCTTTGCGGTGGCTCTGAAGCCGCTGTGACCAAAGCAGGAATTGGTGGATTCAGCTCTATGAAAGCCTTGTCTGAAAGGAATGATGATTTTCATACTGCTTCCAGACCATATGACAAAGACAGGGACGGATTTGTCTTAGGTGAAGGTGCCGGAGCATTAATGCTTGAGGAATATGAACATGCCAGGGCCCGTGGAGCACGCATCTATGCCGAAATCTGTGGTACTGGACTGACGGCAGATGCCTATCATATCACAGCACCGCATCCCGACGGTCTGGGCGCCAAAGCAGCGATGGAGCTTGCACTCGAAGAAGCCAGCATGAATCCTGAAGATATTGATTATATCAACACCCACGGAACGTCCACTCCGTTGGGCGATATTGCTGAGGTTAAGGCCATTTTGCAAGTATTTGAAGACCATGCTTTTAACATCAATATCAGTTCCACCAAGTCAATGACTG
The DNA here is from genome assembly GCA_046329325.1 of Saprospiraceae bacterium. Classification (GTDB taxonomy): domain Bacteria; phylum Bacteroidota; class Bacteroidia; order Chitinophagales; family Saprospiraceae; genus Vicinibacter. The sequence goes on from JAXLUU010000001.1 coordinate 1,029,891, forward strand.
GCCATTTACTGGGAGCTGCCGGAGCCATTGAATGCATTGCCGGAATTTTAGCGATGAACTATCAATTTATTCCGCCAACGATCAATCATTTTACGGATGACCCGGAATTGGATCCTAGACTAAATTTTACCTTCAACCAGGCACAATCAAAAGAAATTAAGAGCTTTTTGAGTAACACTTTCGGTTTCGGCGGACATAACAGCTCTTTGATCTTCAGAAAATGGTAGCCGAAGTTGTTAACCTCGTCAAAAGAGTAAATTATAAGTATTTCTCCCGCGATCGTCATTTTGTTGAGCGGTTACATTCAGTGCTCGGATTTACGCCAGCACATCTACACTTGTTTAAAATCGCCTTTTACCACAAATCAACCATCAATAATTCCCAACAGAACAATAATGGAGGGAGGAAAGGCGAATACATTCAATCCAACGAAAGACTTGAATACCTGGGTGACGCGCTATTGAGTTTTGTCATTGGTGAATATCTTTTCAATAAATACATCCAGGCTGACGAAGGTTTTCTGACCAAGATGCGATCAAAAATTGTCAAGCGCAAAATGCTGAATTACCTCGCAGAGCAAATGGGCCTTGACCGGATGCTGATGGAGTTTAACAATGCGAGTATCAGCCCAAGCATGCTCGGCAATGCACTCGAAGCGCTAATTGGTGCCATTTATCTTGAAAAGGGTTTTGCCTATACAAAATACTATATTCTTAATGGCCTTGTCAAGAAGTATATCAACATTCATTCACTTGAAAGTTTTGATGACAACTACAAAAGCCAATTGCTTGAATGGTGCCAAAAACACACCAAGGAGATCGATTTCCGCGTGATTAGCAAGTCCAAAAATGATAAAAGGGACAGGTTCCGAATCGGTGTCTATATCGATGGCGTTGAAGTGGCTACGGCGGAAGATTTCAATAAAAAAAGTGCTGAACAGGTGGCCGCCGAAATTGCACTGGCGCAACTTCAGCCCTGATCATTACCCTGCATATTATTCGCTTTGTCCTTAGAAAAAAAACAATTGCAACATCAGGCAGGTGTTGAATTACTTGAAAAATGGATCATTCAATTGCTTGATCAGGGCATTGATGTGCTCCAGCATGATCCACACCGACTGGATGACATTGCGACAAGGATGGTGGATCTGGGCTTGTCTGGAATGGCGCGCAAATTGAGAAGCATGCCTGAAAAGACTGAAGATGAAAACGACTGGCAAGTTGCCGTGCTCAGGGAATTGGGTGAATGTTACCTGGCATGTTGCATTGCCAGAAAAAACAATTTTCAGATTGACTCATCACTACAGAATTTGATCGGATCTCCCCGCAGGAAAAATGAAATTGAGGCGTTGAATTTATTCCTTCAGGATGAATGGTTCTATTGTGGCACTATCAAGAGCAAAGAGGAGAAACTAACCATGGTCAGGCACTGGTTCACTGGTGTGAAGTCGGGACGAATTGCTTTAATGATTGAATTCCTGTTTAACCGTTACAATTCACAGCGACACTTCCAACATGGTATGGTATACCGTGGCAAGGTATTTTATTATCCCGGAGAATCGGAGTACCGCGTGACAGATATTCCAAATGAAAGTGCGCCAGCTCCTTTGGAATTCTTACCGTCGTCCGAAAGACTGGGACATTTTCTAACGAGGCATGCGCGCAATGTTGCCGATTCACCTTTCATCAGACACAATTTTTCTATATTGTCTGATGTACGTGTAGCGTATACCGGGCGGTCATTTAATCTGATTGATGCTGGGGGAGAAGCTGTTAAGTTGCAGGGCAGTGATGATCAACTTTGGGATCTATGTGCTTTGTTGCTGGATCCGTCGGTTCTGTTGGCTGTTGAATGGGATTCGGGTAATTGTTATCCATTAACCTGCTTTATTAAGGGCTCAGTAGTTCCAATTAGTCAGGATCATCGATCTTAAAAATCCTGACGGTTTCAATTTTAGTGTCACTTACCAGTTCTAAGACAAATTTATAACCGTCTTGTATTAATTCAAGTCCTTGCTCAGGAATGGTACCTGTTGTACTGACCAGATAACCGGACAAGGTGTGATAATCACCGCTCTTCAAATGCAAATTATAGGTGTTGTTGAGATATTGTATTTCCAGTCTTCCTGAAAATAAATACTCCTTTTCTGAGATGACGTGCTCAATAAATTCTTCTTTATCGTGTTCATCATCGATCTCCCCGAAAATTTCTTCCAGTATATCTTCCTGGGTAATGATACCACTTGTGCCGCCGAATTCGTCTACCACACAAGCTACGGACAAACGCAGTTTGTTCATGCGCAGCATCAGATCATAGACATTCATCGTCTCAGGAACAAAAGGAATATCCATTATCATATCGCGGACATTTTTTGTTTTCTTGAACATCTGCTGATGGTGAATATATCCTAACACATTATCAATATCTTCGTCTGCCACAATTATTCTTGAATGCTTGGTGTCTGAAAATGTTCTGATGAGTTCTTCCCTCGAACAGTTGACATCCACATAGACAATTTCGTTTCGCGGGATCATGCAGGCTTTTGCACGAACTTGTTTGAGATTGAGCGTGTTCTTAAAAATGTCTGCATCAATCTCATCTTCAGAAATTCTCATTGGTCCGTCAATATAGTGTTCAAGGTCAAGAGCTGAAAATCTGTACCTTGGCTTGGTCTCAGACTCCTTGAAAAACAACTTAATCATTAATCTTGAGATCGAATGAATAAAAATGGCAGGAACATACAGTAATTTGTAAAAGAACTGTACCACATACGCCATTGGAAAAATCAACTCATTGGCGTACAGGGTAAAAAGTACCTTCGGCAGAAATTCACCGATAACCAGAATAACTAGTGTTGTGAGCGCAGTATTGAGCGCAATGAGAACTCCATGATTGAGGTCAAGGGTTTGCAGTAAGGAATTGAAAAGTGCGGTCAGCAGGTAAGAAAGTGACACCAAAGAAATGCTGTTGCCAATCAGCATAACGGTTATAAATTTGTCAGGATGGTCGTAGAAGTAACTGAGGATCTTTGAACTGGGTGTACCTTTTGATTTCTTGATTTCAACACCCAGCTTGTTTGCTGTAAAAAAAGCTATTTCAGTCCCTGCGAAAAAGGCACTGAGGAGGAGAAATAAAAAAATCCAAAAAAATAACATTGTACAAAGATAGAAACTTGAAGTTACACAGAAAGTTTCATGTCCTTCTTGTCGCTCTGATCAAGAGAATTTTATAAACAATTGCCTGATTTCCTGACTTAAAAACATTATTTTTGCCATTCTTCTTCCCGTGGCAGTCTGTGCCTAATTGTATTTAGGACACTTTTTTATCAGAAAGTATTGAATTTCAAAAGATAATAATGAAGCTATTTAACATATTCATGCAAGAATTGGCGGTTGATCTGGGCACTGCCAATACCCTTATAATGCAGGATGACAAGGTAGTTGTTGACGAACCTTCGATTGTTGCCGTCGACAAAAAAACAGGAGAGACGATCGCGGTAGGTTGGAAAGCTATGCAAATGCATGAGAAGACCCACCGCAATATCGATACAATCCGCCCACTTAAGGATGGAGTTATTGCTGATTTTAACGCCGCTGAAAGCATGATTCAGGGTATGATTGGCATGATTGGAAACAAGCGCAGATTTTTTACACACCTGAAAATGGTTATCTGCATACCTTCCGGCATAACTGAGGTGGAGAAAAGGGCTGTTTTTGAGTCAGCTGACCATGTGGACTCTAAAGAAACATACCTCATTCATGAACCCATGGCTGCAGCGCTAGGAATAGGGCTCGATGTCCAGGAGCCGGTCGGTAATATGGTCATTGATATCGGCGGCGGCACTACTGAAATTGCAGTGATTGCACTAAGTGGAATTGTGTGTGACCAGTCGATCCGCGTAGCAGGTGATGAGTTTACTGAAGATATTATTGACTACATGCGCCGCGAACACAATCTGCTGATTGGTGAGCGCACTGCTGAGAGCATAAAGATCCATGCAGGCGCTGCCATAAGCAAGCTTGATTTGGCACCGGAGCCCTATGCGGTCAACGGAAGGGATCTTATGTCAGGCATTCCAAGGCAAATCGTTATAGGCCACGAGGAAATTTCAGAGGCACTCAATAAATCAATCATGAAGATAGAGGAAGCTGTACTCAAAGCGCTTGAGATTACACCCCCTGAATTGTCTTCAGACATCTACAAAACTGGACTTTACCTAACCGGTGGCGGAGCGCTATTACGGGGACTTGACAAGCGTCTTTCGGCCAAAACCAAATTGCCTGTGATCGTTGCCGAAGACCCACTCCGTGCGGTTGTCAGGGGAACTGGCATTGCACTTAAAAACACAGACCGGTTTTCGTTCCTTATCGACCGTAAATCTGTGTGACGCCGTTTAAAGACTAATTAAGGTATGTTTGAAACCTTACGGGTCATTGTCAGAAACGGATCTTTGGTGTTATTCATCATTCTGCAGATTATTTGTTTCTTTTGGGTAGTCAGTAACAATGAGCATCAAAAACAAATTTATTTCTATTCTACCCAGCGATATTCCAATATTGTAACACGGCAGTATAAAGGAATACTGGATTATTTCAGTCTGCACAAAGTTAATCAGCAGATTTCTGATGAAAATGCAAGTCTGATAAAAAGAATTGCAGCTGAGCACGCAGCCATGACGGATACCGTGCACTTGGATAGTACTTTGGCGATGTACGAGGTGATTTCTTCTAACATAATCAACAATAGTGTTGCCCGACGTAATAACATGATTACACTGGACAAAGGATCTTTGGATGGAATAAACCCCGGCATGGGCGTTATCTCTAGCAAAGGTGTAGTTGGGATTGTAACAGATGTGTCTGCACACTTTTCGCTTGTTATGTCTTTGCTTCATTCCAAGTCAAGGCTCAGTTGTCAGATCCCACATTGTGGATTTTTTGGTACGCTTGTCTGGAATGGGCAAGATCCTGGATTACTCCAACTTGAAGACATTCAGCGATACGCTGAAGTTCGCAAAGGCGACAGTGTCGTTACCAGTGGTTATTCAATTGTATTTCCAAAAAATATCCTGGTCGGCAAAATCGCGGATTACAGAGTTGAAGCAGGTTCTTTCACCTACAGCATTCAAGTGGAACCGGAGCAGGATTTTTTCCGACTGCAAAGGGTATATGTCATTAACCACCGATTGAAAGAGGAAAAAGGATCTTTAGAACAAAAATCCGTTAACTATGAATAAGGATCTTCTGGTTAACGGATTCAGGATTATTCTTTTAGTCCTTTTTCAGGTATTAATTCTTAAAGAAATTAATCTGGACAACACGTCCACGCATTACATCAGTATCATTATCTATCAGCTGGGAATAATTCTTCTCCCTGTCGGTCTCCCTTCATTTATAGTACTTTTAATTTCATTTGTGTGCGGGATTATCGTGGATAGTTTTTATGGTTCTCCGGGTGTTCACTCTTCTGCCTGTCTATGGATGGCTGCCTCAAGACCATTTGTGCTGAAATTTCTTGAACCAAAATCAGGTTATAGCATCAACCAGAAACCCACACCTTCTAGTTTAGGAATTTTCTGGTTCCTTCGTTTTGCCAGTATACTAACCTTTATTTATCTCTTTGCATATTTTACGATGGAGGTATTTACATTCGTTTATTTTGGCAAAATTCTTCTGAAGACGATCGTTTCTTTTACCGTTTCAATGGTGGTAATTTTTCTGATACAAATACTCATAAATCCTAAGGAGTAACGGCATGTTCCGAACTGATAAAAAAACGCGTTACTTAATTATTAAAGGATTTCTTGTAGTATGGATCAGCATTCTCATTATTGTCCTTGCCTCCTATCAGTTATTTGATCCGGTATATACCAGCAAGGCCAATGCGACAACGCTGATTCAAAAAAACATCGATCCCGCCCGTGGATTGTTTTATGACAGGAATGGCAAAATACTTGTCATCAACTATCCGGCATATGATCTTTATGTAACTTATAAAAATATCAGACCGGATTTTGATACCAATGGATTTTGTTCGCTACTGGGAATCTCTCACGAACAGTTTGTCGATAACCTTGAAAAAGACTGGTCTTCCAAAATTTATTCCAAGTCTGTTCCTTACATTTTTCTGAAAAATATTGAACCCGAAACCTTCCTGCGTTTCCAGGAACAACTCTATCGTTACCCTGGATTTCAGCCTTACCTGCGTGCAGTCAGGGAATATCCAGAACCTCACGGAGCTCATTTTCTAGGATACATGAGCGAAGTCAAAAAAAGTGATATTGATCAGTCAGAGGGTGAATATAAACCCGGAGACTACATCGGGGTAACCGGTCTTGAGCGCCAATATGAAGACTATATCCGTGGATCCAAAGGTGTTCAGTTTGTATTGCGGGACAAACTGGGACAGCAAGTTGGTTCTTACCTCAAGGGTTCTTTGGATAAGTCTGCAGAATCAGGTCTGGACCTTATGCTTGGCATAGACATCGATCTACAGAAATACGGTGAATTGCTTCTAAGGGGCAAATCCGGAAGCATCGTAGCCATTGAACCCTCAACCGGAGAAATTCTTGCCATGGTATCCTCTCCAAATTACAATCCGAATCTGCTTTCCGTCAACAGAAACCGCGGACGTGACTATGCATATTTACTGCTGGATAGTACTAAGCCACTTTTTGACCGTTCGGCATCTGCAGTTTATCCTCCAGGTTCTATATTCAAACCTGTATTGGCACTCATTGCCCAACAGGAAGGTGTACTGCATTCATCTACTTCGCATAGCTGTACTGGTGCTTATTATTATAAAAATGTTTCTTACGGCTGCCATCATCATCCTGCCCCAAATAATATCGCGACAGCTTTACAACATTCCTGTAATTCATATTTTATTCAGACATTCAGGGATCTTATCGAAATTAACGGATACAACAAACCCCAGGATGGACTGGATATTTTGACCAAATACCTTGGATATTTTGGACTCGGAAAACCCTTGTATTCCGATGTAGCCACAGAGAACGGCGGCTTTATCCCAACATCCGAATATTATTCTCGTCTATACAAAACAAATAACTGGAGATCAACCTATATTATTTCTGTTGGTATCGGACAAGGAGAGTTACAACTTACAACACTTCAAATGGCCAACCTGGCTGCCATCATTGCCAACCGAGGCTATTACTACACACCTCATCTCCTTAAGAGATTCAGTGATTCGCATTTACTGATACCAGAGAATCTCCGCACCAAACACATTATTCCTGTGGATCAGAAATATTTTCCGCCAGTGATTGAAGGAATGGAATTGGCAGTCAGTTCCGGAACTGCAAAAAAAGGTTACTATGACCAGATCGTTGTATGCGGCAAAACAGGAACTTCGCAGAATCCACATGGTGAAGATCATTCTGTCTTTTTCGGATTCGCTCCGAAAAATAATCCTCGGATCGCACTGGCAGTTTATATCGAAAATGCTGGCTGGGGAGGGGATGTTGCAGCCCCCGTGGGATCCCTGATGATCGAAAAGTATCTTCAGGATTCGGTGAGTAGAAAAAGCCTCGAGACCAAAATGATTGAGCTGAAGATAAAGAACAAAACCAGAACATGATTATATCCTGTATCGTAGCCATGAACCAGAACGGATTGATCGGTGTTGATAATGGCATACCATGGCACCTGCCAGCGGATTTACAGTATTTTAAAAGAACAACCCTGCACCACCCTGTACTTATGGGAAGAAAATGTTATGAGAGCATTGGCATACCCCTTCGGGACAGACTGAATATTATTGTCACGCGCGACCGAAAATTTGCTGTTTCGGGATGCCAAACAGCTCACAGCATTGAAGAAGGGCTCAGCGTTGGGCATGCAACAGGAGCTGAAGAATTATTTATTATTGGTGGTGGTGAAATTTACCAACAATCCATTCATTACTGGAAAAAACTTTATGTTACCAAAGTCGACGCTGATATTGAAGGGGATACCTTCTTCCCAACGATTGACTGGGAAAGATGGCAACTTACTTATGAAGAAAAACATTTACCCGACCTTAAAAATCTTAACACTTATTCCTTTAACACCTACTTACTTAAAACATGAGAGAAGATTATTTACACTATGTATGGAATACCCACCAATGGCATGACACTGAACTAAGAACAACCAACTCCCAAATAATTGAAATACTGGATCGCGGAACTTACAATAAAGATCAGGGTCCTGATTTTCAGTTGGCTACAGTAAATATTAATGGTATTATCTGGGCAGGTCATGTTGAAATGCATGTACGCTCATCAGACTGGAACAGACACCGCCATCAGAATGATCCGCGCTACCATAATGTTATTCTTCACGTCGTGTGGGAGCATGACACAGATGTGGCATGTAATGACAGAATACTGCCTACTTTGGAACTCCGCGAATATATATCGGGAATCGAAATGGACCGATATGCCTACTTATTTGACAGTGTAGAAGAAATTCCATGTCGTACTTTACTAACTGGTATACCGGCACATATTATCAATTCACAATTTGAAACTGTGGGAATTCAGCGCATGATTGACAAGACTGATATGATGATCAGGGATGCTGAAAATCTTAACGGTGACTTTGAGGCCCTTTATTTTCAGTATATCTGCCGATATCTTGTTACTCCTCCTAACACACAGGCCATGGATTTACTGCTTCAGAAAATAAGCTGGAAGCAGCTCTCTTCTTATCAGGATGATTTGAATAATCTCGAAGCACTTTTTTTTGGTGTTTCCGGATTATTGCCGGATTCTGATGATGAATATATAACTGACCTGAATCATCGCTTTCGCTTTATCCGTCACAGAAATAATTTCATAAACTTGCCCCATACCGTCTGGAATTTTTTGAGGCTAAGGCCTTCACATTTCCCTACCCTCAGGCTCGCACAAATATGCAGTTACTTTCACCATTATCACCGCCCCCTGTCTTTCATCATCGAGTCGCACACACTCCAGGAGGTCCTTTCGCACTTCGGCGTTATTCCATCCTCATACTGGTCCAATCACTTTCAATTCAGTAAAATAAGTAAATCCGGTAATCATATGATTGGTAAAACGACTCGAACTGTACTCATGATCAATGTCGTTGTGCCTATTTTATATGCCTACGGAAGCGTCCACTTTAATAAAACACTTCAGGAAAAATCGCTGCTATGGATGGGAGAATTAAAAGCAGAGAACAATCGCTATACAAGAATGTGGCGGGATATTGGAATTGATATCTCATCTGCTCGTTTCAGTCAGGCTTGTATACACCAATACAAACAGTTGTGTAGTGTTAAAAAGTGCATAGATTGCAGAATTGGACATCACATTCTGTCGAAAATCTGACTGCATGACATGAAAAGACTATTTTTGCACAAATTCACGACTTCTGGACAAAGTAATCCGGCTTCTGCTTAGCCCTTTTTCCTTGCTTTATGGTATTGGCGTCAGCATTTACCAAAGCTTTTTTATAACAGGTATTTCAAAATCCGTTTCATTTAATTTGCCTGTGATATCTATTGGTAATCTCTCCGTTGGCGGCACAGGAAAATCTCCTCACATTGAATTCATGATTCGTTCACTCAAAGATTACATTCATCTGGGGGTGTTAAGCAGAGGCTACAGACGCAATACCACAGGGCATATATTTGTCGAGTTGAATCATGATGCGCGCCAGGTCGGGGATGAACCTTTACAAATAAAAATGAAATTCCCTGATATTCCCGTGGCAGTCAATAAAAATCGTTCAATTGGTATTCCACGGTTATTGAAATCCTTTCCTAATACCCAGTTGATACTACTTGATGATGCCTACCAGCATTGGGAAGTGAAACCCTACCTACATATTTTATTGACCGAATACACCCATCCTTATTGTGATGATTATCTTTTACCAAGCGGACGACTTCGTGAATGGAGATTTGGATCTTCCCGGGCAAAAATAGTAATTGTAACAAAATGCCCCATGGAACCTGATGTAAGAGATGAGGCCTTATGGCGTGAAAAGTTAAGGTTAAAACCTTCTCAGGATTTGTTTTTTTCATCAGTGATCTATGGCAAACCTTACAATATTTTTAATCCCTCAGATACCTTTCTTTTTAATGATACGACACATATAATCATAGTCTCAGCCATTGCGCAATCTTCCTATCTCAGGGATCATTTGACACCCCAAATCGGAACCCTTACCGAATTTGATTATGAGGACCATCATTATTTTACTGAGCAGGAAATCAACCTGATCATAGCGCGATATAAACGGATTAATCAATACAATACCTATGTATTAACCACAGAAAAAGATGCAACCCGTCTGATGATGTTTCGAGAACTGTTTGAAAAAAATGATGTACCGGTCTATGCTATTCCCATCGAAGTCATTTTTTTTAAATCAGAAAAATTTATTCGATTGATCAAAGATTATTTATTAGAATTTAAATCATGAAAACTGCAGGCTTATTATTTGTTCTGCTTAACACTTTTTCCTCATCTATTTTGGCTCAGTTAATACCATTATCAGTCTATGAAGGCGACCAGTGTCGTTTAACAAAAGAAGAATTGGGCAATAAAGAACTATTCAATACACATACTTCCATAGGGAGAGCAATGCAGGGTACAGTGCTTCCTGTATTATCTTCATCCGCGCATGTTGATATTTTGAGGATACAATGCAACAACTCGGAGTTTTACTTACAGAAGCCGGATTCATCGTTATTAGGATGCCAAGGAATGCCTATCTTAAAATATTTCAACACACATCCTTCTCATTTTTTTTCAACTTATGGCAGGCATTATTATGTTACCATTGATCCTTTAATTCAATTGAGTGCTGGAAAACAGTTTCACAATGAAAACAAATTGCTAACCAACCGTCGCGGCTTAAAAGTGTCTGCAGGAATAGACCAAAAGGTGTATCTGTACAGTGAAGTTACAGAAAACCAGTATAGCAGCTATTCTTTTGTAAATGATTTTGCGGGACTCTACAAAGCATTTCCAGGTGCAGGATTTGTCAAATCATATAATAGCAAGATCTTTGGCATTTCCAGTGGCTATGATTTTATTGTTGCAGAAGGTGGCGTCAACTTCAAAGCATCAAAACACATTGAAATTCAATTGGGACACGGAAGAAATTTTATCGGTCAGGGAATTCGTTCGTTGCTTTTATCAGACTTCTCACCCCCTCAATTCAATCTTAAAATTCAATCGGAATGGGGCAGGTTCAAATATGTCAACATATTCTCGGAACTAAGCAGGGAGACCCGGTTTATCAACGATCGGGATCATTTGCTGGGCAAAAAGTATTCAGCATCACATTTTCTAAGTTATAATATAACGGATCATTGGAATATTGGATTGTTTGAGTCTGTTATTTTCAACCGCGAAAATATGTTTGAATTGCAGTATCTCAATCCCATTATTCTATACCGGGCAGTTGAACAGGCTGTAGGTAGTCCTGATAATGAACTGCTGGGGTTTCAGTCACATGTGCATATTGCAAATAGAATTACCCTTTATGGACAGTTTATTCTTGATGAGTTTGTATTTAACCGTCTTCTTAAAAAGAACCAAGGCTGGTGGGCGAATAAATACGGATTTCAACTCGGTGCAAAATATCCTGAACCATTGGGTGTTCGTGGTCTATATCTGCAGGTTGAGTACAACAAAGTCAGGCCATATACCTATTCCTATGCGGACAGCATCGCCGATTATTCGCATTACCATCAAGCACTGGCCCATCCTTTGGGATCAAATTTTTCAGAATGGGTTGGCACTATTCAGTATGAACCTGCTCCGAGATGGTTTATGTCAATATCATTTATGAATTATTTTAAAGGTATCGATGGTTATTTAACCAATTACGGCGGGAATATTCTTAAATCTTATACTACCCGCCAATCGGACTTTAATAATAAGACAGGGCAGGGCATTTCGCGTCAGGTTAATCAGGCGCAATGTAGAATTTCCTATCGGTTATTTAGAAATTCCTGGCTGGACCTTGTATCAGGTGTCAGAACGCAATATACCGAAGTTATTCCTGATAATTATTATTGGATTGAAGCTGGTTTTAGAGTATATTTGAATTACAGGGAATTCTTACTCTGAGTATGTTGATTGAATTTCGCACATTAAATAAACAACTGGCATGCTTTGATAAAAATGCGTATTCAAATAATATTTAAATCCATTTACCCTAGTACCAATCAATCAACTTACAACTTAGATAACTTGTTATAATTACGATTATACCCTTTCTATCATCGCACCTATAGAGCGCAGACGATCATCAATTCGCTCATATCCTCTGTCGATTTGGTGTATGGAGTGAATTTTGCTTTTACCGCTTGCTGACAAAGCTGCTATCAACAATGCCACACCGGCCCGTATATCCGGAGAAGTCATTTCGATACCTCTTAATTTATATTTTCGGTTAAGTCCGTTGACCGCTGCGCGGTGCGGATCACATAGAATGATCTGTGCGCCCATATCAATGAGCTTATCTACAAAAAACAATCTGCTTTCAAACATTTTCTGATGGATAAGGACGTTGCCTTTGGCTTGAATAGCCATAACAAGTATCACGCTCATCAAATCTGGGGTAAATCCCGGCCAAGGAGAATCATAGACGGTCATGATGGAACCATCCATGAAGCTTTGGATCTCATATTCATCCTGCTCTGGAATAAATATATCATCGCCTTGAAATTCAAATTTCAATCCCATGCGTTCATATACAAAAGGAATGATACCCAGTTGATCAGCACGCACATCCTTAATGCGAATTTCAGATTGGGTCATTGCAGCTAGGCTCATAAAGCTTCCTATTTCAATCATGTCCGGAAGTAAAGTGTGCTCGGTACCCCGCAAGGTATTCACGCCCTCAATGGTCAGCAAATTGGAGCCTATTCCACTGATTTTGGCTCCCATTCTGTTAAGCATTGCACAGAGTTGTTGAAGATAAGGTTCACAGGCAACATTGTATAATGTAGTAGTTCCATTGGCCATAACCGCTGCCATTATAACGTTGGCGGTTCCGGTGACAGAGATCTCATCCATCAGAATGTAAGTACCCGTCAGCTTATCTGCAGAGATGCTATAAATATTATTTTGATCATCAAAGTCAAAAATTGCACCCAGCTTCTGGAGCCCAAGAAAGTGCGTATCAAGCCTTCTCCTACCAATTTTATCTCCTCCAGGTTTTGGCAACAAGGCACGCTTATACCTGGCGAGGATTGGAGACAATAACATTACCGATCCTCGTATTTTCCTGGCATTGGACTGAAATTCGTTCGTACCAAAATAATCGAGATCAACATTCTCTGCCCTGAAAGAATAACTATTGGCTGAATGCCGAGTAACACTTACGCCCAGTCCGTTGATCAGTTCAATAAGATGCCTGATATCCAGAATGTCTGGTACATTGTTGATCCTCACCTCCTCTTTTGTCAACAATGTTGCACACAATATCTGCAATGCTTCGTTTTTGGCGCCTTGCGGCTGCAATGTGCCATTCAACCTTCTTCCACCTTCAACAATAAATGTATCTCCCTGCATACGGTTATATTATTTTCTAAAACTCAATAGAATCTCCCGGCTTGTATGCCTTTGTTTGTTTATCCTGTTGACTCTGGTCTGTTACAGAGACCATTGGCAATGCCTCAATTTTATTGCCAATAGCCTTCCAACCCTTGACATCTACAAAATCCTTTAAAGTGATTATCTCCTGCACCTTCTCTTTCTTGTTCTTGTAAGTGATCAGCGCTTCCGGGTTTTTATGCGTAGTGACATAATACAACTTGCTTTCTCTGTGCTCCGAAATAAATGAGAAGCGTTGCTGCAGGCTGGTGGTTTCTACTTTAAACCGCTTGGCCATGGTCCATTTTTTTTCACCTTCAAAATAGATCGCCGAAATCACATCTTCTTCATGAAATTTCTCCAGTTTCAAAATCTCATCATAAGCGAGTCGAAGGTTAAAATCATATTCTATAATCTCATAAGTTCCGTTTCGGTACAATGCAATCAGTTTTTCGCCTCGTTGCAATGCGCCAAACGCCAGACCCCGGCCCTCAGTGTTGAAGCGACCAGTATTTGTATCAAACCAAATCTCCTGGGCGACCAGTGTAGATTTTCCTTTCTCTTTAAACACCACTTTGCGAATCGGATACTTGGTCACGATGTTACCCTGAGAAGATCTTCCTTTAATTTCAATTTCACTGAAGTCGAAATCAAAGTTCTTAATCCTTGCACTGCATCCTGATGTCAGTTGTATATTGACTATTTCACCTTCGCCTTCCGGATTTACGCTGAGGTATAATGTTTTTGATTTTGGATGACCCCTTGAAAGGTCATATTCCTTGTCTCGCGTTATGCCAGTGATATTAAACCTTTTAGCCATGGCCCTTCCGGTCTCCCCATCCAGATAGATCAGATTGTATGTAGTTCTTTCGTCAGCTTTTTTCCACACATCAGCAAAAAGAATGTCCTTTCCGACAAAAGTCTTTTCCGCAATTCGCGTGACAACAAATTTGGCATCAGCCCTGAGTACAATTATATCGTCGAGATCAGAACACTCCTTGATGAATTCATCTCTCTTAAGACCAAATCCAACAAACCCATCCGCTCGATTGACGTATAGGCGGGCATTGTTGGCAACGACCTGTACGGCCTGCACTGCTTCAAGCTCTGTGATCTTGGTCTTACGCTCGCGTCCGGCACCATATCTTGCGAGCAGATCTTCATAATAAGCTATCGTAAATTCAGTCAAGTGATTAAGATGATGTTCGGTTTCACTGATTTCTTGTTCAAGTTTTTTGAGCTGCTCATCTGTATTAAATTTATTGTATTTTGAGATCCGTTTGATTCTGATTTCTGTCAAGTGAATAACATCATCTTCAGTGATCTCCCGATTCAGTAAAAGCCTTTTCTCCTTCATTCCAGCCTTTACCGTCGAAGGTGTCGCTACAAATTGTTCAAGACCTTTATGAATGACCGCTATGACCTGTTGAAAGCTGGTACATTCTTCAATATCGCGGTAGATCCTGTTTTCGATAAATATTTTTTCCAGAGAAGTGAGGTGCCATTTTTCCTGTAGCTCATTGCGTTTAATCTGCAGTTCGAGACCCAGCAGTTTTTTTGTGTTCTCTACTGAAATTCTAAGAATGTCCTGCACAGATAGAAATAACGGCTTGTTGTCAACAATGACACAGGCATTGGTTGATATGGAGACTTCACAGCTTGTAAAAGCATACAGCGCATCCATTGAGACTTCCGGTGAAACGCCCGGTTGCAGTTCGACTCGAATCTCCACATCTCGCGCAGTATTGTCCGAAACCTGCTTGATCTTAATTTTACCCTTTTCCGACGCCTTGACGATCGATTCGATCAGGGAGGTTGTTGTAACAGAATATGGTAGCTCTTTTATGACGAGCGTCTTTTTATCTTCAATCTCGATCCGGGCACGAACCTTGACCTTTCCTCCGCGCCGTCCCTGATCATATTCCGATACATCCAGAATTCCTCCGGTCTCAAAATCAGGATAAATCTTGACCTTAGTTCCTTTCAGGTATTGAACAGAAGCCTTAATCAACTCAATAAAGTTGTGCGGCAAGATACGCGTAGCTAATCCTACAGCGATTCCTTCAACTCCCTGCGCCAAAAGAAGTGGAAATTTCATTGGCAAAGTGACAGGTTCTTTATTGCGACCGTCATAACTGAGCTGCCATTCAGTAGTCTGTTTATTGAAGGCCACATCCAGAGCAAACTTCGTTAGCCTGGCCTCAATATATCTTGGTGCCGCGGCAGAATCTCCTGTTCGGTAATCCCCCCAGTTACCCTGGGTATCGATTAGAAGGTTCTTTTGTCCAAGATTGACGAGTGCCTCGCTAATGGCGGCATCACCATGTGGGTGATATTGCATGGTATGCCCTATCAGGTTAGCAACCTTATGGTATCGTCCATCTTCTTTTTCAAACATGCTGTGAAGAATACGGCGTTGCACAGGCTTAAGACCGTCTTCAATGGCCGGCACCGCACGCTCAAGTATCACATACGAAGCATAGTCCAGAAAATAGTCCTGATACATGCCGTGTAGCGTGATAATGTGATCTTCAAGGTGGTCATCCCCGGGTATCGTGGGCTTCATTCAAATTTCTTAAGCTGCAAATTTAGGCCCTACATATCATATTAAAAAAATATTTCAAGTGAATTTGACTCCATGTCATATCTTAATTACCTGATTGTATTGTTAACGGTTATTGTTGGTCAACAATCATTGACCCAATAAAAAATGTGTATTCGTAGAATAAAAGATAAAAAATTACATAATCCGATTTGAAAGTAACATCAACGGTAGTACATTTCAGTCTCTGGTATATTGTCACCATTCGCATCCTGGCCGGTGACTTTAATTTTAATTCGAAGATAACCGCTTTCTCCAGTAGTGCCATAATGACTAACGATGTAAATTAAGCCATATACCGTTCTTTGGTCCATCTCGGTCTTGAGCGCTATTACCTTGCCGTCGAGCTTGGTCCTGCTCTCAACTTTTTGAGAAAAACCCCTGAGCTGACGCACTGCCGCCATGAGCTGATCATTGTTTTTTATCTTCTCAAATTGCATCCCGGTAAGCGAAGTCATTGCCACTTCAGATTCATTCACTTCTTCCCAGGTTGCCGGCGGTATATTGCGATCTTTATACTTGGTTCCTTTGAAGTAATTATAAGCAAATGGGTCATGCTTCGCATAGGAAGCTGTAAGAAATGCGTACATGGGCAATTGTTCATTAAAGGCACTGGTTGAGGTAAAGATTAAATCCACCGCTTTTGAGTTGCCTGCGACATCAATCTCGTCCATGATTTCGGCTTTTAGGACATTGAGAAAGCACCCATATTTTTGATTATTTTGACTTCCCAAATTCGCAGTCCCATCACCATTATAATAAGCATTCACATTGAGTTGATCTTCCTCCTTTATCTTGTTGGATCCTGCTACTTCTCCCGCTGCAACGGTATCAAGATTTGCACTAGATTGATCTATAGTCTCTTTGACTTGTACATCTGCTTCAGTCGTTTGTTTGTTTTGAACCGCTGTGTTAGTTAGGCCTGACCCTGTTGCAGATGATCCTGTCTTACGATTTGTATGCAGGCGCCATATAGGCTCGAAGATTCTGACAACACCCTTCATATTATTATAAGCATCTGTGATTTGATGAGAAGCATCTTCCATATTGTTTTTAATATCCTGTGTTGCAGATGAAACCTTATGACTTTCACTACTCACTTTTTGGGCAATCGTAGACTTTTCCCTTGTTCCAGTTTGAGCAAAGGCCATTTGAGTATTCATGTATCCTATATGAAGAATACAAATCAGACTTATATTTAATTTTTTCATGGCTAGCTATTTATATTAAGTTTACTTTTGATCGGGACGATGATATTGAACTTATTGCAGAATGTTGATTCAACAAAATATTAGAGCCGGGTTTTATACGTTTCAATCGTGACTGGAAAAAACTCCAATTTGTTGATACGGGTATCATCATTGCAATTATCGTCCGAACTGATGTCATCCCCGCCGGTATCACCAACAATGTAAAAGAATTTGACCAGCCCTCCTTCTACTGAAG
Organism: Saprospiraceae bacterium; assembly: GCA_046329325.1. Lineage (GTDB taxonomy): Bacteria > Bacteroidota > Bacteroidia > Chitinophagales > Saprospiraceae > Vicinibacter. Next base: position 1,047,524 of record JAXLUU010000001.1, read on the forward strand.
GGACCTTAACGACTGTGTTGCCTTTGTCAACATACTGAGCGATTAAGTTGGATAAGGCAGATCGGTCCCCAGGCTTAAATCCATATGCTTTTAATACGGCTGACTTTATATCAGTAAATCCCAAAAATTCATAAGCCGCCTGGGCTACATCAGCTCCGGGAACAAAGATTTGATATCCTGCTTTTGGACTGATGAATTGCGTTCTTGAAGTATTGTCGGATAATATTTTAGTGATTTTACTCCCTAATGGCGCTTGGTATATTTGCCGCGTCCAGGTTCCTTCTGTGGTACTCCAGTCCTGCACTGTTTCCTGCGCCCAAAGCTTAACCGTCAAATTAAGAGAAGTACTATCCCTGCCAATCTGTATGTGGGCCTCACATTTGATTTTCGGTCCGTTACCACCAAATTCCCTGTCACCGCGAAGTAACTGGCTGGGACATAACCATTCAGTTAAGGGCTCAATATCCAGTTTTTCAACCGCCCGAAACATTTTTTGCTGTGCCGTGGGAGTTGGCTTTAAATTTTTGTATGAAACAGTTCCCTGAGCAAACAAAAAATTAGAGAACAATACAAACGAAATAATAATTGATTTCATGATATTTAAATTATATTTTTTGACAATTAATTACATATTTGATTGGCCACAGGCATTTTGAATTCTGTCTTTTCAGCAGTAAATCTGCAAAGGGGGTTTCCCTTGCCTTTATAAATTATAATTGGATCTGTAATGGTATTACTAGAATAAGTTATTATAACATTGTTAATATTCCAATTATCTGTAGTCTCAAATGGTACACCTGAGCTTCCGCTTCTGTATTTTAAAGTACAATCCAGAACCTGTCCTGGGTGCGTTCCCGGGATATTTAATCTAAGTGATCTGCTCCCTCCATTTGGAATTCCAGGATCTGATCCAATAGGCCCAGTTCTGGTTGAACGGGTACCCACACCATTGACCAAACATTGAAAAATTACTGAGCTTCCTTTGCGTAGATCATCATCACCAGTGATAAGCTTACATTCCAATCTCGCATTCGTTGCGTCATTGCGTAGAATTTTAATGCTGCATCCTCTGGCACCTAATATACCCCTTTCTGATCCACTTTCATTTCTGATATATGTACAAATTCCTGTGCAACCGCCTTCATTGGCCATCTGAACGATATATCCATTCTGGATTGCAATGGACTTGACATCCCAGTCCGTGAGCGTGTAATCTCCTGCTGTTGTAAAATTTCTCGAAGTCCCTCCACGGTTTGCTCCTGAATAAACTGTAACAACCTGGGCTTCCACCTGCAGGTTTACTAAAATGGCAACAAACATTGCCCTGTTAAGATTTTGAATTAAATTTTTCATTGCTAATTTTTTTTTGTGAATGAATAGGACAAAGGTATGTCGACCCATAAGCAGCCTGACAATTTCGCCCTTCACATGAAGGTGTTACTTTATCCATTTTGCCATCACATTTCCATGTGATGGCTCAAATTAGAAATAATAAGTTGAAGATTAATTATGAGAATACTTCTTGCCGTAACAAGGTCATGGTAGTATGATACTTTTCCCATGAAAAATAAAAATGTAACACCTGCAATACTTTTCAGTCTGGTCTCGCTAATTCAGTAATGATGTAAATAAGAGTTCAACGCAATTTGTAAATTGCTTCAGTAGCGCTGTTGACCTGAAGTTTTTTATAAATTTTTTTAATGTGTGTTCTTATTGTGTCAATACTGAGATTGCACTCTTCTGCAATCATTTTGTAACTTAATCCTTTCTTTAGGAAGTTTAAAATCTCAATTTCTCTTTCAGTCAAGTTTTCCGGCAAACTTTTTTTCTCAACAGGCATTCCAGAGAAGTAAGAGAGTACCTTTTTGGCAATTGGACCCGACATGGGCGCGCCTCCTCCCAGCACATCCTGAATTGCAGGGCCAATATTTTCAAGGTCATGTTTAAGAATATATCCGCTTGCACCTGCGCATATGGCCTTATAAATATTGTCCTGATCGTCAAAAATTGTTAACATGATAACCGGAATCTCAATTCCAGCCTTCCTGATGGTCGATAGTGCTGTAATTCCATCCATATAGGGCATGTCAATATCCATCAATATTACTTCCGGTTGAAACTGAGAGATATCGGTGAGAACATCCACCGGGTTACTTTTGCATTCTACCAATTGATAAGACGGATTCAGACTAAATAAAGCATTCATGCTTTGCCTTAGATTCTCATTGTCTTCGTATATTAATAGTCTAAAGCTCATTTTTTCTATTGTTGGACAAAAGTAACTATTTCACACCTTAACCAAATGACATGATTATGTGAGGGGGATTGTTACCAATGCCTCGGTGCCTGGATGCGTGTTCTTCATTACAAATTGCCCTCCAAGCTGTTGACATCTCTTTTGAATATTTTGTATTCCCGAACCAGTCCATGCCTTCTCCGAAATGCCAATTCCATCGTCTTCGATTTTTAGAAGCAGATGGTTTTGGCTATGACTAAAGCTGATAGCAACGTTTTTCGCAAATGCATGCTTACTAATATTGTTTAATAGTTCCTTACCGATTAAGACCAGTTCCTTTCTGATGTTGATTGGTAGAACAATCTTTGTGGTATTTTCCGATAAGTCAAAACGCACATTAATTTGCTCCAGCTCAAGCGTTTTAGAAGAAAACTCACGAAGTCTATACTCAAAGGCCTGAATGGAGTCATGATCAGGCTTAAGCGCCCATACGATATCGCTCATATTTTGCTGAATAATTTTACTTTGGTCTGTAATATCTTTTAATAATTTTTTAGAATATTCGACATTATTGTCAACTTGCTGATATGATACTTTACTAAGAATATTTATACTGGTTAATGTACTTCCAATATCATCATGCAAATCCTTAGCTATATTATCTCTCATTTCTTCGATATGTTTTTGCTCCTCTAAATTTTTCTTCCACTGGTATCTCCTGAACTGTTGTAAAAATATTATTCCAGTCAGTACCAAAACAAGAATACCTGTGGCCATTAAGGTGTTCTTCCGCCTGATTACTTGCTGACTTAATAACTTCTCCTTTTCAAGTAATTGTATATTTTTTTCCTGATTATCATTGATAACTTCCTGCTTTTGCTGTTCTGTATGAAGCGTATTCATCATAATACTATCGAGTTGCTTATTCTTTACTAACAATTGTATTTCCTGCTTATTCCGGATATTAATAAGATTGGCAATTTTGTTCAAGCCTCGCTGCCTTTCTATTTCTGTCTGGGTTTGTTTTTGTTCATACTCAAGTTTAGCCAACAACCATTGCTTTTTTTCAGTCTCATACTTTAAATTGAGTTCCGCTACGTTGGTTTTAGTCTTTTCATCCACCAGGGAGTCCTTATAAATCTGTGACTTTTTTAAATGTTCTATTGCTAGCTCATAGTTCCTTCTTTCTGAATAAAAATTTGCTTTAGATTCGTGAAACTGTTTAATTACATTTTTAGTCAAAGCGCTTTGGTTTAATGATATGGTTTTTGAATAAAATGATTCAGCCATGGTAGAATCACCCATCCTGTTTGCAATGTCGGCCAATGAAATTAGTGTTGAAGCCTGCTTGGTTTTATCTTTTATTTCTTCGTAAAGGTTTTCTGCAATTACGTATTGATCAAAAGAATTTTTATAATCTTTTTTAACATAGTATAGTTTCCCAGCATTACTGATAGTTTGGGCTAAAAGATTTTTCAGTCCTGTCTTGCGTGCTATTTCAACTGCTTTGTCTTGATAAAGAATGGCTGAGTCGATGTCAGTACTGGTATATACGGTGGCCAGATTGCCCAGTGTTGATGCTATTCTTTTCTGGTCACCAATTTCTGCCTGTATTATAAGCGCCTGCTTGATGAATTGAATGGCCTTCGTTTTGTCACCCATCCTGTAATAAGTTATTCCAATATTACCCAGCGTGTTGGACATTTCTTTTTTGTCTTCAAGCTGATCAAATATTCTGAGTGCCTTCAGGTTATAATCTATTGAGAGGTCATATCTCCCAAGCTTGTCTTCGAGGTATCCCAGGTCATTAAACACAATTCCCAGATAGGAAGAATCGCCCAGTTTGGGGTAGTTTTTTTCCGCCAATTTCAGCGCTTCAACAGCTTTTTCAAAATTAGTTTGATTCCGGTAAAATTGTGACATTTGATGATAAGATAGTCCAACGATCAGACTATCTCCAATCTTTAATCCATTCTCTCTGCCCTTTGCTAAGAGCAGCTCTATTTCATTGTACTGGGCTTTTTTTAACAAAAGATCTGCTTTCTTTAGTTGCGCAAATCCAAGACCTCGTGTAAATTTCTTTTTTGTGCAATAGGTATTCATCTCATCAATCAACTGAATGGCTTCTTCTACTTTTCCTTCAAAGTCGAGTTGATCAGTCTTCTCCAAATTTGCATATACATATGTGCTATCTGCATTAGTATATCGCTGTTGCCCAATTAACTGAGGTCCGATGATTAATAACAAAACAGCAATGAATTGAATTCTGCCAGTTGGAGTTATCATACTTAAATGCGTTGAATAGTAAAATTAATACCCGGTTTTTCAATTTCAAAATTATTTTTTATATAGATTATTACCTTACCACTAGCGGTCATTTTAGCTTTGGGCATTAAGTACTTTAATTCTGTTGATATAGATCAATATCTAACAAACAATACTATTTGAGGGCAGCCATAAAAATACTATCTAGGTTATGGCTATTTACACGTGTATCTGAATTCACTCGACTTTAGTTAAATCAAACTTAAAATGCGTTTCATAATTAATCCTTATCTCATCATGATAATCCAAACAGTAATAAAATTTTTGAAACATGAACATTAATAATTTGGTTTTGACAATGTTAGCTGGTCTGATACTTGGGACAGCATCGGCACAATCAGGACGTGACAATGATTACGGTTACCGTGACAGGAACTACGATCAAAGGACATATACTAACGCTTGCAGCGACTACGGAAGACCTGAACGGAACAACTACGTGCAAATGCTGCGGGCCGCAAAATACCGTGCTTTGGAAGATGGCTACGTCAGTCGTAAGGAACGAAGGGAGATTGAACTTCTGGAGGAATTGGCATACGATCAGTCGCGCGGTTATCGCGGATGGAGAAACAGGTAATCCCTACATATCAAGGAGTATCAGAATCCCGTTCTGTTGAGCGGGATTTTTATTTATGCTGACGCCTTCCCCAGCGGATAAGGGGTTTAATGCCACAACCTATTACTCCAATCCTTACTAATTACCCAATTGGTCAGATCATTATTGATTTTGACATATTGTGTTCTGCGTCTCTAAAAATAAAGTTTTGGGAACCAAGTGTTATTTTGCGCTGTTATCATTGCTTTATAATCATCGTAAAACCAATTTAATCAGTATGTCTAGCAATCTTTCAAGACTAATCTGGGGGCTGGTGCTCCTACTTCTGTTTTTTGTCGGCTGTAGCAAATACAATGGTTTTGTCTCCAAAAGCCAGGATGTCAACGGAGCCTGGGCCAATGTACAATCTGCATATCAACGTCGCGCCGATTTGATCCCTAACCTTGTTAACACGGTCAAGGGATATGCGGATTTTGAACAAAGCACCATCGTGGCAGTCACTGAAGCGAGGGCAAAAGCGACCAGCATGACCATTGATCCTTCCAAGGCCACGACCCAACAGCTCACCGATTTTCAAAATAATCAGTCCGTACTTGGACAGGCGATAGGACGTTTGCTTGCCGTCTCTGAGCGTTATCCTGATCTGAAGGCTAATCAGAACTTCCTGGAACTCCAGTCTCAACTGGAAGGTACTGAAAACAGGATTAAGACAGAACGGGACAAATACAATGCCGCAGTCAAAGATTATAATATCTCAGTTCAACAATTTCCAGGTGTGATATTTGCAAAGACTTTTGGCTTTCCTTCAAGGCCAATGTTTGAAGCTGACAAGGGATCTGAAAAGGCACCTAAAGTTGAATTCTAATTTGTGCAGATATGAAAAAGTTCTTCAGCTGGGCTGAGGAAGAGATCATCATCTCTGCGATCCGTGAGGCGGAGCGTTCCTGCGATTGTGAAATCCGGGTACACGTGGAATTCATGATGCCACCAATTCCTGTAATAGAGGCCGCCATAAAAATTTTTGAAAAACTCAAGATGCACCGAACTGCACGTCGTAATGGTGTTCTAATTTTTCTGGTACCGGAACGAAATGAATTTGCAATAATCGGCGATACAGGCATCCATGAGAAGGTGCCTACAGGGTATTGGGATGAAGTCTACCGTGTCATGAAAAATTACTTTCAGGACAGCCGTTTTGTAGCCGGTACCTGTGAAGCCATCCGGATGTGTGGCGACGAATTAAAGAAACATTTTTATAACGGAGCCAATGAGAATCAGCTGCCGGACAAGATTTCGTATGCATAGATTATTATTCTTTCTGGCTGGAATCATACTGCCTTTGGTGATATGGGGACAGTCCGGAATTCCTGCAAAGCCATCAACCCTCGTCAATGACTTTGCAGGCATTCTGAGTGCTTCAGAGCGCAGCGCGCTGGAGTCCAAACTTGTGGAATTCAATGATTCAACTTCAACCCAGCTTGCAGTAGTGACTGAAAAAAGTCTTAACGGAGAAGACGACTTTGACAGGGCAATGTCCATTGCCAATTCATGGGGAATCGGACAAAAGAATAAAAACAATGGCGTACTGATCTATATTGCCCTCAACGACCGTAAGATCAGGATTCTCACTGGCTATGGTGCTGAAGGATTTCTGACAGACGCGATGTCGCGCCGTATTATTGAACAGATCATTAAGCCTTCTTTTCGTTCGGCTAATTATTACACGGGTTTGGATCGGGCTACCAGTGCCATCATTTCACTTCATGGCGGAGAATATCAATCCGAACAACCAGTATCTGTATCGCCGCTGTTGATTATTTTTCTCATTTTCATTTTCATCATCCTGTTTTTAATTCTGACCATATTTATTCGTCGTCACAGCAACCAGGGTTATTTTCGTGGAGGTAGGTACTTCCGCGATGATAACTGGACTTCCGGTGGAGGTTGGTCCTCAGGAGGTTGGTCTTCTGGAGGTGGTTCGTCCTCAAGCGGTGGGGGATTTGGAGGATTCGGAGGCGGAGGATTCGGAGGCGGAGGTGCCGGCGGCAGCTGGTAAAAAATGAAATATCAACCAGCTCCCTTTGTTGGCGCAAGTTTTTAAACTTGTGCCATGATCTGCTCCATGCAAATTTTTACCTGTTCCCTTTGTTGGCGCAAGTTTTTAAACTTGTGCCATGATATGTATACTTCTGCCATGTTATTAAAAAAAGTCGCTAACCCTAATCAATCTTCCACTCAACAGGGTCAATGCCATATTCCACCAGGTAAGCGTTAGCCTTACTAAAATGTCGACAGCCAAAAAACGCGCCACCAGCCAAAGGGCTTGGGTGCGCTGCTTCCAGGACCAGATGCCTCGAGGCGTCAATTAGTTCTTTTTTTTGCTTAGCAAAATTACCCCAGAGCATGAACACCAAATGATTGCGGTGTTCTGATAGTAGCCGAATAACAGTATCGGTAAATGTGTACCAACCGATACCCTTGTGCGAATTGGCCTGATTGCGTTCAACCGTTAGACTTGCATTCAATAGCAGAACACCCTGCGCCGCCCAGGCGCTGAGATCACCGTGAGCGGGTGGCTCGAGACCGAGATCCGCTTTGAGTTCTTTGTAAATATTTTGCAGTGAAGGAGGAACTTTGATTTTTTTGGGAACGGAGAAGCACAGGCCCATGGCTTCACCGTCTCCATGGTAGGGATCCTGACCAAGGATAACGACTTTGACCTTGTCGAACGGCGTTGAATTGAATGCATTGAATATTTGTTGGCCTGGCGGATAAATAATTTTGCCGGCGTTGCGTGCGCTGATCAACGACGCTCTGATGTTGGCAAAATACGGCTTGTCAAACTCCGCCTGCAAAACTTTTCTCCAGCTTGTTTCGATCGAAACGTTCACTCCTGTATATCTTCTGTTGCTGGAATCTTCAATTCATTCTCCCACTTGCCAATCACTACCGTGGCAAGACAATTACCAAGCGTATTGACGGCTGTCCTGGCCATATCCATTAATGCATCGATGCCGAGTATCGCAGCAATGGGCCATTCCGGCAATCCGAAAGAACTGGCCGTGGCCGCCAGAATCACCAGGGAAGCGCGTGCAACCCCTGCGACGCCCTTGGAAGTCAGCATCAGTGTCAACATCATTACCAGTTGCTGGCCGAGACTCATCTCAATACCCGCTGCCTGCGCGACGAAGACAGAGGCCAGCGCGAGATAAAGGGTTGTACCATCCAAATTAAACGTCAGTCCTGTTGGCAGAACAAAACTGACAACCTCGCGGGTCACGCCAAACCTTTCCATGTTTTCCATGGCCAGCGGAAGTGCTGCTTCACTGCTGGCTGTACCAAAAGCAATGCTGACTGGTTCGGCGACATGCGCAACAAACCTTTTCACTGGAATTCGCAGAAAAAGAATGATTGGAACAAAAACCAGGAGCACAAATACAATCAGTGCAATGTACAGCGTCACTAGCAATAGCATCAAATTACGCATGACTTCCACCCCAAGATGTGAGACCGTGTAGGCGATGGCTCCGCCAACAGCCAAAGGCGCCAACTTCATGATGATGTCAGTAAAACGAAACATGATGGCGGACAGACTTTCGGCAAAGGTAAGAAACGGTCTCCTCTGCTCTTTGCTCACAAACATCATGGCGATCGCAAAGATTAAGGTAAAAACCACAATCTGCAAAACCTGTCCTTCCGAAATGGATTTAATCAGATTGTCCGGAAAAACATGTAGTACCAGATCCTTCCATCCTTCCTGTTTGATTCCTGTAGGCAGCGATTCTCCATTGTTTACCTGCATGATTCCTGCGCCGGCACGACTGATATTAATCGCGAGTAAACCAATGCCCAAAGCAACCGTTGTCACCACTTCAAAATACAACAATGATTTCCATCCCATTCTTCCTACCTGGCGAATATTGGAATGTCCTGCGATGCCAACAATCAACGTACCGAAAATGAGTGGTGCGATAACACATTTGATCAGCTTTATAAAAATTTTACTGAAGACATTGAGTTGATCTCCAATTGCAGGAAAATCATAACCTATTTCAGCACCAATAAACATACTGATGATAATCCATACTGTGATCTTGTGATAATGCAATCCAATCAGTGCCATCGTCAGAAGTGCGGTCCAGCGTGTGATACCTTTGAGTTGGTCTGTTATACCTTCTGGTACAAACATCATCACAGAAGATACAGCTGTCAAAATAAAAAGTACCGCAAAAATTAGCTTGAGGTTCTTTTGAATGATTTGTTTTAACATGGGGCGATTATTCCATTTCCCTGACTTTTTTGAACAGTTTTTTTCTGTTCCACAGGCCGATGTACAATGGCATGGCGCTAATGACAATGATTATCAATATAACCATGGTAAAATTGTTTTTTACAAATGGTATGTTGCCAAATAAATAGCCCAGTAAAGTAAGTGGGATTATCCACAATACTGCACCAATAATATTATAAAAAACAAATCTGCCGGCATTCATATTACCAATTCCAGCGACCAGTGGAACGAAGGTCCTGATGATCGGAAGGAATCTTCCGATGACAAGGGCCTTTCCGCCGTGCTTATCGTAAAATCTTTGTGTCCGTTCAATATATTCTTTATTGATCCATTTGGTGTGAAGGTTCTGAAGCCGAGGGCCAACCCATCGTCCGATGTAAAAATTCAATTGATTGCCCAGAATTGCCCCTATCATCATAAACAACATGGTATTGATTAGATTCAGGTTGCCACTGGAACAGAGTGCGCCGGCTGCAAATAAAAGACTGTCTCCGGGAAGAATAGCCGTTACGACCAGTCCGGTCTCGGTAAATAATATGATGAAAAGAATCCCGTAGATATAACCACCGTACTGTGTGGTCAACTCTACCAGATGCTGGTCAATATGAAGGATAAAATCGATGATTTGCCTGATGAATTCCATGTCTTGCGAAGGCCCAAAGATAGTCGAGATAACTTCATCCGAAGATCGCTTCAAGAATGAATAATATCTAAGTGTACTATTTATGACCAACTTTGTGCGGCTTGTTGCTAGTTTATCATGGTTTCGTTTGAGAAAGTTCGTTTGAAGGCCCTTGAGCTGGGCTTTGATTTTGCTGGGGTGGCTCGTGCGGAAGCATTGGACAATGAAGCGCGTCGTCTGGAGCAATGGCTTGCCGGTGGATTCCATGGGGAAATGAGCTACATGGAAAACCACTTCGACTTGCGCACAGATCCCCGCAAGTTATTGCCTGGTACCCGCAGCGTCATTGTATTAAGCCATAATTATTACGCTGAACAGAATGGAACCTCCGAGGCAAAGATTGCACGTTATGCCTATGGACAGGACTATCATAAAGTACTTCGTAAAAAATGCAAGGCGCTTGAACGGTGGATGAAAGAAGCGTACGGTGACATTCTGTTTAGAGCATTTATTGACTCCGGACCTGTGATGGAAAGGGAATGGGCGAATCGAGCCGGGCTTGGTTGGAATGGTCGCAATACTCTGAATATTCGACCCGGTGTTGGCTCATATTTCTTTCTAACCTGTGTTCTGACAGATCTGGTCTTTGAATATGCAAATCCTCTCCGTGATTATTGCGGTAGCTGCACACGATGTATTGAAGCCTGTCCTACCGAAGCCATTAGTCCCTCTGGATATCTCCTGGATGCATCCCGGTGTATTTCTTACCTAACCATCGAACTCAGGAAGGAAATTCCTGAAGAATACAGCCAAAAAATGGAGGGCTGGGTCTTCGGATGCGATATCTGTCAGGAAGTGTGTCCATGGAATCGCTTTGCCAAGCCTCATTCCGAACCTGCCTTTACCCCCTCACCTGCGTTACTTAACATGACGGCGTATGACTGGTCCCAAATTTCGGAGAAACTGTGGGATGTGATAAGCCGCGGTTCGCCATTGCGCAGGACCGGCAGAGTTGGAATGCAGCGCAATGGTACATTTCTTCTTAAATCACAGTCTAAAGATGAACAAAGTGACTCCACTCGCCTTCCATAAATGTGGTAGATATTAAATTTACCCCTTAAACAAGATTATGAAACTGACAGTAAAGGTGTGGAGACAGAAGGACAGTCAAACCAAAGGTAAGTTAGAAAGCTACCAGGTCGAGGCCAATGAACATATGTCATTTCTCGAAATGATGGATGTGCTGAATCAGCAGTTGCTGGAGTCGCGTCAGGAGCCGATTGCGTTCGATCATGACTGTAGGGAGGGTATTTGTGGTGCCTGTAGTATGGTGATCAATGGACGTCCGCACGGTCCTCAGGGAGGAACGACCACCTGTCAGCTGCATATGAGATATTATAAAGACGGTGATACCATTACCGTTGAACCCTATATGGCCAAAGCTTTTCCGGTAATAAAAGATCTCGTTGTGGATCGTTCTGCATTTGATCGAATTATTCAAGCCGGGGGTTATGTGTCCGTAAATACCGGACAAGCAGTTGATGCCAATAGCATACCGATCGAAAAGGATATTGCAGCACGCGCTTTTGATGCGGCTGCCTGCATTGGTTGCGGTGCCTGTGTTGCTGCCTGTCCAAATGGATCTGCCATGCTGTTTGTCGCAGCAAAAGTCTCCCACCTTGGCCTGCTGCCACAAGGCGCCGTCGAAAATGACCGCAGGGTTGTCAATATGGTCGGGCAAATGGACGCTGAAGGGTTTGGCCGTTGCTCCAATATTGCCGCTTGCGAAGCGGAGTGCCCTAAGGAAATTTCCATCAGCAATATTGCCAGGCTTAACCGATATTTTATTGGCGCTTCGCTGAAGTCAGAGACGGTATAAAATTATTCAATTAGTTCTTTTTCATTGGCGGATTTCTGTATGCCGGTTCTTATCTCGGTGAAAGATCAATTCAATTGTTTTTTTATATACAGGTATATTATTTTGTAATATACAGAATACAAAATATCCGTGAGGAGTACTAATTCATCGACTATGACAAGCATCTTTGAAGAAAATCGCATATTATTACTATAAATCTAGTTTTTAATCTTGTTTTACATAATATTTTGCTATTTTATAAATGAAGAGCTCATTACATAGCAGGAAAAAAGAAATCAATGAGTAAGGCGCAGCTATCCTTGGAAGTCCGGAATTACAATAGTTAAGGAACTCTTTATGATTTAATCAAAACTGGTTGTGCAAGGGATCTTCCTAACAAGATCTCACTCCCAGTTCCTGTATCCGGCTGTCATCGCCATCACTTCCCGCAGCATGCTGATCTGTGCCTCATCTAATGTGACATTACGCCTGGACATCACAACGCGGGCGGTGCTGATAAATTCATCAAATTTGAAAGTCTTGAAACCGCTGGCGCCGCCCCAGGCGAAATCAGGGATGAACTGGCGGGGATAGCCGCTGCCGAACACATTGGCGCCGACACCGACGACTGTACCGGTGTTGAACATGGTGTTGATGCCACACTTGGCGTGGTCACCCATCACCAGGCCGCAGAATATCGAGCCAGTCTTTACGAATGAATTGGCCGCGTAATCCCAAAGTTTGACTTCAGCATAGGTATTCTTGAGATTGGAGTTATTGGTATCGGCGCCGAGGTTACACCATTCGCCAATGGCGGCATTGCCGAGAAATCCGTCATGTGCCTTATTGCTGTTGGCCTGCATAACCACATTATTGAGTTCACCGCCAACCTTACAATATGGGCCGATCGTCGTGGGTCCATAAATCTTTGTGCTGAGTTTCACTGTAGCGCCCTCACATAGTGCAAAAGGCCCCCGGATCACTGACCCTTCCATGACCTCTGAATTTTTTCCAATATAAATAGGTCCGGTACTGGTATTGAGAATGGCGCACTGAACCTTGGCGCCTTCTTCAATAAAAAGCCTTTCTCCGATCATTTGATTGCCCGGTGCGGCCACTGCAGAAATTCTTCCGGATGTGATCCAATCATAATCCGACGCAAGTTCTTCGCCGTTTTTCATAAAGATGTCCCAGGTTTGCCTGATCTGCCGGGGCTGACCCTCCGCCTTCATGCTTTGGCCAGCCAGATCGGAATACGGTGGGTTGCCTCTGCTGGTGACATACGCGGCAATAAAGTGTTCGGCATCTTCCCGGTCAAGTCTCGCTGCCAGGAAACCTCCTTCAGAATCATAGAGCCACTGTCCTTTGCGAAGATTATTAATCTGTTCGGTGATTTCCTGATCAGGTAATAGCCCGCCAATGACAAAAAGATTGTCATCTTCGGTCTGTATTTTTCTCCCTTCGCTGAGATAACCATGAACAAGGTGGTGCGCTGATAAACCCAGTCTGTTTTCCCACTTTTCAGCAATGGTAAAGATACCGATGCGGAGCTCCGCCACAGGTCTTGTTGCACTGAGCGGCAAAAGATGTCGCCAGCCTGCAGGATTGACTAATATAAGATTCAAAACAATAAAATACTAATACTGGCAAAAGTATGCCGGCACAGTCATAAGTTCAAGAAAGTAAGAGGAAATCAGGATTTACTTGCCTTGGCAAACTTCTTATTAAATTTATCGATACGTCCTGCAGTATCCACAAATTTCATTTTTCCGGTGAAGAAAGGATGTGATTTGCTGCTAATCTCCAGCCTGATGAGCGGATATTCGTTGCCGTCCTCCCATTTAATAGTCTCTTTGGTAGCGGCACAGGATTTGGTCAGAAAGGCTTCGTTGCAGGAGAAATCCTTGAAGACCACATATCTGTAATTTGAAGGATGAATATCTTTTTTCATGACTAAGACCTTAAAATTGGGTCGCAAATATACAACCATTTTTTTAAAATAGAGCCTCGAGGCACAACAAATTGTGCTGTCCCATGGCTTACAGTAGCGTATCGATCAGCTTGTCTACGTTCAATCCGTCCGCTTCAGCCTTATAGTTAACCACAATACGGTGCCTGAGTACCAGCTGTGCAATCGATCTGACATCTTCGATATCCGGGCTGTATTTCCCATGCAAGGCGGCATGACATTTGGCACCCAATACCAGGTTCTGCGATGCCCTCGGTCCAGCGCCCCAGGTAACATACTGATTGACCTCCTTGGTGGCACGCTCTGTATTTGGACGGCTCCGCGTAGCCAGATTGACGGCATACTGCATTACATTATCTGCAACCGGAATCTTTCGCACGACTTTTTGAAATTCCATAATCTGCCCTGCATTCAGTATGGGGGTCAGCTCCACCTTACGCTCCACGGTAGTCTGTCTGACCACTTCGAGCTCCTGTTCATAACTTGGATAGTTGAGGAGAATGTTGAACATAAACCGGTCAAGTTGCGCTTCCGGAAGTGGATAAGTTCCTTCTTGTTCGATGGGATTCTGCGTTGCCAGTACAAAAAACGGCGCAGGCAGATCATGACGCTGTCCTGATACCGTGACATGCCTTTCCTGCATCGCTTCCAACAGCGCAGCCTGTGTTTTGGGTGGGGTCCTGTTGATTTCATCTGCCAAAACGATATTGGCAAACAATGGCCCTCTGTTAAAATGAAAATGTCGGTCATCACCCAATACTTCAGACCCCGTAATGTCTGAAGGCATAAGGTCCGGAGTGAACTGGATACGCTTAAAGCTCAGGTCCAGTACATTGGCCAGTGTATTGATCAATAATGTCTTTGCAAGGCCTGGTACGCCAACCAAAAGGCTGTGTCCATTGCTAAACAGTGAAATAATCGATGCCCTGACAACCTCTTCTTGCCCTACGATTACTTTCGAAATTTCTTTGCTCAGTGCTTTGTATGACGAAGCCAGTGCGTCAACTGCTTCGATGTCTGTTTTATACTGCATGTCTAAATAGTCCGATGGAGAGGCAAAAGTAATTCGCTTCAGTCAAATGATGGTCCGGACCGGGAGTTTTAACCTGAGCTTAAGTGATTCTATTGATTGCCTGTCCCGAAGGGTTTCCCTGACAATGATTTATTAGCTTTAACCCGACGCTCCCACAGAAGATTTAAAATAATTAACGAATAGGTTGTTAATATGTAAAGTAAACATATTATTTTGTAAAGCATACCGTTATTTTTGTAAAGTTTACATTACATATAAAATCAAATCAATGAAACTGCCACTTCAGATTTCCAATCAATGGAAGGTTCCCGGATGGATTCTTCTAATCATAGGAAGCCTTACAGGAACACTTAAGATCATCTTCGAAGACGCGTTCCCCGAGATCAGAGGGAATGTATTTGCGTTTGCAAAGGATGAAATATTTGGTCAATCCGTCTACTTTGGATGGATTCAGACTGATCTGGTAGCTACGCTTTGCGGTATAGTTATAATTATCGGTGGACTGCTGCTAACCCTTGCACGTGAGAAAAATGAAGATGAATTTATCCGTCACACCAGATTAAGCTCGCTGATGTGGGCGTTCGCCATACATTATATTCTGCTCTTACTCGCTTTTATTTTTATCTACAACACTTCGTTCCTGCATGTCATGACCTTTGGCATGTTTACCCTGATGATTATTTTTATTGCCCGCTTTCACCTGGTGCTATATTTTAACAAAAGAAAAGCCCTGCATGAAAAATAAAATCAGGATAGAACGCGCCATACTGGACATCACACAGGAAGAACTGGCCCAGCGCACCGGTGTCAGCAGGCAAACCATTCATGCCATCGAGAATAATAAGTACATTCCATCTGCGGTGCTTGCGCTGAAGATTGCCAAAGTGTTTGGCAAATTAATGGAAGAAATATTTGAGCTGGAGGCAGATGACTAACTGATTGATCATGAATATTTAACTACAGTTTGAATGCGTATGATATCGATTTGCTTGCAGGATTCGGATTAACTTTGTGTGTATGAAACCCGCAACCATAAAGCAATATTTTGCAAACTTTGATACTTTGCAACAAAGTCTGCTTCAGCAGATCCATGATATGGTTCACAGCGAAATATCCGGCGGGGAAGACTGCATCAGCTACAGCATAGCTTGTATCAGAAAAGGACGTATGCGTTTTTATTACGCTGCTTTTAAAGATCACATCAGCGTTTATCCGGCTCCGCGAAATCACACTGATTTTGTCGAATTATTAAAGCCTTTCAAAGGCGGAAAAGGAACTGTTCAGTTTCCACTTGACCAGCCATTGCCTGATCAAATTATTCTTCGTATCGCGAGGCATATCTTATCAGACTAATTGAATAGTCTCATCAACAACTACTAAATTAGAAACAAATAAACGAAAGTGTCATGGTATTATTACGATGAGATTTTGTTTTCTCCATATTCCGTTAGCAGAAGCGACGATCAATTCATAAGTACCGTCCATTGCACCGAGTTCTTTTAAGTTGATATTCATTCTGGATGAATTTATTTTTCCGGATCCGATCGGTTGACCCAATAGCGAATTCAGCTGCCATTGTCCGCCGTTCATCTCATCATCGGTCTCAATGTATACTTGTTCACTGGCAGGTTGTGGATAAAGAAGAAATGTGCTGGTCTCATTTTGATTAACCAAAGTAATATCGTTGAATTTACCGGGTGTTCCACCTGGTTGTTCACTTTTCTTCCAACTGGTACCGAAATGATTATCCAGATTGTCTCTGATCAGTGCAATTGAAGAACCATTTAGACTCTCCGCTGCCGGCCAGGGCTTTTTATTATTATAGTTTACAAAATCAACCAGCAAGCCGTCTGCATCATACAGCGTTATTCTTTCGCCTTCATTTCGTAGTTTGCCGGATTCCCATTCAAATACCTGGTAAGCCACTCCACTGAATGCATTGGCGTTGCTGGTTACAACCAATGCTTCTTTTGACTTGAGCTTTGTGCCGGTTGGAAAGGTAAATTCTATGGCTTCGGTCAATACATAATTGCTCAAATCAATACTCTTGTCACCAGGATTATACAATTCAACAAATTCAGGAAGAATGCTCATTGAATCGTTGTACAGAATTTCAGATATAAGGATCTGTGGTTGTCCGGTATAAGCTGGAATAAAAAGGGAGCCAAGGTCTTTACCGTCATTGCCCGCTCCGGTGGCCTGCGAATTATTTTGTAAATGAAAATCGTACCATGTTGGATTGACAAAATGTGGATCAAGGATGATGTCTCCCTGTGTAACCCCGGATGAATCGAGATCTGATTGACAATGATTCAGGGTAATACCGGAATACTGATCTGCAACGTACGCGTCATTGTATGCATTGCTGACAATACAATTGGTGATCTGACCTGTACCTCCAAGAAATCCTGCATTTTTTTCATAGGCCGAAATTCCCTGCTGGTTGCCAAAAAACGTACAGTGATCAATCAGGACAGGACTTTGGTCTTTGAGTGCGATACCAATACTCGTATATGCTATCGCATTATTTCGAACTGTAGCTGAAGATCGTTGTCCAACAGATATACCCTTGTCATAACAGTGATAAATAAAATTATTCTCAATCATTAGATTTTCACAATGCTCACCGATATCCAGTCCGTCATTGTTATCTCCCCGGAAGTCATGTATAATATTGTTTTTTACAATACCGCCCTGCACACCATCATAATCGATCGCGTCCATATCAACAGCATGTCCTCCCTCGAAAATACAGTTTTCAACTCGACCATATCCCTGTTTGATGTTAATACCATCACCCGTGACACTTGTTTTAATATCGGAGTTGGTCAGTTCAACATGTGAAAATCTGCTAAACACGGGATTGTCTGTGACTTGGGTGAGATTCAGATGATCCATTCGGAGTGTCGCGCGGTATGCGCTGATTGCAGCTGGAAAATAAGTCCTGTCTGTCCCTGCGCCGGCACCAACTAAACGCAGATATTGCATCTGACATTCTGCGGTTGGTTCTTGCAGAAAAATTCCGCCCCAGTGTACAGAATCTGAAATAGCCCTGATCAATACGGGATCCAGTGGTGTGCCATTGATCTGAATATCGCCATTGACAAATAGGCTTGATCCTGCCGGGAAACGTATTTCAACGCCTTTTTCGACCACTAGGTGAATACCCTGCTTTACGAACACATTACCACTTGCGATATAGGGTGAACAAGATGCTGTTAGTGTAGTATTTTCTATTATGCTGTCTGGCAGAACACCACAATGACCATCAGGATTAAAAACAGCGCTGACATTCCAGTGACTTGAATCCAATTGAAAGGTATACGAAGTCTTATTACTCAGGAACATCGAATTACCCGTCGTTCTTACAATTACTTCTGCGTCAAAACTCACATCCGAGCTGCTTCTGTTCGCCTGATGGACTTCCACTGCGATCAGATTGGTACCGTTTTTCAGGAGCGATACGGGTACAGATAGTTCCGTAAAGCTGGACTCGGCTGTACCACTCACACTACTGAGTGCCAGGGTATCAAAACCGATGACGATGGGTGATGCCGGCATATTGATCCGTCCGGCTTCTTTACCATTTATGTAAGCCACTGCGCCATCATCTGCTTTGATACGGAGTATGAGATCCGAAATGGATGAGGCATCTTTTACATTAAAATAACTTCTGAAATAATAGCTTGGAATTTTGTTATTCGCATCGCTTCCATAACTGATGACTGTCACTTCATCTCCGTCTCCATAACCTAGTTCGGCATTGCCTGAAGACCAGTTGTTGTCATTATAAGTATTACTTATCCAGTCCGATGGCGGTGCGGTAACAACATCGCGGTATTTCCACTTGCTGCCAGCAGCCAACAGTACGGTATCCCTGGTGATGACACGTTCCCAGTGATCAAATTGGTAGCCTGATTTGGCGAAGGCGGTTAAGGTGATATCTCTTTTTTGAAAATACTGTCCGCTCCAGGGATATGATGGAATTTTCAGATCGTGAATTTTGACATATCCAGCCTGGGGCTTACTCAGGCTGACGGTTAATCCAGTGGTAGAAGAAAGTCCAAAAAAACTGTTCAGGTCACTCCACATAAAAGTGTTGCGTTGTTGTCCGTACTGCACGAGTTTATTGACTTCATTTTCCCAGAACGATAAGGTGGGAATTGCATTACCGTAGGATGATGTTGTCCCTTTCCATCGTTCGATCTGATAAGGCATTTCGCCTCGAACGAGATCCGCATGGTACATCACTTTGGCAGTAATGGTCGACGGATGGTAAGTCACAAAAAGGTGATCTGCAAAACGGGTGATAAACGATTGTCTGTAAGCGTTGTTTTCCAGCATTTTTCTTAAAAACAGCGTAGCCCAGGCCGGGTTGCTGTAATCCTGTCCGTTGGTTGCCGTGGCCCAGCTCATTCCGGTACCGGTTACGTTGGCAAGATCAAATCCCCGGTCATAATCATGAAGAAGCCAGCGCCAGCGTCCATGTAGACCCCGATTCCGAAAACAGGATACATTATGCCCCCACGAGGTGTTGGCGGTAAAGATCTGTGATATGATATAATCTGTGTAATTATGTGTATCCATGACGGAATCCAACCTGTTGAAGGCAGCATCTGCCACGACTCCTGCATTCAGCATTGTTACCATTTGGTTGTAACGGTCGAGATTGCCTTCCTTGATCTCTGTATTGTTTTCAATATAATCCAGACTATCCGGATCTATGCCATGATAAAACTGACAATAATCTGCATCCTGTTTTTCGCGCAGGTTATGCATACCCAGGTATTGCCCGTTAATAAATACAGAGACCGGTCGAAAAGATTGTCCGTCGAGATCTGCATAATCCTTGATAAGACCCTGCATCATGCCATCCCTAAAGAAGGTATTCGACCAGTCATTACCCGAGCATCTTAGAATAAAGTCTCCATATTGCTTTCTTGGTACGGCATTGAATAATTGAAAATCAAAATGCCCTGCGCCATAGACTTTTCGGGAATAAATATTCAAGAGTTTTTGTGGAAGAATCCATGCATTCAGTCCTCCGATCTGCACACCGGCATCATGGTGAAATCCAAAGATGCCGTCTTTCTGATAAAATTCGAGATGGATCGGATATTCCCAGTCCGGTTTAAAATTCTGAACATACAAACCGCTGTCCTTGCCATAGAAATAATCGGGTTTGGTAGAAAGGGATAGGACAGGCAGGCGCCGTTCATCAAAATGTTCGTTGATAAAATAGGTATTGGTGATAACCGGTCCTGGAATCTGATCCGTATAAAACATCCTGGCCCTCACCACAGTGGTTTTTGTAATAGACAGTGGTAAGCTGAACACAGGGCTGTTGTCAGTTGGCTCTGATCCGTCCAATGTATAACGTATGGTGCCCTTATGATAAAGATCTTCTATCAACACGTTGACGGGTCCGTTATAGAATCCGCCACTAATGGAAAACACGGGTACCTGCTCCACCGAAGAAGAATAAAACCTGCTGTTGTTATTCGAACTACCCGGCGTTGGGCTTGTAAACAATCCCCAGGGTGTGCCCCCATTGGTCTTTCTTCCATAGGAGATATCCTGTTTTTGTGCATCAAATATGATATCGTCCTTCATAACGGATTGGTCATCATAGAGTACGACCTCCTCCCCGCCAGCGCTCAATTTAAAATCTGTATGCAAACCTGTATTTCGTCCATCCGCCCAAATCAGAAGAAAACCCCTTGGCTGGATTATTGTGTTGGCTGGTAACCGCCATCCGGGAACAGTCCCCTGTTGATCAGCGAGATACCAGCCGGATATGTTGACGGAAGCCGCCCCAGCATTGTAAAGTTCAATCCAGTCTGAGTATTCATTGTACTGGGGATCAGCAATATTGGCTACATTGGAAGCCAGGAATTCGTTAATGCTGACCTGTCCGTATGCAGTCGCATGAAGAACAATAACAATCGCACAAAATTTTAGTATCCCTTGAAAATTAGTAATTTGATTCATACTATTAGAGATTAATTAAATGACTTTTACAATTGTACAAAAACTTATTAAACCGAGCATCCTCATTCGCTTCAACTTCATGTAAGCGTTTTATATGATTTAATCTAATTATGCTGCAGGATCCAGATTTTGCTGTAGTAATTGACTCACTTTGACTTGACTTTCTGACAATGATCAGCTTAACTATTTCACCTAGAAAACTATTGAAAAATGCAATAATATTAATAACACTACAATTTCCATAAAGATACAAGATTAAAAAGTGTTTTATGAAGATAATTGTCAAAATAATTTAGAATAATATTTGGATATTTATACATTATTAGATATATTTGCAAAAGCAAGCTTGTATACACAACTGACCGTTTTCTTAGGTCTTCATTTTTTTATTAACATAAAATAATTAAATATGTATTACGCAACACGCAACACGCAACACGCAACACGCAACACGCAAGCTAAAGTTACCATTTCTTATTTTAATTGCGGTTATCCTAAGCACTATTTTCTCATGTGAGAATAGGTTGAATTCAATTGATGAGAATTCCCAAAAAGAGTCAACTTCAACTCAAGAATTGATGAAGGATTTTCATCGAAGGATGACACTAAAGTTTCCAAAACTTAAAGTAATTGAGAAGCATTCACTTAATGCAAGAGAAGAAATACACCACTGTGTCCCTGACAGTCCAACCGGAGATTGCTTTACAAATTCTTACGGAGAATATATCGCAACGCCATCGATATACCCATGCTATATTGCGTGTACAGCTTATGTAACGTATGACGTTACAGTATGTTATGACGCACAAGGTAACTTACTCTCATTACACGTCTTCAATTTATATCTTCACACATTTCTCGGCTCCTGTGCAGATGATTTATATGATTGTATACATGAACTTACGGATGAAGAACAATTCTATTTCTACGACAGGATGCAGCAGGAACTGTCTTTCATTATTGAGGATAATTTTTTATCTAATTTATCGGGTATAAGACGCTGTCCAAATACTTCGGTTACGGTAAATTACACTAAAGAAAGTTGTTATGCTTTGTGTTTCGACTATTCAGCAGTAGAGCATGAATTGAACTACACTTTAGGAACTTGTGGTTTTACCTGTTGCACAAGGAGCCGATCAGTATGTAAAGATAATAATGGCAACCTGGTCTATGGAACACCAAGTTTTTCTAGTAGTGGTACAGTAGGATGTGAAAGTTCTATCAATATTGATAATTGTACAGATCAGCCATGTTTTACGGCCCCATGTGGTCTTTATTAATACCAGAATAACATTTGATTGTATGGTTTTACAAAAAAATTTATAAAAATTTCTTTTTTGTAAAGCCATACTTTTTTGTATTAAACAAAAATTCATATGCAGCGTTATCTTTTAATCTTTGGGACAATTCTACCAATTTTAATTTATTCGTATCCGTCCAACGAAGTACCTATGTGAATTATTTTGCCCAATTCTGGGGTAAGAGCTCTTCGATCCTGTTAATTGGATGATCATTTATTCTATTGAACACATCAATGAGCCATTCGTAAGGATTGATATTATGTAATATACAAGTAGCAAATAAGGAATAGACCATTGCAGCCCTTTGAGCGGATTCATGAGAGCCTGCAAATAAATAATTTTTACGACCCAGGGCTATAGGCCGAATTTTATTTTCAATGAGATTATTATCAATTTCTACTTCTCCATGGTCGATATAATTGCTCAGCTGCCTCCATCTTTTTAATGTATATCCTATGGCTTCACCCAAGGAGGATGCCGGAAGGATATTTTGAATGGAGAGATTGTCCAGGTAGCTTTTTATTTTCTGAAGAATAACTTTACTCTGATCCTGTCTGATTTTTCTTCTCTGTTCATAATTCAAATTCTGATCTCTGCAATGCTTTTCAACATTGTATAGCTCTTGAATAAGTGATAATGTTTTTTCGGCTTCCGGCTTATATGATTCTAATGCCTTGTCGAATTTTCTCCTGGCATGTGCCCAACAGCTGAACATTTGCATTCCAGGGATCTGTTGCAATTTTTCATAAGGGCCATACCCATCTACTTGATTCTTTCCAACAAATCCATTCAAGTGGTTATTCATACTCTCACTGCTTCTGGATTTTTGGTACGTGAATAATACCAACTTGTTTACGGGTGCATAACTGGCCCAGATATAACCCAGGTGTGCTGATCCTTCTTTGTCTTCGCTTAGCACTTTATAGGTCGTTTCATCCGTTTGAATATATTCTTGTTCCAGTACGGCGGCTTTTAATTTATTATAAACCGGAATGAGTAAATCCAGATATTGATGCATAGACTCACCCAGACTTGATTTACTTATCGCTACGTTATGATCTCTTTTGAACTGCTGGATCATCCGATACAGAGGCATGTGATCCATGTACTTGCTTACTATCGTATGTGCCATAAATTGCGGTCCAAATTGCGATTTGGGCACTGGCTTTGAGGGCATAGGGGCTATTTTGATCTTTTTTGTCTGATCATCTACATACTTTGGCCTTTCGATGCGATTTACATGAAATACACCAGGAGTGTATTCGAGTTCTTCTGTAACAAGTAGCCCTATGCGTCGGTCTGTATCTTTCTTATCTTCTGGTTCAATAACTTCGATTTGACGAAGTAGATGTGACGGCAATTCTTTGCGCCCCCCTTTGCGATGCACGGGCTTCGTTCTTTCGTAGCTGATTTGCTCAGTGAGGTTCTCTAATTTATTTTCTTCGGGAACCACCTCGGAAAAGAGTGTTCCAGGAGGAAAGGGCTTTTCTTCTGAAATAAACCGTTCTGATTTCTTTCCAAATATTAAGCGTTTGAGTTGTGCTATTTCCGCACGCAGATATGCATTCTCTTTTTTGTACTCAACTATTTCTTGTTGGAGTGATAATACTATTTCTTCTACGTTGTTCACTCCCTCAAGGTAGGAATATTTCTTGATTCTGCAAAATTATTTTCTACAATTTTATATCGTTTTCTATACCGAATACTTCGCAATTTTATCCCTTGCAGCACACATGTTAGCTGAGTCCAATTGATCGTAAATTTAGTGCTATCACCTGACGTCTTAATGACTTCATAGGTGCCCTGCTCCAATTTCTTGCTCAACAATACCAGGCCGCCGGTATCATATACTAGCAATCGAATCTGGTTGCGGCGTTTATTAAAAAACACATAGACACTTCCATCTACTGGATTGCTCTCCATGACACTCCTAATTATACCCAATAAACCATTATAGCCTTTGCGAAAATCAGTTATCCCGCTATATACAAAGTATTGATGACCGCTGGTAAAAGGTATCATCCTATACCATTCTTCTTATGCTAAGGCTTAATATCTGAGGACTATGCCTCCCAAGGCGAATATGAACTTCTTCCTTATATTCAATCTCTACTATATGATTCTCCTGTGCTTGACCTATATGTATCGGAACAAAACCTGTATCACCGGCCTCCTCGGTGTATTTCCTATTCCAGTAATAATAACGGTGTAAAGGAAGCCCTTTTGCTAACATAAATTGCTTTATGCTCAGACCACTACATGCTAACTCATCACTTAATAGATCAAACTCTTGCTTTGTCATAATTTTCCTATTTCTCGCAAAGCTATGACCTGTTCTATTCCAGGATTATAGGCAGTTTACTGGACGGATACATTTATTCTCAAAATCTGGATTACAAACCGGTAATGTTTTTGGATTACAAGCCCAAATGGGAGCATTTAAGCATAGATCCCGCTTTACCAACTACGATTCAACGTTATCACCCAGCAGATCAATTCGCGTATAGTAATATTTATATTAGAGAAGGTAGAATGTTTGCTTCTTATAATTTATGGGAGTACTTTTTGGATGGCTTTTACTTTGAAGTTGTGAATCTTGAATCCGGCAAAACGGAATGGCATGATACTTTTTTTAATCCTACGAAGGGAGGTCGGAAGTATGCCGATCGCGTAAAATTAACAGGGGAAAAAGTTGAGCTTTCTTACTTTAAGGAGATATACCCAGCTACCTCATTTGGTCCCTGGTGGAGTATAGGGATTCCCAATAAGAATATTTATGATTTAACTACCGGTGTTTTGGTGGATAGTACCAAATGGGATCTATCAGATACCATCAATAAAAGATATGGTATTCCGTTTTCATTTGTAACCAGCAGCCGGAGCTATCTCTACACAATTGGTAATAACTATCTCTACAATGCCAATCTTGGAGGGAATGATGGATTTGGAAATGCGAATATTGATTTGGAGAGTCTGGAATTGGGAGAAGACAGGAAAATTATCGACTCGATCGGTTATAATGTATCGCTACAATATCCTTTTTTAGATAATAATGTATTTGAAATCGATGACACTACCTTATTTTTTTATGCTACCAGCGCAAAAAAAGAAAATGATAAAATATACAACAATTTTTATTATCGATACTCAGATTATAGATTTAAGCCTTATGTTGAGTCAGAAGTAAGTTCATTAATACCAGCTGGAGAATTTTTATTTCCAATAGACAATTCCAGAGACTATTTTACAGTTATTTCGGGACTAAATATTGATGAATATAGAAAAGATTATCGATATATTACAAGCATCAGTCGGGATGGTAAGATTTTGAACCAGATAGACTTGAAGCCATTACATATTATTGACTCAGGAAATTACATTAATGTAATTCGTACGACAAGTTTTTTAACTTCAAAAGGTCTAAGAACGCTATGGTGCTGGCAATATACAGAATTAGGGCAGACATACCTTCAGTTTTATTGGTTAGAACCAGATGGATCCTATAGAAAAATCAGAAGACTAACCGTTGATAATTCTAAGATGGCTTACTTAGTTATTTCAAAATTCAAGTCATACAAAGAAAATTTACTTATACAATTTGTATTTAAGGATAGTACAGTGCGAATTGACAAAATTCCAACATGGAATAGTTGGTCACTAATACCTTTAAAAGATCTTGAGTTAACAGATGTAAGTGATCAAGCTAATAATAATTTGAATGTGAATGTATACCCAAATCCTTGTACAAATAAACTTAATCTGGAAATATTATCTGAGGATTTACCAGAAGAATTGATATTATATTCAATGGAAGGAACAATAAAATATAAAGTACAAATCAGAAATTCTTTTACAACATTAGATACAGAATCATTGAATTTTAACAAGGGAATTTATTTATTATCTCTGGAATCAGATCACAAAAAAATATACTCCAAGAAAATAGTAATATATTAATAAGTCTGTATACATAGGCTAATTAATTGGGGTTTAACACAATTTGTCTTATAATGTTTGGTTTGTGTAATGTCTATGTGGTAAGCCTCCAATTGAATCCTTTATGTTGATTCTATTTCTAGGTGTCCCTCTACTCAATTTATGATCAAGTGTAAATCAACCTAAATCAGATTATTAGGGATATTCAATCTCTACTTCCCTGGTGGTACACCTTGCCTGACAGGTCAGTATATATCCATCATCAATCTCGGACTTGTCCAAAGCCAAATCTGAATCCATTTGAACCTTGCCTGAATTGACTTTGGCAATACAACTGGCACAGGCACCGCTACTGCAGGAATAGGGTGGATCAAAACCCTGGCGGATGAGCCCATCCAGAATCCTTTCGCCTGCTTTGAGTTCGGTAGTTTGCGTTTTTCCGCGAAGGGTTACCTTAAGAATTGATTCGGAATAATCAGCAGAATGATTTGTCCTGACGCCTTGGCCCTGGGCCGGTGCAATGGTAAAGTACTCCTTATGAATATGTCCGCTCTCAGCTCCTGAAGTAGTCAAGACTTGTTCTACTTTTTGGATATAGGAAGCAGGGCCACAGATATAATACTCCTTGTTTTTGTTGGTATCCTTCACTGCCTGCATTAGCCGCTCAATCATGGGCGCATCCACGCGACCGATCCAGCCATTCCAGCCTTCTTCTGTTTTGGGTCTCATTCTGAATCCCAGAAACTTCCTGTTACCAGTTAAAGTGTGAAATACACTGAACTGACCCTCATATCGCTGTTCCAGTTCCTGCAGTTGCTCAAAAAAGATGATATCCTGACGGGATTTGTTGCTGTATAACAAGACGACCCTGGACATTGGTTCATCTTCCAGTACCCGCCGAATCATGCTATATACTGGTGTAATACCACTACCTGCTGCAAAAAAATAATGTGTTCTGCGAGCTGATCCTAAATTGGGAATTTTGAATTTCCCATGAATTTCTCCCACAACGACGCCCATACCGGGCCGGAATTTATCTACAATTTCTCTCGAGATGAACCCATGGGGAGTCTTCTTGACTGTAATACCGATCATGTGATCATTGGGCAAGGTCGAAAAGCTGTAACAACGAAGAAAATCTTCTCCATTAAAATTGTACTTGAGTGTCAGATACTGACCTGGCTCATAGTGACGAAGAGGATGATCTGCCGGCAGCGCAAAGCGAAGACTAACCGCATCGGGCGTATTTTGTATAATCTCATCTATTACAACTGTCTCAAATTTCATCTGAGTATATACTTTTGCACCTCAAAGGAACGAAATTTGATGTCTTAAGTTCTGTAATTTTGAATTCAAAAAAATTATCTGTCGTTATCCCTGTTTATAATGAAGCGAGGACCATTCATCTGATTCTTGACAAGGTGATTGCCGTCGAACTTGACTATGAGATTCAAAAGGAGATTATTCTGGTGAATGACTGTTCAACTGATGCCTCAGAGGAGGCAATTCTGGGCTATTTCGCGGTGAGACCTGAAGTACATTATTTGTACCACAAACAGACATACAATCAAGGGAAAGGGGCTGCTTTACATCAGGGAATAAGGATGGCGACCGGTGACTTCATCCTAATTCAGGATGCCGACCTTGAATACGATCCGCGGGAATACAATGAACTGTTACGTCCGGTCATGGAGGGATTTGCAGATGTGGTTTTTGGATCACGCTTTATGGGAGGTAAGCCGCATAGAATCCTTTTTTTCTGGCATTCTATAGGCAATAAGTTTTTAACGTTCATCTCCAATATGTTTACCAATCTTAACCTGACAGATATGGAGACCTGTTATAAATTATTCCGGGCTGATATCATTAAATCCCTGAATTTAAAGGAGAAAAGATTTGGATTTGAACCAGAGGTAACCGCCAAAGTATCCCGTTATCCTAATGTGCGAATTTATGAGCGGGGCATTAGCTATTATGGCCGCACATACGCTGAGGGCAAAAAAATCAACTGGAAAGACGGTTTCCGGGCACTTTATTGCATCTTGAAATACAATTTGTGGGCTAAATAGTCCCATTGGTCGCGGCGTTCATTAATTTAATCCTAAGATTAACCCATTTGGGCGAAAGAGCCGACCCATGTCCCATCACTGACTTATTTTTGGGAAAAATTTTACTTAAATGAAAAAATTGTTTTCGCTACTTTTAACATTCAGCTTTCTGGGTATGGGCGTTCATGCTCAGACTGCAGATGAGATCATCACCAAAAACATACAGGCCATGGGGGGCGTGGATAAACTCAAATCCATTCAGTCCGTCGTCATGGAAGGGAAGATTAATGCGCAGGGTATGGAAATCCCTATCAGCATGTCAATGGTCAAAAACACGGCAATGCGTACGGATTTCAGTGTCATGGGCATGAATGCCTGGATGATCATGCGCAAGGACTCAGGATGGACCTTTATGCCATTCCAGGGTCAAACAAAACCCGAAGCCGTTCCTGCAGATATGCTTAAAGAGACTCAGGACCAGCTGGATCTTGAAGGAGAATTGGTGGACTACAAGGAAAAAGGAAGTACCGTTGAATATCTCGGAATGGATGACGTGGAAGGGACCGACTGCCATAAATTAAAACTAATCACCAAGGCCGGCAACGTACACTATTATTTAATCGATCCAAAGACTTTCTACACCGTTCGCAGAATTGCAAAACAGAATGCAGGCGGTAAGGAAGTCGAAGTTCAGGTGGATATGGGTAATTATAAAGAAGTAGAAGGCGGTTTTATCTTCCCATTTACTGTAACCAGTATGGGAGGACCGGTTGAAATGACAAAAATTGTTGTCAATGGCACCGTTGATTCCGCAAAATTCTCACCTGGTATGTAATTTTAATTCATTGATAAAAAACCACGATTTGCATCGTGGTTTTTTTTTGCAAATTACTACGGGAAATATACTCACATACGTTCAATCATGATACAATCAATCTGTTACCATTAAATACTTTATCGGTTTTATTAGACCATCATTGACTCCGGAGAATTCATCATGAAAAAGTTTGTGACTTTCATACCGGAAATGGCCTCCTGCCATATCGTAAGACTTATAGCAGGGTACAAATATAAATTCACCTCGTCGTTCATACATTTACAAAACCAAAAAACATTTGATCAATGAAAAACCTCTGTCTTTTTCTACTTCTTTTCTTACAGGTATATCTTCTTCCAGCTCAGGTGAAAATCAATGCTTCAGTCTTTGGAGGCATTGAACCACGTGCACTGGGCCCCGGCACCATGAGTGGCAGGATTACTGCCATTGACGGCAATGCGAGCGACAGCAAGACATTGTATATCGGCACAGCGGGTGGGGGTGTCTGGAAAACAACCAACGCAGGTGCATCTTTCACTTCAGTTTTTGACAAATATTGTCAGTCGATTGGCGCTGTAGCCATCAATCAAAAAAAACCTGAAGTCGTCTATGTTGGCACCGGAGAAAGCAATATGAGAAATACGGTATCCATCGGTAACGGGATTTACAGATCATCGGACGCGGGTGCCAATTGGGTTAAAATGGGACTGGACAGTACAGAACATATCAGCAAAATTCTAATTGATACCACTTCAGGTGAAAAAATCTATGTCGCGGTACCTGGACCTCTTTGGTCTGACAGTCCCCATCGTGGATTGTACAAATCTGAAGACGGCGGTAAGACCTGGAATAAGATTTTATTTATTAATGAACGGACCGGTGTAGCTGATGTCTGTTTCAATCCGCAAAATCCACAGATACTCTATGCAACAACCTGGGAATTCAGACGCACCCCTTATTCATTTAATTCAGGAGGAAAAGGAAGCGGACTTTATAAAAGCACCGATGGGGGAAAAAACTGGAAAAAAATTACTGCCGGTCTGCCACAAAGTGATTACGGAAGGATTGCGCTATCGATTTCACCTTCGGCACCACATCAGTTGATTGCGATTGTTGAAGCTGAATCAACCGGGCTTTATATTTCGCGTGATGGCGGCGAACATTGGAAAAGTCAAAGCGCCACAATGAATGTGACCGCACGTCCGTTCTACTTTTCTACAATTGTGATTGACCCTAAAGATTCCAACCGGGTCTATCGCCCTGCATTTACGCTATCCTATTCCGACGATGGCGGCTATTCCTTCAACGAAGTGTCCGGAGATGGCGGTTGGGTACATTCAGATCATCACGCTTTATGGATAGATCCGAATCACACCAATCACATGTACCTGGGTACAGACGGAGGTGTCTACATAAGCAATGATCGAGGTGCTACATTTACTTTTTGTGCAAATCTGCCTGTTGGCCAATTTTATCATGTCGCGGTTGATAAGGCAGAGCCCTATAATATCTATGGTGGACTTCAGGATAATGGAAGCTGGATGGCCCCATCCGAAAAGCCTGGTGGCATCTCCAATGGTGACTGGAAAGGTGTGTATTGGGGCGACGGATTCTGGACAGAACCGGACAATACCGATAAAAATGTATGCTATGCAGAATATCAGGGTGGCAATGCCGCCCGTATTGATCTCAGGAATCTTAAATCCTACAGCATTCAGCCTCAAAAATCATCGAAAGAAGACAAGTTGCGCTGGCATTGGAATACGCCTTTGGTCCCTGGTAAAAAAAATCTTTACATGGGCAGCCAGTATCTCTTTCTGTCAACTGACCAGGGCAGAAACTGGACACGAATTTCTCCGGATCTGACTACCAACGATCCGGCCAAACAAAAACAGGAAGAATCAGGCGGTTTGTCCGCAGATAATACCAGTGCGGAAAATCACTGCACCATTTTTACCATTACCGAATCACCCTTTGATGATAAAACAATTTATGTTGGAACTGACGATGGAAATCTTCAGGTTACAACCAACGGAGGTCAGAGCTGGAAAAATGTAAGCAAAGCGATTGCACAGACAGGTGTTCCGGCGCAAACCTGGATCAGCAGTATTTTCGCATCAAGCCATGACCCTCAAATGATATTTGCCACGCTGGACAATCATATGTATGGAGACCATCAGACTTATGTAGTAGTCAGTCGCGATGGCGGAACGAGTTGGAAGAGAATCACAAGTCCAGAGTTTACAGGTTACGCCCATAAAATTGTTCAGGATCGCATCAACCCATCTTTATATTTTCTGGGCACTGAAATGGGATTATTTATTAGCATCGATGGAGGAGAAAACTGGTTCAGAATGAAAAACGGTTTTCCGGAGTATGCACTGGTGCGCGATATCAGAATACATCCAGTGACCGATGCATTGATCATTGCAACGCATGGCCGTGGTATTTATGTCTATGACGATATACGTTTGTTCAGAAGTCTGACGCCGGAACTGGCAAAACAAGAAGTATTTCTTTTTCATCAAAAGGAAATCCCACTCACCGATGGGAAATACGGTGGAGCATCGCCGTTCTCTGGAGGCTGGAATGCCGGCAATCCGGAATCAATGATACCCATTCAATACTATCTTAAAGAAAGAATACTTGATGGAGAAGTCAAAGTAGAGATCCTGGACAGCACAGGGCACCTGATTCAGAACATTCCGGCTTCCAAAAGAAAAGGCATCAACAAAGTCTTCTGGAATTACAGAATCAAACCACCTAAAGTGGCAGAAGGAGGTACCAAATTGGATTTCGGTGGTTTTACAGCTCCTGAAGTATTACCCGGTATTTATATCGCGAAGCTGACCGTTCGTAATAAAATTGTGTATGACACATTCAAAATGGTACACAAAGACGAAGATCATTACACCATGGACGACCGCCTTTTGCAACATGAAGTTTCCATGCGTTTTTACAATATGCATGAATCTTTGGCTAAATGTGTTGACAACCTGAACTCAGAACAAGAGCTGATTAAAAAGAACAAAGAAAAAATAAAGTCAAAGAAAAATCTTGCCATCGCAAATCAGTATTACAATGAGCTGGAAAATCTGAGAACCACCTTGTTGGCTTCAAAACAAAAATCAATCTTCGCTGATGAGAAAAAGTTGAGGGAGCAGATTACTGAAGCCTACGGCACCTGTGTCAGTGGGCACCAGAGACCTTCCAACACAGTGATTGCTTCTGCTGATGATCTTTCCAAAAAAGTTGAAGATGCAGTTCAACAATATCAGCAAATACGTAATACCAACCGTCCAAAATTGGAAAAAGCATTTGCCGCAGAAAAAATCGAAATCATTACGAAACCATAGTTTTGTCAAAGGCTTTTGGTGCGTCCTCCATCTACAGGAAGGTTAATTCCTGTGATATATCCAGCCAACGGAGAAGCAAGAAAAGCTACGGCAGAAGCAATTTCTTCAGGCAAGGCAAATCTTCTCAAGGGGATTTGAGATTGCATTAAGCGAATTGATTCTTCTTCACTGCGCTTATGCAACAACGACTCTCTGGCGATGATTTCCTTCAACCTGTCGGTATCAGTTGCTCCGGGCAATACATTATTGACTGTTATGCCCGATTCTCCCAGTTCATTCGCAAGCGTCTTCGCCCATGAAGCCATTGCAGCACGAATGGTATTGGATACACCGAGATTCTCCAGAGGCTGCTTGACTGAAGTGGAAATAATATTAATGATCCGTCCATAGGAAGAAGATTTCATTCCCGGAATCAAAATCTTCATCAATTCATGCGCTGCAATAAGATGCTGATTAAATGCCATCAGGAGCTGGTCACTGGTGGCGTCCCATAATTTTCCTCCCGCAGGTCCGCCAGTATTATTAACCAGAATATCGAATGGCCCTTGTTCAAGTTTGCTGCGTACACCCGCCAACATTCCTGTGTGATCATTCATATCTGCCGCAACCCATTGATGCCGCTGTCCCGAATCTGCCGGCAGGGTCAAAATGTTTTTTTGAAGGAGTCCTTCCTGCCTGGCGAGAAGACATACTTCTGCGCCACATTGTGCGAACATGCGCGAGACAGACAAGCCAATTCCTTTGCTCGCTCCGCACACCAGCACACGCCTTCCTTTTAGATCTATTGTTAACATATTGGTAGATAAAATAATACAGTGTCAAAATTAGTTAGTTTCAATATCTTAGTAGCTATATTCAGTATCATGGGTCAACAGGTGTGGAATATGGATAGTGTCACCGGTGATCATTACACTGTTGGTCTATACCACGGGGAAGACTCCGGCAACGTGGTATTGTATATGAACAATGAAGTATTTTTGATTGATTTCAACATTCTTGAGGACAAGAAATATCATTTTTATGTCGGCCATGAATTCATGTGTCTGAGTATAATGCGAAAAAATGAAGAATACTTCTACGATCTGCAGGTGGACAGGGACACACCTACGCCACTCAATACTGCAATACGTAAAAGTGAGTCTGTGGACGAAAAACTTCTACTCACCGGTATGATCGTCGCCAGTATTCTCTTATTGGCCCTGTTTATTTATAACTGCTATGTACGATACATCTTCTGAATTATTACCGCTTGCGGTTGTTTGTCTGACCAGTCTGTCTGTTTCATTCCTGAGTTTTTTCAGTGGATTTGGTCTTGGTACTGTACTACTGCCAGTTTTTGCAATTTTCTTTCCGCTACCGCTATCTGTAGCCATGACCGCTTTGGTGCACCTTAGCAATAATGTATTTAAACTTTGGCTGACGGGCAGACAGGCGAACCTTCACTGGACAATTCGATTTGGACTGCCATCAATGGCTGGCGCATTGGCGGGAGCCTGGAGCCTGCGATTGATGGTTGACAATCTTTCAAACAATAACTTCACCTTCCTTTGGCATGAGACCAGTCTTCTCAAATTATGCTTGGGTTTATTAATATCATTTTTTGCTGTACTTGAATGGTTCAGATCCCGTCCGATTTCCGGTCACTTCTGGATTCCGCTGGGTGGATTGGCTTCAGGTTTTTTTGGTGGCTTGTCAGGACATCAGGGGGCATTAAGAAGCCTGTTTTTGCAGCGCCTGATCGAAAGAAAAGAGGAATTCATTGCCACAGGTGTCTTGATTGCCTGCTTGGTTGATATCAGCAGATTACCAGTTTATGCAGCATACCTTACCAATGCGGAAGTACAATGGGACTATGTTATTAAGGCGTCATTGTCTGCTATGGCAGGGGCCTGGGCTGGAAAGAAGTTGATCCGAAAAACAAGCAGCGATCATATCCGTATGGCCGTCGGATTATTTCTTGTCATTTTCGGAATTGCCCTGGCCTCCGGCAGGATTTGAATGATTAAGTAAATTCATTTTTATATAAACATAGATTTAATATTCATAAATTGCTGATTATAAAGTACTTATAACGATTTTATGGGCCACTGGCGCTCAAGTGAAGCTTTTATATTGAACCGCCACATTAAATTCTTACTTTTGCGCCTCCCACGTACAATATGTGATATACATTTTAATTTGTTTGTGCGTTATATCAGCTTAAGTAAACAGAATGGAAATTCTTAATTTTTTAGACCTCATTAAAATTATCTGGCAGAACCGGAGCCTCTTTTTAAAAATAATGCTTTGGACTACTTTGATCTCCACCCTTTTATCCTTCTTGCTCCCGGTCTACTACAAATCAACGACCACCATGTTTCCGGCAAAGTCTTCACAGGTTCCTGTTACGGAGACCGCTATTCGCCGCGGTGGATTTTCAGAGTTCGGAGAAACCAGTGAATCAGAACAAGCCCTGGAAATCATTAACTCTACCCGGTTGCTGGATAAAATAATTAGAAAATATGATCTCTTCAATCATTATGAAATAGATAGTAGTGAACAGTTTGCTTACACCAGAGTCCTGCAACAATTGAGAGATAATATGACTTCCAAGCGCAATAAATACAACTCCATTGAGATCAGTATAGTTGACAAGGATCCTAAAATGGCTGCGGATATTACCAACGCTTTTCCCATGTATTATGACTCAGTCAAATTCGAATTAACACAAAGCAGATCTAAAGACCTTTTGGCAAATCTCGAGAGGAATTTTGAAAATCAAAAACGTGTTGTGGATTCAATACGCATTCAAATGGACTCACTCACCAAGTATGGTGTCATGAGCCAGTTTCAAAGGGGTTATCTTCTGGACGCCTATGCACAGGCAGGATCGCATGATGCAGCTGATTTAAAAAAGTTGGTTGACCAGAATATTGAGAAAGGAGAA
Source organism: Saprospiraceae bacterium (assembly GCA_046329325.1). GTDB lineage: Bacteria > Bacteroidota > Bacteroidia > Chitinophagales > Saprospiraceae > Vicinibacter. Next base: position 1,082,789 of record JAXLUU010000001.1, read on the forward strand.
ACATTTGATGTCGTCGAGCGGGTCTATGAACGGGAACTGGAGAATATGATGTATATTAAAAGATTTCTGGTTCAGACCCGGGCAGATGCGGATGTCGAATTTACTCAGAAATTTGTCGTTGACAAAGCTGTTCCGGCTGAAAGAAAACATTCTCCCGTGCGCTGGCTCTTCGTTCTGGTAAGTATCATTTCTTCCCAGATTTTTTCCATCACGGCTTTACTTGTTCGCCGCAAGTGGCCGTACATTAAAAAACTTCTTCAGGATTGAATTTGAGTTTCTCTGCCATTCTCAGTAACAGGAGCATCCTTTGGGGTTCTATTTTGGTGAGCATTTTTGCATTCTATTGTATTTATACTGACAAACTTGCCTATTTGGCGCTTTTTCCGCTATTGCTCTTTGCCGTAGTCTCGATCATCAAACCAGATTTCATCTGGTACAGCATCGCTTTTTTCACACCAATATCAATCAATCCGAATGACGTTGATTTGGGTAAATTAAGCCTTTCAATTCCCACAGAGCCATTACTTGTATTGTTAATTTTTCTTTTCTTTTACTATCTTATACGCACTGATAAGATTGAGCCTGAATTTTTCAAGCACCCGTTTAGCATACTCATACTGATGTATCTTGGATGGATGTTGATCACCTGTTTTACGAGCGTCGAAAAGATCGTCTCCTTCAAATTCTGGATCAGTAAATTATGGTTTATTATTCCGGTTTATTTTCTAGGTTATTTTTATATCCGGGATGAACGAAAATTTATCACGTATATCAAATTATTCCTATGGTCGCTCACGATTGTTTCCATATACAATATCGTACATCTATCTACTTATCAATTTGAGGATAAGCCTTCTCAATGGACGATGCAGCCCTTTTTTAAGAGCCATGCTGTCCTGGGCGCAGTCAATGCAATGTGTCTTCCATTAGCACTTGGTGTCATTCGTTATGAAAAAGGCAAGGGCCTTCAGCAAGTTTTGTTTTTTATTGTTTTCCTCGCGCTGACGGCCTGTCTTATTTTTACTTATTCAAGGGCTGCCTGGATCAGCGTAGTGCCTTCGGTGCTGCTTTATTTTGCACTCAAACTAAAGATACCATTTCGATTTCTTCTCTCTCTGATTGTTATCATTTTAGTTGGGATTCTGCTTAACCTGGAATCCATTATACGTAATCTTGAGACCAATAAAGTCGCAAGCTCAGATGATCTGATTGAGAATGTAGAATCTATTTCCAATATCAGCACCGACGTATCCAACCTTGAAAGAATAAACCGTTGGGCGTGTGCCGTAGACATGTGGAAATCAAAGCCGTTATTTGGATTTGGGCCAGGCACCTATATGTTTGAATATGCACCTTTTCAGCTTTCAGGCAATCGCACAGAGATCAGTACAAATTCCGGAGATGTTGGCAATGCACATTCCGAATATCTTGGTCCTTTGGCTGAACAGGGTCTTTTGGGAGGCCTGCTCATGCTCGCGCTGCTTATATTTATTCTGTATTATTCTTTCAAGACCTATTTGGTAGCAACCACCCGGTCCGAAAGAATTATCATCAGTATGTCCGCTTGTGCGCTAATCTCCTATCTGACACATGGATTTCTCAACAACTTCCTTGATATGGACAAGGCAGCAGTTCCGTTCTGGGCCCTCATTTGTGCACTTGTAGCTTCTGATCTTAGAAAATTGAAGGTTCTTTAGAACCTCAAATTTTTTGAAATCCTCGTATTGGCGACCTATCTTTGATCAAATACCGATCATGAATAAGCAAATTTTAACTGCTATTTTATTTTTCCTGTCCCTGAGTTCGCATTCACAAAACAGCTTTACCATTCGCGGTATCGGAGGTGGAGGAGCATTGTTTTTTCCAACAATCAATCCTTCAAACAGTGATGATTTCTACATTGCCTGCGATATGAGTCAATTGTTCCATAGCACTGACTTTGGCTTAAGCTTTACCCAATCTCATTTCAGCAGGCTGACGGTACAAAACAATTCAACTTATGAATTTACCAAGGACTCCAAAATCGCCTATACAAATTTTAATGACGGCAATGACGGCTATCCTGTTCGAACAGAAGATGGTGGTTCAAATTGGATCAGGCTGGAAGGTTTTGATGCGAATGAAGGAAAGGTCTATAAAATGCGTGCGAATTACGATCGCCCGGAACAAGTTATTATTAATTACTATGGTCTAATTTCAATCAGCAACGATTATGGTAAACATTTTACACCACTTAAAAGAGCAGTTAATAACGGAGTTGGGATCATTTTAAGCGGTGTGTTTTTTGATGGCAATGTGATTTTTATTGCAACCAACGAAGGACTATTCAGATCACCTGATGGTGGACTGTCATTTGCCCCGGTTACAACCAGTGGAATTCCGGCAGGTCAGGTTATCTGGGATTTCTCCGCAGCCAAGGAATCCGGGACCGTTCGGTTTGTTTGTATCACGGGAAAATCTACTGATATCTACAATGGACTTATGCCTTACGAGTACAGTAATGTGGCTTCTGGTGTCTTTATCATGAATAATCAGGACACCAAGTGGATATCTAAAAGCTCCGGAATAAATTTCAGCAATGATTTTATCCTTTATTCGGGAATGGCAAAAAACAATATCCATACGATTTATCTGGCCGGAAATGACGCTTCGCTTGGAGCCCCGCTGATATTGAAATCAGAAAATGGTGGCGACTCCTGGCAAAAAGTTTTTAAGTCCTCCAATAATACAAATATAAGAACGGGTTGGAGCGGTTTTCAAGGTGATAAAAACTGGAGCTGGGGAGAGACTGCATTTGGTATCGCTGTAGCTCCAGATAATGCTGACCGCGTGCTGTTTGGTGATTACTCTTTCGTACATGTCAGCAAAGACGGTGGCGCTAACTGGAGTCAGGCTTATGTCAAAAGCAGTGATGAACATCCTGCCAATGCACCAACGCCAAAGAAAAAATCATATCACAGTATTGGTTTAGAGAATACTACATGCTGGCAAATATTCTGGACTGATCCTATGAATATGTTCGGTTGTTTTAGCGATATCGGACTGATCAGATCACAGGACGGAGGACTTAGTTGGGGTTATAATTATGATGGTTTGTCTGTCAATTCATTGTATCGAATGATCAGCGGAGCCAATGGTACACTTTATGCCGCAAGTTCTAATATCCACGACATGTATCAAAGTACCAGGCTGGCTGATGGGCAACTTGATGCCGCGGATGCAAATGGAAAGATTAGCTATTCCACTGACAATGGACAAACATGGTCATCACTCCATCAATTCAACCACCCGGTCTTCTGGATCGCTGCTGATCCAACAAAAAATACGCGTATGTACGCATCCGTGATACATTACGGTAGCGGATCAGGCATGGGAGGAATTTGGGTTAGTGATGATATCAATAAAGGTTCTGCCTCATCGTGGGTCAAACTGCCAAACCCTCCAAGGACTGAAGGACATCCTGCAACGGTCCTTGTGCTCAAAGATGGTCAAGTGCTTTGCACCTATTCCGGCAGGCGCAATGGCAGCGGTCAGTTTACAAAAAGTTCAGGATTATATCTTTATAATCCAGCATCAGGCAGCTGGAAGGATCTGAGCGATCCTGGCATGTATTACTGGACAAAAGATGTTGTAGTTGATCCTTCAGACAGCACGCAAAGCACCTGGCTTGTTGCGGTGTTCAGCGGATGGGGAGGCGCCCCGAATGGTCTGGGAGGTTTGTACCGCACGACGAACAGAGGACAGTCCTGGACTAAACTAACGGGTACTCAATTCGACCGGGTAACTTCGGTTACATTTGATCCTCAACAGCCGAAAGTATGTTATTTGACAACGGAGACTCAGGGACTTTGGAGGACATTAGATATATCTGGCGTTAATCCAATCTGGTCTTTGGTCAATGCTTATGATTTCAGGCAGCCGGAACGGGTTTATTTTAATCCTTACAAAAACCGTCAGATGTGGGTCAGCAGCTTTGGCAATGGAATGAAATTCTCGGATCTTGACCAGACCACATCAGTCTCTGATTCAGAAGGAAATCCGGATTGCAACATATTAACCAATTTGATATCAGATGACCGAATTCTGATAAATCAAAATGAACGATTACCATTCAGTATTTATTCGATTAACGGTGCAATGGTCTACCGAAGCAGCGATGCGGATGTGATCAAAGGACTCATTGATATTTCCTCCCTGGCAAGCGGTGTGTATTTAGTTTCTAACAAAAACTGTGTTCAGAAATTGATCAGGAATTAGACTTATTAGTTTATTTTGTTTATTGGACTTTTACAGGTCCATTACCGACATGATCTTTAATGATACGGGTTTCTGCACTATAATTAGGTAGTTCTGTAAAACACCAATCAGTCATTTTATCTTCAATACTTTTTGGAAAAAGCACATGAATATTTGGACCGGCATCTATAGTAAAGCAAACTGGCCAGCCTGTATTTTTTCTTAACTGCCTGATCGCATGAATCAAACGAATGGATTCCGGCTCCAATAATAGATATCCAGGATTGCCACTCATCATCAGGGCGTGTAGGCTTAGCGCTTCCATTTCAGCTATTTCTATGAACGAATTCCAATCTCCTTCTTTTAGTGCGTGGATGAGTTGAATTATGTTTTGCTGAGCCTGAGTTATCCGACCAGTTCTGAAATAATGAGAATTCATTTCTTTATGACCTGCTGAGGACGACACATTTTTGGTTCCGGCACTCACAATAAATATCCAATCCTGCACATCGGAAAACGCACTGTGCAAATTTGACTTCCAGGGTAGCGCCATTTCATCTGTACTTTCAGCAACGGATTCAAGCTTACCCCATAGCGCCGCTCCTCCAAATACTGAGCGGCAGGCTGAACCTGAGCCTATTCTTGCACGTAAGGAGGCAAGACTCAGAAAATCTTTGTCTAGGCTTCTAACATTCCGCTGCATATCCGTAATACAAAGTGCCAATGCGCTCATAGCTGAAGCCGAAGAAGCAATACCTGCCGAATGTGGGAAATTATTACTACTTTCAATGATCAGATCAAAATCTTTAAGAAAGTCGAGATTCAGATTATCCAGCATCATCCTGACCTTTGGAAAAAATTCTGGCTTCGGCTGACCTTCATAAAAAAATTCAACTTTTCCGTTACCAGCGGAGTAGGAAATTTTTGTGTCGGTTATGCACTGCGATAATGTAAAGCTTAACGATGCATTCATGGGGATCTGTCCAGCCTTTTTACCCCAATACTTTACAATGGCAATATTGGAAGGACTTTTCCATTGAACTATTCCGGTTTTTTCCAATTCTCCAGGTCTTTGTTAAGGTCAAAATCTTCAAGGACTGCATCCATGACTGGATCAGCTCCTACGCGATAGCCATCTTTGAGATCATATCCATAAAATTTGCCAATCTGATTGTAATATCCAGCAGTAAATCCTCCTTTTAACTCCTTAATGATCTTATAAAATGGCATCCCAATATTTTTTTCCATCATTTTTGTAAGAATGAGTCCTTGTGTCCGGCTCAGATTTTTCAGTGGCTTTTCAAATTCATCATTCAGTCTTCCTTCGATTTCGCGAATTACCTTTCTTTTCTGGCGCCTGCTGTCTCCCTCTGTCTCTTTCTCTATCTGACGGTAAAGTCTTACCCCCTGCACAGCATAAGGATAAACTATTGCCGCCCAGCGCTTGTACTTCAGATAGCGTTCTCTTTCATCTGTATAATCAAATTCCTTAGGTGCTTTTACGGAAATCTTCTCAAGTTCAGCAATGATCATGGTATCTCCGTCCATGATAAGAACTCTGACTTCCTCACCGTTGACCACCGTCTTATATTCAGTATACTGTGCGCTGACTTGTTCACGGATTATAAAAATCAGCAGGAAAGACAATAATTGTGAAAGCCTCATTCAGAATTGTTTATCGCAGTGCGATAAAAGATGGTTTATTTTATTAATGGATTAAACTTAAATTAATATGGTCCGAACAATTCTTTCCAGTAGAGCATTCCACCCAGTAGATTTCTCACATTATTAAATCCGGCCTGAATAAACATTTGCTTGGCAATACCACTTCTGTTGCCACTCCTGCAATACACAATGATCTCCTGATTCTCCTTTCCTGCGAGTTCCATAATCTTATAAGGTAAGCTGGTTTGAAGGCTTGCAAGCTGACCACCGATATTAAATTCAGTATGCTCGTAAGGCTCCCTGACGTCAATTAGTACTAAAGAATCTCCCCTGTCAATCCTTTCTTTTAGTTCCTGTGCCGTAATGTCTGTCATAAGAAATTATCTTGGTTCACAATCATCGGGATAGGTCTGGCTTATTGTCAATTGAACAGACGATCCCATTTTAATTTTCTTCCCTTTCTCATAGGTCGGTTCCTGTCTGATTATGTAAGCGTTGTCCTGATCTTCTATATCACCTTCCTGATTGATATTTCCCAATTCAATTTTCATTGCGCTAAGTTCCAGCTTTGCTTCACCGAGGGTCTTACATCGCAATTGCGGAACATCAATTTCACCGCCTCGGTCTACTGAAATAACCACCAATACCGTGTCTCCTTTTGAAAGCGATAGACCTTTGGCTTTATTTTCTTCGTTCGCAAGCAACATTCCATGATAGCTGGCTTCGAGGATATGGCCGGAAGGTCCTGGATCATACCGAGTCTCGGCAATCATTAGCTTTATGTGGTATAAGCTTTCAAATTCTTGTTTCTTAAAATCATATTTTTCTCCATAAAGGTTTGGGATGTTATCTGATAGGATTTCATCTGCTTTGAATCTGCTGATTGTAATATAGACTTTTCGCCCTCTTTTAACAAAGGAGTTAGGCTTTGGGACCTGATTCAACACATAGCCTCCGGGTTTGCCGATCAGGTGAACTGAGTCCAGTATAACCAGTTCATAATCCCTGGATGCTGCCATTTTCCTTGCTTTAAAAAGGGGTTGGCCAACGAAATTGGTCAACCGAAGCTTTTGCCCGTGGTTTGTATATAAATTAAGCAACAGGCTGTTCAGGAGCCAGATCAACAAAAGGAAAATACCCATACGTATCAGCGTATAGGTCAAAAGCCTGCTCTTTATAAAACCCCAAAGGTCTACCAGGCTAAATTTGTCATTCCTGCTTTCTTTTTGCACCGACAATACGATAAAGCTTGAGACCAAGCGGACAGAGTAAATCTCCTGCGCTCAGCCGTCAACCTAAAGGTAAGAATGCTTTGTGTGCCGAAGCCAGGTCAGGCCTTTTTTTCGCTGGTCTGGTCTTTTTTTCCCTTTCTGACACGAGTTTTACCGTAAGATCCGATCGTTCGCTTACCTTTTCCTGACCTTTTATCGCCTCTTCCCATAAATAGAACAATTATATTTTACGCAAATATAAGATTTTTGAAGAATCATCGCTTAAATATGCCTCCTGTGAGCTATCTTTGCGATCCGATTTTTGAAAACGTTCAATAATTATGGATTATTTAAAGCAATTTTCCATCCCATTCAAGGGTATGTTGGACGGTGTCCATCATTATTCTTTTGAGCTGGATGAAGACTTTTTCAGGCGGTTCCCATCCAGTCCATTTGGTCCATGCAAAATTCAGACGGACTTTAATACTGACAAACAGGGATCCTTGATGACAGTCAATATTAATGTTACTGGTTCTGCAATGGTGAACTGTGATCGGTGTTTGGCCGAAATAAGCCTGCCTGTGGCTGGCGCTTATCAGATCATTGTTAAGCAAGCAGTTGGGACTTCAGATGACCCTGATTTGTATTTTATCAGTCCTGAAGAAAACGAATGGAATATTGCCGAATTGATTTATGAGTACTGTTGCCTGTCGCTGCCGATGAGCAGGACCATCAACTGCGAAGAGATGAATCCCGCACCCTGCAACAGGGAAGTACTTAGTAAAATTACTGAAGACAAGGTAAATCTTGAGGGAAATGCCCTTTGGGATGAACTCAAAAAATTGAACTTAAAATAAAACTTTAAAACTATGCCTAATCCGAAATGGCGACATTCGAAGACGCGTAAAAGAAAAAGAAGAACCCATTACAAAGCTGAGACGCCTCAGCTGGGTGTTTGTAAAACAACCGGCGCAATGCATATCATGCATCATGCATATTGGCATGAAGGAGATATGTATTACAAGGGGCATGTATTAATCAAGGGTGCTGAATCCAGCGTAGCAGAAGCTTAAGTGTTGGCATAATCCTGAAAAAATGCATGGACCGGTGACGGTACCATGTCAAGATATTGAAAAGCTCCAAGTTCTTGGAGCTTTTTTTTTACTCATAAATTTTATTAAAATGCGCAAAGTAATTTTAACAAAAGACGCTCCGGCGCCAATAGGACCTTACAGTCAGGCTATTCAAACTGGCCATACACTTTTTGTTTCCGGACAAATTGCAATTGACCCTGTTACCAATCAATTGATTACGGATGATATTTCAATTGAGACTCACCGTGTATTGGACAATGTAAAAGCAATATTAAATGCCGTAGGTATGGATTTTGAACATGTTGTCAAATGCACTGTATTCGTTAAAGATATCGGACAGTTTTCTGCCATTAACAGTGTCTACACAACTTATTTTACCAAGGAGGGCCCTCCTGCAAGGGAACTCGTAGAAGTCTCTGCATTGCCCAAAGGGGTTAATGTGGAAATTTCCTGTATCGCATACAAATAAATTTTCTAAGGCCATGAACAGAAAAGTAGTACTCTCGGGAATTCAGCCAACAGGCAATCTACACCTCGGAAGATATTTTGGCGCTATTGAAAACTGGGTTCATCTTCAAAATGATTTTGATTGTGTGTATTGTGTCGTCAACTACCACGCTATTACAATGCCTTACAATCCGGTCAAGCTTCAAGAAAATGTGTGGGAACTTGTTTACAATCTTTTGGCTTGTGGTGTCAATCATGAAAGTCTGTTTATACAATCCAAAATTCCTGAACATACCGAATTATGTTGGATACTCAGTTGCATGTGTAGTTATGGTGAGCTGTCAAGAATGACACAATTCAAGGACAAGACCGATCAGGTTAAAGAAAAAAACAAGGATTCCTTTGTCTCCTGTGGTCTTTTTACTTACCCGGTTCTTCAGGCTGCCGATATTCTGATGTACCGCGCTGACTATGTTCCGGTAGGTAAAGATCAGGATCAGCATCTGGAACTGACCCGCAACATTGCGCAGCGCTTTAATGCTGTCGTTGGCAAAGATTACTTTGTTGCACCTGAAGCTTTATATACTGAAACACCTAAAATTCTATCTACTGCAGATCCCTCAAAAAAAATGAGCGCTTCTGCCGGTGATAAACACAATATTGATCTTTTTGCTCCTGTGGATACAATCAGAAAGCAAATACGCTCAGCGGTCACCGATACAGGAGAGCGATCGGATACAATGAGTGCAGGTGTTGAAAATCTTTTCCAATTGCTCAAAGCCTGTAAGCAAACTGCGATTTACAATGAGCTGCTGGCCGAATATAGCAATCAGACACTTAGCTATGCAGTCCTTAAGGATCATGTGGCAGATGCAGTAATTCAAATGGTGCAGCCTATTCAGGATCGCAAAAAGGAAATAATAGCCGATAAAAAGGCGGTTAAAGACATGATCAAGTCATCATCGATGAATATTCGTGAACGCGCCATAGCAACGCTCAATGAAGTGCGTTCACTGACAGGACTTAATTAATTTGTTGCAATCATTGGATGTCCTCAATGTATGATCATAGGCTGATGCCGGCTTGTCAATGAACCATAAAAAGTACCATGAATATTTTTTGTATCGGACGTAATTATTCAGAACACGCCAGGGAACTAAATAATCCTGTACCGCAGACACCCATTGTATTCTGCAAACCCTCTGGGGCGTTGCTTCGTGATAACAAACCGTTCTATTACCCTGATTTCTCTGATGACATTCAATATGAAGTGGAATTGCTACTTCGCCTCGCAAAACCAGCCCGGGCCGTACCAAAGCATAAAGCTTTTGAGTATATCAGCCACATTGGGCTTGGTATTGATTTTACTGCAAGAGATATCCAATCGCGGTGCAAGGATAAAGGGTTACCCTGGGAAATCGCCAAAGGTTTTGATCACTCCGCCTTAATTGGCGAATGGATCGATATTCATGAACTTGATACCTCAAATATCAAATTCAGTCTCAAAAAAAATAAAGAGTTGGTCCAAAGTGGACAATCAAAGGATATGCTCTTTCAATTTGAAGACCTGATCCAGTATATCACATCAATTTTTACCTTGCAGACCGGTGATATCATCTTTACAGGAACGCCGTCCGGCGTAGGACCAGTCAATAGAGGTGACCTTTTAGAAGGATTTATTGGAGAGCGAAGAATGTTCTGGACCGAGATTCGATAATCACTTCTCAGCATTTCACTGGCATTTTTTACATTTGTGCCTCTTCTTACCGAAATGGCGGAACTGGTAGACGCGCTGGACTCAAAATCCAGTAACCTTTAAAGTTGTGTGGGTTCGAGTCCCACTTTCGGTACTTCTCTGCGCAAGTGTTCTCCGTGAGTGCTTTTTTGCAACTAAGTCTACTGTTACCAGATCGTCACATTAGGAGACCATTTTGGAACCAATGCACACCAAGGTCAATTTTAGCATTATATAACCTTTCGTTTAGTCTGAATCGTTAATCTTACTGCGATAGAGGTGATCCCTTACTATTCGGGGTTTAATTACCTGGAAGAGGTAGCTCTTCAAGTGGGTAATTAAGTTACCAAATTCTATCGCACATTGCTTTGGCTATGCTCGTTGGAGTGCATTATAGTACTGACACATTATAAAAACAAAAAGGCGCTTGTAGCGCCTTTTTGTATCTCATTACCAAAATTTCTTATCTCTAAAAAAACCAAATCTTATCTCAATAAAACCAAATCGATACAAATATATGATACCAATACTTGGGTACCGGAAGCTATTGACGAACCTCTTACAAGTGTTGACGAGCTGTTCTCTTTTAATGACCAATTAGCAGGCCTCTTGACCACCTGTTGGTTTTATACACCAGGAATAAAATCCTCGATCCAGCCAAAGTGTGCTCGGACGAGCCTCTCACGGTTGTTTCTGAAAAATGCTAAAAATGCTGCAGATGCAGGATTCAGTTGTTTGCCCTTGTTCCAGACAATATACCAGTGATTGATTATAGGCAAACCTTCAGTTTTAATTATTTTTAATTCGCCTCGTATGAGCTCATTCCGGATTCCAATCAGTGGCATCACCGAATAACCAAGGCCGGCTAAAATAGCTTGTTTAACTGCTTCATTTGAACTCAACTCAAAACGTTTTCCTGAATTGGTGTTTCTCTCATTCATCAGCTTCTCCATCATCCTTCGGGTTGCGGACCCTTCTTCACGGTATATCATTGGAATTTTGTCTAGATCTTCCGTGAGAATTCGGTCAGGAATATTATCGTCCGAACCTTTGCCAACTAAGTATAGGCGGTTTTCCATGACTTTTTCAAAATGAAGATCCAAATTTTCGGGTAGAACACTAAGCATCCCGAAGTCAATCTGATTTTCCTGAAGACTTTTCAGAACCATCGCTCTGTTGGTCACTTCCATCAAGAGTTCTATGGCTGGATTGGGTTTTAGGAAATCAGAAATGAGGTAAGGTATAATATACTTCGCCGTGGAGACCGCTGCCAACCTGAATTTGCCAGTGAGTCTTCCTTTGTATTGATGCATCTTCTCTTCAATGGAATCTGTCTCCTGCAGGATATTTCCAGCTGCTTCACAGATCTCAATGCCAAAATCAGTCAGATATAATCTTTTATTAATAAATTCTATGAGTGGGAGGTCAAACTGATCCTGAAATTTTTTAAACTGAAGGGATACAGCTGGCTGGGTAAGGTTTAGCTTTTCTGCAGCCTTCGTGATGCTTTTGCATTGACCTATTTCGTAAAATATTTTTAACTGATGTAAGGTATAATTCATAAAGTTTTATTTATGTTTATTATAATTAATATAAATAATAATTTATATAAATTGTTCAGACCTTTGCAACAAATTAAACTTATGACAACAATAACAATCGCTAGAGGAGATGGAATCGGCCCAGAAATTATGGAGGCCACATTATCCATTTTACATGCTGCTGGTGCACGCATTATTACAGAAGAAGTTCAAATAGGGGAAAAAATTTATCAGGCTGGTAATCTGAGCGGAATTACACAGGATGCCTGGCAAACCATTCGCAGAAACAAAGTTTTTCTAAAAGCTCCTGTAACCACTCCGCAGGGTGGAGGCTATAAAAGCCTCAATGTTTCTGCAAGAAAATTTCTAGGATTATATGCGAATGTCAGGCCCAATATCAGTTATCATCCTTTTGTTGATACCAAACATCCTAATATGGATGTTGTGATTATTCGTGAAAACGAAGAGGACTTGTATGCTGGTATTGAGCATCAGCAGACTGATGAGGTTGTACAATGCCTTAAACTGATTAGCAGACCAGGTTGCGAAAAAATTATCCGTTATGCTTTTGAATTTGCCAGAAGTTACGGTCGCAAAAAAGTCTCCTGTTTTACAAAAGATAATATTATGAAACAAACTGATGGTTTGTTTCATCAGGTATTCAGGGAAATCGCGGAAGAATACAAAGATATAATCAGCGAACACTGGATCATTGATATTGGTGCTGCCAAACTTGCAGACACACCAGAGGAATTCGACGTTGTTGTTACACCTAACCTTTATGGTGATGTGCTTTCCGACATCGCAGCACAGATTGCAGGCTCCGTCGGACTTGCCGGTTCAGCAAATATAGGCGAACAATGCGCCATGTTTGAAGCTATTCATGGATCAGCGCCTTTGCTAAAAGGTCAAGATGCTGCCAATCCTTCAGGTTTGATTCAGGCAGCCGTATTGATGCTGAATCATATTGGTCAATCTGATATAGCTTCAAGAGTTCAAAATGCTTGGCTCACTACGATCGAGGAGGGAATTCATACATTTGACATTTTCAAAGCAGGAGTCTCCCGTGAATGCGTAGGAACAAAGGCATTCGCACAAAGCGTTATTTCCAATCTTGGACGGAGTCCTCAACATCTTTCTACTGTACATTTTACAGGCACCCAAAAAATCAATCTTCCGGAATACATTCGTAAAAACAAAAAACATAAAAAGCTTGTCGGTATGGATCTCTTTGTGCACTGGTCCGGAAAAGATGCAGAACAACTTGCCACACAGATTAAGGATATCGAAAAAAATAACCTACGGTTAACCATGATTACGAACCGAGGTATCAAAGTATGGCCTGATGGGTTCTCAGAAACTTTCTGCACCGATCACTGGAGATGCCGTTTTCTGAGTACAGACCACGTCGAACTAAATAAAAATGAAATTATTGAAATCATGCAAAAGTCCTCTGAAAAGAAAATTGACTTTATCAAATCAGAAAATTTATATGAATTCGATGGAGTACCTGGTTTTTCAGCCGGACAGGGTCAGTAATAGCATTTACAAGCAATGTATTGCTGCTGTTTTATCAAATCATATAACAATCTGAAGCTTCGAAAGAATGCATATTGAAACACTTGTCATAGCCACAATGCACGGCAAGGAAAGAGCGATCGGGCCTGTTCTTGAGCGTGATCTTCGTTGTCGTTGCATTGTTCCTCGATTTTTTGATACAGATTGTTTTGGTACCTTTTCCGGAGAAATTCCACGACTTGATAGTGCAATAAATACTGCTCGTAAGAAGTGTCAGGCTGCCTTTGATCTGTTGGGAATACCACATGTTATTGCTTCTGAAGGTAGCTTTGGACCCCACCCGGTTTTTCCATTGACCAACTGTGAAAGTGAATTGTTGCTATACTACAATTTTGATAAAAATTATGAAGTCTGCGTACATGAGATCTTTACGGATATTCGTTTTGGCAGTCAAAAGGTATGTACATTGGATGAACTTTTCCGATTTGCACATCAAAACTTCTTTCCTTCACATTATTTAATTCTTGAGTCAGACTTTTTAGGTGCCGGTCAGACAATTAAAGGAATCCATGACTGGGAACATCTTGCAAATGAATTTGAACAAATGATAGATCGACATGGTCAGTGCCATGTTTCTACCGATATGCGCGCGATGAATAACCCTACGCGCATGAAAAACATTGCAATAACAGCTCAAAAAATTTCTGAAAGGCTCAAGAGCTTTTGTCCTCAATGTAATCAACACGGATTCGGAGAGGTAGACATTATTCGTGGCAGATTATGTGAACTTTGCGGAGCTCCCACCAATGTCCCAACTTCAATTTTATTGCAATGCACGAATTGTGGTTTTGAATCACCACGACCTATACCTTCTGATAAGTTATACGCCGATCCGGGCTGCTGCGATTTCTGTAACCCATAATTATAATTTCTGTTGATGAGTGTTGACATTTTATTGAATAATTTTTCGAATCCAACTTTTCTGTTTTTCATTCTGGGAATTCTTGCAGTTTTACTGAAAAGTGATTTGGCATTGCCTGCAAGCTCCTCAAGATTTATTTCCTTATATCTCTTATTTGCGATTGGATTTCGCGGAGGACAAGAGTTATCACATAGTGGATTTAGTGAGGAGATACTTCTTTCACTTGCCTTTGGTGTAGCTTTGTCTTTATTCATCCCATCATACTGTTTCTTTATTTTAAGAATTCGCTTTAGCATTTCAGATTCTGCTGCCATTGCTGCTTGCTACGGATCAGTTAGTGCGGTGACTTATGTCTCAGCGATACAATTTCTCGAATCACGCCAGTTGTCCGCCGGGGGACACATGGTTGCAGTCATGGCACTCATGGAAGCACCTGCAATCATCATTTCACTCATTATGCTTAATCGCATGGATCCTGGCTCCGTTCAAAAAGTATCATTGTCTTCTATACTCAAGCATTCATTTACGAATGGTTCAGTCTTCTTAATTTGTGGTAGTCTCCTGATTGGACTAATTGCCGATTCAAAACAGGCTGAAGGAATACGTCCTTTTACCAATGACATATTCAAAGGTTTTCTTGCGCTATTTCTGTTAGATATGGGCATGGTCGCTGCAAGGCGGTTTGAGTCCTTTAGAAAAAGCAGCTATTTCGCACTCCTCTTTGGCATAATTATTCCGTTATTCAATGGATGCGCAGTGGCCTGGCTGAGTTCATATATTACGCAAGATTTATCTAATAGATTCATTTTCTGCATATTAGCTGCAAGTGCCTCCTATATAGCAGTTCCCGCTGCCATGCAACTTTCGGTTCCTAATGCAGATCCAGGTATCTATATTCCGATGGCCATTGGAATCACTTTCCCATTTAACATTTCTATTGGGATGCCTGTTTATTACCACCTGATCAATAACTGGCCACTGCAATAGCCATTATTTGTTTATTTCAATTTAATTGATTATAGACATTCTATAATAAATGATAGTATTCCTATCTTTGTTGAGTGTTTTTTCAAAGTAATCTTGTTCCCTCAGATCTACCTTATGGCAGGCAACCTCGAAATTCCAGTTCAGCAGGTATTTCTTCCAGCAAAAGTGATTCTGTAGCAAAATGCATTATGGTCATGAGACTGACTGTAAATACAAAATCCACTGTTTGCTATGATTAATTATGCTTTTGAGTCAAGTGACAAGATCATATTATTTCAATGATTTAATTCAAATTGCTAAATTATTATGGAATATCAATTAAGTTTTTCTGTCAATAAGAACATATACCTCAGAGATCCTGAAGGTACTGAACTGGGCAAAGAAATTGTCAAGCATTCTATTGAACTGATTTATAAACTAGGCTTTGAGCAATTCACATTCAAAAAACTTGCGTTGGAAATAGGAAGTACTGAAGCAACCGTTTACCGATATTTCGAAAACAAACACCGTTTGTTATTATATATTCTCAATTGGTACTGGTGCTACATGGAATACTTGCTGATGTATCGACTTCAGAATATTTCTGACATCAAAGCCAGACTTGAAATTGTCCTTGAACTATTGACTTCCGAACTGCCGGAAAGTTCCGGACATCTTGATTATAATTTACAACTTTTGAATCACATTGTAATTGCTGAAAGCAGCAAGGTTTATCTCATAAAAGAAGTCAGTGAGATTAATAAAAATGAAGTATTCAAAGCTTACAAAGACCTGTGTGCCAAGATCGCCGAAATTATTCATGAATTTAATCCTTCTTACCAGTATCCACATTCTCTCAGCACAACGCTAATTGAATGTATACATCAGCAACAATTCTTCTGCATCAATCTCCCGCGTTTGACAGATAACCTGCATCAAAGGATCAGTGCCTCACAATTTACTTCAGCATTTGCCAGAGATCTTTTATTCAAAGTACTTCAAAATTCATAATTGAATTTTATTCCTGTTACCGAACACCATGCATCATGGTTTGTAGTTTTCTGGTAGATAAGAACAAAATCAGTGAAGCAGCACCAGCCATCATCACGAACAACATGAAAAATTCATACAAGTTCGACATCTGGTAACCTAAAAACTGGGTTGTCTTTCCTGGCTCCGGATACAAAGCGGATAGCATACCGGCAAATTTATTTGCTGTTGCATTGGCAAGAAACCAGACACCCATCAGTAGCGAAGCAAATCTTGCTGGCGCCAGTTTGGCTACCATAGAAAGACCTATGGGAGACAAACACAATTCACCCCATGTATGAAGCACATATAATGCAGTTAGCCAGAACATTGATACTTTGAGCGTCGGATCAAGATCATTTAATTTATAGCACATCAAAAGATAGCCCAGTGATAATAGAAGCAATCCCCAGGCTTGTTTCGTTGGAGCTGCAGGCTCCATATTTCGGTCACCCATTTTCTGCCATAAAATTGAAAATCCCGGCGCAAATATGACAATGGCTACGGCATTAACCGACTGAAACCAACTGGCAGGAATTTCAGGCAGATCATAATTTTTACCGGAAATAAACCCATATATCACCAGACATGCGACCAGCACACCCAGTCCCCGGAAAAACCATTCAAATTCAATGGGTGTATTCATGAGGTTAGACAACAACTTGTAAAGGATAAATAAAAATGCGCCAATAAGAAGATATACTACCCCAAGGTTCATACTGATATTAACAATCCTGTCTGTTTGTTCATCCGCAAAGAATGTCAAAGAAGCTCCTGCCTGCTCAAACGCGCTCCAGAAAAATACAACAAAAAATGCGGAGATATAGATTACCCATATTCTGTCCCTTTCGACATTGTTAAGGGATGAATCTGAAATAATTAATCCTGGAAAACCGATGGCTCCTGCAAATATAATTGATCCGAAAAAGTCAAACTTTGCTCCATAAAAGAATGCAAGGAATAGTGCAATTATAATACCACACCACATCAGAATGGTATTCTTATTCAAAGTATTTGAGCTTACGTCCTTATCATCCCTGGCTTTGTTGGGCTCAATTCCGATTCCAGTTCCGTCAGGTGTAACGATATATTTATCTTTCATCATGACAAAAATCACAACACCTAAAATCATCCCGATACAAGCAGCAAGAAATCCCCAGCGGTAATCTCCCGGGTCATTGGTTTCTCCCAGCGCTCCGCATACGATCGGTGAAATAAAAGCTCCCAGATTGATCCCCATATAAAAAAGCGTAAATGCGGAATCAATTTTTTTATCTCCGGCAGGATAGAGCTGTCCTACCATTGTTGATATATTGGGTTTAAAAAATCCGTTGCCAAAAATGAGCAAACCAAGTGCTGTGTAGAGAAGAATCTCTGTGATTCCATGACTCTGATAAAATGTACTGCTTAAAAACATGAAGAACTGTCCGGCTGCCATTAATAAGCCTCCAACGATGATAGATCTTCTGTTACCCCAATAGCGGTCCGCAACATAACCACCAATCAGTGGCGTTAGATATACAAGTCCGGTATAGGTTCCGTAGATCTGTGATGCGAGTTCTTTGGAATAAAGAAGAGCCTTCATCAGATACAATGCAAGGATAGCTCTCATTCCATAATAACTGAATCTTTCCCACATTTCCGTGGCAAACAATACATATAATCCCTGTGGATGCTTGGCGGTAGAATTACTCATCGATTTTGTTTGATTTAAAAGGCTAATATAACAGAATGTTACTATTGTACCCCGAAATAAATAACAAGGCCCCCGTCCGAAGGCGGAGGCCTTATCGTATTATAAATTGAACCCGGATCTTAAACCGGGATATGTCTTAATTAATAAAACGTGCTTCTGTTGTCCTTAACCTTGTAGCTCTTCTTGAGTGCAGCAATGAGGTTAGTCGGGGCTGTGTTATATGCTGGATGCTTATAGAAGCGCTTGAAGGTCTCGAGACTCGAAGAAACTCCCGGATCCTTCTTACTGGTCAGCTGTACAATATAAGCTCCGCTTTCACCTTTGTATGGACCGCCTACCTGTCCGGGACTGAGCTTCCAGGCATAGGTTACAACATCTGGTTCATAACCATAAAAAGGCACCTGCTGACCATTGGTGGTGGTCTCAATGGCCGTATCCACTTTGGTTTGAAAGTCTCCGTAACTGGTTTTGAGTTCGGTAACCTGCCCGATTTGTTTTTTAATGAATTCAAATTTCTTCTCCTTTAGAATTTCCTCAGTTACCCTTTCACGTACAGCTGCGGCTTTTGGCAGACCTGGCGGATTAATGGCAGCAAGTCCGCAAATGACGTACCGGTTGATAAATTTCTTTACAGGCTCCTGTACACTGTAGACTTCCGGTGAGACATTGCCCGGTTTATTCTTGGATTCAAATGCCCATCGTACCATTTCGCGTACGGTATTATTGCTTTCCTCACCCAGTTTTTTGATCTTGTACTCGTTGGCTTTGAGATCACCTGCATAATCCATTACATATGTCTTACCTTCACTGATGGCTTTTTTCAGGTTTTCGAGTTTCTGATTTTCTTCTACCAGTTTTTGAGCTTCATCAAGCTTGGCGTTAAGTATTTTATCTCCAGGCATGATGGTCTCGCTGATTGTTCCTAACTGAACACCATTATTTTTGCTAATATATTTTTCATCTGTGATTTCGATAAGATGCAGTCCGAATTGTGTTGCTACAATGGACAACTTACCTTTTGTACCGGTATAGAATAATTTGTTATTAAACTCCTTAACCATCATACCAAGATAAGCCCAGCCAAGGTCTCCACCTTTAATACCTGAACCAGGATCCTGGCTAAACTGAATCGCAAGACTGTCAAATCTTCCCTTACCGGATTCAATAACTGTCTTCAGACTATCCAGCATTTTCATTGCCTGGTCGTACTGCTGTCTTGTACTGACCCTTCTTAGTATATGCCTTGACTTCACAGAATCAGCAATAATCTTTTTGCCGAGGATTTTGGTAATGCAATAATCACCGTTGTTAATATAGGGTCCAAGTACATCCCCCACCTGGTGGTTGATCACTGAATCTCTGATTCCTTCAGGAACATCAGACATTTTCAGGTAAGTCTCATCCCATTTTCCAAGATTGGTTACGATGTAGAGTGAATCTTTGGCTGACATTTTGAAACCATCGATCTTGTCGCTGACAATTTTTCGAATCGAGGCAGAATCTTCATCGGTTGGTTTGACATCGATGACGCAATACTCAAGATCTCTGCTCTCTTCATCATTAATGAATAATGATTTTTTGCGTTGAACAAAATTATTGATATCTTCATCTGTTACACCACCTACTTCTTCGTCTTTAATCAGATTGTATGCAATGCGAGAAAAAAGAAAATCAACTTTCTCATTACTTTCAAGAAAGTGTCTCTCCAGCATAAAATTGGGCATAAAAAGCGCACCTCGAACCAGGCTTGTCAGCTTGGATTCCATTCTGTCCCGGAGTATTTCTTTTTCCTGAATCTTCCAGAAATCAACTGCCTCCTTGGGCATCGTATTGTTCTCGATTCCGGTCTGAAACTGATTTAATTGTTCGCGGGCAATCTGACCCGTATTTGGATCTCTGAAGTTACGCTGAATAATCGGTGAAAGATTGTTTCCGAATTCCAGTTCTTTTAGTTCGGCATCCGTGACCCCAAGTCCGTTTTCACCACACTCCTTATCGAGTATTGCTTTGTCAATCAGCTGATTCCATACATATTCCTTTCTGCCAAAATAATCCACATCCGAGGCATTGCGGTACAGTGTGTTTTCGGTTACCTGAAATTCCTTCCAGCTGATATTCTGCCCGGCGACCTTTCCTACATTTTCGCGGTTATTAAAAAACCAGGAAGATTTACCTGAGGTCATATCCATAACGATAAAACCTGCAAGGGCCAGTGCCATAAGTATTGTTACGATCCAGAGGCGTTTGCGAATTCTTGTGATTAATCCCATTTTGAAAAACTTAGTATATTGAAAATCAATAATTTAAAACAAAAAAGACCTTATTTTTTACTTTTTGAAAAAGTTTTGCAAAGGTAAGTCAGCGGTCGATGATTTTCAAAGGATCAGGGATAGAAATTCACTCGTTTTCAGGATCCAACTGCCCTTCACGGCGAATGTCTTCTGAAGGCGGCTGGTTTTGGGCGAAATGTGCAATAAGCCTTGCAGCTGCAGCTTTGCCAACGACTTCTGATAATTGAGCCTCTTCGGCCTCCTGAATTCGCTTGACTGATCCGAATTTTGTCAACAGCCTGTTTTTTAAAATCTGTCCAATACCTTGAATATCAGTCAATTCTGATTTTAACATCGACGCAGAGCGCTTATCCCTGTGAAAACTCAGCCCAAAGCGGTGTGCCTCATTTCTCAGGTGTTGAATGAGCTTCAGGGATTCCGATTTTTTATTGATATGAAGGGGGACAGGATCATTCGGAAAATAAATTTCCTCAAGCTTTTTGGCTATTCCAATAACACAGACCTTATCCGCTATTCCCAGTGAATCCATCGATTTCATGGCTGAAGAAAGTTGGCCCTTGCCTCCGTCAATAATGATCAGTTGTGGCAAGCTTTGCCCCTCCTCGAGCAGCCTTTTATACCTTCGATTGACGACCTCTTCCATCGAAGCAAAGTCATTGGGACCTTCTACACTTTTGACGTTAAAGTGTCGGTAATCCTGCTTGTAAGGTTTGGCATTTCGAAAGACGACGCAAGCGGCTACAGGATTTGAACCCTGTATATTGGAATTGTCAAAACATTCTATATGCAGGGGGATATGTTGCATATGCAAATCATCTTTCAGTCTGGTCAAAATACGTTCAGCCGGCGTGATCCTCTTGATTTTGTTCAATTCCTCGCGATGCTTCTGCAGTCTGAAGTACTGCGCGTTTTTTTCTGATAATTCCAGTAATTTCCTTTTATCACCAATTTTGGGAACTGTAATACTGACACCTTCTTCTACGCTCAGATCTTCAAAAGGCGCAATTATTTCCGTAGCAATGCTGTTGTATTTATCCCTGATTCGCGCGATAGCCAGTGATAAAATCACCTTGAGATCATCATCGAGGTTTTTTTCTGCTTCGATCGTCAAGGTTTGGTTGATCGCACCTTGTATCACCTTGATAAAATTAATATACGCAAATCGGTCATCTGTCACGATTGAAAATACATCCACATCAAATATGGAAGTACTGACTACAGTGGATTTACTCTGATAGTCTTCAAAAGCGCCCAGTTTGACTTTCCATTCCTGGGCTTTTTCAAACTGCAGGTTTTCCGCACAACGGACCATTTCAGCCGTGATATAGTCCTTTACCGGTTTGAAATGCCCCCTTAGTATATTCTTGATCTGATTGATCCTTTCCTTATAAGCTTCTACTGTTTCAAATCCTTCACATGGACCATTGCAATTTCTGATGTGGTATTCAAGGCATACTTTATACTTCCTCCTGGTCAGCACATTCGGTGAAAGATTGAGTGCACAAGTCCGCAGTGGAAATATTCCTTTAATTAATTCAAGGATGGTCTCAACGCGAAACTTTGAGGTGTAAGGTCCAAAATAAATACTCCCATTTTTAAATACTTTTCTGGTAAAAAAGACGCGGGGAAAATCTTCATTGGCGATGCATATATAACTATACGTTTTGCCATCCTTGAGCATGACGTTATACCTGGGCTGGTTGACCTTAATCAAGCTGGCTTCCAGTAATAAAGCATCATGTTCAGTCTCTACTACAGTATATTCTATTCTTGCTGCAGATTTCGTCAGCGCCTTGGTCTTACCCGTCAGTGTTGACTTATCTCCGAAATAGGACTGAAGTCTGTTTTTGAGATTTTTAGCTTTTCCGACATAGAGGATCGTACCTCTGGTACTGACAAACCGGTACACTCCCGGGTCTGTAGGTAATGTTGGTGAAAGTTGTTTGAATTCCTCAGTGGTCATTGATCACCCCGGTCACCTGGGCTTTGATAATTCGCACAATTGTTAGTTGAATTTATTTTTAGCGCATCCGGGGCATTCTGCGCTTTCCACCGGGGCGGAACATCATACGCTGATCCATCTGTCCGGTCATCTTGGCACGGCCCTGCTGCTTGAATACATTGTCGAGCATTTCCATTTGCTCTTTGAAAATATCCGTCGTAATCTTTAACTTTTTTAATTCCCGGTATGAATTATTTGCCTGGGTCCATTGATTTTTATTGATCTGAATGCTGATCATCTGCATGAGTATCATCGCGCGTTCATTATCCGTTGGCAATTTGAGCGATTGTGCTTTATTGAACCATTCTTCAGCATCATTTTTTTCTCCTTGCTGAACGGCCAAAGATCCTTTAATAATATAATAATAGGCGCGATTGGTTACGTAAAGAAGTTTGGGACTCAGGGTCATCGACAATCGCTGTTCACAACCCTTGTAATCCATCTGCTGCATCATCACCGATGCGGACTGTACCGTGCCGAGCATCAGGTAACTCACGAGTAAAATCAGACCTGTGAGAAGAAACGGAAATGCGTACCAGAAGCCATAGGCATACCAGAGGACCGCGCCCCCGATCATTCCGAGTGCGATCAGTGCCAGCTTCAAATAAATATTAATTGTAAACATGTATTAACGCTTGTCGGGCGAAGTTATAAACTTTCTGTTAAACCCCGTCTTGAGGGCAACTTCATATCTTTGCTTCCGGCAATACATATTATTAAAATCTGCTTTCTGTATCAGCCTGCATGAAAGAATTGTTTGTGTAACAAATCCATAATTATTTCGTTGTTTTGTCATTCGATCAGACCATTTACATATCCATGAATTTTGCCAGAATTTTAAGTCTTTTATTTATTACTGTTTTAGGTTATATATGCGGCGCACATTCACAAGGCCAGCATTCAGTCATTCCCCAACCGGTCAGCATCCGGTCTGCACCCGGTAATCTAAAAATTTCCGACATCAGCGAAATCATCATTCCTGCCAAACAAACGGGATTCAGATTTGTCGCACAACAATTTATTGATGAACTAGGCCTAACCAAGTGTAAAATAAAAGAATCCAAAAAGCCAGCCCAGGGAAAACACAGATCGATCGTCATAATCCCACTTCAGGGAGACCGTAAAACGGATTATTATTCGATTAATGTCAGCAAAAGCGGCATACTTATTACTGCAGTAGATGATGCGGGTGCATTTTATGCACTTCAGACATTGTTACAACTCAAAGAGTCGGGGCAAATTCCATTTTATGTGATTGAAGACTATGCACGATTTCAATATCGCGGCATGCACCTTGATGTCAGCCGACACTTTTTTCCGGTTACTTTCATTAAAACCTACATTGACCTCCTTGCCCGTTATAAATTCAACTATTTTCACTGGCATCTGACCGATGATCAGGGTTGGCGAATAGAGATCAGAAAGTTTCCTGATCTTACCGAAATCGGATCAAGGAGAAAAGAGACCCTGGTCGGTGCTTACGGCTCCTCACCGGAGCAATATGACCACACCGAGTACGGGGGATACTATACCCAGGATGATATCAGAGAGGTTGTGGCTTATGCGCAATCAAAGCATGTAGAGATTATTCCTGAGATTGAAATGCCTGGACATTCCGCAGCCCTTTTGGCATCTTATCCTCAATTTGGTTGCGGAGGCGGTCCGTATCAAGTTGCGACCACCTGGGGTGTTACCAATAATGTCATTTGTCCGACCGATACAAGTCTGTGGTTTATGAAAGAGATTCTTTCCGAGGTGTGTGATTTGTTTCCAGGCAAATATGTGCATATCGGAGGAGATGAAGTCAACAAGGATGACTGGAAGAAAAGTGCCGAATGCACAAAGATTATGCGTCGTCAAAATCTTAAGACCTACGAAGATGTACAAAGTTATTTTATCCGACAGATTGATGCGTACCTAAGCTCAAAAGGTAAAATTCTGATCGGTTGGGATGAGATCTTGGAGGGTGGATTGAGTCAGAATGCGGTCGTTATGTCCTGGCGCGGCCTTGATGGAGGAATACAGGCTGCAAAACAGAAACATAAAGTCATTTTTACACCTGGCAGTCATTGTTATTTTGATCATTACCAGTCTCTTTCTCCCATGGAACCGCTTGCCATTGGTGGATATACTACGCTTGAAAAAGTTTATTCCTTTGATCCCATCCCTTCAAATCTTCCATCCGAGTATCATCGCTTTGTGTTGGGAGCACAGGGCAATGTCTGGACAGAATATATCTCAACTCCTGAACAAGTGCTCTATATGTCTTTTCCTCGGGCCATTGCATTATCTGAAGTCAATTGGACGCAACCTGCCAATAAGGATTACGTCCAATTTGTACGTCGTCTGAATCAGCATATAAGCTGGTTTGATGCTCAACATCTTAACTACTCAGGATCATATTATGACCTGGATTACAAGACACTGCCATCTCCGGAAGGCGTATTGCTGAAATTAATAAAAGCTCCGCTCAGCGGTAAAATTCTCCAGGAAAAAAGTTCACCCGAAGAAGGTCTTCACCAACAATACCTCTCATCTGATAGTCTCTTGCTTGGTTCTAGTCAGGAATTCAAATTATGGTACCAATTACAGGATAACCGGCTCAGCAGATCACTTCCTATCCGTTATACGCAACATAAATTATCCGGAAAAAAAATACAATTTGTCCAGGATCCATCCGCCAAATACAGTTCGGGAGGACCGATAGCGGTCATTAACGGTATTGACGCCCCTTCAAATAAATTTTCCGGACCAGAATGGCTGGGCTTTGATGCTGGCAGGAATATGGACGCCACCATCGATTTGGCTAAAACAGATACATTGCATGAGTTAAGCATCCAGTTTTTTCAGGAGGAAAGTTCCTGGATTTATTTACCACAAAGTGTTGAAATATTCACCGCCGGAGAAGACCGTAATTTCATTTCGTTGACGAAGTCCGTAGTTGGATTAAGACCCGGAAGAGGAATAATTCATAAAATAATACTTCCTTCACCTGCTGTATGCAGATATCTGCGGATCCTCGTAAACAATTATGGGCAGATTGAGTCCGACAAACCCGGAGCCGGGCACGGCGCCTGGCTTTTCACCGGTGAAATTTCTGCTCAATAGAATAATAATATTTGGCGATTAGTGACAATCGTGTTATTATATGCCTATTTTGCTTAACTTGATATTAACATTCAAAATTTTATTCTGTTTTTTTTAAATATTCCGATCTTAATTTATCAATATTAAAAATCAGAATATAATTTCAAAATTTAAAAATAATATCTATTTTTTATAAAATTATTTTGATTTTTACTAAATAACAATATTATATATTGTTTTTTAGCAATTTTAGCGAAATGCATTAAATATTTTTATAATGTGTTGCGCTTGATAACACTTTGGCGGCTTTTGCTTACCGCCAAACTGGTTTGATAACATGGGCTTATCCCGCTTTACTAAAAAGAACTTTTGTACGCTTTTTAACGTCTATTAGTATAGGTACCGATTTAAAAAGTACCCAATGATTTGAAACGAAATCCAACTCAGAGAATCATTGAAATGTAATTTTAGAGATATGAAGAAGTTATTTATTATCGCAAGTTTATTTTTAGGCGCATGGTGCTATGGACAGGATCAGTTGACGACCGCAAGCGAGGATGTATTTAGAGGGGTATTGTATGATCTTCACTCCGGCAATCACCTTGAAGGCGCGGCTATTTCATTGCTGTGTGACCAAAAACAGTTTTCTGTCATGACGGATGAAAACGGTTACTTTATGTTGCCTGCCATTCCAAAAGGTTGTTTTACCATGAAGATCAGTATGACCGGATTTGAAGATAAAGTGCTGGACAACATCAATAGTTTTAAAGATGTTGAATACTACATTGGTCTTGAACAAAAAAAGGTACAACAGCCCAAATTACTTAATTGAGTAAGCCTTCGGAATCCGCAAATCAGGGAAGAAGATAGAATGTTTTGATAAAAGAGGAAATGGCTCATGCCTTTGGCATGGGCTTTTTTCATTTCAAACGGTTGATGTAAAGTTTCAGTTCCAACTAAAGCTCAATCATCGGTCGTCAGCCGAGCTTAAATAATGGCAGGGTAAACTTGAGGCTCAATATATTCTTTTCGAAACCTGCGCGGTACTTCTTTTGAAACACGAGATTGTAACCATATACCAGTGATAGATTTTTCCAGGTCCAGCCTATCTCAGGCCTGTAGTAGAAATGCAGCATAGCCTCGTTCAGATTACCTGTCAGACCAATATTCAGCACATTGATATAAATTGGGCTCCTTAGATTGAGCGTTGAGAAAGATAAATCGGTCAGGTTTCTGTTGATGCATTGGTGCACCCCGAAATTGACAAAAGAAATGCTCAAATCCTTACTTGCAAATCCTGGCGTAATATAATATTGCCGCAGAGTGTCGGCCTGCTTTCCCTTCCACTGATATCGCCTTTTACCGTAAAAACTGGCGTTCAACCCAATCCACGAATTTCTGCCGCGGGACAATGAAAATTGTATATCAAAATTGGCACTTTCACCCCTGATTCCCGCTTTGTTGATTTCCTCTTTTGCCGCACTGATATAACTGTCGCTGAATGGCAACCCGCTCATCCATTCGATTTTATCGTGAAGAATAACATATTTCTGTCTCGGCGCTTTGAGAATGGATAAATCGTACAATTTGGAGATGTCATCAACAGCCTGAATCCTCAAAGCCAGGTCCGTTAAAGAATCTTTTTCTTCAGTATATATATCTGAAATAATTCTTGCCTTGTTCAGTATAACATCTGAAATCTGTTGGTTTGTCTTTAGCAGGCCTGAGCGGAGCAAGGCATCCAGTGTATCTGCAGATCTGATCTTGAAACCGTATAATGTAGCATCGTTAATTACGCTATAGATGCTGCTGTTGTCGATGCAATCCAAAAGAAATCCCGATGCGAGGTACTTCTTGCGGATTCGTCCGCTCGCCGAATATTCAAGAACTGTACCATCAGCAATTTCAGGATCCGTCGAAATCAGTTCATACCTGATTTGCTTCCTGCCTTGCCTGTCATAAAAGTATAAGGCATATCCGTTCTCCTCCCGTTGAATGACCTTACGGTACTTGAATTGATCTTTTGTTCCGGGAACGCAGCAACTGTTATAAAAACCTTCATAGATCACATCCTGTGCCAGCAGATGAATACCGACGAGTAGGAACAAAGCGGAAACCAGTGTTATTTTCATCATTCAAAAATAGTTTTTTCAAGAAGACCTGCATGACCTTCTGTCAAGATTGAACTTCAAAAAATTCATTCGCTAATAAAAACTTTTTTTGCCTTATTCTTGTCTCGCCTTTGTTATAAAATCAGAGAAAAATATCTTTTGTTTTATACAGACCTGTTTATATTTGTCAGCCAATTGAGTGTATGCAGCATAGTTACCCTGTACGGATTAAAGATGTCAGGCGCGAAAGTCCAGAATGTGTTTCTATTTCCTTCGATATTCCAGAGGAATTAAAACCACTTTTTAGTTTTAAGGCAGGACAATATATCAACCTCATTAAGGAGGTTAACGGTGAAGAACTTCACAGATCTTATTCACTTTGCGTAAGCCCATCTGAAGGCGAATGGAGGGTGGCCGTTAAAAAAATGGAAGGTGGTCGATTCAGCACTTATGCCAATGAATCACTTAAAGCCGGTGATTTGATAGAAATTATGCCTCCCAATGGTCGCTTTACAACCAACATCTCACCGGAACAAAAGAAGGGTTATTTATTTATTACCGCCGGCAGTGGCATTACTCCGGCTATTTCCCTGATCAAGAATATTCTGACAGTGGAGACAGAAAGTCAGGTGAGCCTGATTTATGGCAACAGTTCAACGCATCAGATTATTTTCCGCGACCTTCTTCTCGATCTGAAGAATCAATACCATGATCGAATGCAGATGCATTTTATCCTGAGCAGGGAGAAAATGGACGAGGACTGGTTTATGGGACGTATCTCCGGCGAAAAGCTCAGAAAATTTGCAGGAAAAGTGTTTTTTCCAAGAGACCTGGATGACGTCTTTATCTGTGGTCCGGAAAGTATGACCTTAGACTGTTCGACAACGCTTCAATCATTGGGAATTTCACAAGAGAAGATCCACATTGAATTATTCGGTACAGAGCTTCCTGCGAGGATCAAACCAAAGATTGCCGGCAAACCCGGCGAAAGTGCTCACATTACCATCAGAACGGACGGGCGCACGACAGAATTTGAGCTACCCTACGGAAGCAAGAGCATACTTGAAGCAGCATTGGATGAAAAACTTAACCTGCCATTTGCCTGCAAAGGTGGAGTATGTTGTACCTGTAAGGCACGCCTTCTCCATGGCGAAGTGGATATGCTCAGAAATTACGGACTTGAACCGGAAGAGATCAAGGCTGGCTATATCCTAACCTGCCAGGCCTATCCTAAAACAGATAACATCAGCGTGGATTATGATCAATAACCTGTTAAGATTGTTATTAAGATTCAGAAATTAAGATCAATAAATGAAAGATCAGGAACAATTACTTAAAGAATTTCAGGAGAAAATTGACCGGGAAGAGAAGATTGAACCCAAGGATTGGATGCCTGAGGAATATCGCAAGACGCTAATCAGACAGATTTCTCAACACGCCCATTCTGAGGTTGTTGGCATGCTTCCTGAAGGCAATTGGATTACAAGAGCTCCCAACCTGAGAAGGAAGGCTATTCTTTTAGCCAAAATTCAGGATGAAGCAGGACACGGGCTATATCTTTATTCAGCAGCTGAGACTTTAGGAATCGATCGTGATACACTGATTGATGAGTTGCTGTCCGGTAAAGCAAAATATTCGAGTATTTTCAACTATCCAGCTCTGACATGGGCTGATATGGGTGCGATTGGCTGGCTGGTAGATGGAGCGGCAATCGTCAACCAGGTAGCCCTTTGCAGAACTTCATATGGTCCTTATGCCCGTGCTATGGTGCGTATATGCAAGGAAGAAAGCTTTCACCAGCGTCAGGGATACGAAATCCTTTTAGCGCTCTGTCGCGGTAATGCGGCACAAAAGAAAATGGCACAGGATTCACTGAACCGCTGGTGGTGGCCATCTCTGATGATGTTTGGACCAAGTGATAAAAATTCAGCACATACAGCGCAATCCATGAATTGGAAAATCAAGCGATTTACCAATGATGAGCTGAGGCAAAAATTTGTGGACATGACCGTGCCCCAAGCCAATGTTCTTGGCATAAAAATCCCTGATGACAAACTGCAGTGGAATGAGCAACGTGGTCATTACGATTTCGGAGAGATCAATTGGGAGGAATTTAATAATGTTGTTAAAGGTAACGGGCCCTGTAACCGTCAACGGCTAGATGACCGCCGGAAGGCCCATGAAGAAGGCCAATGGGTGCGGGATGCGGCGATGGCCTATGCTGAAAAAAGATCTAAAAAAATAGCCTGAAAAATTTATTTATGAAAAACTGGCCTCTATTTGAAATATTTATTCGAAGTCGCAACGGTCTCGACCATAAGCATGTTGGTAGTCTTCATGCTTCAGATGCGCAAATGGCTATCGAAAATGCACGTGACGTATACTCCAGACGACTTGAAGGGGTTAGTATCTGGGTTGTTGAGTCAAAATATATCACTGCTTCTGATCCTGGTGATAAAGATGCGATGTTTGAACCTGCAGAAGATAAAATTTACCGCCACCCTACATTTTATAAATTACCGAAGGAAGTAGATCACATGTAATCATGAATGAAGCTTTGATTAAATACCTTTTGTCATTAGGAGATACTTCATTAATCCTGGGACAGCGTTTGGGTGAATGGTGTGGACATGGACCTGTACTTGAACAGGATATTGCCATGACCAACATATCTCTGGATTATATCGGAAGGGCCCGACTGTTGTATCAATACGTCTGCGAACTTCGGAATGATGGCCAAAACGAAGACCAGATCGCATTTATGCGCGAAGAAGAAGACTATCTTAATCTGCTGCTGGCAGAATATCCTAACAAGGATTTTGCTTACACCATAGCTAGACAGTTTTTTCTGGACTCATTCTTTGTTCCGTTATTTGAAAAACTTTCATCGTCATCTGATGAAAAACTCTCACAGATTGCCGCCAAATCACTCAAGGAAAGTCATTATCACTATCGCTGGAGCAGCGAATGGATGGTTCGGTTAGGAGATGGCACAGAAGAAAGTAACCGCCGAATTCAAGAGACTGTACAACATCTTTGGGAATATACCGGAGAGATGTTTCAGTATGCCCCCTATGAAAATGATCTTACACAGCAATCTCTAATTCCTGCAGCTGAAATATTAAAACAAGCCTGGGACTTCCATATTCAACAAGTTTTATCAGAAGCGAGAATTAACCGGCCATCCGACGGCTGGTGGCAAACCGGTGGCAAAACAGGCAGGCATACGGAACACCTTGGTTATATTCTTTCCGATATGCAATATATGCAACGCGTTCACCCGGGTTTAGACTGGTAGTGATGAGTCAGCTTGATCATCTGATTGAAGATTTTTTTAAGCCAGTCGGGCAACCAAATTTGCTGCATGATAACCCCAGTGAAGAGGAATTATTTGTTTTGCTCTCATCCATCCCTGATCCTGAAATACCTGTGATTAATATTGCTGAATTGGGAATTCTTCGCGGCGTTGAAAAAACTTCCGAGGGCTTTATCATCCGTTATACTCCAACGTATACCGGCTGCCCAGCGATGGGAATGATTGAAATGCAGATTCGCGCTATTCTGGATGATGCAGGAGTAAAGAACTATGAGCTCGAATCCGTTCTTTCGCCGGCCTGGACTACAGATTGGATTCAGGATGATGCCCGTCAAAAATTAAAAAATTACGGCATCGCACCACCTGTCGTTCAACAACGAATCATACAATTATTTGAAGGACCTGGACCAGTATCCTGCCCGCGTTGCAACGCCCTGCATACCGAAATGATCAGCGAGTTTGGATCAACAGCGTGTAAGTCACAATACCGATGCCTCGATTGCAAGGAGCCTTTTGATTACTTCAAGTGCCACTAAAACAAAATTATTCTTTTCGAAATTGGCTTTGTTTTTCGGTTTACTTAGATAAATCGTTAGTTTCTAAGCTGCAATGAATCGTTATGCAAATAGCAACTTCTTCACATTTGGTGAAAGAGAAATATTGGCTATTTCTTTGAAAACCATGAATAATTCATCAAATCTCTTTGCTTTAATTCAGGAAATTTTTTAAAAAACTCAACTTGCGAGAATTATATTTTAATAAAAGGAATTAGTTCGTTATTATATAGAATAAAATATTTTCCATTGACATAAGTAGTTATATTGATTTTACTTTCATTTGGAAATCCGGAATACATTAATATTCCATTGATGTTAAAAATTCTCAACAAAGCCGGTTGTTTATCTGGTTCTATATGATCAATGATCAGAAATTCAGAAGAAGGGTTTGGATATACCGCTATTTCCACTTGATTATTGTCATTATTTTTTACAAGGTTGACTTCACATCGGTCATCGAACACATCATTACCCAATACTTTGATTCCATCCTTGTAATGGCATAGCATATAATTAATTGCTGTAAATTCATAACTCATTGAAGGATATAATATTCCCGCATTGGTACCTGAGCCTTCAAAAAATACAATCCTGCGCTCACGAACACCATAGCACACTTCCCATTTTGCGGTAATTCTTACACGCTTCAGGCCATTCTCGTAAAACACACTGTCTACCTCAAATCTGGCTGAGTCATTGGAATTTGTATTGTGCATATAGAAAGGATCATGTATCTGTAAGGAGAGATCCATGATCAAATACTCCCGTTTACGAAGAAAATGATAATACCAGGCTTTTCCTTGAACTGTGTCTTCTCTTACAGCGCCATATCCCTTATTCAGATTTTTATACAAAATCCCGAAAATTATCGTATCGCCTGTCAATAAGATTTCTTCGCTTCTTCCAGCGTCACAATATCCATATAAGATAATATTCCACGAGGTAGAATGCTTACCAAACATAGATTTATATGTTTGCGCGATGACTTCCTCTGAAAATAGCAAACAAACAATAAATATGCCTGATATCCAATAATTCAAAATTGAAATGGAATTTAGTAATGAATATGGTGCAAATTAATACTATTTTGGAAGGAAACATATTTGAAAATGCTAATTTTGTGTGTAATTATAATAATCAATACATGAAAAAGATTGGATTGGTAGGCGCAGGCACGATGGGACTTGGAATTGCTCTGGCCGCTTCCCAATCAGGATGTGATGTCCTTATTTTTGAATCCAACGAATCAGCCCAGTTAAGAGCAAGACAAAATATTCAGAAACACTTTGATAAAGAGCAGGCACGTAATAAATTAGATTCTGCAGCTGCAACTGAGCAAATGTCCAGGTTACACTTTGTGCGTTCTGTTAAGGAGTTATTTACCTGTGAAATTGTTATTGAGGCGATTATTGAAGAGCTCGCAGTAAAAAGAGAATTGTTTAAGGAGTTGTCATCCATTGTAAGTGAAAGTTGCATACTGGCCACCAATACTTCATCGCTCAGCATCAGCGCGCTGGCTTCAGGTGTTTCGCATCCTGAACGATTTGTAGGAATTCACTTTTTTAACCCTGCTTATCTGATGAAGCTTGTTGAAATTATTCCAGCAATACAGACCAGTCAGAATACCATTGAACTGTCGAAAGACTTACTCTCACGTTGCAAAAAAATATCTGTTGTTGCCAAAGATACCCCCGGCTTCATTGTCAACCGAATTGCCAGACCATACTACGGAGAAGCACTTAGAATATTCGAAGAAGGACTAAGTCGTCCGGAGGATATTGATTTTGCCATGACACAAGCAGGTTTTAAAATGGGCCCATTTGCCCTGATGGATTTTATAGGACATGATATCAATTACCATGTCACAGAAATTGTCTACAATTCATTTTATCAGGATCCAAGGTACAGGCCATCATTGACTCAGAAAAGACTCGTTGATGCAGGTTTTCTAGGTGTCAAGAGTGGCAGGGGTTTTTATTTGTATGGTGAACAGGCTATTATGCCTTCTCCTTCCATTGATCCTGCTTCGGCAAAAGTCATTTCAGATCGAATTATTACCATGCTGATCAATGAAGCTGCAGATGCATTGTATTTGCAAATTGCCAGCTTGGAAGATATTGAACTCAGTATGACGCGCGGTGTTAATTATCCTAAAGGATTGTTAGCCTGGGCTGATGAGATCGGAATTGAAGAGATTGTCTGTAGAATAGATGTGCTCTTTGACACTTATCACGATATGCGGTATCGTTGCAGTTCTCTTTTGAGAAATATGGCACGGCAAAAAAAGAAATTTTACACCTGATATGCAAAATATTCCTGAAGCGGTTTTTCAGAAAATGTATCGCGAAGATGGGTTCAGTCAATGGCTCGGTATTGAAAATCTTGTTACCGAGACCGGCTTTTGTAAACTGAAAATGCAGGTTCGTCCGGAAATGTTAAACGGCTTTGGTGTTGCACATGGAGGAATTGTATATAGTTTGGCTGATAGTGCATTTGCATTTTGCTGCAATAGTTATAACCGAATCAGCCTAAGCATCGAGACATCGATTACCCATACCAAGGCAATTCATAAGAATGACGTACTTTATGCTGAGGCAAAATTGATCACCCAGTCGAATAAGATTGGCACCTATGAAGTTATTGTCCAAAACCAGGATGGAGAAATTGTTGGCGTGTTTAAAGGAATTTGTTATCGAACAGAAAAAAATCTGATTACATCATGAAGGAAAGTTTCATCATAGGGGGGTGCAGAACGGGTATCGGAAGTTTTGGGGGAAGCCTGTCTGGAGTTCGCACGGATGATCTGGCAGCCATAAGTATAAAATCATTACTCAATAAATTTTCTTCAATAGACCCATTTGCAATAGATGATGTTATTATGGGTTGTGCAAACCAGGCTGGAGAAGATAATCGCAATGTTGCACGTATGTCATTATTGCTTGCGGGTATACCCCAAAGTGTACCCGGTGAGACGGTCAATCGCCTTTGTGCGTCCGGGATGTCTGCGGTGGTCCATGCACACAGAGCCATTCAGGCTGGAGAAGGCGGATTATTTATTGCCGGGGGTGTTGAAGGAATGACGCGGGGACCGTGGGTAATTTCTAAAACTTCCACAGCTTTTGGACGTGATGCAAAAATGTATGATTCTTCGTTCGGATGGCGGTTTATTAATCCTGCGATGGAGATGCAATATGGATGTGACAGCATGGGCGGGACAGCAGAAAATCTTGCTCAACATTACCATATTAGTCGCGAAGACCAGGATCAATTTGCATTTTGGTCACAACAGAAATTTGCCCAGGCTTCTTTGAATGGAATCTTTCGCCACGAAATAATTCCGGTCCAAATTAATGTTGGTAAAAATGAAACAAAAAGTTTTGAGCATGATGAATTTGCAAAACCGTCAACAAGCATTGAGGCACTAGCAAAACTTAAACCGGCCTTTGCTTCAGGCGGTACTGTAACC
Source organism: Saprospiraceae bacterium (assembly GCA_046329325.1). Classification (GTDB taxonomy): domain Bacteria; phylum Bacteroidota; class Bacteroidia; order Chitinophagales; family Saprospiraceae; genus Vicinibacter. The sequence goes on from JAXLUU010000001.1 coordinate 1,117,679, forward strand.
GCTGGTAATTCTTCAGGTCTAAATGATGGCTCGGCTACTTTGATCATCGCCAACTCATCCGCTGTTTCTGCACATCAATTGACACCCATCGCAAGAATCGTTAGCAGTGCCGTGGTTGGCGTTGAGCCAAGGATGATGGGGATTGGTCCAGTGGAAGCTTCACTACTGGCGCTCAGAAGAGCATCTCTGAAGTTGGAAGACATGGATCTTATCGAGATTAATGAAGCCTTTGCTGCTCAGGTACTTGCGTGTACACGCAAACTTCAACTTGAAGACAGAGATGCCCGTATCAATCCAAACGGAGGAGCCATTGCAGCAGGACATCCTTTGGGAATGAGTGGTGCGAGAATTATATTAACAGCTGCTCATCAATTAAAGAGATCATCGAAAAAATACGCTTTGTGTACGATGTGTATCGGAGTAGGACAAGGGTATGCCGTAGTCATCGAATGTGTTTAATTAAATAAATTATGTATCAACTGAATCAATATTCGCAATCCTGGGTTCCATCTGCAAACGGTTCAATGTTTCCAGTTCAAAATATCCCGTTCGGGATTTTTTCTGATCAGCAAAGCAGACGTGCCTGTAGCAGAATAGGAGACTATATTGTTGATCTTTCGAAACTGGCCGATAAAAATCTATTTGATGAAACAGGTTGTAATGTGGAAACATTGAAAGGACCAGTTTTGAATAGTTTTATTTCTCAGGGCAAAGGAGTAACTGGCAAATTTCGATTAAGGTTGGCTGAAATTCTGGATTTGCAGAATGAAAACATTTTTCGAGATGCTGTTCAGGACTGTCTCATTTCTGTTGAACAGTGTGTCTTACATCTTCCATTGAATATTGGTGATTACACAGATTTTTACAGTAGCCGCGAGCACGCGACGAATGTAGGTATTATGTTTAGAGATCCTGCCAATGCGCTATTGCCTAACTGGCTTCATCTTCCGGTTGGTTATCACGGTCGCGCTTCATCTATTGTCGTAAGTGGACATAAGATTAAAAGACCACACGGACAAATTATTCCTAAAGAAGGTGAACCTCCAATTCTTGCAGCCTCTAGACAAGTTGATTTTGAATTGGAAATGGCATTTGTGGTTGGAAAGGAAAATGAAATGGGAAACTCTATTCCACTTTCTGAGGCCCGTGATCATATTTTTGGTTTGATGCTATTCAATGATTGGTCTGCCCGTGATATTCAGAAATGGGAATATGTTCCACTCGGCCCATTCCTTGCTAAGAATTTTGCTTCTACCGTTTCTCCATGGATTGTCACGCTGGAAGCTCTAGATGCTTTCAGAACTGAGGGTCCTGTTCAGTCACCAAAACCTTTGGATTATTTAACACCAGAATCAAAAAGGAATTTTGATATTCATCTCGAAGTTTTTTTGAATAACAAATTAATCAGTGAGTCCAATGCAAAATATCTTTATTGGAGTATTTCTCAACAGCTGGCTCATCATACCGTGAACGGCTGTAACATGAAAGTAGGAGACCTGTGTGCCTCTGGTACTATCTCCGGTCCGGACGAAAAGTCTTATGGTAGTATGCTAGAACTCTGCTGGAAGGGAACTAAACCCATTTCAATGGATGACGGCAGTACCCGGACATTCATTCAGGATGGCGATCAGGTCACCATGAAAGCCTTTGCAAAGAATGATCATTATTGCATTGGATTTGGTGAATGCTCAGGTGTAGTCGTTTAATTTATTATTACATTAACCACCGATTCATTTAACTGTCTCTTCACGTGTTAGAAACTTATCTATACAGATCAGCACCCACGGAATTCCTTTCGATGTAAAATTAACTTCACCACGATTGTGCCGTATCAGCCGGTCATCAGGATTGGAGGTGCTTCCTACGTATTATTTCTTTAATGTTCCCGCCTGTGGCGGGACAGGTTCACTCCACAGAATATAGGTGTAATACATTTAGTGTTCGGGTTTTCTCAAAAAAAAAGCCACAGCGATTATGCCGTGGCTTATGTGGAGGATTCCCGCTTGATGTGGGACATGTAATGTATTCGAACCCTTGCCTGTCAAGCCGAAGGCTTGAACCCCGTTTCTCTGGTACTCAAATATCTTCCTGCACCACGCCCTTTAATTTTCTTTTCCTGTTGCAATGCTTCTTCCCGTGTTCTATATTCTTCTATACAAATCAGCACCCACGGAATTCCTTTCGATGTAAAATTAACTTCACCACGATTGTGCCGTATCAGCCGGTCATCAGGATTGGAGGTGCTTCCTACGTAATATTTCTTTATTGTTCCCGCCTGTGGCGGGACAGGTTCACTCAACAAAATATAGGTGTAATACATTT
>JAXLUU010000001.1:1125000-1815000 GCA_046329325.1 Saprospiraceae bacterium
ATTTTACGTCTTATTTGTTACTTGAAATCATTATTAGTTGCTCGCAATATTTGATAAAATTTGATTTACGAGAGAGGTTAACACTTCTTCATTTTTAATTCGATAGACATGATATTTCATTTCTTTACGAATACGCTCTCTTTCAAGGTCATATTCTATTTGTTTTTTGTGAATACTTCCATCTACTTCAACAATCAATCTTAATTCATGACAATAAAATCAAATAAAATAATTTCTAGCATTTGAATGCTCAATTTTATTTTGCCTTAAAAATCTTCTAGTTCTAACTTTCTCCCGGAATATTTTTTCCGAAGATATCATGTTTTTTCTTCACGATCTAGCAAAATAAATCGCTTCATGGTATCTCATATGTATTGCTTTTTTTATTCTTAATAACACTACTCCTTCCCTTCCCAAGGGAAGGTCGGGATGGGTTCTCTTCTCTTCTCTTTCCCTACTCAAGGGAAGGCCGGGATGCGTTCTCTACTCCTTGCCTTTCCAAGGGAAGGTCGGGATGGGTTCTCTACCTCACCACCTCCGTCTTCTCACCACAAACAATTCTTCCATTTTCATCTTGTATCTGTACTACATAATATCCTGCGCCAACTTCATTCTTAAGATCCACTTCGTATTGTGCTCCCTCGAATGTTCTGAATGGGTAAGTTAGAATGCACGCTCCCTGTAAATTATAAAGTCGCAGGCGATACGATTCTCCGGTACCAATTCTGGATAAGAAAAAGAATTTGTTATATACCACCGGATTCGGAAAAAATACAAATGCCTTCTCCTTACCATTCTGAATATCTTCACTGGCAACCACTTTCTCACATCCCGGCACTACACATCCGAAGCTATCCGTCTTCACGATCCAGGCTTTGGAACTATAATCTCCCGGAAGAAAGCTGTATCCGGTGAGATAAAATCCGCCATCCGGTGCCTGCGAGATATTATTGAATCGCTCCGGAAAGGAATCATTGGCGTGTATTATTTTTCTTGACCATATGCTATCACCCGTTGAGTTACATTTGAATATCCAGCCATGCCCTTGTGAAGTATCGGCGTAGAATCCTCTATATCTGTTATAAAGACCTGTACCAATAATATTCCCGTATTTATCCTGAACCGCATTGTAACAATCGTTAAACAATCCTTTAAAGATCCTCCTTGTCCAGTTGATATTGCCCGAAGTGTCAAAGTTTATTAAAAGCACATAGCTAAATTCTTTTCTGGCATCATAATCATTATAAGAACCACCAACTCCAAGTACAGATCCATCTATTTGAGTAAAGACACTTAAAAATATCTCATTAAATCCTTTATTCGTTATTTGTCTTCTCCATTGCAATTCTCCTTGGGAGTTAACTTTGGCGATGACAGGATCCTGATCCAGGAGTGCGTCTAATTTAACAATATAACCAGCCGCATATACGCTGCTGTCGGGGCCTTCTGTTATGCCAAATAGTACTCCGTTTCGGAGACTATCTGCCCCCTTAACTTCTGTATAATGTATGAGATTTCCCAAACTATCCGCAATAGCAATACAAGGTAAAGTGGCAAGGGAGGTTCCATTAGGACGAACCTGCATATCGGTTCCGGTAAGACCTATATTCTTATTTCTTAACTCGATGATATTATTAAAGCTTGAATTGTTGTTTTTCTTCTTAAAGCCCCTGGTCCACATAGTATCAAATTGATCATTTAATTTCGCATACCAGAAGTGATTCGTGGTATCTGTTGCCTTGAACTGATACCCAGAGGTAAGGTATCCAGAGCTTATCTTTTTAAAGTTCATAATTAATTCCGGGTTTATTGAATCGAGATTATTTCTTAAATTCAACACTTCACCAAGTCGGCCTAATCTGCAGAACCTGTTGATGTATTTATTTTTAGTATAAACATAGGAATGAACAAAAGTAACAATCCCATTTGTAGAATCAGACATAGCCTGGCATAGAATTCCATCCGCATTATTCTCAAACGATGGAATGGCTTTATTTAAATAATTTTGACCCGAGATATGAGAGATAATGAATAGAAAATAAATTAATTTTAGAATTTTCATTAGGCAAAATTTGGGAGGCAGGATCACTGCCTCCCTTCAAAGATATTAGTATTTGATCATTTTTGATGAATACATTTCGTTATTTTGATCTTTTATCTGAATTAGGTATAAGCCTGGATTCAGCCGATCTGTGTGAATGTTGAATGAATTGGAATTTCCATCGAATTTTCTTTGATAGACAATAGTACCAGCTGAAGTCAGGACACTAATTTCCTTTATCCCTAAGTGTAAGCTGGATAATTTGACTTCCATTTCTTCACCCACAGGATTGGGAAGGATGATTATTTTGTCATCTAATTCATCATTTTGTAAATCACTTCTGTTTCTGAATTCCAGTTCTGATTCATTCTCAATAATTAAGGGATAAGATCTACCGTAATACTGACTTAAGATAGACTTAGCCAGATAAGCGCCAAGACTTCTGTCTTCTTCCAGGGATTCAAGGCTATTTAGTTGGGTTTCCGGTAGATCGGACAGATTCAAATTATTTTGCTTGGCATAAACCATAACATTGAATACACTGACAAAATCTGCCTTTTCCGGAGAAGACGATGGTATATTATTAACCACAGTTTGAGCTGCCGAAAGGTTACCTTCATCGAGAAGAATTAAAGAATAGGAGATTTGGTAACTGATATCAGATTCATTAGACAACAAACTTTTTACGGTTGCAATATCATCTATGGAGTAATAATATCTAAGTAGGTTGTTGACAAGTAAGCCTCTTTCTGATCCTTCAGGTAAGGTTGGCACAACAGAAAGGAATTCATCGGCATTTCCTGAGGTAATTGGTGTTGGAGCATCACAACCACTTTGCAAGTCACCTTGTGAATTACAAAACGATGGGTCAGTTATTAGGTTCAATGTAATATTCTGACTGCATGGTACCTTGGGAAAATAGGGTTCGTCATTTCTCCAGTAAGTGAACCCAAGATTGGAATGTGCATGTTTAAGAACTGGACTCTGTTGATCACAATTGTCGAAGAATTTATTGTCTGGATATAATCTTCTTGCGGTTACACATTCGCCCTGATCGCGAAATGCGCCAAGTCCAGATGTAGTAATATTAATGGCCCAGGCTTTGGTAGTGTTGGTATATTCATTGCACCATAAGTTAAGTCCCGGGTTCAGCATCTGTGTCTGATCTCCACGACCGATAGAAGAAAAAGTATTGTGACGATGCAGACTAAATACAGACCCTGTATTCTCACTAACAATACCGAGGCTCGCATTACTTTGAGTTCCCAATACTGATGCAGTGAAATCATTATTCTCAATGTTCGTCTGCGTGGCTGCCGCATTATATATTCCTATTCCTGGAAGATCATCATTATTGCCTGGAACTGCAGGATATGAGCAAATAAAGGCATTGTCGTGAATGTTATGCAACTGACCGGAATAAAAAAGTATTCCAACTACATTGTTATTGAAATTTGAATTAGAGACAGAATAAAATCTACTGCCAAGAGCAGTCCTGGCTTCAATTCCATTATTTAAATTGCTAAAAGTAATTCCATCTATATTCAGTTTTGAAAAGTAAGAATAAACGCCGGTGCCGCGTAATTGAGCAGGGATGAATGCAGAATTACTGATGCTGCCACCTGAAATATTGATGCCACTGTTGGACTGAGTATAAATAAAATACTTTGTGCCCAATCCTTGGGTCTTATTAAATGGTAAGGGATTATTCTCAATATAAGTTTTATACCTTGGATCTGGAAGAGACGAGGTACATGTGAGATTCGTAGATTGAATTACCGGAGGTGCAGATGTGCGGCTGAAGTATACTCCGTATTCACAATCTATTATTGAACTTCCAGTAACTTCAATTGAACCTCCCGTGCTATTGGTAGGTGTCAGAGTGCCAGATGTATTATATACTCCTTTGCTGGCCAGTATACCAAAACGTGCATTGGAGATATTTGCATTATTCATTTCCAGATGTCCTCCATTTTGGACTTCTATTCCATCCCACATACTGTTTCCAGAGCAACCAAGCAGCCCTCGTAAAAAGCAATTGTTAAGAATTAGGTGACCTCCTGATTCGACTACAATTCTTGGTTCCTTACCAGCGGTTTGATTTTTTGATAGTTCATCATAATCTGATAGCTCCCAACTTGATCCAAATTCTATAATTGTATTGGTTTGGCTTGGGTTATTATTCGTAATTTCCAAAGTCGTATTGGCAGGGACAATTACCTTATCCATGACTTTCTTTGAAGTATTCCAGATTTCTGTACCGCTAACCACGTGTCGTGATGTAATATCAGTTGAGTTAGTTTCAATATTTTGCTGACAACCATTAGAGAACTTATAAAAATAATAATCCTCGTCGTTGATATCGTTGTTACCACAGACTATGATTTCATTGTCACAGGTAAAAGCCAGATCAAATGAACAGTTGATATCCCAATCATTTGCAGCCGTATGGCTGCTGAATATTTTTTCGGAGACCAAATTAAGGTCTTCATCAAATTCGCTGAGTTTTCCATCGGTAATGACGTTCCCATTTTCAACACGTGATTTGGCACCTAAGATGCACACTCTGCCATCTTTGACCTCAAGGTCCGGATAAAAATCATATGCCTCAGACACCCCTACATTTACAGTTGAGATCACTTTACCATCTTTAAGGTCTAACTTAATCAAGGCTATATCTTTGTATGAATATACTTCATCATTTGGAACTTCCGGACAAACTTGGGTATAAAAATCCGGAATCGAATTATCCACTCCATCAAAAATGCAACTTAAATAAATGTTTGTGCCGGACTGAGCAACATCCCAGCCCCATTCGATGGAGTTTTCAAAATAGCTGCCTGGACTAGAGCAAATTGGAGCATCTTCAGAAGTATTATCTGTATATAAGGAACCCAATATTGTTTCAGACAAATACTTCTCATTCCATGAGCTAGCTAACTTTCCATCTTCTGTCAAGGCATCCACATAGACATCATAGTCCGTTGCAGAATTTGCAATTTCTCCAATAACAATATAATGAACATCATTGGTCGGATTATCAATTTTGACAATTTGTCTTGCTCTGGTATTGTCAGGTCCAATAAAATATCCATCAGTACCAAAGTTTGTATTAAGTGTGCCATCATTATTTAAGAGAAATACTAAGGATTTTGGAGATCCGGATACGCCGTGAGGTACAATTTTACCGATACCGACGGTTCCATCTGATACTCCATTTTTAGTCACAGGAAGTAGATTCACAGCAACATCATAATCCAAGCCATTATGTGAAATTACATCACTTACTTTAAAAATTGGATATTCAGGGAGCGGGTCGCCGGTTTTAGCATTGGCAATTAATAATATAGGTGCAGCAGAATTGTTTTCATCTGCATCACAGTCCAAAATATTTTGAAATCCAGAAGCATAAAGTTGACCGTTCAATTCATAAACAGCATTGAATTGACCCCTGCTTCTGATAGTTGTCAACTGCTGGGTATTTGGATCTTTCAAATTTGCGAAATAAGTCCTCACCCAATCAACTGTATTTGTAACCGTATTAAATCTCCCAACAACAGGTACGTGCATTTTAATTCCATTGCACCCAGTTGGTCTGGTTTCTGTGTATCCTGCATAATACATATGGATACAGTCCGAAGACATATAAATAGATAAAGCCCAATCTTCATTGTCTTCTTCTTCACTACCCAGAAGACTTTTAAAGGACAAAACAGACTTTTTTGAAGTGCGGGAAGGTTGCCCATTCAATACCGGATTTGAACTTAGAAATAATAAAATTCCTATAAGAATGATTAAACAAGAACTATTCGTCTTGCTTGTTATTTGATTTTTCATAATAATAAATTTTAAGAGTAATAAAAACAAATGAACCTCTTTCAGCAATTGACTAGCATTTGCAGAATGAAAGAGAAAAGCTTTTGGGAGTATTGGCTAAATGAAAGATTCATTCAGCCATACCGCGGCTAAACGCATTTGATATGGATTATCCTCATATATGGATAAATGAAAAAAAATATGTGAAGCAGTTAGAAACATAACTACTAAATTTTATAAAAAAAAATAGATTTAATTAATTAAAGCAGAACGCTTAATCCGGTTACAGAACTGGGGAGTTAAAGGAATAACGAATTACAAAACCTGGAAGTTTCGCAAGGTCATTTAATTTTTCACAATTCAGGGAAAACCACTAATTTTGAACAGACTTGGAAATTTACTTTGAATTGCAATATTTATTTAGTCTTTCATTACAACTCTTCTTTTTCTAATTTAATGCCGGTATGAATATTCTCCTCCTTCCCTTTTCAAGGGAAGGCTGGGATGGGTTCTCATCTCCTGTGACAACATTTCTCTATTCTCTAAAGATGGAGTTCAATATTATGGGGCCCTGTTTATTCTTCTTTCAGAATGATCTTGCCCGATGGAACGGATTTAATTTGCCTGCGAATAATTACTTCAGTAGTACAATCAGCAGAGTTCCCTGAATCATCTTCAGCAATTATTTGAAGTTGAACTCTCGTTGTTCCGAATTGCTTTAGATTTGTTTCTGATGGATTAAAAATGGTCTTTTTAACTGTACAATTATCCGTCAATAAAGAAATGAATGAATTTTGACTGTAATCTTTAAAGTTAATTTGATAAGTGCCTGGTGTAACGTTAATTGTAGTTTGGGGCAGACACCTTATTTGTGGCTTGACCGAATCTTTTACAACAAAATTTGTAATACACGTTGAAGTGTTACCGCCTTCATCGGTCACAGTAAATACTACTTTCTTTGCAGGTCTGTCATGGCAATCGATAATTTTATTATCAGCTACTGTCTTATTAATGTCTAAAAAGCAATTGTCACGATATTGCATGATGTAGCTTTTCGGTTCTTTTATTTCAAATTGACCTGTAGCATTTAATTGAACTTCCGCCTGTGTCATACAAGATATTGTTGGACTGGTTATATCTTTGATAACAACTCTGGTCTGACAAGTATCCATATTTTGGAGACTATCCGTTACAATGAGTACAACAATTCGCTCCGGAATATCATCGCAGTCAAATTGCGATCTCCCTAAATAATAATGAAGTCCGTTGCCCATAGGGCCAGAAAGAAGGACATCCTTATAGTTTAACACCCCGATTCCGCCTTTACTCAAATCCAAGCTGACATTGCTTTTGCATTTCACCTCCATCCCGCTGAAAATGTTTGAACGGCTACCTGGCAAAAGGTTTGAAGTATTCGAAGCACCTGTAACAATGTGTGGATGTTTACATATAGTATACGTCCACTCAGCGTATTGACTAATCGTATTGTTGTCCTGTGAAAATATTGCACTACTTAAATACTGTACAATGAATAGGGCAATTATTGCAGTAATCGTTTTCATAAAGCTTTAATATATTGATTTTTTTTATTAGAATATTGGCGAAACTAAGCTTGTGCATACATTCAACGAAGAGCTTTAATATTTAATTAATTTCCTTACCTCAACAGGTTTTAATCCATTTTCCAAATAAGCAAAGTATATACCTGGAAGTAAAGACCGCACATCCAATTTTACGTTAAGTCCTGATAAATTTTTTTCCATAACAATCAGACCGTATAAATTTATAATTTTAATAATATAAGAAGAATTATCTTCAGAAATTGGGCTTACTATAAAAAGAGATTCATTAAACGGATTTGGGCATATTAAATAGTCATAATTCTTAATTGAATTGTTCATTTTAACAGAATTCAATAAGGGTTCGACAGACTTATAAATTCCATCATATGCCAATGAAATATAAGAAGCATTTTTATCACTTATACAAATTGAATTAAATGCTGTGTATCTAATAGATGTATCAATGGGAATTCCCGTACTGACTTCTCTCCAAGTTTTACCTTTATCTTTTGAAATCCTTAAACCTTCAGTTTCAGAAAACAATCCTAAAAGCTCATTATCTGTTATATAACTTATAGGATAAGAAAGTTTGCCATGAAAACCAGCGTCTACTTCAGTAAAATTTATAAAATCGGTAGTTGAGAAAGTCCATCTTTTATTATTTATTTTAGCATCCAAAATTGCTAAATCGTTTCCTAAAAAATTAATATTTTGAACATCAATATTTAAAAACCGAACATCTTCACTCCAACTAGCACCAAGATTTGTTGAAAATAAGACCTTATTACCAATTAGAGCAAGCAATTTTCCGCTAGGATCCCATTTAAATTTTGTATTATTTGGAATAACATATTCGCCGTTATAAGTTAATTCCCAAGTTTTACAACCATCCTTTGAATAATAAAAATAATATTCTGTTGGTTGGTTTAGCTTCCTTCTTTCGCTTATTAGAAAGTAACTGGTATCATGTAAAAAAGATAAATTTGTGATTTGTCCCATAGTACTAAAAACAGGAGTCCAAATAAAACTATTGTTTTGTGAAAGATATAAGACACTGTCCTTCTTAGAGTAACTAATTAAATCATCATTCTGATTAATTAATAAATTCTCAACATTTTTTCCATTAACTAATAAATTTTGCCAATCCATTCCTTCATTCACACTGTATTTATAATTACAATTATCAATTTTAGAATATAAGTTACCAGATTTAGATTTCAAAATATCTGTATAATTCCAGTATTGCCTCTTAACTTCAGGAACAATCCACATTCTATGCTTAGGGTGTAAAATAAAACATAAATTATTGTTGCAAGAATCATTAATTTGCAATATTGCTCGAACTGAATCATATACTTCCAATTTACTAATTGTTCCTCTAGGGAAGGTATTGTTAAATGCTACTGGTTTTATCCAAGTCTTACCTTTATCATATGAAAAATAATAATTATTATTTGTTTTTGCAATTAAAATGTCTTTTTTCTTACTAAGTCTAAAATCTGTAATATTACTATTATAACCTTTAGTTGAATCTATAACTGGTATATCCAAATTAATTAAATCAGGATAATAGTGGTATAATCCTGAAATTGTTGGAAAAAATATGTCTCCATTTTTTGTTACTTCAACATTTAATGAATTATTTAGAATACTTGAAGTTAATAATATTATTTCACTATTTAAATTTTTAGAATTGAATTTATAAATTTTTTGATTGTTAAATTCTTCGACAAAAGCATAATTCGTAGAATCGTTATAGGGAAATATTTTAAAAATAATTTCATTACTATTTGTTGTAGAAAATACTTTAGTTGAAGAATTAATTTTCCATTTGGTATTAAGTTTGTATACCTCAGATAAGTAATTGATGAAATAGGTCCCTTCTTCGTTTGCTATAGTTGAACCCGGATTAACGGTAATATCTGTAGGATCGGTAAAATTATCATATTCAAATCCATTCTGACCTAAACGGTAAGGAATAAACTCTCCACCAATTCCATATAGTGCCAGAAGATGGCTATTCGTATCGATCATCAACTTAACTTGATTTTGATTAATGATAAATGTCCTGTTTTGAACTCTTGGTAATAAGTTGAAATTTAAACTATCATCCAATAAGGATCCGTTGTACAACTCTTCATATCCTTTAATCGATAGATAAAAATTGCCAAGACTATCCAATGCGACATCATTGAATTGTGCATTTTTATTCACTGTAATTTTATGCCATAAATCTTGGCTAGTTGTATTAACTTGGCTAGAAAAAATTAATATTATTATTAATTTATAAATGTTAACCATTTATCTAACAATTATATTGGACAACAATAATATTCAATCATTAATCGAATCTCTTTATCATAACATGAAATATCCCCTTTAGCATTGCAACCATGATTAGAGATCAGGCAAGATTTAAAAAGGATTCTTCCTATTCGACATACTTTTCCTTCTTCACATATTGGTTTATAGAGCTGAGCAATTTGTCGTGCATAATAAATCAGTGCATTTTGATAAGAAATACTCATAATAATGTGTTGATAGTGCAAAGTTGTAGGCAGTTCGCAATAGAACTCAGAACAATCCGCGGCATCACAATATTTAAATGGAGTTGCACCAGGATATAATGAAAGTAAGGATGGCGGTGTTAATATATTCTTTACACAAATCGTACCCCAATACTCACAACCAAATTCCCAGTCTTGGGGAATACACCCATTAATAGCCTTAGTAAGTTCACAGGCTACTGCATCGGCATATTCACCCATTGTTGAATAGTTGCAAGGATCTAAATCTTCTCGCGTACAACAAGAAGAATTGGGGCTTCCACAAATACAATCATATGGCTCCGTACAATATAAAGCATCCTCATTACTACAATCATAAGGGTCTCCAAATAATACATCTGAATTTAAGGTTTCTGATTTAATCAACTGATTTACAGCTGTTGTGTTGATATCTTTTTTGCACGAGTTAACTGAGAGTGCTATAACTACCGTACTAAAACCAAGTATTACCTTAAAAATAATTGAATTTAATTGGTTGTTGGTTGTTGGTTGTTGGTTGTTGGTTGTTGGTTGTTGGTTGTTGGTTGTTGGTTTTTGGTTGTTGGTTGTTGGTTGTTGGTTTTTGGTTTTCATAACTTTTTATTTTGATTTATACAAATATAAAGAGCTAAGTTCCTAAATCAAACTTCTTTTTAATATTTAATATAATACTATATATATAGTAATGATTACCAATATTTTAAATAAATACCAAAAAACTTGCCAGTTTGATTTAGCTTGTAGTTGTCTTTTATTAAAAAATAAATGACCTTTAAAAGTTGATTACCATCTTCATTTGTTCCTTCAACCTTAACACTTTATTGAAAAAAGAAATTACTTCATGAGTTTTAACCATACATCTCTTCTCTGATTTGATGTAGCTTCTCATCCGTGATATATTCATCAAAGCTCATGATGCGGTCAATAGCGCCTTTGGGTGTCAATTCAATAATCCTGTTGCATACGGTCTCCATGAACGTATGATCGTGCGAGCTGATCAATATGACTCCTGGAAAATCCTGACAGCTCTCATTGAAACTCTGGATGCTCTCCAGATCCAGGTGATTTGTCGGCTGATCAAGCAACAAAAGATTGGGGTTCTGAAGCATCATCTTGCTGATCATGCAACGGACTTTTTCTCCTCCGCTCAGTACATTGGTTTTTTTGAGGATGTCATCACCACTAAATAGCATCTTGCCAAAGAAGCCTCTGTAGAATGATTCATGCGTGTCTGTAACATGTGGCGGTGTGTATTGTCTTAACCATTCGAGTAATGGCATTTCATTCTGGAAGAACTCGTTGTTTTCCAAAGGAAGATAGGCATGCGTAATGGTGGTCCCCCAGGTGTATGTGCCTTCATCCGATCCAATATTACCTGTGACAATTTGGTAAAAATAACTTGCTGCAAGTGGATCCTTGCTGATGATTCCGATCTTATCCCCTTTGTTGACACGAAAACTGATCTTGTCAAACAATAATCTTCCTTCAACTTTTTTGCTGAGATTTTCAACCTCAAGAATTTGATCACCGGGCTCCCTGAGTGGCTGAAAGATAATCCCGGGATATTTTCTGTTGCTGGGTTCGATTTCTTCTATCGTTAATTTTTCAAGCGCTTTTTTACGACTTGTTGCCTGTTTTGATTTGGAAGCATTGGCAGAGAATCGCGCAATAAAATCTAGAAGGGCTGCTCTCTTTTCTTCATTCTTCTTATTCTTATCGGCAATCTGTCGTGATACTAGTTTCGAACTCTCATACCAGAATGTATAATTACCGGTATAAATTTTGATTTTCTGACGATCAACATCGGCGACATGCGTACAAACTCCGTCAAGAAAATGTCTGTCGTGACTTACCACCAGTACGATGTTCTGATAATCTGCCAAAAAGTCTTCCAGCCAGTTGATTGTCTCAATATCTAATCCGTTCGTCGGCTCATCCAACAGAAGAATATCAGGGTTGCCAAAAAGTGCCTGGGCCAGCAATACCCGCACTTTTAGCGTGCCGGGAATATCCTTCATGAGTTGATGATGATATTCCTCCTTGACGCCAAGATTACTGATCAGACTTGCGGCATCACTCTCTGCAGTATACCCACCCATCTCACCGAAATCTGCTTCCATCTCAGCTGCTCTCAGGTAGTCTGCTTCGGTGCTGTCCGGATCCATGTAAATGGCATCTTTTTCGTGCATGATCGCCCATAATTTCTGATGACCCATCAACACGGTATTGAGTACTGTCTGCTCGTCAAATTCAAATTGATTCTGTTTCAAAACAGCCATTCGTTCACCAGGCGTGATCTCAACATAGCCCTTATTGGGTTCAATCTGACCTGAAAGAATTTTTAGGAAAGTACTTTTACCGGCTCCGTTGGCGCCAATTACACCATAACAGTTTCCTTTGGTAAAGTTGAGGTTAACTTCATCAAATAGTATTCTTTTTCCGTAGGCGAGCGCTAGGTTTCTGACACTGAGCATGTGGCTTTTATTTAAGGCAGGCAAATGTACAGACGAAAATGTACATCAGATATTAGGAACAACATGGTTCTTTTAATTTTATTTATCCGTTTATTCTGCATTCCTGACACCCTTCCTTCATTTGAACGTAACTTATTCTTATACGTATCCTGAGGACTGTCATCAACAAATAACAACATCGGCTTTTTATTAAATGATTTTATTAGCGACGTTTATTGATTACATCAACAAACAACTAACCAGATTCTACAGTGTATTTGTTACACTCGGAATTAAATTGTTTTTTAAAAAATTCATACTTATCTCAAAAAACAGAGATAATGTTATTCGCGTCATTATTAACTCAACTGGCATAGAATATAAGCCATTCTCAAAGCTTCTAAACCAAGAAGCCGAGTGGCCTTGATTTTCCTGGATTATTGTGGGTGGCTGATCGCTGGACAGTCCAGTCTTCCAAAAAAATAAAGAAGACCAATGCCAAAACTGGCAAACATATCATGGTCTTTTGAATCGCCTCTTTGAAAACCTGGTGCTCCAATCTTCTCTCCGTTAGGCCCAGGAATTGAGGGGTCTGAAAGTGCCACCGCAACCGGGCCTCTTTCAGTTAATAGTGCTGAAGAATTCGGATACGTCTTGCTGACATCATCAAGATAATCTGTCATTGCAATTCTTGCATCTAGATCAATATTAAGGCTCCAGCGATAGCTAAGATCGACTTTCATTCCGAAGCCCAGCAGCCAGGCCGCAGATATGCTTCCATATTCCTGATTCTTGGGCTGTCCTTCAGTTCCCAGCTGTCTCAGAGAATAAGTGCTTCCCTGATAGTCGGCTTTGGGGTTAAAATGAAAAATACTCAACCCTGTGATCAAATGTGGGGTGATGCCAAAAAAAGACTTGCCGTGCTCAAACGAAAAGAAATTGAAAGAAATACTTGGGCAAATTTCATACACATCTGAATAGAAGGATAGATTTCTCCGCTGGTCAAACAAATTGGACGAAAGTCTGTCATGTGCTCTGATTCGGGCATAATTAAATAATACCTGGGTGGATATTCTTGAATTATGATTGTACCTGGCGATAAATCCCCCGGCAAGTCCGGGTTCATTCAACCTGTATAAGTTATTGAGGTCGCCAAAATAATGTGATACGCCAAGCCACGGACCTATTTCAGCTCCTTTCTGTGCTCCTGCGCAAAAACAAGTCAGCGTCAGAATCGCTAAAGTTACGTATCGGCTAAACATCCTGTGACTAACGGAAAACAGCTTTATTTGTTATTAAATTCGCTAAAAAAGAATCATCCTTGCAGCCTGGTTCAAAAATGCTTCCAGCCCTGCGCTGTAATATTGTGGTAATTGCCATGAGTGGTTTTAAGTCGAACCCCGTTCTCCGGAGCAATTATTTCACCGATATAATAAAAACTTGGAAGTGTCTTAACTTTATCATGCTGGTCAGGCGGAATACAAATCAAAAGCTCATAGTCCTCTCCGCCACTCAAGGCACAAGTAATCGGATC
The DNA here is from genome assembly GCA_046329325.1 of Saprospiraceae bacterium. Taxonomy (GTDB): domain Bacteria; phylum Bacteroidota; class Bacteroidia; order Chitinophagales; family Saprospiraceae; genus Vicinibacter. The sequence goes on from JAXLUU010000001.1 coordinate 1,138,953, forward strand.
CAGGTGAAACTCCAGTGCCATAAGCTGTGCTTCCTGCTGAATGGGGATGTTTTGTTCCTCAATGAGGGCCCCTGTTCCGGATTGTTTGCAGATGTGCAGTAAATCTGAACTTAGTCCGTCAGATAAGTCTATCATCGCTGAAGGTAAAATGTTGTTCTTATCGAGTATGCGAATGATGTCCATTCTCGCTTCGGGTTTGAGAATCCGTTCAAGTATTTCACGGTTCTCACCAAGTTGCGGTTGAATATCCGGGTGCTCCTGATAAATTCTTTTCTCTCTTTCAAGTAATTGTAATCCAAGGTAAGCTCCACCGAGATATCCTGTGACATAAATGTAATCACCCGGTTTGGCTCCGTTCCGTTTGACGATCTTTTCCTTTTGTTGCGTTCCGATAACGGTTACAGAAATAATGAGACCTTTGGGTGAAGCGGTGGTGTCGCCGCCTACAAGATCGATTTTGTAAAGATTGCAGGCTGTCCTGATTCCTTCGTATAGTTGTTCGAGCGCCTCTACAGAAAATCTATTGGATACGGCTACAGATACGGTAATCTGTTTTGGAACAGCGTTCATCGCTAGAATATCCGAAAGGTTAACGATCACTGCTTTATAACCGAGGTGCTTCAACGGGTGATACATTAGGTCAAAATGAATTCCCTCAATCAGCAAATCAGTACTGACCAATGTACAGATATCCTTGTTTTCAATAACTGCTGCGTCGTCACCGATACCTAGTATAGTCTCCTGATGGTGAATGGCAACCTCCTGCGTGAGGTGGTCAATGAGCGCAAATTCACCCAGTTCTTTTAATTCGGTTCTTGACATTGATTTGAATTTATAATTTCTACCTGATACTTTAAAAATCAGGCTTCACCGGATTCATTATAATCTTTGAATGTAGGTTTGATGCTTTCTTGTAAAGTTGCAAATTTGGACCATAGACCGTCCTGGGGAACATTGGCCCGGAATGTCAATTTGGTCTTTTGACTATGGTGAAGCCACGCTATTTTCCATGCGTGAAGCCCAATACTGCGATCAGGGTTCCCTCTTCTTGCGCCGTATTTGACGTCGCCAAAAATCGGAATTCCGCGCGCCGCCAGTTGTGATCTGATCTGATGGAAACGCCCACTCCTCGTATTGATTTCCATTAATTGATACCTGTCAAGACTTTCAATTATTTTGTAATCCAGCACTGCCTTTTTACCCGCATGTGCGTCTTTCTCAGCAATTCTGGATTTATGGTGCCTGGTATCATGGACGAGAAAATCTTCCATGGTTCCTTCAGACACAATCTCAGATTTAGGGACAATGGCAAGGTAAGTTTTTTTAAAGTCTCCTGATTCTATCTGTTTCACCAGTGATTGCTGTGCTTCGGTGGTTTTGGCAAAGAGTACTGCACCTGACACGGGTCTGTCAATGCGGTGAATCAGATAAAGGTCATGTTTGCAATAGGCCTGAAGCATCCTGTGAAGACTGACATCTCCACTCTGGTCTTCCTGAACGGGAATCGCCGGCGGTTTGTTGGCTAGTAAATAATGGTGATCATTAAAAATGACCATCGATGAAATAGATTCCAAATTACAATTCTTCGTAGTCTGTGAACTTTTTGTCTCTTGCGGTAGGGCTCTTACGGTCTTCTATTGTAATCTTTTTATCTTTGAAAAAAAGCATATAGAGACCATAAGCTGCAAGTGCATAAATCAAAAGTCTGAATAACATATTCGGTTTGATTGATGACAAAATTAGATCATCATACAATGCAATTTACAGGATTAACGTTCAATTAGGCTTCTGTATGCCACCCTGTTGAATTTTGCCGGATCAAGGCATTTTCATATTTTTACACATCTTTTATTTAGATATATTTTTTGTCTATTTATAAATTGCTGATTATCTTATTATTATGTTGAATAACAGGGTTAATGTTGTAGGTTGGCTGGTATTTGCGATCACGATGGTAGTATACTTTTTCTCCGTCGAGCGCACGGGAAGCCTTTGGGACTGTGGTGAATTCGTACTGGGTGCATATAAACTTCAGGTAGTCCACCCCCCCGGAGCGCCGCTTTTTTTGCTCGTTGGTAGGTTATTTACCTGGATCGCAACCTTGGTGTCCAGTACTCCTTCTGACATAGCGTTCTCAGTTAACCTGATGTCTGGACTGTGTTCGGCACTGGCTGCGATGTTTATGTGCTGGACGACGATCATGTTCAGTAAGCTAGCCCTTTATGGTCGAAGTAATGATGATGAAGCGTCCAATGACTGGGCGATACTTGCCTCTGGTCTTGTCGCCGGACTGTGTACTGCCTTTGCAACATCGATATGGTTTTCTGCTGTGGAAGGCGAAGTATACTCAATGTCAACCATGTTTACTTGCCTGACGCTTTGGTCAGCTGTCAAATGGTATTATCTACCGGATACAAGACAAAATGACCGTTGGCTCATATTTGCCATGTATGCTGCGGCGCTTAGTGTAGGCGTTCACTTATTAAGTCTTTTGGCTTTTCCAACCATTGCATTACTTTACTATTACAAGAGATACGAGCGTCACACATTTAGCGGTTTTGTTGTTACTGGTCTAATTGGAGTTGCTAGCGTAATGTTGTTTCAGGCGTTGGTTATCTCGGGCATTCCTGCATTGTGGAGCTGGTTCGAGCTGATTTGTGTCAACGGTCTTGGACTTCCGTTCCATTCTGGCCTTATTCCAACTATACTGGTTCTATCAGGATTGTGCATTCTGGGGCTCAGATACTTTGAACGCAGAAATAACGACTTGATGCATAAGGCTGTTTTTGCAGCGATGTTGGTGATCATTGCCAATTCAGTTGTTGGCATGGTAATGCTTCGAGCTATTGCCAATCCGCCAATTAATATGAATGCTCCGGACAATGTCATACGCTTGTTGCCTTATCTTAATCGTGAACAATACGGCGAACGTTCACTATTCAGGGGGCCAATATTTGACGCACGTCCGATTGACACCAAGTCAGAAGATCGTTACGGTCGCGTAGGTGATGAATACAAGGTCGTCGATAGGAAATTTGACTATGTTTTTGCCAAAAAGGATCAGATCCTTTTACCGAGGATTTCACATGGCGATCAGAATAGACCCCAGGTTTATCGAATGTGGATGGAATACCTGACGGGCAAAAAAGAAGGTGTACCAGGACAGGAATTCAATATGAAGTTCATGTTCTCTTATCAGTTTGGATGGATGTTCTGGCGATATTTTTTCTGGAATTTTGTAGGAAGGGAAAACGGTGAACAGGGATTTTATCCCTGGGATAAAAAGGACGGGCATTGGCTTTCCGGTATCAAGCCAATTGACTCCTGGCACCTTTATAATCAGGATCACTTGCCAAGAGTTATCAGAGAAGATCAGTCAAGGAATACCTATTATTTTCTGCCTTTGATCTTTGGAATCCTTGGTATTCTATTTCAATATAAAAGAAACAAGAATGACTTTCTCGCAATTCTAGCCATGTGGTTATTAACAGGACTAGGACTTTGCTTTTTCAATAACTCTCCACCAAATGAACCGCGTGAAAGGGATTATGTATTGGTGGGCGCGATAATAACATATTGTATATGGATAGGAATGGGTGTTTTATTTATTGCTGATTTTCTTCGCAATAAACTAAAAGTGGCACCGCACCTCTCACAAGCGATCGGAGCTGCAATAGTTCTTTCTGCACCGGTTATTATGGGCTTCCAGAATTTTGATGATCATTCTCGCAAAGGAATTACGGCAGCCAGGGATTATGCCATAAATATTCTTGAGTCATGCAAACCTAACGCAATCATCTTTACGTACGGGGATAATGATACTTATCCGGTTTGGTATGCACAGGAAGTCGAAGGAATCCGTAGAGATGTTAGGGTTATCAATCTCAGTCTGATCGCGGTAGACTGGTATATTGACTCACAGCGCAGAATGATCAATGAAAGCCCTGCAGTAAAAATGTCCATTCCTTCAGACAAATACCGGGGGATGCTGCGTAATCAGATCTATTATGTTAATCCCAATGGAGAAAATGCTCCGGATGTTGAAATGACGGCAACTCAGTTTCTTAAATGGGTAGGTGAAGACCACAAACTAAGTGCAGGAGGCGGACGTGAGATTGAGACGTATATGCCTACCACCAAGGTGAGTATTGAAATTAACCGTCAAAGGGCACTTGAAATGGGAATGATCACGCCGGCTGATAGTAATGTAGTCGATCGTGTACCTGTAGCCATTCCCAATTCATACATAACCAAAGATGACCTGGCCGTCCTTGATATTATCAATTCTAATATTAACGACAGGCCCATCTATTTTTCTGTTACCTGCCAGGAAGACAAGTTGCTTGGCATGAGTGATTATACCAATATGGAAGGACTTGCATTACGCATTGTGCCGATTCGATCAAAAAGTGATCGCAGCTTTTACATATATGGAGCCGGCAAAATGGATGTTGAACGCACCATGGATGTATTGATGAATAAATTTAAATGGGGAAATTTTGACAAAGAAAAGCTTTATGTCGATCGGGCATATGGTCCCAGTGTACAAGGAATACGCATGATGATGATGCGTCTGATCACAACACTTGGTACCAGTGGCGATTCTATAAGAGCGGCAGAAGTTGGACAAAAATTCTTCTCAAGCTTTCCGAACATGAATTTCCAGTATGATGTTAAGGTGATGCCTTTCATCGAGGCACTCGCGCGTGGCGCTAAAAAGGACGAAGCCGCAGCCGCATTAAAGACACTCGTTGATGAGACTGAAGATATGCTTAACTTTTATGACAGCCTGACTCCAAGACAATTGGAATCAAGTTATAAGCAGGATAAGATGTATTCGATCTCATCGATATCTCAACTTATGCAATTGGCTCAGCTTATTGGCGACCCTGAACTTGAAAAATCAATTAAAGACCGATTGGGTAAGTTTCAATTAAATGTTACGCCTAACTGATGAAAATTGTCCTCGGAAGCGATCATGCTGGATTTGAATTAAAAGAAAAAATCCAGCTGCACCTCAGGACCAAGGGATATGAGGTGTTGGACTTTGGATGTCATGACACAAGCTCTGTTGATTATCCTGACATAGCGCATCCGCTATCTTCCGAAATTTCGCATGATAGCGCTGAAATGGGAATATTGCTCTGCGGCAGCGGCAACGGAGTTGCAATCACAGCAAATAAACATCCCGGAATTCGGTGCGCTCTTTGCTGGAATGTCGAAATTGCAGAATTGGCGCGCAAGCACAATAATGCCAATATCATAAGTATACCTGCGCGATTTGTTAGTGATGCAATGGCTCTCGAAATGGTGGATTCGTTCTTAAATACAGCGTTTGAAGGAGGAAGACATCAGAATCGTGTTCTTAAAATAGATCTATGATCAGAATATTCTCAGTGCTGTTGCTGACTGTAAGCTTCGGCCTTGCACAAAAGAAATATATTCACGACGTTATTACTTTCATTCCCAATCAGCCCCCACTGGCAGACAGTGCATATAAACTTGCCCAGTCCATCGATACCAATAGGCTCAAAGAAGTTCTCAACTACCTTGCATCCGACAGTTGCCAGGGTCGTGAGTTGGGCACTCCGGGTAATGATCGCGCTTCAACTTTTATTTCATCTAAACTTAGTTCTTTTGGCATTTCTTTTCCACCAGGAAAGGAATCTTACTTTCAGCGGGTTGATTTTCGTTGGATAAGTTGGGAGTATAATGAAATTAATATCGGAGATTATGATTATCGCCAGATTTGGGATTATGTCAGTATACCAACCGAAAATGAATCACTTTCCTTTCAGTCTGATTCGATAATATTCCTTGGTTATGGTATTGAATCTCCTACTTACAGTGATTATTCGTCACTTTCACTGAAAGGAAAGACAATCGTCATTTATAACGGGGAGCCACACGACAAAAATGGAATTAACTACCTCACAGGCTCTTCACATGCTTCTGTTTTTGCAAGTCGTGAAAACAAGTTAAGAGCTGCTTCAAGACACGGTGTTGCATGTGTTATGATTGTCGAAGAAAAATTCAGGGAACTTGCTGATCAAAACAGGAGTACTCTGTATTCACCTGTTGTTCAAATTGCGAATAAGGTTGCTGTAAATCCTAATCCGGTTAATACGGTTTTTATTTCCTCGACAATGTTTTCTAAAATTATTGGTCCGCTGCAGAAAAAAATAATTACTGCAAGGGATAAAATAAATAAGACCCATAAACCAAAATTTGTAGTGATCAAAACGCCGGTCCGGATTAAAATGATGAAGCAAGTGCAGGAAGTTAAAGGAAATAATATTCTTGCATACTTTGAGGGTACTGACAAGAAAGATGAAGTCTTGATTATATCTGCTCACTATGACCATATAGGGATGCGCGGCCAAGATGTATTCAACGGCGCAGATGACAATGCTTCAGGATCCAGCGCAGTGACCGAAATTGCAAGAATTTTATCGTTTGCTGCTGCCAACGGAATGAAGACGCGCCGATCAGTAGTATGTATGCTGATGACCGGAGAAGAAAAGGGATTATTGGGTAGTATGTATTATGTCAACGATCCTGTTTTCCCTTTGGACAAAACTATTGCTGATATTAACATAGATATGATCGGCCGCACTGATCAGAAATACGAAGGTAATAAGTCATATATCTATGTAATTGGTTCTGATCGTCTGAGCAAGGATTTACACAAAGCTAACGAAGATATAACTCGCCTTTACAGTCACCTCACTATGGATTACACTTATAATGCTGAGGATGACCCCAATCGATACTACTACCGATCTGACCATTATAATTTTGCCGAGAAGGGAATCCCTGCTATTTTCTTTTTCAGCGGTGTGCATGAAGATTATCATCGAATAACTGATGATCCTGAAAAAATTATTTATGATAAATACCTGAAAGTGGTGCAGCATGCTTTTCTGCTCGCTTGGCGTTTAGCCAATCAGGAGCAAAGGCCGGCACTCGATAAATAAAGGTATATTTCTAAAAATTAAACTGTGCCTGTAATCGAAGCAAATTACCTTTCTGCCTATTATCTTGTAATGTGAAATCTTCAAATCTTCGGTCAGAAATAGTGTACATCGCTGTTAATTCGAAGGCTGGAAATGGTTGCCACTCTAATCCGAATTCCAGTTCTTTGACGGTATAACTTCTGGCATCCTTTTCAAGTTTTTTCCCTCCTTCATAATATTGATACCTGGCAAAGGGATATAGCAACTGATGGCCAAGATTGAGCTTATAGTTTAGCTGAACATATCCGCCGTGAAGATTACGAGTCTCAATTGAATCTGTAAATTTATTGTATTCAGGACCTTTACCAACATTATATTCTCCCACCAAACCCCATGGTTTTGGATACAAAACAAATGTGCCGGCTACCCTGCGATCATCATAACTTAAATCACTTTTGTATTTAACACCACTACTTAACTGGTCTTTGGCAATGAGAAAACGACCCTGGTATCCCTGCACAGAAGCTTCCACAATCTGTTGCCCAATTTTCCAGGGATATGTAAGTCTTGCAACCAGGTGTGGGTTATTGTTTAATTCCGGCTTATTTGCAGTCTGCCCATTATATAATCCAAATGCAAAAATACCATAATCACCACTTCCTTTTAGCCCTTCCTTCACAAGACTAGAAAAGAGATGTCGCTTTTTTTCTGGAGCCCAATAAAAGAAAACGCCGAGATCCCTTTCGTTTGGAAGGGCACTGTTTAGCGCGTCATTTCTATCGAGCGGAAGCCTGTTTTGACTTGACTGTAAATTTTCAAAACCAAATGGTACTTTGGACTGTCCGATCCTAAATCTGAATTCATTCTTTGAATCTAGTCCAAGGTCAATATACGCATCCCTGATTTGTGCAAAATGTTGTGTTGTTACACTGACTGCACTGGCCAGATCCGGCTGTATATAGAAATATAATCTTGGTGCAATTTGTCCAAAAAACACGATCCTCATACGGCGTATAAAAAATCCACCGTTATCTCCCCATGATTTGTCACACTGCTCACATTTGAGGTCTTTATTTGTCTCAAGTAAACGGTTATATCTAATCTGCCCATAACCTCTGATAGAAATTTTGTCAAACCAGGAGACTTTCTTTTCTGAAGGGATTGCCACCTTAACGGTATCCTGTGCGTAAATACAACCTAAAAAGGTTAGAAAAAATGCTAGTACAGCAGTTAATTTCATTTCAATTCAGTTTACGAGATAGCTTAATTTTGGTAAACTACCTTATTTCGGAACAAAATTAAGTGATTTCCATTCAGAGATGTCGCAGCCTTTGATTATTAATAATTTGATAATATTGGCCGAAAATTGAATTGGAAAAACTTGAAATTATCCAATAATTCAAAGAGAATGCATCTCAATATCCAAAGAGAAATAATGATTCAAAAGGTTTACCTAAATTTTTTGGATTTTAGAAACTCCAGTTTTTGTGCTACAGATGATTTTTACAAAGTATGTTCCGGTACTTACTTTATTCAGATCAATAAAATTATCACTTGTCCTGATTAGGGGTTTACCTGTTATATCCAGTAATTCTAAATGCTTAATAATTTCCTTTGATTTAATAAAAACACAATCTTTGACAGGATTAGGATACACCACAATAAAGTCTTTCTGATCCGATGTAGCGTCAGATGTTAATTCCTTGCAAGAACACACAGTATATTTTTTTTGTGAAAATCTTTGTAATGCAGGAATAATACCCGAATCATATGGTCTAGGATTTCCGATCACCGGCCAAAGTTCATTATGATCAATACACTCCAGTCGGTCATTGTCAAGATATAAACTGGCTTCTTTCCAGGGAACAGTGCCAGATGGCGTTAATACATTTTTTATACGATTGGCTGATTGATAATGCCCGTTGCCCTGCAAAAGATAAAATCCATACGTCTGATTTGTGACATCATTCATAATAATATTCAATGAATCTATACAAACAGGGCTGGATACTACAAATCCATAAAGTTCAGTACGGTTTCTGAAAAAGGTATTATATGGTCCATTGAAACCATGCGAATTGTCAATTACAACATTCTGATTAATATTACTTTCAAACAAATTTGCAAAAGGAAAATTTCCATGTAAAACGATATCCCCTGCGCTGTTTGTAGGGGTGATTTCACCGGTCCAATAGGGATCTGTCATGAAATTGAATGATATAACATTTCCGTTTGAACCAGCTTGTAATAACAACGGATGCCGAAGATGTTCAAATATGTTGTCTTCTACCCTGCATTGACTGCTGGAAAATTGCAAGGCTATACCATACCCCATTCCTCCTCCTCCATAGCCAAATGCATGATGGAGGTAGTTTCCTTTGATTTCAGTATGGGCGCAGTTTGACATCGCAATATGCGCAAAGTTACATTGTTTGCTTTCGACCCCTTTAACCCAGGAATCTACTACATAATTCATGTCTATATTACTGGTCTGTGATGTGGTGGCATCTTTTCGTTCTATGCTCAAACATTCTATACCACAAAATTTAACCGGCTCCATTCTTGATATTCGCAATTGTTTTATACCATCAAATCTAAAACGCGGATTTGCTTTGATATAGGCTCTATCTGCAACTATTGATTCTATTTGCATGATTTCAGCAAGGCTGCCATAAGCCCAACTGCTGAACATGTATAGGCTATCATCAAATCCAATTTTTATCCAGTCATCCTTTTTAAATAGCCGCGGGCTTATAATTTTAAGATAGTTTTCTTTTCTCCATAAGGATGCATCTACCGTTGAACTATCTTTATCAATCGACTTGCCAAGAAGCTGAATACAGTGGCGAGAACTCCCAGACAGGTCAAATATCAGCCTGGTATTTTCAGCCCCGCTACCTCTCAAAATACACCGGCTGCGATTCAATGAGATTGTACTCTTAAACAAATAACGTCCTCCCGGGAAAAAGATGACTACGGGTATTCCTTCAAATTCTTTGAAAATTTTTACAATAGCTTCATCGCTGTACAAATTCCCCGTACTGTCTGCTCCATAGTAAATTATATTTGCAATCATTCCGCTATCGCCTACCTGATTTTTTAAACCAGAATTGGCCCAGTCTTCTTTGTATATTGTCTGTGCATTCAGCATGTATGCCAAATCAACTGCACTGCCAAATAATAAAGACAATAAAAAGATCTTCATCCCACAAATTTAGTATGGATGCGTTCAATAAAAATTACTAACTTGATTTTCGATCAGGCCAGGTTTACCTGTTTTTTAGCGGATATTGATCCTGCTTCCTTGTATATTTTGGTGCATTCTCTTTAACATTTTATCAGAGCTTTACTCCATGTGGAATACTGCTCGAGTTATTGGAAATTATTGTAAATATTGGATTCGATAGATTTGACATATTCCACAAACATGGATTAATACATAAGACCATCGATACTTCGAATGATTTACCTTAGCAATCATATCACGCTTTGATTGCGTGTTAATCTATAAAATCGATAAACCAGATACACCAAGCTTCCCCAGACTGAAACAATAATAAATACGGCAATGCTAAGAAGCCATAACGGCACACGATTGCCTCTAGCCCACAAACTTCTTTCCCCGTAATGACTAACATATTCTGTAGATTTTCCCCAGGGGGCAGTGATCGTACTTTCGAGTGTGCCCATTTGTTCATGATCGTCTATTCTCGCTACGATTTCAAGCTGGCCCTCTCTGTCACCAGGAATATTTTCAACGGTAAAATCGGCATTTGCGATACCCGCTGAATCCGTGGTATAGTTTTCCTCTTCTCCAATAGGTAGTATCGAACCACCTAATCGTCTGATACCAATTTTAATTTCAACATCGCTTGCGGGCACCCAGGATGAGTCCTGCAGTAACATAACCTTAGCAGTTACATGGTGACCTGCATCATCAGTACTTGTATCTATTTGAACTCTGCCCGGAGTAACATCAAGTTCTGATTCCAGTCTTCCAAAATCCTCAACAGAATCCGAAACGGCATAAATTTTGAATTCGGTCCCGGATTGCCAATTTTCTTTTAGACTCGCCGGGAGGTAGATAATACCCTTACCATCCTCTTTTGTCATCACCTTACCGATGAGGTTCGATGGGTTAGAATCGTCTCCCAGATAAACATTGACTGGCAATCCTCGCAGGGGTTCTACTGTCTTATTTGCCTTGGTTATAGTTTGAAGGCTTATATATTGCGCACTTCTGTTGACACAATGGTAATGCAATATAATAAATGCCTTTCTTCTTGGCTTTTCGGTTGAATCTGATTGGGCTTGTATCAGAAAAGCTGGCTGAACTGATAAAAACACCAAATAGATTAGAATAAGCTTTCTAAATGAGTTTTTCTTCTTCTTCATCATGGCCTGTAATTGTTTCTTGAATAGGAATAATAGGAAAAAATCTTACAAATAGGGTTATGATTAGCATCGCACCAGCAAGGGAACCCATCGCTATTGCCCACTCTTCCCAACTGGGAAAATAATGTTTAAAACGCTCGGGTACGTCCCGCATAGGAAGAAGGGGATGCAAAAGTGTCGGTGTCACAATCAGATATCTTTTAAACCAAGCTCCGATGACGACCATAATACTTGCCGCGAATGTCCATCCAGGAGATCTGCCCCACTTGTTTATCAGAATTAATATCGGCAAAAGCATTCCTACGATGACAGCGAACCAGAACATCGGTGCAAATGAACCTGCGAATAATTGGGTCAGGTGTGCTTCTTCCGGTTTTTTCATTTTAAAAGCGGGTACCAAATACTCATTAATATTAAAGTACAAATAAAGAAAGCACAGCAGCACAACCGCCTTTCCCATTCTGTCGAAATGAGCTTCTGTTATATAATGTTCCAGTTGATACGCACGCCTGATAACATACATTGCAATGACTACTCCTCCTGCCCCTACAAGAAAAGCACCGGATACAAAATATGCCCCGAAATTAGTGCTGTCCCAACCAGGCCTGTAGGTGGTTGCAAATAACCATGAGGTGACAGTATGTATACAAAAAGCTACAGGAATAATTAATATACTTAGAATAGTTATTGAGTGTCCATTGTTTTTGCGCTGTTCGGAAGATCCGGTCCAAAACGAACTTAAAACCTTATATATTCCTTGTGGCCATGTCCTTCGAACAGCACTGTTTGCTTTGGACAATAGTTTTAAATCGGGAATCATCGGAAAATATAACAATAGCACGCTGATAATAAGATAAGTACCAATAACAACAACATCCCACATGATGGGTGACTGCAGCCTCGGGTGTAAAGCAAGATTTAGTAACCTCTCAGGCCGACCCATATCGACAATAATAATTAGCGACGCGAGAAATATTGCTGATACTGCTATAATTTCAGCTATTCGCGTTAGTGGCTTGCTCCATTCTATATTGGCAAGTCTGAAAATGGCCGTTATCAATGATCCAACGAGACTGATAGCAACAAAGAAAACAAAGTTGGATATATAAATACCCCAGGACACATAATCTCCCATATTGGTTACAACCAATCCTTTATTGAGCTGTCTGACATAGGCAAATAGCCCGATTGAGCACATTATACTCAAAGCGATTACCCAGTATACACCGATTTTACTAAATGTCTTAGGACTTAATTCCTGGACAATTCTTTCTCTCTTAATATTTGAAGTAATATTCATTTGGCTCCTTTTTAATGGTGATTTGAAGCTTCTGTCGGATCTGGTTCATTCTTTAATCCGGTCTCGTAAGGAAAGTTCCTGTTCACTGGTGGCAGGTAATACACGGATGGCTTGGTCCCCAGATCTTCCATTAGGCGGTATCCGGCTTTATCTCTGATTAATTCCGTAAATCTGAAAGTCTCTGCCCCATTGGTGACTGAGTCTTCATACATATCACCAAAAAAGAAAACACCGTTAGGACATGCACTGACGCAATGCGGCAATTCTCCTTGGCGAACCATATCCGGGCAGAAATCACATTTACCAACTGTTCCTTTTTTCTGCGGCACACTGGTTTCACAGTGATATTCCTGCTTGGCGATTTCAAGCGGGATAAGTGGTTCTTCCCAGTTAAAGACCCTTGTAGAATATGGACAAGCTGCCATGCAGAATCGACAGCCTATGCATCGATCACTATCAATAAGTACTGCACCATCCTGACGTTTGAAGGTTGCATCAACAGGACATACTTTAACACATGGTGGCTCGTCACAATGCATGCAGGTTGTGGGTTGCCAATATGGTGCTGTATGATCAGCGTCTTTCATTCCGTACACTTTGATCCAACTTTGCCCGGGATGAACATGATGCATGTGATTACACGCTTCCTGACATTTTTTCAAGTTTTTGCATCGTGATAAGTCAATCACCATGACAAGTTTTTTATCAGGTATTCCGATTCTTTCTGATTCGTTTGAAATTTTTGGAAGCTCTGGAACCGGCTTAAGAAATGCCTTGTCGACTTCAATAATCTCACCATCTACAGAGAGCAGACGCACCTTCTCTCCAGAGGGTTCCACACTATCTTCAGGTTGAAAAGGATTGCTTTTTGTATTACAGGCTGATGCTAAAAAAGTAGCTGCGAGGCCTTTGGCTAAGAAAGACCTTCTGGTATTTTCCGACTTGTTTTTCATTGCGAAATTTTAATGTGACTTTCTAAACACCCAGTTTTTTAATTCTGTCAGGCTGATCTTATGTCCCTTGCTTTCAATTTTATCAATATCAATTTCAACAAGGTTCCCATCCTGGGTAAGAAATTTTTTTGAAGTTTTAATCTCTTCTTTAATCAACTTCACCTTGGCCAATTTTAACAGGCCTAAACCTGCCACAATAGAAGCCGTTGCAAGAACAAATTTTGATCGCTTCATTTTGGACTTGTTTTTTTAGGAAAAAAAATGGGGGCAGCGTAGAACGCATACTCCCCCAAATAATTAGTTATTTTTTAAAGGTGCGTATATAGTTCACAATATTCCAAATGTCATTTGCATCAGGAATCTTCTTTTTAAAACTTGGCATATCGTCCCTTCCTTCGGATGTCTTATAGAAGATAGATCCGTCCGTCTGACCCTGAAATGCGGCAGATGACATATCTCCTGGATCAGTCTTTAATTGTGCAGCTTTTGAACCATCGCCATGCCCAGATTTACCATGACATGAAGCGCAATGTTTGCCAAAAAGTGTTTTACCTTCTGCAATTGATGCTGCATCAGATTTTACCGGATTGGCCATCTTTTTATTCTTATCTGGTACCGGCCAATCACCCAAAGAACGTGAAACAAAACTGCTTAGTCCGAAGCCTAAAAGGACAGCTAAAAAAACGACAACACTAATCTTTTTCATCTTTATTTCAGTTTTAATATTTAACAATATTTTTAATCCAAATTTTCCAAATCTAAAAGGCATGAACATTCTTCAAGTTGCCTTTAAAATAAGACTTCAGTATATTTTTTTGTAAATCAGTTACTTACAAATACTGAATTCATTCAAATTTATTGATTTCCATCGCTAAAGCGAATATAAGACAAAATCATCGGAATAATGTAAATATTTACAAATAATGAGCAAAAAATACTAATTATTCCCATCAACCCAAAATGAAAAACTGACATGAAACCTGACAGAAGTAATGGCACCAAACCCAAGCAAACAAGCCCTGAGTGCAAGATCACGCTTCCAAATACCTCTGAGTGACTTGATTGATTTACGATGGTCATACCATTTCTGCGAAAATGACTAATTAAGTGAATCGAATTATCCACTGTTATACCTGACATCACGCTGAAAATAAAAGCTGTGTCAGGTTTGATCGGGATAGAAAGAAATCCCATAAATCCTGCCAGAACAAGCATACTAAATAATACTGGAATGAGTGCGATGCCAGCCTGTATACAGTTTCGCCAACCCAATAGTAGTATTAAGTAAATAACCATGATTGTTCCAATAAAATTAGCCGGAAGCATGTCACCCATGCTCATGGCTGTAATTTCAGTTAAGTATTCCGGGCCTCTAAAGTTCAGGGTGAGAAGACTGTCTTTCTTCGACTCGTGCCAGAAGTTTTGAATATTCTTTTGTTGTTGGATCAACTTTTTCAGATCCGATGCACCATATCTCCCAGATATCTTTAGTTCATCGCGATGAATCGAGTAAAAGCAATCCCAATGCGTGGCAAAAGGAGACATTTCAATAAATTCCTTAGCACGGTCAAGTTCAATTTGACTATTCTGCAATCGATATTCACCGGGATTATTGTTATGCCATGCCCTGTTGAATGCTTTTAGAAAAATGACCGGAGATATTATCTGATTTAATTGGATACTGTCTTGGAGAAATCTTCCCAACTCACTTATAGCCTCAAAATGCTTTAGTGTAACCGGCTCACCGCTTCTAGTTTTACATTCCAGCTCCATTTGCATCGTACCTTTCAATTCGCTGTCGAGAAAGTTAACACTTTTTCGTATTGGATGGTCTGCTCCTAATCCGTCTAAAATACTTCCATTGACCTCAAGCCTCAACGAATAGAAAAAAGCTATGCTGGCAATAATTGCCATACTCATGATCGCGTTACGAAATAATTTCCGCGTAAGAAAACCAATTGAATTAGACCTTTCCAACAGCCTGCTTAATAAAGTCTCCTTCTGAAGCGTTTTGACTGCGTTGTCACTTTGTAGAAACCATTTCAGAAATATTACTTGCGTAAAGATTGTAAGCATTGCAGTTAATCCGCATATAATACCGAATCTTGAAAGCGCAGGAATGTCAAATGTCCATAAACTCAAAAATCCTGCTCCGGTTGTAATACCTGTCAGCCATATTGGCATTATCATTTCCTGTATTGTATTTGAAAATGCTTTTTGTCGTGCATTGTGTTCTGTCGAATTTACTTTGAATTTTAGAATAAAGTGTACGACTCCTGAAAGTGATAACATGAGCAACAATGGAATTGCATTGATCATCACAGGATCAAATGAAATTTTTAATAACCTTAATACAACAATCATCATGGTAACTGGTACACAGACGATCGCAAATATGACTGCGGTAAATTCGATATTTCTGAATACACACAGCAGTAGTAGTATCATTAATATACTTGCAATGAATGAATATTGAAACAGATTACTTCTTAACTCATCTGAAAATGCCTGCCTGACAACTGGCAAGCCGGATAAATAATGTTTTGAATAATTTTTTGAATTAATTTCATCAGTAATTCTATTAATCAGCGCAGATTGGTCAGATCCTCCATTTGTGCCTCTAGGTATTATGCCCATGATTATACCCTTGCCTGAAGATGTAATAAGCTTCTCTTTAATATCAGGAAAGTTATTCAGTTCGATTGAATCAAACTTTAAAAAAGTCTCATCATTGACGTGGATCACTGGCTGAATACTAAGATTGCCATTGTAGAATTTGTAATATTTTGAATGTGTAATTGAAGAGACTTCTGCGACACCTTCTATAGCGGTTAAACGGTTTGTGAGATCTTCTATACTTTGCAAAAATTTTCTTCTGAATATTCCTCCTTTGGAATAAATTACAGCAAGTACCAAATTGTCATTTCCAATGCATCGAAATTTTTGTTGGTATTCCTCATCCCCTTGTACCTCCATTAAATCCTGAGCATAGAAGTTCTTTGGATTAAACTCTATCTTTAATCTGATTAATTCATAAGTACCTATTACCAATACAACAATTACAAAAATCCACCGATCAAGCGACCCGTTGATTAGGAGATTCTTATTGATCATCAACAAATACTGGTTTAATTGAGATACCTGCCTGCCAGACTTTCAAGATTAGACATATCGACGGGTGAAGGATTTTGATTACCACTACATAATATTAGTCCGATTGGGTCTTGAATTTTATCCAGGTCAAGAATATAGGTCGAGTGATCCTTCAGAATGAATCTGAGATACCTTGCAGTTTCTACATCTGTAATGGGCACTTTGGGCCAGTCTCTGGCTAACAATGATTTACTATAATTTATCAGACTTTCAAATTCATGCATGATAGCTTCATATTGCTGCCGTTCAGTAGATTGCATGATATGTAATTTTTGCACTGCATCAGGGTAATAAAAGACTGCAGCCGGGGTGAAAATGGTCAAAGTATCATGGTTCGTTGAACCTGGCTTGGAAATACCTGAACCGGTATTACTTTGCAATGAACTGCTCTTTTGCTCTCCGGATTTTATTTTACATTCGCTGAAAGAAATGAGTAAGGTATAACCTAATAAATAATTGAGAAAAGTTAGTTTCGTCTGCACAGAACAAATTTAGAAAAAATGCCCCAGACAATTACTATCCGGGGCATTTTCTTTACTTACTAACTGTAAAAATTGAAAACTGAAATATTCAATTTTAGAAATTCCACAATCTTGTAATATTAAATCCTATCGAAAAATTACCACCTTTAATTTGTTGGCCGCTTGAATTAGTATAAGTCAATGGGCTGTTTTTATTAAAGAGATTATCTCTCTGTGGATTCAGGAAGCGGTAATTACCGACACAAATCTGAAATGCATGCCCACTAGTTCCAATTTCAAGTCCTAAGGACAAGTTCGGATTAGGATTGTTGGTGGTATGCTTCGTAATCGGTTGATCATAATTGGCCAGTAAAGACATGTTTTCAGTTAGTTTATACCTACCTGATACGGAGATCGCAAAATGTGCATGCTTCATTGAGCTGCCGATCGCCCTTACAAATGAATCTGTTTTGATTTCTTTATTATAATAGTATCCATCAACAGAATTTTGGTAAGACAGGCTCGGTGCTACCTGAATAGATAACTTACTGGTCACTTTTCGTGCGATCATTAACTGGTGAAAATATCTCAACCTGTCTGTGGTATACTTATAAATGGAATGTTCCGGATCCTCTTTAAGATCATAAGACATAAACCCATAATATGTAATGCTGACAGGCATACTGCAACATTCCTTGCTTTGCTTAAGAATGGCATACTTCACACTTCCGTCCCAAATCAGCCTGTCTTTGGTCAGTCCGGTTCCGATGTAAAGGTTGTCAATTGGGGCATAGGCAAATCCCATTCTGATGTTGGATGGTGCAAATAATCCATAGAGATCAAATTCACCCTCAGAATTAACCTTTCCAAAACGGTGCATAATATCAAATTCGAAAGTCCCTTTGACGGGTACCATCACCGTCTGGTTGTCCATTAGCCAAACACTTTCAAAAGTATTTTTGGCATATGAAGGCTTTGGTTTGGTCTGCATTTCTGTATTCTCATCCTGAGCATTCAGGGCAAGAATAAACATAAAACCTGCCAACGTCATCAGAGCCCTGACAATTTTCTTATATTTAATAATTGATTTCATTGCTTACTATTTAAACTGGTTAATTATTAGGAGCTCCATTTCTAATCCAGTCAAAGACTTTCTGACGATCACTTTGTGCAGGTATATATTCAAGCATAGAACTGTTAATTTGCTTGTATATAATACTCTCTTTTGGAATCAATGTATTCACATAACCTCCACTGACGATGTTGATATAAGTGTTCGCTTCTACATCCATGTTGGGCTTATGCGAACCGGGTACATGGCAGCCTGTCAGGCCACATTTAGCTTTGAAAAGCGGAGAAAGATCCTGCTTAAAACTGACGGACTGAGGCGGTCCGTCCGGATCTGATCCCGGCTGGATAACATCTTTATAGCATCCTGCAAGAAAAAATCCAAACAGAACACCCAGAAAGATGAATATATAATTCATTTTCATATGCGATGCTTAAATGGTGAATAATAAATTACTTATTGTTATAGTTCGCGTTACATGAGATCTGAATAATATCGGCCACACTTGTGCTGACTATACCAAAGTCTCTGCAATTAAACTGGAAGTTAAATTGTAATCCAAATACCGAATACGCGGCTGAAGTTCCAAATTGAACACGTTGCTGCGGAACGTATTTGAGTTTACCTGTTAATGTTTTAGTCAGTGGTGCAGCCAGTTTACCCTGATAAGTTAAATCAAATGTAACAATGTAATCGTTGCTTGTTGGGTCGAAGACGATACTCTTTGATTTGATCTTAGCAAGATTCGGGTAAGTCAAATTCTGAACTCCGTTTTTGATTTTAACAGTTCCCATTCCAGCTACATTACATCCGGTATCCCTACCGGGTTCACCGGTGTTGGATGTATTAATTTGCACATAACCATTAAAAAATGATTTGTATGGTTCATTTTCATAGAAAGCCCACGATGTATCGCTTAATGGTTGTACCGTAACATTGTACTCTATGGCCTTGGCATCTGTTACATCTGCCAGTCCAAACTGATTAAAGCGGCCTGTTAGTAATCCTGCTGCTCCAACATAAGACGTCTGCCAAAGTACACTCGAGTGGGCCTTATCAAATTTCCACTGTGTAGAATCACCGGCTGTTAATCCCGGAAGATGAACTCTAGTACCTCTTGTAATCTTTGGGCCTGTGTCAACGACCTGATCATCGTGTGTGCATGCCCAATAAAAGCCCATTGAACTAAAAAGGGCCAGATAGAACAAAATTTTAATTTTCATGATATTTCAGTTTAAAGTGAATAATTATTTTTTCTGATTCTCCGCAAACACACCTAATATTTTTAGTATATTAGCGCTCAAAAAGCAGGGATTATGAACATATTCAGTTTTACGGCTCATTTCGGTTCGGAGGAAGATTGTCGTTTGCATTTCAAGGAGCAGCGTGATAAGGAAGGGGTTGTCTGCAAGCGATGCGGGGGCACTTCCCATTATTGGTTACAGGGTAAATGGAGTTATGAATGCAAAGGTTGCCGTTTCCGCACCTCGTTGCGCAGCGGTACGATCATGGAGAGCTCCAAGCTGCCGTTTCTGGTGTGGTACAAAACGATGTTCCTGATGAGTTGCACAAAAAAGGGATTCTCCACCAACGAACTCCAGAAGCAATTAGGATTGAAGCGTTACGAACCGGTATGGGCGATGGTACACAAACTCCGCAGGGCGATGGGCAACCGGGATGCAAGGTATACACTGGAAGGGATGATAGAACTGGATGAGGGTTACTTTTCGGTGGCCAGTAAGGAAATCGAGCGAGGCAAGGGTACACGTGGCCGGGGAGCCGAGGGAAAGCAGAACGTTGCGGTGATGGCCGAAAGCACCCCGTTGGAAGATATCGAAACGGGCAAAAAGGAGAAGCATGTGCGTTATTTCAAGGCCAGGGTACTGGATAGCCATCAAAGTGAAGGAATCAACGGCGTGGTCAGGGACTGCATGGAGGATGATGCCATCGTATTTTCGGACAAAAGCACTTCTTACGTTGACATCTCCGATCTGGTGGAATTGCACGTCACCGAGAAATCAGACGCCAAAACCACCAAGGAAACACTCAAATGGGTGCATATCGCAATCAGTAATGCAAAACGGACATTGCTGGGCAACTACCATAAAATCAAAAGGAAATACTTACAGTTGTATCTCAACGAGTTTATTTACAAATTAAACAGACGGTATTTTGGAGACAAACTCTTTGACAGACTAGTAATTGCGAATATAACAGGTGCATAAACGGATAATCAGATTATTTTTTGTTTGATTTGAATTGTATAAGACAAAGTTAAAACAAATATTCCAATAAAAAGAATTTAATATCTTTTAATTTTAAAAGTTTTGTTGATTCTATTTGAGAAAATCCAGCAATAATTTGTATTTAATTGATATACAGTGTTTTATGTTGAATCAAGAATAATGTTTCGAGGAAATAAATACTTCGATTTTTCTCAATTTTTAACCAACGTTCCCAATTAATGCCTTTTATTAACGAATTTGATCCTATTTAACGGATCGGTTCAAGTTGATTTTCGAATCAAATTACAGGATGTGGTTAATTCAGTATTCGAAGCGCTACAAGGTGTTTTGCTAAATAAACTTTCGGGATGGTTACCAATGATCATATTTAGCTTAGAGTTCCAAATAATTTCTACTCTAAATAATGACTAACAGCAAATACGAATGTTAAAATGACTGAGGCTTAATGCATGAAAAATAAACACTCACTGAATCCGATCTCAAATTTGAGTGCAGATCATAATAATTAAGAATTACATCTCCATTATAAATTGATCTTAAAAATCCCAAGCCTTCAACGGATTGCTTTAAAGGAGTTCATACTAGATCTAACTCAGAATCGGTAATATGTATGACAATAGGATTGAAAAATTGGATTGACCTATCAAGACTTTTTGATATATTCTCACTATTTCTTTCTAGATGAAAGAAAAGATGTGGGAGCTACTGGGTTCGAACCAGTGACCCCCTGCTTGTAAGGCAGGTGCTCTGAACCAGCTGAGCTAAGCTCCCTTGAGAATTTGAATCTTGGTTGTCACATTTCTGTGACAATCCCCTTTGTCCCGGCGGACTGGGGTTTAGTTCCCATTACTTTGAGACCATTATCAGCTATGGGACTGCAAATATAATTGCCCGACAACACATTACAACTGATCATAATTAATTTTCTTATTTTAATGCGTATATTATTGATAATCTGCATATTAATTTAAGAATAGTCTGACCAGACTCAATTTGCCATTGTCTTCATTCGGTATTACTATTGAAGAGGAATTGAGTTGAATGGCGTCGCGAATCCTGAGACTGAGTTTATTGTTGCTCGTATTCAGAAGGCTCTTCCGGTGACTTTGTCCATTGGACAGCAGGATGTATTCTGATACCGTTGATTCGTTTTTGATTTCATCATTAAAGATAATTCTCAGAAATGAGCGGTTGTTTACTATAAAAAATGATGAATTGATCCCATCATCATCCTGTGAAAACTGCTTTTTACGTAGTATGGTCTCCCACTTCTTAGCCCCATTACTGCCGACACAGCTTACGATGATATCGTCAAAGTAATAATCAACCCAACGGCTGGCGGCAAAGGCTCCGCCATTATCCATACCACTACCAAAATAAGGCCTTCGTACATATTGCTTTACATTTTCTATAAACAACAAACAAGAACCATCTTCCATGAATCTAACATCCCTGAGTTGGAGATCATAACTGGATAGACTTGTTTTGTTTTTTTTACCCGTCCATTCCTGAACTTTACCTTCATCGAATCTGCAAAGTATTGCTTTTTCATTTTTACTCAGGTTCTGTACAAAGTAACCTTCAATTTTTTGTTCAGATGGTTTTTTGTACAAACCTGCAACAATTAAATCCCTGCCTTCCTGACGCATACACATTTTGCTGCTAAACACTTCATCTTCGATTTCAATGTTTGAATCCAGAATCTTGGTACCACCTGAACTTAAACCACTAATATGACTGATAAACTTGATCTTAGATTTTCCTAAATTGTCGACATCATAGCGCAAAAAAAACTCTCCGAAATTACTCAAAAGGGCTTCATCTGCCGGTCCGTGTTCAACCTTAAAAAAATCATTGGCCCTGATGCGATAATAGATCGAATCTTCAAATCTTTGATACAAAAAAATCAAGGGTGCGTTGGACTGATCTCTGTAACCGATAGAAACAAAGTTTTTATTGTCTGATGACTGAATATTGATGTTTTCTGCATTGACAGGATTAATTGAATCGGCCAGCACGCGATGTAACTTGAGGTTGCCTGCTGCATCAAATAAGGAATAAACGCATTTATAAGTCTTGTCATGCCTGCACGTATACAATACCCCAAAGCCTTGATAATGTGTGTACACATCCAGAATATTCCACTTTTTACCTTCCAGCGCTAAATCCTTCTCTATTGTCCAATTTGGTTCGGCTCCCAACTTTTGGAAAATAACCTTAATAGCTTTATCCCGGACTAAAATTAAATTCTCATCAACGGGTACCACATAATAGGCAAAATCATTTTTCATGTTGATCTCGTCAGAAACCATAAACTTCTGCGCCTCAACCAAATTGGTTTCGGCTTTCAAAAAGAAAAAAATCAAGATCAGCGAACGCACTATCATTCGGCTAATATAGATACTTTTGCACAACTTGAAGGAGGTATGAAATCATCAGCAATCATTGAATGTGTTCCGAATTTTAGTGAGGGTCGGGATCAGGCTAAAATTCAAAAAATTGAAAATGCCATTCGTTCTGTTCAGTCGGTAAGCCTCCTCAACTCGGATCCGGGCAAATCTACGAATAGAACTGTGATCACTTTTGCAGGTCACCCTGAAGAAGTCATTGAGGCGGCATTCCGGGCCATTGCTGTCGCTGCCGAGATCATCGACATGAGCACTCATCAGGGTGAACACCCGAGGATGGGAGCCACAGACGTTTGCCCTTTGATTCCAATCAGTGGCATCAGTCTTGAAGAAACCTCTGCGTTTGCCATAAAGCTAGCCCGACGTGTAGGTGATGAATTGAAAATTCCGGTTTATCTATATGAAGCTTCTTCATCAAAGCCGCACCGCCAAAATCTGGCTGATATAAGAAGTGGCGAGTATGAGGGACTTGAAGAAAAAATGAAAGATCAGGATTGGATACCTGATTTTGGTCCTGCTGTCTTTAACCATAAAACAGGCGCAACAGTGATCGGCGCGCGTGATTTTCTGGTAGCTTATAATGTCAATCTCAACACAACTTCTGTTGCACTGGCCAATGAAGTTGCCTTTGATGTCAGGGAAAACGGTCGTCCAGTACGTGACCCAGTTACAAAAAAAATAATGAAAGACCAGCAGGGTGAGCCAATAAGAACACCAGGCATGTGTCCTTCAGTTAAAGCAATAGGGTGGTATATCGATGAATACCATTATGCTCAGGTTTCAATGAACTTGACTGACATTCATGTGACACCGCTCCATATCGCCTTTGAGTCCTGCAGAAAAGCTGCAGAAAAATATGGTCTTCATGTGACAGGTTCTGAATTGGTAGGATTGGTACCAAAACAATCCATAATTGATGCCGGATTATATTTTTTGAAGAAACAGAAAAGATCCTGCGGACTCAGTGAAGAAGAAATCATTCAGTTTGCAATACACTCGCTTGGATTAAATGAAT
Organism: Saprospiraceae bacterium; assembly: GCA_046329325.1. GTDB lineage: Bacteria > Bacteroidota > Bacteroidia > Chitinophagales > Saprospiraceae > Vicinibacter. The sequence goes on from JAXLUU010000001.1 coordinate 1,162,909, forward strand.
CCAGTGTTTTTGATCCGAAAAAAAAAATTATTGAATATATGCTTGTGGAAAAAAACCAAAGACTAGCCAATCTCACTTTAAGTCAGTTTGCAAATGAAACTGCTTCAGATTCTCCGGCGCCTGGCGGAGGTTCTGTTAGTGCATATGTAGGAGCCCTTGGTGCCTCCTTAAGTACGATGGTTGCCAATCTGAGTTTACATAAAAAAGGTTACGAAGATAAGTATGAACTTTTTAATGAACAGGCAATACTTGGTGCGAAATTAATACAGACGCTTATCGATCTGGTTGATGAAGATACGCTTGCTTTCGATGCAATCATGCAGGCATTCAGACTACCTAAAACTACAGTAGATGAGAAAAAAATTCGTAAAAAAGCAATTCGAAAAGCAACCATTGGCGCAATCGAAATCCCAATGAAAACTATTGACGCCGCCCGAAAAATCCTCCCAGTTACACGTATGATGGTAGAACATGGTAATGTCAGTTCCGTATCCGATGCAGGTGTTGGAGCGCTCTGCATAGAAACTGCAGTACGAGGAGCTTCCATGAATGTAAAAATTAATGCCGGAACGCTAGAAAATGAAGAGGATAGAAAAAAGTATTTCGATTTGGCTAACCAAGCGGAATCAAAAACTATTCAAGAAGTCAAAGAAATACTTTCAATGGTTGAAACCCGTCTATTACCCAAAAACTGATTAAGTGTTAAATTTAATGATTTATGGGTGAAATGAATTATTTTTATTCAAAATTTTCTTTCGTTTGTTCATTCGTTTCAGTCTGTCTCTGCTTATTTCACTCGCAGGGTATTGCCTTTTAGCATCAACTCCATCAGGTGGCAATTGCTGTTGCGGTGGATGGACTCAACTTTTCTTTCCCAATCTTGATTTTGAAGATGGACCTGATCCACCTCCGGGAGGCTTTATTGTCTATGGTACCGGTGCAATTTTTGGCGGATGGACAGTAACCCGCGCAACGGTTGACCATGTCGAAGCGACTCACGCAGGGTTAGGAAATGGAAATCCCAACGGAGCCTCCAATTTTGTAGATCTGCATGGTTCACCTGGCTTTGGTGCCATAAGTTACAAATTAACTAATCTAAAGCCCGGAGCATCCTATAGAATTGAATTTTGGACTGCTCAAAATGGCGGAAATCATAGTTCTACCGGCACATTAAAAATTGCCGGAGGCGCCTGGCTTAATGAATCCTGGACAGTAACTATTTCTGGGTCTGTTCTTTGGTTCAAACAATCTTACATGTTTATGGCAACATCTGATATGGCTGATATGGAATTCAGCAGCGTCGGTGATCTGGTCTACGCAGGTACCCTGATAGATGATATAGCCATTTTTGAATGCCCTGGAGATTCTGAGCCACCAATGGTTATTGATCCACCTTTGGACGAGCAATATAATTGTCTTAATGATATTCCTCCGGCTCCAAAACTTAACATAACCGATGACTGCGATCTGAATCCGATTGTTTCATATTCCGAAAAGACAAACAAAAAAGATGATTGTGAACAGACTGTAGAAAGAACTTGGCTTGTGACAGATCATTGCAATCACACAACCCATTTCACCCAGACTATTACGATATCGGATAAAGAACCGCCTACAATTATTAGCGCGGGTACTGACAAAATCGTGAATTGTCTGAACTATAAAAAGTCGGTTTTTTCAACATGGCTAAATACACATGCTGGCGCTGTAGCGACCGACAATTGTAAAAAAGTTTTGTGGGAATATTCCTATGATAAAGAACCTATATACGGATGTGATACGAGTATTGTAGTATTTATTGCTACGGATGCCTGCGGCAATCAGTCGTTTGTTTATAGAAATTTTATTTTATCGGATACTACAAGGCCATTTATAGTAAAGCCTCCGGATTTTAGTGTTTTGCGGTGTTCTTCTGTAGCGAAAGATTCTTTAAGAAAATGGCTCGTAAACCACGGCAATGCTTTGGCGACGGATAGTTGTTCTGCTATATTTTGGAAAAATAATTTTAATGGAGATTCTTCAGCACTGAAAATCACTGTAGACTTCATTGCAACTGATTATTGTGGCAACCAGTCAACGGTAAAGGGTACTTTTGAACAAATAGATGCTCCTGATACAACGATGGTAAACATTTACACCTGTAGCTCAAAAGATATCAAAACAGATACGATATATTACAGCCTTCCAGGATGCGATAGTGTGGTAATCAGGAGACAGATCGGAGTCAGAACAGATTCTGTATTTTTGAACGAGGTTACCTGCGATCCCACAAAGAAGACCGAGTATAATCATTTCAACAATCAGTATTCCTGTGATTCGATCGTAGTTAAATACTTTCAATACCATCCACCCGATACAACACATTTGGTCTATTCAGTTTGCGGATTGAAAGATTCTGTAATTACAACAAATACACTTCATGGAAGTGTTTGTGACAGTATTGTAATTTTAACTGAAGTCCCTCTGCCGGTAGATAGTATTTTCAGGAAAGAATACACTTGTGATAGTCTAAAAACAGGTATAAAACTTCAATTCCTCAAGAACTTTGCAGGTTGTGATTCAATTGTTGTTACAAGAACCGAATTTAGCCCTGTTCGCATAGGTTTAAGGGATAGTCTGATCTGTGGTTTAAAAAAAACTTATACAGACACAGTTGTATTTGTCAACGGGACATGTGATAGTTTGTTAATTACCAGCTATTATGGCACAACACTGGATACAAGTTATTTTCTAAGCACTACCTGTGACATCAACGCTGAAGGTGTATTTAGTCATAAGTATTCAAACATCTATGGCTGTGATTCCCTGGCCATTTCAATTATAACTTATATTCCGCCCAAAATCAGTGCTGTTTCACAATGGACATGTGATCCCAAATTAGCTGGCACAGATACAAGTATTTTCATTTCAGTTACGGGTTGTGATTCACTGGTAATATCTACAAATAATTATTACAAACCGGACACCGTTACGTTGATTCATCATACATGCGATTCTCTGATTGCTGGTGTACGATATCTACACCTGAATGGAGTTTACTGCGATAGTGTTGTGGTAGATAGTACTTACTTTTCCGGACAACAACAAACAATATTGATGAGAAACGTTTGTGCAAAAGATTCCGTAAGATCTGATACCATTAGACTTCTTACGACAAACCTTTGCGATAGTCTGGTGATTACCCGTTACTATTATTCACCTCTCTTGGCAAAGTTAAAATCATCTGATGTCAGTTGTTTTGGTTCAAGTGATGGCAGCTTGGATATAATCAATGACGATCAAATTTCTGATCCGGTCATTTCGACTTTGGATGGCACTCAATATTATAATCAAAAGAACTGGAACAATCTTTCTCCAGGCAGACATTTTCTATACCTTAAGGATGGTAAAGGGTGCCTAACGGATACTTTGGTGTTTAATATTTCTGAACCGAAGCCGCTTAAAATAGATATTGGACCTGACTTAATGATTAATCCTGGTGATCCGGTTACACTAACTGAAAAAGGATCCGAAATTTTTATAACGTACGACTGGCATCCAACTAGTTTATTTGCCTGCTCCTTCTGCAAAACAAGTCTCATAAAGACTGATCAGGACACGACGATATCTCTAATGGTAACAGACAGTCTTGGATGTACTGCTAGTGATACACTTTACATTAGAATTCGCCAGGTTGGCGATGTTTTTATCCCCAATGTATTTTCTCCTAACGGAGATGGAATCAACGATCATTTTTTTGTAACCGGTGATGCTCGGATATTGGTATATCACATGCAAATTTTTGATCGTTGGGGAAATATGGTATTCGATAAAGCGCCATCAGAAATCAATCAACCTGATCAAGGTTGGGATGGCCGCTTCAAAGGCGAGTACCTGAATCCTGCTGTATTTGGATATGTTATTTCACTGGGTTTTCCGGACGGACATAAGGAAACGCTTTTTGGCGACGTAACAATTGCTCGTTAACACCAAGAAATTAGTGGCTGTTGCTTTTAATACTGGCATCATAATCTATCCCTTGCCGTTTTAATATTCCTTTGATCAGCCAGGCAAATGTAAAAAGATATGCAAAGCAAACAACCGCAATCCAGTATGATCGGTGTATGCCAATGTAGCTGATGTCTGCTAGCTTTCCCTGCAGCGGAGGTATGATTGCTCCGCCGAGAATCATCATGATTAGAAATGCAGATCCTTGGGTTTCGTATTTTCCAAGTCCAGCGATTGATAATGAAAAAATGCAGGGCCACATAATGCTGCAAAATAATCCTCCACTAAGGAAGGCATAAATTGATATTGTTCCTGTCGTTGTAAGACCTATGAGCATCGCAACAATTCCTAGTCCACTGAAGAGAAGCAAAGTAAAAACCGGCCGGTCATTGGCCATAAAAAAAGCTGCAACCAGGACAAATACACAAAAAATATAGTAATATAATTTACTCATGTCATGCTGTGCGACAGTGTTGATTAGAATGATTACCCCGAACGCGATCATAGGAACCATGAACATGAGAAGTTTTTTTGCCTGTGATCCTGGATTAAAGACTGGTATTGCACCGGTCCATCGTCCAATCATCAGAGAACCCCAGTACATCGATATGTATGGCGCAATATCCGAAGCCTGCAGAGATCCGTAATGATCCCCCTTCAGCAACTCACCAAGATTACTTTGAATAGTAACTTCGACACCAACGTAAATAAAAATAGCGATCATTCCAAGGATCAGCTGTGGATATTGCAATGCACCCCAGTGTTCCTGATTTCTTTTGCTTGAAAAATACGCGTAGAGTAGTCCTCCAATTAATATTAGTAACCCCAATATCAGATATGTCATTCTCCTTAGTTCAAGAGACAACTTTTCTTCTGCGGTGAGCGTATTCAATTCAATTTTATAACTATTAAATACCGGAATAAAAGTTAGAACAAGGCCTAATGTTATCAATATCATTAACCACATTGCTTTGGATGCTGACTCCATAGATGACTCAAAGTGGCCGGCATGCACTTTGCTTGAAAAATGAAATAGAACTGCAGCACCCAGAAATAACAAACCAACACCTGAATATAGTATTGTAACCTTACTCAGACTTAAAGATTGGATCATTTCATCACTTGTCGCTGTGCTGCCAAATAATGCAAGTGCCACAATGATCGGTCCAATCGATGTGCCGAATGAATTGATGGCACCTCCAAGTGTTATCCTGTGTGCACCAGTAGAAGGATCACCAAGAAGAATGGCAAATGGATTAGCAGCAGTCTGTTGAAGTGAAAAACCCAATGCAAGAATAAAGAATGCACCGAGAAAAAACCCAAATCCTGCAGCACTATTAACTGCAAAAATCATTGCAACTGCACCTAAAAGAGAAAACAGAAGTCCATACACAATACTTTTTTTATAACCCCAATGACTGACAAGGTCCCTGTTTTGCAACGCGCTGAAAACAAACAGTCCGAGCGCACCGATGTAATATGCACCGTAAAAAGCAAAATCAACCAGCTGGCTTTGAAATTGGTCGAGTTTGAAAAAATGCTTGCAAAATGGGATAAAGACTCCGTTCCCTGCAGCGATAAAGCCCCAAAAAAAGAAAACGGTAATCAGCGTTGTCAATGCACTTGTATTGGTCTTTTTCATAAGTTTGTATTATCCGGCTCCGGCTGTAATAATAGACATTTTGTCACAATCAAGATACGTTGTGCTCACTTTTTTTATAGTATCATCACTTATATTCCGAATAGTATCGATTAGTTTTCCGAATGCGTTGACATCTTTAAATTCCGTGGTCAGGATTTTTATTAAAAGGATAGACTGGTAAGGTCCATCAATCATTCTCAGCAAGTGGCCATTGAGATAATTTTTTACCATTTGCAATTCTCCTGGATAGGTACCTTTTTCCTGTAGCTTTCTTGTTTCTTCTTGTATTATTTGTATAGCCTTGTTGGTCTGAGATTCATTAAGCTCTGCGCTGATGTAAAAGACGCCGTCATAGAGCTGAGCATCTAGCGTGGAGCCGATATCATAACATAAGCCATGTTTTTCTCTAACCTGGCTCATCAGTCTCGATCCAAAATAATCCCCGAGTATCGTATTGATGACATACATGGGAAAATAATCCTCAGCCGTCTTATTAAAGATTGGTAACCCCATCTTCAGACTTGTTTGGGCACAACGCGCAATGGGAAAATGTTTTCTTGCCATGGTATATTCTGTCCGTTCATAGCAATGTAGCTTCTTGCCTGAAGCAGGTATATCTGACAATCGCTGATGCCAAAACAATTCCGGAAGTTTAGGACCACAGTAAAATACTTTAAGTTTGTCCGCAGTATAATTATTACGAAAATAATCTTCAATGTCAGCACTTGTGACTTTATCTATGAGCTGCTCACTGGTATTGTATCCATACACATTATCCTCGCCGAAAACTTGCGCAGATAATTCTCTATACGAAACAAAATCCGGCTCTGATAACTGGTGGGATAGCTGCGATCTCAGCGAAATCTTTTCTTTAAGGAGGTTCTCCTCAGCAAAAACTGGTGTGGTGATCTGCTCAATTAAGAAGGTGAAGACTATGTCAAAATACTTGTATAATGTATTGATGGATATGACCGTAAAATCCAGATCAGCGTGGACCTGATAAGTGCATCCGTAATAATCAAAAAATTCGGCAATTTCTCTCTGATTTTTATGTTGAGAACCCTCTAGTAGCTGATTGGCACAGAGCCTGGAGCTTAGTCTGACTTCTTCTCCCAGCCGCCCATTCTCAAATACCAGTTCTGCATAACAAATCTCATGATCGCCACTGTCAATGCTATATACTTTTATTCCACCTGTGGTGTTTATCTCGTTATAGCCAGGACAAAACAAATTCCAGTCGGCCGGTGCCGGCCTGAGAATATTACGGTTTTTCAAATAGTTTGACTTGATTATAATTGATCAATGGTCGCAAATTTGGTTATAACCGCTCAATTAAATTTAAAAAGTTTTGCTAATTGGCTTGGATCCTTCAGTTGCGGAGTAAATTTGCGCGATATTTAAATACGGCCAATGAAGTTTGTAGTATCGACCACAGCGCTGACGCGTGCCCTCCAAATGACCTCTGGAGCACTGACAGCCCACCCCGTTATGCCTGTACTTGAAGATTTCTTATTCGAGCTGCACGGGAATAATCTGAGCATCAGCACCTCTAACCTGGAAGTTTCTATCAATGTAATAATTGAAGTAACGGGTACAAAAGATGGTAAAATTGCAATACCTGGCAAAATTCTCCTCGATTCATTGAAAATGCTACCTGAACAGCCGGTTAGTTTCAACATTGATACAGAAACCAGAGGCATTGAAATTACGGCTACCTCTGGTAAGTATAAGCTGGTTGGAGAGAAAGCAGAAGATTTTCCAGTTATTGAGCGGCCGGATAAGGAAGATCAGTTAACATTACAGTCAGATCAAATCATCAAAGGAATCGAAAAATCATCATTTGCTGTCAGTAATGATGAGATGCGCCAGAACATGAGGGGAATCAATATGAATATTGATTTTAATCAATTGACTTTTGCTGCTACAGATGCCCATAAACTGGTTAGATATACTTTTCGAGAAATGGAATCTAATGTTGCAACCAGCATCATTCTTACCAAAAAAGCCATGCAGATCCTTGGAGGCATTCTACCGAAAAATATTCCGGTCATCATGCATTTTAATAAAACCAAGGCTTTCTTTTCTTTTGAAAAAACCTTGTTATCCACACGACTGGTTGAAGCCAAATTTCCGGATTATAATGCTGTAATTCCTGTTAGTAATGACAATATACTTACCGTTACAAGACAGGAGCTTGTCTCGGCTTTAAGAAGGCTTTCAATTTTTGCGAGTAAGAGTACTAACCAGATTGTTATGAGCATAAATGATGGGAGTTTGACGCTCAATGCGCAGGACCTTGACTTCAATAATGAGGCAACCGAACAGTTAGGTTGTACATATGAAGGAAGCCCTATCAACGTTGGTGTCAACTGCAAGAATCTCATTGAGATACTATCGCTGATAGATTCAGATCAGGTAATACTTAAGCTTAGCCAGGATAATAAACCAATTGTAATAGTGCCTTCCGAGCAAGATCCCGGAGAAGATCTTTTGATGCTGATTGTGACGATCTCTTAAATGCTTGTTGGTCTTTTCTTTGGATCTTTTAATCCAATACACAACGGGCATCTCATTATTGCGCAACACCTGTTGAATGAGCTGGTTGTTGATCAGATTTGGATAATTGTAAGTCCACATAATCCGCTTAAAGAAAAATCTTCGCTTGCAAAGGATTATGACAGGCTCCACCTGGTAAGGTTGGCAACGGAGGATAATCCTAAAATAAAAGTATCAAATATTGAGTTCAACCTGCCCAAGCCGTCATATACCATCGATACATTAACCCATCTCAAAGAAAAATATCCTGAACAGGAGTTTGCGCTCATCATGGGGGGAGATAATCTGGTTAGTTTGCCAAAATGGAAAAACTACGAACTTATTCTTCGTGATTACAGGATTCTGGTGTATAAAAGACCCAGCTACGAAACAGACTTTGAGTTATTAAATCATCCAAATATTATAATACTTAATGCCCCGCTGCTCGAGATTTCCTCAACAATGATCAGGGATTTAATTCGCAAGGGAAAATCCGTTCAATACCTCGTACCGGAAAAAGTATTCGAAGAATTGTCTAGTTCCAAGTTATATCATTGAAATAACTGAGGTGTTTTCCTTTGCATCAGCTTATCGGGCAAAGACTTTTTCATAAAGTTCAAGCACGGTTGACAGTTGAATAATTCTAATTCCGCTCTGCTTTCTTCTGATGACTTGTCCGTTATATTTTGAAATACATATTGCCTTAAACCCTTGCCTCTCCGCTTCTTGAATTCTTAAATCAACCCTGCTTACCGCGCGTATTTCGCCGGATAGTCCAACTTCACCCGCAAAACATACCTGTCTATGAAGTGGATGATCTTCAAGAGAAGAAATCAGCGCGGCAACGATTGAAAGATCAAGTGCAGGATCCATTATTTTTATTCCTCCTGCAATATTGAGGTACACATCCTGAGCACCAAAATGAAACCCGCACCTTTTTTCAAGGACGGCTAGAAGCATGCTGAGTTTACGGTTGTCAAAACCGGTTGCTACCCTTTGTGGACTGGAATAAACCGCTCCACCTACTAACGCCTGAGTTTCAACCAAAAGAGGTCGCAATCCCTCAATTGTACAGGCTACTGCACTTCCGCTAAGCCGGTCATCGTGCTGACTCAACAATAATTCGGAAGGATTCGAAACCGGACACAGGCCTTCCTGCTTCATTTCATAAAGGCTTAATTCATCCGTCGATCCAAACCTGTTTTTCTGTGTTCTCAGTACCCGGTAAGCATAGTGCCGATCACCTTCAAAATGCAGAACTACGTCCACCATATGCTCCAGTAGTTTGGGGCCTGCAATATCTCCTTCCTTGGTAATATGCCCGATGATTAATACCGGCACAGCCAACTCTTTGGCATATCGGATTATCTCACTCGTACATTCCCTGATCTGACTGATGGACCCGGTAGCAGAGGATAGCTGATTATTATGTATAGTCTGAATACTGTCAATGATGAGTAACTCAGTCTTCATTTTAATGGCTTCCTGAAGAATTGACTGGATATCGGTCTCACCCAGCAAATAACAGTTCTTCTGATTGCCTTTGATCCTGGCTGCTCTGATTTTAATTTGCTCTGTGGATTCTTCTCCGGACACATAGAGTATCTTGGTGAGCGGTAAGCTCATGGCAAGTTGAAGCAGTAGCGTTGATTTGCCTATACCAGGCTGGCCTGCAAGCAAAACAACAGAACCTTGCACAAGTCCTCCTCCAAGGGACCGGTTAAGCTCCGGATCATTAGTATCAATTCTTTCAACCGAACTGTCTCTCACCTGATCCAATCTGACTGGAGAGGTCTTTGGCATCTTGCCAGCCAAAACCTTCCATGCAGGCTCCTCCTTTGTCCCTGTGCCAGGAGCGCTGATGAACTCTTCCAAATAGGTATTCCATTGCCCGCAGGCCGGACAATGTCCGATCCATTTCGGCGAATTTGTCCCGCAATTACTACAGATGAAAACTGTTTTTGCCTTGGCCAAGATGTAAATTTTAGGTGGTAGGTGTTACTTCAAAATAAAAATCAAGTCAAAATTAAAAAAATAAGCGAACAGGTCGCAATTAAGTACAATAACCGAAGCCCTTGGAAATAATTTGGTTCTTCAATTGGTTTTTGGGAGTTAAGTTGTGTGACATTATTCATGTTTGATGCTTCGTTTTAACTGAACAATTCAAAACAACTTTTACGTTATCTGCGTTTCTATGACTTCTAGGTGGTCTGACCCCGGGATTGATGTATTTTTGCGCCATGGAATCCAATGTCTATTTACCCGCTGTTGAAAGCCTGATATTTACGGCGCCTCAGGCAATTAAACTGGAGGAAATCAAATATTGTCTGGAGAATACCTATGGTCTGAGTCTGGAGCTGGCAGAAATTGAGACAATGGTCTCTCAGATTAAATCTCGTTATGAAGGCGTTGAATTCGGTATTGAAGTCCGGGAAATCGCTGGTGGAATTCAATTTATGTCCAAACCAGCTCAGTTTGGTGTAGTCGCCGAGTTCATTAAACTGACCAATAAGAAAAAGCTCACCAAAGCAGCAATGGAGTCCCTGGCGATCATCGCCTATAAACAGCCCATTTCCAAATCAGAAGTTGAGCAAATTCGTGGAGTCAATAGTGATCATTCTATTCAAAAGTTACTTGAAAAGGAACTGATTGAAATCAAAGGCAGAAGCGAGGGTCCGGGTAGACCGATACTTTTTGGAACAAGTTCCAGATTCATGGAGTATTTTGGACTTCATAGCCTGACAGACCTGCCTAAGCTCAAAGACTTTAGCATTCCTGACAGCGCGGTTGGCGAACCTGCGCCGGTTGAAGAATTAGTTGAAATGGCTGAGGATAAACAGCCTGATCTGAACGAAGATGAGTGAGTCAGTATCCATGGTTAATCGAGTGGCAAATTCCGGATTGATAACCATCGATCTGGAAGACTTTTACCCGGCTGAAGAGCTCATTGAACTGGATATAAAACAGTTTTTATTTAAAGAATTGATAATCAAAGAATTAGATTTTCGAAAAGCACTTCAGGAATACAATTGGTCCCAGTATGACGGCAAAATTTTGTGTGTTTTTTGTTCCACTGATGCTATTATACCGACCTGGGCATATATGTTAATTGCCCGTTATACACATGGCCATGTTGTGAATCTTTTCTGGGGCGAAGCATCTAGTGCTCTTATTCAATATTTCGATTTCGTTATTAAAAGCAAGGAATGGAGCCAGTACCAGGGATCAAAAGTGGTCATTAAAGGTTGTAGTCACAAACCAGTTCCGGCATCTGCATACCAATCTCTGACTTCTATACTGATGCCAATTTGCAATAGCATAATGTACGGAGAACCATGCTCTACTGTTCCAATATACAAACAGAAAATCAATTCCGGAGCCTCAGCAACTTAAGAAGGGCTTACCAAGGTGTTAATTCTGACTTAAATATGATTCGCAAAAAACGCTTCTGTTAATTTTATAGTTTATTTGATAAAAATTCTAATCTTTAAAATACCAGTTATATGAAATATTTTGTAAATCTCTTTGTTCTGGCAGCGCTTATGACAGGAATTAGTCCATTGTTTGGTCAGCGGTTTGCGCTCGTAGATGTTAACAGAATCCTTGAAAATCTGGATGACTACAAAAAGGCACAGGATGAACTGGATAAAACCGCCGCAGTTTGGAAACAGGAAATCGCAGTAGAATATGATAAAATCAAGGCGATGTATAATAAATATCAGGCTGAACAGGTTCTTCTGACGGAAGATCAGAAAAAACAACGCGAAGAAGAAATTATGACGCGTGAAAAAGAAGCGCGTAAAATGCAAAAAGATAAATTTGGTGACGATGGCGCATTATTTAAGAAAAGACAGGACCTTGTCAAACCAATACAGGATAAAGTTTTGGCTGCGATTCAGGATTATGCAGCGCAGAAAGGCTTCGAGGCAATATTTGACACCAGCGGCTCAGCAGGAATAATATATTACAACAAAGACCTGGATAAAACAGAAGACATCCTGAGAAAATTCAGAACCACTGGAAAATAAAATACTTGTTTTATATTAACTTCAGCAAATTATATATTTTCGCCCTTTCGTTGAAATAATATCAAATTTGAAAGACATTGAATTCTTAGAACTAATTTTAAAACAACGATAATTATTTTTCAAAACTTGTGTCAGACCAATTAATCCATTAATTATAAATAAATGAAATTTAGAATTTTAGCTTTTTTAATGTTGTCCGGTATGGTTATTTCACGGACAATTGCCCAGACTCCAACAAAAATAGGATATTTAAACTCTCAGGCGTTGCTGGCAGAAATCCCTGAGGTTAAACAGGCTGATGCCAATCTTCAGGCAATGCAGGCTCAGTACGAGAAAAAGGGTCAGCAAATGGTCGCCGATTTGGAAGCCAAGTATAAAGAACTCCAAAGAAAAGAACAGTCCGGAGAAATTTCTCCAAAGGCCCTGGATGAGGAAGGAAAAAAACTGAAGGATCAGGAAGCTGAAATAGGAAAATTTGAGCAAGATGTCCAAAAGCAGCTCATGAGCAAAAGACAGGAAACGCTTCAACCAATACTTGATAAAGTTAATAAAATTATCAAAGAGGTTGCTACTGAAAACCAATTCACTTATATCCTGGATTCAAGTTCCGGAATCCTTCTTTTTGCCCAGGATTCACTGGACATTACTGCCATGGTAAAATCCAAACTGGGTATTTGAATTCTCCGGGCATGTTGACCAGCCCGATTGGAGTATTCGATTCAGGAATTGGTGGCCTCACGGTGGCGCAGGCAATACATAAAGCGTTACCGAGAGAAGAAATAGTATACATTGGAGACACGGCTCATATGCCCTACGGAGACAAGTCTCCCGAATTAATCAGGCATTATGCTCATGATATTTCACAATGCCTGATAAAGCAATTTCATTGCAAAGCCCTGGTGATCGCTTGTAATACCGCTTCGGCTTCTGCCTATGAACTGTTGCGTGATTCTTTCAAAGGTATTCTTCCGGTGATTAATGTTATTGATCCCATGGTCGAATATGTTATTTCAAGAAATGATCTTCATCATGTAGGAATTATTGCAACCAAAGCAACTGTTTCATCAGGAGTCTATCAGGAAAAAATATCTCGTCGCAAAAAAGAACTGAATTATTCTGTTCTATCGACACCTCTTCTTGCGCCGATGATAGAAGAAGGATTTTACAATAACAGCATTAGCCATGCTATTCTGCACGAATACTTGTCCAATGAAGTTCTTCAGGGTATTGATGGTTTGATTCTGGCTTGCACCCATTATCCGTTAATCAAACCTGAAATCTCTTCTTTCTTTGACCATAAAATTCCAGTCATTGACTCCGCGGAAGTCGTGGCAGCTAAACTGAAACATATTCTTGAAAAAGAAAAACTTTTGAATACTGCTGACGGATTTCCCAATCATCATTTTTATATCACTGATTACTCTGACCATTTTGTCAGAACTGCTAAATTATTTTACGGCGAACAAATAAATCTCCAGCGCCTGAATTTAAGTAATGAATAAAGCAATAGTTTATACATATGACTTTTTTCAACGCACTTTAGGTTTGATTTTTTATTATGTGCTCATGCGGTATCGGATGAACCAGCCTGATGGGCAATTTCAATATGTTTAAGTTTGCTAAAACTGCCTAATACAGTATTCTTCATTCACTGGCTGTCCTCTTAAATAATTATTCTGTCGCATCTTATCTTAATACTCACATTGCAATAATATAATTTATATCAGTACTTTTAATAATCGATTGCCCTTTTAGAAAACAATGTTTCAATAAATTGCTTCACATTTTTTTCAATAAATGTGTTTATTCAGAATAATCCTCTTTTAAAATATCTTTATAATCTTTGATTCATTAATAGTTGAGATATATTTTCACTTTTCAAAAAATGAAAATGTATAATGACCAACTTGATTGTGTGAATAAATGAGTAAAATGCAATTCTATAAATCAAATCCGGCCAACGAAATCATATTAAATCAGAATTGAAGAAGCATATACTTACTGGTAACAAACTCTTTCATTTAAAAAGGATTTTACTCATTTTTTGATATAGTTCGGTGTTCTCATATATGCCAGAAAACGATTCAGCACCGGGGCCATAAGCAAATACCGGTATTAGTACACCTGTATGTGAAGTAGTTGCAAAATTAACCTTTAAATTATTTCTTTTAGAGCCGTTCAAAATACTCATCCCTCCGGTTTCATGATCTGCCGTAACAATTACCGTTGTGTGTTGATCCCTGATGGCCCAATCCATCACCGAATTGATGATTTGATTAAAATCTTCCATTTCGGCAAGTACGTATTTTAGATCATTAGCATGTCCACCCCAGTCTATCTGAGATCCCTCTATCATTGCAAATATTCCTGAGTTTTTCTTGTTAAGCATATCAAGCATTTCGATTGAACAATGCGACATATAGGATCGACCAGCAGTTGCAGGCAAAGGATCTCCGTCTGCTGTAAAAAATACCAGCTTTTGCAGTGAATTAAAGTTATAGTGATCTGGATCATTCTGAAAAAAATCTGTAACTGTATAACCCCTCTTTACCAGTTCATTTTCCAGATTAAGGCTATCTGTTTTTCTTCTGGTAAAGTAACGTTGTCCTCCCCCAATCAATACATCACAACCCGAATCAAGTAAATCAGCTGCAATGGCTTCATAAGAATCCCTGTTATTGATATGCGAAACAAAAGCTGCCGGTGTAGCATGTACTATGGTAGAACTCACAACCATACCCGTAGCGATTCCCTTTCTTGAAGCTTTTTCAAGTATTGTCTCCATTGAATGACCAGATGAATCGACGCCGAGGTATTTGTTTTTTGTTTTAATACCAGAGGATATTGCTGTTGCAGAAGCGGCAGAGTCTGTAATCAAGTCATCAGACGAATTGGTTTTTTGAAATCCAATGGTGTGAAACCGCTCAAATGCATTAATTTGCTTATTCGAGAAGGTAAATGCGCTGATTTGCTCAAGTCCCATCCCGTCACCAATGATAAGAATAATTTTAGGTGAATTATTATTCACACTAGGATGGTCGCTATAAACACTAACTGAAGCAATTTTCTGATGACCTGCCTTGCTACATGCAAAAAGTAATAACAGTGACAAAAATAAAATAGCCTTAATTTTCATACTAAGTTATTGAGAACGTAATGTTTGCCTGGTAGCTCTCTGATGACACCCCGAAATTCCAACGTAAGAAGTAGTCCCGCAAGAACTCCCGGGGTAAGGTTAACCTTATAATGTATCTGGTCAATATGAATTTTGATTTCCTTGTCCAAAACAGATATAATGCTTGACTCTTCCGGACTTAGATCAAACACTAGTTCTTTTACAAAGTTTTTCTTTAATTCTCTCTTGTCTGAAATCCATTGCATATTCTGTAAAAAGTCATCTGGACCAGTGAGGAGCGAGGCCTTATTGGCTCTGATCAATTCATTACACCCGGCAGAATGATCATCAATTATTCTTCCAGGATATGCAAACACATCTTTATGATATTGATTTCCATATTCTGCTGTGATAATACTGCCACCTTGCAATTTCGATTCTATAACGACAATTGCGTCCGCCATAGCAGCAACGACTTTATTACGGAGCGGAAAGTTTTCTTTATCTGGCCTGGTATTGATTCCAAACTGGGTAAGTAATCCTCCGTTTTCCGTCATTTGATCTGCTAACTTCTTATTCTGCTGCGGATAAATATTATCTAATCCATGTCCCAGAACTCCCACCGTCTGAATCTGACATTCAATACTCTTTCTGTGTGCTAAGGTATCCACACCGTAGGCAAGGCCACTGACCACCAGAATGTCTGCTTCTCTTATTCCCTCGACGAATCTTTCTGTTACAGCCCTGCCGTAATCAGTAATATTTCTAGTGCCTACCACTGCAACAATCCTGGGATGATTAAGATCTGCCTTCCCCTTATAGTAAAGAATGCATGGGCTATCCTGAAAGTTTTTTAATCGGCTTGGGTATTTATTCTCCAAATAGTACAAAATACTGATATCATTAGCATGGATAAATGCGAGTTCTTTTTCAGTTTCTTCTGTAACTGTTTCCAGGCTTATTTGAGAAAGGGTATATTGTCCTATACCTGGTATTTTTTCAAGCCGGGTTCTCTTTTCTTTGAATACACCTTCAGCGCAGCCGCAATAACTGACCAGTAACCTGGCTGTCACTGGTCCTACACTTGATAATTTACTAAGGGCGATCTCGAAAAAATAATCTGTCATTAATGTAAGGTCATCTGATAAATAAGTTTTAATTCTGATAACCTGCTTTTCAAATCTTCCACTTGCTTGGCCGGCATTCCTTTGAGCGAGGAGACAATGCTATATACCTCAATCATCTTTTCAAGCAAAGGTTTGTCGTTTCTTCTTATTTTATAGGCTTCCTCCAAATATTGAATTGCATAGTCATATTTCTTACCCTTCTTGAAAAATACTTCATATCCGGTACTAAAATAAAAATTATATAAGGCTTCGTTATTTTCTGGCTTGCCCGCAATATAGTGAAGGTAATCATTTACAAATTTAAGGTTAGGCTTTTTTTCTACAACCTTGACAAGATAGGTTAGAAAATCATCTACACTGCCGCCATTTTTGTGGTACTCAGCCAGTATACCTGCTTTCATATTTAAGGCCTGATCATAATCAGGAAAAATATATAATGCTTTGTCGATAAATCTGGTGGCTTCATCCAGAAGTCTCTTTTTTTGCTGGGGTTGTGCTTCGGCTTCCGCCATATGAAAATAGCTGACTCCAGTAAAAAGATTTATCCTTGCACTGTTCTTTGATACCTTTATGGCTGAGAAATTTAGTGTATCACCGGAAGTCCAGTCGGGTATCCTTGTGAAAGTCCTGATGCCATAAAGTATCATAATCAAACCCAGAGAGGTAAATGTTATTTTAGAAAAAGTTATCCCTCTATTGATGAGCGTATTCGAATAGTGCAAGATTAATATTACAAATGCAATCGATGGTATAAACAAAAATCGCTCATTCATGAACGTGCCAACAGGAATTACGATGTTGGAAGCTACTGATATTGTAATGGCAAAAAACAGTGTGGAATACCACAATATAGGGTCTTTCCTCCTGCGCAGATATGCTGTTATCAATATGACTGAAATAAAAACAATTGCCATCCAGGTCCTTGCATCTTCCAAACCTAATTTAGGAACATGATAAGGATAGTAATCATGGGTTAGCGGGTGCGGTACAAACAAAAGCTTTACATACCACATCAGACAAAATAATATTGTTGAATACTTTTCAGTAAGGCTCATTCCAACAAATGGGTTGTTCATCAAGTCAACGATTTGACCTCCGCTACTGAAAAAATAGCCGATTACTTTTGTCCTGATAATTAAGAAAAGTATTGCAGGAATCCAAATGAACCAAGTTTTTATTATGGCTGAAATTACGCGTTCATTTCTAAAGAATACAAGTGTCAGAGGGATGATCGCAAGAAAGGTAATGGCATTCTCCTTAGACATCAAAGCTAAAAAATAAAAAATACTGCTGCTGAGTATTTTTATAATTGATGGTTTTTGCTGATGATCAAGAATTACATTTAGAGTAAGCATACTGAACAGCAAACACAAAATCTCATCGCGTCCCTTAATATTGGCAACAGCTTCAGTATGTATTGGATGTATTATAAAAAGTAACGCACCGATAAGAGGTATGAAGGAACTCCATCCAAATCGATTGCTGATTTTCCGGAAAAAATTATATACGACAATTCCACATAAGATATAAAGTAAAATATTAACCAAATGTGCAACTGCTGCTGATTTTCCGAAAAATTGTTTCTCTATGGCAAAAGTTACGATCGAAAGGGGTCTGTACCTGGCTCCGGCAACATAATCCTGTTGTACTCCAAAATAACCAGTAAATGATTCTTTACTAAGAATATCCCAAATTCCAGCTAAGCCTTTTTCAACAAACTTATTCTCGTCATAGACTATGGTGTCATCGAGTGCAAAGCCATAATGAACACATCGGAAATATAGTAGAAATGAAACCAGTGCAATTAGCCCATAGGACGACCATTTGTTGCTAACAATTTTGTCTGTTAAATTCATATCTAAGATCAAAAATCCAAAGCAAAAATAATTAAGCTGATTACATTGTAAAAATTTTTATAGGAACCATTTACCTATTGAATTCTCCTGGATATATACCGTGTTGAAGAATATTAAAAAAGAACAGAACTTGTTATATTTGTGTTTTATTAATATGTACCGTTCTCCAATTCTTTGGCTTTATCTGCTTTTTTCATGGATGCATAACCCATTGATCGCGCAGTTTAATTTCCAAATTGGATACCAATTTAGTTATGCTGATTTTACAGCGATTAACGGTGCCGTAGATTATTACAATGTTACCACTCCGGGACTTACAAAAAAGTTGGGTAAACTTACCAGCATGAATGCAATTAGTTTGGGCGTTCGTCAGGGACTTGGTATCGTATCGGTAATTGGTTCGTGGACAAACCAAATAGACCGATTGCACAGTGTTGGCCCTCAAGCTGGCTCTTCGAATCCTTCGTTTAATCGTGAATTCTTTTTTAAGAATCAGATTTACAGTCTTGGCATTGAAAGTCTGTCTGGAAATTTTGGGCTTGGGGCCTGCATTGACTTAAGGCTGTTAAGTATTAAAAACAGGGACACCGGCTCTGACCTCAAACGGACGATTCTATTTGATAGTAAGCCAGGATCTACATTTTATATATTCTTTGATCTTCCGGTAAGTCCCAGAATGGGCTTGGTATTGAAATTGAGTTACGGGTTTCCCTGGAATTCATTTGGTCTGAGGAAATTTTCAGATTTTCTGACTCCGGGTTTCTCTGTTGGCTCTGAACCCTTCAGACAAATGGGCCTGAGTTTGATTTTCTCAAACGGCAGACAACCTCGGTACTGATAAAATTGCGGTCAACTTTTGCTTAATTATTTGTGAATTGAGTGTCACTTCCTTTCTTTAGTCTATCTTTGTTTGATAAATTTCCTTTGTAGGGGAGATTTCTGGTTTATTTGCCCGTCCTTAATTCTGACCAACCGGATCCAAAACGACGGAAATTGAATACAGGATCCTGAATTGATACCTGACGGCCCGGTCCAAATTTTATCAAATCTGTCTTGCAATTGGACAATTGAAGTTTCTCAAGATTTCTAAATTTTATGATTTATCCTTTCAAAGAACTAGGCCTTTTAGAGCCCATTTGTACTGCCTTGCAGGCAATTGGATTTGAAGAACCTACCGAAGTACAAAAACGTACAATACCTTATTTACTCAGTCGGGAAGGTGACCTGCTTGCCCTGGCCCAAACAGGTACTGGAAAAACAGCTGCATTTGGGCTTCCTATTCTTCAAAACATTAACTCAGAAGATAACCATACGCAGGCATTAATCATTTCTCCGACCCGTGAGCTTTGTTTGCAGATTGCAACCGATCTCAAAAGTTATAGTCGTAATCTCCGTAAAGTAAGAATAGTGCCCGTTTATGGTGGCAGTAGTATTACCGTTCAAATTAAAGAACTCAAGATAGGCGCACATATTATCGTTGCAACCCCTGGAAGACTAATTGATCTGATGGATCGCAAGGTTATCCGATTGCAGAACATTTCTACTGTTGTTCTCGATGAAGCAGATGAAATGTTAAACATGGGATTTAGGGACGATATGGAAGCAATTCTTGCCAAGACACCTGAAGAAAAACTAACCGCATTATTTAGTGCGACCATGTCTTCAGATATCCGCAAGATCGCCAGTACCTATCTGCATTCTCCTGAGGAGGTTACAATTGGAAAAAAGAATGCAGCCCAGCAAAATATCAGCCATCAGTATGCTGCGGTTCATGCGAAAGACAAGTATACTGCCCTTAAAAGAATTATAGATTTTCATGAAGATTTTTACGGAATAGTATTTTGTTCTACCAAAATTGAAACACAAGAAATCAGTGATCACTTAGTCCGGGATGGATATGCCGCCGATTGTTTACATGGTGATTTGGCCCAGGCTCAGAGAGACAAGGTAATGCACCGGTTCAGGCATAAGGCCGTTAAACTTTTGCTCGCCACAGACGTAGCCGCCCGAGGCATAGACGTTAAGAATCTGACACATATTATTCATTACCATCTTCCGGATGATATTGAAAACTATACACACCGGAGCGGAAGAACGGCGCGCGCTGGACAAAAAGGAATATCCATTGCTTTACTCCATTCAAGAGAAGCTTATAAATTACATCAGATCGAAAAACTGATTAATATCAAATTTGAACGCTACCTCATTCCAAAAGGTGACGACATACTTCAATCAAGGGTCAAAAGAATAATTGACAACTTTGTTGGTTTATCCATAGAAGATCAGACCGAATTCTCCAATGAGCTGGTTTGGCCAATTATGAAATTAACTAAGGAAGAAATCGTCAACCGATTTCTTGCTTCTGAACTGAAAAAATTAAACCTTGGTCAGGGTGAATCCCCCGATATCAATCTGGATGAAAAATCGAGAGAAAGAGACTCAGGACCGTTAAAAGGAGCGGGCAGACATCAAGGTCGCTCTGGTAGTAATTCATCATCGCATGTATCCGGTAAGAGCGTGCGGCTATTCATCAATCTTGGCAAAAAAGATGAAATTAAATACGATGAACTTCGGGAAATTATCTTTAAATCGACTAAGGTAAGTGGCCGCTCTGTACGTGATATAGAAATGAAAGGAGTTTATTCCTTTTTTATGGCAGATTCAAAGAGCGCTGAAATAATGTGCAAGGTTAAAGGTGCCACCTTTAAAGGAAGACCTATCAGAATACAACTAGCGTCTGATAGAAACTAGTTTTTAAAATTTTCTTTTAGAGAATTATATCTTTAATGGGGTCTTGATGATAGACAAGATTCGCATTAATTATAGTCAAAGATTAAACCAAAGCATGCTGTAAGCCTTTGTTTTATTCCGGTATTTTTAAAATTACAGTGAACCATTCAGAATTGTCAGATACACTTTTTGCTTAAAAGATATGTACTACAATCTCATAGAGATGGAAGACGACCTTAATTCATTATTCATAAATTTTTATCACATTTCATTAGAAATGCACTTCCACTCTGATAATTCAAAACCGCTTAACTGAATTGAATTGATTACTTGAATCAGTTAAATCAATTCTAAGACACCTTATCCTGCAAGTGCCGCAGCGCCACCAACTATTTCTGAAAGTTCTTTGGTAATGGCTTCCTGACGGGCTTTATTGTAATTGATCTTAAGCTCACCCAACATACCTTCGGCATTTTCTGAAGCTTTGTCCATTGCAGTCATACGCGCTCCATGCTCTGAAGCAGCATTGTCAAGAACACATTTAAAAAGTTGTGACTGTAGTATGGATGGCACCAATTCTTTTAGCAGGCTTTCCTGACCAGGTTCAAAAATGTAATCCGGTCTGACCTTCGAAAAACTAGTTCCGGAAACGGTCTTTTTGACTGGAAGAAACTGCTCATTTTCTGGAAATTGCGTCGCGGCATTTTTAAACCTTCCATAGAAGATTTCAATCTGATCCGCTTCATTGCTTGTAAACTTTTCCATTAAGAAAGCTGCACAACCTGCAATTTTTTCAAAACTAAGACCATTGTATGCATCAACATAGTTGTTGATGAACTTACACTGGGTGTAACGCCTTCTGAAGAATTCAGAACCTTTTTTTCCAATAAACAGAAAGGTAAGGTCTCCTTTTCTGGCCTGTTCATTATATTCTTCTTGAATTTTCTTTTGGGCAAGTTTGAAAATATTTGCATTGAAGGCACCACAAAGGCCACGGTCTGAACTAATAATAACGAGTAGCGGTTTTCTTTTTTCTGTTGAACGCCCAAAAATTTCAGCACCCTGCCCATCAGAGAAACTCATGATGTTGGACATCATTTGATTGAGCTTATTGGCATATGGCCGCATTTGAAGAATGGCCTGCTGAGCCCTTCTTAATTTGGCCGCAGATACCATCTTCATTGCTTTGGTAATCTGTTGCGTTGAGATCACCGATTTGATACGGTTTCTAACTTCCTTTAAGTTTGCCATAACTGCTGGTAAATTTCTCTTAAGCGTGTTTGCTGTTCAGATCTGCAGCTATAGATTTCAACACTTCCAAGTCTGCATCTTCAAGCTTTCCCATTCTAAAATTGGTTAATATTTGAGGATGACTTTGCTCAAGGGTAGCATAAAGTACACTTTCGAAATCCTTAACTTTATCGACGCTAACATCTTTGAGCAGATTCATAGTACCCAGATAGATGATGGCAACCTGTTTTTCTACCGGTACTGGACTATATTGAGCCTGCTTAAGAATTTCAACGTTTCGCTTTCCCTTATCTAATACTGCTTTGGTAGTGGCATCAAGGTCAGAACCAAATTTTGAAAATGCCTCAAGTTCTCTATACTGCGCCTGATCAAGCTTGAGGGTTCCAGATACTTTTTTCATGGATTTGATCTGAGCATTTCCCCCTACCCTTGAAACCGAAATACCAACGTTAATAGCCGGACGAATTCCAGCATTAAACAAATTTGATTCCAGGAAGATCTGACCATCTGTAATGGAAATAACATTCGTTGGGATATACGCTGAAACGTCTCCTGCCTGAGTCTCAATGATAGGTAAAGCAGTAAGGGAACCTCCTCCTTTGACAATTCCTGCCTTCTTGAGTGATTCTGGAAGATCATTCATATTTTTTGCGATGTCATCATTATTGATGACCTTGGCTGCGCGCTCCAGTAGACGAGAGTGTAGGTAGAATACGTCGCCTGGATAGGCCTCCCTTCCAGGTGGTCTTCTCAGCAACAATGACACTTCACGATAAGCAACTGCTTGTTTGGAAAGGTCATCGTAGATAACCAAAGCTGGACGCCCGGTATCTCTAAAAAATTCCCCGATTGCTGCTCCTGCAAATGGTGAGAAAAACTGAAGTGGTGCAGGGTCGGAAGCCGAAGCAGAGACAATTGTTGTATAGGGCATAGCACCATATTCTTCAAGTGTACGTGCTACTTTGGCAACTGTTGATGCTTTTTGACCTGAAGCTACGTAAATACAATACACTGGCTCGCCCCGATCGTAGAATTCCTTTTGATTTATTATTGTATCCAGGGCAATCGCGGTCTTACCTGTCTGGCGATCGCCGATGATCAATTCCCTTTGACCTCTTCCAATTGGAATCATGGAGTCTATTGCTTTGATCCCGGTTTGCAGCGGTTCATTTACTGGCTGTCTGAAAATGACACCCGGGGCTTTGCGCTCCAGGGGCATCTCGTACTTTGTTCCAGTGATCGGGCCTTTGCCATCAATTGGCTGTCCCAATGGGTTTACGACTCGGCCAACGTATCCTTCGCCTACTTGAATAGAAGCAATCTTGTTGGTACGCTTCACTCTTGATCCTTCTTTTATTCCGTTCCACGGGCCCATTAACACAACGCCTACATTATCTTCCTCAAGGTTGAGTACAATAGCCTGAACGCCTGTTTCAAATTCTACAAGTTCACCAGCTTGAGCATTAGTCAACCCATAAACACGGGCGATACCGTCTCCTACCTGGAGTACTGTTCCGATTTCCTCGAGTTCTGATGCTGTGTTTACGCCGGAAATCTGCTGTTTTAGAATTGCAGATATTTCTTCTGGTCTGATATTTACCATACTGATATTTTATGATTTAATAACTAGGTTTGTATATGATGTGTCGAATAATCCTGATTTCATTTGTTCAAGACTTCTTTTAACTGTTGCATCTACCTGACGCCCTTCCATTTGAAATATATAGCCACCGATGATGGCTGCGTTGATTTCCTGCGATAACTCCATGGTTTCGCCGGGTTGCAACCAGGATTGAAACTTTGCTTTGATTTTGGTCACTTCTGAATCTGTCATCGGGATTGCACAGATCAGTTTGGCAGGTCTTATTTTCTTGAGAGATTTATACTGATTAATAAATGCGTTACATATCGCCGGTATCAATGATTCTCGTCCTTTATTGATTAGAATTTCTAAAAACTCTTGCGTAAGACGATTGGTATGCTGTCCAAATAATGCCTGTATTATCTTTATTTTCTTATCCGCGGTAATCACAGGACTTTTGTACATCTGACTGAGCTCCTTATTCCCGGATGCCTCTGCTATTAGTCCCACATTCTCGTAAACTTCCTCGAGTACATTTTTTTCGATCGAAAGATCAATTAAAGACTTAGCATAGCGCCCGGCTATCTTACTGAGTGACATATCGTTTAATTCATTTTTAATTCGTCCACAAGTTTCTTGACATAGTCTTGCTGACTGTTATCATTGCCAAGGTCTTTGCGGAGTATTTTCTCGGCAATATCCACTGCCATAGCACCAACCTGGTTTTTTACGTCAACCAACGCTGCTGTTTTGGCATTTTCTATTTCATTTTTGGCATTAATGGTTATTCTTTGTGCTTCTTCCTTGGCTTTCTCTTTCGCTTCTGCAATGATTGCATTTCCAGCATCCTTGGCCTCCTTTACTATTCTCATTTTTTCCTCTCTGGCTTCAGCCATGAGTTTATCATTCTCGTTTTTGAGATTTTGCATTTCTTCCCGTGCCTTTAATGCGGCATTCAAAGAATCCTGGATATTATTGCTCCTGTCGTTAAGTGCATTGATAATTGGTCTGAATGCCAACTTTCCAATGATAGACCAAAACAAAATAAATACAACCGAGGCCCAGAATAATAATCCGAATTCTGGTTTGATAGGAGAGAACTCGATTAAAGATGTAATAAATAAGAATTCCATTTTCTTCTTTTGTTAATTTGTAAAAAAACTGAGGCACAGCAACCAACCGTTGTGTACCTCAAATCACTTTTACTTCACGAGGAAGGCCATCAGAATCGCGATTAACGCAGCTCCTTCAACAAGAGCAGCCGTCAGGATCATGTTGGCACGGATATCTCCGATTGCTTCAGGCTGGCGAGCAATTGCTTCCAGTGCCTTTCCGCCAATCGTACCTACTCCGATACCTGCACCGATCGCTGCAAGTCCCATTCCAATAGCAACAATTGAACCTCCCATAATTAGAAATTTATTGATGTTTAATTTTTAATTTAATGTTTTGCATCTTCATGATGATGTTCCTCTGTGGCAGATCCGATGTATGAGGCAGTTAATAGCGTAAATACATAAGCCTGAATAAATGCCACCAGCAATTCAATGGCAGAAATAAAAAGTGCCAGTGCTATAGAGGCTATGGATGAACCCCATGCAGCACCAGGGTTTTCACCAGCCTTGCCAAAAATAAAAATGAGCGAAATAAAAATGATGATTACGATATGTCCGGCAGTAATATTTGCAAACAATCGGAGCATCAATGTAACTGGTTTGATGAATACGCCCAGGATTTCTATCGGTGTGATTAGCGTTTTAACCCAGGCAGGAATTCCAGGCATCCAAATAATGTGCTCCCAATAGTGCTTGTTTCCGTTGATATTGACGACAATAAAAACAATCAACGCGAGCACCATTGTAACGCCGAGATTACCAGTTACGTTAGCCCCACCAAAAAAAGGAATCTGACCAAACAAATTTAGTGCCAGAATAAAAAAGAAAATGGCTAATAATAGAGGCATGAATCGGAGGTATTTTGCTCCAATAAAAGGCTTTGCAACTTCGTCTTGAATAAACAATATGATTGGTTCAAATAACTTCTGCAAACCGGTTGGTGCTGTTCCCGGACTTCTTTTGTAAGCCCTGGCCATTCCAATAAAAACATATGACAACAGTCCAACCACCAGTAACATCGCAAATACATTTTTGGTGATTGAGAAATCATAAAAGCTTGTTATTCCACCTCCAAACAAACCGCCGTCTGCTGAACTTGCTTTATCTAATGGATACTTTACGCCATTGGCAATAACATAATGGACTTCTGTCTTTTTCCCGTCAAGTTCTGATTCGCCAATCTCAAATCTATCAATTGCTATTTCTTCCTGGGGGAACGCAGCATCGTTTACTCGCATAACACGGCCCATATTCAGCACATAACCATCCACTGCAGTGTGGCCGGAACCGTGGTGGTCGTTATCAATATGAAAACGACCAGAAGAAAATAAAGACCAGCCTTTAGACGGAGCATATAAAATACACGGCAGTGGGAAATTCCAAGGACCTATGCTGTATACGTTTAAGTCTGAAATGTGGTGAAAGGCAGTCTCGTCAGGTTTAAAATCATGATGTTCCTCGCCTTGTTCGTGCGCAGCAACTGGTTGTTCTGAGGTTACCAGCGCTTTTTCGTCTCCAGTCATTGGAGAATGTTCTGCCTCCTTAGCAGTGGAAGCTTGGTCATGCTGGGCATTTAAGCTTAAGGAAAACAGAAATAATAAGAGAATAAACCGGCAGATTTTCATATGCGCTTAAGCCCTTTGATTTTGGCGCAAAAGTACACTTAATGAGCCTAAATCTTATGTGTGATTTTGTTAATCAGATGTTTACAAATATCTGATTTGTGAAGACTTTATAATTCTACCCAACAGCGATTAAGGCTTCGGCAATTCTACAGTCAAAATTGACGACCTGTAAATTTATTAATTGTCTGAAATAGAAAGCTCCTTCTGTATACCATAATGTGCACCGATCATTGACTTTAGTGCTTTTCTGGCAAAGAAAATCCTGCTTTTAACTGTACCCAAAGGCAGATTGAGTTCATCTGCAATCTCCTGGTATTTAAACCCGTTGAAATATCTAAGAAACGGTATTTTAAGCGAGTCATCAAGACTTTCTACCATCGCATTCAACTCAGACATCATCATATCCGATTCTGCACTGTTCCCAATGGAATTATTGATTGAGTTGAGGTAATACTGATTTTCACTGTTATCATTAACAATACCACCCTTAATCTTCCGACGATAATTGTTAATGAAGATGTTCTTCATGATTGTGATCAACCATGCTTTAAAATTTGTTCCAGGCTGAAATTTGTCTCTGTTGGATAATGCTCTGAATGCCGTCTCCTGATAGAGGTCCTTTGCGTCTTCAATATCCCTTGTTAGACCAAGAGCGAAGTTGTTAAGGGTCTTGGTCTGCTGACTTAGTGACTCATAGAATTCAACAGTAGACATGTCATTTATTTTGGTCAAAGATATTGCTTTGTTTAAGATTTAGAAGGCAAAAGTTAAACAAAATTCGTTAAGAAATTCTTAATTCGTTGCTTTTATTATAAACTCTTGAATCACAAACAAATATCAAGATAAATTTCAATACACATATCATAATCCTCAATTTTTTAAAATAAATTGTTTGGATATTTGGAAGATAATCACTTTTGAGCCATTCTATATAGGTAATAACTCAAAAATACAAAAATAATATTTGGCATCCAAACAGCTATTCCTGGATTAAACAACTCACTATTTGCAAATGTCAGACTGAGTTTGGAGAGAAAAATAAACACAACTCCGAGAACAACGCCTGCAGCAAGATGCAGCCCAAGACCACCTCGGACCTTCCTGCTTGCAACACATACTCCAATAAAAGACAAAATTAAAGTCGTAGCCGGGTCTGCAGTTCTCCTGTGCAGTTCGACCTCATAACTTCTGGTAATTCCTGATCCCTTTTTACGCTCCTTTTTGATAAAATCACTTAGTTCTGTGGAGGGCATTCTATCCTTTGCATTCTTATACATCACAAAATCCGATACTTCGAGATTTAGAAAAGTATCTATTGACTGCCCGGCAAATAATTCGAATTCTTCCTTGGAGTCTTGCCATTTTCTAATTTCGTAATCTGACAAGTTCCACTTACCGGTTTTTCCGTTATAATGAATATTATTTGCTGTAAGAAGGCTTGTGACATTGTAATCTTCCATTTTTCTTAGCTGAAACCCGGTCCCACTAGAGTCGTAAGAATTAAATGTTTGTATATATGCTTCAACTCCGGGCTGGACATAATAATGAATAAACCTGTCCTTTCGGATCAAATTTCCCTGCTTAATGTATTTATTCTCAAAAGCTCCCATGATTTTGTTACCATTGGGTACTATAATGTGGTTGATTAATAGATGTATTCCGGTAAAAAACAATGAGGCAATAATAAAAGGTTTGAGCAGCCGGTTATAGCTCATTCCACTGCCAAGCATTGGGATTATTTCTGTTTTTTCTGCAAGTCTGGAGGTAAAAAAAATGACTGTGATCAGTGCATAAAGTGGAAATAACAGTGAATTGATCCAGGGTACAAAATTTAAATAGTAGTCTCGTATAACTTCCCACCAGCTGACATTTTTTGAAATAAATTTCTCAATCCTTTCGCTTATGTCAAACACAACCGCAATGATCGACAAAAGACACAATGTAAAGAGAAAGGTTACAAAATACTGTCTGATGATATACCTGTCCAGTATTCCTGGCTTAATCCATTCGATCCACCTCATAGTCTTTGTGAAATCTTTTGAATTGTCTCAGTCTTCCAGGACACAAAATTATTTTGAACAATATGATCTCTTGAAGCCTTCACCAGATCAAGATAAAAAGAAAGGTTTTGTAGACTCGCGATTTGACCAGCCAGTAATTCGCCAGCAACAAACAAATGTCTCAAATAACTTTTGGTGTGCCTACGGCTTACTGAGCACGCTGAGTTAGGGTCAATAGGTGTAAAGTCCTGCGCCCATTTTTTATTACGAATATTAATAATTCCCTCGCTGGTATAGAGGATTCCATGTCGCGCATTACGCGTTGGTAAGACACAATCAAACATATCTATGCCGGCTTCAATACAATCTAACAAATTGACCGGGGTTCCGACTCCCATGAGGTATCTGGCACTACGTGTAGGCATTAATTCCGTGCATAGTCTGACCATCCGATAAAGCTCCTCATGTGGCTCTCCAACTGATAATCCCCCGATAGCCTGAACCGGTGTGTTAAACTGCGCGTTAAAAAGAGTTGACTCTCGGCGCAAATCATCATATACCGATCCCTGTGATATTGGAACAAATATTTGATCATGATCATATTGAGGCTTTGTATCCTCAAAGTACCTGATTCCTTCTTCAAGCCAGCTGTTAGTAATTTTGAGTGACTTGCTGACTGCTTGTCGAGAACTTGGATAGGCGGGACATTCATCCAGCGCCATCATAATATCAGAACCAAGTATTCTCTGCGTCTGCACAACCGATTGCGGGGTAAAAATATGTCGTGAGCCATCGATGTGAGAACTAAAATACACGCCCTCTCTTTTAACGATTCGCCTGTCACTGAGTGA
The DNA here is from genome assembly GCA_046329325.1 of Saprospiraceae bacterium. Taxonomy (GTDB): domain Bacteria; phylum Bacteroidota; class Bacteroidia; order Chitinophagales; family Saprospiraceae; genus Vicinibacter. Next base: position 1,192,353 of record JAXLUU010000001.1, read on the forward strand.
AAATACCTGATATCCCCCGCTATCCGTCAAAATGGGTCCGTCCCAGTCCATGAACTTGTGAAGGCCTCCTGCTGTGCGAATGATTTCTTCACCGGGTCTTAAAAAAAGGTGATACGTATTGGATAAAATTATTTGAGCCTTTATTTCCTCTTTGAGCTCTTTAACATGAACCCCCTTAACAGTAGCCTGAGTTCCAACCGGCATAAATATTGGGGTTTGAATTGGTCCATGATCCGTAACAATTAATCCTGCCCTGGCCTGGCAGTCTGAAGAAGTGTGATTGAGTTCAAATCGGATCATTGATTCTTTGATTGCAGTCTGACAAAAATGCCGACCATGAGTGAAAACATGATCAATGCGGTGCCACCTTTACTAATAAATGGAAGTGGGATGCCAATAATAGGTACTAGACCGATTGTCATTCCAATATTTACAAGCATGTGAATCATAATAAACCCTGCAAGTGCAAGTGCGTATGTTGAAGAAAACCTGTTAGGGGACCTTTGGCTATAATCGATCATTCTCCATGCCAGAAATGTAAATAACAAAATGACCATCACACTACCTAAGAATCCTTGTTCCTCTCCGATGGTGCTGAAAATAAAATCGGTAGACTGCTCCGGTACATATTTTAATTTAGTCATGTTGCCATTTAAAAACCCTTTTCCAAAAAAGCCTCCCGAGCCTATGGCTACCTTTGATTGAATGATATTATATAATGATCCTCTTGGATCACATTCTTCTGGTTTTAACCAGACCTTGATTCTTTCCTGCTGATGCTCTTTAAGCCTGCTGAAGAAAAAAAGTGAAGAGTAGGAAAAAAGAATCATAGTACCAATCACAAAGGGCATAATAGCAGCCAGACGGATGTTTCTGTTTTTCCATAATAAGTAAGTCTCAACAAGCAAAATAATTATTGCGGCGATGATAACATTCTTTGAGTCAAACTTAAAATACAAAAAAATTAAGGCAATGCTTACGCTGATAAGGGCCATCCAGAAAAACCTGAATCTTTCAATATAGAAACTGCAAAACCATATTCCCAGCAGCATTATACTAAAATACACGCCTGGCAATGGAAATACAATAGAGAGTATAAAAATACCTACAAGCAGGAAGAATATGATATAGGGAACCGGACTAAAGCCTTCGGCAAATAAAAGAATAAAAAGAGAAAAAAACGTCAGTGCTGATCCGGCGTCCGGTTGCAACAGAATAAGGAAGACTGGTAAGAAAATAATGCCTATCAGTGTTAGTCTGCTGGTGATTGATTTGATACTTACCTTGTAATATGTCAGATAACTACAGACTGCCAGAATAGTACCGAACTTAGCTAGTTCTGATGGTTGAAAAGAAAAACCGCCAAGATTAAACCATGCTTTGGCGCCATTGATAACTGTTCCAAAAATTAGGACCAGGATAAGCGCTAAAACTCCAAACCCGTAAATTAGGTAAGCGACAGTATGCCAGAAACGGATGTCAATAAACTGAACTATGATAAATACTGTAAGCGCTGCTGCGAGATATATTATCTGTTTTACCGCAGGACTCTGAATATCGTAAATATTAAAATTTCCTTCGAAACTACTGGTAGCAGAATAAATTGAAAACCATCCTGTAATTAGCAAACTTAAAAAAATACCCATGGTTATCCAATCAAAGGTAGTTTTTCGGTTTGTGCTGATCATCGGTTTTTGCTCGAGCTATAATCTAAAATTCAGTGTAAGCGATTTTGTCAAGTGAAATAAACGCTGAAACAAATTTTTTCTTTATATTTTCAAGTGCTGAGAGTGCATCGTTCTTATTGAGGAAGGCACCGGCTTTAAGATGATAATATGGTTCTTTATACTCCCACTTGACTGCATAAGTAAAATTCTTCTGAAATTCTGCTTTGGTTTGTTCCATCACTCTGCGATCAGTTGTCGTAATTACCGTGACGCGCCAACCTGAAATATGGGTAATGCTTCTGTTAATCCTCGTATATTGGTTCATGATTGAGGTAATGCGAGGATCTTCTTTAACCGTTATGGAAGATTGTGCAGTTATCGTAAAACCTAGCACAAAATATAGCAATGTGGCAATTGTTATTTTTCTCATTCTTATGCCATTGTCGCTCCGTGACAGTTTTTAAATTTTTTGCCGCTGCCACATGGACATGCGTCATTTCTTCCGACTTTTGGTACCGTGTTTCTGACAGTTTGGACCTGAGTCGCCGATTCTCTTCCGGCTTGTTCTGCCGCTCTTCTTACTCTTTCTTCTTGTTCTGAACGATTGGTCCTTGTCTTACTTAAGTCTGCTCTTTGTTGTTGCGCTTCTCTCACTTCACTCTGATTGACTTGGATCATGAGTTTACCCTTGGAAAGATATGAAGTAATATCCTGATTCATTTTAAGGACCAGTTGTTCAAACAATTTATACGCTTCCATTTTATAAATGACCAAAGGATCTTTCTGCTCAAATGAAGCGGCCTGAACCGAGTCTTTCAATTCATCCATGTTTCTAAGATGCTCTTTCCAATCAGTGTCCAGTCTTGCCAATGCTATATTCCGTTCAATATCACGCATAATGGAAGCGCCCTTTGTTTTGACTGCCTTTTCAAGTTCAGCCGCAATCGGAATTGCCTCTTTGGATTCATCTGCAAACGGAATCACAATTCTTTGATAACGGTGCCCCTCATTTCGATGTACATCTGTGATAACCGGAAGCAATGTCTGTTTTATTATTTCTTCCTTTTTTTTGTAAAATTCGTTATACTGCTTTATATATTCTCTGATTAGGTCTTTTTCAGAAGCTTCCCTGAAATATGCACTGTCAATTTCGGGTTCAAAACCGAGAATACTGATCGAATCATTGATAAAAATTTCATAATCATTGTAACTCTTGGCTTGTTGTACGAGATTCTGAAGTGTTGAATTAAACATATACTCCAAGTCTACTGTAAGCCGCTCTCCTTCCAGTGCGTGGTCCCTTTTTTTGTATATTGCTTCCCGTTGTATGTTCATGACATCATCATAATCCAGAAGTCGTTTTCGCATGGCGAAATTATTCTCTTCGACCTTCTTTTGGGCCCTTTCAATAGACTTGGTGACCATGCTGTGTTGTAACACTTCGCCTTCTTTATGACCAAGTTTATCCATGATTGCCGTTATACGGTCTGAATTGAACAATCTCATCAGATTGTCTTCGAACGACACAAAAAACTGGCTTGATCCCGGATCACCTTGCCTTCCGGATCGCCCACGAAGCTGACGATCGACCCTTCTGGATTCATGACGCTCAGTACCGATAATTGCTAACCCTCCTGCGCGCTTGACTTCTTCATTAATTTTAATATCTGTACCACGGCCGGCCATGTTAGTAGCAATGGTTACCTTGCCCGGCTGACCTGCTTCTGCTACAATTTCAGCTTCTCTTTGGTGTTGTTTGGCATTGAGCACATTGTGTGGAATATTCTTCAACTGTAGCATTCTGCTCAGTTTCTCTGAAATATCTACAGAGGTAGTACCTACAAGAACTGGTCTTCCCTGATTTCTGCATTTTTCGATTTCTTCGATGACAGCGTTGAATTTTTCCCTCGCCGTCTTGTATACCAGATCCTCCCGGTCATCGCGAATGATTTGTTTGTTGGTTGGAATAACCACAACGTCCAACTTGTAAATTTGCCAAAACTCTCCTGCCTCTGTTTCAGCTGTTCCGGTCATTCCAGCCAGCTTGTGATACATTCGGAAATAGTTTTGCAGAGTTATTGTCGCATAGGTTTGCGTTAATTCTCCAACTTTTACATTCTCTTTAGCTTCTATTGCCTGATGCAATCCATCTGAATAGCGCCTTCCTTCTAAAATTCTTCCTGTTCCTTCATCTACAATTTTTACTTCGCCGTCCAGTACGACATATTCTTCATCGATTTCAAACAATGCAAAAGCTTTAAGCAACTGACTGACTGCATGAAGTCGCTGTGATTTGACCGCATATTCGTTTAATAATTTGGCCTTCGCTTCTGTGTGTTGTTCTTTGGTAAGGTCGGTATTTGAATCAATTTTATGAAGTAATGTCCCAATGTCTTCAATCAGAAAGAAATTGTGGTCTGATTCACCCCTGGATAAAAACTCTTCTCCTTCTTTGGTTAGTTCAACCTGTTTGTTTTTCTCATCAATGGTAAATAGTAAAGGCGCATCAGCAACTTTCATGTGTCGTGACTGCTCCTGCAAATAGTAATTTTCTGTCTTTTGGAGTATGTTCCTTATTCCATCCTCGCTCAGATATTTTATCAGCGGTCTTGATTTGGGGAGGGCCCTGTATGCTCTAAACAAGCTCAACCCCCCTTCGCCTTCATTGTAACCTGTATTTCCTTCAGAAATTAACTTCTTGGCATCATTGAGAAAATTACTGGCCAACCTCTTCTGTTCGTTGACTAATTTTTCTACCTTAGGCTTTAATACATTGTATAATTCACTTTCTTCGTCAACGTCAACTGGTCCTGAAATGATTAATGGTGTTCGCGCATCATCTATAAGTACGCTATCTACCTCGTCGACCATAGCATAGTGATGTTTAATCTGTACCTTCTCATCAACGGAACGAACCATATTGTCCCTCAAGTAATCAAAACCAAATTCATTATTGGTGCCGTAGACAATATCACATTCGTAAGCTTTTTTGCGTTGTGGGCTATGCGGTTTATACTTGTCGATGCAATCTACTCTAAGCTGTAAAAATTCAAAAATAGGGCCTACCCACTCTGAGTCTCTTCTTGCCAGGTAATCATTGACAGTAACAATATGTACGCCTTCTCCTGTGAGACCATTCAGATATGCAGGAAGGGTTGCTACGAGCGTTTTACCTTCTCCGGTAGCCATTTCAGCGATCTTGCCTTCATGTAATGCCATGCCGCCAATGAGCTGTACATCGTAGTGTACCATGTTCCATGTTACGGCACCTCCTGCTGCAAGCCAGGAGTTGGAATATCGCGCTTTATTGCCTTCAATAGTAATATAGCTTTTTGATACGCTCAAGTCAAGGTCAGCATCCGTCGCAGTAACTTCAAGACTAGTATTCCCTGCAAATCGTCTGGACGTCTCTTTAACCACTGCAAATGCCTGAGGTAGAATTTCCTTTAATACTTCCTCAATAAGCTCATCCCGCTCTTTAACTTTAGAATCGATTTGCTCAAAAATCTGCTCCTTGTGGTGAATATCCGATTCTTCTTCAGCCTGATTTCTTAATTCTGACAGCTGCCAGTCGATATCAGCAAGGTAATCTTTTATTTGTTGTCTGAATTCTGTGGTCTTATGTCGCAATTCATCATTGCTAAGTTCTTCATAATTCTTCTGGTATTCATTAATTTGCCTGACACGCTCCTCAAAGGATTTTATATCCCTGTCTTGTTTAGAGCCAAATACCTTTTTTAATAAATTGAACATTACGGTGAATTAAAATATATGCAAAAATATAACATTGACCCGACTGGGAGTCTTCTCAAGAATGCACAAACCATACCACGCTCAATTTTCTGCCAGAATGGCATAAAAGCCGGACTTAGGATATGTGTACTCACATTTTATCTTTCAAAACGTTAATACTATGATTGATCAAAAACTGGCATTTATTTATTTATTTTTGCGCAAATTAGTCCGTCTACAATGAGACAGTTATTACCATTTCTATTGTTTTTATTCTATTTTTCTGTGATTTATGGTCAAAAATTACCATTAATAGCGGGAAAACCGGAATCTTCCATCATTCCTTCAAGGTCATGGCAAAATATTAAGCATTTTTCAACCTTCGAAATGCCATTTGAGCAATATAGGAAGTACCTGATCGGCGCCGTTCCTGCGGAGAATAATCAAGGCAATGTCGCCCCGATTACGCTTCCTATGCCTGATGGGAGTACAAGGACATTTGAGATCATGTCGTCGACGGTTATGGAACCTGAAATCCAGTCTCGTTATCCTGAAATAAAGACTTTTAAGGGTACAGACGGAACACATTATATGAGAATGATCTGTACTGATCATTGGATAAAAGCTTACGTTTTGGATGAAGCCGGAGATATTATCATTGAGCCTTACTCAACAGTTAGTAAAGATTGGTATGGTGTCTATTATTCCAATGACATAAATATTGAAGAAGCCGCCTTATCTCGTATTTGTGGCGAAAGTGGCCATAATATACTCAGACAGGAGCTAAATAAATCTGATCGTGATAACCAGCTTATCTCCCGAACCGTACTTGGCAGCAATCCCGTATCGTTAATAACTTACCGGATTGCGGTATCCTGCACGGGAGAATTCGGTCAGGCTCCAGCATTGGGTGGTGGAAGTGTAGCTACTATAATTGCCAAAATTGCGGATGCACTCACGTATGCCAACGCAGTATATGAAAAGGATTTCGCGATTCATTTTAATATGGCCAATAATAATGATCGGATCGTCTTCACAGATCCTGATACAGACCCTTTTGAAAATAATGGTAGTGGCGGATTTTTGTTGGGACAAAACACCACAATTGTCAACGCGAGGGTGGGCACTTTCCTTTATGACATCGGCCATGTATTTACCAATTCCTGTACAGACGTTGGAGGTATCGCCAATCTGGGTGTGGTTTGCAGCAAAGAATCTAAAGCCAATGGCGTAACCTGTTGGTATACTTCGGATGTTGCTTATGTGGCACAAAGAATTTTTTGTCATGAAATGGGACATCAGTTTAGTGCTTCACATACCTTTTCAAATTGTAACGGTAATGAGAGCGGCACGATGTATGAACCAGGTGGTGGAACGACCATCATGTCCTATCAGGGTTTGTGTGGTGCTTTAAATTTAGAGTCTACTAATCCACCGCATCCCAATTTCTTTCATAGTTGCAGTCTTGAACAAGTTATTGGATTTACTCGAGTCGGGGTTACATGTGGTACCAAATCGGATCCTTCGAATACATATCCCGTGTCAACTGTTTTGACAAAACCAAACCTTACCATTCCTGTGAGCACCCCTTTTGAGCTTAAAGGTTCGGGTTCTGATATGGAAGATACAACACTCACTTATAACTGGGAACAGTATGACAATGGCCCCTACGGCTCAGCCCTCGGTGATGTAAGTTCAACAGGACCGTTATTTAGGGTTTTCTTCCCTTCTAAAACGCCGAATAGGACTTTTCCGCAATGGTCTTCGATATTTAATAGCCCTCCGACAAATCCGAATTATGATGTACGCGAAGTGCTTCCAGCCGAGAGTCGCAATTTGAACTTTAGGTTTGTTGTTCGTGATAATCATCCAGGAGCAGGAGGTTCTTCCTATTCTAGTCTCTCCATGAAAGTATCAGATCAGGCTGGCCCTTTTAAAATTACATTTCCAAATACTACGACAGATAAATTATATAAAAACGCATGCAATAGAATTTCATGGGACGTGGCCAACACTTTCAATCTTCCTGTCAATTGCAAGAAAGTGGATATCTTCCTGATTAGAAACCGCGAAGTTGACAAGCCAATAATTCTTAAATCAAATACGGATAATGATGGTAACGAACTGGTAGATATTCCAGATCTTGGAACAAATGTCCGCGTAAGGGTTTGCGTTCGTGCTGCAGATCATATTTTCTTTGATATATCCGACAGGGACATTACAATCATTGATGCAGCCACTTCCGGCGTCAATATGGGACTAACACCCAATGTGGTGAATGTTTGCCTTCCGCAGATAGTTGAAGTAAAGGTAAGGTCCTGCTCCTTTGGATCGTATTCAGGACAACTCAAGCTTTTTGTTGAAAGCGGTATTCCCCAGGGATCAACCTATCAATTCGCCAAGGAGCAATTGTCTTCTTCAGACGAGACCACACTTTCAATTAATGCTAACAATCTTACACAAAAATCTTCCTTCCTTGTGACCGTAGGAGCAGTAACTGAACAAGGCGATACCTTGCGTGATCAGCTGACTGTTAACGCAATTAAAAATGACTTCACTGATCAAAAGTTACTTTACCCGCAGAATGGCAACAAGGATGTCCTCGAGACTCCACTATTTAAATGGAACAAAAGCATTAATGCATCTCAGTACACAATCGAAATTGCAACGAATCCGTCTTTTGGCACTTCGGTTGTGTATACACAATCAAATATTTCGGCTGACAGTTTTCTTCTACCTCTTGTTCTCAAGGAAAATACAATATACTACTGGAGATTGATTCCGCTTAATGATTGTGGCGCAGGTAATTCAACGTCAACTTTTGCATTTCAAACAATTAGGAAAGTTTGCCTGAATCAATCCTATACCGGTAATCCAGTAAATCTATCACGAAGCAAGACACACGCTATAAAAATTCCATTAAATTTTAATGGCACAGTCTCTGATATTAATTTCAACAATGTTGAAGTTGAAGCTGACGCTGTCAAAGATGTTATTCTTAGTCTGATAAGCCCGACCGGCACGAAGGTTCGGCTTTTTAACCAAAACTGTGGTGTTACGCTGGATTTTCTCTGCAGCTTTGATGATGATGCCCCAATAGCATTAACATGTCCTCCGACAATGGGTTTAAGAATGCAGCCTTTTGAACCACTCAGGGCATTTAACGGACAATCACTATCAGGAGACTGGACATTTGAAGTAATTACGAACAGCTCTTTCAGCTCTGGAACCATCAGAAATTTTACATTACAGTATTGTGCGGAACTTAAACCCAACAATCCATTCAATGTGAATGGTGGACCACTGCGCCTTAATGTGGGGGAAACGAAATTAATTAATTCTTCTAATCTTCTTTCGCAGGATAATGATAATACTCCTGCGCAACTTGTGTATACCCTTGTAAACGCAACGCAAAAAGGCGATTTGTTGCTCAATACAGTTAAATTGACTATTGGCTCTACATTTACACAGAAGGATATAGACGATGGAAAATTAAGCTATCACCATACTGGTAGCATATCAGAAATTGATAACTTCAATTATACCGTACAGGATGGTACTGGTGGCTGGTATGGTGTTTCATCTTATGATATATTTATCGGAGCCGTCGCAACCAATGATCGTGAATTGGATAAAAAATGGGAGGTCTTTCCAAATCCTGGTTCTGGGCTTTTCCAGATTAACTTCACCGAGCCAATGGAAAAAAATACCTATCTGAGAGTAATAAATACGTCCGGCCAATTGGTCTTAAAACTGGATGTTTCCGGATCGAATGATAGCGTTCTGGATCTTAACCGTCTCTGCGATGGTGTATATATGCTTGCATTGAATAATCAAAATGGTGCTTCTGTCCGCAAGCTTATTATTGCACGGTAAAATAGGCTAATTGAAGTAGGTTCGTAAAGAACGACAATGCTTAAATTTATTACTTATCGCTTTTGCGCTATAAGTTTCCTATAGGCATTTAATATTGTTTATTTAACGATTTTAATGTTTCGGGAAGTTGTTTTAACGCAATGATTTCTCTAAACTTTTTCTTAGCCTCTTCTGCCGGCGCACCAAAATAAGTCTTTCCGTCTTCAAGGTTTTTTGAGACGCCGGCACCAGCTAATACTGTAACGTTGTTTCCAATATGAAGATTCTGGGTGACCCCGACCTGCCCATATAACACCACATTGTCGCCAATGATCGTTTTTCCTCCAATTCCAACCTGCGCAGCAAAGAGACAATTCTTACCTACAATAACACCATGTCCAATATGTACCTGACAGTCAATTTTGGTACCCTGACCGATGACAGTATCACCGCTTACCCCCTTATTGATTGTGCAACCTGCACCGATTTCAACATGATCCTGTATAATGGTTCTGCCACAGGATCTCCATTTGATAAATTGCCCATTCACTTTCTTATAATAAAATGCATCACTACCAATAATAGAACCAGCCTGGATTCTGCTGTTTCTGCCAATGACAGAATATTCTCCTATCGTTACGTGTGCGTCGATCATAGCGCCTTCACCGATAACGGCATAATGGGAGATATAGGCCGTTGGATGTACAATGGCTCCCGGGTGAATCAATGCGGTCGGACTACTCTGAATATTCTCCTGCAGTTCAGGTCTGAATCTTTTGACTAGCTTGTTATATATATCAAAAGGATCTGCACATACCAGAAGCGTTTTGCCCAGAGGACAATCGATTTCCTTATTTATCAGTATAAATGTTGCTGCTGACGCCAGCGCTTTCTGATAGTATTTTTCAGAATCGACGAACATCAGATCACCGTATTTGACTTTGTGAATTTCATTAATCCCTTTGATCTTCTGAACGCCGTCGCCAAGGACTTTTAAATTATATTCATCAGCGATCTCTTTTACATCCAAGTGTTTTGATAACCTCATTTTAAAAAATTAATGTGCTTCTAGCCAGTTTTTGCCAATTCCGATGCCTACTTCAAGTGGCACCTTGAGTCCCGGGATTGCATTCCTCATTTCATAATCAATGATTTTTTTAACTTCATCTGTTTCTGATTCCAAAACATCAAATACCAATTCATCATGTACCTGAAGAATCATTTTACTTTTGAAATTTCTCTTTATAAAAACATGATGTATATTAATCATGGCAATTTTAATGAGATCTGCGGCTGTTCCCTGTATGGGTGTATTAATGGCAACACGTTCTTCATTCGATCGCGCAAGCGCGTTTTTGGAGGTTATGTCTCTGAGTATTCGCTTTCGCCCCAACATTGTGGTAACATATCCTTTTTCGCCTGCGTCCTGTACAACTTTATTCATGTATTTCTTTAGGCCTTTATAGGTATCAAAATACTGGTCAATTAATTCCTTGGCTTCTGCTCTTGAAATTCCCAATTGCCGGCTGATATTAGTAGAGCCTGCTCCGTATAGAATGCTGAAATTAATCGTCTTTGCATTCCTTCGTTGATCTCCATTTACATCAGAATATGGTATATTATAAATACGTGCGGCTGTAGCTCTGTGTATGTCTTCATTTTTTATAAAAGAATCAAGCATCGCTGACTCATTACTTAGATCGGCAATCAGACGAAGTTCTATCTGGCTGTAATCCGCTGAAATCAGCACATGATTGCTGTCCCTTGGGATAAACGATTTTCTTATTTCCCGGCCTTCTTCATTTTTTATTGGGATGTTCTGTAAATTAGGGTTTTCACTTGCAAGCCTTCCCGTAGCGGCTCTAGCCTGGTTAAATGAACTGTGCACTCTTCCGGTTCGGGTATTGATCATTTGTGGCAGCGCGTCTACATATGTGGATTTTAGTTTGCTTAATTTCCGATATTCCAGAATTTCCCTTACAAGTTCATGCTCATCATATAGTTCATTCAATTTTTCTTCATCCGTTGAGTATTGTTGCGTTGCTGTCTTTTTCCATTTATACGGTATTTTATGTCGGTCAAAAAGAACTTCCCCAACTTGTTTGGGACTCGAAATATTAAACCGGACTCCCGCTATTTGGTAGATCTTTGATTCTGTCTTCTCGATACCATGTCCCAGCACCTTACTGTAATCTTTGAGAAAATCAGCATCAATTCGAACTCCTTCATTTTCCATTGAAGCCAATACATTAATAAGTGGTAACTCAATATCTGTCATAACTGTTGACACACCGAATTCCCTAATATCCTTATCCAACACCGGGTAGAGCTGCAGGACAATATCCGCATCTTCAGCCGCATATTCTTTTATTTTCTCAAGTTCTACATCTCTCATTGATCCTTGGCCTGAGCTTTTCTTACCGATAAGGTCTTCAATGGGAACCATCCTGTAATTTAAGTATGACTCTGATAATATATCAAGCTTGTGCCTGAGATCCGGTTCCAGTAGATAATGCGCGATCATGGTGTCAAATTTTACACCTGGTATGTTGATACCATATTGCATCATCATTAATATATCGAATTTGATATTCTGCCCTATAAAATTTTTTGTATGGTCTTCAAGGAACTTTTTAAAGGGTATTAATTGTTGGTGAGCTTTCACTTGATTGGCATCAATAGGAACATAGTATGCTTCTCCCTTTTGAAATGCAAATGACATACCCACGAGTTCTGCCTGTGTCGGGTCAATGCCGGTTGTCTCAGTATCGAAGGAAATTATTTGGCTTTTTGCAAGTTTTTCTTCCAATTCCTGAAGGTGTTGTGGGGTATTGACAAGAATATAGTGATGAGGTGTATTGGTTATATCTCTGTCGCTAACCTTATAATCTGTCTGATAGGAATTTGCTTTGGTTTCTTTTTCTGTCTGTGAAGTATCTTCATTGGAAAAAAGTTCATTATTCTTTTTTGTCCCCGTGACGACGATGGCTTCAGCAAGTGTCCTAAATTCCAGTTCTCTAAAAATTTCAACCAACTTGCTTCGGTTAAATTCTTCCACTCTGAAACTCTTTTCATCAAAAGTGACCGGAACGTTGATATCAATCGTTGCAAGTCGTCTGCTCATTCGGGCCTGTTCCGCAAACTCCTGTATCTTCTCACTAAGCTTACCTTTGAGTTCTTTGGCATGACTAATAATATTCTCGATATTATCGTATTCCAGCAGCAGTTTTGCCGCAGTCTTTTCGCCTACTCCAGGAACACCCGGGATATTGTCTACCGCGTCACCCATAAGGCCTAAAAGGTCTATGACCTGATCAGTTCTGGCAATACCCCAGGAGTCTGCAATTTCTTTTGGGCCTAAAATCTCAATCCCGTTGCCTTGTCTGGATGGCTTATACATTAAAATATTATCCTCGACCAGTTGACCATAATCCTTGTCCGGGGTTACCATATAAACAGTAAATCCCTGTCGTGCTGCCTGTTTGGACAAAGTACCAATAACATCATCTGCTTCATAACCCTCCTTGGTTACAATTGGGATATTAAATGCCTCTATGATTTTAAATATATAGGGCAGACCAACGGTTATATCCTCCGGCTGAGCTTCTCGGTTTGCTTTGTATTCGGGAAATTCTTTATGCCTGAAGGTGGGTCCGGATAAATCAAAAGATACCGCCAGATGGGTTGGCTTTTGATTCGTTATAATGTCCCATAGATATCTTGTAAACCCTGAAATTGCAGAAGTATTAAGTCCCTTGCTGTTGATTAACGGTCTTGTAATAAATGAATAGTGAGCTCTGTATACCAGTGCATGTCCGTCCAGAAGGAAAAGCCTTTTCATTAACCTGATGTTGAAGGGCTAAGATATGGGTTTAGGTCATGCCCGTGCGAATTGTTATTGTATTAAACAAAAATTCTGCTTGGACTTTATTTCACCTAAGAGTGTCCTCTATATATTATAATATATTGAATATCATATCATTATAACTAATAAGTTTTGGATCACGAATTATTTCTAATGACTGTACTTCTTTCAGTTGCAGATATGTTTGTTAATACTAATTCCCCTTGTCTTCAATCTTTTTACCGCTTCGATAGAAGTCAATAGCCTCTTTTATTTTTTCAATTCTGTTTTCAGGGTCAGGGTGCGTTGATGCAAATTCGTTTTGTCTTTGTCCTCCGGAAGCTTGTTTTAATATCTCCATTACGCCAATCATTTGTTCGGGCTGATAGCCTGTCTCCAACATAAATCTGATTCCCAGGTTATCTGATTGAAGTTCCTGATCTCTGCCGTACTTTAGACCTATCAATGCTGCGATCTGCTGAGCGGCCTGAGCAGTTTGGTAATCACCGGCGGCTACGCCGACTGCCCCCGCAATTCCTTGTAAAAGTCCGTCTTTTTGCATCCTTTCTCCGGCATGTCTTCCAATTACATGCCCGATTTCATGACCTAACACCCCTGCCAGTTGGTCCTTGTTTTGGAGCTTGTCAAATAGTGCTCGGGTTATAAATACTTGTCCTCCAGGCAATGCAAAGGCATTGATGGTGTTGGGGTCTGCAAGAAGATTGAACTCAAATTGATATGGCGTTTGGGAGGCAACACTGTTTTTGTACAAACTTTCCCCTACTTCCTGAACAATTGCTCTGGCTCTCTGATCCGGGTCCAATCCGCCGTATTCTTTTATCATGGCTGGTTTTGATTCTAGACCCAGGGCAATTTCTTCTTCCGGAGTGATGTTGACGTGTTGATATACACCCAGGTATTCATTATATGATTTGGATGAACAATATTTAAAATATGATACTCCTGCCAACAAAAGACCAATGATTAAGGGTGTTCCGATTCGAAACAATCCTCCTGCCATTTGTCCGCTACCGTACCTTCCTTGGTATTGCGACTCATCTAAATTATTATGCATTTGCTTTTATTTATTGATAATTATAATATACAATTTACGTTATAATTTTTTAAAATCTGATTTATTATGTTTCGATCCTTTGCTTGGTCATTAATATTACTTTATACAATCGGCATTTCTTCATGTGTTAAAGATGATAATAATTCAACAATTAGCCCTCTGATTTCTGTGGTTCATGCGGTAAATGACATCCCGGGTTTCATTCAGATTCAGATCTCAGATTCAACAATTTTCCGGGAAAAAGTAGCATTTGGGCAGTCGGTCTCACCCAAATCTCTGCCTTCCGGCACTCATACCATTACATACTTTGAATCTGTGATCAGTAATCGATTATTCGCCACCTCCTTGAATCTTGAAGGCGGCAAAAACTATACGGCCTTTTTATGTAATTCAAGGTTGGCCCCGGATCATTTGATTATAGAAAATAATTATTCTCTGAAAGATTCAAATAATACTTCTTACAGATTCGTAAATATGATCCCTGGCATCTCGCTTGATGTAAGTATTTCTGGTAATCCCACAGTTTATACTCTTCCTTTTAAAAACACCTCATCGTCGATTGAAAATTCAACATCCTCTGTTGCGGTATTAGTACGAAAAACCGGTAGTACTTCAGCCTTACTTACCATCCCAAAACTTACTGGGGCAAAAAACAAACAATATCTGATCTATTTCTATGGGTCCTCCTCGTCTCCACAAGTCAATCTTTTTTCGGTTAAGTAAACACGAATCGATGTGGTCTTTTATTTTCCTTTCCAGAGTCTGTTAGCCAATCCTTTATCAGGAATGCTTATACAGTAGCTGTTTCCTTCACTGATGAGATTATTGTTGATGTTAAAGTTACGACGGGTATAATCCTGAAAATAAATAGATACTGTATATAAATAACTATCCTGACACTTAACTGTAGTTTTGCTGTTATTCCAGTCTCTAATCAATTCTGTTGCTAAAGCCTTACTAATCCTTTTAGCTTTTGTTGGCTTAGCAGATTTTTGAAATGCTCTTATTTCTGCATAATCCACAAGACTAATGTCAATTGAATTTTTTTTCGGTGCTGGTTTAGATTGAGAATATATTTTGTCACTATAGATCATCCAAACAAACGATATAAAACAAATCCTAATTAATAACTTGTGTCTCATTCATATTTTTGTTTAATACCCATTAAATGTTGGTTTTCTTTTTTCTAAAAAAGCATTGATCCCTTCTTTAAAATCACTTGTAGCGCCCGCCATCTTTTGAAACTTCAATTCGGTTTCAAGTTGCATGTCCAGCGTGTTAAGATAACTTTCTCTGACGACTTTTTTAATATACGCCAAAGCACGCGTTGGCATAATAGCTAATTTTTGTGCAAAGAGTTGTGTCTCTTCTGTAAATTTTTCGTCTTCGACAATTTTGTAAATCAAACCAATTCTCCACGCCTCCTCGGCGTTAATAGGATCACCCGTCATCATCAATGCCATGGCATTCTGTGCGCCTACTATTCTCGGAAGAAAGAATGTCCCTCCGGAATCAGGTATCAAGCCAATTTTACTAAAGGCCTGTATGAAACTGGCGGATCTTGAAGCAAGCACAATATCACAAGCCAAAGCAATATTTGCTCCGGCCCCGGCAGCCACACCATTTACTGCCGCAATTACCGGTTTTTCACAATTGACTATAGCCCTGATAATCGGATTATAATGTTCATTGATTATTTTTTCGATAGTTGGACCATCTGGTGCTGTGACTTCTTTAAGATCCTGACCTGAACTGAATGCCTTGCCAGCCCCAGTTATTATTACTGCCCTGGTATTGGCATCATCACTTACTTTTTTCAGTATTCCTTGCAACGCCAGAGACATTTCGCGGTTGAATCCATTGTAGACTTCAGGTCGATTGAGTACTATTGTCAATACTGCATTTTCCTGCCTGGTTATTACGGTTTCCATTTTTCTTTTATTGCACGAAATTAGCGATATCCCTAATATGCTCAAAGTTAAGTTTTAAACTGAAACAAATCTGTTTCAAGTAAGGACGGTTTTCACTTTTGTATATTTCTGTTATGTTGCTGCTGTTTATAATGGGTAAATAAATCTCAAAAAATTTTGGTACAATATTCAGTCCGATCCCGCCGCTGTACAACCATTTTGATTTTTCCCCACCACTAACCGGCTCAAGATATACAACATCAAAATAAGGTCTAAAGATTCTGCCTACCCATTTGACCGGTATATCTGATGAAATATTCATAGCCACCATGAATTTATTTGTGTTTCCAAGGTTGTTTCTTTGTGCCAGGCCAGGTGCGATTTTCATTCCTCCCTGGACAATCTCGATCTGCTGAGACCATAATCCTGTTGTTGCGCTTCTTCCGAGAAAATTGTATTCGTTGGTATAGTCATGATATCCCTGAAAAGCAGAACCTGCAGTTCCACGTATAAAATGTTGGTCTGTTCTGACTGCCGCTGATTGCCTTTCACGCTCAGTATTAACTGGGAAAAAGCTCATTGCCCACCGTGCACTGAAATATCTTTTGCGGGACAATCGCCAGTCATTTCTAAACTCTAAGTCTGTCCTGATATATTGTGCCTGTTGATCCTGGATCGTTTTGTATTTTTCATAATAAATGCTTGCATTAAACGCATGCGGAGATATGATCGATGGGTCAGAATAATAATAGCTTATTTTAGGTATAAAATATCGCTCCTTTACTATTGTTTCATTACCACTCTGCGGATCCGAATTTCTAACATTATCGATAATTGAAAAAACAGAAAACTTTAGCTTGGAGGTCGTAAGTTTGGTGAGACTTGTGCGGAATTGAATTGCTAAAAATGGCTCTGCATGGTAATATTGATTAAAATAATCCTGAAAACCTCGTTGGTAAGAATAATGCTTAACGTTGAGACCTATCTTAACAAAATCCAGAGCCCCTTTATTCAAATTGATCCTGTAATTTACAGTACCGCTTCCCGTAATCCTTGCTGTATTAAATGCATATTTTGGGGACAAGCTCCAGTGCCATTTATTTCTTGGCAGAATTGGGCTTCTGAAAGTCATTCCTGCCATCAGTCCGTCATATCTGTTCCAAAAGATCGAAGGATAAGCCAAAATACTGGAATAGTTCTTACTGTTATATAATGATAATATTCCAAGTCGAACCGGTGGACATTTTTTAAATATACCTTTACTCCTAAAGTAATTGCCCTTCATATTAAAATCAAAATACTCACCGTCTTTATCCAGAATAAAATACTCAATGTCATCTTTTTTAACATCAATTGTTTTTATTTTATCAAATCCATCAACCCAGGTTGAGTAGACTTCTCTGCCTTTATTTATCCCACTAAGCATGACCGGGGCTTTGATGTGTCCATCACTTTGAAGTGTTATACGATATTGGTCAGATTCTTGTTTAATTTTCTTTATTGAATAATCCGTTTTTTCATTTGAGCTCAATAATTCAAATAACCAATCAGCCTTTTCATTAACATGTTTTCTGAATATAGCATATAGGTCCTCCGGATATGGGTGCTTAAAACGCCAAACGGAATAATAATCTTTCATAATACTGTCCATACTACTTAAACCAAGATAGGATTCTGCATATCTGAACAAAGCTCCTGTCTTTAAATAAACATCCGTACCGTAGTTTAGAAAATTAAATCTTTCTGATGTCTGTTCAGGAAACTGTTCCATGTTCAAATGACTTGAAATCTGATAATATAATTCCGTTTCTGAGCCTATTGATAGTCTTTTATAAAATTTTCCTAACCTGTCACCCAATAACACGTTGTGATCATAATATTTATTCATATACCTCTTCTCATAGTAGGTGTTTATTCCTTCATCCATCCACGGATGGTCTCTCTCATTGGTTGCCAGTACACCCTGAAGCCAGTTATGCCCCACTTCATGGGTGATTACTTGGTCAAGCTCTCTGGCAGAACCAACATCATTGATCACAGTAATCATGGGATATTCCATTCCTCCTCCCGCACTGAGTGCACTGTGCACTACGGATACTTGTGGCCAGGAATATTCACCGAGCACTTCTGAATAAAAATTTACCGCCCTGGAGGCAAAATGAGCTCCTTCCGGCCAATATTTGCCCGTATTAAAATAGACCCATGCATTGATTTTTTTTCCGGATGGCAATGTGCATTCCTCTCGACTTACCATAAAGGCTTTATCCGCGAACCATGCAAAATCATGTACATTTTCAGCAACAAAATGTAGTGTTTTTCTTTTATCAGTTTTTTTAATGACAAGACTGTTTTTATTATTTTTTAATGCTTCGTGCGTTTCATTTATTTTTTCCTCGAGAAAAGTCCATTCTGCAGAGTCCTGAAGCATTCCAGTGGCTGCAACCACATAATTTGACGGTATATTGATTTCAACATGGTAATTTCCAAAATCCGAATAAAACTCTCCCTGGTCCAAATAAGGAAATACATGCCATCCGGTTTTGTCATATACAGCCGGCTTTAAGTACCATTGTGTAATCTGATAAGTATTTCCAACATGCCCAAGCCTGCTGTAAGAGTTGGGAATCTTGAGATCAAAGCTTCCTTTGATTGTTATACTTTGTCCGGGCAACAATACTTTAGGAAGCTTCATCCAGGCCATATCTGGATTATTCTTAACCGGTTCCAGATATACCTCTTTGCCGTCTATTGTTATTTTACTCATCTTAAGCCATCCTCGATCCTGTTCTTGAGCATCATAAAACTTCGTGTCACGGTGCAGTAGTTTCTGTTTTGCAAAAGCTGTTTTGTTATTGATATAGGCATTAGGGTACAAATGAAAGCCAAGCCTATCCAGCGCATCAGGACTGTTGTTATAATATGATATTTCGACTTGACCATCCAGTTTATTGATTTCATCATTCAAGACAACATTTATTTTAAAATCTACCCTTTGCTGGAAATAGTCTGGTTGTGCCAATCCACTCATTCCAGTCAATAGAACGATAGATAGAATTTGATAAAGTCTTTTCATATAATAATTTATTGATGCGTGTTATTTGGTCTCCTGAATTGATACTTTCCTGTAATACCTATTGGTTTCTGATTATTATCATTTATCTCTTCAAACTCCACACATTCTATTTCATTGGTAAAAAATATTTCATTCTTTGGAGTATTAAACAAGCTAAGAAAGTCATTCCCCGAGCGGCCATCCTGGTTGTCCCTTCTGCTCGGTATCAGGCTGCTTTTCACCCTGAATTCTCTAACTTCCCTTGAAGACAATACAAGATTTAGGTTGGCACCCAGAATGACCGGGTTCTCGATATGTTGTAAAATTCTCGAAAGGTCGTCCAGAAATACATTGATCCTCCTAAAGTCATTCATAGTGACTGGAGGCATTTCATTTACGACGACGACATTGATTGTTTTTCTTGCTGAGATGCCCATGCTTGTTAGCAATATTGGTCTGTTTTGAAGCTGAAGTGTATCGACGGATTCCAATTTAAACTTTGAAAACACCGCCTTCCCGAAGGCATCTGCACGGCTCAGTATGGCATGGTAAGGATATTTGCTCTTTAGAGCATTTAGCAGACTTATATACTCAGGAGATACTTCTTCAAGAAGCAAAATATCAGCGTTTAATGACAATATCTTTGCTTGGTTACTGTCTTCATACGCCGTACTCAAACTTGGGTTTACAAAACTTAATGAAAATACATCTCTGCTGGTCTCTTCCGCGTGACTAAATGAACTGTTATATGAATATAATAATAAAAACGCCAATAGACCTGAACAAATAAAAGCAGTATAAAGTAACTTTTCAAGATTCATAAACATGAAAACGATACCTAAAAATAGGCTTAGAAACATCCAGTGAACTGCATATTTTGAAATTTGCTTGGCTAAAAGATATTCTGGCGGAAATACAAATAATGCGCTAATAAGAATAATCAGGATGGCTGCGGTCCATTGAATATTCGATTCAATAACAGTTTTTTCTCTCTCACGCAAGCTTTCCGTTTCTTGATCTACTTTCATTTCATTTTCCTGAATCCACCGTTATCGATGTTTTGTAATGATCTGTTGTCCCGTCCGCATATACAAGAACTATGTCTAGAATATAATTTCCGCTGCGTACAATTTTGCCTTCAGAATCAAGTCCTGTCCAGGTAACGTTTTCATTTGGACTAATTCTGTCCTGATAGACGATACTGACGAGGTTGCCTGACGGATCATAAATCCTGATGTTGCTTTTACTATCCTTGGCCTGATGAAATTCAATTAACAGTATATCTCTGAAACCATCGTTGTTGGGACTTATCACTTTATTGGTTATCGTATAGGGTCCTGAGTCATTATTTGTAGAGATATCTATATTCTGACTGTTGCGAAGTCCAGGACTTCCATAAAATTTTGCTTTTGCTGCTGACGTCCAGTTTCCTTTGTCATTGGATGGTCCTGATTCAATTATTTTCTCCAAAGCAACGCCTTCTTCATTACTAATTAACGAATTATGCCATGAATTGAAATAGTGTACGCTGTCAATATCGATTATAGTGTCATGGTCTAGCTGACCTAGATGAATGAAACCCTCATCATCATCCAATGGAACCATATTTCCATAGACTATTTTTGAATCATCATGGATTGGATATTCCTGTCTGATGTTATTGACATCTGCCGTTAATACGAGATAAGAGCGGGCTTCTATGTTTTTTCCGCAGG
This sequence comes from Saprospiraceae bacterium, assembly GCA_046329325.1. Taxonomy (GTDB): domain Bacteria; phylum Bacteroidota; class Bacteroidia; order Chitinophagales; family Saprospiraceae; genus Vicinibacter. The sequence continues at coordinate 1,213,203 of JAXLUU010000001.1, forward strand.
CAACCGGTGTCCATTGATTTGCTTTAAGACTATTTTTTAAATAGAGATGCCCCGTAATTAATTCATTGTTGGTTTTATTGAATAATTCCAGATAATCCGCGCTTCCCGAATATGGATTAAATAGAATTTCATTAAAGCCAATATCTCCAGCTTTAGGTTGTTCGGGAATACCAAAGTCTGCTTCGATTTCATCTGTTGTATTTCCGCTGCAATCCTTCAAAGAGCTCAGTTTAATGTGATATTTGAGATGATGCTCGAGCGGGTCGTTTAGCAGAATGACGACACTTTTTTCCTCAGGATATTCAATCGAAATATGAGCAATACTGAGCATAGGTTCAAAATTATAAATATCCTTGCTCTTGCATGAATTTTTATCTATAGGTTCGTCAAAAATTAACCTGATTTCCCACTCACTGATTGGAGTTATTGAGACTAATTGAGGACCCTGTCTGTCTTCAGTAGTGTCTATTAACGAATTCTGTCGCCCGGGAGTGCCTCCTGATGCATTTAGACTACTTGACCAGACCAGATTACCCTTGCATGCCTGATTCGGTTTGTTTAATTCAAGGCTGTACCCTCCTTGTTTTTTACTGTCGTCCGTATGCCAGTTGACCGAATATATGACTTTATCAAGTATCTCATCATTTCTATCATACAAATAGATTTCATCTCCCTCATTATTCAAGGATGGCATCGGTATTAATCCAATTGTTCTTCCAAAACTTTTGAAAGCGGATGTATCCTCACTTCTGCAAATAATAACAATTTGTCCTGCTTCTATTTTACAGCCTGGAGATGATCCACTGACCGAACTGGCATCTCCAATACTTACTCCTGCAATGTTGATCGCGCGTTTTGATCTATTCAGGATTTCAATGTACTCTTTCGCAGGAAGACCTACTGCTGGTTCGGGATCTGGCATAATTTCATTGATGACGAGATCTCCAACCCCAGGAAAGGGAATCAGGTCATTGATAAAGATTTGGTTTTTTTTGACGGTGAGTAGATTGCCTTTGGTATCTTTAATTCCTGAATAGTTCAGCTGATAAGCCTTCTCCTGTTCAAACACTTTGGCAAAATGAAGGCGAATTATCCGATGACTTATGACAATAATTGAATCTGGTTTACCAATTGAATCTACATAATAATTATTTTTGTCTTTAATACTTTCTGGATCACAATCTTCATTGAACTCCAAAGCTATCTTATTCTCTTCAATAACATTGATGTTACTAATTTCTGGTGGCGTAGTATCGACGGGAATCTTACCAGCCTGAATATCATCAAATAAAAATTTATCGGCACGGGTTGCCGTATAAATACATTGTATGCCAAACCATCCTGTTGATGTCTTCAGAAACGAACTGTCAGGGAGTGTTACGGTTTCCGTGTCGTTTAAGTCCTTGCCATAATTGACTTCTATGAACCATTGTGCGTTTTTTCGCGTGCACATAAATTGGAATAGGATCGGTTCAAATGCCATTCTCCCTGCTTCGCCTTGCCCAAGAAGTATTAATTGTCCAGGTCCAAATGAAAATAATCGCCATCGATCCGTATTACCATTCTCTCCGATTTCGACAAAATATCCACTGCTTGCTGACGCCAGCATTGTGTCCTGCATCAGATAGATCCTTAGTTTGTTGCTTGCGGACGGGGAAAATTGCAATTCTACAGTACATCGCCAGCTTGCCACTGTGTCCAGTTCAATCCGCCTGTATATAGTACTTACTCCCCCCCCAGTGGCAAACAGTTGAAGCTTGCGTTCATTATTAATGTTAAATTGGCTGGTGTCGCCTCTCCAGTTTTCCAAACTTCGGGATGCAAAGTCATCATACCACTGTGCATTGAGAGAATGGCAATAGAATAGAAGGAGCATAACGCTCTTTAGGTGTTTCATAATTTTTGTGTTTATTAAGTGTAAACATAATTAACTTTGCGCAAGCAGATCCAGATTTTTCTGTCAGGTTTTTTGTTTTAATCGAGAAGTTTATAATATTGTAAAAGCTCAGGGTTTTATGGATCTTGATGATATCCACTATTGTCTCTGAGTAACGTTATAGCCTTATTGCTCAAGGTTTTTGGTGATGGCAACTTCTTTGTGTCCTTGTTTTCCGGACATTCGATTAATAAAAATTTTAAACTTGCCTTTTTCTGGATTTAATAACTGTTACATTGTTAATATGAAATTAGCTGTTGTTGGGGTTACAGGTCTGGTTGGTACAGAGATTCTCTCGGTATTAGATGAGATGTCCTTTAGGGTGGATGAATTTCTACCGGTCGCCTCTGCGTCCTCAAAAGGGCGGTTGCTAAATTGGCGGAACAGGAATTACGAAATAATAGATATCGAGGAAGCTGTAAGGCTTAAGCCAGATATTGCTATTTTTTCTGCTGGCGGAGAAACAAGCTTAGCGTGGGCGCCGAGATTTGCAGAAGTTGGCACTTTTGTTATAGACAACTCTTCCGCCTGGCGGATGAACTCAGATTGCCCTTTGGTAGTACCGGAGATTAATCCTGATTCCATTTCAGGCCCGACGCGGATCATTGCCAATCCCAATTGTAGCACGATTCAAATGGTCTTGGTTTTATGCCCTCTTCACAGGGCTTTTGGGATTGAAAGGATTGTCGTTTCTACCTATCAGTCGTTCACCGGTACTGGCATGAAAGCTGTCCGACAGTATGAAGCCGAAAAAAATGGTATTCCTGTACCGGAACCCCGGGCTTATAAGCACCCGATTTTTCAAAACTGCATTCCTCAATGTGACTCGTTTCTTGAAAATAACTATACCAAGGAGGAAATGAAACTAGTGAATGAAACCCGTAAAATTCTGGGTGACCACACACTCCGAATAACTGCAACAGCTGTTCGGGTCCCAGTATTCGGTGGTCACAGTGAATCCGTAAATGTACAGTTTAAGACACCCCCTGAAATAAGCAGGGTATACGAGTTGCTAAAATCATTTCCTGGCGTTGTAGTGCAAGACGACCCTGAAAACGCAGTTTACCCAACGCCATTAAATGCTCATAAAAAAAATGAGGTGTTTGTTGGCCGAATTAGAAAAGATTTATCGGAAGAAAATGCCTTAAACCTTTGGATAACTGCAGATAATCTTAGAAAAGGAGCAGCAACCAATGCTGTCCAAATTGCTCAATATATTGTAGATCACCAACTTATATAACTAAAAATATCTATAGTTTCTTTTGCCGGGATTTTTTTTAAATTCTTGTAGTATTTTTAGGAAATGGTTTGATTTTTGTACAGACTGAGAACCAGCTCAACTCTTGAAAATTTTTCTGAATTAGATTGAATTTATACATACCACCGAAAAGCAGATTTAAGAAATGCGCACGAGATTAGTTGTTTGGGGCACTAACGCTGAAGACCAGAAGGTTCTGATTGGAATATCTTTACTGGCAGATGAAAATAAAATTGAACTAGTTGCTATTCCTGTACGGGATTGCACAGAAGAGTTTTATAACCGGATGATGAATGAATGGCGCGAAGGCGCTGATCTTCAATTTCCCGAATCTGTTGAAAGAAGGTCACTTGAATTAACCGTTTCTGAGAGTATTCTTCCGGAAGATTTCCGGGTTGAGCGTTCGGATGTTATCCAACGGGCTCAAATGGAATGGCATTTTCTGGTTTTGAGTACAAAACTTTATAGAAATTTTAAATCCGAGCTGGAAGATGTTGCTCACAAAATTCGTCATCTCGAAGGATATGACAAAGCTACTTGGGATGATCTTAAAAGTCTTTGGGATTCAATTCAAAAACACAGTTTCGATAAAAACATCATCAGGGATCATGCCGACTCTTTGAGGGAGAAATCCAATGCGCTTTTTGAGGAACTGAAAAAACTTCGCTCTTCGGTTGAGCAAGAGTTGATCTCTAAAAGTTCTGCAATTCTTGATTCCTTTAATAGTAAAATTGAAGAGATCCATAACAGAATTAATACTGGCGGCGTGCTTAAGATCATTTTTGATGACCTTAAAAGAATTCAGGAAGAATTTAGGAGTCAGAACATGGTCAAAGAGGACAGAAACACTTTGATCAAAAAATTAGATCAGGCATTTAATGCTGTAAGAGACAAAAGATCCGGCGCTCCAGGAGTGCGTCAGGATGGGGACAAGTCACAGGGAGCATCTGATCGTCTGAATGCCCGACTTGAAGGCCTTGATCAGGCTGTTAAAAAAATAGAGAAGTCTATTGATTTCGATAAGAAAGATATTGATTTCGAAAATAAGAGAATTGCTAGTTCGACAGGACAACTGGAGGCACAGATCCGTGTCGCCAAAATTAAAATGATAGAGGATCGCATGAAATCCAAGCAAGAGAAACTCGATGAACTCTTGAAAATAAAGAGCAGCCTTCTTAAATCCTCTGAAGCGCTAAAAAAGAAAGAAGAAAAACGTCAACGAAAATTTGAAGAAAAGCAGTCACAAAAACTAGAAGAAGAAAAAATTCGTGCAAAATACGAGGAGGCGGTTATTCAGAACCAGCAGGTTGATCCTGTAATAGAAGAAAAGCTTTTAAAAGCCGCTGAAGAAATAAAATCTGCTAAAAAATCTAGAAACAGAGATTCAGGTCTAAGCACCGAGACGAATGTCCCCGTCACTGATACTGATATGGAAGCACCTGTGCCTCCTATCGAAGAAAATATTGTTTATGATTCCTCCACAGAATCTGCACTCGATGAGCTTATAAATACTGCGCTTGAAGAAACCAATAATGCAGAAGCAACGACTGAAATGCATGAATCTGAGACTGGTGGTTCAGCAACAGACAATAGTGTCTCTGATAGTTCGCCATCAAAGGAAGATTAGCCTTACCATTTTTTCAATTACACTAATTTTTCTTAGTCGTGCTTTACTAATAGTTCTAGTGTTTACAATGCTTTTAAACTTTTAATGCATTTGCATTTGATTGAAAATTTGCCCAAAATTTTTGATTTGATTAGTTCGCTCAATGAACATGGCTTTTATTCCTTTGCCGACTACTACCAAATCTACTTCAGTAATAACTTATTATTGCTTTATTAACTATATCTGGTATAATTATTTGTGTTCTGTCAAATGCTCTTCTTTGACCTAACAATTACTCATTCATCGTACTTGATAACAAGTATCAATTCGGCAATTTGATTTAAATCCATAGACAGCAAAACAAAAACTATCCTCCAGATTTGTTTTTACCTTTAGCTTTCGCTTGAAATTAATGATTGTTTGATTCTCTGGCTCTTCGTCTAATCGATATAACTTAAATGTTTCATTTTTTATATTGGTCTTCATCTGAATTACTAATACATTTGGGACTGTTTTCTTACACCTCTTAATTTCAATACTGAAAGTAGGCCCTAATTTCACTGTATCATCTGAGCGACATGTGCAACCAAGTTTGTCAACAATGCCAAGAACATATTTTCCGGCATGCAAATTGGTGAATTTTACTTCATGATTGGAAATATACGCGTAATGATCATTTCCAACGTCGTCATTTAGTTTAAAATATTTGTAAGGTGGCTTTCCGCCATTTATTTTAATATTTTTAAAAACCAGTATACCGTTATTTACCTCGCAATCACCAATATGGTCGATATGATTATCGGCACCAATTTTAATATAGGGGCAAATCAATATACAGTTTTGTACATAACACCCTCCTTCGGTTTCTATTTTGTAGCAATACGTGCCACTTTTTAAATTCGTGAGAATTTTAAATCCTTCACGTTCTTTTATACTTGGGTTATCCTGACTTGCCCAGCTAATTGTATAATTCTTAACCCCGGATATTGTTAATTCTATTCTGCCGTCGCTTGATCCCGCAGAGGATTCATCTTGTGTATTAATTTTAACATTCGAAGATCTGATACATTCACCTCTGCACGTGTCATGTATTGTCATGAAGTAAGGGCTTCCATAACTTATCGAACTAGCTGTTAAGATTATTAGTGCTAATTGTTTACAGCCATTATGCACTTTCAGGAATCTTATTTAGTCTTACGCATACGACCTTGTACTCTGGACATTTGGCGATTTCGTCACTAACATCCGAAGTAACAATATTAAGCATCAGTTCCGGAAAGTGAAATGTTGTACTTAATATGCCCGGCTTTACTTCATCTGTTACATTGGCTTTAATCTGCACCTTGCCTCTTGCGGATTCAATCTCAACCATATCTCCAGAATCTATCTTATGCTCTTTGGCGTCCTGTGGGTTGATCATCAGGATGTCTTCTGTAATGATATCTTTATTACCGGTTCTTCGGGTCATTGTTCCGGCATTATAATGTTCCAGTACCCTGTTTGTGGTCAAAATGTATGGATACTCTTCTGAATATTCAAGAATTTCAGGAGTTTCAACATATTCTTTGAATACGAATTTTCCTTTTCCCCTTTTGAATTCTTTGGTGTGAAGAATTTTCGTATCCGTCCCATCCGCGAGAACTGGCCATTGTTTGCCGTTGATTCCCAAATTATCCCAGGTAACACCTTCGAAGAATGGCACTATTCCCGCCACCTCCTTTAGAACTGATTCCGCACTATAATCTTCCTGTTTATATCCCATTCGATTCATGATATCCACGACAATCTGCCCATCTGCTCTCGCTTCTCCAATAGGTTCTACAACCTTTTGTACCTTTTGAATTCTTCTTTCTCCATTTGTAAATGTTCCTTCTTTCTCTAAAAAAGACGCGCCGGGCAAGACAACATGTGCAAGTTTGCTTGTCTCTGTCATAAACAGTTCCTGCACAATCAACAAATCCAAGGATTTTAGTGCACTAATCACTTTGTTGGTATTTGGATCAGATTGTGCCATGTCTTCACCGATAACATACAATGCCTTAAGCTTTCCTTCAAGTGCCGCATCATACATCTCAGGTATTTTAAGCCCGATTTTATCTGATACATTTGCCCCGTAGTATCTACCGTATTTTTCCTGAATTTCCTTTTGGGTCAGATCAAGATAACCTGCTCCCTGATATGGCTGAACGCCCATATCTGCCATACCCTGTACATTGTTCTGTCCGCGAAGAGGGTTTACGCCACATCCGGGTTTTCCGATGTTGCCGGTAATCATCGCCAGATCTGCTATCAGCATGACCGTATATGTTCCTTGATAATGCTCCGTAACACCTAATCCGTGAAAACTCATAGCTTTTCCTGCTGTTGCATAAGCTATGGCGGCAGCCCTTGCATCTTCGCTTTTTACGCCAGAGATATTTTCTAATTCTACGATATTAAGTGATAGAATATTGTTTTTAAAATCCTGGAATCCTTCGGTCCTGTTGTCTATAAAGTTCTTATCTGTGAGGTCCTCTTTGATGATGTGGTAGAGCATCATATTCAGTACAGCTACATTTGTACCTGGGCGCAATTGAAGATGATGGGTCGCATATTTTGCAATTTCGGTTCTTCTGGGATCAATGACAATGGTCGGTTTTCCCTTCATCGCAAATTGCCGCAGCTTGGCGCCAGTAACAGGATGCCCATCTGTCGGATTGGCTCCGATGATCATAATAGCATTGGTATGCTTGAGATCCTCAATGGAGTTGGTCGCTGCGCCGGTTCCAAATGTTCGCTGCATTCCCAAAGCAGTGGGTGAATGACAAACTCTTGCACATCCGTCAATATTATTCGTGCCGATGACTGCGCGGATGAATTTCTGCATCAGGTAATTTTCTTCATTGGTACATCGTGCAGAGGAAATGCCCCCTATAGACTCTGGTCCATAAGTGTTTTTGATCTCATTCAACCGGTTAGCAATGTAATCCAGTGCTTCATCCCAGCTGACCTTTTGAAGCTCCCCGTCTTTTCTAATCATTGGATACCTCAATCGCTCGGGATGCTTATAAAATTTAAATGCAAATCTGCCCTTCAGACAGGTGTGTCCGTTGTTGACCTCTGCATCTGAAGGCGCTTGAATGCTTAGTATTTCATTGTTTTTTACACTTACCTCCAGATTGCATCCAACACCACAGTATGTGCACACTGTTCTAATTTTATCTTGACCCACAAGTGCTTTGGACTGAAATACATCTGAAATTGCCGAGGTGGGACAAGCCTGTGCACAAGCTCCGCAACTGACACACTCTGAATCAAAAAAACTTTGATCCGCACCTTTGATAATTTGCGCGTCAAATCCTCTTCCCATGACACTTAACACAAGTTGCCCCTGAATCTCATCACATGCTCTTACACAACGATAGCACATGATACATTTGCTCAAGTCTGAGGTCATATATGGATGAGACTGGTCCTTCGGCCTGCTCAGATGAGTCTTTCCTTCCGGGTATCTGACTTTTCGTATACCAACTCTTGCTGCGGTATCCTGCAACTCGCAATTCCCGTTAACCTCACAGGTTAGGCAATCAAGCGGGTGATCTGTAAGTACCAATTCAATAATATTCTTTCGTAGCTTTTGAATTTGTGGTGACTCAGTTTGAATCATCATTCCTTCCTCGACCGGTGTATGACATGAAGCTACTGTTCTCCAACCACTAATTCCTGAACGGCTGACCTCAACTGTACAGACGCGACAGGATCCAAATGGTTCCAGATTCCTAGCATCACATAAGGTTGGAATTGTATCCTTTTCGAAATGTCTTCTGACGAATTGCAAAATCGTTTCTCCAGGTCTAAAAGAATAAGAATTGCCATTGATTTGCGCGACGTTCTTTAGCTGTGTTTGTATTGCGCCTGAAGGATCGTGGAAAAGTATATTGTTTTTCATAGGTTAGCAGTTGCCAAAGGTAAATATCGGAAATACTCCGAGAAAATTTAATAAAATTATTTTATTATGCGTTGATTGAGCATGACCTTAATAATGCTATCGATTCTGCTATATTCTTGGTTGCATTGTTCATGTCCTTCCGCTTTTGCACTGTGATATTCACCTCCCGGATGGATGTAGACGATCTTACCGTTTTTATCAAGGAGAAAACTAACGGAAGTGAATGGTTTTTCTCCGCAATTAAGCCAGACTTTTGCAAGGTTCTTCCATCTCATATCCAATCCGATTGGAAACAAAAATGCTTTGTCATTGGCAAAACTTCTTACTTCTTCGACGGAGGGTTGTCTGTCAATTGGTTTGGGGTGATAGATTCCGAGAATTTCAAGGCCCTGATCATGATATCGGTTATACCAATCATTTAAAGCATCCGCTGAGTTTGAACAGAAAACACATTCGTCGGTCCACCAACGAATTAATACAACTTTGTCCTTTAAGTCTTCGGTCTTAAGGGGTGGACTTTGAATCCATTCCATTTTTGAAAATGGCGGAAAAAAATCACCAACCTCATAGCATTTAGGGTGCTGACATGCCTGAAAAAAAAGTACTAAAACTGCCCAGGTAAGCTTATCGCTTCTAATCATGACATGATCAGATAAAGCTCCATTCTGTACCTTCTTTGCCGTCTTTTACTAAAATACCTGCTTCTTTGAGACTGTCCCGGATTTTGTCGGATGCTACCCAGTCCTTTCGCTCCCGCACATCTGCCCTTAATTCAAGAATCAGGTTCATCAGCCGGTCAACAGATTTAGAACCAGATTCGTCGAGATCATTATAGACACCAAAAATCTGGCTGGTCATTAGTCCAAGGTGTTCTTTTAATGCTTGCCAGGAATTATGGCTGATTTCTCCTGCCGGAATATGTCCGTCTTTAACTGAGTTAATCAGGCTGACCAGTTCAAAGACAGAGGCCAAGGCATTAGGAACATTAAAGTCATCGTCCATATGAGACAGACATGTTTCAATAAGTCCTGATATTTCTCCGTCTCGACGTCCTCTCTCAGCAGAAAATTGTCCATCAAATTGATCGACGGTCCTGAGGGCCTCCATCAACCTTCGAAATCCTTTTTCAGCTGCCTTTAACGCCTCGTCAGTAATGTCCTGAGGGCTTCGGTAATGTGCCTGAAGGAAGAAAAATTTTACGGTCATTGGGCTGTACCCTTTGCTGATATGCGGAGAATTTCCGGAGAAAAGCTCCGTCGGAGAAATCGTATTTCCTTCACTTTTGGACATTTTTCTGCCATTGAGTAGAAGCATGTTGGTATGAAGCCAATAGTGGGCTGGGGCCTTCCCGCAGGCACCCATTGACTGTGCTACTTCGTTTTCATGATGTGGAAATTTAAGATCATTTCCACCCCCGTGAATATCAAACTCCTGCCCTAAATATTTAGTACTCATGGCGGAGCATTCCAGATGCCAGCCAGGAAATCCCACTGACCATGGAGATGGCCATCGCATCAGATGTTCGTCCGATGCCCTGATCCACAAGGCAAAATCCGAAGGGTGATTTTTTTCATCCTGATTTTTAAGATTGTCCCTTGATTCAGTGAGTAGCTCTTCGATGACCCTGCCACTTAATGCGCCATATGGGTATCCAGATTCAATAAATTTTGGTGTGTTAAAGTATACTGAGCCATCCTTGACATAGGCAAAACCCCTTTCCAATATATCCTGGATCATCGCCACCTGTTCAATAATGTGTCCTGTTGCCCGTGGTTCGATAGATGGAGATTTGGTGTTGAATATTCTCATCATATCATGAAAACCAATAGTGTATCGCTGTGCCACTTCCATGGGCTCTAACTGATCCAGCTTGGCGCCCCTGGACATTCTGTCTTCGCCGTCATCCAGCAAATGGCCGACATCCGTAATATTTCTTACATATCGTACTTTATATCCGCAATACATCAGATATCTGTAAATAATATCAAAAGAAACAAATGTTCGGCAGTTGCCCAAATGAACATCACTATATACAGTAGGTCCACACACATACATACCCACACGACCCTCTTGAATCGGTTGGAATATTTCTTTTTCTTTTTTAAGACTATTGAATACTTTTATTTCTCTGTACATCCCGCAAAAATACGGCACCACTTGCAGGGTGATAACACTTTCCTGAATTAGAATTTAATTTATTTAAAGAGGTTCCTCCAGGATATTTTGTCTTCGATTGTCTTGGTGAGTTCATCAATGGGGATGCGCGTCTGCGTCATGCTATCCCGCTCGCGCATTGTTACAGTATTGTTCTCGAGCGTATCAAAATCAATGGTGATACAATACGGTGTTCCTAGGGCATCCTGGCGTCTGTACCGCCTTCCTATAGCATCTTTGTCGTCATAAGCACACAAAAAAGATATTTTAAGTTCGTCCATTATTTTTTTGGCCTTTTCAACCAATTCTGGTTTGTTTTTTAATAATGGCAACACAGCGCACTTAACCGGCGCAAGTGCCGGATGCAATTTTAACAAAACTCTTTGGGCCTCTGCCCCCTCAGCATCGGGAACCATTTCTTCAGTATAGGCTTCGCTCAGTATTGCGAGAAACATTCTATCACATCCAATGGATGTTTCAACAACATAGGGAATATAACTTTCATTGGTTTCAGGGTCAAAAAACTGCAACTTCTTGCCTGACAACGACTGATGATTCTTTAGATCAAAATCCGTCCTGGAATGAATGCCCTCCAATTCCTTGAAGCCAAAAGGAAAGGCAAATTGAATGTCGACGGCCGCATTGGCATAATGTGCAAGATTTTCATGATCATGAAATCTGAGTTTATTTGCTCCGGTGCCTAGTGCCCGGTGCCACTTCATGCGTTGAGCTTTCCATGATTCATAATATTTCATTTCCTCTCCTGGCTTGACAAAAAATTGCATTTCCATTTGTTCAAACTCTCGCATTCGAAAGATAAATTGCCGCGCTACAATTTCGTTACGGAATGCTTTTCCAATTTGTGCGATTCCAAATGGTATTTTTTGTCTTGTGGTCTTTTGAACATTCAGAAAATTTACAAAAATTCCCTGTGCGGTCTCCGGTCTTAGATAGAGTTTGCCTTCTTCTCCTGCAATATTTCCAAGTTGCGTGTTAAACATCAAGTTAAACTGTCTTACCTCGGTCCAGTTGCGAGAACCCGTATCGGGATCGGCAATCTCCAGTTCCTGAAGAATCTCCCCCAACATTTCCATATTGTTCTGGGTCATCGCCAGGTTCAATTTATCCTTAAAGGTCTTTGCTTTTTCTAAATATTCTGATACCCTTGGATTGGTCTCTCGATACAATTTCTCATCAAAATTTTCTCCGAACCGCGCTCGTGCCTTCTCGATCTCCTTTTCTGCCTTGTTTTCAATTTTGGCGATAGCATCCTCAATAAGTTGGTCTGCACGATAACGTTTTTTTGAGTCCTTATTATCAACCAGAGGGTCATTAAACGCGTCAACATGTCCTGATGCCTTCCATGTCTTTGGATGCATGAAAATTGCCGCATCGATGCCAACAATATTGTCATTCAATTGAACCATACTTTTCCACCAGTATGTCTTGATGTTGTTTTTCAGCTCAGATCCGTAAGGTCCGTAGTCATAAACCGCACTGAGGCCGTCGTAAATTTCTGAAGATGGATAAATAAATCCGTATTCCTTACAGTGTGAAACAATTTTCTTAAATACATCTTCATTTTGTGCCATAGCTAATATCTATATCCTGCGCAAAGATGAAGTACGATAACGAGATTACAAAATGTGACTCTCCTGGATCGTCCCTCCTTTATTCAGCAGCAACATCAGGGCATCTTGGGATTTTCCGGTTTGAATTAGTCGTTGTGCTTCAGCAAATACCTTTTGTAAATCGTTCCATGTTGATTCTGAGTATTGTTGGTTTTGAATTAGAAAATTCGCAATCTCTGTTGAATCGGGCATTTTTTTTAATCCACATAGCGTGGCGATGTCATTTGCGGTCAGCAGTTTACTCTGCCTGATGAACTGCGGTAATCCTTCATATCCTATGATCGGCAGACTTTGACTTTGAGGCATCGAAAGCACTGCACTTCCACTCGCTCGAACGTAGTATGCTTTTCCCATTCTGCCCATAAGATCTATTTTGTGTGGATCAATATTGCCTTCTTCATCCAATACGCTTTCATCAATGTGCATGCAGAGTACATCGCATATGATCAGGTGTCCCGCACCTCCTTCCTCTCCAAGATGGATGATGTCTCTGACGCGACATTCCATATTGACTGGAGACTCCCGAATGAGTGAAGGGGCCACATTAACAGCCGGGTCTTCGTGCAGATTTGATGCTTCAAATTCATTGACGGTATGATCGAAGTCTACCGAGCATAACATCATTTGCCGGACTATGGCATGGTTGACCACACTAACGACACACTCCTTCGTATCGGCAATATTGTGAAGTGTGTCTTTGGTCGTATTGTCTAATACCCTTCTGTTGGATGAAAAAACGAGAACAGGTGGATTGCTGCTAAATGCATTAAAAAAACTATACGGTGCAAGATTACTATAACCGTTTCGATTCTTTGTGCTGACGAATGCAATTGGGCGTGGCGCAACTGATCCTAAAAGGTATTGGTGTAGCTTTGCTGTTGGGATACTGCCAGGAGTTATAATTTTCTTCATTTGATGTTAGCTGTGACAAAGGTAACTTTTGAATTCTTGTTACCCCTTTAATTATCGAATCAGGTGTTAAACGATTTCTTCATGAAGTATGTTTAATAACTTCTGCCGGGTAAAATGATGAAATCATATTTTCAGGGTGTTTTGTTTAGTTCCGCGTTGTTGTCTTCAAATGATGGCAGGCTTTTTGACCAATTATTTGAACTTTTCAAAGAGCTATTGATGATGACGGGAGGGTCTGTTGATGAAGCTGTTCAGTGGCTTCATGAGCTGGACAGGCAATATCATTTATCCCGGCCGGATTATGGGTTGGCAGACTTTCTCCGAGACCTTGAAGCACGGGGATTTATCACCCGGTCAGGTCCCGATCAACAATTGGCACCAAGTTCTAAAATGGACGCTGACATCCGTCGTTCTGCTTTTGAAGATTTGTTTGGAAAAATACTTCGTTCTGGAAGTGGCCGTCACAATACGAAGAAAGAAGGGCAGGGATTTGACCTCTCCGAAAGTGCCAGACCCTATGCGTTCGGTGACCGGTTCACTGATATACAATCTGCTGACACACTCCGTAATGCTTTGATCGCCCAGGGCATTGATGATTTTTCATTTACCGAAAAGGATTTGGTGATTCGCGATCAGATTGATCAAAGCCTGTGCTCGACGGTCCTGATGATTGATATATCTCACTCGATGATCCTTTACGGAGAAGACAGGATCACTCCGGCCAAAAAAGTAGCCCTGGCTTTGGCTCAAATGATCCGTCAGATTTATCCTAAAGATAGCCTGGATATCATTGTATTTGGAGATGATGCCTGGGCTGTTGAACTAAAGGACCTTCCTTATCTCCAAGTAGGGCCATATCATACCAACACAATTGCCGGACTGGAACTGGCTTATCAACTCTTGTTAAAGCGACGGGGATCAAATAAGAATATTATGATGATTACTGATGGTAAGCCAACCTGTATGAAACGCGGCAAGGAATATTATAAAAACGCCTTTGGTCTCGATCGTCAAATAGTTAATCGAACGATCTCTGCAGGAAAAAAATGTAATAAGCACGGGATTAATATTACAACCTTTATGGTAGCCTCAGATCCTTATCTCATTTCTTTTGTTGAAGAATTTTCTGACAAAGTTCACGGCAAAGCCTTCTACACAAATCTGGAGGGCTTGGGAAAACAGATTTTTATTAATTATGAAAATAATAGGAAAAAAAAGAAATAATGATTGAGTTAAACACTTTAGGAGCATTAAAATCATCGGGCTACACGTCAAAAAGCATTCAGGATGAAATAAAAGATAATCTTAAACATCGCATTTTAAATGATCTTCCCGTTTTTGAAGGAATTCATGGTTATGAGCACAGCGTATTACCCGATGTCGAACGCGCATTACTGAGTGGTCACAATATTTTATTTCTTGGTCTTCGTGGCCAGGCCAAGACAAGGATTGCCCGACAATTTGTTTCTCTTCTGGATGAATTCATTCCTATTGTTCGTGGCAGTGAAATAAATGATGACCCCTTTCACCCTGTTTCAAAATATGCTGTTTCGCTACTGAATGAATTGGGTGATAACACCCCGATCGAATGGGTGCATCGCAATAACCGCTATGTCGAAAAACTCGCTACGCCGGATGTTTCTGTTGCTGATTTGCTCGGAGATCTTGATCCGATAAAAGCTGCAACACGCAAACTTGAGTTCTCCGATGAACTTGCAATTCATTTCGGGTTAATACCACGCTCTAACCGATCCGTTTTTGTCATCAACGAATTGCCCGACTTGCAAACCAGGATTCAGGTTGCCTTGCTTAATATACTTGAAGAAAAGGATGTTCAGATTCGCGGCTTTAAAATCAAACTCCCCTTGAACATTCTCTTTGTTTTTACTGCCAATCCTGAAGACTATACCCAAAGAGGAAATATCATTACTCCGCTAAAGGATAGAATTCAGTCTCAGATTCTTACACATTACCCCGATTCTATTGCGGTTGGAATGAAAATAACTGAACAGGAAGCGCAGATTCGACCTGAGCTAAAGCAGACCATCGCAGTCTCCCCATTGCTGCACCAGATCATCGAACAGATCGCTTTTGTCGCAAGAAACAGTGAGCTTGTTGATCAGAAAAGCGGTGTATCTGCCCGCCTGACGATTTCTGCATTGGAGCTTCTCTACAGTGCTGTCGAACAAAGAATGTTGCATGCCGGTGAAAAAAATGGTGTTGCACGACTGTCAGATCTTATCGCCATTGTACCGGCGATGACCGGTAAGATGGAGTTGGTCTATGAAGGAGAACAGCTTGGTCCTTATGAATCTGCTTTAACGATTATTAACCAGGCCATTCAAAAAATAGCTGCAAGTATTTTGCCGAAAGCTGATTCAAAGAAAAAGAATTCTTCGGGATTATACCAAGTGACTGCTGACTGGTTCAGTCAGGGAAATAGAATTTCGATCGACACACGAATCAGCGACAAAGAATATATGTCTTCGCTTTTAAAATGTCCGATGCATGAAGACCTGATTAAGTCTTTTCCTAAAAAGGACGGATTACTTTACAGCGAACTTGTCCTGCATCTGATGGCTGCATCCAATATTATTCAAAAAGAGTGGGTTGATCGAAGAATACAGTTTAAGGATCCTTTGTCCAGTATGCTCAATGACTTGAATATTCAGTAATATGTCCTTTAAAAGTTACCCTTGGTTCTTGATTGGTGGGGTTATTGCCTTTCTTGTAATTCGTTATTTCTATTTTCAAAATCCGCTGGTTTTTGGCGCTTCGGCCCCATTATTTTGTAAGGAGCGTACGGATGGGCGGATTATTTGCCTTGACAGCGCAATCGATCATTATGTTCTTCTGGATTTCTGGGGGTCCTGGTGTGGTCCCTGTCGGTCTGCCAATCAAATTTATGCGTTGATGTATGATCGCTACCAAAACGTCTCTTTTAAGGAGGCCAAAGGAATTCGTTTCATAAGCATTGCTTTGGAGAAGAATCGTAACAACGCCCTGTTGGCAATACGACAGGACGGTCTGCAATGGCCGGATCAGATTATTCAGGAAGAAATGCTGGATAGTGAGCTGGCAAAGCTTTACAATATTAAAAGATTACCCGCCAGCTTCCTCATTGGACCGGGTGGAAGAATTATCCTTTCGGACCCTGACATCAAAGAACTGGATGATTATCTGGCACATAATCTTTTGAAAAACTGACAAATTGGCGTAATTTCTCATTTGGCAAACATATTGAAAGCAACATTATTACAACGAAATTTGGAATATGCTTACAGAAGAAAATAAAATTGAACCGGAAACCGCTGATCCTTCAATAGAATCTATGTCCGGCGACACACCTGGATCCCAGGAGGTCAAGGAATCCGGAGTGGAAGGCACAGAACAGGATGAATTGACTCGGCTTCGGAAGGCTGTTGAAGATCATAAGGACAAGTATTTGCGTTTATATGCGGAATTTGATAATTATAAGAGACGAACATCCAGAGAAAAGATTGAGTTGGTTAAGACCGCCGGGCAAGAGATTATTTCAGAGCTGATTGGCGTTTTAGATGATTTCGACCGTGCGCAGAAAATTGCGGTCGAGACCGAAAATTCTGGCGTTTATCCCGATGGCATGCGCCTTGTGCACCATAAGCTATCAGGTATTTTACATAATAAGGGATTGACCTCCATGAATTCAACCGGAAATATTTTTGATCCGGAGCTGCATGAAGCAATTGCAGAAATTCCCTCGCCTTCTGATGAATTGGTGGGCAAGGTTGTTGATACCGTTGAAAAAGGCTACATTCTGTCCGATAAAATTATTCGCTTCGCCAAAGTTGTTGTTGGCAAATAACTTATTACGTTCCTGATAAAATAATATGTCGAAAAGGGATTATTACGAAATACTCAATGTTGCCCGGTCAGCAGACAGTGATACCATCAAAAAGGCTTACCGCAAAATGGCGATGCAATACCATCCTGACCGCAACCCGGGAAACAAGGAAGCTGAGAATAAATTCAAAGAAGCAGCAGAGGCCTATGAAGTACTGAGCAACGACGACAAGAAAGCCAGATATGATCGTTACGGACACGCCGGAGTCGATCCCAATGCTGGATTTGGCGGGCGCGGCGGAGCAGGAGGAATGAACATGGAAGATATCTTCGAAAACTTTGGAGATATTTTTGGTGACAGCAGTCCTTTTGGTTCTTTTTTTGGCAGTAGTGGCGGACAGCGGACACGCGGAGGAATGGGTCAGAAGGGAAGTAATCTGAGAATTAAGGTTAGTCTCACCCTTGAAGAAATTGCCAGTGGCGTCACAAAAAAAATTAAAGTCAAAAAACAGGTTTCCTGCAGTACATGTGGTGGTTCTGGCAGCAAGGATTCAAAGTCTTTCAAGACTTGTGCAACATGTAATGGCTCAGGTTACGTAAGACAAATTAAAAATACTTTTCTAGGTCAAATGCAGACAACCACGACCTGTCCAAACTGCAACGGCACAGGTCAGATGATCGCCAACAGCTGCAGTTCTTGCCGTGGTTCTGGCGTAGAATCCGGAGAGGAAACAATCGAAATTCAAATTCCTGCTGGGGTTGATGAGAATATACAACTCTCGATGCGCGGGAAAGGGAATGCCGGGCCAAACGGTGGGCAATCCGGGGATCTGATCATTAATATTGAACAAAAGCCGCACAATACTTTCACTAGAGACGGTAATAATCTTCATTACGATCTATATATCAATTTTGCGGATGCTGCGCTTGGGCATCAGCTTGAAATACCTACATTAAACAGTACTGTTAAAATAAAAATTCCGGCAGGTACTCAGAGCGGCAAAACATTCAGACTTCGGAGTCTGGGTCTTCCAGCAATGCAAACTCACGGTAAAGGTGATTTACTTGTTCATTTGAATATCTGGACACCCAAAAATCTTTCCGATGAGGAGAAAAAAATTCTTGAAAAACTGCGGTCACATTCAAATTTTAAGCCGAATCCAAGCGATGAAGAAAAAGGATTTTTTGAAAGGATGAAAGAATTCTTCAATGCCTAAACATTATTATAGCCTCCTTCTTTTATTGCTTTTTGCGTGTAGGGAAAAGAACCTTTTTTCAAAAGAATATTCTTTAAAAGACGGATCTTGGTATTCAAAGGATACGCTTGTTTTTAAGTGGAATGCGCCAGACACAACTACAAGATATAACCTGGTCCTTGGTATCGGCCATGAAGACAACATCCCTTCGCAGAACATTTATGTAAAGACGATAAGCTCAGATCCTGCCGGCAAAAGCAAAGAACAACTGGTGTCCCTTGAACTAATAGCACCTTCCGGTAAGCCGTTTGGAAATTGCAGCGATGGCCCCTGTGATCTCAGAATAATTCTTGGTTCTGGTGTTTTTTTTCCACAGCAAGGTACTTATTCCCTTGCTTTGGTACCCTGGTCTAGGGTTGATCCTTTGACCGGTATTAATAAGATTACGCTTACTATCGAGCCTTCCAATCAAATGAAGTAAAGACTTATTAATAAGTTTTGGGATACTTCAGATCTTCACAGCATTAGATCAAATCGTCGGGTATTTGATTACAGGATTGAGTAACTTAATGCCGGCCCCACAATTGAACAATGGCTTTCTGCTCTCCGAATCCTTTGGTATCATACCAAAAGCTAACCTTTCTGATTACTCTTTTTTTACCCTCAAGATCTATAATACGGCTCTCGCCTCCCGCTTTAAAATTGTCTTTCAATTCGACCGTCTGTTCTTCCCCATCCCCGAAATGGATAACCATTCTTTGCATGTTAATTGGCGCGCGTCTAACCCTGATCTGTACTGCCGAAAACCTACCTTCACTTGCCGTAACCATTATTTCATCTTTGTCTGTCTTAAAATTAACGGACCTTTCTCCAAGCATTTCCCAGCCTCTCTGTGTGCATTCTGAAGAATTTTTAGCGCTAAATGCGCTTAGAAGTATAGCGCAAAGTAAAAATAGAAATAAGTTTCTTGTGATTTTCATATTGGTAATTTAACACCCTAAATGTAGTGAGTAATTGCAAAATTTAGCCTGTTATTGTTTACCTTTAATTTAAGCCAACCCTTGGCAAATTTCTTTTTATTTTTGCCGCATTCGGGGTGTAGCGCAGTCCGGTAGCGTACCAGTATGGGGTACTGGTGGTCGCTGGTTCAAATCCAGTCACCCCGACTAATTTTTATGTCACGTCCCCTGTCTAGAGCGTATTTCCAGAATTTGGATGTTTGTTACCTTGCAAAAGATTTGCTGGGCAAGATTTTAATTACAAATCTGAATGGTCAGATTAC
This sequence comes from Saprospiraceae bacterium, assembly GCA_046329325.1. Lineage (GTDB taxonomy): Bacteria > Bacteroidota > Bacteroidia > Chitinophagales > Saprospiraceae > Vicinibacter. Next base: position 1,232,928 of record JAXLUU010000001.1, read on the forward strand.
TTCAGGAATTATTGTTGAAACAGAGGCCTATCGCGGTCCCGATGACCGCGCTTCTCACTCCTACAATTTTCGCAGAACGCCTCGAAATGAGACGATGTACCGATCCGGTGGCTATTCATATGTATATATTTGTTACGGCATTCACCACCTTTTTAATATTGTTACCGCTCCTGAAGGAATTGCACATGCTGTCCTGATACGGGCTCTTGAACCCCTGGAAGGATTATCAACCATGCGGACACGACGCAATGGTGCATCAGATAACATATTGACAAAGGGCCCTGGCGCTTTGTCTGAGGCTATGGGGATTACTAAATCACTTGATGCCAATACATTATGGAAGTCTCATTCAAAAATTTCCGTGTTGGATGCTGGGATAATTTATCCTGATGACAAAATCATTTCATCTTTGCGCATTGGTGTGGAATCTGCGGGGGAATCTGCGCTGTGGCCCTGGAGATATTTTGTTGCCGGCAACCGAAATGTCAGCGCCCACAAAAGACCATTTAGTGGATGATCTTCTGATTGCTTTCTGTGAATACTTTTTCTCCTGCTGATTTACTTTTTATGTTCGCATCAAACAGAACAAAAACAAAAGTGATCAGTGCACACATTAATAGAACATATATAAGTATATCTGTGTAATCTTTTAGTGTTGGAAAAAACGGTGCAATAATTAACTGTTGGCATATCGACAGTATTAAAACAGCTGCGAGCGCAATAACGGTCACTCCGATATACTTTCTTTGTTCATACATTCTGTGTTTTCGATACAATGCAATATATGCTTTTCTGCTTTTTGTATCTGAAGGATCGATATGAATTATTGTACGATATACTTCCTGAGCAGATATGGTTTTATTTTCTTCCATCAATCTTTCGGCTCGCAGAAGTAATATTTTTCGATAAAGGCTTCTCAGGTGATCATTAAAGTATTCCTGATTTATTATTTCTATCAGCGCCCTTGCAGATAGTTTATCAAATAAATATATTTTATCCAGGGCAAGTAGCGCTTTTAAATAAGAATATTTTATTTCAATATACTCGTCAAACGGAAGTGCTTGAATTTCCTGAGAATAATATCGACAAAATGATAAATACTCCTGGTGGCCTGACTCAGGAATCTTACGCCATCTTGCCAGTAAGTTTGAAAAATCTATTGCTTTATCTTTTTTGTTTTTCACTTTTTGATTTGATACAAGATGGGTCTGGAAGGTACCGCATCCAGGGCCAGGTTTGCTACCTGCAAATTTAATAAATACTCCCCGTCCTCTAACTTATCAGGAATATAAATAAGTTCAGTTATGGTGCATTTGTTTTGTCTTTCTCCGTGCCAAAAGGCTTTATGTGCTGACAACTGGCCCCCATCTTCTTCTTTGTCAACTGAAGGGAGATCTATCAGTAAGTGTTCAACCCCGATATCTACCAGGTATTCCATCGCTTCTTTTTCAATAAACGGGGGATTGGTCCCTGAGTAATGACGTTGTCGTTTTGTAGGATCATTGGGAAGTGTACGGATACAAATGCATTCTTTGGATTGCCCTTCAAGCAATATTTCAAGCGTTCTTCGAAAAATACTTAAGTCTCCGTTTTCTTTTTTGGTAGGGTAAACACTGATGACCGTGCACAGAAAGAAGAAATTTTCAAAAATGGCATTAACCTTCAGACCATTATTGAAAACATGCCCGGAACACTCTGTGTGTGTTCCGTTGCCGTGTACGTTCATTTTAACGTTCATAAAGTTTACAGGGCCGCCTTCATCGATTGATCCGATAAAGGATCCTGCTTTAACGGGCTCTGATGTGAAAAATGGCGCATAAAAACAATTGACCTGATTCGATCCGTCGTGCATTGCAATACTAATATCAATGCCAGATCCAACTTCAAAAAATACTGTGCCCTTGCTTAAGTAAATGCTTTCTTTCATTGTATTAGTTTCTTTGGTCCAATCCCCAGTACAGTTTGGTCTGAATAGTCCCTAGAAAACTGACGGGCTTCAATTGAACAAGCTTTATTTTATAATTGCATTTTCGCACCGCTATTTGATGCTTTGATCCAATAACCTCTACTCTTGAGTCCATTGTACAAAGAAAACTATCTATTCGCCCTTCTACTTCAAAGGATAGAATTGCGTCATCAGGAATAACTACCGGACGAACATTCAGATTGTGCGGCGCAACAGGAGTTATAACAAAACTAGGTGTGTTTGGAAAAATGATCGGCCCTCCACAGGAAAGTGAATATCCTGTTGACCCGGTTGGGGTTGCAATAATTAATCCGTCCGCCCAATATACATTCAAAAGATCTCCGTTGATGTAGGTTCTAATCGTAATCATCGATGAATTGTCCCTCTTCAGAATGGTCAGATCATTCATCGCAATCGGGATGTCACCAAAAAGTTCGTAGTTGCTGTCGAGCTCCAGCAAGGTTCTTTCTTCAACATGATACATCCCGTTAAAAAGCTGATAAACTGCATCTGGAATTAGCTTTTTCTCAATGCTAGCCAGAAATCCCAGACGACCCATGTTAATTCCCATGATTGGAATGCCGCTGTCTCTTACAAGCGTAACAGCCTGCAACATCGTTCCATCTCCTCCTAGACTAAGCAATACATTTGGCCTTTGCGTCTTGATATCATCGTGATTGTTCCATTTTTGAAAACCTTCGGATGATAATAAATCATCCGGAAATTCCCTTAGAAATGGTTCATAAATGCCTACTTCTGCTTTGTATTCTTTTAACTTGGTTAGGAGTCCCCGAAGATAACTATAATCTTCCTGTTTTAGCTTTTGTCCAAATAAATATATCTTCATCAGAATGCTTTTGTTGTATGAAAATAAAATCCTCTTTCACCCAAATGGTTGACCGCATAGTTTACATCAGCTTTTATTATGCTGTTGATTGTCCATTGTGCGCCAATGCTTATACTTCCCAGGTTGGTATTGGATAAAGTATTCTTGTATTGATAATAGGGGTCGTTTGCCCTTGCAGTAGATGCTTTGATGAATAGATCAACGATAATGTTTAACTTTATTTTTGGCTCATTACGCAGAAATTTAATAAGTGATCTGTTAAAATCAAAAACCTTATAATTAATCTGGCTTTCTGCAATAACAAAGTCCATTGCATTAATTAAATAAAGATCATACCCATTTAGGAGATTGTTTCCAAGACCAATGCCTGAATACAAGTTAATTGCAGGCTTGGTTCTGATGAATGCCGTACTTGCGTTAATCGCCGCCCTGTAGAACCATTTTTGTGTAAAACTGTACACAAACTCGACTTGTGTTTGTAAATTCAAATAACTGCGTTGCTCTACATCATGGGTTAGATCAACCGTTGACTTGATATAAAATCCATTTGTTGGCCTCACTGGATCATTGAGGGCATTGAATTCGTAGGTGCTGATAGCCTTCAGAAGATATTGCCGTGTTCGTCCCTCCAGGAAATAATTTGGTTGAAGAATGGCGATGCTGTCCCTTGTTATGTTCTCCGTCCATTCAAGTTCTTCCGAGAAGGCGTTTCGTCTGTCTGTTCGCATTCTGATTTTTGTTCCTGCCTGCTTTCTCAAAAGATTGTTTGTTCCTGGTTTTGAATAAAATACTGGTTTGCTGTTTTTTATGTCATAGGCTGCTTCAGAATACTCAAGATAGCTAAGCCTGAAACCGGCATCAATATTTCTGGTCCGACCAAAATACGGTTTAATAAAAATTAATTCATATTTATCGGTATATCCACCGGCAACTTTAAATTTTAATTGTTCTTTTCTTCCTGTAAGATTATAGTGTGTTAGCCCTAGTCCAATACTTGTCCTTGACAAGTCATGATTGAAGTCCTTATACCATATGTTAAAGTTTCGGTCGACAAGTTCAAAAATAATCATCGGAAACAATAACCAGTTTTCTACAACCTGAATCGTAATGTTTACATTACAAAAACTGTCAATATCGAGCTGGTAATTTATTATTACACTGGAAAATAAACCTGTTCTCTTAACATTCGCTTCTGCTTCACTGATCCTTTTAAGAAGTGATCCAGGTTCAATCTTGTCTCCGGCATGGAGTCCGCATTCAAACAAGATCACACTGGCTTTGGTTTTTTCGTTTCCTTTTACATTAATTTCATGAATCACAAAATCCGTGCACCCTTTTTGTGAATAAGCGTTTTTTACTGCAGCAAATAACACCAGCAGCCAGATCATTAGTCTGCCGGTGCGATAATTATACATTCAAGTAATGCATTAATTCATCATAGCGGTCTTTGAGCGGTTCTTGGACAGTTTCGCTGTTGAAAATCATGATCGGATCATAGCCATGTCGCTGTAAATCATTTATATAAACATCACTGCACTCCTCGTTATATAGTACTATTAAAAGTAAATTACCTTCGCTCAGTGCTATCCTTAAAAGGCTCGCAATAACCAGATGATGCTCCTCCGTAACCTTTGCAATTGTTGAAATTGAGTATTGGGCTCCTTGAATCAAACACATCAGTAGACTTCCAGATTGCTCCCTGCCGATCTGCTCCTTGTAATGTCTGACATAATCTACGGTTTTAATACAGCCCCTGTATTTAAGTTCGTCACTATACAGCGGTATGACAGATAATCTTGATTTCGCTATTTCTTCCCAGTACCTGTAGGGTGGGTCTTTTTCTGTCAAGGTCCCTGGAACAATGAGGTCTTTTTCTGTCAAATTTGATTGAAAGGGTTCTTCAACCGATAATAAATCCACCAATCCCAAAAATTCTCCTCGTTTGACTACCGGGGCATGGACTATATTCTGTTGCTTAAGACTTAATATTACCGAAGCGTCCGGTGGATTGATTTCTATATTGTCTACAAAGATTCCGAAGATCGCTTGATTTCTCATTTATATTCCTGCCTTAGCTGTTCCTGAAACAAGGTGCTGTAATCGCTTTTTGGCAAAGAAAAGGATTCTGCTTTTTTCTTGTTCTGTTCTTCAAGAATATTTTTTTCTCTTTCCTTAAGTTCATCGACCATTTCCTGCGTAAGACGAAACCGATTGTTTTTAAATTTTTCGAATACAGGAATTATTCGAATATAAGCTAGTTCTTCCTGGGACATTATTTTTGCCCCCTCGTTGAATCCCAGACTAACTGCTTGGTCTAAATGTTTAAAGGACTCCATGGCTTTTTCTTCCATGGCGTACGCACATGCCATATTATAATGGACTCCTAAATCATGTGGATTGAGCTTGAGGGCTTTATCAAAATCCTCAATTGCTCCTTTGGTATCATAATCCTTCAGTTTTCTGGTTCCGCTTTGTTTAAGTGTCTCTGTTTCCTTTCTTGACTTCAGTGTCTCAAAAATATTTTTGGACTCTTTAGCCGTCGTTACCTCGTCTTCATCCAACAAAATATATTTTCCTTGTCTGCGTTGCTGTTCTGGAGAGACCTTCCGTCGGAATCCATACCGGTCCCTGAAATTGTTACTGTTGTACTTTCGGTCAAATTCATCCTGATCCATCATGATCAGTTTGAATCCATCATAATATCCAATTAATGTTGATAATGCTATCCCAATCAGGGACAATCCGGTAAATATTTTTAATCCAATATAAAGCAAGCCCAGTTCCGGTTGTCTGAGATAAAACCGATGAACTCCCCAGGTGCCCCCGATAAATGCGAGCCCGGCTGCTATCCATTTACTTTTCACTTTTATTATATTTAAAATTAAGAATTGCAATGTCATCCGGGATTTCCGATCCATTGCTAAATTCCATTGCCTTCTTCATAATACCCTGGGCAAGTTGTCTGGCATTGAGATTCAAATTTCCGGCTACATATTCCTTCAACATTTCAACGGTGTAGTTAATTCCCTCAGTATTTTTAATATCGACCAGTCCGTCCGTAAAAGCGACCAACGTGCAATCTTCCGTCAATTCAACCATTCCTTCACTAATGCCGGGTAGTTCTTCGAAATGACCAATGATTGTACAGGTAGCCTTCAGCTCTGTAACTTTGCCGTTCTTAAACAATAATGGAGGAATATGGCCTGCATTAACATAATACAGCATCTTGTTTTCGAGGTCCACCACTGCAATAAATAGGGTGAGGTATTTCTCGCCCTTCGTAATTTTCGATACGGTCTGATTAAGTGCAATAACCAATGTCTCCAAATCTCTGTATTGTTGTCCAAGATTTTGAATCAGTGCCTGAAAATTGGCCATAATCATTGCACCGGCTATTCCTTTACCACTCACATCTGCAATGCAAAAACTAATTTTTGTATCGCTGAATTTGATATAATCAATATAATCACCTCCAACTTTAAAATGCGGTCTATAAACATTTGCCAATTCATAATGATTGCCGCGCGGCATTTCATTGGGAATCAGCATTTGTGTAACTTCATTTGCAAACTCCAGTTCTTTCTCTTGGGTTATCTGCCGACGCACCAACCGCTTATTCTCCGAAGCAACGGCAATAATATTGGTGAGAGAAGTGATAAATTGTATATTATTATAAATGTCCGACCCTTCCCGGATTCCGCTGATCAGGGAATAGGCGATTGGCTCTTTCTTATGATATACAGGAATGATGAACTCAAATGGCTGAAGTAATGCATCATCCGTTGGCTTTATTGTATGTAGCCTTTCATAAATGATAAATTTTCTGGCGAGGTCTTCTTCCCGGATATCATCATCAATGTTGTACCGCACAAACAGTTTCCATCGATTGTCTTCCTTGATAAAAAGTGCTATTTTGTCAATGCTTAGTTCCCAGGTCAGGAAGTCTTTATACATCTTGTAAATATCTTCCTGCGGCAAGTTTTCGTTGATCGCCTGTGTAATATTAAGTAAAGAGGTCATTTGAAGCTGCTTAAGACTAAGCATGTTCTCCATTTTAGTTAATGTGGCCTCTATTCCCATTTAGTCTCTGCTGAGTTTAACATCTAACCGGTCCCTGACAGTATTGGCTACAATCTGAAATGACAGGATGAGCAAAACTAAAACAATGGCAGGAATTAAGGATTGTATTATTTGACCATTAAATGCCTGGGTATACTGGTCCTGCATAATATTGCCAAGCGTTGGAATCGGTGGTTGCAAACCCAGCCCCATAAATGAAAGGCCTGATTCCAGTAAAATGGCCAAAGCAAAATTAGAGGATGCTTGTACTAGGATTGGTCCGCTAATGTTGGGTAAGATTTCAATAAAAAGTATTCTTGAAGGTGAAAAGCCTAACGCTGTCGCTGAGCGTACATAATTACATTCTTTCTGCACCATGACCAATCCCCGCACCAACTTGGCCATATCGGCCCAAATAGTTATGCCAATAGATACAAACAAAGCACCAATATTTTTTCCTGCAGCAAGTACAATAACAAATGCAAATAGAATGGATGGAAGAGACCAGAATACACCTATTACAAAATTAATAGTCCGGTCTGTTCTTCCACCGAAATAGCCGGATAAGGAACCCAGCGTTACACCAATTATTACAGCAAAAAGAACTGCAAAAAAGGCAATTAATAATGTATATCTTGTACCGATAATGAGTCGCGACAATAGATCCCGCCCGAATCGATCGGTACCTAAAATAAATAGGTGACAACTTTTTGAAGTTGACTCGTTTTCAACCAAGACCGGTCTTTCATAGTATTGAATGCCTGTGATAGCATCTACGCTTGATTCAAAAGCTTGTAAATAATTTTTGGCAAAACAAGCTTTGCTAAAAGGGTTTAAAAATGCTATTTCCGGTAATTGTGTGTTGCAATATCTGGTTCTGTCCGGTGTAATCAAATAACCCAATATGGCTAAAATCATGAAGCTTGCTAAGATGACGATACAAATTGTCTCGATTAACTTTAAGCTTCGCATGTGACTAATCTAGTTTTCTATTGCTCATATGCCTTTCACGGTCTCTGTCTGTTTTTAATCTTAGTTTGTCTTTGAATGCTTCTTCGAGATCAATATCAAGTTGATCTGACAAACAAAACACGACAAAGGCAATGTCAGCCAGTTCTTCTGCGATGGCTTGCCTTACATTTTCTGGTGCAGAACCTTTTTTCCAGGCTTGTTGTCCATACTCCCTAATCAGAATTCTGGCAAGTTCACCAACTTCTTCTGTTAACTGTCCAAGATTGGTCAATGGATCAAAATATTTTTTGCCTATTGACTGAACCCAGTTTCTTACTTCAATCTGTTGTTGTCTCATTATTCTTTTGCTTTAGTGTCGATAATAATACTGACCGGTCCATCATTTAGTAGTTCGATTTGCATATCCGCACCGAATATACCAGTTTTCACTTTCTCCGGATGCATTGCACTCATTCCTTGAATGAAAGCCTCATAAATGGATTCGGCAACAGGGCGTTTGGCAGATCGTGTAAATCCAGGTCTGTTTCCCTTCTTTGTACTGGCAAAAAGAGTAAATTGACTAACAACCATGATTTGGCCATTGATTTCTTCTAGGTTGAGATTCATTTGCCCTTGTTCATCGGAAAATATTCTCAATCCAGAACACTTGGATAGCATCCATTGTAAATCTTCTTCCTCATCCCTTTCTTCTATGCCCAGAAGAATCAGCATGCCTTTGCCAATTTCACTGTGTAAAATGCCTGAAATTGTTACCCTGCAGTAACTTACCCTTTGTATAACGACGCGCATTTCACAATATTAATTCTTGTGGCCTTCTGGTTTATGATCTGATTCTATTTTTTTCACATTTGTTTTTTCCACAATGTATAATGATGTGTTATTGTATTATCCTTTGAAGTGGTACTGAATATTTTTTCAACAATTGATTGTGCCTTTCCCGCTCAGACTTATTCATAAAATTTATATATTAGATATTTTGATGTGTAAGTGAAGCTTGATGCTTTGATGTGGCTAAAATTTTTAATAATTATACAAATAATCAACAAATAATTACTAACAGAATATTTTTGTTAATAACATACATTAACTTGATTATAAATAAATTAAAATGTTTATAATTTGTTGGTAATATATTTTATTCTTCATTATTCACATTTCAACATCCCTTGTTATTTATAGTATATTTTTAATTTATATTTTAATATAATAAAAGTGATTATTGTTTTCGTGTAGTTGTTTGAATCAAATTTAAGCTAGAATATTGCACCATGAAACGAATGATAGCAGACCGGCAAATATTTCTTTGGCTTCTTAGCGGGGTGTTTATGCTATTGTTACAGATCATTCTTGGCGGGATTACAAGATTGACGGGTAGTGGTCTCTCGATCACACGATGGGATATCATTACGGGGATAATATACCCTCTAAGCGATGTAGAGTGGATGAAAGCATTTGATATGTACAAACAAACTCCACAGTACAGTAAAATTAACCATGGAATTTCACTTGGAGAGTTTAAGTTTATTTATTTCTGGGAATATTTCCATCGCCTCTGGGCTAGATTGATGGGATTGGTTTTTGTGATACCCTTCCTTTATTTTTTAATAAAAGGAAGATTAAGCCGCAAGCTGATTTACGATCTTTTAATTGTTGTGGTGCTTGCTGTTTTCGTCGCCTCACTGGGTTGGATCATGGTTGCCAGTGGTTTGGTCCACAGGCCATGGGTTAATGCTTACAAGCTATCGTTCCATTTATGTGCGGCAGTTCTTCTGATTGGTTTTCTATGGTGGACAGCTTTGTGTTATGGCTGGTCACATAAGCGAGTGGCTGCGAATAAAACAACAGTCAATTTAATAAGAATTTTAATAGGTATATGCTTTGTTCAGATATTTCTTGGCGGAGTAATGAGTGGTATGAAGGCTGGTATCGCGGCGCCGACATGGCCTGATATGGGAGGTCATTGGTTGCCGTTAGGAATTGATGAGATCAGTGAAAAAAATTGGAGCTTGTTTGGTGACTATGATCAAGATGTAGTAAATCCGCTTGTAATTCAATTCTTTCATAGAAATGTAGCATATGTGGTATTTGCAATATCTCTTTTTGCAATTTTTTATTCCTTCCGTATACGTCAACGAGAACTAACAAAGCGTTTGGTTATTCTTTTGGCTCTTTTGACTGTACAGATTGGTCTGGGTATTATTACAATACTGAATTGTGTAGGATACGTTCCGTTGCTATGGGGTGTATTGCACCAATTGACTGGGATAATTTGCTTTTTGTATATACTATACCTGGTCTTTTTAACAAAAGCGGTTATACCTCTTGAGGATTAAAATAATATAATGTTTGAAGCCTATTATTTCTACATTTGTAAGGTTGTAAACCTTTGTGAATGAATTATCAAGTTAAGGAGGAAGGAAAGTTCAAATATCTTGAGTCGCGAGCTGATGGAGAAGTGGTTATGCTTCTACATGGCCTTTTTGGGGCATTGAGTAACTTTTCAGGAATTATTGATGCATTTGGGCCGTCTTATCGCATAATAGTACCGATTCTTCCGATCTATGATTTGCCTATCCATCAAGTTAGTCTGGATGGTCTGGTCAGACATGTTAAGGATTTCGTTAAGTTCAAATCTTTATCAGACATTAACATACTAGGGAACTCGCTCGGAGGGCATGTTGCGTTGCTATACACCCTGGAAGAACAGGAAAAGCTGAATTCGCTATGTATTACCGGTAGTTCTGGGTTATTTGAGTCAGCGATGGGAAGTACTTTTCCTAAAAGGGGAGATTACGAATTTATTAAAAAGAAGACCGAGGAGACATTTTATGACCCAAAAGTTGCAACGAAAGAACTCGTTGATGAGGTGTTTGAAATTACTACAGATCGCCTGAAGGCGATACGAATTATCGCTACTGCAAAATCTGCAATCAGGCATAATCTTGCAGATAAACTATACAAAATTCATATACCCACGCTGATTATTTGGGGTCGGAATGATATTGTTACGCCACCATTTGTTGGAGAAAAGTTTCATGAACTTATAAAGGGTTCAGAGTTGTATTTCCTGGATGAATGCGGCCATGCGCCAATGATGGAAAAACCGGATACATTTAATACGATTCTGCTAGATTTTCTGAATCGATGTAGAAAGTAAGAATTTTTGAGCGAAGAGGCAGCGTTATAAGGTTTGAAAGCATCTTAAAACACCAGATGCCATGCCATTTAGAGAGTTTGAAGATATTATCAATGGTTGTTTGGCGGGAGACAGTGCCAGCCAGAAAGCGCTGTTTATTCATCTATCTGGGAAAATGATGGCGGTTTGTCTTAGATATTCGAGAGACAAGATGGAAGCGGAGGACTTGCTTCAGGAGAGTTTTATTAAGGTATTTACCAATCTGGGTTCCTACAAATTTGAAGGGCCCTTTGAATTGTGGGTTCGGAGAATAATTATCAATACTTCAATCAAGCGATATCATAAGATGAGTTACCAAAATGAAAGACCCTCCAGTGATATGATGCCGGACATTGAATTATCCGTGTCTGCCTTTGAGGGATTGGCTTATCAGGAGCTGATATCGTTGGTGGAAGGATTACCTGACGGTTATAGAATGGTCTTTAATCTTTATGCAATTGAAGGTTATTCGCATAAAGAGATATCAGACATGCTTAACATTAAAGAGGCAACCTCGCGATCCCAACTGGTTAAGGCGCGATTGGTATTGCAGGAGAGATTAACTAAATATCAAAAAGTAGTTATATGAAATTTAAGGGAAATGATCACATGACAGATCGTTTTTTCAGGAAGAAATTAAAAGATTTGGATGTTGGATCTCAGGATCATCTTTGGGAAGGAATTGCTACCGCATTGGAAAAAAACAAGAAATCGCACAAAATACTTGCTTTCGGATGGTACTCGCGGATGATGCTCCTGTTCACAATATTGAGTTTAGGAGTAATTCTTGCATATAAAACGAGAATTGAATCTACTATTGATGATAAAATAGTTAAAAATACTGGTGCGATTACAGCATCGGTAGTGCATGAGAGATTAGATATTTCAGAGCAAAGACAGGAGGAAAGCGGAAGCTCAATCAACTCATATTTATCTGATAATCAAACACTTAATAAATCTTTTGAAGCCCAATCTCAAGCCTATAAAGGCAAAGATTACAAGAGTAGGTCAATATTGCTAAAGGCTAAAAGTGTCAATTTGAGTTCTGACAGGAAGCAAGTCTCCGGTGATGTGTTATCAAGTAATAAACCCACCTCAAATAATTTAATTTCTGAATTAAAAGAAAACGAATCCTCGCTTTCACCAGAGTTTTCATTGCGAGAAAATGAACCAACAATGCAAGTAGTGAATGACCACTTTTTATCAAAGGAGGTATTTTCTTCACAGCAAGGTAAAGCTAAAAGTAAAAGAAGAATAAATGACGACTGTTTTAGCAGAAATGTGAGTCCATTAAAACATATAGACTTGGATATTTACTATGCACCAGAAGTTTCCATGAGAAGTCTTACCGCCAGAACTGAAAGCGCCATACCTTATGCACAAAAGAGAGCGGGCGCGGAATCATTTACGGGTTCCGGCTCTCTAGGAATTAGGGTTTCTTACGTTACTAAAAAAGGTATAGGTATCCGGAGCGGATTGAATTATAGTAAAATTAATGAGCGGTTTGAGTATTTTAATGGGTATGATACAACCTGGACAATTGGATATGACCAAAACCATAACCCGATAGATACAACATTTAAGTACAACGCCAGAATTCTGACAAAGCACAATAAGTATAAATTCACGGACATACCTGTATTGTTAACCTATGAAGTTAATCTCTCTGATTTTGTATTGTCATTTAATGGTGGACTAGGATTCAATATTTCTACCCAATCTACCGGTCAGGTTTATTCGAATGATCAAATGTCTTTGCTTGACTTAAGTAGTGCGGTGAACGAGTCTGGGTCAGAGAAAATATATAAAAGCAAGGTGGGAATGAGCATTATCGGGGGATTTGGTCTTAATTATAAAATTAATAGAAGGATAATGTTACTGGTTGAGCCTTCCATGAGGTACTATTTAAGTCCAATTACATCAGACAGTTATGTGCTTAAGCAGAAATATCTTCAACTAGGAATACTAACCGGGTTGCGTTACAGATTATACTAACGATAGGAAGATCTACTTTTTGAGCCTGGCCATATTTGGCCGGGCTTTTTTGTTTCACGTGGAACAATTAGGATATAAATATTACTAAACTACACGATATTTGTTTCACGTGGAACACGTAAATCTCTTAATAGGGTAATAAATGTCGTCGAAAATCAAAGGGATATATACACTCGAAAAATTTGGACAAAAGGGCGAAAAAACCGGATGGACCTATATTCATATAACAAAAGAAATGGCCCAGGTCCTTTTTCCAGATAACAAGAAAGCCTTTAGGGTTAAATGTACGATTGACAATCAAAAAGATTTAGAAATCAGTACATTGCCTATGGGTGCAGGAGATTTTATTATTCCAGTCCGAAAAGATCTTCAAAAAATACTTGGTAAGTCGGCAGGTCAAGAGGTCTCGATGGTGATCGAACTATGTAAACATGATTACGTATTGAATAAGGATTTTGTTGATTATCTTGAAACAGATGCGAATGCGTATACATTCTTCAAAAAATTATCGGGATCACATCAGCGGTATTTTTCAAAATGGATCGATACGGCGAAAACGACACAAACACGAGTAGAAAGAATTGCGCGCGCAGTTGACGCGCTTTCAAGAAAACAGGGTTATGTTGAAATGATACGAAGCCGAAAAATAACGTAATTAGGTGATTATCAATCACTTATCTTCTTGTGCTTCCAGCGTTTATGTGTCCAAAGCCAATTGGACGGTTCGCGACGTATCGTCCTTTCGACTCTTGACATAAATAGCTGTGTGAGCTCTCCAGGTGCCAATTCATTCGGATTTTCACATAACACCTCCAAATTAACAACGTATCTTGAATCAGATAATCGCTGTTGATCAAGATAAATTACGGGCAAATGATATCTGTTGGCATACTTTTCAAGACCATGAAGACAAGCAGTATCCTGTCCAAAAAACTTAACCCAGATCGCATCACGGGTATTGGAGGGATTTTGGTCAGACATCAACAATATGACATGGCCTTCTGGAATTAGAGACTCCATCGTTCGGGTATGTCTCGTACTAATTAAGGTCATTGTGCATTTGGCTCTAAGGGATTTTATGTATTCTTCAAGATACCGGTTGCCAATTTCTTTATAGATTCCTATGCTTTTATTTTTGTAAGTGTAACCTGTAGCCAGAACCGTCCACTCCCAGTTTGTATAATGAGGGCAAACAGCCAGTACGGTCTTCTTTTTATCCAGATAGTCCCTGATCAGTTCAGGGTGCCTGAATTCAATTCGTGACAGAAGTTCAGCTTCAGATAAAGTGAGACCCTTGATCGCCTCCAACAACACAAAAGACAGATTGTCATATACACCACCTACAATACTGTTTACTTCAGCCTCAGTTAAATCAGTAATACATTTACTCAAATTCTGGTGAATTACAGCCAGCCTGTATCGCACAAAATAATGGAGAAAAAAACTGAGAAGGCGACTTAACGGACTTAAAACGGTAAAAGAAATTCGTCTGAATGAAATAATGACGATCCGAACCAACCAGAATTGCAACATATTAGGTGCAAACCAACAAAAAAAATACTAACCGGATTTACCTTTGGAAATTTGAATGAGAAAAATATTCATTGCAATCAGTCTACTTGGCCTAACAGACCCCATTCAGGCGCAGCATCACCTCGAGGTAAATCCATTTATTGGCACAGGAGGGCATGGACATACCTTTCCCGGCGCGGTAATGCCTTTCGGGATGGTTCAATTAAGTCCGGATACAAGAACGGAAGGGTGGGATGCTTGCTCCGGATATCACTACTCGGACACCACATTACTTGGTTTCAGTCACACACATCTTAGTGGTACAGGCGTTGGTGATTATTGTGACATTTTGGTAACACCACGCGCTGTGACCAACATAGATTTTAGTAAAACTGAAAATTTAATTACGCCAATACATTTCAAGAAATCTGAGGAGAAGGCTCATGCAGGATTCTACCAGGTTAGACTCGATCAAGAGAATATTATAGCCAGGCTCACAGCAACGGACAGAACCGGTGTTCATGAATATCAATTTGATAGGGCCGACACCAAAGTCATAGTGATTAATCTAAGACACAGGGATAAAGTTTTGAAAGCATTTGTACACCAATCTGGGCCCAATGAAATCAACGGCTGCAGGATCTCAAAAGGTTGGGCGAAAGAACAACATGTATACTTTGCAATGGCGTTTTCTCAAAAAATTTCAAAGGTTAGTTATAGTGAGGATTCTCTTATTATGACACTATTTTTTGAAAAACAAAAGGCCAAGAAGATTACGCTGCAATGTGCAGTATCACCGGTCGATATTTTAGGAGCTGAAAATAATCTTTACAGAGAATGGGTTTCATTTGATTTCAAAAAAGCGCAAAAAAATTGTGAAGAAAGATGGGACAAAATGCTATCAAGAATAGAATACACTGCAGCACCGGACAGACAAGAAAAGTATACCAAAATATTTTATACTGCATTATATCATTCACTGATACATCCCAGCTTATCCCAGGATGCAGATGGAAGATACCGGGGTCTTGATCAAAAAATCTATCAGGCGGAAGGTCCCAATAAGAGATATACTGTATTCTCACTTTGGGATACATACCGCGCAGCACACCCATTGTATCAACTTGCATACCCAGAATACAATTTACAATTTGCAAAAACATTTTTACAGCATTATAAGGAAGTCAACCGCTTACCGGTTTGGGAGCTTTCATCATGTGAAACATATTGCATGATAGGCAATCACGCGATACCGGTTCTGGCCATGTGCTATTTGGATAGCACAAGAACACCAGGACTTAAACACAAAGATGTTTGCGAGGCAATTGAAGCAACATTTAATGCGGACTATTCTGACATTTCTTTTTTTCTTAATGGATACATCCCGATGAACAAAGCTTCGGAATCTGTTTCAAAAAGTATTGAAAATAGTTTTGACTATTATGCGTATGATCTGGTAGCGGACAGAAAGGGAAGTGAAAAATACTATTACCGCAATCTGTTTAATCCCAACTCTGGTTTTTTGGAACCTAAAAGATCGGATCATTTTTTAAAATCATTCAATCCCAACGAAGTTAATTTTAATTATACCGAGGCAAATGCGTGGCAATATCTTTTTGGTGCACAGCATGACATTGATTGGATGAAAAAAAGTCTTGAGGCCCACGAAAAACAAATTGCAAAAACAAGATTAAATCTTAATTCAGAGCAAGCGTTCGAAAAAAGACTTGACAGTTTATTTACGACCAGAGTCCCAATGACTGGTCGCATACAACCGGATATCACAGGACTTATTGGACAGTATGCACACGGCAATGAACCAAGTCATCACGTGGCATACCTATATAATTACTGTAATCGCACAGACAAAACCCAGAAGATTGTTAAGAAAATAATGAATGAATTCTATTCTGATCAACCGGATGGGTTATGTGGAAATGAAGATTGTGGTCAGATGTCAGCGTGGTATGTCTTGAGCGCCCTGGGTATTTATCCTGTAGATCCGGTTAGTGGAAAATTTACACTGGGTCTTCCTGCTTTTCAAAAAGCATCCATTGCAGTCCCTGGAAATAAAATAATAAACTTGTCCTGCAAACACGATGCAAGCGATGGGTGTGTTAAAGAATTGATGATTAACGGAAACAAATGTACTGCGGACTTTTACTTAAGACCCGGCGACCAGATTCAATTTTTACTTGGCAAAAACGGCAGCACTATATGGAGTAATAAGCCAGTAGTTCCTAAAAAATATACCCTGTTGCCAACGATAAAAACTGAAGAAGAGATATTTGAGGACAGCACTTATTTATCTTTTTTACAATCTGGCGAAAACAGGATCGAATTTTCCTTTGACACTGCCAGCGAAGTAAAAATCTATTCAGTTCCGGTAGTAATACATGAAAATGTAAAGATATTTTACAGAAATAAAAATGCTTTAGCGAAGTCCATGGAGCAATGGAGAAGTATTGAGTTTAAGAAGAAACCAAATCAGCTTAGCTATATCGTACAACAGCAGTATGACAATCAGTATCCTGCCGGCGGTAAAATTGCATTGGCTGATGGTCTCACAGGTAGCAATGATTTTCGGGATGGTTTTTGGCAAGGTTACTGGAACACCGATATTGTTATAGACATAAATAGATATAACGATACATCGTCTTTGGGGCTGTCTGTTGGAATGATTCAGGATCAGGGTTCATGGATATTATTTCCTAGCAGACTGGAATTATACTCAACCCAGGACGGAAAGAATTATATACTCAGAGAAACAATAGAAAATTCTGAACCGCAGGATACACCCAACGGAATGCGAAAGACGTTTCGTTTTTCCAAAGTTCCAGAGATGCAATTCAGAATAAAAATTATTAATCCCGGAAAACTTCCGGAATGGCATTTAAGCGCCGGCAACCCAAGCTGGATGTTCGTAGATGAAATTAAACTTGAATAAAGTGAAAAGAAGAAACTTTGTAAAGCAGAGCGGACTAATTGCAATTACTGCAGGAATCGTGACTGATCTGCGCAAATTGGAAATATTGGCGAAAAGCCATAGCAATAAGCCAATCGTCATCGCCACGTGGAACAACCATAAGGCAGTGATGCAGGCCTGGGAAATATTATCAAAGGATGGGTACGCACTGGATGCGGTTGAAGCTGGCGCAAGAATTCCCGAGCAAGATCCAGAAGATACTTCTGTGGGATACGGCGGATTTCCAGACAGAGAGGGACGGGTAACGCTTGATGCTTGTATTATGGATAGTGAAGGCAATGCCGGTTCTGTCCTCTTTTTACAAGGTATAATGCACCCTGTTTCTGTAGCAAGGCTGGTGATGGAAAAGACACCTCATGTCTACCTTTCCGGAGAAGGAGCTAAAATTTTTGCACTGGAAAACGGATTTAAAGAAGAAAAGCTATTGACTGATAAGGCCAAACAGGCATACGAACAATGGAAGGAAAAGCAGCAATATATTCCAAAAATATCTCCCGAGCATCACGATACAATTGGCATTTTGGCAATGGATTCAAAAGGGAGGCTTTCCGGGGCATGCACTACTTCCGGAATGGCATTTAAAATGCACGGAAGGGTTGGCGATTCTCCAATCATCGGGTCTGGTCTGTATGTGGACAACCAAATTGGAGCGGCATCTGCAACCGGATTAGGGGAAGCTGTAATTAAAAAAGTGGGCTCATTTTCTATTGTTGAGATGATGAGAAATGGAACGAGCCCGGAAAAAGCATGTAAAAAAGCCATAGCAAGGTTAACAGAAATAAAAGGGCCTAAAGATTTTCAGGTTGGATACATCGCTATTGATAAAAGCGGAGCTTTTGGCGCCTATAGTTTAAAAAAAGGCTTTCCTTATGTAATTGTAAGAAACGGACAGATTGAATTGCTTCAAGCAGGATTTCTACTAGGATAGATAGAATAACACCGAACAACCGATATAGGGAAACGCGGGAATACGGACTAATAATACTTGCTTTAATAGCATTGAAGGGCCCCCGAATACAGAACACAACACATTACAATAAAAAATTTAATGTAACACATCAGATAATTTAAATGTGTTAATAACTGTATTGTAATTAGTTACAAATCAAAAATGCAGTTACTATAATAGCCCTCGGAAGGCATTATAAAAATTCATCATGTTTTTGGCACTTGATTTGCTGTAATCCGGGATATAGACCAAAGCTATATGCGGACCTTAGATATCGGAGTTGTAGATGATCATAATCTGTACGTCAAAGGATTCGCGCTGTTGTTAAAGAATATCAGCGAAGCATACAGAATAAATATTGTCATCGAAAGCAATTCTGAAAAGGACTTTATCTCAAAGCTGTCGAATGCAAAACCAGATCTGGTTTTTCTGGATCTAAATCTTGAGAACAGTGATGGATTGGACCTGATCAGAATAATTAAGCAAAACGACCCTTCAATTAAAGTCATTATTGTAAGTATGTTGAAGGATGCCAAATTGGTTAGAAATGCATTTAAAAGCGGCGCAGATGGATATCTTTCTAAAGACACCACTGTAAAAGATCTGAAAAATGCCATTGAACATGTTGTAGATAACAATGAAATTTATTTTGGAGAAGGCATAGAAGCAGTCAGTAAGAAATCAACCATTGTTGATCGTGCCAATGAATCAAACCTCAATCGTTTCAATGCAAAGTTTAAGCTCACAAATCGTGAATTAGAGATTATGCACATGATTATTGAAGGAATGACAAATAAAGAAATTGCTCAAAAAGTATTTATTGCGGAGGACACTGTAAAGGTTCACCGCAAAAATATGATGAAAAAACTCAAAGCAAAAAATGTGGTCATGTTGATAAAAGTAGCAAAAGACTACAATATTATTTAATAAACTATTCAAATTCAGCATGCAGGTGTGAAGCATGCAAACAAAAAGTATTGCAAAAATTATTGATTTACTCATATCCAAAACCGTTTTAATAATGAAACAGAATTTACAAATGCAGCTGGTCAGCTTAGAAAAAATGACCAGAAAACTAAAAAGCAGTCTGATTCTAGTTTTGCTGAGTGTGTTATTTGCATCAGTTCAAACTTATGGTCAGAGCTGCCCATTAGCTTGCGATGATGAGGTCAATGTTTCGCTCGATGCTAACTGTTCGGCAACAATCACACCGGATATGCTTCTTGAAGAAGTAGGAACTGGTTGTGCTTATACCGTAGTTGTATTTGGAACAAATGGACTGCCATTACCAAGCCCTGTTGTTAACGGGACACATATCGGCAAAAAGTTAGTCGTTGCCGTGTACCTGGGCAACAACTCTTGTTGGGGACATATTGTTGTCGAAGACAAGTTCAGGCCAGAATATACCTGTCCGCAACCGGACACCATATTCTGTACTAACAGAAATTACATTCCAAAACCAGGAAATGTCAGTGACAATTGTACTCCTGCCAACCAATTGGTAAAGCATGTACTCTATGACAGTATGGTAATGTACGCTGATTGTATGCGCCCGGAGAGAAATAATCTCATAGGCTATCGTAAAATTGCTTGTTATTATACGGATATCAGCGGCAATCACTCAGACACATGCGCACAATATATCTATTTTAAGAAGTTTCTTGAAGCAGATATTACATGGCCAAGAGACACAGTCTATACATGCAAGCAGTATAATGACAGCATTCCTCAACCGGAACAAAGCGGAGTGCCTACGGTCAACGGGGACCCACTCTTTCCATCATGGGGTGTATGTAAGGCTGCAGTGACTTTTGAGGACCAAATCATTCCACAATGTCCAAAGTCCTATAAAGTTCTAAGAACATGGACCGTCATCGATTGGTGTATGCCTTCTGGCCAGAATGTGTACAAAAAGTACCAAGTGATCAAAGTAATAGATGATAGAGGACCAATCATGATCTGTTCACCGAGAATGGAAATAAGCACGGATGTTAGCTCATGCTCAGGGACGGCGATCATCGCACCACCAACGATCATTGATGAATGTTCTAAAGTCACATTTCAGGTAGGATATAAGGTATTATCACCAAATGGATCGGCAACATATGAGGGCACCTCATCAGCCAATGTTACAAAATTAAGCAGCGGCCTTTATAGAATTACTGAATTGCCCTTAGGCTTGAGCTGGGTCGTTTTTAGAGGTACCGATGAGTGTGGCAATTTTACAGACTGTGCCACGGAAGTGCTCGTTGCTGATAAGGTTCCACCTATACCGGTCTGCGATCAGAAGACGATCGTATCATTAACTGTTGATGGCACAGCCAGAATAGATGCCTTTACTTTTGATGATGGTTCGCTGGATAATTGTGGTATTAATTCATATGAAGTGAAAAGAATGGATAATGGCGCTCCATGCAAAACGCCGAATGGATCATTGTTTGGCCCGTCTGTGTATTTCTGTTGTGCAGATATTGGCAAAACCATTATGGTATCACTTAGAGTATGGGATAATTCCGGCAACAGCAATACCTGCATGGTGGAAGTCGCGGTACAGGACAAAATCCCTCCAGTAATAGTATGCCCTCCAAACATCACCGTTAGTTGTGAGTTTGCATATGCTGACCTCAATGCATTTGGAAAAGTGGTCACCAATATTGCTGACAGAAAAAAGATTGAAATTAATGACGCACATAAAGTAATTAATGGGGAGCCACTAGATGGATATGCTTACGACGGATGTGGAGTCACTGTAAATGAAATAATCAGAAATGAAACCAAATGTGGCGTAGGAAATATTTTTAGAACTTTTACCGCCACGGACGGAAATGGTCTGACACAAAACTGTACACAGACAATAACAATTCAGGATTTTACACCCAACAATATCAGTATTATTTGGCCACCGGATTATGTCAGTTCAACAAATTGCATGAAGAAACCGGATATTGACCCTTCAGTGACTAAAGAGCCAGTTGTACTTGGCCAAGATAAGTGTACAAATATTTATAAAAATTATGAAGACAAGGTTTATACCCTTGACCCGGATGCTTGTGTTAAAATAATTCGGACCTGGACGATCATTGACTGGTGTGTATATGATCCTAACGCAACAAACCCAAGAGGTTATTATACATGGAAACAAGTATTGAAAATAACCAATACGCAGGCTCCTACATTCAATATTCCATGCTTTGACAGATTTGTAGATGTCTTTGGTCCCGGATGTGGAGGAAATGTAGACCTTGTAGGAAGAGCAACCGATGATTGTACTGATTCTGCAGATTTGGTTTGGTACAGAACGGTTGATATTAACAATGATGGTACGATTGATACTGCGTTTTCAGGCCCTGGTCCTAATGGAACAAAATGGTATCCTGTTGGTACACACAAGATCACCTTTAGTGTCAAAGATGCATGTGGCAATGAAAACAAGTGCACGTTCCTACTAACGGTAAGAGATGCTAAAAAACCAACACCATATTGTATCAGTAGCATTACCACCACGGTCATGCCAAGTAGTAAGAACATTGAAATCTGGGCAAAGGATTTTAACCTGAACAGTGAGGATAATTGCACGCCAAAAGATAAACTTAGGTATTTCTTCTTCGTAAACAACACGTTTGTGCCAAGCATGGTGTTTGATTGCGGCAATATAGGCAAGAATACAATAAGAGTCTATGTTATGGATGAATTTGGCAACTATGATTATTGTGAGACAGTAATGGAAATTCAGGATCCGAATCAGGTATGTAAAGGAACAGGATTGACCATTCAAGGAAAGATAAGTAATGCCAGAAACGAGACAATGGAGAATGTCAGTGTTTTTCTGGAGAGAACAAATCCAACAGGAAGCGCCATCTCATATACCAATAATTCAGGTATCTATTCTTTCAACACAATTGTTGCTAATACCGATTACACAATTGGTGTAGAGAAAAACCATGACCCGCTGAATGGTGTAACAACGGCAGATATTGTAGCAATTCAAAGGCATATACTGGGAAAGGCGATTTTAAATTCACCATATAAGCTTATTGCCGCAGATGCCAACAATAGTTCAGGCATAACCTCTGCAGATATATCAGAAGTCAGAAAATTATTGCTTGGCGTAGTTTCAGAATTTCCAAAGAACAAGTCATGGCGGTTTGTACCGAAGGCATTTACATTCAATGATCCAACATCACCGTTCCCATTTAACGAAAGAATTGTCTATAGTGCGATCAACAGAGACCAGATGAACAGCGACTTTGTCGGTGTAAAAATCGGAGATGTTACGGAGGACTCAGATCCGAATTCTGCGAAAAGTATAAGCCAGGGAAGAACCAATGGAACCTTTAAATTGATCGCAGAGGAAGCAGTAGTGACCGGCGAAAACAAACAGAAAATTGCTGTGAAAGCAGGATCTAATATAAATCTAAGTGGACTTCAGGTTGCACTCAGTGTTACGGAAGGTCAAATTAAAGGAATAGAAGGAGCCAGACTATTAATTGGTAATGATGAGGTTTCTGTAAAAGATGGAATTGCTACAGTCGTCTTCGCGCCGACCGAGACCGTCTTAGTTGAAGAAGGAGATGTTTTGTTTTACGTGGAAATTGAGAAGGAGAATAGGACAAATCAACAGGGAACGTTGAGGATTGCTGATTACCGACTCAGAGCGGAAGCCTATGATAATGATATCGAGGCAAGTAAGATTGTCCTGGAGGCAAGGTCGAAAGAAGTGGTTCAGGATAAAAAGAGACCAAGCTTGTTACAGAACAGTCCCAATCCTTTCAGTGAACAAACAACGGTGGGCTTTTCAGTCCCGGTAAAAGAAAAAGTAAACTTGGAAATATTCGACATGAATGGACGTACAGTATATTCATTGTCAGGAACTTATGATGCAGGTAGCCATGAAGTAGTCATTAAACGAGCTAAACTCGGAAATGAAGGTATCTACATTCTTCGAATGAGTACTAAAGACTTCAGTGCAACTAAAAAGATGGTTTATATCAAATGACAAGGATAGAGTAAATGCAGTGTAATAAACCTGGCTGTGGGCATCCCGCAGTCAGGTTTTTTGGTTATTACTTCTGCAAGGCTCTTAAACACAGACTTAGATATTAAAAAAAAACATCATATAGTCGGGAATAATACATTTTTACTACCTTTGTTTGGGTTTTAAAAGATATATTCCCTAAAACAGTTAAACATGAAAAAATCTAGTCTACTCCTATGCGCCTTATTTTTTAGCGCACATGCATTTAGCCAGATTGTATTAAAGCTGAGTTCGGTTACAGCAAACAAATCAGACAATGTTTCTGTCGAATTGCGGGTGGATAATTTCACAAAAATACAAAGTACTGCCTACGCCATTCGTTATGATACGACCTTGTTGGAATATCAGAGTATTACTGACTTTGCTCAGGGATATGCCGACATTTCAATAGTAGATCCTATTTCAAGCGGTAAAAAAGGTCTGATCAACACGATTTGGAACAATGCCAATGGAGAAACCAACACCTACCCCAACAACTCGATGTTGTTTAAAATGAATTTCAAGCTTATTGGAAATCCGTGTGATTCCGGATTTACCAAGATTGTAAAGGGCTTGATTGATATTGAATTTATTAATGAGAATGGAGATAAGGCGCCGTACACCCTAATTGATGGCAAGGTAAAAGTTAATGGGCCAAATTGTCAGAGTGGAGGTGGCGGCGGAACAGACTCAAGTTTCACCTTTATTGCGAATCAGATTGAAGTTCCCAAGGGTACCAATGGTTGTATTAAAGTTACAGCCAAGAACTTTAAACTGATCAATTCATTTCAAGGTAATCTCAAATGGGATAAAGCAATTGCCAGATATACCGGGATTACTACAACTAAAATTAACGGAATACTCGTAGATATAAGCGCGGACTCAACGTTTGTAAGGTTTTTATGGGATGACCCACAGGGAAAAGGAGTCACACTACCAGACAATTCAGTTTTATTTGAAGCCTGCTTTGATGCTGTCGGTGCGGTTAACTCAACTACAGCCATGAGCTTTGTAGATGTGCCTCTCAACAACATTGAAGTCTATGGAGGTGGCATAAACTCTGATGTGGTCCCGCATAAAATTACCAACGGTTCATATAAAGTAATTGGGTCCGCTACAACGGTCAATCTGTACCTGAGAGACACATCGGGGACACTCAATAATGAGGTTTGTGTACCAATCTACGTTAGCAACTTTAAGTGTGTGGAGACCATACAGTTTGCGGTAAAGTTTAGTGATAATGTCAAATTAAAATTCAACAGATTTTCCAACATCGCCCTCCCTGGATTTAATCCAGCTAGCAACGCTCAGGTCTCCAACGATAGTATTAGGGTTACATGGGACAATAACGGCGGAGCCAAACTGGACCTTAATGATGGCTCAGTGTTAATGAACTTGTGCTTTCAACTCAATGGTCCATGTGATATGACTGTACCACTTAAATTCATAGATCTTTCTAACAATGGTCCAATAGATGTATCAGGATGCAACGACCCTTATATTGTTAAGACAACGAATGCTAATATCACAATTTCCTGTGCATTGCAACCAGTCCAGATTGTCTATACCTCCGGCGTTGGTAGTTCAGTAAGCTGTCCTGGGTCCTGTGACGGAACTATTACTACAAGTGTTACAGGAGGGTCAGGTAATTTTACCTATTTGTGGCTGGACTCAAATAATCAACCTATTGTACCGAATATTACAACCAAGGACGCAACCGGATTATGTCCTGGCAGGTATAAACTTCAAGTAACGGATGTTGGATCCGGCAATATGGTTACCAGGGGCACTTCAGTAGAAATTAAAGACGCAAGCCCAATAATTGTTACAGGTACGGTAACGCACGTTACAAGCGCTGGTAATGATGGAATGATAGAAGTTTCAGTAAGTGGAGGGACACCTGGATTTACATATAAATGGAAGAGGCTGCCAAATTCTAATCAGCCAGAAACTACAAATAAAATTTCAAATAAACCATGCGGCAATTATGAAGTAACCGTTACGGACAGTAAGAATTGCGTCGTGAAAGATACGTTCAGGATTGAGTGTTATACGCAACCACCGACTTGTACAATGAGCGTTGTCGATTCGATCAAATGTAACGGAGATTGTACAGGAAGCCTAAAAGTTGACGTTAACTTTGGAGCGATTCCTTTTAAATATAAATGGAGCACTAGTGAAACCACGATTACAATTAAAAATCTATGTGCAGGTACATACACAGTTACGGTGAGTGACGCCAAAGATTCTACATGTACAGCAAGCTATACCTTTAATCAGCCTGAGAAAATAGGAATTGTGGTATCGGATTCGACCTGTGCCCAACAAAACACATCTACGGGTACAAACAATATTAACGTGACCGGAGGTACCAAGCCTTATCAATATGAATGGAGGCAGGGATCCGCATCTGGAAGTATCGTATCAACCACAGAGGATCTGGCCAATGTTGCGGCAGGACAATACTATTTGAAAGTCACGGATAAGAATGGGTGCACAAATACTTATTTGGCAACGATTACCACTTGTCCTGTTACCGGCAAAGACCCTACAGTGGTTTTGAATGTCGATCCTAAGAACGGAGCAGGAACAACCTGTAAAGGAACCTGTGACGGAAAAATTACGGCTGTGGTGTCTGACGGAAAACAACCATTTACATACAAATGGTCTCATAATGGCAACCTTAACAGCAACATCGCAGATAACCTCTGTGCAGGCACCTACACTGTTACTGTTACGGATGCTAACCAGAAGACGGCAAAAGCCACAACCACAGTAACAGAGCCATCTGGATTGGTCATCAATTTTAGAAAAATCGGCTGTGCCAGTAATAATCTTGCAAAGGATGGTCAATATGAAGCAGTAATCAGCGGTGGAACCAAGCCGTACACTTATCAGTGGTGCAATAATGAGACCGGTAATGTAGCCAGCGCACTAGAAGCAGGAACCTGTTCAATAACGGTCACTGATGCGAATGGATGTTCACAAAAAGAAACATTTACTGTTTGTAACCAGGAAGCGCCGAAAGGAGATTGTTTTAAAGGAAGACTTGCAATTTCTCCAAATGGGGATGGATTAAATGACAATCTGGAAATAAGCTGTATACTGGACTACGAAAATTCTCTGCATATATATGACCGCTGGGGAAACCTGGTTTGGTCTGCGATAGACTATACCAATCAGTTTGTAGGTATAGATAAGGACGGTAACAGGCTCAATGAAGGAACCTATATGTATGTACTGGTAATAAAACAAGCTGGAAAGAATGATGAAGTTTATAAAGGTACCGTTACAATTGTCAGATAATGATTAACAGAAATATTAAAGCCTACGCGATGAAAAAATTAATTAATATCTTCAGAAATATAGGAGTACTTATCTCGTTTGGTTCAGTGCTTCAAGCACAGGATTATGCTACAAGCCTCAAAACGCCGGCAGTCTATACGCAGTATCATATCAATCCAATCCTAATTAACCCTGCATATACCGGATTTGAAGGTCAAAGCCAAATACTGTTTAACTTTAGAAATCATTGGGCCGGATTCGATGGATCACCAAAAGGTTTAACATTGGGCATCAACGGATCGCCGGTCAATAATATGGGACTGGGTAGTATAATATATTCCGAAAAGTTTGGAGTTGCTAATAGGTTTTCTGGCCAATTAAATTATGCATATAATTTCAAGACTGGCCCAGATACGAAAATGTCACTAGGCCTTTCGGGTTCTTACATACGTTATTCTTTGGATAATTCAGCATTCACAGATCCTAACCACAATCAGGGAGATCCTGTCATTAATAAGGCGATTGACGGCGAAAACTATTTTGCTGCTGACTTGGGATACTGGGCAGAGTTTGCCAATAAGTATAGACTTGGAATTACACTACCACATGTGGTACTTGCCAATCTTGGCAATACGGCTTCTGATTCAACTAAGCCATTTAATCTGATTGCATTTTTAGGAGCAAGATGGAATGTTCCTTCTTATAGACTTGTGCTAGAACCTTCAGTATGTGTTAGAAAAATCAGTGACGTACCATTTGGTACTGATCTGAATGTATTGGCCAAACTTCTTGAAGACAGGCTATTTTTAGGATTTACATATAGTTTTGGTCCTTCTGATAATAGAACATCATTCTTGGGTGGCGTTAGAGTAAATCAGTTCAAATTTATATACTCTTATGACCAGACGTATCAGACATTTCAGACATTCAGTAGAGGCTCACATGAGTTAACATTATCGTTTGATCTTGGAAGGTCTTCTAAAAAAATGGAAGATACTAAGAATATGATGGAGGAAAAGTCAATGGATCAAAAGTAAATTTTACTGTTCATTGGTTTCTGTCCAGTGAAACCGAATAACCTCTTCAAGATCAGGGTGTAGAGATCGTATGACAGGACAGGTTTTCGCTGCGTTTTCAAGAATGGTTCTTTCCTTTGAGGTGTAGGGCTGATCAGGCATAAAAACGTCTACTTCTATTGTACCAATTCGGCGAGGAGCATCTTTCATTTTCTTTATAACATCAGCATAGGTACCGGTAATATTGATCTTGTGCGTATTTGCGGCTATGCCCATTACAGTCAGCATACAAGAAGCTAAAGAAGTTGAAGCAAGATCAGTTGGAGAAAAGGCACTGCCTTTTCCATTGTTATCTGGCGGGGCGTCAGTAATAATCTGTTGCCCTGAACGAATGTGGGTTGCTCTAGTTTGTAAATCACCTAAATACTCAACTTTAGCTGTTTTCATTCTTCTTCAGTTTTTTCGCGGGTGATCTCGGCTTTGTCTTCATAGGCCTTAAGAATTTCCTTTACCAGGCGGTGACGAACAACATCGTCCCTGGTCAACTCAATCGTCGTAATGCCTTGAATTTTATTGAGAAGTCTGGAAGCATGTTTTAGTCCGCTTTTCTGATGATAAGGAAGATCTATCTGACTCAAATCACCGGTAATAATGCACTTTGCGCTAGGACCTAAACGGGTAAGAAACATTTTCATCTGCAGGCTTGTAGAATTCTGAGCTTCATCCAGAATAATAAAAGCGTTATCAAGGGTTCGTCCTCTCATAAAGGCAAGCGGTGCTATCTCTATAACCCTGTTTTCAATCAATTGCGTAAGGCGTTCGGCGGGGATCATATCATCAAGTGCATCATAAAGAGGCCTGAGATAAGGATCTATCTTTTCCTTAAGATCTCCTGGAAGAAAACCAAGGCTTTCACCGGCTTCGACGGCGGGACGCGTTAATATAATTTTCTTAATAGTTTTATTTTTCAAAGCCCTTACAGCCAGCGCAACCGCGGTATAGGTTTTGCCTGTTCCTGCCGGCCCTATGGCAAATACCACATCATTGTTTTCAACAGCGTTAACAAGAAGCAATTGATTTTTTGTTTTGGCGTAAATAACCTTACCATCACGCCCGTGCACTAAAACAGGCCGGGATTCATTACCAGGTATTTGGATCTGGTAAGGGCTTTCGCCTTGTAAAAGATCTTCAACTGCTTGTAGCGGCAGTTCTTTTTTCTCACGAAGAACGCGCACCATCAGCTCTATTTTGGCCTTTACCTCCTGCGTAGATTTTTTTAAACCAGTAATCCTTAATTGTGAGCCCCTTGAAGCAATAGTAGTCTCAGGGTAAGCCTTTCGCAAAAGATTAAGTTTCGTATTGTTTTCACCGTACAAGGCAACGTGGTCAACATTATCAATGTTGAGAATAATTTCACTTAATGACAAAAGCTATTTTTTTATTATTAGGAACAATACAACAAAATTCTGCAACAAAATTAGTAGAATTGCCCGAGATTTATCAGCTGTTTAACAATAATGTAATGAGCTTAGTTCCTTCAAAAAGAATAATTAGCATCTGTAGTGATTTTGGAACGCAGGATTATCGTCTATCTTCGCTTAAAGCAGAAGTTTTAAAGTCAAATCCACAGATTTCGATACTCGATATAAGTCACGAAGTCACCCCCTTTGATCTAACAGAGGCAGCCTTTCTTGTGTCTAACGCAATTCCACACTTTCCATCCCTGAGTATTCATGTTGTATGGGTCTTTAATACTTCCGAAGATCAGGGAATTATTGTTGCAAAATGGAATGACCAGTTTATAATTGCCCCGGATAATGGATTAATTGGACTGATCACCAGCCATGATCCAGAACTTGAAATATTCAGAATCAGCGATGATTGTTATTCCTATAAGAAACGTATTGCAGATACAGTAAAAATTCTAATTGATCAAGAACAACTGGGTAGTTATTTTGAATTAATGCATAACCCAGTACATAAAATAAGTCTTAATCCTGTGTATCAGAAAGACAGAATACAGGCAAGGGTAATTTACATTGATCGGTATGGTAACATCATTTTCAATATTAAAAGTGAGCCTTTTAAAGAGGTATGTGTTGGCAGGAATTTTTCATTTAATACTCCGGCTCATCAGATTATTTCTAACTTTAATCTGCAGCAGCTTGAAAGAGAAAATGGAGCGTTTTATATTAATTTTACTGATTCAGGGTATCTTAAACTTGCATTGTGTGGTGCTGAGGCGTCTTCGACGCTCGATATAAAAAAAGACGATACCATTCAAATACTATTCGAATGATAATAAGAATCGTTAAAATGAATTTTACAAACGATGGCCTTGTAGAATTTTACAAAATATTTAATGAGTCCGCGCCAGTTATAAAAAGTTTCAAAGGATGCATTTCAGTCAAACTAATGCAAGCAACAGGAAAAACTAATTTATTATTCACATTGAGTGAGTGGGAGACCGAAATTGATCTTGAAAATTACAGAAAATCAGATTTCTTTAGAGAAACCTGGGAGCAAACAAAAAAACTTTTCGAGGACAAACCAGAAGCATGGAGTACAACAGAGGTTATATAAATGAAAACAAAGGCATTCAAAGGCCGCCTGCGGAAATTACATTTTACGAGGAGCTAAAAGCATTGTCAATTTCTGATAAGCAAAAGAAACCAGGAACATGGAAACTCTCACCATGGGCTGTTTTAAAATATATCATGGGGGGAGAGATATCTGGAGGAATAACAATTAGCCCAAAGTATATAGGAAATCAGAAAATAGTTGAAATTGCAATAGCAAGTTTGTTATCTGACCGGGCGCTTTTATTAACCGGTTTTCCGGGTACTGCCAAAACTTGGTTAGCAGAGCATCTCGCTGCTGCAATTAGTGGAGACTCAACCTTGCTTATTCAGGGAACCAGCGGAACTCATGAAGATCTCTTAAAATATGGGTGGAATTATGCAAGCCTTATTTCAAAAGGGCCAACTGAAGAAGGATTGATCCCGTCTCCGGTGATGCTGGCAATGCAGAAAGGTTCAATTGCAAGAATAGAAGAATTAAGTAGAATTCCGACAGAGACACAAGATGCATTATTAAGTATACTTTCCGAAAAGACAGTTTCAATTCCGGAATTAAGAAAACTAATTCCTGCGCAGCAGGGATTCAACATCATTGCCACTTCAAATGATCTTGATAAAGGAGTCTACGAAATGTCATCAGCACTCAGGCGAAGATTCAATATTGTATATATGCCATTACCGACATCAGTACAGGAGGAAATTGATATAGTAACTTATAGAGTCAATCAACTTGGACGTAATCTTAATATACCCTTGGCAGAAGTAAAAGAGAAACAAGTCCAAAAGCTAGTTACGCTCTTAAGGGAATTAAGAAACGGCATTACGGAAGATGGTAAAACCAAACTTCGAAAATCAGGGGCTTCACTCAATCCGGCGGTATCCATCAATATAATTCATGAAGCCAGAATCCTGGCCCAATTCTTTGATAACGGGGAAGTTAAACCCCAACATATGATTGCTAACCTAATAAATAGTATAAGACATGATTCTCCGGAGGATGCGTCAGCCATTCAGGAATACAATGAGACCGTTTTGAAAAAGCGGGATGAATACAAAGAGTGGTATCAGGCGATAAAAAAAGAAATATAATTAAGACACGAATGGTGAAAAAATTGGGCCACAATTAAAACTACATTAAAACTTCAAGAAACCAAGTTATTGTTCGGATCTATAAACATAACGGCTTTTATATTGTGAGCGCATAAGAAATCCTGCCAAAACGCCAAACACAAATCCACCGACATGCGCCCACCAAGCTACATTGGTGGCTTCTTCGGCGGCAGAATTTATTGAACCCAATCCGGCGACTAATTGCTGAATAATCCAGATCCCCAAAAAGAAGATAGCGGGAATATAAAACACAGAAAAGAACAATAAAAAAAATACTTTGATTCTCGAGGCAGGAAACATTACCAAATATGCACCTAAAGCAGCTGAAATTGCACCACTTGCACCAACCATTGGTATATCGCTATGCGGATTAAAAAAGATATGAACAGCGCTTGCAACAAGACCTCCCGCAACATAGAAAATAAGAAAATTAAAAGTGCCAATGACAGCTTCTATATTGTCAGCAAATACCCACAGAAAAAGCATATTGCCTATGAGGTGCATCCATCCGCCATGTAAAAACATGCTGTAGAGCAATGTCGAAATATCATGACCGTAAATAATTTCATTTGGTATTGCCCCAAAATGATTAATAAAAACTTCGCTTTCACCAGGCGTTAAGGAAAATTCATAAAGAAAAACAAAAGTATTAATAAGGATCAGGGCATATGATAAAAGAGGTTTATGCCCGCCATGAACCTGATCATCTCCTATAGGGAAAAACATAATTTTTAATTTTAAAGAATTCCTTCTTTGATTAAATCATGAATATGAATCATTCCGGAATAAGCAGTATGATCCAGGACAATAAGCTGAGAGACACTACTTTCCCGCATCATTTTAAGTGCTGATGCGGCCAATTCACGAATTTGAATTGTTTTGGGTGAGCGGGACATAATTTGTGCTGCAGTTATTTGTCTGAAATCAGTTCTATTCTCCATTAGTCTGCGGATATCGCCATCGGTAATGATACCGAGCAACTGTTCATCATCACTGACAACCGCAGTTGCGCCCATTCTTCCTGAACTCATTGAAAGAAGCACTTTCTGCAAGGACTCATTTGGCCTTACATAAGGTTTTGAATGACGGGTGCTAAAATATGCGACATCAAGATAAAGTTGTTTACCTAATGCCCCTCCGGGATGAAATTCGGCGAAGTTGGCAGATGAAAACCCCTTCAACTGAAGCAAACAGACCGCCAAAGCATCTCCCAAAGCCATCTGAGCAGTTGTACTTGAAGTGGGCGCAAGATTATTGGGATCTGCCTCCTTCTCGTGAGGAATGAAAATGTGTTCGTCACTCTGAACGGCTAAAGCAGATGAGTTATTAGAGCTAATTCCGATCAAAGGAACCTTTCTCATTTTGATAAGAGGTATCAGTACTTTGATCTCCGGGGTCTCTCCGCTTTTGGAGATACAAATCACTGCATCCTCATTCTGAACCATTCCAAGGTCACCATGAATAGCATCTGCTGCATGCATAAAGAGTGAGGGCGTTCCTGTGCTGTTGAGTGTAGCCACAATTTTTTGACCAACAATAGCACTTTTCCCAATACCAGTTATAACAACTCTGCCTTTAATGGAAAAGATCAATTTTACAACTTTGATAAACTGATCATTAATGCATTCTTTAAGAGAGATCAACGCATTCGTCTCCTGCTCAATGCAGTTTTTCGCCGAAGTAAGAATAATGGAATTAAAATCAGTTTCCAACAAATTCAAAAGATCTTATTAACCTAATCCTGACTACCGATACGGTATAACACCCAGGCCATAATTGCAAAGAAGATTACACCGAGTATGTTATAACCATCCGTGCCAAACATTTCAGATAGTGAATGTTCAGCACTAAACTGCCCGATAGAATTCGCCACGTTTTCATTTACGGTCAATAGCGCAACGATTACACCTGCAAGTGCACCTCCGGCGACAAGACCAGTTGCAAAAAGACTACCCTTTCCCAACTCAGAATCTTCAGATTCCTTGTTTTTACGACGACTGTTCCAGTCTACAATACCTTTTACCAAACCACCTATGAAAATCGGTAAAGTTGTAGATAAGGGCAAATATAATCCAACGGCAAAAGACAGTGCTTTAACCTGGCATAATTCAAGCACAATTGCAATAAATACACCAGACAGAACAAAAACCCAGTCCAGATTAAAAGACAAAAGACCTTTGATCAGCGTAGCCATTAATGTCGCCTGTGGGGCATTGTACTTTTCTCCTATTGCATGTTGAATACCATTGGCCATCATTTCTGAGGTTGGTGTGTCGAGGTATTTAACGGTAAAGCCAATGACAATTGAGGAAAAAATCGCGCCAATAAACAATGCGATTTGTTGATATCTGGGTGTCGCCCCAACAATATAACCCGTCTTAAGATCTTGTGAAGTTGCACCTGCATTTGCAGCGGCAATGCAAATCATTCCACCAATAACCAGCGCCATTGGTTCATACAATTGACCCGTCCAACCGACAGCAATAAAAACAAGCGCAGTGCCCATTATGGTGGCGATTGTCATACCGGATATCGGATTATTACTAGAGCCGATAATACCTACAATTCTACTGGAAACCGTTACAAAGAAAAAGCCGAACAGGATGACCAGGACGCCAAGCAATAATTTACTGACAATAGAAGTTCCGGGAACCTGAGGCAAGACAGCAAGGAGAATAATTAATCCTAAGGATCCAAATAAGACAACTTTGAATGATAAATCATCCTCGGTTCTTGAAATTCCTGATTCTGATTTTTCTTTCATACTCCCGAGGCTTTCTTTGAAGGAGGCAATGATTGTGGGAATAGTTTTTAAAAGGGTAATAAAACCACCTGCGGCTACAGCGCCGGCACCAATCTGACGAATATAAGCGCGATAAACTGCTTCAGCCGTATTGCCAAGCGTATGCGTCTGTGGGTCCCATCCAAACCGCGCACTTGGCTTGGTGATATCCAGAAGATTAAGTTTTGCGAGTTGAGCCGCAATAATATCGGGGTTGACAAGGTATGAAAGAAGAGGAATCAATCCTAGTGAGGCCAGAATGCCACCAGCTACAAGGACTCCAGCAATTCGGGGTCCAATAATATATCCAACACCAAGGTATTCAGGCGTAATCTCTCCGGCAACAATTGCAGAGGGAAAGTACTTATTCACCTGCTGCGTTCCCCATTTTGGTACTTCTGCAATGAGATGAAAGACTTTCTGGAATATCGCATAAAGCAATGAAAAACCAAGACCATAATAAGCAGTACGGGCAAAATCCCCACCTTTTTCACCGGCGATTAGGACTTGTGCACAGGCAGTACCTTCGGGGTAAGGAAGCGTTTCATGTTCCTTGACAATCAGGCTTCTTCTTAAAGGTATCATCATAAGTGTACCCAGGATTCCCCCAAAAACAGCCAGCGTAAAGATTGTCCAGTAATTAAAATAATTTTCCCCGACACTCTTGTCTGATAGAAAAAGAAATGCGGGCAAGGTGAATACAACCCCAGCGGCGATCGATTCTCCTGCACTGCCTGTCGTCTGAATGATATTGTTTTCTAAAATATTGGTACCCAATAACTTTCGACCGAGTGATATTGCCAAGACTGCAATTGGAATTGAAGCAGACACGGTAAGTCCGGCTTTAAGAGCCAGGTAAACTGTAGAGGCGCCGAAAATAACACCAAACAGAATACCAAGTATTATTGCCTTTATTGTTAATTCAGGAAGCGCAACATTCGGGTCAACGTATGGCTTAAAAGAATCTTGTTTTTGAACACTCATTGATCGATTATTTTGTTTGAAAGTCTAAAGATAAACCGATCAATCAAATCGCACAAAAAATCAGAACAATCTATACCTCAAGTAACTTTTTCACAAGAAGAGAGACTGTTTTACCATCTGCCTGGCCAGCCAGACTTTTAGTCGCTATCCCCATGACCTTACCCATATCTTTTGGACCAGAAGCCCCTGTGTCCTGAATTATTTTTTGAATAAAAGCAACTAAGGCTTCTTCACTCATTTGTTCCGGAAGGTATCTTGAAATAACCTCTATTTCTTCCCTTTCAGTCACTGCGAGATCCTGGCGATTCTGTTTTTCATAGATCTCAAGGGATTCTTTTCGCTGTTTTAAAAGTTTTTGGATAATGGCAATGCCACGTTCTTCATTCATTTCCTGGCCACTTCCATCTGTATTGGCAAGAAGAATTGCAGCTTTAATTGCCCGGATCGCGCGAAGACTTTTTTCATCTTTCGCCTTCATTGCTTCCTTGAGATCATTGTTTATCTTATCCTGAAATCCCATAATAAGTATTTTTGGTTGAGAACAATTTAATCAGTATTAAGTTCCGAGATTAATTCGACAAACTCAGAAGGACTTAACTCTTCAGGCCTTCTGTCAAAAAAAGGATTATTTAAAACGGAGTTATCCGGATAAGCAGTACGTAAATTATTACGCAATGTTTTTCTCCTGAATTGAAAGGCCGTCTTAATAAGTCTTAAAATATTTTTGAACTCAATTTCATCAAGTGTATAATTATTACGAGTAAGTACAAGTATCGATGACATCACTTTAGGGGGTGGATTAAAGTTATCAGGACCGACATCAAATGCAATTTTTCCAGAGTAAAAAAGCGAAGCAATCACAGAGATAATTCCATAATCTTTATTTCCCGGAGAAGCAATAATTCTTCGCGCCATTTCTTTTTGAAACATTCCGACCATGACTGGAATTTGATCCCTGTTTTCCAACATCTTGAAAACAATTTGGGAAGAGATATTGTAAGGAAAATTTCCGCATAATAAAAATGGACGACCATCAAAAAGATGGGTAAAGTTTGTTTTTAAAATATCTCCATGTATAAACTGATCTTTGTTATTTGGAAATCGGCAATGGAGGTATTCAATCATTTCGATGTCCGCATCAATTGCCTGAAAATTTGAATATGAAGCGAGCAAATGGTTGGTTAAAGCAGCTCTTCCGGGGCCAATTTCTAAAAGGTTATCCAGATTAAATGATTTAATTAAAGCAATGATTCGCTCAATTGTTCTCTGCTGGATAAGAAAGTGTTGCCCATATGATTTTTTGGCTTTATGCATAAGATTCCGTTATACAAAGGTAGCTACTGAAGGTAAAAAGTTAATTATTAAGTAGCAATCAAAACTTTTAATTGCTGTAACTATCTTTACGCCAAATTCTAAATTATGATCAGAAAGTTATTAATAATTGTACTCCTCATAACCGTTCAAGTGATGAAAGCACAGGTAACGGTTAATCAATTGCCTGACCTTGGCGAAGTATTTGCGATCGACGCACTGAGTTATGGAGAAATAGATTTTAATACCCAAGTAAAGCCAACCGGCGGTAACCAAAGTTGGGACTTTTCAAATGTTACATCGCTGGGATTTCCAGATACCGCATATTATTTACCACCGGGCATATTTAACACTGGCGCCCAGGCAACGGGTGCAAACCTTGCTGTTTTTGACAATACATCTCTTCTGGCCGCATTAACATATCACACCGTAACACCAACAGAACAGAGGATAATTGCCTACACGGATGACGATACCACCCTGGTGAAAATGGAGACACCATATTTGGTAAATAAATTCCCACTCAATTACCTAGACGAATTAGGTGATATGTCAAAATTTAATATCCCAACCCAATTGGGGGATATAAAAACCGAGATAGAGAACTTTTCAAAAGTTGACAGCTGGGGTGAAATTAAAACGCCGACGGGTACCTATGCAAGCTTGCGTGTCAAAACAGTGACTACTTTGCAGGGTAGCTTATTTGGCATACCTTTCTTTAACGCAACCATCAATGAATATAAATGGATAAGCCCAGGCTTCGATTATGAACTATTGCGTTACTCTGTGGCAGAGACGGAATTTAACAATGAAATTTCGAATGATACTTTCTCAATATATCTGGTTGATCAGATTATTTCCAAGACGAAGAATCCAGGCAAGCCACTTAGTGTATCAATTGGGCCAAACCCCGCATCTGAAAGCATATGGATAACTATTCCGGATGATCTTGAGAATAAGAAAATATTGATCGAAATTTTTGATATCTCAGCAAATAAGGTTTTTGAACAAGTAATACAAGGCAAAACCCAAGAAATAAATGTAAAACACTGGGAAAGAGGCACATATATGTTAAAAGCCAGTGTAGAGACCAATCAATGGGCTCTCCAGAAGCTTATTCTGCAATAAGAAATGTACAATTAAACCCGGATAAAAAGCAGCGCTTTGTATATTTGCGCTCCAATTTAAGTAAAACGCCTCTTTAGCTCAGTTGGTTAGAGCGTCGGACTGTTAATCCGCAGGTCCTTGGTTCGAGCCCAAGAAGGGGCGCATAATAGAAAAGCCTTGCATTGCAGGGCTTTTTTAATTTTGTACAATAAACAATAAAATCATGAGTATTCTAACTGTTGGTACGATGGCATTTGACTCCATCGAAACACCATATGGCAGTGTAGAAAAAGTAATTGGAGGAGCTTGCACATATATCAGTTGGGCGGCATCCTATTGGTGCAATGAAATAAATCTGGTTTCAATTATCGGAGATGACTTTCCCGAAGAAGAGGTTAGAATTCTTCAAAAAAGAGGCGTTTCCGTTGAAGGGCTTGTTAGGGTAAAAGATAAAAAGTCATTTTATTGGTCGGGCAAATATCATAATGATATGAATAACCGGGATACGCTCGTTACAGACCTTAATGTTTTGGCAGAATTTGACCCAGTTTTACCAGAATCGTATAAAACCAGCCAATATATTATGCTCGGGAATCTTACACCGTCAGTGCAGCAGTCGGTACTCAATCAGTTGGTTGGAAAACCGAAGGTTGTAGTGCTTGATACAATGAATTACTGGATGGACGTAGCACTGGATGAGCTTTATGAGGTGTTGAGGAAAGTAGATGTGTTGACAATTAATGATGAAGAAGCCAGACAATTATCCGGAGAAAGGTCATTGGTTAAAGCAGCTAATAAGATTCACAGTTTCGGCCCGAAGTTCTTAATTATCAAAAAAGGGGAGCATGGTGCTTTGCTTTTTCATGACGGCCAGATCTTTTTTGCACCTGGTCTGCCAGTTCCCGAGGTTATCGACCCTACCGGGGCCGGAGATAGTTTTGCCGGAGGTCTGATCGGTTATTTGGCCAGAACCGGAGACATTAGCTTTAATAATATGAAGACAGCAATCATCTACGGTTCAACCATGGCATCTTTCTGTGTAGAAAATTTTAGTCTAAACCGGTTAAAAACGCTTAAGCATGAAGAAATTCAGACGAGACTTAACCAATTTAGAGATTTAAGCAGTTTTGAAACCCGGGAATTACCGCCAATTCAAAATTAATAATCCAAATCAATAAGCATGTAAATGATTCAAATCGTCTCATATAACGTTAACGGTCTTCGATCAGCCCTTCAGAAAGGATTTGTTGATTGGATTAAAAAGGGTAATTACGATTTAATTTGCCTTCAGGAAACCAAAGTCGATCAATCCCTGGCTGATCCGGATATGTTTTATGCCCAGGGCTACAAGACATATTGGCATTGTGCGGATAAAAAAGGTTATAGTGGTGTAGCAATCCTAACAAGGCAGGAACCAAATGAAGTTACCGTTGGATGTGGAATTCCTATATACGATTGTGAAGGCAGAGTAATACGCGCAGATTATAAAGACTGGAGTCTTCTCAATATTTACATACCATCCGGAACTACCGGTGAGGAAAGGCATCAATTTAAAATGCAATTTTTGCAAGATATCTACCCCTGGATTAAAGAATTGATTTATGCACACAAAAAACTTATCGTTGTTGGAGATTATAACATAGTACATAAGGAACTAGATATTCATAATCCCGAAAGAAAGGATAACCCCAGTGGTTACAGACCCGAAGAAAGAGCGTGGCTGGATGCGTGGTTTACAGAATTATTCGACGATGCATTTAGAATAATTAAACCTGAATCAAAAGAATTTAGTTGGTGGAGTTATCGAGCAGGATCTTTTGGCAAGGATAAAGGGTGGAGAATAGACTACCAGGCCATTTCAAAGCCCAATTCAAAACTAGTTAAGAATTTTGAGCATCAAAGAGAAGTAAGAATGTCCGATCATTGTCCATTATTAGGGTATTACGACCTTTGATCAGATTGACATTATTCAGCCTGATCTGCAATATTTTTATTGCTGAAAAGTCTTTAGCACAACCCAGCTTCTATATCGATGCTGAAATGCGAAACGCCTATCAAAAGGCATTAATGCTTGACCTTGCGGAAGCTTATAATATTATAAAAGAATATAAAAATCCAAACAACTATGCAAGAATATTAATTCATGATTTTTGTAATTTCGTGATGTTGTTTGTTTATGAAAAAAAAGAAGATTACGATAAGTTAAAAGTGCAAAAAAAATTGCGCCTTGAAACAATTCGGAAATCCGGGCTTGAAGAACAATGGCGAAACTTTATTCAGGCGGAAATACTACTTCATTGGGCTCTTATTCAATTAAAAAATAACGACAATTTTCAGGCTTTTTCCGATGTAAAAGAAGCCATAGACCTGCTTGAGTATAATAAAAAAAAATATGGGAATTTTATTTATACTTATAAGTCAATAGGAATC
Organism: Saprospiraceae bacterium; assembly: GCA_046329325.1. GTDB lineage: Bacteria > Bacteroidota > Bacteroidia > Chitinophagales > Saprospiraceae > Vicinibacter. Next base: position 1,273,007 of record JAXLUU010000001.1, read on the forward strand.
GTTCATGCACTCCTTGGCACCATTCCAGGTGAATTTGGCTGGATCTCTAGGCTTGCCGGTTATGAAGGGTCCATAAACCTAGGCAAAAATGAAATCAGAAAATTTATTGACTATGCGGAACCAGGTAATGATATTTTTTTAACTGAAGCATTGGCATCACTGGCTTTTATAAATTCCTATCTAGAAAACAAGACACAAGAGGCAGCAGCGTTTTGGAAAAACAAAAAACTAAATACCCAGGAAGGCCCGCTATTAAAAATGCTTTCAATTAGAATATTGCAAAGAGGAGCAGATGCGGAAAGTGTCAGAATTATCACAGATAATCTAACAAACAAGGAAAAAATTCAGTTTCCTTTATTATATTATTTAAGTGGTCTTCAAAAATTGCAAAACCTGGATATTGCAGGCAGTAATGAACTGATAATTTTCCTTTCAAAACACCAGGGTATAAATTATATTAAAGAGGCTTGGCAGAAAGTTGCCTGGTCAAAACTGCTAAGCGGGGATCGGGAGGGATATAAAAAATGTATGGATCGGTGCTTAGATCAAGGATACTTAATTACAGATGAAGACAAAGCTGCCTATTTGGATGCAAGTAAACATGTGGAACCGGATATATATCTTCTCAAAGCAAGGCTACTTTTTGACGGCGGACATTACACTCGAGGTTATCATCTCCTTTCAACAAGGCCCCTCGATAGTTTCCACCCTGAAGACCTCCCAGAATATAGGTACAGGATGGGACGAATTTGTCAATTATTAGAGCAAAATAATGAAGCAATTAGCTATTACAGGGATATTATAGATGGAGCGTATCAAGAAAATAAGGATTTTCAATGTCAGGCAATCCTCTTTACCGGCAACATATTGGAAAAAGAAGGTAAACAAATTGAAGCGTGCATGTATTATAAAAAAGTCTTGCGCATGGATCCACCACAATATGGTCGGAGTTTGCACCACAAAGCCATGTCTGGTTTAGATCGCCTTGGATGTACAAAATAGAATAAAGACAGTAAAAAATCCTAAAAAGATATATTTTTGCGGTCCTCTAAGGCCCTTAGCCTGAATTCTTAGGCGTGGTAGCTCAGCTGGTCAGAGCGTGCGATTCATAATCGCAAGGTCGGGAGTTCAAGCCTCCCCCACGCTACTATTTTTATTCCACCATTAACATAATTTTTGACCGATCTATTTTTACAATTGTAAAAGGACGGTGTCCAATAGGCAAAGGTTAGATATGTTTACAGGTGATAAAAAAGTCAGATTAGAAGTTACACCCATAATTTTAGTGTTTTCCGCCCTAATTGGACTTACCGGATACTTTCAAAAAACTGGCACAATGAAGAAGGAAAACGCTGTAACATTGTCACCGTCAAAACACTATACTAAAACACAGAAAAAAACTGTTGCCAGCCAAAATAAAATTCAAAAAAGATTGGAAACCGAGGTTTCGGCTGAAAATAACTATTCAATAGATGTTGCAAAAACAAATCCGGAAGAAAAAGTAATTTCAATCAATGAAATCATTGTTGATCAAACTATTATCGATACTTCAGAGTACATCAGTGTGTTAAAAGCAATAGAAGTAGTCGTCGATACTACTGGAATCCAGCCTTAGGAAATTCTTTTGAAATTATACAAATTCAATATGTTAGCAAATGCATTAATTTTAAAATGACCAGTATCTTTGTTGAAGATGCGAAAGTCAGTTTACGAGCAGATTATTAATAATAAGAATCAAGGCAAAAAGTCAGTAGCAATATTGATCGACCCAGATCATCATAAACTTGCCAATCTCGAAGCAACGCTTACAATTGCCAACAGGCAGCATGTTGATTATTTTTTTGTAGGAGGTAGCCTAATCATCCAGGACAGAATGGATGAGTGCCTTCGTCTGATACGGGAGCGGTCATCAATTCCTGCTGTCCTTTTTCCAGGTAATTGTTTCCAGATTAGCGAATATGCAGATGCGTTACTATTTTTAAGTCTTATTTCTGGACGCAATCCTGAATATCTTATAGGCAAACACGTTGAAGCTGCTCCAAAATTACACATGACAAGTTTGGAAATAATTCCAACCGGCTATATGATCATTGACGGACAAAACAGCAATACTGCTGCATATATCAGTCAGACATTGCCAATTCCATCGGATAAAGTAGAAATTGCAGTGGCCACCAGTCTTGCTGCAGAGTTACTAGGATTTAAACTCTTGTATCTGGATGCAGGAAGCGGGGCTCAAAAAGCCGTAAATCCTGAAATGATCGGAAGCGTGTCAGCGTTAATCAAAATTCCTATCATTACAGGTGGAGGAATTAAAAGCGGAAGCCAGGCAATATCTTTATTTAAAGCGGGTGCAGATGTGCTGGTAATTGGTAATGCAATTGAGAAGGACCCATCCCTTATTGTCGAAATAGCAGGAGTAGCAAGGGAATATAATTTCGCGAATCAAAGAGATGCATAATATTGAAGGTCTGGTTCTAAAATCTACAGGAAGCTGGTATGATATTTATGTAGAACAAACCAATCAAGTACTGGCCTGTCGCCTGGCGGGCAAAATGAAGTTAAACAAATCAACATTAACGAACCCAGTTGCGGTCGGCGACAAAGTCGACATCCAAGTTTCTGAGAATTCCGACGCAATTATTCAGAATATTCAACCCAGAAAAAATTATATCGCCAGACAGAGCCCCAAAAACAAGCATCAGGTTCATATCATCGCATCCAATATTGATCAGGCAGTACTGATTACAACTTTACGCGAGCCACATTTTAAACAAGGTTTTATAGATCGTTTTATAATGACAACAGAACCGCAGGATATTCCAGTGCTCATTATTTTTAATAAGGCAGATCTTTACAATGATGAAGATGTGGAAGAATATAAAGAACTTCAAAGAATATACGAGTCAATTGGGTATAGCACATTGAGCATCTCATGTAAGTCCAAACTTGGCATAGAAGCGCTTAAAGAAAGATTAGTATCAAAAATAAGTTTGTTTTCAGGGCAATCAGGTGTAGGAAAAAGTAGTATTATCAATGAACTGATCCCTGGATTAAATCAGAAGACTGGACTTGTTTCGGGCTATACCGGAAAAGGGACACACACCACAACTTTTGCAGAAATGTTAAGAGGAGAAAGAGACACTTTTATTATTGATACACCGGGGTTAAAAACACTGACGTTCAATAATCTAGAAATTCTGGATGTTGCCCATAATTTCAGAGAATTTTTTGAAGTTTCTGAAAATTGTAAGTTTGGAAGAAGATGTACGCATCAGGATGAGCCAGGCTGCTGTGTCAGAGAGCGCATTGAAAACGGACAACTATACTTTTTTCGGTATCGTAATTATTTGTCAATTCTTGAAGAAATCAAAGCGCATAATTATTGGGAACGGAAAAAGGATTATTAATGTTGATCGCCTCAAATTTAACTATGGTTCAAATTGATGTTTTTAATTTTCGGTTTCTATGATGTCGAGCAATAGCAAGAGTAATTAGCTCATCAATTAAATCAGAATAAGAAAGACCACTCGCTTCCCACAATTTGGGATACATGCTGATACTGGTAAATCCAGGCATCGTGTTAATTTCATTCAATACAAAAGTATTGTCCTTTTTTAGGAAGAAGTCTACCCGAGATAACCCTTCACCCTCAATTAATTGAAATGCTCTAATGGCCGTAGACCTGATTTTATCAGCGACTTCCGGATTGATTTCAGCAGGAATTTTTAAATCAGCACCACGATCATTAATATATTTGGATTCATAAGAATAAAATGAAGTACGGGGAACAATTTCACCTACGACAGATGCTTTTGGATTTTCATTGCCAAGAATAGCACACTCAACTTCTTTTCCAATAATCGCCTCTTCAATAAGTACCTTGTTATCAAATTCAAAGGCAAGCTTTAATGCTTCTTCAAAGCCCTTAGGGTCAGTTACTTTAGATACACCAACGCTAGAACCGGCATTGGCTGGCTTGATAAATAATGGCAGTCCAAGTTTTTCAGTGACCTGACCGAACAGTTCGTTGGAAAGAGAGGATTTTCTTATACACACAAAATCAGCTACGGAGATGCCAGCGTCGCGCAAAAGGCGCTTCGTAACATCTTTGTCCATTCCAACTGCAGAAGCTAAAAGATCAACACCCACAAAAGGGATATCAATCATACGAAACAAGCCTTGTATGGTACCGTCTTCTCCAAATGCGCCGTGTAATACGGGAAACACAACATCAAGTGATTGGAGAGGTAAATTTGTCTTGGCACTTACGGCACCAGTGAACTCATCCCTTTTGACCATGGATATTTCCAAAGAATGAATATTATCTGCGGCCGCTGATTGTTGATTTTCAGCAGCGATGAATTTCGAAGTATCGTGAAGAAACCATTGGCCATTTTTGTCAATACCAATAAGCGATACATTATATTTTGATGGATTAATAGCTTTTATTAGACTTCTTGCTGAGCGCACGGATATTTCATGTTCCGTAGATCGTCCACCAAAAATTATCCCTAAATTAATTTTTTCCAAAACTGAGTATATTTAAATTTATTAATGATTAATGGCAATTATACCTATGTAAAAGGAGAAATGTATTTGTATTAAGAAAAACCAAGGTAAAAATATCAGCTATATTATCAAATTAAGAGCATTATTTATGACTTTAAAATCGATATGATCAGTTGTACCTCGATATTCGCCGTCAATATGATAGTGATAGGGCTCCTTGCAAACAATTCTTGCGCTTGACCTGCTGATGATTTGCACAGCGGAATGATGTTGTAAATTTTTAGTAAATAGATCAAGTATAATCCCCGGCACTTTTGAAAATTGTGGCTTCTTAAGCATGACCAATTCCGCCAGACCATCTTGTATAGAAGAATTTGGAGACACAAAGGCCTTGTTCCCAAGTTGAGAGGAGTTTGCAATTTCAATATTGATCAGATCGGTTAGCACCAATTCATCAACCAAGACATTAAATTTGGTGATATTCTTGAATTCCCTTAACCCAAGCCGCACATAATTAAATAACCCCCTTTCTCCTTTTTCATTAAATAGTTTTGCTACATACCCGCTTAATCCAAAGCCGGCGGTATTGCAACAGATCTGTCCGTTGATAAGTATTACATCGCATGAAGCAATTTTGGGGTTTTTAATAGTTTGAAGATAATCCTTTATACTTTTATTACCCAGTGCGTGGCCAGCGAAGCCATTTCCAGACCCTCTGGGTATTATACCAAGCTTTACCGGTTGACTAACTATACTTTGCGCAATTTCATTGATTGTTCCATCCCCTCCAACTGCAATGATACAAGTGTTTTTATCGCTTTTGAATTGAGAAGCGAGCACCATTGCATGTCCCGGAGACTGCGTAAATAACAACTGATAGGAGCGATCTTTAAATTGATTGCGAATAAGTTGTTCAACCTGTCTTTTGCCCCTCGTTCCAGACACTGGGTTAACGATAAAAACATAATGATGAATGTGCTCTGAAAGTTCGCTATAAATTAGTCCGGGCATTGAATATGAAGAGAAACAGTACAAATGTATAGAATAGTTGATGTAATCACCTATAAGGCATCATATAAAATCAAAATCATGAATTGCTGTAGGCAGGAAATTAGGATTTGACAACGCAAGTGTTTCTTATCTTTGCACACCCTTAGAATTTAGATAGTTATTATATGTTTAAAGAAATAAAATCACTTCAATTGCCTGAAATAGACCGGGAAATTCTTGATTTCTGGCAGCAAAATAAGATTTTTGAAAAAAGTATTACATCGCGTTCTCAGGGCGGGCATTTTGTATTTTATGAAGGCCCCCCGTCGGCCAACGGCAAACCGGGAATACATCATGTGATGAGTCGGACAGTTAAAGATATCTTTTGCAGGTATCATACTTTGCTGGGCAAACAGGTCAGTAGAAAAGGCGGATGGGATACCCACGGTCTGCCAATAGAACTAAGTGTTGAGAAAGAACTTGGCATCACCAAGGAGGATATTGGCGTCAAAATTACGGTAGAGGAATACAACGCCAAATGCAAGGAAACTGTCATGAGGTTCAAGCACGAATGGGATCAAATGACACAAATGATGGGGTACTGGGTAGATTTGGAACATCCGTATATTACATTTGAAAATAGCTATATTGAATCAGTTTGGTATTTGTTAAAAGAAATATACCAAAAAGGTTATTTGTATAAAGGTTACACAATACAGCCGTACTCACCTGCTGCTGGAACTGGTCTAAGTACACATGAATTGAACATGCCAGGTGCGTACAGAGAGGTCAAAGACATTTCAGCAGTTGCTCTTTTTGAAGTAGATAAGGCATCAATTACAAGCAATATTAATTCGCTTAAAAATCTGGAAAACCTCAGAATATCAGCGTGGACTACAACACCATGGACTTTGCCAAGCAATACTGCATTAAGCTTAGGTGAAAAGATTGTATATTCGGTAATAGAAACATTTAATCCATACACCCATGAAAGAACACATATAATTCTAGCGAAAGATCTTATAGGCCGCTGGTTTAAACCAGAAAATATTGTCTCTTCTAATGAAAATATTTATCTGACAGACGAGAAGCAAATTCCATATAAAATTCTGTCGGTAGAATTTACAGGAAAGCAATTGGAAGGCCTTAGATACTTCCCATTATTTAATTATGCAAGACCGGATGATGGAGATGCTTTCAGGGTTATTATCGGTGATTTTGTGAGCACAGAGGACGGAACAGGCATAGTACATACAGCTCCATCCTTTGGGGCGGATGATATGAGGGTAGCCAAGAAGAATGGAATAGGATCTCTAACCCTTGTAGATCGAAGTGGCAAATTTGATGATCGTGTAACGGACTTCGCGCACGAATTCGTAAAAGAAGCATATTTGACAACAGAAGAAAAAGAATCAGAAACACGAAGACTCGGCCTATCAAGGTATTTATCTGTTGATGAAAGAATTGTAATTAAACTAAAAGCGGAAGGAAAACTATTTAACGCACAAAAATATCAACATAATTATCCACATTGCTGGAGGACAGATAAACCAATACTTTACTATCCGATGGATAGCTGGTTTATCAAAGTTACCGCAATTAAAGACAGATTGGTTGAGTTAAACAAAACAATCAACTGGAAACCAGAGTCAACTGGCACTGGCAGATTTGGTCACTGGCTGGAGAACATTCAAGACTGGAATTTATCCAGATCCAGATATTGGGGCACACCACTTCCAATCTGGCGTAGTATAAATGGCGAAGAAAATACTTGTATTGGCTCTGTTGAAGAACTAACGCTTGAAATTGAAAAAGCCAATATAGCCTTTGGATTGCGACAGATAGTTCCTTCCGATTTGCACAAACCATATATCGACGAAATCGTTTTGGTTTCAAAAACAGGTCAAAAACTACTTAAAGAACCAGACCTGATAGATGTTTGGTTTGACAGTGGGGCTATGCCATTTGCACAATGGCACTATCCTTTTGAAACTAAAGTTCTTGGTCCTGATCAGTTTCCGGCTGATTATATTGCCGAAGGTGTAGATCAAACGCGTGGATGGTTTTATACACTACATGCAATAGCTGCACTTGTCAAAGATAATGTTGCTTTTAAAAACGTAATATCCAATGGGCTTGTGTTAGATAAAAATGGCGAAAAAATGTCCAAGCGCAAGGGTAATGTCGTCGACCCTTTTGCGACATTGCAAAAGTATGGAGCAGATGCAACCCGCTGGTATATGATCAGTAATTCTGATCCATGGGAAAACTTAAAGTTTGATCTCGAAGGAATTACTGAAGTTAGAAATAAGTTTTTTGGTACACTTTTCAACACGTATAATTTTTTTGCAATATATGCAAATGTAGATAAATTTGAGTATCATCCAGAGACGGCCATATTATCTGATAAAAGACCAGAGATTGATCGTTGGATTCTCTCAAAATTGAATACTTTAATACAGGCGTATTTAAGTACCATGGACCAATTTGAACCGACGTCAGCAGCAAGGCTTATTGAAACGTTTGTCTGTGATGAACTTTCAAACTGGCATGTAAGACTTTCCAGGAGAAGATTTTGGAAGACGGACTCTTCTATGGATAAGAGAGCAGCGTTTGAGACTTTGTATGAGTGTCTCATTTGTGTTTCCCAATTAATGGCACCATTTGCTCCTTTTTTTGCTGATTGGCTTTATCGCAATTTAAAAAAAGAAGATAAGACAGAAGATAATTGTTCGGTGCACCTTAGCTATCTACCAATAGTCAGCCAAACAGACATAAACCCAAGACTCGAGAAAAGAATGGATTATGCTCAGAGAATTTGTTCTTTGATTCTTTCTTTGAGAAAGGCGCAAAAAATAAGAGTCAGGCAGCCGCTACAGAAAGTTCTAATCCCGGTTCTGGATCCAGGATACAAGGAGGATTTGAAAAGTATTGAAGACATTGTCAAAACAGAAGTCAATATTAAGGAAATTGAATATGTAGACAGTGAAAATAACCTGATCAATAAAAAAGTAAAACCCAACTTTAGAACACTTGGGAAGAAACTTGGTAAGGATATGCCCGCTGCTAACGCGATAATCCAGGCCTTTAATAAGGATACAATTGCATTATTGGAATCAGGCAACCCTACAAAAATTCAAATTGAGGATAGAATTTATGAAATCATTGATGAGGATGTTGAAATTTTTTCTGAAGATATCCCAGGATGGCTCTCAGCTACTGATAATGACATAACCGTTGCACTCGATATTACAATTACAGAAGAATTATTGAATGAAGGTCTTTCAAGAGAAATTATTAACAGAGTGCAAAATCTTCGTAAGACAAGAGAATTAAATGTTACAGATCGAATTCAGTTAATTGTACAAGAAGATCAGCGCCTCTCCAGTGCATTGACAAAGTTTAATGATGTTATTTGTAATGAGGTTTTAGCAGACGAAATTGTACAGACTCCGTTTTTAGATGGCGTGGCTATGGAGCTTTTTGAAGAAGGTGATTTAAGTTTCGACATTCGCGTCACAAGCTTGTAATTCATGTCAGGTATTAAAATTATTTATTAGATAATATTAGAGTTTTTCATATATTTAAAATTGGAAGCTTTGACAACTGGGTATGCAAGAACGCTTGCTAATATGAGAATGACGCCAAGATAGAATTGCAGATTTAGTTGTTTGTGTTCTTTAAGAATTATTATGGATAATAGTATTCCATACACAGTCTCTAGATTAAAAACCAGCATAGTGCTAAACGAGCTTAAGCTTTTCATTGAGGCCAGTGCAAGTGATAAGGGGATTACTGTACAGAATGAAGCAAGCATGACAAGATAAATCCAATCTTGTCGGGTTGGCCAGCAGAATATCGAATATTCTGAAGCGCTTAGAATCAAAGTCAATAATGCAAATAAAAAAGCAGAAACAGTTATCTCTATCCAACTAATGGTTAATGGATCTGAATATTTAAGATACTTTTTATTTAACGGGGCCACCATAGCAGATAGTACTGCGCACAAAATACCGACCCAAAATCCTAACTTGAAATCTGTTGAAAGGCTTTGATTAATAAGAATAACGCCAGGAATTACAAGAATTCCTGTAACCAGGTCTTGAATAACCAACCGTGTACGGTTAAATATTGCTTCAAAAAATACGGTGAATACCGAAATCATCGACAGAGAAATCATCGCTACCGAGGCGTTGGCCAGCTTGATCGAGCCATAAAAACAGAGCCAATGCAAACCAAGTAGAATACCAATCCCTATAAATTTAAGCATATTGCTCTGGTCCGGCCAGATCGTCGCTTTCGAAATTTTGATAACAGGAAATAGTAGGAAAGAGCTAAGTACGCAACGCCATAATATCAGTGGTATTGCGGGCAAGGATATGATTTGACCTAGAATTCCTGTAAAGCCAAAAAGGAAGACGGAGATATGAATGAGAATATAGGATTTGACTGTTTGATTCAAAGCAATTTAATAGTTAAATATGTAGTCAATTAGGGTACAAATATCTAATTTTGCATGCTTTTATTGAATGGACAATGAAAATACTAAAAATAGGAGATAAAGCACCTGGGTTCAGACTACCATCAACTGAAAAAAATTATGTTAGTTTGAGCGATTTTGAGGGCAAAAAAGTTGTTTTACTGTTTTTCCCCATGGCATTTACCGGCGTTTGCACCAAAGAATTGTGCATGATGAGAGATGATATAGCACGATATGCCCATATTAATGCTGAAGTTATTGCAATTTCTGTTGACAGTTATTTTACCCTTGCTAAGTATAAGGAATTGAACGAACTTAATTTCACACTTTTGTCGGACTTTAATAAAGAGGTGAGCAGAGCGTACGGCTGTCTTTATGAAGAATTTGCTTTAGGACTAAAGGGAGTCAGTAAAAGATCTGCTTTTGTAATTGACAGTGAAGGGCAAATCAGGTATGAGGAAATTTTGGAAAATGCAGGGGAGTTGCCTAACTTTGATGCGATTCAAAAGTTATTAGAAACACTTAAATAGTTTGTTATGCCTTTTCAAAGTAGTATTAACTGGGAATCACTGGAAAGCGAAGTGCTCCTTGAAGAACACCACGGAGAAATTTCTGAAATCGTAGTATTTAATGATGATGTAAATACTTTTGATTGGGTTATCGAGTGTCTTATAGAAATTTGCAAGCATAGTCAGGAACAGGCGGAACAATTGTCGTATATTGTACATTTCAAAGGTAGAGCCAGTGTAAAAGTGGGCGCTATGACAGTGCTCAGGCCAATGAAAGATGCCCTTTGTGAAAGAGGTCTAAGCGCGGTAATCGAATCTATTAAAGTCTAGCGTAGAATTAGTTTGCCGGTTTTCAGGCTTAGCACAGATAATATAGATTTTCCTCATCCTTCGCAGGCTCATGAGAGCGGTCTTTTGGCTGTTGGTGGTGATTTATCTGCGGAAAGACTCATAAATGCTTATAGTAACGGGATTTTTCCTTGGAATAGCCATGGGGAAATCTTACAGTGGTGGTCCCCAATTCCAAGATTATTACTTTATCCACGGGAGGTGCATATCAGCAAAAGTATGCGGTCATTCATTCGACAAAAGAACATCTTAGTTACATTCGACAATTATTTTTCAGAGGTTCTTAAATCATGCGCAAATATTGAAAGGAAAGGTCAAATAGGAACATGGCTGCACAAGGATCTTGAAGAAGCGTTAATTACTTTGCATGAACTTGGCTTGGCACATTCTGTGGAAGTCTTTCACCAAAGTGAATTGGTAGGTGGTCTGTATGGAATTTCTATTGGTCGGATGTTCTGTGGAGAATCTATGTTTGCAAGGGAGTCCAATATGTCAAAGATAGCACTGATCTATCTGTGTCAATTACTTGACAATCTTAATTATCAGTTTATCGATTGTCAGCAGATTACCCCTCATTTAATTTCAATGGGTGCAAAACCTGTAAAGGGCGATACATTCTTTAATTTATTGGAAATAAATAAACAATGTTCGTTGAATCCGGGGTTATGGAAGGAGCACATCCATTAAAAAACTATTTATCGTAGTTGGTTAGGATTAACTCCGTTCAAGTACCCAAGCAGCAACGCTAGGTGCCAGCTCTTTTTGTGACTTTGCACCAACAAAAACACCAATATGGCCTCCTGGGAACGCATACAGCTTTTTGTCTTTACTCCCGATAAATTCCATTACAGAAGTGGTAGATTCATTAGGAATAATGTTGTCTTCTGTTGCATAAACATTCAGAAACGGCACAGTCATTTTCTTCAAGTCCACGACTTTACCATCCATTTCAAATGTGCCAGCTATTAGTTTGTTATCTCTGAAAAGATCTTTGATGTATTTGCGATACATTTCACCGCTTAAGTCAGGGCAATCCGATTTCCATTTTTCCATTCTAAGGAAGTTGGACAATTTGTCATTATCGCCATTCATATCCAGCATTCCAAAATACTTAGCCAGGTCCATGCTTGGTTTAAGCATGGAGAAGGCATTATTCAACATATCAGCCTTTATAATACGCTGGGTGTCAACCATTGTATCTACGTCGACATATTTAGTCCACTTGTAAAGCATGTTGCAGTTTGCATTTCGAAAGTCGTAAGGAGCAACATAGGTTGTAAGCGTTTTAAGTTTTTCAGGGTAAATGCAAGCATAGATCATACTAAACAAGCCACCTTGACAAATTCCCATTTTGTGGATTTTGGAAACGGCATGCTTACGTCGAAGAAAGTCTATTGCATCATTCATATATCCAAGGATATAATCTTCCATGGTCAGATACTGGTCGGCGCGCGTAGGATAACCCCAATCCATGATGTAAATATCCAAACCCTCTTCAAGCAGCTTTTTCATCAAGGACCTGTCTGGCTGAAGGTCGAGCACATCATGCCGGTTCATAATTGCGAAGGATACAAGCACCGGAATATTTGACTTTGCGGAATCCTTACGGGTATAATGATACATTTTCACTTTATCACATGACCAGACCAGTTCTTTCGGTGAATCGCCGATTTTAACTTCCTGCATTTCTTTAAGAGAACTATAAGTGTTTTTTGCCTGACTGGCCAGGTTCACCATTTCCTGGATAATAGAAGACGAATTGATCATTTTTGATATTTTGAAAAGTGCGTAAAAATAAAAAAGCCCGGATTTATCCGGGCTTTTATTTTCAAGAGTTATTTTTTACTTTTTACTGGATTTCTTTGCTGAAGATTCTGCTACGGGTTCCTGAAATTTACCATTACCTTGAATCATTCTTTCGAGGTTGTGATACAATTTGCGCAGATCATAAAGATTCTTATAAACTTCATCTAATTCAGTTCTTGTGGCCAACGGCAGGTTAGCAAAGAAAGTATTTTCCATTTGCTGGTCAACTCTTTGTTTTATTTTCATCTGAAGGCTACTTACTTCCGTCATTAGTTTGCTATAAGCGTCACTATTAAATAATTGTGTAAAAGTCTCATCACCCAACATGAGCCAATCCTTGTACAAATTGACCACACTATCAATTTGTTCACCCTTTGATAACTTGTCAGAAATCTTTTCAGAAAGCTTATTCATTACATTTACTCCATTTTGATAGATCATGTATTGCAATTCGCTGTTCTTAATTTGAAAAGCAGTCATCATATCGCTAAGTTCAGACCATACTTGAGCCTCTTTAACCTGCTGATTATTTCCCATGAGCTTTGTCAACGGAGAAACTGCATCATTCATTGCATTTTTCCAGGTGGAATAAGTTTCCCATACGTTGTTGTAAGGATTTACTCCAGCCTGAGGCATATAGGAATTCATTTGCTTTGAAAATTGGTTCATTGCCACACCCCAACTACCGTTTACATTTTTCATAAGATTGAAAAAATGCTCACTGGCCTGATGAATATTTTTTTGATGTTCTTCCGGCATAAATTTGAAAAATGAATCCATAAATTCTTTATACTTATCTGCATTCATCATTTCAAAAAGCCTGTTGGACTGGAAGGTCTTATCATTAATCGATTTAAACAATGGTGCCCATAGTTCAAAAAACTTTCCAATGTGGTCCTGCAGACCACTAAGTCCTTTAAACGCATCACGTGAAGAAATGCCATGAAGTTGGTTTGCCCAGTCCTCATAAGCAGCAGTCATGGTTTTGGAATATTCTTTGACTTGATTTAGCCATTGGTTCATTTGCTCATTGGCCTGCTGATTCATAAAGTTTTGCATCATGTGTGCGAAGGGATTCTGAACATTCCCGTTATTGTGCATCCATGGATTATTCTGACTGAACTGGTTCCAATAGGTATTCATTTGATTGAACCAATTATTCTGTTGGCTCATGTATTGATTCCAAGCATTCATCCAATCTTGATTCTGACCCGATGTGGTGTTGCCAGATGCATTGTTAAACATATTTTTAGTCCAGGTCATCTGGTTCTCAAACCATTGGTTAAAAAACTTCTGAGCATCGTTGCTTGCAGTATTCATATTCTTTTCAGTTTGTTCAATTTTCTGGTTTAAATCGGAAGCCCATTCTTTTGACTTCGTAACGCTTTCTTGAAAAAGTTTATGACCTTTATCAAGTGTTTCACTTACGAAAGGAACATTTTTGGTAAGATTTTTGGCAGATTCTACAACCTGATCCATTACCTGGGTTTGTGCATCAATCATTTCATTCATGAAATTGCTGCTTTTTTCTTTATTTGACATAATCTTTACTTTTGATTAAAAAATATATAGTAAAATTGTGACGCAAAGTTACTACAAGGGGCTTCGCTCCATTGTAAATAAATTATTAATATAGGTTAAGATGCTACAAAAGGGAGATCAATTCAGGCATATGTTTCAATACAGCCAGCATGATGTAGATACTTTTGCCAGGGTTTCAGGCGATACCAATCCACTTCACATTGATCCGGATGCTGGTAAAAACAGCATGTTTGGAAGAAACATAATACACGGCTTTTTGGGAGGGTCAGTTTTTACAAAAATCTTTGGGGCGCTGTGGAAAGCTGATGGGCATGTCTATCTCAAGCAGACCATGCAATGGTTAAAACCAATGTTTGTGGACACTGAATACGAAGCAGTAATTACCGTCAAAGAGATATTTCCGGAGAAAAACCGTATTTTATACGAATGTTCCATTATTGATGTGGAGACCGGAGAACAGACTTTTTCAGGAGAGGCGTTGCTTTTAAACAAAAAGCAATACGTCTGGGCCTGACCATCCTCCTTTTCTAAACATCAATTCGGGCATAGTGTGCATGAGTTTCAATAAACTCCCTTCTTGGAGGCACATCATCACCCATCAAAATTGAAAAATAGTAGCTCGCCTCTGTGGCGTTTTCAATAGTTACTTTGGATAGAATACGCCGTGCAGGATCCATTGTCGTTTCCCATAATTGCTCTGCATTCATTTCGCCTAGCCCCTTATATCGCTGAATATTGACGCTGTCTTCCTTTCCACCAGCGATTTCCTGGGTAATATCTTTTCTTTCCTTTTCATTCCACGCATAACGCTGTTCTTTCCCTTTCTTAATCAAGTACAGAGGGGGTCTTGCTATAAACAGATGGCCTTCTTCGATTAATTCGCGCATGTAGCGGTAGAAGAAAGTCAGAATCAGCGTAGTAATATGAGATCCATCAACATCTGCGTCGCACATGATCACGATTTTATGGTAGCGCAGTTTGGACAGATTGAGTTTGCGTACTCCTTCATCATCTTCGACAAGATGGACCCCTAAAGCAGTAAAAATGTTCTTTATTTCTTCGTTTTCGTAAATCTTATACTCCAAAGCCTTCTCTACGTTCAGGATTTTACCCCTAAGTGGTAAAATTGCCTGAAAATGTCTATTTCTGCCTTGTTTGGCCGTTCCGCCGGCAGAATCTCCCTCAACTAGAAATAGTTCTGATTCATGCGGTAAGCGAGAGGAACAATCGGCCAGTTTTCCTGGAAGGCCACCCCCTGAAAGCACATTTTTTCGTTGTACGAGTTCTCTGGCTTTTCGCGCCGCTTCACGTGCTGTTGCTGCCAGAATTACTTTTTCAATGATTCGACGTGCTTCTTTTGGGTTTTGTTCTAAATAAGAGGACAATGCATCTCCAACGATCCTGGAGACAACACCAACGACCTCAGAATTGCCTAATTCACCTTTTGTCTGCCCTTTAAATTGTGGCTCGGGAACTTTAACAGATACGACACCGGTGAGTCCTTCCCGAAAGTCATCCCCGCTTATTTCAACTTTAAGTTTTGAAAAAAGTCCGTTTTCGTCGCCATATTGCTTAAATGATCGTGCCAGCGCGCGTCTGAATCCACTGACATGGGTTCCTCCGTCCCGGGTGTTAATATTATTAACATATGAAAATACATTTTCCTGGTATCCGGTATTGTATTGGAGGGCCACCTCAACCTCTATATTTTCTTCTTTACCTTTTACATAAATGGGATTTTCACACAAGGCAGTTCTTGTCTGATCAAGGTATTTTGCAAATTCAAGCAGTCCACCTTCTGAATAGAAGTAATCATGACGGGTTGTTGACTCGTTTCGATCATCAAACAGGTCAATTTTCAGACCTGAGTTAAGGTAACTCAATTCCCGAAGCCGATGAGCAAGAACATCATAATTAAACTCCAGGGTCTCAAAAATTTCAGGGTCAGGAGCAAAAACAATCGTTGTGCCGCGTTCCGAACAACTGCCTACAATTTTGACATCTGCCAAAGGCTTTCCACGTTCGTATTCCTGCATATATTGACTTCCATTCAGGCACACCTCGGCACGAACATACTTGGATAATGCATTGACGCAGGATACGCCAACACCATGTAATCCCCCGGAGACTTTATAACTGTTTTTGTCAAATTTACCCCCGGCATGGAGTACGGTCATCACGACTTCCAAAGCAGATTTTTTCAGCTTTGGATGCATATCTACCGGAATCCCTCTCCCGTTGTCTTTAACCTGAATCAAATTGTCTTTGAGAATGCGCACTTCCACCTGTGTGCAATAACCAGCCAAGTGTTCGTCAATCGCGTTGTCCACAACTTCCCATACCAAATGGTGAAGACCCTTGGTGTCGGTACTTCCAATATACATCCCCGGCCTGCGGCGTACTGCTTCCAGGCCCTCAAGCGCCTGAATACTGCTTGCGCTGTAATCGCTGCCTTTTTGATTCATAAATTCGATTGAAAATGATGTGCGAAGATACAGCAGCAAGGCCAGATATCCAATTGAAAACTCCTGAAATCAAAGACCGCTACGGAATTAAAACGGGTACAGTTAAAATGCTCATAGGCCGATATTTTTCAGGCCAGCTAAGTTTATCATAATGATAAAGTGTATTCATACTATGCATTTTTTAGTCAGATTATCTTACTATATTTGCAAAAAACAGTACATGGCCCGCTACGATGGTATAGATTTATTTGAACTGTTACGCGCCCCATCACTCTTTATGATAGAACAACTGAGGCGCCAATCCGGTAATCATGTTGATCAGCTGAGTGACACGCAGCTGATGATTTTATTTGCTGTTGACCGTGAGTTTGGATCACAGCAAACCCAATTGGCTCAGGCCATTGGGATCACCAAGCAAAGTGTTGGTGCCAGTATAGAAGTGCTTATTCAGAAAAAATACCTGGTCAAACAAAAGGATCCTCTGGATGGACGCGCTACGCTGATCAGATTAACTGATAAAGGTTGGAAATTGATAGAAACATCGAGGGATATTTTAAAAGAAATATCTACTCGGTGGAAGGAAATAATAGGAGCAAAGAATTACAAGAGATTGCACAATACATTGGGAGAACTTCATGGAATTATCGAAAACCTAAAGCAACAATGACAAAATCCTGGTTGCTAGATGAACTTCAAATGGAAAATCATGTCCCAGAAATTTTGGAACAGCTCTTCCCATTCCAAATTTGGCTTTTGAAAGGAGAAATGGGGGCTGGCAAGACCACATTAGTTAGAAAATTATGCGGGGTGATCGGAAGTGAACAGGAGACATCAAGCCCAAGTTATAGTATAATTCAGGAGTACAGATTTAATGAAAACAAATTTGGAATCAACAATTTGTTTCACATCGATCTGTTTAGATTGCACAACTTACAGGAAGTAATAGATGTCGGAATTGAAGAAATCTTAGAAAACGGAGCACGTTGTATTATTGAATGGCCGGAATTAATTCAACCTATTATACAAGGATTATCCGTGATCTCAATTCAGATTGAAGGGAGCGGAACAAACAAAAGAATTTATAAACTTGAAAAAACACATTCATGAGTCCACAAATATTCAGCGCAGGTGAAAGTTCGTTGATGCAAACCAAAATGCAGATAATCGAAATGAATAAAGCACGTATGAAGTTCAAAATTGGAATTCCTAAAGAGAGTTTCTTAAATGAGAACAGAATTGCTTTGGTGCCACATTCGATTTACAAGCTCGTAGCGATGGGTCATCGCGTCTTAATTGAAAGTGGAGCAGGTCAAGGTGCGAACTTTAGTGATATTGATTTTTCTGAAGCAGGAGCAGAAGTTACAGTGTCGAGGGAGGAAATCTTCCAGAGTGACATCATCATAAAAGTTATTCCGCCTACGCTGGAAGAATTATCACTTTTTCAAAGCAATCAGGTTCTCATTTCTCCACTACAAATGCCCTTAATCCATACTGACTATTTACAAGCGCTCAGACAGAAAAGAGTAACGGCAATAGCGATGGAATACCTCAAATCCGAAGACGGAAGTTTTCCGTTGGTCAGAATAATGAGCGAAATCGCAGGACTGGCTGTAATCCATACAGCAGCTGAATTACTCAGCAGCTCGTCTGGGGGAAGAGGTGTCCTGCTTGGGGGAATTTCAGGGGTGCCTCCTGCCAAGGTATTGATACTAGGAGCGGGTGCGGTAGCCGAGTTTGCGACCAGAGCTGCGTTGGCGTTAGGTTCATCTGTCCGCATATTCGATGATGAAATTCATAAACTTATCAGAATTCAGAATGCTATTGGAAGACAACTCTATACTTCTACGCTGGATCCAGTGCCACTTGTCAGGCAATTAATATCTGCTGATGTCGTAATTGGGGCAATTCACAGTAAAGCCGGTAGGGCTCCGGTGGTAATCACAGAAGATATGGTGATGAAAATGAAGCAGGGAAGTGTAATCATCGATGTAAGCATAGATCAGGGTGGGTGTATCGAAACAAGTAAGGTCACCACACATGATCATCCTACCCGTGTGGTGCACGGTGTAATTCATTACGCAGTACCAAATATTGCATCCAAGGTATCCAGAACAGCATCTATTGGCATGAGCAATATTATTGCGCCGATACTCAAAAAAGCTGGAGAAGAAGGCGGAATAGAACAATTATTATATACCAATAAAGGATTCCAAAATGGGATCTATACCTACAAGGGTTGTCTTACCAATAAATACCTGAGTGAAAGGTTTGGGATTAAGTATACCAATCTTGATCTTCTACTTACATCAGGTTTTTGATATTCAGATCCAGCGATATTTTATCTTTTGATGAATCACCACCAGGCATCTTCAAAATGAGATATTAATTCTGTTCCGTCCGGCTTTGCAATGACAGCAATGATGTCAAATCTTATCGCCCAATCATGTTGATTTTTCTTCATATATTCATTGGCTGCATCCTGAATCAGCAACATTTTCTTATTGGAAATAAATTCTTCAGGACGCCCAAATTCGACAGAGGATCGCGTCTTAACCTCAATAAATACCAGCGTATTCCGGTCTTTTGCAATAATATCAATTTCAGCATGACTAAAACGCCAATTGCGATCCAGTATGATAAATCCTTTATCTATTAAAAAAACACTGGCTCGTTCTTCTCCAAATTTGCCCAGGGTAAGGTGGTGATGCATAGGATATTAATTCAAGTGTCTTTGCAAAAATCATCATTTTTTAAAGAATTTAACTAAAATCTTCAGGAAGATGTATTTGTAGTCAATCAATAAAATCAACCAGTGTGATAAAAAGTTATTGAGATACAGAACAATAGCGTACCAACGATACGATTTCGTAAGTATCGGTCATTGTATCTTACCTTTGCAAAAAAGAAGTATAGAAGATGGAAATGATGGAAATGGTGCAACGCTTTCCGGATCAATTAATCGAGGCGATGCAAATCGGAGAAGCCGCGCAAATCAGGCCAGCTGTTGAAATCAATAAAATTTATGTCACCGGAATGGGAGGGTCCGGAATCGGCGCTGACTTTGTCAGCAAATTTATTCAGGGTCATTGCCGTGTTCCCTATTTGGTATCCAAATCCTATGAGACAGCATCCTACGTTGATAAAAATACGATTGTAATAGCTTCAAGCTATTCTGGAAATACAGAAGAAACGCTGGCTAATCTGAATTCATGTATTGCGCAGGGGGCAAGGATTATTTGTATCGCTTCAGGAGGTAAGGTCATTCAGCTTGCCATGGAAAATGGCTTTGAATATGTTCGTCTGCCGGATCATTGGCCTTCTCCTAGAGCCTGCCTTGGATTCAGCCTCGTTGCGCAGTTATTCATATTAAAAAAATTGGGTTTTATCGATGATGGTTTTGAAGATGATCTCAGGGAGGCAATTGATTTACTAAAGGGAGAAAATCAATCAATAAAAGAAAAAGCAAAACATCTTGCAGATACCTTATACAATAAAAGATCTATTATTTACGCGACAGACAGAATTGAACCTGTAGCGGTTAGGTTTAGACAACAAATCAATGAAAATGCAAAAAGACTTTGCTGGCATCACGTTATCCCGGAGATGAACCACAATGAGCTGGTAGGATGGAGAGAGCATGCATCAAATGAAGTTGTTATTTTTCTCCGAAATTCAGACGATTTTCCAAGAAATCAGCAAAGAATAGAACTTACAAAAGAAATTGTAAATCACTATTGCGGAACCAGTATTGAGCTTTATTCAAAAGGCAATTCATTGATTTGCAGATCCCTTTATCTGGTTCATTTGACGGATTTTGCGACCGTGATGTTAGCCCTGTTAAATCAAGTGGATGCAGTAGAAGTCAAAGTAATTGACTATCTGAAGAAGGCGCTATCAGATCTGGCTTAATTGGTGTGTTTTTTAGGTTTGCGATGGTCATTCTTGTAACCACTTGAATTCATTCTCCCCTTTTTGTCATAAAGTCCGGATTTAGGCTTACTTTTTGGATTGCCATTCTTATCAACTTTAGGCTTAGCATTTTCCGCCGGACATCCGGTACCGCGGTTACAGGAAGGAAGTATGGTGATGAAAACTACCGTTAAACCAATCTGCACACCCCGCCGTATCAAAGTATTTATCAACACGCTACAATGAAATATTAGCGTCAAAAATATACGATTTAGCTGAAATCCGGCTAAAACCGCATAAAATATGATATTTTCCGAGGATTTTATTAATAAAAAAGTACATATTTAAATAATTATTTATATATTTGTCGCAGATTTAATAAATTAAACATTTATAAAAAATGAATAAAGCAGATTTAATCGAAAATGTGGCAAAAGCTGCAGAATTGACTAAAGTACAGGCGTCTACCGCATTGGATACGGTATTGACCTCAATTGAAAAATCTTTGAAAAAAGGTGACAAAATAACGCTCGTGGGATTCGGCACTTTTTCTGTTTCAGTCCGCAAAGCAAGAGAAGGTAGAAACCCGGCTACCGGCAAGAAAATCAAGATCCCTAAGAAAAAAGTGGTCAGATTTAAAGCAGGCAAAGCCCTTTCAGAAAAACTGAATTAAAAAATCAAAAAGTCACAAAAAAGCCGATGGCGATGCCAGTCGGCTTTTTTTTTGTGAAACGGTGAGTTCAGAAATGATTTTATAGGATTTGACCTATGTTATGGCTTAGCACGAAACGAGACACAATAAATAAATTGATTTACAGTTCGTATACATAATTTTGCAATCTCAAATTTTTAAACGATGAAAATTTCATCTATTTTATACACACTCTTACTTAGTCTGTCGACATGTATTTTATGGTCTCAAAAGGCCGACCAAACAATATTTTCGATTAATGACAATCCAGTCAAAGTATCGGAATTTGAATATATTTACAATAAAAATAATGGCAAGGAGGCCACTTATACCAAATCATCACTTGAAGAATATCTGAATCTTTATATAAAATTCAAACTAAAAGTCCAGGCAGCCAGAGAAATGAAGCTCGATACGATACCAAGCCTGATCAAGGAGCTTGAAGGATATCGACAACAGCTGACCACCAATTACCTGAATGATAAGGAGGTAGTGGACAAATTGGCACGTGAAGTTTATGAAAGACAGAAAAAAGATATCCTCATTTCACACATTTTGATCAGTCTTGGTCAGGGTGCATCACCTGCCGATACACTCAAAGCATTCAATAAGGCAAAAGAAGCTTATAACGCACTCAAGGCTTCAAAAAATTTTGAAATGACAGCAAAAAAGTATTCCGAAGATAAAAATACAGTTGGCAATGGTGGCTATTTAGGATGGTTTTCGGCCATGCTCCCGGACGGTTTTTACGGTTTAGAAACGATTATCTATAGTCTTAACAACGGTGAATTCTCAGAACCTGTAA
Source organism: Saprospiraceae bacterium (assembly GCA_046329325.1). Taxonomy (GTDB): domain Bacteria; phylum Bacteroidota; class Bacteroidia; order Chitinophagales; family Saprospiraceae; genus Vicinibacter. The sequence goes on from JAXLUU010000001.1 coordinate 1,295,064, forward strand.
GGACCAAGCTCGGATACCAAATCATTCAGGTGATGGATAGCAGACCATCACGCAGAAAAATGGAGGCGGCCCATATATTAATTAGAAAAGGCCTGAAATCCAAGCCTGATGAATTGGCCCGCATGCGTGCTGACAGCATTTATAAAGCTATTATCGGTGGTGCCAGCTTTGAAGAACTCGCGCGGACCTACAGCCAGGATCTCACTACCAATTTAACAGGAGGGAATATTGGATATTTTGGCATTAATCAATTTGAAGCTGCCTTTGAAGATGCTGCTTTTTCAATTCCGAAGGACGGGGATATATGTAAACCAGTTGAAACAAGCATCGGGTGGCATATTATTAAACGAATCAAAAAAGAAGAAGAACTGCCATATGAAAGAGCAAAGCGCAAAATTCAGGCAGATATTACCCGCGACAGCAGATTTAAACAGGCACAAGGTAGCCTTATTGAAAAAATTAAGGCGGAAGCAGGTTATAAAGAAAACCCGACAGCACTTGATGCATTGGCAGCAAAAATGGATAGCACATTTTTTACATACAAATGGATAGCACCGGAAAATTTGCCAAATGATGTCGTTGCGACATTAGCAAAAACTTCACTTGGCACTAAAGACTTAATAGATTATATCAAAGCCAACCCGAGACAAAGAGTACAGCTTTCTGAAGATAAAAATATAAGAAATACTTTAAGGAGCCTATTGTCAGAATTTGTGTCACAAAAATGTCTGCAGTATGAGGAAAACAGACTTGAAGAAAAGTATCCGGATTTTAAAGCGCTAATGAGAGAGTACAGGGAAGGAATACTTCTATTTGAGGCTACAAAAAATGTAGTATGGGACAGGGCATCTGAAGATACCTCTGGTCTTAAGCTCTATTATGATAAAAACAAGGAAAATTACAGATGGGATGAAAGAGCAGTCATTCAAACAATAACAATAGATACTTCCAACGAAAAGTTGGCCAATAAAATCCATGACTATATTGTTAAAAAGGGAATTACAAAAGCCATAGACAAATTTGATAGTAAAAAAAGCTTTATTTCTTATCAGAGAACAGTAGTAGAAAGAAAGAATCAGGATTCCTATATTGGCCTGCAGTTTCAAAAAGGATTTTCAACCCCAATGCAGAAAAATGCTGCGGACAACAATTTTGTATTCAAACATGTTGACGACATTTTACCAAAGGCTTATAAAACAATTGATGAAGCAAGGGGCTTTATCATTGCAGACTATCAGGACTATCTGGAGGCCATTTGGATCAATGAACTCAAAAACAAATATAAAGTCAACGTTGACCACGAAGTATTGAATAATCTTGTCAGGAGTTAATTAATGAAGGTACATAGAGAATTAAACTATGTAATTCTGCTAATTTCAATATGTTGCGGCTGCAGAAATTCCGGAAAAGCAATTGAAGGAGATAAAATTCTGGCCAAAGCCGGAGATAATATTTTGTATTTATCTGATTTTAATAAAGAAGGCAATATTTACATTAACTCAGGAAAGGACAGTATTGCAACTTTGTATGCTTACGCAGAAAACTGGTGCAGAGATCAAGTTTTTCAGATTGAGGCCAGAAATCGAATAGGCAATTCTAATGAAATTGACGAGCTGGTTGAAAATTACAGAAGTTCGTTGTATTCTGACGCACTTGAAAAAATAATTTTAAAGGAATCACATGATACATCTGTTACAGAAAACGAATTGATACAATATTATCAGGAAAACAGAAATGAATACAAATTGGATGGTCCGATCCTAAAGCTTAGATATGCAGTATTCAAAAAAAACAGTTTGGATGAGAAAACTTTCATTAAATTATGGAATAGTGATGAAATGAATGGCTCGGCGCTGCTTCAGAAATATTGTTCAGACCATGCAGAGGATTATAAACTTAACGGGGACAGATGGATTAAATGGAACGATCTAAAAGAATCCTTTCCGAAGAGCTTAATTAATATTAACAAGTTAACAAAAAAAACGCAACAAGTCGTTCGAACAAAGGATCTTTACTATTATATCAGAATATTTGATCTCGTAAGGCCTAACGAAGAGCTGCCGCTTTCTTTTGTCAGGGAACAGGCAATAAAATCAATTCTATATCTTAAGAAATTTAAGCAGCTGGAAAACAAGAAAAAGCAGCTTTATGAAAAGGCTTTTAAAGACAAGTCAATTAATATACTTGTAAAGTAATTAACATTCTAGACCAATGAAAAGATTGATTTTTTATAAAATTACAGTTCTGCTTATTACGACTGTGGCATTAAATGCTCAGCAGTTTAGAGCAATAGATAAAATTATTGCAAAAGTAGGTAGCGAAATCGTGCTTTACTCAGACTGGCAGGAACAAATCGCATATATTAAGGACAAGCAAAACTTTTTGAGCAACAATGACGATTGCGCAATTCTTGAAAATCTTCTTGTTCAGAAATTTATGGTTCACCAGGCTAAACTTGATAGTATAGAAATAAAAGATGAGGAAGTTGAGAGCCAGTTAAATGCTAGAATTGATCAGATTATGCAATATATGGGAAACGATAATGCAAAATTTGAGGAATACTATGGTCAGTCTGTCAATGAAGTAAGAAAGAGATTTAGAGATGATCTCAAGGCACAAATACTAACTGAAAAATTGCAAAACAAAATAGTCGGAAGCGTAACGATTACTCCAAAGGAAGCTGAAAAGTTCTATAAATCAATTCCAAAGGACAGTCTTCCATACCTTAGTTCGGAAGTTGAAATAGCTGAAATTGTAGTACGACCGAAACCCAGCACTGAAGAAACAGATCATGCAAGAGAAAAATTAAGAAAGCTTCAGCAAAGAATAAGGGCTGGTGAAGATTTTGGTAAATTGGCTGGAATATACTCGGATGACCTTGGATCTGGAAAGCAGGGTGGACAATTAGGATGGACCAAACGGGGAACATTGGTCCCGGAATTTGAGGCAGTTGCCTACAAGCTGGAACAAGATTCTATCTCTGATATTGTAGAATCTGATTATGGATTTCATATTATTCAGCTGTTGGGAAGAAGGGGAAATAATATAAATACACGTCACATTCTTATTAAACCGGAGATTACAGAAAAGGAATTGGAGCAGGCAAGAGCATCATTAAGAGAAATAAGGAAAAAGATAAATGCAGATACAATTCCCTTTGAGCAACAGGTCCGAAAATACAGTGACAAAAAATCAGATACCTATAATTTTGGTGGACAACTGGTAAATCAAAAAACAAGCAACTCATATTTTGAAATTGCAGATTTAGAACCAGACGTTTATTTCGCAATAGACAAATTAAAAGTTGGAGAAATTTCAGACGTCATTGAAAGTAAAGATCCTGAAGGAAAGAAATATTTCAGAATTTTAAAGCTGGTCTCAAGATCAGCACCACACAAGGCTAATCTAAGGCAGGATTATGCCAAAATTCAACAGGCTGCAAAAGACTTAAAGAAAAATGAAATATTCAGAGACTGGCTAAATAGTCATGCTCCAAAAATATATAGCGAGGTTGATCCTGAGATTGTTGCTCAGTGTCCAAATCTTAGCATCTGGGTACATAAAAAGTCAATGGATTAGAAAATTTTTCTAAGTATAAATTGATTGGCCTCTATAATTGAGGTCATACTTAGAACTTTTAGAAATGGAGGAACTTCAGAGGTAATCATTTTAAGGTAACGGTAGTTAGCTTAATGTTTAAAAGAAAAAGTTAGCGAGAATAATTTTGGATAGAATATACGTAATTCAAATAAGAACCAGATTATTATTATAATTCTTAATCTAGGAAAATTCTGTTCAATCACGAAGTGTTTCAGACAAATACAAAAAAAAAGAGATCGGTTCATACCCCCCAGCGAACCGACCTCAGAAATTGTTGTATCTCATTCTTGGATACGTGCTAAATCGCTTTAGCAATTATATATATACATAAATCTTGCCAGATTTAAAAAAACGGTTTAAAAAATGTAATAAATTTTAAATACTTAAACCCTTTTGTTGCTAAATTGCTGTTTATCAATGACTTGTAATGAAATAATTTTTATTATTAATTATTTTACTACTGTGTAATATCTTAAAAGAAATACTTGAATAACCTTAAAATAACTATAAACGCGGCAAACAGAAGGGCCAAATAAGCTAGCAAATCACCATAAATTGCATAAAAACTTAAGTATGGGCTGAACGTAACACCTTGATTAATTGAAGAATGCACATTATAGCCTAGCGATTTGCCAAGATTTCCCCTTGCGTCAATAAAACAGCTAATACCTGTATTGGCAGACCGAATAACGGGTTTTCTGAATTCAATGGCTCTTAATTTACTAAACGCCATATGTTGTTTATATCCTGGCGTATCATCCCACCAACCATCATTTGTCATGATAAATATAGCCTGAGCTCCGTTTTTTATATACCCACGCATATAATTACCGTAAATACTCTCATAACAGATAACGGGTGCAATTACCAGGTTGCCAGCTTCAAAAACAGTCCTTTCTTTCTGGGTAGCTAACCCCGCTACGGTTCCCCCAAGCTTGTCTACCAACGGACTTAGAAAAGGTAAAAGCCTCCTGTAGGGAAAAATTTCTGCGCCTGGAACCAATCTCGACTTATTGTAAACTGGTACATTTTTTTCCAGACGGTTTTTTAAAATAACTGCGCTATTTGCAATCTCATAAGGTTCTTTAAAAGCCCGGTTAGTTCTTTTGAAAGGACTATCTAGCTCACCATCGCGCAGAAATTTTATTGTTGTCAGCCCCATAACAATCGGTATATTAAAATGAGACTCTATAAAATCATAAAATGTAATAATTCGATTGTCATCCTGAACCCGCGCTGAATTCACAGGTCCACCAATATCTCCAATACAAGTCTCCGGAAACAAAATAAATCGCGTGTCCTTTGTTAAGTTTATTTCGGCAAGTCTTCCCAAACGGGTAATTTGCTCCATTTCTGGTACAGCAAATTTTTCATAATGAGGTTCATAGTTTGGCTGAACAACACAGATTTCACCATACTTGCCCTCCGCCAAAAAATTCCTGTCAATTAGAATAGAAATCGAAACAGGAAAAATCAAAAAACATAAAATTAAAGTGATGGTGCGACGATTATTGCGAATTGATAATTGCCTTTTTGAGTTTAAGATATATTGGAAAAACAAAATATTCATTATCAGAGTCCAAAGTGTACCTCCAAAAACGCCTGTGTATTCATACCATTGTATCCAGGAAGTTAAAGAGGACCATGCATTGCCAAGGGTCAACCATGGCCATGAAATTTCCCAATTAAGATGTATCCATTCGAAGACGATCCAGAATGAAGCAAATGACCACCATCGCAAGGAAGGTATTTTTCGTCCAACCCATTGAGCGCCTATCCATGGAACAAGCATGAAGAATGAATTAAGCCAGATTGCTACAATACCAGGCAATAAGGCGGCATTGGCCACCCAATAAGTATCAAAAATGTTCCAGAGAACAAAGGCATTATAAACATAAAACAATCCACTAATTTTATTTCTATCTGCAATTTCCTGAATAAAAAAAAGCGGAACAAATCCGAAGAAAATCAATGGCGTAAATCCAAATGGGGGAAAAGATAAACCCAAGAGCAGGGCGCTCAGGCCTGATAATAATAAAAAATATTTTCTACCTGGATTTCCAGCGTAGAAGTAATCCAAAAAAATCGCTACAGCACACCAGCCGCTTAAAAACAAAAAAAGAGGCCAGTGGCCCCATAATCTGAGATGGCTCATTTGCCATCCGCAGAATGCCATTAATATCAGCAAAAGGCTGCACAAAATCCAGATATACCTTTTAATATTCATATGAACCCGCCATCAAGATCTAATGGCAAAGGTACTCAATTCGGAATTTTTAATCCAGTCAGGAATTTAAGCAGTGAAGAATAATTGCGAATCTCAAGAACCTCAGGATATTTTTCTTTTATTACAGTGGACAAATAACCAATAAATACAAGATTTACCGGCTTCTCAAGTTTGGCATTCAACATAACGAGATCATCCACATATTCCATTGAGCTGGATTCATTAATAAAGGTAATGATATGATCTGCCCTGAAAATGTCGACTGCTTCTATGACGTCTTTCAAGTCTGCGTCATTACTCATATACAAACTTGCCATGTTGTTTTTTACAAGCATGTACTCAACAAATAATCTATTGAGCTGCTGATTCTCGTGTTTTGGCATGACCAATAAAAATCTTGACGGTCCCTCTTTTGAGTGATATTCAGCAAGATTGATCTGCTGAACGATTTTTCTTTTAATAATCTGTAAAGCAAATTCTTCCTGTGCTTTCTTAATTGAACCGCTCAGCCACATATCATTTAGCTTATCTAAAAGAGGAAGAATTAATTCATTAAAGGCAATTTCAAAACCGTTTTTCTCAATGTGTTTGTTGAGTATATGAATAAATTTCAGTTCATCCAGATAAAGTATAGATAGCGTCAATGCATCAAGCATATCCGCATTAAATCTCGCCACATCAATATGCTGTGCTACAAGACCCTCCAATTCATGAAGAGACATATTACAGATGTTAGAGATCCTATATCCTTTTCCTGAAAGTAAAGCTATACTTGTAACCTTCTTGAGATCAAGGTCATCATAATAACGAATATTGGTCGCCGTTCTTTTCGGCTGAACAAAGTTGAATCTTTTTTCCCAAATACGTATTGTATGGGCTTTTATTCCCGTCAGTTTTTCAAGATCTGCTATAGAATAAACTGCCATTTATGAAAATCAATAAAACCTCTTAACATTTGGACTGGCTTTTTGTTTAATGCTATTAACTGGCTTATTCATTGATGAAAAAGTGTCTGAAAATAGGAGTAGTTTGTTATCCAACTTATGGTGGAAGTGGTGTCGTTGCAACTGAACTAGGACAATCAATGGCCGCTCTTGGCCACCAGATTCACTTTATAACGTACAAGCGGCCTGCGCGTCTAAGTACATTTCAGGCAAATGTTTATTATCATGAAGTTACGAATTTCGAATACCCGTTATTTGATTTTAAACCATACGACACAGCATTGGCAAGTAAGATAGTCGATATCGCACTGCATCATGATCTCGATCTGCTTCACGTGCATTATGCGATTCCTCATGCAATTATTGCATTTATTGCCAAAAGTATCTTAAAATCAAAAGATAAAAATCTTCCGGTTATCACAACGCTTCACGGCACTGATATAACCCTGGTAGGACTTGATGCATCCTTTTATCCTGTGGTTCAATTCAGCCTTAATCAATCTGATTTTGTAACAGCAGTATCTGATTCGCTGAGATTAGACACCTTGAACGCTTTTAAGATCAGCAGGGATGTAGAAGTGATTCCAAACTTTATCGATAGTAAAAGATTTTTTCCAAGCCCTAAACCAGAACTAAGAAAAATATTTGCTGGACCAGGAGAAAAAATACTAATGCATATTTCAAATTTCAGGAAGGTCAAGCGGATTCAAGACATCATTCAATGTTATGCCCGTGTCAATGAGGTAATTCCATCCCGGCTCATTTTGATAGGAGACGGACCAGAAAGAGTAACACTGGAAGATCTCTGCAGGGATTTAAAAATTAGCGATAAAGTCATTTTTCTTGGCAAACAAGAATCAATTGAAACTTTATTAAATATTGCCGATGTTTTTTTCCTCACATCAGATCATGAAAGTTTTGGATTATCAGCACTTGAAGCAATGTCTTGTGGCGTGCCAGTAGTATCATCAAATATCGGAGGAATTCCTGAAGTTAACCTCAATGGCTTCTCGGGTTTTACCTGTGATGTTGGCAACGTAGATGAACTCACGGAAAAAACGCTGAATATTCTAAGAGATCCAAGTCGATTTGAAGACTTTAAAAAAAATGCAATCGAACAGGCAAGTAAGTTTGAATTAAATAAAATACTACCGAGATATCTAGATCTTTATTACCGGGCGTTGCAATAATAAGCTCAGCAGAATATAATTTTGCATAATCAACAATAGAAAGAAATGGCTAAGAAGCAAAAGACAGATTTATATCAAGGGCATGATTATTATCTCCTGGATGAATTTTTAACATCAGAACACAAATTGGCCCGTGAAGCAGTCAGAGATTGGGTTAAGCAAGAAGTGAGCCCAATCATTGAAGAGTATTCAGAAAGAGCAGACTGTCCACAACACTTGTTTAAGGGTCTGGCTGAAGTTGGCGCGTATGGGCCGAGTCTGCCGGTAGAATATGGTGGAGGTGGTATGGATGAAATAGCTTACGGTATTATTATGCAGGAGCTTGAAAGAGGAGATTCCGGGATAAGATCCATGGCATCAGTGCAGGGTTCACTGGTCATGTATCCGATTTATAAATTTGGTTCTGAAGACCAAAAGAGAAAATATCTTCCAAAACTTGCAAAAGGTGAATTCATCGGGTGTTTTGGATTGACGGAACCAGACCATGGATCAAACCCAGGAGGAATGACCACTAATGTAAGGGATGATGGAGACGCCTATATTCTCAACGGAGCGAAATTATGGATAACCAACAGTCCTGTCGCAGACATTGCTGTAGTTTGGGCAAAAAACGAGGATGGAAAAATAATCGGCTTAATCGTTGAAAAGGGATTAAAAGGTTATTCAGCGCCTGAGATTCATGGTAAATGGTCACTAAGAGCATCGATTACCGGAGAATTGGTGTTTGACAATGTGAGGGTCCCCAAATCAATGGTTCTTCCGGGTGTTCAGGGCTTAAAAGGGCCTCTTTCTTGCCTCTCCAAGGCAAGATACGGCATAGCCTGGGGCGCTATTGGCGCTGGTCTGGATTGTTATGATACTGCATTAAGATATGCCAAGGAAAGAATTCAGTTCGGAAAACCATTGGCAGCATTTCAGCTGACACAGAAAAAACTAGCAGAAATGATCACTGAGCTAACCAAAGCCCAATTGATGGCGTGGCGACTTGGCACTCTGGCCAATAACGGACAGGCGACACCCGCTCAAATTTCTATGGCTAAACGCAATAATGTCTATACTTCACTTGTCGTTGCTAGGGAATCAAGGCAAATATTGGGCGGTATGGGAATTACCAATGAATATCCGATTATGAGGCACATGAACAACCTGGAAACGGTGTTGACTTACGAGGGTACGCACGATATTCATCTTCTGATCACAGGTCATGACATTACCGGAATTTCTGCATTCGAATAAAAAGGTCGCAGAAATTACTGTCAACGGTTACCTTCTTGTGCTCTTTGACGAAAAGTGTCTTCTTTGTAATAAGACCGCAAATTTTTTAAGTAAACTTGATGTTCATGATCAATTGAGATTTGCACAACTTGGAAAATGTTCTGTAAACTCCGGAACTATTATTGTTGTGAATTCCGATTCAATCTATCTAAAATCAACGGCGGTCATTCAGATTCTTCTCCAAATGAAAGGGGTGTGGAAAATCATTGGCCTGATCATAGAACGGATTCCTGTGAAAATAAGGGATAGTTTCTACGATTACATCGCACGTCATAGAATGCATTGGTTTGGAACAATTGATCAATGTCAAATTGGAGGGATTGCATTTACTGACAAGATTGTTGATATCAATCCAATTAACCAATAAAAAATCAGAAAAGTCTTTCTGATAGACAGCTGCTAATCGGGTTCAAATCCAAGAATTAGACTGAATCTGCCGTAGGACTTAAACGGTTCATTGATGTCTGTCAACCAGGGTTTATCAAGACCAAATCCGTAGTCAAATCCCAAAAGTCCAAACATCGGTAAAAAGATTCGGACGCCCACACCCACAGACCTTTTGAGCTGAAAAGGATTGTACTCTTTAAAAGAATTCCATTGGTTTCCAGCCTGGAAGAATGTTGTCATGAATATTGTTGCACTAGGATTTAGAGAAAGCGGATAACGAAGTTCTGCAGTAAATTTATTGAATACCGTGCCATCTTGAAGTGGCGTCGTAAGTGGCTCTGAAGTTCGTCTCTGAACATCCTGTTCAGTGTAACCCCGCAGTGCAAGGATGTCCCTGCCTGCGATGGCAAAAGATTGGGAATTTAAACCGTCTCCGCCCAATCTAAACCGTTCAAAAGGAGAAGTTCCCAGTTTATTATTATAATGTCCAAGAATGCCAATTTTGGTATTAAAGGCAAAAACAAGTTTATTAACGATATTGAAATACCACTCACCATCAAATCTCCATTTATGGTATTCAACCCAACGGAAACGCTCAGCAGGTGTCAGTGATTCTGGATTATAGTTTTGCCTGAATAAAGAATAAGGTAATGTAAACTGACAGGATAAGCTCATTCTGGATCCAGATCTGGGAAAAAGAGGCTCGTTGACCGTTGTTCTAGAAATGGTATGCTTGAGTGAAAGATTATAAAAGTCACCCTGATTGACCGGGATATTATTGCTGCTGAATCCAAAATAATTGTTCAGTCTCAGTCTTTCCAAATTCAAGGATGTGGTACGCGTAAAGTTATCATCAGGCCACTGAAGTTGAGTGCCCAGCGCAGAGCTGAGGCGTAGAATGCTAAAATTGCTGGTAGTGCCAACCGTACGACTATTGTCAATAATACTGTACACACCGCCAACAGTAAAAGAATTTGGTTTTTTACCTCCCAACCAGGGTTCGGTAAACGAAAAGTTATATGACTGGTAAAAACGACCGTTTGATTGCGCCCGGACACTGAGTTTCTGTCCATCTCCCTGGGGAAGGGGATGCCAGGCGTCTTTCTTAAAAATATTTTTAGTTGAAAAATTATTAAAAACAACCCCTAATGTTCCGATAAGTCCAAATGCACTATAGCCCGCTGAAAGTTCGAGCTGATCCGAAGGTCTTTCTTCTACACTGTATTCAACATCCACAGTTCCTCTTCTTGGATTGACTGGCGTATTAATGCCCATTGACTCAGGATTAAAAAAGCCCAGAGCCATGATAGCACGCTGAGATCGGATAATATCTGATCTGCTAAATTTCTGTCCCGGTCTGGTTCTTAATTCCCTACGGATTACATTTTCGTGTGTGCGCTCATTGCCCGAGACAATCACTCGGTCAATGGTGGCTTGGGGCCCTTCAAAAATACGAACTTCAACATCAACGGAATCACCCTCAATACCGACTTCTACAGGCTCTGCCCTGAAAAAAAGATAGCCGTCATCCATATAAAGCGTACTTACGTCTCTGCCGTCCTGGCTAAAGCTTAATCTTTTCTGGAGTAAATCCTGATTATAAATATCGCCTTTGTTAATGCCAATAATTCTTCTGATCTGTTCCTGAGTAAACAAAGAATTACCTTTGATTTCAATATTCCGATAATAATACCTATGCCCTTCAGAAAGATTAATGTCAATCTTTACTTTGCGCATCGATGTCCTGTAAATACTATCACTCGTTATTACCGCGTCTCTGTATCCTTTGGCAAAATAGAAATCAAGCACCTTCTGTTTATCGTCAAGATATTCCGATTCAACGTATTTTGATTTTGAGAAAATGTGGGTCCAGCGCTTGGTTTTCTTCATCTGTTTTCTCAATCGGCTATCAGAAAAACTTTCATTTCCATTGAATGCAATATTGCTTATTCTTACTCTTTTGGATTTATCAATATCAATTACAAGTTTGACTGCGTTCTTCTTCTTTTCGTCCTTGAATTCGAAAATTCTAATCTTATTATCCAGATACCCTTTTTTGGTATAATATGCGTTTAATTTATAAATGATATTCGCCTTGATATCATCTGTGAAAATTGCATTTTTATTAATTTGACTGCTGACAAGATCATTCAACTCATCATGAGAAGATTTTTTAACACCCTTGAAGGAATGACTGACATAACGCGGGCGTTCTGTGACCTTAATTACCAGATTCACCGTTGAGGATGAAACTTCTTCAAGGTCAACCTGAACATTGCTGAACAGTTTTTGTGCATAGACTGATTTGATCGCCTGTGGGATCTCCTGTCCCGGAATACTAATTTTCTGACCTATATGGAGTCCTGAAATGGCAATAATGGTCTTTTCATCCGAGAATTCATTTCCCGAAACCTTTACGTTTTTTAATTCATATGATCTTTTATCATAATCGATAAAAGTGGTGTTCTGTGCCGGAACCATATAAGAAAGTCCTAAAAAAGCAAGGAAAAAGAAATATTTCATATTGATACTTGGCTGGAGTAAAACCCCCGGACTGATTAATCTACGGCGAAGGTATTAATAAAGATGCTTTTGGGAATCAAAAGTTGCAAGTTAAAAAGACTTACATACATGGCAATTAACGATTTAGAAGTGCGGCATGATCTATTAGAAGGCATATGAACCTCGCCAGAAAGCTGTAATTTTGACCTTAAATACATTATAATGTTAAGTTTCAATAAAGCTTTCTTATTAATCCTGGTTGTCCTATGCACTGTTTCCTGTTCATTTTTTAAAAGTTCATGGTCTAAACTTAACGTTTTCCCGGTTTCGCAGGACATTGAACTGGGTAACCAGGTCGCAGCAGAAATAGCTTCAAATCCTGCGGATTTTCCACTTCTGCCAGTCAGCGGCAACGAAAATGTATACAACTATTTAAATGATATTGTTAAAAAGATCCTTGCTACCAATCTTGTGGATTATGCCCGAGACTTTAAATGGGAAGTAAAAATTATCAATGACCCTAAAACACTGAATGCATTTTGTACGCCAGGAGGTCATATTTATGTTTATACCGGATTGATGTCTTTTCTTGATTCGGAAGACCAGCTTGCGGGAGTTTTAGGCCATGAAATTGCACATGCAGCCAACAGGCACTCTACACAACAACTTACCAAATCCCTTGGCGTACAGATATTACTGGATGCCGCATTAGGCAAAAAAGAAGTTATCAAACAGGTAACAGGCACATTAGCGGCGTTAAGTTTTAGCCGAGCCAATGAGACACAGGCAGATTCATTTTCAGTTCTATATTTATGTCCAACCAATTGGAATGCCAACGGCGCATCCGGATTTTTTAAGAAAATGCAAGGACAGCCGACACCGCCTCAATGGCTTAGTACTCATCCTAGCCCAACGAACAGGATAAAAAACATTGATGAAAAAAAGAATGAGCATCAATGTAAGGGAAAAGAAAGTAACAGTAGTGTTTACCAAAATATCAAGGCGCTCATTGCGAAAATAACACCGCCACCGCCAAAAACCACTTCCGGAGCCAACACCAACAATGCACCGGCACTTCCAAAAACAAATACACCAACACCCGATAAAAGTAACGAAAAGCCTGCTCCAGCGGGCACTGGGCCAATGGCTCCCAAAAAGGTCTTGAAAAAAGGATAACCCATCAAATGCTTGTAAAAGTCTTTTCGGAAAGATTAGGAGTTACAGTGGCCAAGGTAAGTTCCTATATATTTCACCCGGCTTTTTTTATAGTTTATAATTTGTTCCTGACATTGTGTTTCAGGCCTCATTGGTTTGGCGTCAACAGCTGGCACGACAAGACAATGCTGTTATTACTTGTAACTATTTATACCATCATTATTCCGTTCATTGCCATCCTAATGTTAAGGGTGCTGAATGCAATCAAAAGCATTCAGATGTATGATCGCCATGACAGAATTTTTCCGCTGATTATTATACTGGTTTTCTATCTCTGGCTTTGGATTAACTTAAAACATGATCCTTCGGTACCAAAGTACTGGATTTGGTATTTGTTATCTGCAGTACTCAGCTGTGTTATTACGCTTATTGCAAACAATTGGATTAAAAGCAGTCTTCACACTACAGCAATAATTGCGACACTTTCATTTTGGTTATGGATCAGATTTTTGCAGTCTCCAGGTGATTCCCTGGTGCTAAAATTTGATAGGGAGGGAATTGTAACATATAAACTGGATTATTTTCTTATGTGGATGTTTTTTGTTGCAGGGTGGATCATTACAGGGCGTTTATTAATTCAAGCCCATCGATACAATGAAATAATTATCGGCGTAATAATAGCGATTATTGCTATCATTGCTTCTCATCGAATCGTATTTTAATACCGTCATATGAATCAGAACAAAATATTGGTTGAGCAAGCATGGCACAACCGCGAACTACTCAAAAATGAAAATTATAAATCTGCCGTTCTGGATACTATTTCTTTATTGGATCAGGGCCAGATCAGGGTTGCAGAGCAAAAAGGAACTGGTGACTGGTTGGTAAATGACTGGGTCAAAATGGCGATACTATTGTATTTTCCATTGGCTGAAAACAAAGTAATTAAAGCCGGTGACCTGTCTTTTTATGACAAAATACCCACAAAAACCGCTTTTGATGAACTGGGAGTTCGCGCGGTACCGACGGCAATTGCACGTTATGGATCATTTGTCGAACCCGGGGCCATTTTAATGCCAAGTTATGTCAATATTGGAGCTTTTGTTGGAAGAGGAACGATGGTGGATACCTGGGCTACTGTTGGGTCATGTGCACAGATTGGTCAGAATGTTCATCTGGCTGGAGGCGTAGGAATTGGGGGTGTTTTAGAACCCCCGCAGGCCAGTCCAAATATAATTGAAGATCACTGCTTTATTGGTTCAAGGTGCATTGTAGTCGAGGGAACTATTATAGAAACAGAAGCTGTACTTGGTGCCAATGTTGTGATTACTGGTTCCACACATATTATTGATGTGAGTGGCAGTGTAACCCAATATTACAAGGGACATATTCCTGCCCGATCAGTTGTCATTCCCGGGAGTTATACTAAAAAGTTTGCTGCTGGAGAATTTCAGGTGCCATGTGCATTAATCATTGGCAAAAGGAAGGAATCAACGGACAAAAAAGTAACATTGAATAATGCATTGCGGGAATACGAAATAGGACAATAAAAAAATGCTATGTCGCAGATAAAGGAATTTAATGAGTACCGTGCCAGGATGAATGAGGTAATTCTGGCCAAAGATAATTTGCCACTTAAGAGGTTTTTTTCCCTGGATCACCAAATGTACCAGGAAGGGGCGCTAGATGTAAAGACCAAGGAACTACTTGGACTTGTTGCATCAATGGTTTTAAGATGTGATGACTGTATTAAATATCATCTTGGAAAAGCGCGCGAATGCGGAGTAAATACCGAGGAGGTTTATGAAGTCTTTGCGATCGCTAATATGGTTGGAGGCTCCATTTGTATACCTCATACCAGAAGAGCAGCAGAATACTGGGAGGAACTTATTGACAGGGTTTGACAATCGTCAATATTTCATAATTACTTTTCCGGCAAAACTTCATTGCCAAAATAAATATACACTGTTCGTTAACACGATACTTTAAATCGCAGTGCTAGTTCTGATTTATTCTATCTAAATTAAAAATTTGTTCTAATGCGCCTTGGACATTTCGTGAAAGCGCCTGAAGATAGAGCGCATGCAAGCTAAATATGTATCGAAATAACTTATTTTAAATAAAGAAATCCGATTTAGGAGCTCAGTCAGGATGCTCTTGATAAGCATAAGTTGCAAAAAAAAAGCCCAAATTTGCACGTTGCAAATTCAGGCTCTTTCGACTAAGGTCTCAAAATAAGAAAACTACGATCTTTATCAGCACAGACTGATGATATCTTCAAGGGCCAAAGCCACAATTAATGAATAGTATTTATTTGAATGGGTATCCAAGCGGGGAGCGCCAGCTACATTTAGAGACTCTGCTTGGGATCAGCTGCAAAGTTATAATACATATATAGAAAAACCAAATATTTTGATTAAAAATATTAATAAAAATTTTATATGTAAGGGCTTAATTATGACCAACCCAGGCAAGAATAATATTAAAAATTTTTATATTAAGCTCATAAACAATAACATATAAATTATATATTATTATTATTTAAAAGGGGTTGAAATTTAAAATTATACATATATCAAGAGAAATTTCTTCCCAGGCAACGCCGTTAGTTTAAATTTGCACCTTCAATTCTGATAAACCCGGGTGGTGGAATTGGTAGACACGTACGTTTGAGGGGCGTATGCCGCGAGGCTTGCAGGTTCAAGTCCTGTTCCGGGTACTACTTTTTGAGGTAGTTTGAGATTGTATTATGTCTATTTTTGCCGCATAATACGAACTTATCCGGGTATCGAAATATGTTGGCAATGCTGAGAATTCATAGTCGGAAAGGACATTCGTTAAAATTTTTATAAAGCCATACGATTAATCTTGCTTTTAGTGAGATTCAAAAGTCTTATATGAAATCCTAATTATGAAAAACAAGCTTTACTACATTATTTATCTTTCAGTTATTGTTATCGTATCCTCCTGCGTAAGTAATAGAAAACTAATTGACAGAGGGCAATATGATAATGCAATCGACGGATTGGTCAAATCATTACAGGGCAAAAAGAACAAACCAACCAAAGACATTCGGGACTTGGAGTTGGCATTTAACAAGGCACAACAAGAAGACTTGCGAGTTGAAAAGTTATTGAAAGATGAAAATGAAGCAAGCAACTGGGAAAAAATTTATAACATTCATGAAAAAATTGACCATAGGCAAGATAAAATCAGAGCACTCGTTCCATTAGTTTCAAAGGACGGATATGAAGCGACTTTTCAGTTTGTTAATACGCTGGAGCGCAAAAAAGAGGCAAGGAATAACAGTATTGAGTATTATTACAATTCAGCAATAGCACTGATCGGGCAATCTGAAGCAGAAAATGATAAGATCAAGGCCCGTGAAGCTGCAGGATACCTGGAAAAAATCGAGCTTTTAAGCAATAATTATAAGGATGTAAATTACCTGAAAAGTAAAGCGGACAAACTTGGTACTGTGCACTATCTGGTTAAAGTTGTCAATAATACTTTTAAAATTTTGCCAGTTCAGCTTGAAGATGACCTGGTTAGGATCAGTGTCAATGACTTGAATTCGAGATGGAAAAAGTTTGATATGAGAAAAACGGAAGGGATTCAATACGACTATCATATTATCATGAATCTGGAAGGACTTGAATTTAGTCCTGATCGTGAAAAATCAAGAATTAAGGAAGATATTCATAAAGAAATTACAGAGGAAACCAAAAGAGATTCAAAAGGGAATGTTGTCAAAGACTCTTTGGGAAATCCTGTAAAGATTAAATCTGAAATAATTCACACCAACTCAATAGAAGAAATTACTCAATCAAAGACAGCCATCATGTCAGGTAAGTTGGAATGGCATAATATGTCGACAAAGAACATTGAAAGAAGAGAACCTATGAATGTTGAAATAAATTTTGAAAATATATACGCACGATTACTAAAGGGCGATATTAAATATTTGAGCAGGCAAAATAAAGACCTTGTCAATAGAAGGCCGGCATTGTTTCCAACCAATGAACAGATGACACTTGATGCAGGAGAAAAACTAAAGCTAATCTTTAAAGACATCATTCATAAATATGAATGATGAGCTAAATAGAAGACTGGCAAAGTAATAACCAGGTTGTTTTATAAACGTAAATAAACTGGATGACTTTAAATGTGATGGGCAAGTTAAAAGCCTTTGAGACAGAATGCCAAAAATTGAATGAAGAACAATTTGAGGCAGTCAATGCACTTGAAGGTCCAGTGATGGTACTGGCTGGCCCCGGTACGGGAAAGACGCAAATTCTTGCAATGAGAATAGCCAATCTCTTATATCAAGCTGTATGCGATCCAGAAAGTATTCTGTGCCTTACCTATACAGAAGCAGGAGCTACCGCGATGCGCAAGAGACTCATGGATCTGATTGGGTCAGAATCAAGAAAAGTGAACATCCATACTTTTCATTCTTTCTGCAACCGCGTTATTTCAGAATTTCCTGATGTATTCAGAACCGATGAAGAATTTCAAATTGCCGATATACTTGAGGAAAGAGAGTTACTGGAGGATTTACTAAGAGGAATCGCTCCTCCTAATAATCTGTATAGAATCGATAGTAATTATCAATATATATTAAAGCCAGCCTCAAGCCTTTTTGAGACAATTAAAAAAGAGCTTATTGATCCGGACGTTCTTAAAAAAGACCTTCTCAGACATATTAATGATATGAGACTGGAAGATAAATATTATTATAAAAGAGCAACAAATGGAAAAAAAGTAGGCGATTTTAGAAATGCTAAATATGAGACAGATATTGAGAAATATAATAGAACATTAAGCGCTATTGATCTATACCCGGAATATTGCAGAAAGTTGCGGGAGCGCAAGAGACTAGATTTTAATGACCTGATCAACGAAGTAATCCTCAAGCTACAAGAAAGCGAGGAGTTTCTGCTGACACTGCAGGAAAAGTATCAATATGTTCTGGTAGATGAATTTCAGGATACGAACGGATCTCAGCTAAAAATTCTAGACCTGTTGATTTCCTATTGGGAGCAACCCAACATATTTGTTGTAGGAGACGCTGATCAGGCAATTTACAGGTTTCAAGGAGCGAATGTCAGAAACATGACTGAATTTAATGCCAAGTACAATCCGTTCAAAATACAGTTGGCTAAAAATTACAGATCTATTCAGGGAATTCTTGATGCATCCGAACAGTATATAAGTAATAATGTTGAAAGATTAGGAACCCGCCACGGACCGCTGATTGCCGCTTCAGGTCCGAATATCCGTAAACCCCTGCTCGTAAAATACAATGCGATCATTGAGGAAGTAAAAGATATTTGTGATCAGATCGAAAACCTGGTGAAGAATGAGAATATCAAACCCGATAAAATCGCAGTTCTTTTCAGAAAAAACAAAGAAGCTGAAGAATATGCAAAGGGATTGATGAGCAGGGATATCAACGTATCGATCAGTAAGGAAGTGAATGTGCTGCAACACCCAATTATTCAGTACATATTAAATATTCTGAAGTACATTTCAACAGAATTTACAATGCCACGCATGAACGAGTGGTTACTTTATGAAATTCTGCATGCCCCGTTTATTCAAATAGATACCGGAGACATCGGCCGTATCGCATGCTTTCTAAGGATTGAAAGAGGCAAGAATGCACCGGAGAATGATCCGCATGTCAAGTACCTAACGGATGTATTGTCTAATCCTGATGATTTACAAAACGCAGGAATCGAAGATATTGCATCGTGTCTGGATTTTTCTGATAAGCTGGATTGTCTGATCAGGGAAAAAAGTCTTTATACACTTTCGGGATTATTCCAAAAAATATTGTATGATTTTAATGTTATAAATTACCTGGTTGTAAAGAATCAGGACTTTGAAACCCTGGAAGTTGTTAACTCATTCTATGAATATTTAAATAACCTATCTGCAAGAAATCCGGGTCTGAATTTTGTTCAGCTCTCAGACACGATCGACAAAATGAATCGATATAAAATAGTCGTTCCGCTGTCCAGGTCATTGGCACGAGAAAGTGGTGTAAGGTTGTCCACCATCCATTCAGCCAAAGGGCTAGAATATCAATATGTATTTATGCCAAATAATACAGAAAGCAAAAGGTCTGGTGGAAACTCCTTCGCATTGCCGCCGGGATATTCATTTCAAGATGAGGAAAACTCAGAAGAGGATGAAAGAAGATTACACTATGTTGGCCTTACTCGGGCAGAGAATTTTCTGCAGGTTAGTTATAGTGAAATAAAAGAAGATGGCAAGTCCCTGAAGCCTAATCAACTGGTGTTAAAACTTGAGGAGGAAGGAAAGACTGAAATCGTGAGTAAAGTAACGACCCAGGATACTGCCAGGTTTGCTATCATGGAGAAATTGCAAATTTATAATAAAGGGTTAGCACTGATACCTGACATTTTACTAAAGGGGTTTTTAGAAAAATTCAGGTTATCTGCTACCACCATGTCAGATTATCTCAGATGTCCTGTATCATTTTATTACAATCATGTCCTTAAGGTTCCTTCGCCAAAAAACAAGTATTTTGGATTCGGTATCGCCGTACACAGCACACTTGAAAAATATTTGGAGAACTACCCGCAGACTGAAATAATTTATGAAAATGAACTAAAGGAAATTTATGAATATTACTTAAGTGCATTGCGGTGGCAATTTACAGAAGACGAATTTATCAATTATAAGAATGACGGATTAAAACATCTTAAAGAATTTATAAAGTATTATGCCAAAGATTGGGGTGATTTAAGTACTTCAGAATTCGAAGTTCAATTTCATGAAGGCAATTACTTCGAAATTCCAATTACCGGAAAGCTAGACCGCCTTGACAAAAAATCAGAGCAGTATATAATTATAGACTACAAGACCGGAAAATCAAACGATAATGCCAAATTCAATCGGCCTAAAAATGAATCAGATCTGGGTGGAGAATATTGGAGACAAATGACATTTTATTCTATACTTTGTCAATCCAAAGAGCAGTATGCAAACCAAATACAAGGAGGAATCTTTTATTTTGTAATACCAGACAAAACCGGCAAATTCTCAAGTAAGATCCTCGATATAACAAAAGAAGATCAGGAGATTGTCGGCAGGATGATTACTAAATGTTATAGTGATATTGTGCAGGCGAAGTTCGATCAGGGATGTGGCGAAGAATCGTGTCGTTGGTGTAATTATCTCAACATCACTAAAAAATCAGATTCTGACGAGACGTTTATTGATCAGGATGATGCCGAGTAATTAGAAGATATGACAAGATGTCTTTGTAAAAGAGTTGAAATATCCCACGAATAATAAATTAATGTAGTGATTGGATATCAGAAAGATCAGAATTAACTCATTACATAGACATTCAGTAAAATACCCTGCGATTTGTAAAAAACAAGTGTGTAAGATTAGATTTGTTAGTGATTTGAGTTTTTAGGCTAATTAATACACTAAAAGCGATAAACGGGGTTCACAGTCAGAATTTGTTTTAATGCTTTTGATATGGACTAAAATACTTAAAAGTGGAATTCTTTTAAATACCTAATTTTCATTACCCCACATTTGACGTATTTGAAATTTCATTCGTTTTTTATTTCTGCATAGCCAGTCATGTTCAAGGATATTCAATAAACCGATTGACTATATTTATGCAATAAGGGTTGTATATCGAATGTAGAAATTTGAGTACATTGAATACAAAGTAATTTGTAATGCAAATGCGGCAAGCTTCAATGCAAAATACCTCATCATTAGATAGATTAATAACATCCTGTTCCAAAAAAATATTTTTCTTGGTGTACGCATATTAATGAATGAAAATAGCGCAATGTACAATTCATGAAAGGGTTAATTTAAATGACTATTATCATTGTCAGAAAGTTATATAATTCTAACACTAAGGAAGGCGGCTTAAGTATTAAAACTTATAAAAGATAAAAACTTCAGATACCCAAAGTCATTAAATTTTAGATATTTAGGGCTCAAATAAACAGCAATGACTGGGACTTACTGGGGTATAGATATGGGTGGAACCAAGATCGAAGGGGCCGTTTTCCAGATAAAACCGGAACTTAAAGTGCTTTCACGTATCAGGGTCGACACAGAACAACAGTTTGGATACGAGCATATTTTGGGTCAGTTTAAAAAACTTGTGGATCAGCTAAAAAGCGCTACAGGAATCAACCCGGAAGTGATTGGGGTCGGTACGCCTGGAGCCATTGATTTATATACCAAAAAAATAAAAAACAGTAATACCCAATGTATTATCGGCAAGCCGATGAATGAAGATCTGGAAAAAAAACTTGGGGCCAAAGTGTATATGGGCAATGATGCCAATTGTTTTGCATTTGCAGAGACATTACTGGGAGCCGTTCCGGATTATGTCAAAGACCCGGAAGTGGTATTTGGAATTATTATGGGGACAGGCGTTGGAGGTGGAATCGTCGTACACAATAGACTCATCAACGGGCTTCATGGAATTGCCGGAGAATGGGGCCATAATCCACTTGCCGATGATGGAGATATGTGCTATTGTGGCCACAAAGCTTGTGTTGAAACTTTTATATCAGGACCGGCTACGGAGAAGTATTACTTCAACCTGACAGGTCAAAAGTTAAAAGCTACGGACATTTATACAAAAAGCCTTGAAGGAGATTCATATGCGCTACAAACAATAGACCGATTGCTTGAATATTATGGCAAGGCTGTCGCGAGAATTATTAACATACTGGATCCAGAAGTCATCGTCATCGGAGGGGGTCTTAGTAAAATTGACCGACTTTATTCAGAAGGAAAGGAATACATCGTGAAGTATCTTTTTAATAAAGACCTGAATACAAAGATAATAAGACCAAAACTCGGAGACAGTGCCGGAGTAATCGGTGCAGGCTTACTTACGCCACATTAAATTGTAAATCAAAATAGCTACTTAACAGGTTGTTCAACAGCCTGCAATACAACTTTTTGGGAAGGCTCTAAACTAATGAAAGCAACCACATCCATTTGATCAGCATTCCAAAGCATATTGTCACTTGGAAGGATAAATTTATAATCCCTTGATGAGATCTCACCCTTCTTTAAACTATTGAGCCAGAAATCTCCTTCAACCGGAGTCAATAGTTTTCTTAATGCATGCTTATGTATATAATCATCAATTATTCCAGTAGAATTCTTTTGTGCCGTATGAATGTCAGATTCTGTTAGTGCCACATGCAGATACACTGGGAAGTCGAGATTGATCAAAGCCGTTGCAGTAACTGAAATTTTAAGCTCCCTGGTAGATTCATCATAATCATTGACGATCTTAAGTCTCGCTTCAACCGGCTTTTGTAGTTCTTCGTTTACATAATTTATCCAGGTATCAGGTCGGCCTATTCTAATATTCGATTTATTAGGAAATAACCTTCTGTTAAAAGCAGCTTCCGGTTTGCCAAGATAGTTACCCAAAAACTTTTCAATACTTTCTGCATCAGGTGTTCTGAGATCGGGATCAGAAGTTCGCACCGGTTCTGCTAAAAATTTTGAGTGAATACTCATTACTACAACATTGTCTGGATAGGTCTCAACGATGCGTTCCAATTCTGTACTTCCTGCCGGGCAGTTAGGACATGAAGCTCCTGTAAACTCATCAATTAGAATTATTCTTTCTGTTTTAATAACGCCGGAGGTGATGATATCTGTAGGTTGCTCCCACTTCGCACAAGAAAATAAAGCAGACAACACCAAAACTGTGAATACTAATTTGTACATATTACTTAGCTTAAAAGTTTGACAAAATTGATGCGCGAAATCCACTGAAAGCTGGTTCGAGTCTGCAAATACCTCCCGAACATACAATACCCTGAATCTGTTTTACATATCGCAGACCAAATCGTGTATTTCCAACATTGTACACTATACCGGCGGTCGGATAATTAATTGCTTTTTTGCCATGCGTAGGAAGCGTATTGTACATATCTGACAACTCGAATAACCAGTGAGGAGAAATACCATATTCTGCCAACAAATAGATCCAGGAGCCGATGTCTTCTTTATTAAACATATATTGGCTTTCAATTCTTAATGAATGAGATTCACTAAAGTCGTATAAAAATTCTGCAAAAGGCACAAATGTTTTTACCAAAGGCTCTCCCCCTTTGCCGAAATACAATTGTTGATTAAAAATTTGTCTTTGCAAGCCCACTGTTAATTGATATTTTTCAGGTAGTTTATATGTTACTTCGAGATGAAACTCTCTATAAAATAATGAATCAAAATTCTTGTCCATAATATGGCTGGTGTTGAAAGAAAAATTCCAATGATCACCAATACCATATTTAATATCGAGCTGTAACGCACCTTCATTTAGAAATTGGGTTGCCGGGTAATAATAGCTGGTCAACCTGTATGTATTGACGCGTGCCATGGGAGGAATGTATGTTATCAATCCTCTGTTGAGTGTAACCTGAGGTGCTGCCCTGAAATCGAATCCGTCCGTGCGCTTTCCTTCCAATGTTATCCCAAGATTATTGGCTGCATATCCCAGACTGGTGTAATAAACGTGACCCAGTCCTTTGACAAATTTTCCGATGGTTGACTGACCTTTTGGAAGTTGTCTGACCGACTGTGCATCATAGTAAATATCATCAAACTTAAAAGCAGTCTCAACATACCATGAAAATGGTCCGGCTGTTAAAGTATTATATAACGATATCGCATTCGAATTATATGAAGGTGCGAATTGATCAACCGGGAGATAAGATCCACTGATTGCGGATAGTTCCTGAACATAATCATCCCCCAAAGTCTTATTAATAAATCCGATTCCGGGGCTAATAGCCCAATGACTCGAATCACTTGGTTTGTAGAAACCATTTAAATTAATGCCTTTGATAAATGAGTTATAAGTGGTGAAGAGATTCTTTTGTTTTCCTGCAAAAGCTTTAATATTCCAGTCCGAGGTCAAATTATATTTTGCAGAAAATCCTAAAAGTGCATTGTCCAAAAGTTGTGCTCTTTCTTCAAATGCGCGATAAATAATACCAGATCCGATTTGGTCATAAAGATATCCAGCATTTAATTCAAGCTTGTCAATTTCCTTATTAACGTACCATCTTCCCAATCCATGTGCAGAGTAAGAACCTGTAGGATTTAGCAAGTTTGAATTATTGAAAAAATCATAACGAATGCCCGCATTAAAACCCGACACTGAAAGATTCAAATTAATCCATGTCTCAGAGCCAAAAATTTGTTTATCATACTGTGGAATGTTGTAAGCCCCTATTGCTGAGTCCCTTAAAAATAAATTAGCATTCGTCTGGAATGCGCCCCAAACAGAAAGATCGCTTTGCGCACTCAGTCTTACCAAAGCCAGGACCAAAAAAGAAACTTTCAAAGCTTGGTTAATCATACGTTAAATTCTTTATCAGCGGTGAAAATAGTGGATTTATTCGGTCATTTTTACGTTCAAAGTAAAAAATTAATAATGAAGTATTTATTTCTGTTATTCTCTGTAATTGTTGCGAATACTGCCTTTGCGCCAAAGCCAGCACAGGTGTTTCCAAAACTAGATATCAAAACTTTGGAAGGCCAGTCATTTGGAATGGATAAATCCTTTGCGAAGAACAAACTTACAGTGGTCGATTTTTGGGCCACCTGGTGCGGTCCATGTAAAAAAGAACTCGATGCGATCAAATCACATTATCAGGAGTGGAAAAAACTTGGTATTGAAGTTATCGCAGTAACTATTGATGACAGCCAGCAGTTAAATAAGGTTAAACCAATGGCCGAACAAAAAGGCTGGGGTTATATGGTCGTTTCAGATGTAAATAAAACCTGCTTATCCAAACTTGGCTTTGCCAGTATACCTCAAACGTATATTGTTAACCAAAAAGGTGAGATTCTCTATTCTCACTCAGGGTATACGCCAGGAGACGAAAATGAATTAGATAAGAAATTAAGATCTTTGTTAAAATAATCAGGTTATCCTTAATACTTAAGGTTCTAACCTTAGAAAAAAAAGCCTGAAATTATTCAGGCTTTTTTTGTGGTACCCCCAGGAATCGAACCAGGGACACCAGGATTTTCAGTCCTGTGCTCTACCAACTGAGCTAGGGTACCAGTCCGTAAAATGTTACGGTTTAAAGGGACGCAAATATAATGTGATTTGAAATAACAGACAATAATTTTGGTTTTATGCCTTATCGCTATTTTCTGGTGCCTTTGATTGCTTGCGCTATACTTTATTTTATATGGGTAGGCTATAGTGATTCAGAACTTAATGCCTGGGTGCTCGTTGCCTTTGCATGTCTGGTTGTCGCCATTTTTATATTTCAACACCAGATCAACAATTGGTGGTGGGGAGCTTTGCCCCCTAAACTGGAGCCCGGGGAAAAAGAGTGGATAAAATCGCATTTGCCATATTTTAGCCGGATTCCTGAACAATTTCATGCGGAGTTTTTCCGTGAACTTGCCAAAAAGTGCTTAAACCAGGAATTTATTTCGATGACCAAGCAGCCCGTTCATGAAGAGTGGAAATGGATGGCAATAGGTCCGGCTATCGCGTTACGTTTATACCAATTTGACAACATTTTTGAGCACTATATTCGTACTGCATTTTACCCTCACCCATTTATTAGTCCTGATCATCCTGATATCCATATTTCAGAAACCCACACAGAGGACGGGATTATGATATTTTCAACAGAAAATCTTATTCAAGTCCATTTAAAATCGCAACAGATCCTTAATCCTGCACTCTATGAATGGTCAAAAGTTGCAGCATATGAGCTAAAAATAGAATGTCCAGTAGAAAAAACTGATATCCAGCATCTCATGACGCAATACCTGGGAAAGAAAGAATTTCAGGATATTACTGAATGGATGGGAATTAAGGATCTTAATGTCAATGCGCTGTGTCTCTACTTGTATGTTTTGGAAAAGGACTTGCTTCCAATAAAAGCTCAGGAAAAAATTGCGGAAGTCCTTTTTAAATGAATGATATATAATTGAATATGAGCTACTTATATTAATATTATGGCTGCAAATTATTTAGAAAATGTACCCCATTAATTTTGTTTACATGCTTCAAAAAGGGGTAAGTTTGGAAATGAGATTCAAGGGATCGTGCTAAGCCGATGGAAACTTATTTTAGGTCAATCAGCGGACCCAACGGAGGAAATTCAACTTTCCGGAGAGGAAGAACGCATTGAAAAACTATTGCAGACGGCCTATGGTGATCGTCAGACCGGAGGGTTTGGAAAATCAAGTGCCAAGGTTAGAAAATGGCTTGAAGGCATACGTGAGCATTTTTCTCCAGAGGTAGTTAGCCTCATGCAGAAGGATGTGTTAGAACGCCAGAATGCAAGTGAAATGCTCCTTGAAGCAGAACTCCTAGAGAAAATAGAGCCTGATATTCAATTGGTAGCGATAATTATCAATTTGCAGGACCTATTGCCGGACGCTACGCGGAGGGTAGCCAAAAATCTTGTCGCCAGGCTGGTCAGAAAGATTGAGGAAAAACTGAGGACCAGACTCCAGCAAGCTGTCAGAAGAGGGCTGTCTCCAAGATCCCATGAAGTCAACCCAGCCGGTTCTCTGATTGACTGGAAAAAGACCATTATTCGAAATATAAAGTCTTATCAACCTGAGACAGCGCAAATTATTCCAGAGCGGTGGTTTGGTTTTTACAAAGGTTATATGCTCAAAGAATTATTTCTGGTCATTGACAAAAGCGAATCCATGATTAGTTCGGCTATTCATGCCTCCGTTATTGGAGCAATCCTGGCTTCTTTGAAAAGCATAAGGACACATATCATTTTCTTTGATACCGAAATACAGGATGTTACGGACAAATATCGCGATCCTGTTGATATTTTATTCAGCGTACCGATGGGTGGTGGCACAGATATAGGAAGGGCTCTCAACTATACTTATCAGAAAATGCGCTACCCTCGAAGATCTCTTGTCTTTTTGATAAGTGATCTGGATGAATATGCCCCGTTGGATGATTTAGAATCTGCCATCAACCGCATTACCTCATCGGGATGCAACCTCGAAGCGCTACTCACCCTCAATGAAGACGGCAAGACGGAGTTCAATCATAAAGTTGCGACGATGTTTCAGACCCGAGGGGTAGGACCATATTCATGCACTGCCGACAAATTTCCGGACATTTTATGTGAGCGGCTTATGAAATTGTAAAAATCAAGTTGCCACGATTGTAAATAACTAAGATCTTTATTTTAAAGGAGCTTAAAATCTGAATATGCCTCTTGAGATAACAAGTAATTATAAATAAAATAAAAAACACATATTATTGAAATACAACAAATTATAGAGGTTTAATTGAATTTAATCCATCAGGATTACCTTAATAAGTTGTAATTTTGCATACTTTTTTAGATTGAACCACGCAATGAGTCAGGAAACGAAGAATAAAATTCTATACATTACACAAGAGATCGACCCTTACCTTAACATCAACGGCATTGGATCATTAATACAGAAACTTCCTTCTTTTGCCCAACAAAGTGGTATGGAGATCAGGATACTGATGCCCAGATTTGGTACCATTAATGAAAGAAGGCACAGGCTTCATGAAGTGGTGCGCTTAAGCGGAATGAATATTATCATTGATGATGATGATTTCGCATTGATCATAAAAGTTGCTTCTCTTCCCGGATCGCGTATTCAGGTTTATTTTCTCGACAACAATGAATTTTTCAAGAGGAAGTATGTATTTGAGGATGAATCGGGAAAACCATTTGAAGATAATCAGGACCGAATGATATTCTTCTGTAAAGGAGCGATAGAAACGGTAAGAAAATTTGGATGGCCTCCAGACCTCGTACATTGTCATGGATGGATGACAAGCCTGATACCATTTTACCTTAAGACGGTGTACAAAAACGATCCTGTATTCAAGAACTCGAAGGTGATATTTTCGATTTATGAGAATGAATACCAGGATTCATTCAGTGATAGTTTTTACCAAAAGGCAGCGATAAATAATCTTAAAAAGGAGCAACTCCAGATTTTTAAAAATGACGAAGGCGTCATGCTTGAAAAAGGCGTAATACAGTTTGCAGATGGCATCATTCAGGGAAGTGAAGAGCTTTCGGAAAACATCCGGCTTGCAATCGAAGAATCCAAAAAGCCATTTATTTCAACACCAAAGGAGAATTTTCTTCCAAATTATATAGATTTCTACAAGACATTTTTGTCATAGTAGATAAAGGATTGGCATGTTACCTACAAAACTTAGAGATCTCTTCAGACAACGGATAGCGGTCATTGTAATTATCATCGGTATTTTGTTGCAAACATGTAATAAAAGTTCAAATCTAGGCTCAGATTTATTATCTGACGAATGGATTAATGCAAGTGGACTTGATACATTTAGCCTAAGCATGGAGCCCTATGTTCAGGACAGCCTTGTTTACGCAAGTGCAGGCTTTCCAAACACATTTTTTGCTGGTTCTGTGAAGGATCCTTATTTCGGCACGCTCGAATCGGAGATTTATACTCAGCTATATTTTGCAATAACAAACGAAACCGATTTTTTAACACGCCCAATTGACTCTGTTGTATTAAGTCTGCGATATGATTCAACTTCTTATTTTGGACAGCCTGATGCAGTAAATGGTATTCATGTACATACACTGACCGACACGCTCTATCTATCAAAAACTTATTACAAGAATGAAGTTATTCATCATTATGATCCTAATGAATTAGGGTCTGTCAAAAACTTTATTCCTAATCTAAGAGACTCTGTCAAATTTAACATCAACAGCGTTGAGTATACCTATGCACCTCAGCTCAGGATTCCGCTTGATACTGCCAAATTCATGGGTATCCTCAGAGCGTTTGATGATTCGGTTTTTACCAGCCTGACTTATTTCACCAATGCATTTCCAGGCATCGCTATTCATTCAGATGCGACTCAGGCACTTTTGGCAATAGCCCTGACCAATACAGACAGTCGAATCACGATCTATTATAATCCTACAGATACTACCAAAGGAACATTTGAGTTTAACCTGGGCCTGATGAGGATATCCACCAACCGCAATAATAATGCGGGTAGCCGTGCAGAGCAGTTTGAGCTAGGAACCAATCTTTCGGACAGCCTTTCTTATATTGGTGGATTTGGTGGCGTTGATACGAGAATTAAAATACCTTATCATAAATCCTGGGACAGTCTTCTTGTAAATTATGCTGTGCTTGAACTTGTCAGCCCCGAACAACCAACTGACCCCTCCAGTATCTATAAAAGACCTCCGGTACTCAATTTGAAAGAAGTTAGTTCTGGTAAACCGGCCAGTATCGTAGATGCTTTATATGCTTCTTCATTTAACAATACCAGTGATTTCATTAGATATTTCGGAGGAGCACCCATCCAAAGTGTAATAAACGGAGAAACTGTGTACAAATACCGCTTTAATATTACCGGGTATTTTACTGAAATGAAGAAACAGAAAAAAGATTTGGACATTATTGCAACTTCATTGGCCAAAACACAGAGCCCCAACAGGCTTGTTGTGGGCGGACCCAAACATGAGCGATATCCCGCCAAGTTAATACTGGTTTTGTCTCAATAAAAACATATTATATTTACACTTAATATGTGTGGAATTGTCGCTTATATAGGAACCAAGAGGGCTTATCCGGTACTGATCGAGGGACTACAGCGATTGGAATACAGAGGATACGACAGCGCAGGCATTGCCCTCATGAATGGCGGAATAAAGGTTTTCAAAAAGAAAGGAAAAGTACAGGAGCTTATCGATCATACATCTGGAATGGAACTTAACAGCCGGATGGGTATGGGACATACTCGCTGGGCAACTCATGGCAAACCTGATGATATCAATGCACATCCTCACTTCAGCAATACCCAACATCTCGCAATCATTCACAACGGCATCATCGAAAACTATGCGACCCTTAAAGAGGCATTGAAAAGATATGGATGCACTTTTAAAAGTGAGACTGATACCGAGGTGCTGGTTCAACTGATCGAAATCATACAAAAAACAGAGAACCTTAAACTTGTCGATGCCGTTCGCTCGGCACTTTCAAAAGTTGTTGGTGCCTATGCCATTGTGGTGATGGACGCGAATGAACCTGATATCATTGTAGGAGCAAGGAAGTCAAGTCCACTTGTAGTAGGAATAGGTGAAGGCGAATATTTCATAGCATCAGATGCAACACCTATAATACAATATACCAATAAAGTCATATACCTCAATGACGAAGAGGTTGTTGAAATCTCACTATCCAACGGGATACAAGTAACAACCATCGGCAATGAGCCTCAAAAACCGGAAGTTCATGAACTCGAAATGAGTATTGACCAGATCGAAAAAGAAGGTTTTGCTCATTTTATGTTAAAAGAAATTCATCAGCAGCCCATTACCATTGCTGACTGTATGCGAGGAAGGCTAAACCCGGTAGAAGGTTGGGCCCGGCTAGGTGGTCTTGAAGAATACGCCAATCGAATATCCAATGCCAGAAGAGTAATTATTGCTGCCTGCGGCACCAGTTGGCATTCTGCTCTGATTGGTGAATATCTCATTGAAGAGCTGGCAAGAATACCGGTTGAAGTGGAGTATGCTTCGGAATTCAGGTACAGAAATCCGATCCTGGGTCCACAAGATGTTGTTATACTGATATCACAATCCGGCGAAACAGCGGATACACTGGCAGCAGCAGAACTAGCAATAGAAAAAGGGGCATTCGTCTATGGGATCGTTAATGTAGTTGGTTCAAGCATCGCGAGACTTTGTCCATCAGGATCCTATATCCATTGCGGGCCAGAAATTGGTGTAGCATCAACCAAGGCGTTTACAGGTCAGGTGGCCTTATTAACTTTGATTGCACTGGTGTTGGGTCAAAAAAACGGCTCACTGAGTAATTCATATTATCATCAGCTTATTGCCGAGCTCGCGCAAATTCCATCAAAAGTTTCCGAAGTGTTAGAGCTTGATGACAAAATTTCATTTATTGCCAGTGAGATCAAGAATACCAATAATGCATTATATCTTGGGCGTGGTTATAATTTTCCAGTTGCACTTGAAGGAGCATTAAAACTGAAGGAAATTTCCTACATCCATGCAGAAGGATACCCCGCTGCGGAAATGAAGCACGGGCCAATTGCATTGATTGATGAAAAAATGCCTGTCATCGTAATCGCAACGAATCAAAGCGCATATGAAAAAATAGTCTCCAACATTCAGGAAATCAAGGCGAGAAAAGGGTTGGTCATCGCCATCGTTGCCCAGGGGGATAAGGAAATCGTGAAGATGGCTGATTACTATATTGAAATACCATCAACCATAGAACCTTTAACCCCACTGTTGTCCGTCATACCACTTCAATTATTGTCATATCACATTGCTGTGATGAGGAACTGTGATGTGGATCAACCAAGAAATTTAGCAAAATCAGTAACTGTAGAATAAATGGGTATACATCAAATTA
The DNA here is from genome assembly GCA_046329325.1 of Saprospiraceae bacterium. Lineage (GTDB taxonomy): Bacteria > Bacteroidota > Bacteroidia > Chitinophagales > Saprospiraceae > Vicinibacter. The sequence goes on from JAXLUU010000001.1 coordinate 1,326,827, forward strand.
CATTTAGTTACAACACCGAGGAGAGTGAAATAAAAATGCCTGAATATGGCAGAAATGTGCAGGCTTTAATCAATGTTTGTAAACGGATAGTAGATGATTACGAGCGACAAGGTTATGCAGAGGCAATTGTAGACCTTATGCAAAACATAACACCTTACAACAGAAATTACGAAGAGCACAGAAAAAAACTGTGGCATCATTTTTTCAGAATTGCCAATTATGATATCAAAGTAAGTCCGCCTGCCGGAATTGAAATATCTCCAGAATCAGACGCCATAAAACCGGACAGAATTGCATATCCAACTGCAACGGACAGATATCGCCATTACGGTGCCTACGTCAGTAAAATGATTGATAGAGCGAGAAAAATTGATGATCCTGACAAGAAGAAGGCATTTGCCATGGTGATTGCGGGCTATATGAAAACGGCTTTCAGGAACTGGAACAGGGAGCATTTTATCAGTGACGAAAGTATCAAAGATGATCTCGCCAACATGAGTCATCGTGAGCTGGTGATATCAAATGATGTTGCTCTTGAAATTAATGAAGGTGTGCCAAGACATTTGCGTCAAAGGACTTTTCATAAAGGCGGCAAAAATCAGAAATTCAACAACAAGAATAAATTTAAGAAAAACAACCGCAGGGGATAAAGAAACCTGTAAATACTTAGGTCAGGTGATCGCGGAAGCATCATTTACTACCACACCAGATCACATTAAAAAATAAACAAATGTGCAAAGTACCCAATAAAGTAGCACTGGTCACCGGAGGATCCAGAGGCATTGGTTCATCCATTGTGAGAAAGTTAATCAAGAACGGAGCCAGGGTCGCATTTACTTATTTGAGCTCGCCGGAGAAAGCAGAACAACTTGTCCGGGATGTTTCAGCAGACCCCGGAATGATAAAGGCTTACCAGTCAGATGCATCAGATTTCAGCCAGAGCAAAGAACTGATCCAGCAGGTCATCCAGGATTTTGGCACCATAGATATCCTTGTCAACAACGCCGGAGTGACCAGAGATAACCTTATTATGAGAATGACCGAGGAGCAATGGGACGAAGTCATCAGGATTAATCTAAAGTCTGCATTTAATCTAAGCAAGTTTGCAGTGACGCCTATGATGAAACAGCGCAGTGGAAGTATCATTAACATAACTTCTGTAGTAGGCGTATTCGGTAATGCCGGACAGTCCAATTACGCAGCCTCGAAAGCAGGAATGATCGGATTTACAAAATCACTTGCAAAGGAGGTTGCCTCAAGAAATATCCGATGTAATGCCGTTGCTCCCGGTTTTATCGAAACGGAAATGACGCATGTGCTAGATGAAAAAACAAAAGAAAATTTCTTGAAAAACATTCCATTGGGTCGAATGGCAACTGGTGATGAAGTGGCTGATGTTGTAACATTCCTGGCCTCAGAGCAATCATCCTATATCACCGGGCAGGTTCTGAGTGTGTGTGGTGGGCTAAACATCTGATATGCTGAACAAGGTCAGGTATCTGCGTGAAGTGTATACTGCTAAATTAAGACTGCTTAACCCGCTTGAGAAACCAAGGTGGGGTAAGATGAATCCTGTACAGATGGTGGACCATATGATCTATGCTTTTCAATTGGCGAATGGTAAAATAAGCGTTGAACAGTTACTGACAAAAGAGGATCAAGTACCAAAGATGCAAGAGTGGCTAACCAGTCCTAAAGCAATGAAAGAAAACTTTAACAATCCACTGATTCCACTAGACCCTCCTGAACCGCTCAATAATAATTTTGAAGAAAGTATAGGCGCGTTGCAAAATGAAATTGAAGATATGATTGATTTCTTTGCAAAAAGACCCGGAATCAAATTGTTGAATCCTTTTTTCGGCGAGCTGGATTACAAACTTTATGTGAACCTTCTTTATAAACATGCATTACATCATCTCAGGCAATTCGGTATTGAAGAAGCATATATCGAAGATTAATTAAATACGATGAAAATAAAGAGCTACGTCGTCAATGAATGGGTTGAAGGGCTGGGAGCCGGAAAGCGATTGTTAAATGCTGTCAACGGTGAAGAAATAGGGACGGTTAGTGCGGAAGGGATTTCTGTTGAAATGATGCTAACACATGCTCGTGAGAAAGGGGGTCTGGCGCTTCGAAAAATGAGTTTTCAGGAACGCGGCAGAATGCTGAAGTCGCTGGCATTATTCCTCACAGAAAAGAAGTCAAATTACTACCCCATAAGTTATAAAACAGGTGCAACCAAGACAGACTCATGGATAGATATTGACGGAGGGATCGGGACCTTGTTCGCATATTCAAGCCTGCGGCGAAAACTACCCAATCAGAGTTATTGTCTGGACGGTGATCTTGCCCCACTTTCGAAATCCAACACGTTTATAGGACATCACATACTCACACCTAAGAAAGGGGTAGGTATTCATATTAATGCATTTAATTTTCCAGTTTGGGGGATGCTTGAAAAAATTTCAGTCAATCTACTAGCCGGTGTCCCAGCAATTGTCAAACCCGCTACGCTCAGCTGCTATCTTGCGCAAGCTGTCGTAAAAGATATAATAGATTCCGGTATATTACCAGAAGGATCTCTTCAGCTCATTTGTGGTTCGATTGGTGACCTGTTTGATCATTTGCAAAATCAGGATGTCGTTACTTTTACGGGTTCTGCTTCAACCGGTCGTAAACTTAAAGTACATCCAAGGATTATCTCAGAAAGTATTCCATTTAACATGGAAGCAGACTCACTCAACTGTTCAGTACTAGGACAAGATGCCAGACCCGGAACACCGGACTTTGATATTTTCATTAAGGAAGTACACAGGGAAATGACTGCAAAATGCGGACAAAAGTGTACTGCCATACGACGGGTAATTGTGCCTGAAGAATATATTGATGCGGTTCATACTGCACTTGCAGCGAGACTGGACAAGACTATCATTGGTGATCCATTCCTTGAAGAAGTAAAAATGGGATCTCTCGCCGGGTTAGAGCAACTAGATGAAGTGCGAGAAAAAGTGGCAAAACTTTCTCAATTGACACCGATTATTTACGGGAATCCAACATCAGTACAGGTAAAAGGGGAAAAAACGGAATATGGTGCTTTTATTTCACCAATGATCATGCTTAACGATCAGCCGTTTAGTAAGACAGCATCGCATGATGTTGAGATTTTTGGTCCGGTCAGTACGATCATGCCTTATAAAAATGTGGATGAAGCCGTTGCCCTGGCTCAAATGGGGAAAGGCTCCTTAGTGTCTTCAATCGTGACGTCGGATACCAACACTGCACGAACTTTTGTAATTGAAGCAGGTGCTTACCATGGTCGGATCCTCATTCTAAATGAGGCATGTGCCAAAGAGAGCACAGGCCATGGATCACCGATGCCATTATTGACTCATGGTGGTCCAGGCAGGGCCGGTGGTGGAGAAGAAATGGGTGGATTAAGAGGTATTAAACACTACATGCAACGAACAGCCATTCAAGGTTCACCTGATATGATAACAGCGGTAACAGAACAATTTCAGCCGGGAGCCAGCGGTAGGGAAAGTGAGGTTCATCTTTTCAGAAAACACTTTGAAGAGCTTCAGGTAGGTGATCAATGGATCACGGCACGTCATACTGTTACAGAAACCGACATTACCAACTTTGCCAATCTCAGCGGAGATCATTTTTATGCGCACATGGACGCCACTTCTCTTGAAGGAACAATTTTTACAGGAAGGGTGGCACATGGCTATTACATTTTATCCAAAGCCGCCGGTCTTTTTGTTGACGCAAAAAAGGGGCCGGTCCTTCTGAATTACGGGTTGGACGAATGCCGGTTTATTAAGCCGGTATATCCGGGAATGACGATTGGGGTCAAATTAACCGTCAAGGAAAAAACGGACCAGGAGAAAAAAAATTCCGAGGATATTGCCAAGGGAATTGTTAAATGGCATGTTGATGTATATGATGAGACGGGTGAATCAGTAGCCATTGCCAGTATACTGACGATGGTCAAAAAATTAAATGACCTATAAGGAGTGAGCGATGGAAATGATGACCAAACAACACCTAGTTCAGCAAAATGGATTTCTCGATATTGAAGTTGATCCTTCGCTGGATCTGATTACAGAAATTACTAAATTAAAAAAAGAGAAAAAAGCAGTCATTCTTGCACACTACTATCAGGAATCTGAAATTCAGGACATTGCGGATTTTGTCGGGGATAGTCTTCAGTTGTCACAGGCAGCTGCCAAAACAGAAGCTGAAATTATCGCATTTGCTGGTGTTCATTTCATGGCCGAGACTGCTAAAATATTATCGCCTCAAAAGAAAGTTTTAATTCCTGACCTCAATGCAGGTTGCTCATTATCAGATTCATGTCCAGCACCACTGTTTGCCAAGTTTAAAGAGAGATACCCGGATCATATCGTGGTCAGCTATGTCAATTGCAGCGCTGAACTAAAAACCCTGACTGATATTTGCTGTACTTCATCCAATGCAGTGCATGTGATCAACAGTATTCCGAAGGAGCGTGGAATAATTTTTGCACCTGACAAAAACCTGGGGGCATATCTGGAGAAGACAACCGGCAGGAATATGGTCTTGTGGAACGGTGCCTGTATGGTACATGAGATTTTCAGCAGAGAAAGAATTGTCAAGCTTATGCATCGGCACCCGGTGGCAAAAGTGATCGCACATCCTGAATGTGAAGAAGCCGTTCTGCAACTGGCGGATTATATCGGGTCCACCAGTGGATTACTTAATTATACAATAAAATCTGAAGCAAAAGAGTTTATAGTTGTTACAGAAGCAGGTATTCTACACCAGATGCAAAAAGCAAATCCAGGAAAGGATTTTATACCAGCTCCACCCAACAATCATTGCTCCTGTAACGAATGTCCGCACATGAAACGAAATACTTTGGAAAAATTATACCTTTGCCTTAAGTACGAAATCCCTGAAATAAACTTATCAGAAAAGGTAATTACTGACGCGAGAACATGTATTAATAGAATGCTAGAAATTAGTGACAAAGCCGGATTAAAAATTTAGAATCGATGTTTATAAGGAAAATTTTATTTGGAGTTTTTGGTATCAGCTGGCTGATATCCTGCAAAAACGAAACAGCGGACCCAGTAGAAGTTTGTTTTGAAAGGGATGTACTTCCAATATTAAGCAATTCCTGTGCCTATAATGATTGCCATAATCCGGATGACCGCGCGGGAGGTATCCAGTTGACGACCTATAATGGTGTATTAAGAGCAGTAACCCCCAATAATTATCGAGCGAGTAAATTATATACAGCCATGGTTACTTTTCCGGTGATGCCTCCAAAGCCATATGATCGCCTTGGTGTCGAAGACCTCTCGATCATCGCAGCATGGATTGAGCAAGGTGCGAAAAATAACAGCTGTCCCCCTGCCAACTGTGATACCACTAATGTTAGTCTAAGCGCTGACGTTCGACCAATATTATCTAAGTATTGCGGAGGATGTCATCTGACCAATAATCCTCAGGGAAATGTAGATTTCCGAACTTATGACGATCTGCGCATTTATGTGGATGATGGCTCTCTGACAGGAAGTATTAATCACATTTCGCCCTGGAGTCAAATGCCTAAGGGTTCAGGCAAAATTCCTGCCTGCTCCATCAACATTATTGATGCCTGGTTACACAACGGCGCGCTTAACAATTAATAAGCCATTTTACACAGAAGTATGAAAAATCTATTTATAATCAGCCTAATTTTTTCTGCAACACTGAATCTTATCCATGCGCAATCGATGCTGGATGAAATTGATAATGAGATACCTACAGAGAAGGCACTCAATGCTTTCAAATCCACCCGTGTCATCAACAGCCATAGTATGGAAATGCTTCCGTACGGTGCGCTTGACTTCAGAATTCTTCACCGATTCGATTACATCAGTACTGGCGTGGATAATTTTTTCGGACTTGACAATGCAAGGACCATGAGACTTGGGCTGGACTACGGAATATTGGATAATTTGTCCGTAGGTATTGGAAGATCAACGTATAAAAAAGAAATTGATGGATTCGCCAGATACCGATTATTATGGCAATCCAAAGGTAAAAAATCAATTCCTGTCTCTGTCGTTTATACCGTAGGATTTGTTTATCAAAGCCAGAAGAATAATATTTTCAGCGACCCTGATGTAACCGCCAATTTTTCCCGAAGATTATCTTATTATCATCAGGTTATTATTGGCAGAAAATTCAGTGAAAGGTTTACACTTCAGCTTTCACCAATTCTTGTTCATTCAAACTATGTTGAAAACGCACTAGACCCCAATAATTTATTTGCGCTGGGGCTGGGAACAAGATACAAGATTACCAAGCGATTTGCCGTGCTGATAGATTATACCTATCCTTTTAATTCCTTTCCATTCAGACCACTCAATCATCCTTTGTCCATAGGTGTAGATATTGAAACAGGCGGGCATGTGTTTCAATTGCATTTTTCAAATTCTCCCGGCGTAACAGAAAGAGCTTACATCAGGGACCAGAACGGAGATTGGTTTAATGGTGATATCGGATTTGGTTTCAACATATCCAGATTATTTCAGATTACCCATCACAAGATTGAGGGACTATAGATTATAACAGGTATTTAAAATACTACTCTACTTCTAATACTAATCCTTTGAGGTAATGTCCTTCAGGATGAAACAGATTTACAGGATGATCCGGACCTTGAGAGAGTTTGTGAATTACGCTCAATTTCCTGCCGGACTCAATTCCTGCGGCTGTAATTGTATTGTAAAAGAGCGCATCATCGATTACCTGTGAGCAAGAGAAAGTAAATAAAAGTCCAGAGCTGTTTAATTTTTTAATTGCAGCGGCGTTAATCCTTTTATATGCCTGTACTGCATTGTGCCTTTTATTTAAACTTTTTGCAAAAGCGGGAGGATCCAAAATGATCATATCAAATTCTCCATGATCCATCTGATTTAAATAAGGGATTACATCTCCACAGACTGACTTGTGCAGTGATCCTTCAAAATGATTCAGGGAGAGGTTTGAATCCAATTGTTCCAAAGCTCTTGAGGAACTGTCAATTGAGGTCACTGAATTTGCCCCAGCGGCCAGGGCATATAAGCTGAAACCACCGGTATAACAGAAAGCATTTAAAATATTCTTACCAGCCGCATATTGGAGCAGTAATTTTCTATTTTCACGCTGATCCAGAAAAAAACCTGTTTTCTGACCCGTTTGCGCATTGATGTCAAATTGTATTTTAGTTTCGGTAATCCTAGAGCTGTTTAGATTACCTAAAAGTTGTCCTTCACGGTGTCCTGTGTAATTTAATGGAAGCGTATCATTGCTTTTGTTGTATATATGCTGCACCCTGTCCGTAAGAACACTCTGCAGTGCCTCGACGATATTCTCAATAAATTGAGCCATTCCAGTGCTGTGACATTGAATTATTGCCAGATGGCCATAAATATCAACAATCAGGCCGGGCAAGCCATCGCCTTCTCCATGAATCAGCCGATATGCGGTACACTCAGGATTATCAATCAGACCCAACATTTTTCTTAGGTTATAGGCGTTGCGCACCGTGGACTGCCAAAAGTCTGGGGAATAGGCCGCGTTACCAAATGATAGCATTCTTACGGCAATGCTTCCCGCCTGGAAATGGCCAAAGCCTAGTCGCAAGGATTTTTCATCCTGAAGATAGACCAGGTCTCCATCGGAGACTTCTTTGGGTAGGTGCTTAATGGCGCCACTAAAAATCCATGGGTGCCGGCGAAGCAATGATTGTGTCTTCTGACTGTGTAAAGTAATTATAGACAATTCACCAAGGGGCATCATAAGCTATATTTAAATAATTGGAAGGCATTAAGAAAACAGGATCAGAAGATCACGTGTAAAATTTTGGCGATCACACAGAAATGAAGTTAATTTGCAACATTATTCAGGTCAAATGGAAATCAAGGAATTCAACTCGGGAAGTAAGGGCCGATGTTTTATCTTTTTTCTTTTAACGCTAATCCTATTTATAGCCCTATTGGTATGGGTCTATAATAAGAATTTCGTACTGGATTTCCCCAAGTAAGGGCGAATTCTAATCTTCTTCGTTTTCGAATAACAGGATTGAAGCAATTTCAAACTGACCTTCTTTGACATAGAGGTCGGTTCCGGAAATACTTATTTTTAGTGATTCCTGAGTCCTGTTCTTAAGCATTGCTTCAATACCGTTTTTGGTCAACAGAATCCTCTTCAATTCCGCGAGGTACTGATCTTTAACCGTCATAATTTTTTTCCAGCCTTGCATAAGTAGTTTTTTATTCAGAACAAATTTATATATAATATATATATAATATATACCTGCTCCATAAATTTTTTTATATCAATTGTTTATGACAAAACTAGATATAATTATATATAACTTATGATTATGTTTAAAATATTGATAATCAACTATATATAAAAATAAGCTTCACAAGGTCTGATAAAAAATTTTTCTCCGGAAATTGTAATTATTTGATGAATTGAAGAATTTCCTCGAGGAAAATTCGCTCATTAGACAATCGGGGGACTTTTTTTTGAGCACCAATTCTGTTGGTCGCCTGCATCCAGTCTGAAAAGCATCCCGGACGTGCAAGGTGCAATATTAATCTGTTCAGCGCCAGTCCTTTATATCGCTTGGCTTCATAATCCGAATTCAAGGATTGAAGGGTCTGATCAAGCGATTCGGCGAAAGCATGTAGATCAGGCATTTCAGTTTCGAATTCAATGATCCATTCGTGTCCTCCCCTCGCCTGGTCTCCCTCCTGAAAAACCGGAGCAACCGTATAGTCCCTGACACGGACATTAAATTGTTCGCTACAACGCCTGACCGCTTCATCCGTAGTGGCAACCATTAATTCTTCCCCAAATACGTTGATGAACTGCTTAATTCTGCCCGTGATTCTAATCCGAAATGGCTTCAGACAGGTAAATGTTATCGTGTCGCCTAAGACATATCGATATAAACCGGAATTGGTCGTGATGATGACAGCATAGTTGATGCCAGTCTGAACTTCACCGAGAAGGAGTGTCTTAGGTGAAGGCAGGTTAAGCTGTTCAGGTGATATGAATTCATAAAAAACACCAACGTCAAGGAGTAAAAGCAATTCATCCGTCTTGTCTTTATCCTGAAATGCAAAGTATCCTTCTGATGCGTTGTACGCTTCAAAGAAATGAACATTATCAGACGGAAATAATTCCTTAAATGTATTTCTATATGGAACGAAGCTTACGGCCCCATGTATTAGTATCTCGAAATGAGGCCAAACTTCCAGCATATTACTTTTGCCAGTTAAAGCCAGAATTTTCCGAAAAAGAATCAACATCCATGTTGGAGAACCAACCAAAAGCCTTACATCTTCATCAATGCATTTTTCGGCAATAATATCTAATTTCTTTTCAGAATCTTCAAGAAGGTTAAATTCTTCTGACGGAACCAAAAAGCTCTTTAAAATTGTAGATAAATTTTTGTAAATCACCGCTGATACATCTCCGATTATAGCACCCGGGTATTCAGGATAATCGTTTCTGCAAGATCCAGCGAGTATGATACTTTTGCCATCCAACAATGAGCAATCCGGCAACTGATTATAAATTGAAGCGATCAGGTGAAGCCCTGCTTTGGAATGGCAATTCCGGTGATTTTCAGAAGGTATTGGTATAAATTTACTTTTGTCGGAAGTTGTTCCAGAGGATTTAGCAAAATGACTTACCCTTCCGGGCCAAAGCACATCTTCCTCTCCTTTCATCATACGGAATATATAGCTTTTGATTTCATCGTATTCATTCAATGGCACACGATTCATGAAATCACTTACTGATGAAATACTCCGATAACCGTATTTTAATCCCCATTCGGTATCTTCCGCAGTTCTGATAATTTGCATCAACTGGTCTTCCTGAGTCTTCTCTGGATTGTTAATAAATTCATTGATCTCAGCGCAAGGGATCGATATATACTTTGACCAAAGAAAATTAATTAAGCCCATACTACCATACTACATTTTCAAAAAACGAATTCATTAGAATTAAACTATAATTCAGAAGGAATTCGAATTTCGTAAACTGCTTTATTTTTATTGATAAGGCTACTTTTCAGCAACCAGGGATTGTATAATTTTAAATCACGGTAAGTAATACCATTACGATGTGCAAAATCTGCAAGGCTATTGATTGAAGAGTCAATCTTAACTACTGAATACGATTTATATTCAGGGTATAAATCTGATTTATCCAAAATATAGCCAAATTTATCTGGATTTGACATAATTTCTTTATATGCCAGAATTCTGAATAAGTATCGGTTTGTCTCTTCTGAAAGATTCAGATCAAAAAAAGTTTTTTCTTTTTGTTCGCTCATGGCAACTGTTAGTGCTGAGGGGCCCATATTATATGCTGCACAAGCTAAAGCCCATGAACCAAACCTGTCATGTAGATTTCTTAAGTATTTGGCAGCCGCATGGGTGCATTTTTCGAAATTATTTCTCTCATCAATATAATCATTTACAATCAAACCCATTTCTATTGCGGTAGCTTCTTTAAACTGCCATATCCCTTTGGCTCCTGCAGAAGATACGGCATTCCTCAAGGCACTTTCTGCAACCGCGATATATTTCAGATCTTCTGGCAAACCCTCTTCTTTAAAGATTGCTGCAACCTGCGAGAGATATCGGTTGGCCAGCTTGAGACAAATTAAAGTCGAACTATGTTGGTAAGTATTGATCAGGAGTTCACGTTCCAGTCTTTCGGAGATATCATCTGAGTTAATGGGGATAGATTCACCTGCGAAGGTTATGGCTTGATTAATCCGGATACCCCGGATAGATTGTTGTACCGGATCAAAAGAGAAACCACTGACTTTCTTGTTTGAAAGCAATGTAACAAACAATACCCCTACGGCGAAACCGAGTAAAAGGAAAGAAAAAATATAACCCTTGTGTTTCATACGGTAAAATTACGTCCTTTTAAAAAATCGAAATATATTGTTTGGTGGGTAACGCACAAAACTCATGAAGATTGTAAGTGTTTCATTCACAAATAGTATTAATCTAATGTCAGTTCAACAGAACTTAAGTATTGATGACCTAAGGGTCAAAGATATACTTGATTATTATGCGGCCAAATATAACCAGCCTGACTTTATAACTGATGATCCCATAAGTATTCCCCACCAGTTCACCAAAAAACAGGATATTGAAATTGCAGGCTTTTGGACCTCTGTACTGTCGTGGGGACAGCGAAAATCCATTATCAAAAGTGCCAGCAGGTTAATGGCTCTTATGGATAATGCTCCGCATCAATTTGTAATGGAACACCAGGCACATGATCTGAGACGTTTTGAAAAGTACTGTCACAGGACATTTAACTATACGGACAGCCTCTATTTTCTTCATGCATTACGCGATATCTATCAGGTTCATGAAAGCCTTGAAGAGGCCTTTCTGATCCAGAACCCCCTGGTTCAAGGCAGTATCGAAGGAATTATTGAAAATTTTCATAAAAGATTTTTCAGCTTATCTGATGTACCCCACAGAACAAGGAAGCATTTACCCAAGCCTTCTTCAGGCTCCAGATGTAAGCGGCTTCTGATGTTTTTGCGCTGGATGGTTCGTTCGGATAATCAAGGGGTTGATTTTGGAATTTGGAAGTGTCTCGGTCCGGAGCAACTTTTTTTACCGCTCGATGTTCATGTTGAGCGTTCAGCTCGTGTATTTGGGCTTTTGGAGCGTAAAACAATGGACTGGAAGGCGGTTGAAGAACTTTCAAGAGCTTGTATGAAATTAAATCCGGAAGACCCGGTTTTATATGATTACGCATTATTCGGACTAAGTATTGAAAAGAAAAGCTTGCCATCTACGAAACAATTCGTAAGTTTGCAAAATAATAATAAAAAAATCAAAAAATGATCAATAGCAAATTCCTTATTTGCCTCACCATGGTCGCCGGGAGTATTTGTGCTCAAAAGACCAAGGTCAAGGTATTGGCAGAGCCCCAACAGGCTATGAAAGCTGAAAGCTCAACAACCTCACCAATGTCAAATGCAGAAAACACAGACAAAATGACCAAAACGGCCGAAGTTACAGCCACCAAGTTATCCAGTGTCGAAGGAATTACCGAGTATAGCCTTCCCAATGGGTTCAAATTTCTTGTTTATCCCGATAATTCCAAGCAAACCATTACAGTAAACATCACCTATCTTGTCGGATCCAGACACGAAGGTTACGGAGAAACCGGAATGGCGCATTTGCTAGAACACATGGTATTTAAAGGCACGCCCAATCACCCAGATATTCCGAATGAGCTTTCCAAGCATGGTGCAAGGCCGAATGGAACTACATGGTATGACCGGACCAATTACTTTGAAACCTTTGCGGCTACCGAGGAAAACCTTCGTTGGGCCCTGGATCTTGAATCTGACCGAATGGTTAATTCATGGATCAAGAAGGAGCACCTTGATAAGGAAATGACCGTCGTACGAAATGAGTTTGAAAGTGGTGAAAATGACCCACAGGGCATTCTCATGGAGCGGGTAATGGCCACGGCGTATCTCTGGCATAACTATGGAAAAACCACCATCGGCGCACGTTCGGATATAGAAAAAGTTCCGATTGAGCGACTGCAGGCTTTTTACCGCAAATACTATCAACCGGACAATTCCATATTAATGGTATCCGGTAAAGTGGATGAGAAAAAGATCGTAGAGCTCGTCACATCGTATTTTGGAAAAATACCAAAACCAGAAAGAGAGTTAATTAAAACCTATACAGAAGAACCTGTACAGGACGGAGAACGCGAAGTAACCCTGAAAAGGGTTGGAGATGTTCAGGTTGCTTCCTGTTTGTATCACATTCCACCGGGATCAAATCCTGATTGCGCGGCCATAGATCTTCTAACGGACATTTTGACTGATGAGCCATCCGGAAGAATATATAAAGCGCTTATTGAGACCAAAAAAGCTTCCAGCCAGTATGGTTGGTGCGCCACCTTGAATGAACCCGGCTTTGTATACTTTGCCGCTCAGGTCAGGAAAGAAAACAGTCTCGAAGATGCAAAAAACGTCTTGTTATCATCGCTGGACAACATACGACAGAATCCAGTGTCAAAAGAGGATGTAGAGCGCGCCAAAACCAAATGGCTTAAAGACTTTGATTTGTTTTTCAGTAATACCGAATCAATTGGAAGAAGCATCAGTGAATATATCGGAATGGGGGACTGGCGTCTGATGTTTATTTACCGCGACAACATACGCAAAGTAACGGCAGACGATGTCAACCGGGTTGCCGTTGAATACTTTAAGCCGTCTAACAGAACAGTTGGACGATTTATTCCGGAAGATAAACCTGATCGAACCACTGTGCCTTTTACGCCAGATATCGTTGCTTTAACCAAAGGATACAAAGGTGACCCTCCGAAGGCCCAGGGTGAGGAATTTGACCCTTCACCAATGAATATTGAATCAAGAACACATCGCGGGCAATTTAAAAATGGGATGAAGTATGCCATGTTGCCTAAATTGACGAAAGCCAATGTCGTTAACGCAAACCTGACATTACGCATAGGAGATGAGAAAACATTGTCTGGAAAAGGAACAACAAGTCAATTTGCTGCCAGTCTTCTCAATAAGGGAACGACCAAGATGACCCGTCAACAAATAAAAGATACGCTGGACCATCTAAAGGCCCGGGTTAATATTTTTGGAAGTGGCGCCACTGTAAATGTCAGTATGCAAACCACCAAAGACAATCTTCCAGCAGTGATTTCACTGGTAGCGGATATTCTTAAGAATCCAATATACCCTGCCAAAGAACTTGAGGAAGCCCGCAATGAAGAACTTGCAGGAATAGAGGAACAAAAATCCGATCCACAAGCGCTGGTCAGCAATGCGATATCAAGACATTTGAATCCATATCCTAAAGGCGATGTACGGTATGTAAATACCCCGGCGGAAGAAATTGAAGCTGTCAAAGCAGTAAATCTTGAGGAGATTAAAAAGTTTCATAAAGACTTTTATGGGGCAAATAATGCAACAATCAGCATTGTCGGTGATTTTAATGAAGATCAAATCAAGACCCAACTCGATAAGGAATTCGGAACCTGGAATTCCAAAATGAAATTCACCCGCATCGCAGATAAATATATTGACGTACCCAAAGCGGATGTTAACATAGAAACGCCAGATAAGGCAAATGCCATGTTTTTAGCAGGATGCAATCTTGAGATACGCGATGATGATCCACAATACCCTGCAATGGTTCTTGCGAATTATATACTTGGCGGAGGATTCTTGAACAGTCGATTGGCTACGCGCATCAGGCAAAAGGAAGGAATCAGTTATGGCGTAGGATCTCAATTTAACGCTGATGCACAGGACAAATCAGGAGGATTTATGGCCTATGCAATTTACGCACCTGAAAACAGGGATAAGCTGATTTCAGCTTTTAATGAGGAGATCAGCAAGATGCTTAAAGATGGATTTACTGAACAAGAGATTAAAGATGCTAAATCCGGCTTGCTGCAATCCAGACGGGTTAATCGTTCACAGGATAATAGCCTTTCAAGTCAACTTAACATGATGTCGTATTTGGGGCGTAATATGACCTTTACACAGGATCTTGAAAAAAGAATAGAAGCACTGACTCCGGATGATCTTAATGCTGCGGTAAGAAAGCATATCAGTCTTGATAAAATCAGTATGTTCAAAGGTGGAGATTTTGCCAACAAACTCAAAAAGCCTTAATTCAATTAAAGTAATATTTTCGTTATACAATAGCCTGTGTATCTTGCACGGGCTATTTTTTTATGGAAATCAGAGTTGGAATCGGATTTGGCATTGTTTTAATTAGTATGTTGCATGCTTGCAGAGAACACAAGTCAGTTCAAACTGCAAATAGTCAAAGCATTGCAGATTCGCTTGTGTATTTTGACGAAATGCTAAAGGCTGATAGCCTACAGGATTCAATTTATTATAGCAGGGGTATTTGGTTCATCAGAAAGAATCAATTAAATAAAGGCATAGAAGATCTAAAAAAGGCAGTACAACTAAGACCCGATAAACCGGAATATGTATTCAGTCTAAGTGATGCTTATTTGTTGAATATTGAATCGAGGAAGTCAATAGACGTCATTGACAGTCTATTGCTTCGCAAGCCTGATGATATTCCAACATTACAAAAAAAAGCAAGACTGCATCTAATCATTCAAGATTATAATGCCTCTCTTGCCGTTATTGATAGAATTCTTGAGCATGACAGAGAAAATTCACAGGCATACTATCTTGCAGGGCATGTTTTCTATGAGCAGGGTGATACCGGACGCGCCGTCAAAAGTTATCAGAAAGCGGTGGATATCAATCCTGAATTTACTGAAGCATGGAATCAGCTGGGAGACATCATGTCACAACTTAATAATCCACTGGCCATCAAATTTTATGATAATGCGCTGAGGATGGACTCCCTCAACATAGAAACATTGCACAACAGGGCATATGCTTTACAAAAAGAGGGAAGAGTCAAAGAAGCAATAGACGCCTATCAGACAAATATTGGCAAACGACCTGATTTTGAATTGTCATATTATAATCTTGGAATCCTGCTTTATGAATCAAAACAGCCTGAAAAGGCTTTAGAAAATATTAATCAGGCGATATTACTAAATAGCAAAGAGCCTTCAAGTTATTATTATCGTGCCAAGATATTCATTGAGAAGGGAAATAAAGATCTCGCTAAAAAAGACCTTCAAGCTGCAATTGCACTTTATCCAGATTACGAAAAAGCAAAGCAGTTACTCAAAGGATTGTAAAAGTTAACTTTCCCAATCAAATCCACCTGATTTCATTAGCATTCGACCAATTTTAATATCATCGTGACAGATATCGCATGTGAAAATTCCAAATAGGTATCAAATGTAACCAATGAGGACAAAAGCTGTCTGATTGAAAAGTAATACGAAAGTGAATTATATAAAAGACCAATAATCACAAACGGAAACATAGCTATACGAGCAAGTAGATTTTACAGTATCTGATGTAATTTCAGCAATGGCTTCAGTAAAGAATTGACTCAACATGGATAAATCTTTAAAGTATCGATTTGTAAATTTTCTTTTGATTGTCTTCCAAATTTTCTCAGCAGGATTTAATTCTGGGCTGTAGGGTGGCAAGAATAAGAGTGCGATATTTGGTGGAATGGTTAAGTTCTTAGCTTTATGAAAAGCACCGTTGTCCAGGACAATTATTTTGAATTCACGGGGTTTAGTTTCACAGAACTGGTCTAAGTATAGCTGAAAGGTATCTGAATTACAAAAAGGCATTTCCAACAAGAATTTATCTCCCGTGATGGGTGAAAATGCTCCAAATAAGTAGGTAAATTGAAATACCTGTTGAAAGGTACATACAGGTTGCACTCCTTTAGCAGTTAAGCCTCTGCCATACTTTGTGTGTAAGCCAAAACGGCTCTCGTCTTCAAAATATAGATTTATGCTCTCAAATTCAGGAGAAACCTCTAAGGCAATAGAAGTTATTTTTTGCGTAAAGTTTTTTTAAAAGTGTCAACAGCCATTTCATCTTTCTTAACGTGGCTTTTTCTTGCTACTTTGACGCTAGAACCAAAATTTCTCATAGCGTACTTTAAAATAGTATTATAACGAACTTCCTTCTTGAACTCTTTCTGAATCCATTGCTGCAATTCAATATAGCCGGCAAGACCATTCTTTGGATCCTTCAATTTCTGTTCAATTATCTTCTTCTCTTCAGCAGAAATAACGGATGGTTTACCGCTATTTCCTTTTCTGCCATTCATTAATAGTTTTTCTAATCCACCCTCTTTGTACAAAGTTCTCCAATTCTGTATACTTTGACTACAAGCTCCAACTTCATCCATTAAAGCTCTCTTGGATATCCCAGAATCAGAATTTTGCTTCATTAAAATCAGCATCTTAATTCGAGGGGACATCATCGTTGATGATGATTTTAATAAATGTCTAAGCTCCTTGATCGTTTCCTTAACTGGTATTTGTAAAGAATATGACATAATGAATTATATTTAAGACCAAAGATACTACAAAAAAAACAATATCCAAATTATTGGTCTATTATTTATTTCATTTTAGTATAATAAAGGATTTCTGCAAAGCGTGAACAATAAATTTCCTTATTCAGATTGGATAACAAATCAATTCAAAATGATGGGATGTTAAATAGAAAGGGCACCATCATACGAAGTGCCCTATTAAAAATATGTATGCTGAACTAAAAATTCCTGTTATAAGTAAGTAGCAATTGTTGAATCAGGTTAACACGTTTGCCTGTTCCGTTTACTCCACCCACTGCGTTTCTATCAGAAATACTGTTGGTCTTGTTATCATCATAGTATGCGTCGAGCCTGAAATTGAGATTAAAGCCCTTGAAAATTTCCAGACTGATATTATTGAGCCAGGTAACATCGATATTCTGTGGGTTGTCAAGATAATCTGAAAAAAGCAGCAATTCAGAGCCCAATATGATTCGATTATATATTTTAGCGGTGTAGCCACCACGAGCCAGAGCCCCAATGCCAGTTAATGATTTATTATAATCGGAACTATTTTCTTTTTTCTTGGTTCCGTGGACACCCAGATTGGCGATCGCCTGATCTGAAACAATGATTGATTTTAGTGCAACCGGAGAAAGGAACAGGTACCAATTTTCCTTTTTCTGATATTTCATACCAATCGCGAAAGTTATATTGGCCGGAGAAAAGAGTTTTGAAACCAGCGTGGTGTTATACGGGGCAGTATGTAGATCTTTCAAGTAAATTTTGTTATTGGCAGAATCTTTGTAAGAACCGGTAAATTGGGAGAGGAAGAACAAATCGGTTGAGTAAGCCCAATGAGATTCTTTATTGACTTTATAAGCCAAGTTAGAGCTCAGTGTAAGGATATCGAGTGCTTTTTCGAAGGGAACCTTTTCATTAGAATTAATGCCTAAGGTACCGCTTCCAATTCTTTGAGCTGAATAGTTTATATTAAAATCATTATTCCATCGAAAGAGGCCCTTTTTCAAAATTGCTTTATAGGCAATGGCTCCCCCTACGCCAAGCCTGTTGGATCCTCCTCCAACGTATGGGTTAATGTTTGCCAACTGGCCAAGGTCCAAACCAAGCGCACCTTTACGTATCCAGCCATCTTTTTCTTCCATTTTCATGGAAGCATCCATTAATTTTTTTCTCTCGGCTTCCTGTGCCGCTGCGTTATCCGCCTGTGCAAACAGGGTAGATAAACCGGTTGAAATCAACAGAAAATAAAGTACTTTTTTCATAAAATAGTTATTTATTTGATAAGATGTAAAAATCTAAATTTTCCCAAAAAGTCAGCGCATTTAAAGCCAAAATAATTGTCCTCTCATCTGTCTTTTATAAACATTCGGATTTTGAATCACAATAATAGTGATGTTTCTAATATTTAAATTCACATTTTGTCTTACTCAAATTCTAAAGGTGACTTGAAAAATGATTACTTTAACCTTTGTTTTCTTATATCAAATTGCAATTAAAGCCAGTACAATGGTGGCCAGCATCTGAAGCATTTTTGTTCTGATAAATTTGAACTTCCTTTTATATTAACATGATGCAATGATGTACCAATATACCGGAAAAACAATTCGAATCCGATCCGGTTTACAAAAATAAAGAACAGATTAATGCTGGCGTAAGCGCCAAATTTTAATACCTCATTTGTTTTATTAAATATCCAAAAAAGTAATAACAAATTTCAACTGTATACTTAATTCCCAATTACGGATTTTCAAAAAAGGAAAAATAATTTTACGATCAGATATCATAGGAATTGAGTAATTAGCAATCAGGGGCAGGGTATGACACATTACAAACTGGTCTTATATGCAGGTATGATGGTCAGATTTCGCTGCCTGGTTAACAAAGTATTGTAAGCGCTTTTATAGTCCATGGATTTTGATAAAATGTCAGTAGACCGGGTCCGACGAAATTGGGATTAACTGGTTTGACGGATACAAAAAAGTTATCAGTGTGTAGTCGCATTAAAAAACATTAATTATGGGAGAAATTGAGAGTTATTATATTTATAGCCATAAAATTCCCGAATCCATACAATGATAGGATACCAATATTATATTCCCGTCAATTTAAGTTTTATTGCAAATAATTTCAAGTGAAGTGTTGCAAAATTTGACTTGCTGAATTAAGATCTAATTTAACTATTATTTTCACCATTCAGAAAAGCTATTTAAATAAGGAAGATAACAGAATTAGCAAACAAAATATTCTCACAACTTACAAACTTTATTGGCGAAAAGAAAGATTAAAGTAACTAATTTTGAGTCAGAATTTTATCAATCGTTGAATATGTATATGCGACAAATAATTATCACAATTCTTCTTGTGACGTATTGGAGTACAGCTGACTTTGGGCAGGCAGCTGAACAGGAGGAAAAAGCATTTACAATTAAGAAGATCCATGAAGAAGCTTTGACCAACCAAATGGCTTACAAATGGTTGTACTATCTTTCGGAAAAAATTGGTGGCAGGCTTGCTGGAAGCCCGCAGAGTATCGCTGCAGTTGAATTTACTCATCAGATTCTGGACACCCTCAACACGACCAAAGTCTGGAACCAACCCTGTGAAGTAAATTACTGGTATCGCGGGGACAAAGAGGAAGTTCGGATCATCAATAATTCGATTATTGGCACAAAAGATCTTAAAGTGCTGGCCCTAGGAGGTTCAGGAGCCAGCGGAAAAGACGGCATTTCCGGTGAGGTTATCGAGGTAAAGAGTCTGGAAGAGGTCAAATTACTTGGTGCAAAAGCTAAGGATAACATTATTTTTTATAACAGGGCCTTTAACAATGGACATTTGCGGACCTTCAATGCGTACGGAGAAAGTGTTGATCAACGCGTTTTTGGGCCTAACCTTGCTGCTAAAATGGGTGCGAGGGCATGCCTTGTACGTTCGATGACTGGTCGGCTTGATGATAATCCACACACTGGTGTTACCATTTTTGAGCCGATGTACAATCCAATACCTGCTCTCGGTGTGAGTACCAATGATGCCGAACTATTGTCTTCATTGCTAAAGCGATCAAAGGTGGAAGTCTTTGTTAAAACGACTTGTGAAGACCGGGGTAAAAAACAATCTTACAGTGTTATTGGCGAAATCCGTGGAAGTGAGAAGCCAGATGAAATAATATTAGTTGGAGGGCACCTCGATTCCTGGGATGTCGGCGGCGGTGCGCATGATGACGGAGCGGGTTGTGTTCACTCCATGGATGTATTTTATCTACTGAAGAAAATCAATTACAAGCCCAGAAGGACATTGCGCTGTGTCCTGTTTATGAACGAAGAAAACGGGTTAGCCGGTGGAAAGACCTATGCTGATATATCCGAAAAAGCAGGTGAACACCATTATGCAGCCATCGAAAGCGATGCCGGAGGTTTTGTACCTAAAGGATTTAGTTATGATGCTGACACCGGGATTGTCCGTAAGTACACCCCATTTTTTGCAGGATGGAATGAGCTCCTCGAGCCCTATGATATCAAGATTAATAAAGGAGGATCAGGTGCAGATATTGGTCCACTGAAAGGTCAGAAGGGTATACTGTTCGGATTAACACCAGATTCACAGCGATATTTTGACTTTCATCACACTGAAGTAGACCGAATCAGTGCCGTGCATCCACGCGAACTGGCTTTGGGTTCCGCTGCAATGGCGAGCCTTGTCTATCTGCTTGACCAGACTCCTTGAAAAAAACACGTTTTCGACAGGCTGGCGCGCAACTTGTGACCTGGGTTCAGGATAACGAGAGACAATTGCCCTGGAAGTCTGAAAGAGATCCATTCAAGATTTGGGTTTCAGAAATTATGCTGCAGCAGACCCGGGCAGAGCAGGTTACCGTCTATTATAAACGGTTTTTGGACCGATTTCCGACAATTAGCGCATTGGCAAGTGCTGATGAAACAGATGTGCTGAGAATATGGGAGGGTCTGGGATATTATTCTCGTGCCAGAAACCTCCACAAAGCAGCTATTCAAATAATCAGGAATTATAATGGTGTATTTCCTTCAGATTATGATAAAATCAGAGCTTTGCCAGGCATCGGTGATTATACCGCAGCAGCGATCAGTGCATTTGCATTTGGTGCTTCTATGGCTGCAGTGGATGGCAATGCCATTCGTATCCTGTCACGCTATTTCGGCATTCTGGACTATCCGGATACGGCATTGTTGAAAAAAAAATATATGGAATATGCCCAAAATTGTCTGGGTGATTCCGACCCTGCCCACTTTAATCAGGGTATGATGGATTTAGGGGCCACGATCTGTATCCCCAGGCAACCTCTTTGTGACCAGTGCCCGATCAGTGAAGGTTGTTATGCCCGCCGCATGAAAATTACCTCGAATTTGCCGCCACCGCGCAAAAGAATTACGATAAAAGAACGGGTATTACAGTATGTTGTTATAACAGATGAAATCGGCAATACCCTGATCAGGCGTAGGGAGGGGAAAGATATCTGGTGCGGATTGTATGAATTTGTTTTGGAAGAAACAAAGGAAGAAACCCCACTCAGTTCACAAAAAATCAGATCTATCCTTACAAAAACAGGATTAATGTATCCTCTGAAAGTCCTTTCTGTAAAAGAGTATAAACATATATTGACCCACCAAAGATTACTGGTAAAATTTTATCACGTGAAGCTGAAAGGCCGCATAAAAGAAAAAAATTATTCCGGATATCAAGCCGAAAGTGTCAAAAACTTGTTGAATTTTGCATTTCCAAGAATCACCAGGGTATATTTGAGTCACGAAATCATTTAATAAGCGCGTATGTTAAACAGGGTAATGCTGATCGGAAATCTTGGAAAGGATCCCGAACTAAGAACAACAGAAAGCGGAGTTCCCAAGGCTAATTTTACCTTGGCCACCAACGAGAACTACAAAGACCGAAATGGTAATTGGGTAAAATCAACTGAGTGGCATGACATCGTCATGTGGCGCGGGCTTGCAGAACGAGCCAAGGTACTGAGAAAGGGAATGCTTGTATATGTCGAAGGAAAACTCACCCATCGCAAATGGCAGGATCGCGATGGTAAGGACCATTATGCAGCAGAAGTAACGGTTGACCTGCTTAAAATTCTTGAGCGCAGAGAAGGAGGCCATTCGAATCCAACGTCTTCAAATGTCAATGCGCCAGAACATCGTGAACCAACCCGCGGCCAGGATTTTAGTCCCAATGTTGAGGATGATGACCTGCCATTTTAAGCTTCCGTTTGTTGTCTTTTATGGATAATTCAGATCCTTATTCGGCTCATTTTATTTTTATTGGTTTGCTGCAGATGGCGGGCGGTTGGGCTTTAACCTACAGTATTATAGGACTTGTCGTATTAATAATTTTTATAGGGTTAATTTCTGCAACTGAGATTGCGATATTTTCAATGACACCCACTGACATTGAGGATTTGCGAAACGATGATGAAAATGAAGCGGCCAAAACCTTAATTTATTTAAGAAACC
The DNA here is from genome assembly GCA_046329325.1 of Saprospiraceae bacterium. GTDB lineage: Bacteria > Bacteroidota > Bacteroidia > Chitinophagales > Saprospiraceae > Vicinibacter. The sequence continues at coordinate 1,349,355 of JAXLUU010000001.1, forward strand.
ACTCCAAGCGATTACTTGCCTTGTTGCTTATACTGGTAACGCTGATCAATATTGGAATAGCACTGGTATTTGAACATTTTCTGGATCAGGTATTACCGGAGGAATCTTATAACGGCGCCGCCACTTGGTTGCATGACACTTTTGGGCTTACAGATTACGGTATTGAAAGCATAACTTCATTTCTTAATTTTCTTATTGCAGTTGTCGGTTCAACCCTGGTGATTCTGTTGTTTGGAGAAGTCACACCTAAAATATACGGGCAACTAAACAATAAGAAATTTGCTATTTCGATGGCCATGCCATTGCGCATAGCGGACATTCTTTTTTCTCCTTTGACATATTTTCTTGTTGGTATGAGTCATCGGGTTGAAAAAAAACTTCTCGAAAGAAAAATTGTAGGGAGCGCCTCCGCCAAGCAAGATCTGGACAAGGCCATCGAACTGGCAGTGAGCGAGGAGCATGGATCGGAGGAACAGGTTGGCATGCTCAAGGGTATTATCAAATTCAATGATGTAACCATCAAACAGATCATGAAACCGCGTACAGACATTTGTGCGCTTGACTTTGATGAAAATTTTAACGAGACGATTAAAAACGTGCAACAGTACGGTTATTCCAGAATGCCTGTTTACCGGGGTGATCTTGACCACTTGACTGGAATTCTTTATGCAAAGGATCTTGTACCGTATCTTGATGAATTAGATCATTATGAGTGGCAGTCTCTTATTAGAAATAATTTATTTTACGTTCCGGAAAACCGTAAAATCAATGATCTGCTTCATGATTTTCAAAGCAAAAAAGTTCATATGGCCATTGTGGTGGATGAATATGGAGGGACAAGCGGTCTTGTCACACTCGAAGACATCATGGAGCAAATTGTAGGGGAAATACAAGATGAATTTGACGATCTGCACGACCTCAATTATACAATGCTTGATCAGAATAATTACATATTTGAAGGTAAAACCTTGATCAATGATATGTGCAGGGTCTTGGGAATGGATACCAATTCTTTTAATAATGTCAGAGGTTCTGCGGATTCAATAGCAGGGCTTGTACTTGAGCATACCAGTGAAATGCCCAAGAGAGATCAGGAAATACAAGTACAAGGTATCAAATTCAAGATTGTGCAAGTTGATAAGCGAAGAATTGAAAAAATTAAAATCACGACGAAATAGTTTGGGCCTGTTTTATTATTTCAGACCTTTCAGTGGAAAAATAATTTTAATACTTTTTTTACTGATATCCGAAGGATGCAAGGAAAGAGTATTTAATCCAAAACCGCGGACATATCCAAGGGTAGATTTACCGGCTAAAAAATATGGTCTTTCATCGCCTGAAAATTGTCCTTTCGAATTCAAGATACCAGTCTACGCCACTTATGAGAAGGATTCAACTTTTTTTGATACGCTCGCCGAACCATGCTGGTTCAATATTAAATTTGAATCACTGAACGCGAAGGTTTATTGTACTTATAAGCATCTCGAGAACCAAAAGGAATTAGGCAAGAGTGTTGAAGACAGTTATAAGTTTGTCAAGGATCATCTGTTGAAGGCAGACTACATTGACGAATTCCCGGTAAAGAAATCAAACGGGGTAAGCGGAATAATATATGAAATTGAGGGTCCCACGGCAACTCCTTTTCAATTTTATCTTACCGACTCCTTGCAACATTTCTTAAGGGGGGCGTTATATTTTAATTCGCATATAGACCAGGATAGTCTGAAGCCATATTACGATTTTGTGAAGGAGGACATTATAGAAATGGTTAACAGTTTTAATTGGAAATAAAAATAGCGGAAACAAGTTCCGCTATCAGATATATAAATAGGATAAGAAAAGTGGTCGATAATCTTCTTAAAAAGACTGATTACCAACCTGATATTTTGACTGATGTCGTGTGTCGTAAGGCATGCCAAAAATAATTTGATTTGAAGAATTCAGGAAGAATAATGCTAAATTTTTTTTATCCTTATTCTTCCGTTGAGGCCACCTCCGCTTTTACTAATTTACCAGTTGCTAATTTCTGTCTGATTTTCTCTTCTATTTCCCTGGAAACTTCCGGGTTGTCTAACATAAATTGTTTGGCGGCGTCCCTTCCCTGGGCAATCTTTGTGCCCTCATAAGAGTACCAACTTCCACTTTTTCCAAGAACGTTAAGGTCAGAGCCAAGATCTACGATTTCTCCGCTGCGGCTAATTCCTATTCCATATTCAATGTCAAATTCAGCTATTTTGAAGGGAGGTGCCAGTTTATTTTTGACCACTTTAACTTTTACGCGATTTCCAGTAACGTTTCCGTCCTTATCCTTGATCGCATTTCCTGATTTGCGGATATCCAATCTCATGGATGCATAAAACTTAAGCGCATTACCTCCAGTAGTGGTCTCTGGATTTCCGAACATGACGCCGATTTTCTCTCTGAGCTGGTTAATAAAAATGCAACAACATCCGGTTTTGCTCAGCGTTCCAGTCAACTTTCTCAGAGCCTGTGACATCAATCTGGCCTGTAGACCTACTTTGGCATCACCCATCTCACCTTCAATCTCACTTCTGGGTACCAGCGCTGCGACAGAGTCAATGACGATGATTTCGATCGCTCCTGATCTGATTAGGTTTTCGGCGATTTCGAGTGCTTGTTCACCATTATCCGGCTGGCTAATCAGCAATTCTTCTGTATTAACACCCAGTCCTTCAGCATAAGTCCTGTCAAATGCATGTTCTGCGTCAATAAAAGCTGCAATTCCGCCGTTTTTCTGACATTCGGCAATTGCGTGAATTGCCAGGGTTGTTTTACCGGAGGATTCAGGTCCATAAATCTCAATAACACGGCCTTTTGGGAATCCTCCTATACCAAGACAAGCATCTAGGCTAATTGATCCACTGTGAATAATATCAACCTCATTAAGAACTGCTTTATCTCCTAATTTCATGATCGATCCCTTTCCATAGGTCTTCTCAAGTCTTTCTATGGTCAGTTGTAGTGCTTTTAATTTTTCATCTTTTTCTTTCGACATAGTAATTTTTTAATAGCTTGCAAAATTAGCAGAATGTAGGATTATATTCTGAAATATTGTCATATATTTTTAGCAATTTTATGCGACCTAACTTTATTTTTACCGAATGAAAGAGGTTCATATTTTAGATTTTTCGGAATGGACATTACGGGATATCATTTCTATCTGGAAAAGTGATCTACCCATTGGTTTATCTGAACAAACATGGAAAACTGTTGCTGATTATCGAAATTCTTTAGAAGAAAAAATTGCAACATCCTCTACCCCGGTATATGGAATTAATACTGGTTTTGGAGCTTTGTGCAACCAGGTGATTGCGAGTGAAGAATTAAGTCAATTGCAGATCAACCTGGTTCGTTCGCATGCTTGCGGAACTGGTCCTTACATTGATGTGGAGACCTGCAAACTTATGCTCTTGTTAAAGATTATCAGTCTTTCTAAAGGCAATTCCTGTATCCGGCCTGAACTTTTGCAGTTTCTCATTCAAATTTATAATGAAAAGATTTTTCCTGAAATTCCAGAACGAGGGTCGCTTGGCGCATCCGGGGATCTGGCACCACTGGCGCACATGAGCTTACTGTGTATTGGGGAAGGCAAAATTATCAGTACAGAAGGAAATGTCGCGGATCTGCTCAAGTCAAGAGGTATTCACCCCCCCATGTTGCGCATGAAAGAAGGGCTTGCACTTCTTAACGGAACCCAATATACTTTGGCTACACTCCTCAATGCACTGTACAAATCAAATAGTCTTTTCAAAATTGCTAACATTACCAGTGCTCTTTCGATCGATGCATTCAATTGTACAATGGATTTTCTCAACGAAGAAATCCATCTGCTTAGAAAGCAAAAAGGACAGATTGAGGTATCGGCTACCTTACGGCAACTTTTATCAGGAAGCAATATTCAATTCAGGTCAAAAATTTCGGTGCAGGATCCATATAGTTTCAGGTGTATCCCACAGGTTCATGGTGCAACGTTGGATTGTTTGCATTATGTTGAAGATATTGTGACTCGTGAGATTAATGCCGTTACGGACAATCCTTTGATGCTGTCCCAACAGCAGGTGCTGTCCGGTGGTAATTTTCATGCACAACCGCTGGCACTTGCTGCAGATTTTTTATGTATTGCGGTCGCTGAACTGGCAAGTATTTCTGAACGCCGAATTTATCAGCTGATCAATGGTGCCCGTGGTCTACCTGATTTTCTTACGACAGATCCAGGATTAAATTCCGGATATATGATTGTTCAGTATTCAGCAGCTTCGCTTGTCAGTCAGAACAAACAGCTGTGCACTCCGGCATCTGTGGACTCAATTGTGACCAGTAAAGGACAGGAGGATCATGTCAGTATGGGGGCCAATGCAGCTTTAAAAGCAAGGGCTGTGACCGAACGAACAGGATTGGTGTTGGCCATGGAATGGATGACTGCATGTCGGGCGTGGCAACTACGAGGCGTTGAATGGAAAACAGGTGATAAATTACAATTCATGTTTCAGCAATACAGAGAGCTGATTCCTTATCGCGAAAAGGATCATATTCCTTCCGAGGAATTTGAAAAGACGCTTGAATTTTTAATGCATGTGAATTCGGCAAGTGATTAGAATCGTCAGTGTCTTCTGTGCCATATTACAGATCTATAATAATGTCAATTGCCAGGACACATCATGGCATTTCAGGTCAGGAATTCAATGCAGCAAGTTACTTGTGCACACACCCAAGTTTGGAATTAAACCCCACGGCATTGGATCAAGCATAGACCTTGCCATCTCCAAAAGCGTCAACCCGAAAAAATATCCATACAATTCAGACCAGATTTATGCTGGGGTATTAGTCAAGTATTTTGATCTCGGACAACCTTCCAATGTACTGGGCGATGCATACGGGCTGGTACTATTTTATGATTTCAAACATCGACTCAGTCCACTGACAACTGGATGGTTTTTGATTGGAAGTGGGTTATCCTACAATCAGCGCATCTATCATTTTCAAAATAATCCTCAGCAAAATGCAATTAGCACACATTTAAATAATATGACTACATTTGAATGGAGAGTTTCCATTCCTCTTAAACAATCGTTTAATATTTATTCCGGAATTGCCCTTTGTCATATTTCGAACGGAGCTTTTAAGTCACCCAATCTTGGATTAAATTACATCAACATTTTACTGGGTGTGCAATCAGGATCTATTCCAAGATCGAGACCGGTTCGACCACAAATCACCAACGGGAAGATGTGGATGTTTGCATGCCAATATGGTCTAGCATGGACAGAGCATAAGGTGCCGGGGGGGCCGAAGTTCAAAATAGACATTTTGGATTTGCAGGCAGGCAGATTTTATTGTCCAATAAGGATCATGAAAGCAGGACTGGAAGCTGAATATCACAGTCTGAGCGCCTATTTTGCAGAACGATCAGAGACCAAACCAGACATTCAATCAGCCAGATCAGTCAGTTACCGATTGCATGTTTTTGGTGCTCATGAATGGATTTTTGGTCCAACCACTCTCGAAACACGTCTGGGATATCAGTTTCTTCAAAACACAATACTTGCAGGCATCCCGCTTTATGTAAAATTATTATTCCAGTATCATTACCGGATACCTTATCTTCAAGGAGTTACTGGAAATGTCGGAATCGCGCTCAAAGCGCATTACGGCAACGCAGAGTATATCAGTGTTTCAGCGGGTATTCGATACCGAAAGATAAAATCGTAAAGTCGCCATATTATTTAGGCAGTTTATCCAGATTATTCATGGCCATTAGCTGTCTCAGTGAGCGCTCCATTGTATCAATGTTGCCATCGAGGAAAATAACATTCCCTTTGCCCTGTTCTGCAAAATTTTTAATCGCTTCAGTCCAGATATTAAACATGATAAATGAAGCGTCGAGGTTGCTGTCTTCCATCAATTTGGCGGCTTTGCTCATTCCCTTGGCGACCTCTTCCCGAAAGGCAGCAATACCCTGACCACGCAACTGGGCCGCTAGTTTTTCTGCTTCAGCCGAAATTCTTATGGCATTTCCTTCTGCTTCAGCTGCTTTGGTCTTTGTTATCAGCAAAGCCTGACCTTCATTTTCAGCCGCTGCCTTAAGGTTATTGGAAGCAACGACCTTGGCCATGGAACGCATGACTTCTTCATCAAAAGTGATATCATTAATCTGAAGGTCTATCAGATGGTATCCCCAATCCTCCAGTGTATTGTCAAGATGTTCTTTGACATTTTCAACAATTTCACGGCGCAGCACTAATACCTCGCTTTGCTTCTTGGTCGCTACAAATGCGCGAACAGAACCTTCTACTGAACGAATCAGAGCCTGCATAAGATTTTTCTCATCAACGAACTTAAATGCTACATTTTTGATGGTCTCCTCTTCCTGATCAAGGACGGAAAAAAGTAACATGGCAGTAAAATTGACGTTGGCCTGATCAACTGTTACAGCCTGAAAACCTAGTTCGGCACTTCTATTTTGTACCGATATTCTTTTGTGGATACGCTCAATAAAAGGAATGATAAAGTTAAGTCCAGGAAAGAGTACGCGTTGATATTTACCAAAAATTGTTACCACTGCGACCATACCCTGATCTACAGTGCGAAGGGATAGGAACATGGTGAGGAATACAAGGATTCCGAAGTAAAGTAGTATCATATCTCAGATTTTATTTTTAGTAAAGATAATGACCTTCGATCGGCATTCTTCTGCCAGAACCGAATGATTTATAAGATACCCTGATGACCGGTGGCGACTGGTACCTTTTGAACTCAGCTTTATTGACCATTTTTAAAATACGCAACACAAGTTCGCGATCATATCCGAGATTGATAATTTCATCAGGTCCCTTTCTCTTTTCAATATACTGATATAAAACAGGATCAAGTAAATCATAAGTTGGGAGGGAATCGCTGTCTTTTTGTCCAGGACGCAATTCTGCTGAAGGTGGTTTGGCAATGCTGTTTATCGGGATACGCAATTTATGTCTATTCACATATTCAGAAAGCAAATAAACCTCAGTCTTGTATACATCAGCCAGAACCGCCAATCCTCCGCAAAGATCTCCATAAAGCGTGCCGTAACCCACTGCCATTTCACTCTTGTTGGTTGTATTCAAAAGAATATGACTGAACTTATTTGAAAAGGACATCAGCAGCATTCCACGTATCCTTGCCTGAATATTTTCCTCCGTGACATTGTAGGGCAAATCCTTGAAAAAGGGACTTAACTCCTGCATGTAGGTATCAAAAACATTGGTGATAGGAATAATTTCATATTCTATTCCAAGATTTTTCGCAAGGCTTTGTGCGTCGTTTACCGAACCTTCTGAGGAAAACATGGATGGCATCAGCAAAGCAGTAACGTTTTCCGGGCCTAAAGCGTCGCAGGCAAGAACAGCAGTCAATGCCGAATCTATGCCACCGGATAAACCAAGGATTGCTGATTTGAAGTTCATTTTTGTAAAATAATCCCGAATACCCAGAATTAGAGCATTATAAATAAGTTCAGCCTTGTCTTTGCGTTGCTCTTTGCTACAAATGCCTTTTTCTACATCCTCAAGGTCATAGACCTTTAACACCTCCTGAAAGTATGGCAATTCTTCAAAATATTTGCCGTCTGGACTTGCAACGACAGAGCCTCCGTCAAAAACAATATCTGTCTGAGCTCCAAAACAGTTGACATAGAAGATTGGTATTTTGTATCTTCTGGCATTTTCCTTAATGACATTCAAACGATCCTTGGTGTGTTCAAAACTAAAAGGGGAAGCCGAAAGGTTGAGCATTAACCGTGGGTTCTCTTTTATCATCTCATCCATTGGACAGATATCATACATCGGGTTATCATGATTGAGATTCCAGATATCCTCACATATTGTTATCGCGATTTTTACACCTTTAAATTCAAACGTATTAAAAGATGATGCTGGTTCAAAATAGCGATACTCATCAAAAATATCATAGTTTGGCAGAAGTCCCTTGTGATATAGATGATGAACCTTGCCCTCAAACAAAAAAAACACCGAGTTATGTAAATCTTTACCTTCCAGATCAGGATTAACGGTTGGCGATCCTAAAGCAATTCCAATGTCAAAGGAATCTCCGGTCAATTCGTTAACCACATTCATCGAGCGATGAATGAAATCCCTGAATTCAAGAAAATCAACAGGGGGATAACCACAAGTTGACATTTCACTAAAGCAAATAAGATCAGCGCCTTGGGATCTGGCTTTTGCTACGCATGATCTCATGCAGGCCAGATTTCCTTCAAAATTACCTATATGATAGTTTAGCTGCGCAACTGCTATTTTCAAGTTATGCTATTTATAGCAAATGTAGTATAAAAAACCAAAGAAAGATTAAAAACAAAACGCCCAAGAAGTTACTTTTGGGCCAATAATATGAATGGATTCTTAGTTTCTGCGAGGAAGTACAGGCCGTTGAGATGGACTGATGTGATCGGCCAGGATCACATCACTCAAACGTTGAAAAATTCACTGGCGCGTAACCAGGTGGCTCATGCTTTCTTGTTTTGCGGACCCAGAGGCGTTGGTAAAACAACCTGTGCAAGGATTATGGCCCGGGTACTCAATTGCGAAAATCCAACACCAGATTGGGAACCATGTAACCAATGTAAAACCTGTCAGGCCTTTCAAGAAAACAACTCATTTAATATTTTTGAAATCGATGCGGCTTCAAATAACAGTGTTGAGGACTTCCGTAACCTGGCAGAGCAGGTGAGATACCAGCCACAATATGGCAGGTACAAGATCTATATAATTGATGAAGTTCACATGTTGTCACAAGCTGCTTTCAATGCATTCCTTAAGACACTGGAGGAACCACCGCCTTTTGCAAAATTTATTCTTGCGACTACTGAAAGGCACAAGATCATTCCCACCATACTGAGTAGATGCCAAGTTTATGATTTCAGAAGAATTGCTATTAAAGATATTGTATACCAACTTGAAATAATTTGCAAAGAAGAATCGCTTCAGGCCGAAACAGAAGCACTTTATCTGATTGCACAAAAGGCTGACGGCGCAATGAGAGATGCGTTATCAATTTTTGACAGGATCAGAAGTTATTCTGAGCATCAGATTACCTATCAGGCTGTCCTTGAAAATTTAAATATTCTAGACTATGATTATTATTTCAGATTTTTTAACGCTTTTCTGAGCGAAGACACAAATCAAGCACTAATCATTTGCGATCAGGTAATTCGTCTTGGGTTTGACCCAGAGATTATTTTAGAGGGACTGGCTGAACATTCACGCAACCTTTTGGTAAGCAAAATTGGAGAAAGCGTAAAACTATTTGAAGGAAGTGAACAACTCAGGGATAGGTATCTGCAACAAGCTCAGGCCAGTACACAGTCTTTCCTTTTGTCAGCACTGGATATGCTGGGTGAAGCTGAGGTTAATATTTCAAAGACCAGAAATAAAAGGCTACAGCTTGAAATTTTACTGGCAAAATTATCAAAGTTTCAAAGAAGAATAGCCCAGGGATCAGAGGACATAATGTCAGTAGTTATCAAGTCCACAAAACCCGCAGAGACCAAGAACTTTCAAATTACTATACCCTCAGCAAAGAAAAAAAATGAAGAAGAGCAGATTATCAGCGAGGAAACGCCAAGGGTAATTGTCAGGCCTCCTTCGAAGGATATTGTATCTTCTAGTGCCTCGGCAATTCCTAAACTTGCAAGTCTTGATACGATTAGAAAAAAAATTAGCGAGGATGAAAAAGAGAAGGCAGCGAGTCGTATATCACTCAATCAGGAAAACTTTAGTTCATTTTGGCAAGAGATTCTGATTCGTCAAAAGTCCAAGACGTTGCAGGAATATATGAAGAACGTAGAATGGAAAATTGGTGTTGATGAAATTCTCATCATGACAAGCGGCGTTCTTGCCAATGAATCAATTCGCAACGAACTCCGTCTGGAAGAAGAAATCAATAACCGATTTGCCGGCGAAAGAATCACTTTGAGAGTAGAAATAAATCCTGAACTTGCCCAAAGGGAAGAACAGAATAAGCCCAAGAAACTTCTTTCAGCCAAAGAAAAATGGGATCACCTGATTGCAATTAATCCGGCGTTAGAAGAACTGAAAAAAAAGCTGGACCTGAAAGTTGATGAAGATTAGGTTCTATGGTTTTTATCTGCAAGAAGTTTGAGGAGTTGAGTTCACTGGAGTTGTATAAGATAATCCAGTTAAGAATCACCGTATTCGTCGTTGAGCAAAATTGCGTCTATCAGGATCTTGACAATAAAGATCTGAGTGCTTATCACTGCATGTTGTTGAAGGATAGTACATTGATTGGTACAACCAGACTGCTCACCAGAGGAATTTCATATGACGAATATCCATCAATAGGTAGAGTCTGTACTTTGCCTACCTACCGTGGTACAGGAGCCGGCAAAAGAATAATGGAAGAAAGTCTTAAAATAATGAAATCATTGTTTCCGGGAGAATCAATCAAAATATCAGCGCAATCGTATCTTATTAAGTTTTATAATGATTTAGGGTTTGAAGCCGTCGGAGAAGATTATTTGGAAGACAATATTCCACACAGAGCTATGATACAAATCAATTGAAATAAATGATTGCCATTCAGGATAAACTGATTAGTGAAGAGGTTCTCAAAAGTTATTTTGCCTGTGAGTTGAACGCTTGTAAAGGCGCCTGCTGCTGGGAAGGAGATTTTGGTGCACCACTTCACAAGGATGAACTATCGATGCTCGATAAAATTACAGGAAGTGTAATCCAATATCTTCCAGAAGAATCGGTAAAGGTCTTGAGGAAAGAACCAGGTTATGAATGGAATGAAGATACTGAAACATTTGTTACCAAGTTAAGAAAGAATGCATCATGTATCTATATGATCACTGGAGAAGATGGCATTGCACAATGCGGAATAGAAAGAGCATGGAAGAACGGTGAATCAGAATTTCGAAAACCGATTTCCTGTCATCTTTATCCCATTAGAGTTAAAGAAAAATCTGAATTAGGATTTACAGCATTAAATTATGACAGGTGGAGTATCTGCAGTGCAGCATGCCAGTCAGGCAAAAAAATTCGGATGCCATTGTTTAAATTTGTAAAGGATGCACTCATCAGAAGATTTGGTGAAGAATTCTACCTTGAACTAGAGGCTGTAGCTAAGGAACTTTATCCAGCGATCAATCCGTAATTAGCGTGGATTTCTATTTAGAATACGCGAAAGAAAAAGCGAAGGGCAACTTAGAGAATCTAAACCTGAATATCATACCAACAGACCCTCAGTACAATTCTTACAAATGTCTATTTTATTTCTTCCTTTGAGGAGACTGAAACGGAATTGATAATAAATAGCCGATGACCAGATCGCTGATAGTTTTTCTTTATTTACATCGCCAAGTACATGTTGGGCATCCTTGTCGAAGCAACAGGGAACAACACGACCATCCCATGTGATAACTGCACCAGACCACATTCGCCAACAATGATTCAGTAGACGATTCTTGATTATATAACCTCCGCCCGAAGCTGGTTGATACCTTGAATACAATTTTTCTTCGGGTATAAAGTCAGCATTCATTTGATAATTATAAACCTGTGCAGATTTAAATTCAAGACGATCTGCACCCAAATTCTGATACAATTTTTTCATGTCTTCTATCTGATGCTCATTATGCTTGAAGACGATAAACTGAAGTACAACAAGTGGTGTAAGCTTTTTGAGTTCCTTACGTACACTGAGAATATTCCGTATTCCCTGAATAACTTTATCCAACTCACCTTTGATGCGATACTGCTGATAAACTTCCTGTGTAACGCCATCAACTGAAATCACCAGACGATCCAGGCCCGAAAGAACAACTTTAGCCGAGATTTGGGGAGTTAAAAAATGCGCATTGGTAGAACTCATGGTATATACCCCTGCTTTAGAGACAAACTCAATCATCCGTAGCAAGTCTCCGTTGATGAATGGTTCACCTTGAAAATAGAATGTCATGAAGGAAAGATCCTTCAAAGAAGAAGTTGTATAATTGACAAAATTTTCGAAACGTAAGTTTCCGACAGGTCGACTGAAGGAACGCAGTCCGGAAGGACATTGGGGGCATTCAAGATTACAGGCAGTCGTTGGTTCTACTGAAAGCGACATTGGTTTGCCCCAATGGTATGGGCGTCCTGACCAACGTGAGAGAAAGTAGGACACCAATAATTTTAAAATATTAATTAGTCTCCTGTAACTCAGTTTCCGAATAATCAGCAATGCTTCTTTTAACAACATGGAACTGTAAAGATGCAAAGTATTCTAATTTGTCATATCGCTTATCTTTGTTACTGATTTTGAATAATGAAATACTTGATCGCCGGACTTGGCAACATGGATTCGGATTACATGAATACTCGGCACAATGTTGGTTTTGAAGTTGTCGATGTTATAGCCAAAAGGCATAAAATAGAATGGGAAAGCGGTAGGTATGCCCATTTTTGCGAATTCAAATATAAAGGAAGGCAGATCATTATGATCAAGCCAACGACATATATGAATCTCAGTGGAAAGGCTGTCCGGTATTGGGCACTTGAAAAGCAAATTCAATTAGAAAATATTTTAGTCGTTTTAGATGACCTTAACCTTGAATTTGGAAAATTAAGAATTAAAGGAGAGGGGACAGACGGTGGTCACAACGGGCTTAAAGACATAACGGCGCAGATGGGTACAACACGCTATCCAAGATTACGCATTGGCATCGGCAATGACTTTCAAAAAGGTAATCAGATCAATTTTGTATTAGGTCACTGGAGTGAAGCTGAGAGGTTAGTATTGGGAAGTATTCTGGATAAATCAGCAGATGCCTGTATGAGTTTTTGTATGGCGGGCCTACCTAATACGATGAATCAGTATAACGCTTTTAAAGCCACGCCACCATCGAATCAACAGTAAATTGAAGAATTGCATGAAAATATTTCAAGCAATGGAATGAGTTATCAAACCTGGTTAAGATTATGTTGCTTCCAGATATTCCAGATGAGTTTGAATGGAACCAAATACCCGCAAATCAGGGCACAACTGCTGAAGAATACCATCTCCGTGCGAATGTAACTTGCCATTGAGGTTTGATCAACTTCATTCAGATTTGTCACAAGTTCCTGTAATCCTACATCATCGATGTAGTTTTTAAAATCCGTAAACTCATAACTCAGAAAATACAACATTGGAATTAAGGTAAAAATAATAATCAATTTGAGCCATTGCCAGCGAGCATAGGGAGTAAGGTGCCAAAGGATGACCCACCGGAAGAATATGAAAAATCCGAAAATAAAGATCAGATTCTGAACATAAAATGGATATTCAATTTTATAATAATAGACGGGATAGAGTATGAGTGACGCCACAATGGCTGTTACCAACCACCAGATCAACTCAGACCACCATTTATTTTCTCTGATAAACAAAATAATAAATTAGAACCTATCCGAAAATTTCTGCTGTCCGCTTGCCAAAGAATTCGGATTATCCTTGCGCACGACGAGTGCAACAAGGCAGCTTATTAAAAATTGTAACAGTGCACCTCCAGCCATAATCAAAGCACTGTTGCCAGGACCAAAAGGATTTGAATCTTGAATTCTTTCGATTTGTTTTTCCGTTTCAGCATCGCCTAGTCTTCCTCTAAATTCCTCAAGTGTCTTGATCTGAACTTCTTTGACATGTTCAAGCAATGATGGGTCAATATAATTGTACATCAAGACAAGAAATAATGTTGTCATCGCAGTAGCAATCAAAGCGCCAATCCAAATATGCACCATTGCTTCTTTCCATTCTATATAACCACCAAGCTCATTTCTTCTTGCCAAGCCTATATAGTACATTACCGCAATACCGCCAGCAAAAATTATGAACCCCAGATATGCCCCCGTGTCCATTGCCCCGGTGACCAGATAAATTGTAAGATAAATAAGAATGCTGACCGTACCCCAGAGCAATCCATAATTGCGAGCAGTAGTATAATTATTCATAGTAACAATGATTTATTGTCAAAAAACCTGCCTTTGTTAAATACGCCTAGCACGGCTCCAGTGAGCTGTTTGCCAATCAGTGGGCTGTTGACTGATCTGGACTGGTTATTGTTTTGAGTATAGTGCCATTGTAATGATTCGTGAAACCAGGTTAACTCGGCCTCTTGTCCCTCTTCAACTGATGCAGCCGGAAGACCAAATATCTTTCTCGGCATGACGGATACTTTATCAACCCAAAGTGAGGTCAGATTTCCTCCTGGAGATGATGTATTAAATAGCGAATATGAAGTCTGCAGCGATATTGCACCAAATGCCGCATTCTGAAATTCAAGGTCTTTTAATTCAGGATTTACCGGACTGTGATCGCTGACGACCAAATCAACGGTACCATCAGACAAGCCTTGCCATAAAGATTTTTGATCCTGATGACTTCTCAGTGGCGGGATTAATTTAAGACTTGAATCAAATGTCGTCAGATCCTGGTCCTTAAATGCCAGATGAAAGATTGAAACGGAACAAAATAACTTAGGATTATTCTTTTTTGCTTTGCGTATGGTTGAAAGCGATTCGGCCGCTGAAATTTTGTTTATTAGCATTGATGAACCGGTATATTCCAAAATGGAAATATCTCGTTGAACGGCACTAAATTCGGCTACACTCGGATCTGCCTTTAGGCCCAATGCAGCAGTATCTTTTGATTCGTGTACCTGACTTTTAGGAGACAGATCATCGTCATGTGAATGTTGAATTAGTATTGCTCCGGGTATAAGTTGGATGTATTCAAGCACTCTTCTCAACAATCCGGATTTATGTACTCCAGCGGTCCCGTCCGAAAAAGCGATTGCCCCGGCTTCATGCATTTGAAGTATTTCTGCCATTTCCAGGGAAGCATTGTTTTTACTGACAGCGCCAATCGGATGCAAGTGAATGCCCAGAGATTGTGATGCGCTGATAAGAAAATGAACCTCAGAACGTGAATGAACTGAAGGCTGCGTATTGGGCATACATGCCAGTCGGGTATATCCGCCGGCCAGTGCAGCCATTGACAATGACTGCAAGCTTTCTCTTTCTTCCATTCCAGGTTCGCCTCCGTAGCAGCCGATATCAACCCATCCGGGAGATATAGAAGAGCCTTTCATTTCAAGCACTTGGCAATTTTTAGGCGGAGTAATTTGTTCAGAAATAACTTCTATTCTTCCACTTCCTATCAGAATGTCACGTTTCTTACCATTCCACTTACTTTGCGGATCAGTGATCACTACATTTTTGAGAAGGTATTTCATATCAGTTGTTCTTCCAATAACGAATTAATAAACTTTCAACCAATAAAAATACAATTCCGGCGAGGATCAGGTACCACCAGATCGATTTTTGATTTTTTGAGTCCTGGATTGAAGCACTAAGATTGCCTACCAGTTCCGGATCTGTAATTACTGCCTTATCTCCAAAGTATTGCGTCAACACGCTTTTGTCCGTAAAGTTCATCTGTGACTCTATCCTGTCTTCATTGAAAGCGGCACTTCCGATCAGCGCGTCCTGATTATAAATATCATATATTCCCGCTTTTTTCATTTGGTCGTACAGATCGATATCCATTAATCCGGGACTTAGTCTTACGGAAGTAATAAATTCTTCAGGACCTTTGAAGCGAACTGTATTGTCCTTCAATGTCACGTTATCTTCGGTAGATTGCTGAATTGAAAGATCACGACCCAGCGTGTAGGCGTTGTGGGAAGCATTCGTTCCGGACAATGAAGCTTTAAACAAAAGGGGTATAAATATTTCTGCGTTTCTTGGTAGGGAGTTGATATCCGGATCAGCAGAAGCGGCGCATAGATATAGGTATGCATTGCCCACTGGGGTCCTGACAAGATAAGGACTACCATCCCGGAAAGTCATAATAAGCTCCGCAAAAGAATGACTTTTGATTGAATAGGAAGAAAGCACAAAAGGCAGTATGATATTTCCTTTTCTCGATGTAAATACATCATCAAATAGTCCGGATTCATAATTGATCGAACCGACTTCCTTTTTCTGTTTGGTAAATTCACTTAATTGCGGTAGCCTTATGGTGCTTTCGAGAGAAGAATAAGCATCATTAAGTTGTTCTGCTGGAAAAATAAATAAATTGGTTCCCTGAGACATTGCTTTGCCAAGTTCTCCAGCAAATCCACTGGAGATCGAAGGCAGGTCTGCCAATACAATAAGTTTGTATTTGGCAAAAGACTGATAGTCCAGACTACCAGCTTCCTGCTGAGTAGTCCTGAAATAGGGAATGGCCTGAAGCGCCTGAATCAGTGACAATGGCGGCTTTTTGTTATAAATGAGCAGAACGCGAACTTCTTCAGCACTTTTAAAACTCAGATAATATTGATCATCAAACTGCACCGGATAATCTGCTATTTTAAGAATCATTTTGTGAACTCCGGATTTTTTTAGATTAAAGGAAATAGTATCCTCAAGGCTTCTTCCAGCCGCGAGGTGAATTCCGGCTACTGGATAATCCTGTCCGTCAATATTGTAACTGAGCTTTAAATCTTCAGACGTTGCCGATCCATAATTGCGAAGTTTGTAAATTACCTGACATGGCTGACCGGTTACGATCAGCGGATTCAAAATAAATGCTGAGTCAATGGCAATGTTATCTTCAACTGCGCCTTTCAAGGGCAGTAGATTAATATTGATCGTGCTGTCCTTGTATTGTATCTTGTCTTTCAGGATTGAATTTTGAAAATCAGAAATCAGGAAAATTTCCTTTTCAAATCCTTCCAGACCTTCAAGGGTCTGTTCCTGTCTGTGTATAATTTTGGACAGTTGATTTACGGCGGATGACTGCTGCATTTCTTCGATAGCAGCCTGGGCTTCCTGTCTGGTCAACATCCGGGATTGTCTACCGCTCAATTCATGACTGATGATCTGAAATTTGTCATCGTCATTGAAAGCATTCAGAATATCCAGCGCGGCACGTTTGGCTTTGTTAAAGAGGCTTCCTTCACTGGCGTTGAGGTTCATGGACCAGCTGTTATCTATAAAAATACTTATGGCGCGATGCCGTTTTGTATTGAGACTATGATTGTTAACGAAAGGTTGTGCAAAGGCTAAAATCAGGGCAGCAAATGCAAGGATTCTGGCTAACAGTATGAGCAGGTTTTTGAGTTTGTTACGATGAGCTGTTTCTTCAACCAGTTCTTTAAGAAATCTAACATTAGTAAAAAGTACCTGCTTATACCTCCGGAAGTAAAAAAGGTGAATTATGATAGGTATTGCAAGAAGACTGAGTGCCCAGAGGACCGCCGGAAAACTTATACTCATACTGGCCTAAGAATGGCGCAAAGCTAATACCATATTCTGACAACTGGCAGAGAATAGAACGCCTACAAAACGCAAAATATATTATAAAAATAAGTAATATATTTTAGTAATTTTGCGGCATGATTGCCTATATCAGGGGAAAGCTGGTTCAATGTCAACCGGCATTTGCAGTGGTGGATACCGGAGGTGTCGCCTACCTGCTGCAAATCAGCCTGGCCACATATTCCCGCCTGCGGGATCAGCATGATGTGCAGGTTTTGACCCATATGATTGTAAAGGAAGATGGCCATTATCTCTATGGATTTGCTGAGGAACAGGAAAGGCAGTTGTTTATTCAGCTTATTTCTGTTAATGGCGTGGGACCCAACACAGCAAGAGTGATCCTGTCCTCCCTTGAACCCTCTGAAGTTCGTTCGGCGATCGCCCGGGGTGATGACACCATCTTCAAAAGAGTCAAAGGTATCGGCCCAAAGACTGCCCAAAGAATCATTATTGACCTGAAGGACAAAGTCATGAAGGAAGGTGGTCAGGAGGTCCTATCCGGGATAGGCAAAACAGATCACCGGCAGGAAGCCATGGTGGCACTTCAGGCTCTGGGATTTGCCAGAATCCAGGTAGAACAGGTGTTAAGATCCTTTGGAGAGCAGGATTTAAGTATTTGGTCATTAGAGGATCTGATCAAGAATTGTCTTAAAAAACTTTCATAAAATCAGGCTGTCCGTATAAGTTTTCCCCTTTTTTTGTCGTTACAATGGATTATTTGATTAAGGTCTTAGATTTCTTCGGAAGAGTAGTTATGAGCAGAGTTATTGCATTGTGCCTGGTGATTGTATGGCTTAGTAACAGCCTTTTGGCAGGAGGAAGGGAATTGCCAGGGGTAGAGGTTCGCGATGTGAAATATCAGGTTATCGATACTGTTCCTTACAAGAACAGACCGGGCTCCAATCCGGAAAGAGATAAAAAAAATCCCTTTGACCTTAAAGATCCCAAATCAGTTGAAAAAGATATTGAATATGACCCAGTTACCGGCGAGTACATTCTGAAAGAGAAAATAGGTACGGAAGATTATAAATCTCCAAGGTCGATGACCTTTGAGGAATTTTTAGACTTTAAAGGACGCCAGCAAGATAATCGCTACTTTAAGGATAAGTCGGGAATATCTTCTCCCAAGAGTAAGTTCTCCTCGGCCCTGGATCCGCTCAAAAAACTCGACCTGAAAAAAAATCTCTCGGACCGTCTGTTTGGCGGATTGGGTATACAGATTGAGCCCCGGGGTAATGTGGACATGACGGTCGGTGGATTTTATAATTTCAGTGATAATCCACTTCTTCAGACTTTGGGTAAGCGCCAGTGGGGACCGGATTTTCAGATGCGCATCCAACTGGAAGTCAAAGCAAGTATCGGTGATAAATTAAAACTGAATACGAATTACAATACGCAATCGGCATTTGATTTTGACAATAAGCTTAAACTTGCCTACGACAGCGAAAAGTTTACCGAAGATGATATTATCAAGAAGATAGAAGCCGGTAATGTTGCCCTTCCGCTTCGTTCTACTTTGATAAAGGGCTCGCAAAACCTTTTTGGTTTTAAAACAGAATGGCAGTTTGGACATCTCAAACTTACTGGATTGCTCGCACAACAGCGCTCCAGGAACGAAAACATCACGACAAAGGGAGGAGGCGTATTTCAGGAATACCGCCTACGTCCGGATCAATATGACGAGAACAGGCATTTCTTTCTGAGTTATTACAATCGAAACACCTATGAAAGGGCCCTCAGCACCCTGCCTGAAGTTAACAGCCTCTTCAAGATCAAGGATATTGAAGTTTGGATCACCGAGGATGGACTGAATTCCAGGGAGACCAACGTAAGGGATATTGTAGCATTAGCGGACCTGGGCACTCCGGATGGCATGCCGTTTGACATGGATCCCATGCTTGTATCAAATTTTACCAGTGGGGTCACAGCACCAACAGACATCACAGGCGTTCCACTAGCCGCTAATGCTTCTAACAGTCTCTATGCCAAGATTACCAAAGATGCGAGTACGCGAGATCTGAACACCGTCGTATCCAAACTTACCAATGAGTTTAACCTTGTACAAGGAAAGGATTTCGAAAAGGTAAGAGCAAAGCGTCTGGCTACAACGGAATACAGCTATAACGCAGAACTTGGTTTTATTTCACTCCGCGTTCGGCCGCGCCCCAATCAGGTACTGGCGGTGGCATACCATTATATTTATAATGGCAGAGAGGAAGACCTGCGCACATCAGCCAAATTCAAAGTTGGTGAGATTAGTTCTGATATTAAATCCGATACAACCAATGACAAGGTCATTTTTGTGAAACTCCTCAAATCATCAAATCAGGTTACTACCCGACCATCCTATGACCTGATGATGAAGAATGTCTATCCCATCGGAGGATTCAATATCGGCCAGGACAATTTTACTTTTGACATATTCTATGAATCTCAGGATGGCATCCAGCGCAGATTCATTCAGGACCTTGACGGATATCCGCTGCTTAATTTGTTCAGGCTCGACAACCTCAACAAGACCAGCGATCCGCAGGCTGACGGAATTTTTGACTGGGTTGCAGGCCAGACTGTCATACCGCAAAGCGGATCTGTAGTGTTTCCTGTCTTAGAACCATTTGGAACCGGACTGAGAAAACTTATAGGCCTGGTAGAACCGGATCCTATCAAAGCTGATGTGATCTATAAAAAATATCAGTATGAAGCTTTATACGATTCTTCGATAACCAAGGCAAGGCAACAGCTCAGTTCCAATCAGTTTGTATTGAAGGGCACTTACAAAGCCAGTAAATCCAATGAGATTGCGCTGAATACATTTGGTTCTGATCCCAATGCAAAGATTATCGTTCGCGCCGGCTCACTGACACTTACCGAAAACGTTGATTATATCGTAGACCGCAATGCCGGCAAGATCACCATTCTTAATGAATCCTATCTCGCGGGCAATGCCAATATCAGTGTAGATTACGAAAACAACTCACTTTTTAATCTGCAGACTAGATCGATGTTTGGCTTCAGGGCAGAGTACGCCAAGAGTAAGGATTTCTACATCGGGGGTACTTATATGAATTTATTTGAACGTCCATTCACACAGAAAGTCAACCTCAATGAAGACCCGATCAACAATAAAGTATTTGGCGTCGATCTTGGCATAACCAAACCTGCACCTTGGCTCACAAGAGCATTGGATGCTTTGCCACTCTACAGTACTAAGGAAGCCTCGAAGGTATCAGTCCAGGCGGAAGCAGCCTATCTGAAGCCTGGTTACTCTAAAGCTATTGAACAGACGGGAAGTACGGGAGGTGTCGTCTACATCGATGATTTTGAAGGTAGCGCAACAGGTATTGGTTTGTATTTTAATCCTACCCAGTGGATTTTGGCATCGGTTCCAACGACAGGTGCCATAGGGCAAGTTTTTAAGGGAAACAACGTCCTCAATAATCGTTATACTTCTTCCAATCGCGCTTTATTGAGCTGGTATCGCATTGATCCATATGCCCGTAACAATGCCCCGGATGCCGGATATTCTTATGTGCGGCTTGTGGATGAAACTGAAATATTTCCCAACCGGCAACGACCGATTGGATTCAGCCAGGAACTGACTTTTGACGTATCTTATTGGCCACGTGAAAAAGGCCCATACAACTATGACATTCCTGACGGAATTGATGGTGACGAAAATCAAAGAACCCAGGGAATTGAGCGTGACAATTCATTGAAAAGTCCGGAGACCCGATGGGCTGGTATTATGACCAAGCTCAATACCAATGATTTTGAGATAGCGAATGTCGAATACATCGACTTCTGGTTACTCAACCCTTACCTTCCCAAATATGATCAGTCACCCATTTCGAGACCCGGAAAACTGATTCTTCAGATCGGTACCTTTTCTGAAGACATTTTGAAAGATGGTATTGCACAATTTGAAAACGGACTTCCTACTCCTACGCTGAACCTGCCAACGATCAATTCAACTTTTGGAAAAGTATCCAGAAAAGCACCAATTATCAGCACCTTTGAAATCAGAGACAGGGATCAACAGGATCTCGGACTGGACGGATTGAGCAGCAAACTTGACAATTCAGAACAACAGTTTTTCGCGAATGATTACCTTCAGGTACTGCAGGGATACCTGAATCCTTCGGCCTATTCATCTGTCGCAAAGGACCCATCCAATGATGATTATGTCTCCTATCGGAGCAATGATTTTCCTCCCAACACGACAGTGCTTGAAAAATATAAGCGCAATGCTATGCTCGAAGGCAATTCGCAGGTTGATCCCAACAATATCATTTCGACAGCTGCGACATCTATTCCAGATCAGGAGGACCTCAATTATGATAAATCGCTCAACGAAATTGAATCGTATTATTCATATGACATCAGTCTTGATACGCTGGGCAGTAATAACCAATTAAGGTCGCCATTTATTACCGAATCAATTCAAAAAGTCAACACCACTACCAACATTACAGAGACCTGGTATCGCTTCAGGATCCCAATTACCAAAGGACAAAAAGTGGGCAGCATTGCAGACTTCCGTTCCATTCAATCCATGAGAATGCTGGTTACGGGTTTTGATGAAAACGTGACATTGCGTTTTGTAAAATTTCAACTCGGAAGAAACAACTGGCGACGAGACAGTTCATTATGTCTTGGAGATCAGGGCAACGAGCTCATACTGGATAAAGTAGACATTGAAGAAAACAGCGGAAAACTTCCGTTCAACTATGTACTTCCAAAAGGTATTCAGCGGCAGCAATTATTCGGAGCTACTACAGCCAATGTATTTCAGAATGAAGCGGGATTGTTGATGAGAAAATCAAACTTTCTGTCACAGTGCACTCAGACCATCACCAAGATCACTGATCTCGACGTTCGGCGTTACGAAAGGTTCAAAATGTTTGTACATGCTGAAGACGCAAGTCAAGGGATTAAGAAGGGAGACCTCAAAGTATTCGTCAGGGTTGGTAGGGACTTTACAAGCAATTATTACGAGTATGAAATCCCTGTTCGTGTTTCTACACCCAATGCGGCATCAGTCAATAATTCGGACTCTATCTGGCTCGATGAAAATGATTTTGATTTTCCTTTGAAGCTGTTCATAGACCTTAAAAATGAACGCAACAAGAACGGAGTACCGTTTAATATGAAGTATAGCAAAGCGGATCCCGAAAAGCCAAACAATATTGTCTCCGTTGTAGGTAATCCCAATATCGGAATGATCAGGGGTGTTGTGATTGGAATGCGCAATGTCTCTAATTATACCATGAACAATGTTGAAGTCTGGGTTAATGAAATGAGATTAACCGGAATTGACAATCATGGCGGCTTCGCAGCACTCGCACGCGGTGAAGCCCAACTTGCAGATCTTGGCAATATCAGCCTGGCCGGTGCATACACTACATTTGGATATGGCGGTATTGATCAACGCATCAATCAGCGTTCGTTGAATAATATCATGCAGATTGATGCCACTACTTCTCTGGATCTTGGTAAATTTATTCCGAAGTCTGCAGCAATCAGTCTTCCATTTACCGCACAATATTCGAATAATACCAGTACACCGGAATTTGACCCCAATGATCTTGACGTCAAACTTCAGGATAAAATCAATCAGGTCAGTTCCAAGACAGAAAAGGATTCAATAAAAAATAAATCTGTTGATTTTTCAGAAGTCAGGGGTTTCGCATTTAATAATGTCAGGAAGAACAGAACGGGCAATGCAAAGCCAAAACCATGGAATATAGAAAATCTAGGGCTTAGTTATGCGCATTCAAACAGTTTCAAGAGGAATCCTGTCATCCTGCAGGATAATTTAAATATCAACAAAGGCGCACTTGATTATAATTATTCCCTTCCCTCCAAATATGTACAACCATTTAAATTTGTCAAGAGCAAGTATTTAAAGTTTATTTCAGAATTTAACTTTAATCCGCTGCCCAGTAACCTCGCCATACGAAATAATCTGGACCGACGCAGGGCCGTGACGATCTATCGTTTTGCCGCGCCAAAGTATGCTACATGGGAGACCGTCAAATTTGGATGGCTGAGGGACTATACCTTAAATTGGGATCTGACCAAATCCATCAAAATCAACTACAATGCGCAGGTTGAAGCCATCGTCGATGAAATAACGTACAACCCGCTTAAGCAATCATACATTAACCCACTGACCGGCGCGGCGGTAGCGGAATCAGAAAAGAAACCATTTATGGTTGAAAATCTGAAGAGTTTCGGAAGAATAAAGGACTATAAGCACACGCTATCGGTCAACTATACCCTTCCTACCAAATATTTTCCGGGACTGGACTGGATACAGTCCAGAATACAATACAACTCAAATTTTGGATGGGCCTCAGGCGCATTGCTGCAAGTTGATAGCCTGGGAAGTGTATTGTCCAACGGTCAGAATTTGGCAATTAACGGCGAGTTCAATTTTGCGACACTGTACAACAAATCTTCTTATCTCAAACGAATCAACGATGAGTCTGAATCGAGTAGAAGACCAAACACACCAAACAAAAACGTTAAAGGAAAGAAGGAAAAAACGGCCACCGGGAAGGATAAGAAGAGTAACAATACCAGAAAAATTACACCCGTTGAAAAAATTCTGATCAGGCCTATTATGCTTGTAAGGAGAATTCAGTTGAATTATTCTGAAAACACCGCTACGGTAATACCAGGATTTATGGATCGACCATCATTACTTGGACAGAATAAAAACTTCTCCGCACCAGGATGGTCTTTTGTTGCGGGACTCCGACCCGATATTAGCAAAGGTGGATATCTCGATGATCTGGCTTCCAAAGGGCTCATCAGTAATAATCTGTACCTCAACAAAGAAGTCATTCAACGCAACACCAAAATATTCGGCGCAAAGGGAAGATTTGAATTATTCAAAGGATTTAACCTCGATGTCAATGTGGACCGAAGTTTTACAAAAGACCACACGGAGACATTTAAATATGAAGAAAACATATCCAATCCTGGCTCCTTCTCCTATCAGCATCTCACAGGCTTTGACAACGGACAATTCACCATTAGTTTCGTATCTATAAAGACATTGTTCAATCGCAATATCGATACCCTATTCAAAGATTTCAGTGAAAACCGAGCAATCATCTCGCAAAGGATGGGAGCGGAGTACAATATTTCAAATCCCTATCCGCCGAGTCCGAATTATATTGACGGATTTTCAAAAGATCACCAGGAAGTCATTATCAATTCGTTTATGGCGACTTATGCCGGTAAAAATCCTCATACTTCGCTTCTGGACGTATTTAAGACTTTACCTCTACCCAATTGGCAGCTGAATTATTCGGGGCTCAGCAAACTGCCATTCCTTAAAAATATTTTTCAGGATTTCTCAATCCGGCATGGTTATAAAAACCTGTTGACTGTCAACAGTTACCGGACCAATCTTGACTATCGTGAGACGAGCAATGGTGTACCGCTTGCGCGCAAGACAGATTCACTCGCTAATTCATACTATGCAAAATTTGAAATTCCTGAAGTAAAAATTGCAGAGGCTTTTAATCCACTGATAGGAATTAACATCAAGACAAAAAATGGACTAGACCTCGCTTTTGATGTCAATAAGTCGAGGACGCTGACCATGACCAGTGGCCTAAATGGCCAACTCGGAGAAATGAATTCGACAGGTTATACCCTCCGGGCAGGATATGTGGTGAAGAATGTGTATCTGTCTTTTCTACCGGGTGTTAAAAAAATTAAAAAGCCAACGAAAAAACTTAAAAAAGGCCAGACCAAAGAAGAAGTCAATGCCAAGCTTCCAAAAGGCAATGATCTCCAGATCACATTGGACATGAGCATAAAAGACGACATCAACAAGATACACCGGTTAGATGATAATACACCGGCCAGGGCAGTCGATGGAGCCAAGACAATAACAATGACGCCATCAATAAAATATACGCTCAATAAAAATCTGAATCTGAGATTGTATATGGATTATTCAAAGCGATTGCCATATGTCACTACTGCATCACTGAAGGACGTCAGAATTTTTGGCGGACTGACGGTACAGTTTTTACTAAACTGACGATTGTTTTGATCTATTACAATTAAATTGCAAATGCTGGTGCAGGCAGGCTGTCATGATTTCCACTTAATATTGCAACCAGCGCTTGGGTACTGCAATTCCGGAATTTCTTCGTTGTCTTTTAGACAGTCAAGAGCAAATGCCAAATCATCCCCGCTGGGCCTGATTTGATTGCCCGGACGTGAATCATCATAGCGGCCACGATACACAAGTTTTAGATTCCTGTCAAAAACGTAAAAGTCAGGCGTACAGGCAGCATCATAATCTCTGGCGACCTGTTGGGTGCTGTCAAAGCAATACGGAAATTCAATCTGGTGTTGCTCTGCAAATTCTTTCATTAATTCAGGTCGATCATCCGGATAGCGTTCGATATCATTGGAATTGATCCCAATAAAACGAAATCCCTTTGAAGCATATTTGGCTGCGAGCTGAGCAATATGATCAATCAGATGAATAACATAAGGGCAGTGGTTGCACATAAAAATGATCACCGTACCTGCATATTGATCAGAATCCGGAACACAGACTTCTTCGCCATTCAGAATGTTGACCAGGGAGAACGATGGCGCAGTTGTTCCCAATGGAAGCATATTTGAATCTGTTAAAGCCATTTAATGACAGGTATTTATTGGCAGAATATATTCGTTGATCAGATCGATTTGGCGTACCTCTTCATATCCTTTGAAGTCTGTGATATTCATTACGTCAAATTGTCTAAGCATTTCCTCTAATAGTGGTATTGAGATACGCGTATAGGACCAGTGCCATTTTTCTTCATTAAATCCTTTGCCATCACGAAGTTCTCTGGAAGTGTAGGTCTGGCAGAATCCGAACTGCCCTGCATTTTTTTGTAGCCATTTAAATACCCGGTCCCCTACTTCGGATTGAAAGTAATCATCCTCTACTGAGTTAATATCAATTTCTGTTCCCCAATGATGTCTTGAAAATCCCGGTGGGGCTGTATATTCCATTATTTTTTTGGCGCGATGAAAGCTATTCTTGTGGCTTTCTGTAAGACGAAATCCTTCAACTTTGGTTTTGCCAGTCCATTTGGTTTCCCAAAGATATTTCTGATGATCAAAAGTTCTTGTAGCACTGATAATTTTCAAATCAATACTGTCTTTGGCTGCAGCCTCAGCCATTTGTTTAAAAGACTCATATACCTCATCCAGGAGATACATGTCTTTATAACAATAAGGCGTGTCAACTTTTACGAAACCCGGCGCGTTCGAGGGCTCAAATCTGCCGTGCAGGTGAAAAATTGAGGCAAATCCAAACGGTGTATTCAAGGAATAAGAATTAATTTCAAAGACATGGGCTTTTCCTGCGGCCAACGTGAGAAGACAAGCAACCAAGACGGATGCCGTAATCCATACAGATTTCTTATTTCTTGATAAGACCAAGTTTCTTTTTTCTTTGTTTTTCCTGTTCCTGAACAAGCTCTTCAAGGGTTCTTTTTCTTTTGACTTCTTCAGCGTAGGCTCCTTTATTTTCGAGAAGGTAATAGATATTGGTCAACCATTTGGATGTATCCGGTTCTTTTGAAGGACTCGTAACATACTCTTCAATGATGGGTGATTGGAGTGTGAAGGTTGACGAGTTCATCACATAGTCAAGCTTAGCATGGGCCTGCTTGAGCGTATTATAAAAACCATAGTGTTCCAGTTTAATACAAGGTGATGTCGGGATTTCGACATAATCAAAGCCTGGTGGAACTTGCATTTTTTCCTTCACAGGCAACGCCGCCATCAGGTCAACGATGCTGTTGATGCCATCCCAGCCAAAAACCATTCCCACGGGTGGTCCCGAGGGGTTAATTTTAAGGCTGTCCAGCAGTTTATATATTTTGGGATAGCTCTCGGCATAATATTTCTGCATTTTGAAATTGGGAATCGGCGTCTTGATTCCTACAAAACGATGCATTTCAAAGGAGCCTGTTTTAACACCAAACTGCGCATTGACCATGCCTTCAATATAATTGCGCAGCGCTTCGAGGTCAGCCTCCATTCTTTTGTTGAAATCAGCCTCAAATTCTCTATAGAAAGGTCTTTTTAGAAAAGGTATATTTTGCTGTAATCTCGAGTTGGTGTTCAGCATCAATGATGTCTTGCTTTC
Source organism: Saprospiraceae bacterium (assembly GCA_046329325.1). Classification (GTDB taxonomy): domain Bacteria; phylum Bacteroidota; class Bacteroidia; order Chitinophagales; family Saprospiraceae; genus Vicinibacter. The sequence continues at coordinate 1,376,889 of JAXLUU010000001.1, forward strand.
CGGGATCATCTGCCAGTAGGTGGCCACTTCACCCGGCCAGCGGTTATTGCGGATGTACGATACCAGGACGGAGTCTTTGTATGCCTCATCAAGATAGACCATTCCTTTACCAAACTCAGGGCCCTCAAACGTAAAATTAGCCCCTACACTCGTAAATCTTCCACCCGGGCTAATAGCCAGGTCCGGATCTTCATTTTTCCAGGTAATCCATTTATTCCATTCGCGGATGTCGTTGAGCATAATGAATCCCAGCCCCTTGGAACATTTGATCTGAACAGATTTTCTCACTGACATGGTCTTGGGGGCGAAGTAACATATTGCAAGATAAAATAAGAAAAGCAATACCAGGCCACCGAGCGCGAAGAGGTATATTCTTTTATTATTCATTGAACTATAAACTTGTAAAAATGAAAATTTAATTAAATATGGCGAGAATCTCTCCCCAAGGTGCGCAAAGATACGATTATTCTACTGAAGGCTGAAGGCCGCAACGGACTTGAGGTTACTGAGGAAGCAGAAATCAGGGAAGTCCTGAAGACCAGACTTCAGAAGGAATTCCGTGATCTTTTGAATAAATCCGCCAGCGGATTGAAGCAGAAAGTTTTTGTTCCACTGGCCAGACAAGTTCGGCAGTTGAACGATCATCCATAGGCCAGATCTCTTTGCCGGCGACGAAGTGATTGTCTTTGCCCGCACGAACGTTAACCCCGTAAAGGGTCTTTCCATACAGCTCCTCTTCATCAAAGGGAAGAACTTTGAAATCCATGGTCGGCATCCCCATCAGACACAGGTGATGGCCATCGAAAGTGCTTAGTTCTGCCCAGCGCGTATCGGTCTTGTTGGACATTTCCTGCGGACGTATCCTCGGAATATTAAAATCCGTAACAGAACTTTTATAAAGACCAACGTGAAGTCCAAAACGGCGATCAGGGTAAGTCTCGTAGGGGCCTCTTCCATACCAGCTCGCCGTACCCATTTGAGAAGGAATATTGGCGGTCCAGGCTATTCTTGGAGGCTGCGTAATGTCTGAAGACGAATGTTGAAAATCAATTTGCATGAGGACATCTCCGGTGGCATAAAATAGATAGCGTAGATTAGCCGTCACTCCTTCAATACATGAAGCGGATAAATTCAGACTTATTTCTATTCGGTTTTGATCTGCAGCGTTGATACTAAAATTAGAAGCCCTGGCTTCAGCAGACCATTTTTGCCAGCGTAGTATTTCAGATGACCTTTTCATGATCAGGTCGAAATCTGTTGGTGCCCGATCCAGCATTGGTCTTAGAGGTGTTGTAAAAATGCTGAGTTCACCATCTTTACATGAATTGATCCAGCCTTTGGATTTATCGATCTCAACATGAATTTTATCTCTGCTCAGGTCGATTTTTTGTTCCGATGTTTGAACAGCCCATGGCCTGAGGTCAGACAATGTCGGTGGTTGTGGACTGCTAACAGGCAAGCATAATTTTTCAATCTTCTCATTCAGAAAACGAAACATGCCTTTATTATTGACGATTTTTTCGATCAGAATCGTGACGCAGTACTCTTTGCCTGGCAGGCGGGGTATACTATTGAGATTGACCGTAACATTTTTTGTTTGACCGGGCCCTATGACGAGCTGATCAAATTTACCTTCAGATATTTTTTCACCATTCTGATCTATCGTCCAGAAAAAATTATAATTATCTCCATGATAGAATTTGTAGCGGTTTGTTATGGCGATGATTCCGGATTCAATATTTACAGGCTGTACATCAAAATTGGCAAACATGTCTGCGACAATTTTTACCGGAGGATTGGGCGTCTTATTGGAAGTAAAAATTCCGCGGGCACATAGAAATGAATCCGACTTCGTCTCACCGAATACGCCACCATATCCAAAGAATAATTTACCTTCAGAATTTTTCATATAGAAACACTGATCTGTAAAGTCTTCAATAAAACCACCGGCAAATTCTTTTAAACGGCAAAGCCCCGTCCACCTGTCCGTAAATCCACCCAACGAATTACCCTGATTGGTACCCAGGTTGTAGCGTATGGCGCAACTTTTTGCGGTCATTTCACCTGGATTAAAATCAATGTCACCCATGCTTTTGCCCCCACTAAATGCCCCGACCGGACGTTTGGTATCTCGGGATTTGAGATACCTGATAGCCTTTTCGGTATTCGGGCCCAGGCCGCATTCATGCCCCAATGACCACACAAGAATATTTGGGTAATTTTTGGTGCGCTCAAAAGTATTTCTGACCCGCTGCAAAAAACAATTTGTACCGGCGGTATCCTTAGAAAAATCAATGCCGGCGTTTTGTAGAGCGGAAGGGTCCAAATTGCATTCTTCCGTGATATAGAGTCCGTACTTCAGTGCACTTTCATACCAATATGAATCAAAAGGATAGTGATTATTGCGAATGGCATTGATATTATGCAGCTTCATGACATCCATGTCATTGTCAATCCATTGTTTATCGAGCAGGTTGCCATTGACCAGATGAAATTCGTGGGCTGCCACACCCTTAAGCAGAATTTTTTTGCCATTGAGTGTGAGGCCGTTTTGATAAGATAAATTATAGAAGGCCGTTTTGCAAAAAGCGCTTTCAATGATCTTCCCTTCATTTGTCTTAATATTGACCAGAACGTCATAGCTGTATGGAATTTCATCCGTCCAGGGGGTGGCATTTTTCAGTTGAAGGCTGATGCTGGTTTTTTTCACTGAAGAACCATCAGCTTGTAATTTATTCTGTCCTGAGACAAGAACCATTCTGGTTTTTGCATCGAGAATTTTGGCTTCCACTACAATATCTTCTGTATGATTGTCTTCATTGAGAACCTCCGCTTCTATCTGCAGCAAACCTGTATTGCCTTTAAGATCTGGCTTAGCAAAGAAATCGCGGATCCTCAGCCTGGGCCTTGCCAGAAGATAAGCATTTCTGTTAATTCCTGTAAGAGACCACTGGTTGTGCGTTTCCCAATAGCTTCCATCAGAGTACCTGAAAAGCACCAGGGTAAGGTCATTCAGACCCGGTTTGAGAAATTTATTGATTTTGAACTCCGAGGTGTTCTTCGTGTCTTCGTTGTATCCGGTCAAAGCGCCGTTGACATATAGAAAATAGGATGTACTGATTCCTTCAAATACGGCAAAAACATCCCGCTCTTTCCAGTTTTCGGGTACCTGAATTGATTTTTTCAGAATAAGCACACTGTTGGTATCATGTGGCACATTGGGGTAATGCAGCGGAAAAGGCAATCCAAAATACTTGAATATGGGTTTGCCGAGGCCTTTTAGCTCTGCAAATCCAGGCATGCTGATCTCCAGCCATCCATTGGTCAGAACAGTAGACTCAATCTCAGCCGGAACCTCATCAGGACCAGTGAAAAAACGATATTTCCAAAAACCATTAAGACTGGCATAATACGCACTGGCGCTGTATTGATTGGTCAAAGCCTTCGGCTCGGTCTCAAATACCTTGAAATCAGCCCTTGGAAGCTCTCTGCCATATTCAAAGACCCTCGGATCTTCCCAGTATGTCGGAATGGTGCTTGCTTTGGCCGGAATGGAAGGTGTTGATACCACTGTATTTTCCTGCCTTGGTTCATGTTTGCAGGTGAAGGAAAGCATTGCCATCCAAATCGAAAAAAATACGATGTAAGGTTTATTCATAACAATAGGACACCCCGGCGTTTGAAAATGTGACTCCGGAATGAAAACCATGGGCAAAATTGATCAATAAAATGTTTTTGACCTTAACAGATTCTATCTTTGTGGCCATTGGAATATAAAATGAAAACAAAGTACTGGACTTTTTACGCTTTATCACTGTTTTTGCTTCCGTTGATTTCTTTCGGGCAAGTCAATCAGCAACTTCAGGTTGATGTAGTATATCTGGCTTCGGATGATTTAGAGGGCCGCGCAACAGGTACGGCGTCTGAGGGACTTGCAGCCAACTATATTGTCTCGCGCATGCGCAGTATAGGACTCAATCCCGGGGGCTCCGATGGTTGGTTTCAGTCATTCAAAGTAGCGGCCAATCCGCACCAACCTGACAGTAAGGAATTGAATGGACGCAATGTAATCGGTTTTCTCGACAGACATGCCAAGACTACCATAGTTGTTGGTGCTCACTACGATCATCTGGGTCACGGCAATGTAGGCTCATTAGCCCCAAATGATCACAGTATTCATAACGGTGCAGATGATAATGCCAGTGGTGTGGCTTCCATGCTGTGGCTGGCAGAAAAGGTATCTAAGAACAAAAAATTAAAGACAAATTTTCTTTTTATTGCATTTAGCGGTGAAGAATACGGTCTTTTCGGATCCAAAGGATTTGTTGAGCATCCGACAGTCCCGTTACAGAAAATAGAAGCCATGATCAATATGGATATGGTGGGCAGGCTAAACGCAGAACGTGTTCTGGCCATTTCCGGTGTGGGAACCAGCACTGCATGGAAACCGATGCTTGAAGAGATCAGGCCGGCTGATTTTACATTTAATTATACCGAAAGTGGTGTGGGTCCATCGGATCATACTTCATTTTATCTAAAGAACATTCCCGTTCTCCATTTTTTTACGGGACAGCACAAAGACTATCACAAACCTTCTGACGACAGTTATCTGGTGAACTACGAAGGCATAGAGCGCGTCTCAGAAATTATTTACCAGGTGTTAATCAGACTTTCAGATAATAAACAGATTGATTTTCAAAAAACGAAGGACGAAAACAAAGAGCAGGTGGCGGATTTTAAAGTTACACTGGGCATCATGCCCGATTACGTTTACAGTGGTAAAGGGCTCCGTGCAGATGCCATACTGGATGACAGACCAGGCAAAAAAGCAGGAATGAAGGACGGCGATGTGATTATTCGGTTGGCCGACAAAGAGGTGAAAGATATCTATGATTATATGAAGATTCTCGGCGAACATAAGAAAGGTGATCGTGTGAAGCTAGTCATCTTAAGAGCCGGACAAGAGATGTTGCTTGATGTAGAGTTCTAGCGTCGCTTCACGATAAACAGCAAGTTTTTAAAGCGGTGGCTTAGACCAGTTTATTGTTGAAGATTACTATCCCTTCCAAAAATTTCTTCAAAGAGCTTCTCGTCGTGACCATATATATCATTGCGAAAATTGACCTCTCCAAGGTGATCCACCCAGGTAGTAAAATAAACCAGATATACCGGAAGCGGAGGATTTAGTCGGAATGTTTTTTCTTTCGGAAGTCGCATCAGTGAATCAATGTTTATGTGCGTCAAAGATGCATCCCCCCGCAGTACATACTTTGCAAGAAAAACAGGCTCGCCAAGGCGAATGCAACCATGACTGAAGGCCCTTTTATTCTCCTCAAAAAGGTCTTTGGATGGGGTATCATGCAGGTAAATATCAAAACTATTCGGAAAAATAAACTTCACACCACCCAAGGCGTTCCAGGGCCCTGGAATCTGCCGTATTGTAAATGGAACACCATTACTGTATCGGTTCCAGTCGATTTCTTTTTCATTGATTTTTTTGCCGTTCTGAATCACTTCCATGTGATGACGCCGGAGATATCCAGAATTTCTTTTAACACCGGGGAGTATTTCTTTGCGAATGATACTCATGGGTACATTCCAGTATGGACTAAAAATGACAGCATTAATCTTGCCGGAGAAAATACTGGTCTCAGTGGCTTCGTTACCGACCACGATATTCATACTTCCGGCCAGCGTATCCGATTCAATGATATGCAATCTGAATTCAGGAATATTGACTAAAAGATAGTTGTGGGGTAGTGTATCCGGGACCCAACGCATTCGTTCAAGGTTGATCATGATCTGTCGAATGCGTGTTGTTGGTGTCATGCCGAGCTGAACTTGTGTCGCACGATTAAAAAGACCATCGGTCTTGAGCCCGTGCCTTCTTTGAAATTTTTTAAGCGCCAGCGTAAATGTATCATCCCACAAGGTCGAATCAGCAATGTCAGTGAGATCTCCGTAAAGAAAAAGATTGGATTTTAAAGGAGCCAGTGTGAAACTGCGTTCACCAGGGTGAAGAGAATACACGGTGCTGTCAGGTGATTTGATCAGGTGGTTTGTCTCTAGACTTCGATAGTATATGAGCGCATGCTTCAAGTCGTGGTAGTAATGATTGAACGGTTCATAGATCCTATACGATTCCGGTGCATGTACAAGCGTATCTATTAGTCTTTGAAGATTTTTCTGTTTTCTGGGTATGTACCATTCGAGATCCTTCAAATTGCGGTCAATACCATAATATTCGCGGTTAGCGTAATGAAAAAAAATAGCGGACAATTGAAATTCAAGTTCGAGTTTTTCAAGGTAACGCGAAAAGAGGTAGGAGCTGTCTTGTTGCATTGTGTCGATGAGTTGAAGAAGCGCATCATCGATCATTGAACTGTCGCGGTAAGTTTCACGGTAATCATAAAGCGAACGGACAAAAGTCTTTGCAGCAAGACTCAGTTTATTTTCCTGAAGCCAGGCAAACTGAAAATGACGTCTGCGATAAAAATTAAAAAGATCCTCGCAGTAGCTGTCCTTCGTGCATACCCTGTTGAGAAAAAGGTAAAGGGAATTGCTGTCGAAAGTGGTTACGTTAAAATCTCTGTTTGCATAAACGCTTTCATCCTGAGAGATCAGTTTTGGGGCACTCTTCCTGCAGGACAGCAAAAATATAAGCCCGAAACCGAGGGCCAGTAAAAGAAAATTATGGGTTTTTATCCGGTCCGGCATAAATGTAAAGCAGACTGCCATTGGCGAGAACGGGGGCAATACTTTTCATGACCGCGTTGGGTAGCGCCGGGCAACCAAGACTTCTTCCCAAATATCCATATGTACGAACAAATTGCTCGCAGACATAATCGGCGCCATGAATAATAATTTGTCTGGACCGGGCATTGCCATTCAGAGATTTTTCAAGGCCGTCGAGTAACAGCGCCTGTCCGTGTTTTGGGCTGTGAATAAATCCGCCTATCCGATAAAAGCCAAGACTTGACTGGTTTGACTCCGGATGATTGGAAAACCGGACAGCACGATCCAATCCGGAATTGCGACCATGTGCAACCAATGAACTTAGCAGAAGCCTTTGGTTATCCAAATCCAAAACATAAAATCTCTCCTCTGTAGAAGGTTTAGAAAAATCACAAATTGCAATAATCCTTTTGGCGGGATGAAATCGTTGAAGTCCTTTCAGACCTTTTGAAAATGCTTCCAGGGATAACATGGATTCCAGACCCATTCGCTGGTAAATGGCCTCGATCGTGCTCACCGGGGTCCTCTCTTCGCAAGTAATGCTGTCAGGTGCCAATGGGACAGACAGCAGAAGACTAAGCTTAAGGATAAAGCAACTGATCCAAATCACCGGACAAAGTTATTTACGGACAACGAAAATTACTAAAGATAAGTTCATTCTTTAGCGGTAAATGGATATGAATGGGAAGTCTGCTTTGCCGTTATTTTCAAATTGTTAACTCGTTACCTCAACAGCATATAAATAGTGTTAATAGTAACATTCAGTTTCAGGTTTATTAACTTATAATAATAATGTAGGAAGGCAGCAAATTTATTATATGAATTTGATCAGAATTTGAAACCCTTGCCAGATAATCATCTCGATTTAGAATCAAAAATTATCCACCATGATCTATGATAAATATGTAGTCGGGTAAATGTTAGTAACATCCAGCGTTATATAAAATAAGTAGAAAACCAATATAAAATATTTGAAAGATCAGCATATCAGGTCTGCGTTGGAAATTAATTCTGAATATCTCAAAATGTCAATTTTCTTAAACTAACTCAGTATATTCCAGGATTTAAACAATCTAGAAAAAAACCTGCTTTTTGTCAAAATTTGACTTTTTCTTGCTGATAACATAATCACTTTTTCAGAATACTTTACAGAATATTCAATCATTCGCCTGAATCCAAGCTTAGTATTATTTAAGCTAGTGTACAATACCAGGTCCCTACATCAAGTAATCTTTTTTTTAACAATTAAATATTTTGCAAATGAAAAAAATTACCATTCTTATTTTTTGTCTGGGCATAGCCGGTTCAGTCTTTTCACAGCAGCCGGTCAAATTACCAAAAAAATTCTTACTGAAGGAACCGACAGCTTCTCCAAAACTTAAGCAGGAACTGGCCGAACAACGCAAGCTCATCAGAGCTCAGAAACTTGGTTACATGGTTGGTGTAACCAGTGTATCAGAAAAGCCCTTATCTGAAATAACAGGTGAGTTCAATGACTCACCAGATACAGACGGAATCAAGGCCCGTACTTTGAAGCAACAGGATAACCTAAAAGCCATTGTATTGCCAAATGGCTTCCGCTTACCGCAAATTCCATGCTACAACTTACCGAAATATGATGCACGGACCATCAACATCATTACCCCTATTCGCGATCAACGCAATTGTGGAAGTTGTTGGGCATTTGGTGCAATTGGTACATATGAAGCGAGTTATCTAAAAGTAAATGGTGGCAATAGTGCCACTCTAAACCTTGCAGAGCAGCATGCTTTGACCTGTTCAATGGGTGGGACCTGTGGAGGAGGATTAGCATACAAAGTTTTTAATTGGATGGTCAATGATGGACATGACCCAAAAACAGAAACACAATTGCCTTATACCGCGACGGATGGCCCATGTGCAGGTAATGTAAACAATAAATATGATGCAGTCGATTGGGGTGTAGTTCATCCATCGGGGGACATCAATAAAATTGCTGATGTAACGGATATTAAAAAAGCAATCTGCCAATATGGTGCTGTCAGTGCGAGTGTAAATGTTACATCTACTTTTCAAAATTATACCAATGGAGTATATTTTGGAACAGTCAGTAACCCTAACGATCCGCAGACCAATCATGCCATCGTACTGGTCGGTTGGGATGATTCAAAAGGAGCATGGCTGCTAAGAAATTCTTGGGGAACGAATTGGGGTGAGAATGGCTATATGTGGATCAAATACAACAGTAACAATGTTGGACGAAGAGCGGCGTGGGTTCGTGCAAAAAAAGTCTGTAACAACTTTGCCGGGACATGGAGAAATGTTGATCCTAAAACCAAAGGGATTACCAGGATTATTGCGGAAACAAATGGCGTAGCATCTATTCATGCTTATGGTCAGTGCTCGCCCACAGATTGCGATTGGGGCAATGCAGTAGCTGTCGCTTTACCGGCACCATATCCATACGAATATTGCGCACAATATAATGATAATGCAGCCAAACGATACCTCTACATAGATATCGGATGTATCCAAAATGTCCTGACGGTCAAATTAGTCAGCGATTATCACGACAATCGTCCAACACAAACACATGTTTATAAGTTTGTAAAATAGAGAATTAAAACAAACCGAACAAAAAATATAGAGTTATTTCTCGCTGCTTGATTTCGACGGCATGGATCTAACTCTATATTTTTTATTAATTTTACTTAAACTTCTAATGAATATGAAACTACTAATGATATTCCTGAGCAGTGCATTGATGCTATGCAATCATTCCCTGGCACCACAAAATAATATTGAGATAACCATTTCAGTCTGTGATACCATTGTTAACTTAAAACCGAATTCATCGGTCACAATTCTAAGACCAGTAACTTTAGGAACAGGTTATGAATGGCAAATAGAATCACAATCCAATCCTGCAATATTTTTAAAGCCAACAGAGGAATTCGAAGTAATTCAAAATAGTGAAGACAAAGATGGAAAAAATAGCTTGCAAATATTGAAGTTAAGATCTACGGAAGTTAAGGGTGTTGATACAGTTGTTTTACACTATTTTCGTAGTTTTGAAAAAGGCAAAAATCCCGTAGAGCAATGCAAGATTATTTTTATTGCTAAATAATTATCTAACAATAGTTGTCCATAAGTACTACCGCTACAGACAAAATTCTCACTATGTTTATCTTCTTGTATAATTCCTTATAATTCGGCTTAAGGCCAATTGTATCAAATTATTGTTTTCACAGAGTAATTAACTAATAGGACTGATCTTCTTAATCATGTTATAACAATAGCATGAATTAGCGATTCATTTCCTGGATAAAAATTTTCAACTTCCGGTCTGTAACGAAACGTAGGAATTATACCGCAGATATGATTTAAAAGGTACAATAGTCAAGTAAAAAATTGTATTAAGCCAATTTCACAGCGTATAAAAATTTCACATATAAGGTTAAAGCCTGATTACCAAAAGAATAATTGGCATATTTCCCTTTTTACGAACACTAGCTGACAGCAAGTTTTTACTATAATTAAGCAAAGTCTACCTCAGCAAATTGGTATTGATCCGGAAAGGGCTCATGTTACTAACCATTTGAATAAAATAGATTCCTTAGAATGGATGATACAATCAGCCATTATTTGGTATTTTGTTATTGTTATTCAATAAATTATACATTAATTATTTAATCTATTTCTATTTGTGTAGATTCATTTTACTGAAACTCGTATATTTATATCTCAAATCGATATTGAGTATGAAACCAATTCTCGTGTTAGCCATATTATTTTTTGGCTTTTGTCTGCACGCTCAGAAAATCACTCCCAGCGTCATCGCCAGTGCAGGGGCGGTGATGAAATCCAATAATGTATCCCTGGAATGGACCATGGGTGAGGTGATTACAGAGACCCGAAGTAGTGGCAACCTGATTGTGACCCAGGGTTTTCACCAGGCCAATCTGGGTGTCCCAAGCAGTACCTATCAATCTTCCATTGAGGGTCTTCAGGTTTATCCGAATCCAGTGAGAGACATTCTGAATATCAACAACGATTCAGGCGAGGCCCTGCAAATGCAATTATTCGGAAGCAACGGTGAGCTGTTAATGTCGAGCCCATTGCAAAAAGGTTACCAGGAACTGAAATTGCAATCATACATTCCTGGCATGTATCATCTGATCATTCAAAAGGGCAGTGCATCACAAAACTTTACATTAGAAAAAATCAATAATTAAAATAAATCAGCAAGTCATGAATAAAATAATTTCTACACTCGTATTCTTGTTTTTTACTATGGTTTTGGCTGAAGCCCAAAGCTTCAAATACCAGGGTGTCGCACGCAATAACGCCAATGCGCCTTTGGTGAATCAGAACATAGCTTTGAGATTATCAATCCTTAATGCTTCCAATGTGCCTGTGTATGTTGAAACACATGCAATCAAAACATCCGACCTTGGTATCTTCAACGTCAACGTCTGTCAGGGTGCAAATCCAACAGGCAACTGCGCTACCATCGACTGGTCACAAGCTGGCTACCAGTTGAAAGTAGAATTAGATGCTGCGGGTGGAACTAACTTTACCAATCTTGGCAATTCACCAATCCTTGCTGTTCCGCTGGCCAATTATGCGACCAAAGCGGGATCTGTACCGGGTGACAATGACATGAGTCCAACCAATGAGATTCAGACACTTAATCTGAATACTGCTACAAACGCCTTGTCTATTTCACAGGGCAACAGTGTAGATCTCACTTCACTTAAAAATGACGCTGACTCTGATCCTGCCAATGAGATACAGACCATCAGTCTTGATACAACAAACAACGAGGTTAGTCTCAGTAAAGGTGGGGGAAAATTTACCTTACCAGCAAGCGGATCAAGTCTGTGGGTAAAAAAAGGCGACACGCTGGTTTACAAATCGACCAATAATATCGGTATTTGGTTTCGCAACAGCCGTTTTCAGATTGACTTTGGTCCAACGGTCAAGCGTCAATTTATATCAGGCACCAACCGCTGGATTGATGAATGGAATAACGCCTCCCCCAATTTGTTAAAAACCATTGCATTCGGAAGCACCTTGTTCGATCCGGGAGGTTCTGCAATCGCAGATCATCATATCATGACTTACCACTACATTGACAAGGATACCATGTTCCGCGTTCGATCTACAATTTATACTTCTCCTGGACTGTCCAGTGATCTTGGTTTATTTTGTAATGTTACGCAAAATGGACAAAATTTCCATGTACCCGGTGTGACACTTGTTGCACAAGGTGCTGTAGGTACAATTGTTTCCTATTTTGGAGGTGCGCCTGGATGCGGAATGCTTTCTGCCAATGTCAGTGGAACAGCAGTTCCTTACATGGGAATTTTTGGCACCACTCCTGGAACTTTAATAGGCGGAATGTATCGGAATGCATCAGGGCAATCTGTTGTTCAGGCGAACATTAAGAACTTCGTGATGGACCATCCTACTGATCCAACCAAAGAGATTTGGTATGCATGTGTTGAGGGTCCTGAGGCTGCTGCATACAATCGCGGTACTGCAACGCTGGTGAATGGTGAAGCTTATATCAAATTCAGCGATGACTTCCACGTTATTCTTAATCCTTCTACACTGACCGTCAATCTAACCCCACTTTCCGCAGAATCAGAAGGACTGGCGGTAGTTGAAAGAAATGCCGATGGATTTAAAGTGCGTGAATTGCACAAGGGAAAAGGAAATTACAAGTTTGACTGGCAGGCAACAGCCGTTCGTAAAGGCTATGAAGATTTCAAAGCAGTGCGAACCAAAGGCATAGAGACTGTGACGATTTCCGGTCCGAATGACATTCCTGCTGTCACAACCGGCAATAAAAAGTAATTCAGCTATTCTGATATGAAAGCCTCAGCTACGGCTGGGGCTTTTTTCTTAAAACACCAATGACTAAAATATTCCAGGGATAATCGCCTTGCGTGATTTGGGATAATCGTTAAAGTGCTCCCTATACCAGCGGTGATGTTGCCAGGCGCGGGGAATAAGATTCGTACAGGTCCAGCATAAAAAGGAGAATGCAGGAAGTGACCAGCACATCATTGCAAATCCAGACCACTCAATAATCTCACCCAGAAAATTGGGACAAGAGACCCATTTAAATAATCCGCCGTAGGGTATAACATATCCAACACTGGTTTCTTGGCGAAGTCGGATTAAATAACGATCGTGCCAGAAGTGAATAGAGAAACCCGTAACAAATAAAATCATACCAAGAATCTGGAACGTTCCAATCACAAAAGAGTGACCGGATTCTGAAGACAGTGATCCCAACCAGTAACCATTGAAAGAAGCGTTGACCGTATTAAAAAAAATCGCAGATGTCGCAATGGCCAGAGGCATTTTCTTATTCGTTGTTCGGATCAGCATAGGAAAAATCAATGCACGGTATATGTAATGACCAGCGAAAGAAAAACACAGAAGTCCCCTGAAATCCAAGGTGAATCCATTACCTGTAATTATAAAATAGCTGAATATAATCAGTGACGGCACCTCCATAACTAACCATCCTACACGATTATCAATCATAGGGCCCCAGCTGGTTTTGGTGTGTCTGCCGTATGGAGCCGCTATTCTAAATTGTAGCGGCATAATGATTAAACCAAGCGTCATCCACCACCAGATTAAGGTGTTGAAAACTTCAATTTTCATAGACTACTATTTTGTGTATTCATCCATTGCAGTGTATCCCAAATTGTACTTCTCAATACTCTGGGCTTGTAACCGAGTTCTCGTTCAGCTTTCTGTGACGAAATCTTCAAAGGGGCAGTCCTTAGAATATCCAAAGAAGTCTTATTGTACAATGGTTCTTTGCCCAGCGCATACATGATCTGTGAATAGATAGGAATCATCGTATAGGCTAATGAAGGAGGACAGAGGAAAGGGTTTTTTACGTTAGCATTAAATTCTCTAATGATGTCTACCAGCCCTGGAAGCGTTTCATAATGTCCACTCATAATAAATCTTGATCCTGATATACCATTTCTTGCTGCTTCAATACTGCCCATTGCGACATCTCTGACATCTACCCAGTTAAATCCATAGGGCAAAATTGCTGGCAGAGCGCTATTATAAATTTTTCGAATTGCCTGTCCCATGAGTGAGGGACCGAAATCAAAGGGACCGATGACGGAAGTTGGCAAAATAACGATCACGCGAAAATCTTTTACCTGAAGCACCTCAAGTTCAGCGCGAATTTTGGAAACGTCATAAGCCAGATTTGATTCCTGATTGTAGACTCGGCACTCATCCATCGTCTCATGTTGTGGTTCAGGATCAAGTACATGGATGCTGCTGAAATATACAAGTGTCTTTACTTTGGCCTGACGACAAGCTTCAATGACATTTCGGGTACCCTGCCAATTGATCTTTTGTGTTGCGTCTGCCTGCCGAGGATTAAGACTGATTCTTGCTGCCAGATGAAATACAGTATCAACGCCTGAAAATACATTAATTAATTGCTGCAAATCTTCAATATCAGCCACGACTCTTTTGATTGCAACGGAGGACAGCGCATCACTCCGATGATGAATAATGGCCCTGGTATCAATACCTTGTCCGGACAACTCACGACAAAGTACATTGCCGATATGTCCGTTAGCTCCTGTAACTGCGGCTGACGTCATTACTCACAAAGATATTTTATATTCAGCTGCTTGTTTTGATATTTATTTTACCGGGGTATAGCAAATAGAGAGGATGCTGTATAATGTTTAAAGAAAAAATCCAGTAAATAAAGACTTTTAAACTGTATTTTTAATACCTTACAATAGAAAATTTAATCAAGTTCAATGAATAATTTACTTATTAAATATTTGTTATTGTAAAATGACTATATTCTGCGCATTAGAAATATTAGCTTCTACAATTAATAGAATACTCTTTAATCAAAAGCAATGATAATTTCAAGTATGTTGCAAAAATTTTTTAATAGTAAAAAATAAATATAATTCAGAAGATGCAAGACCACGATATGGTATTTTATAAAAAATTAACCTATTAGGTCACTTAAATTATTGAACATGCATTTCGATTAATTTGTATGAAATTCTGAAATAAGTGGAAAAATAAAATGATTTTCGGTTTTAATATTATCTGCATTCCTTAACATAGGGTTACATGAGATAAAAGTTAGAATCAAAAATTTAGTTTTTATTACATTTTATAATACTCAATATTATTGAAAAACAAATTAATAAAATTATTTCAGATCAGTATTGTCCGGTCAAGAAAACTAACTGCCAATTAATTAGGGTCAAGGTGTAATTCCTGTAAGGATCGCGGACTTGCAACTTCTAGAAAATTCATCAGCTATATTGTTGATTTCTTCAAATGCAGTCAATATATTTGTGTAATATACAAATACGATGAAAAAGACTGGAAATGATTTTATGGTGAAATTTTTATTAATGCTGATTATTTTTCTAAACATGGGTCTGACTTCACCGCAACCGTTGTCATTTCCAATGTTATTTGTCTCCAGGCAAATTCCCTGTTGCGGCTCAGTGTATATGTCTGAAGCAAAAGCGCTTCCTGGCGTCGGTAATTTTAGCAAATATCAGGTTGCAGCACCGGGCTGCTTGTGCATTTTACAAACCAATGGTAAAGTTGATACATTAATTAATGGCGCTAAACCGGCATTATCAAGTATGTTTCTGATTGATGTTAGTGCGCCGTCCCTTGCGTATGATGCAAAAAGCATTGTGTTCGCCGGACTAGTGGACGGAATTTATAATAAAGGTAATGCCAATCAATATGATAAGGAGCATAATGCCTGGCGCATATACACCATTGACATTGATGGCCGAAATCTGAAAAAAATAACCGGGTTGGCCAATATACCTGGAAGTGATCCTGTATTGGATCTTTCACAGTTCAGGTTATCATCACCTAACGGCCCACTTGCGGGATATGATGATACTGATCCGATATTTCTACCGGATGGGAGAATCTGTTTCAGCAGCACCCGATATCCAGGATTTGCGATGTATAACGCAGGCAGGGCGAGCAATTTATTTGTTGTAAATTCAGATGGAACAGATATCCACCGAATAACCAGTGAAAAAAATGGTGCCGATCGCCCGGTGGTGGATCCTCTGACCGGCAAGATTGTTTTTGCGAGATGGTGGAGAAACTTTTATTGGCCTTATGATGGTATGGAAACAGTAAGATCAGTTCAATATCCCGAAGGATATCTCTATAAAGACGGTTTGACGAGCGACTTAAATTCTGTCATTAACGGACAGACATACATGTTTAATAATAATTCATTTCTCCTTACAGAAATAAACCCGGATGGAACTGATTTAAAAATTTTTTCAATGTGGTTTAGGGATAATTCAGCCAACGGATGTTATGGTGGTAACTTTGATACTGACGGAAATTTCATTGGCAATTGGTTTCCAATTGAACATGTCACTGAATCATCTGGATTTGGTGGAATAAAGAAATATTTTCGCAATGCTATCAAAGCACCTGAAGGATTATTAGGCACATATTCTTACGGTAACCTTGATTATTATAAGACAAATCCTACAAGTTATGGAATATTTAAAGGCGAATATGCAGCAGAGCCGTATGTTCTTCCAGATGGAAAAATGCTTGTAAGTATTGCACCTGATCCAAATCAGGATTATGGAATATACCTGGTAGATAATAACGGTAAAAACCGTGAAAAAATATTTGATAACCCTGGCACAACCGAATTAAAAGCACAGCTCGTCATTCCCAGGAACCTTCCACCGGTAATTCAAGATCGCAACTTCTCTCATGCCAATGCATTGCCGCCAAAAATTCAATCCAATTTATTCGATGAAGGAAAATTTATTTTTGATTGTAGAAATATTTTTTTCAATGCGCCTGTTGATCACCCCGCTGTCAGCGCCCCAAAGATAGGAGAAGTAGAAACGGTTCGTTTTTTTGCAGCTCCTCAACGTGAGCAACAGCATGGTTCCGTAGAGGCTCTTGATTATCCCTGGTTGTACGATGAAATCCAGGTTGATGAGTTTGGAAGAGTTTTAAATCTCAATTCACCAGCTCACCTTCCATTATTTGAACAAGCGAGGTCTTCACGTGTCAGTGGGTATAAAATTCCACGAACAGGAGGTGGGATTATGGATGGCGCTGCACATGTTACTGGCTTTAATTATGGTCGTCCTGGTGAAAAAGTAAGTTGTGTAGGTTGTCATGCCGGCCATTCTGCCATTCCGATTCCGCAAAATGCGGAAGATTTGCTCTTTACAAATTTGGCACCAGGTGCACGCATCAGGGCCAGCAGCAGTATGTCTAATCCCGGATATGTTATTGATCGTAAAAATAAAAGTTCTTCAAATTTTTGGTTTACACCGGAAGGAATTTCTCCTGATGGTCAGCGATTGGATCTAAATTGGCTGGTACCGATTTATGTAAAAAAAATTCGTCTGTATAACATTCCTGATCCTAACAGGCTGGTTGTTAATGAATGTGTGCTTAGACTTTATGAGGATAGCGCCCGGATAAATCAAATTAAGGAATTTATAATTAACCAGGATCTCAATCCCAAAGGCACTGAATTAAGTCTGGATAATATTATTAAAATTCAGGGTTTACAGCTTGAATTTAAGAAAGTGACAGGTGGAATATATCACTGGAATTGTGCTTCGATAGGAGAGATTGAAGTCATTGCCAGTCATATTTCACCGGATAGATTTTCTGAAATAGAGGACTGCCGGGGTATTGCATACGGTGAATTTAAATTGGATACCTGTGGTCGTTGTCTGCATCCTTCTGATCCTGAATTCAATAAATGCCTTACAAGCATTAATGCCGCAACAGAGATATCAAATATTAGAATATTTCCTAATCCTGCTAATGATCATTTCATTATTCATAAACTGAACCGTGAGATTGAAATAAATTTCGAAATTTATGGTGTGACTGGTCGCAGAATGACTAAAGGAAGACTGGACAGATCGCAGACTTTGATTGATATTGCAGAATGGCCCAGAGGAACATACCTACTGAATTTAAGCAATTTGCAGCAAAGTGCTGTCATGCGAATTATTAAATTGTAATTTAATTTACCTTAAATTCCAGGTGTTAATGGAGCAACAATAATATACTTGACAGGCCTTTCATTTTAAGAACTTCAAGAAAAAGTTTGTCTGTATGTTACAGGCATCATTAAGCTAGGACCATTGTCCATTATATAACAGGGCGAAGAGAATCCGGTCCTAAAACAGAACAGTCCATTTAGTAACAATTTTAAATGTTAGGATCAGATCATATTATTGTAAGATATGATCAAAGTACAGTGGTCTATTATGTTCAATTCTAATCTACGTATGAAGCCATAAGAAAATTGAATTCAATAGCATATTTCAATAAGTGAATAATGTTACATTTCTTCACTTCCGCGAAGTGTCATCGTCAGTCTCCTCAGGTATCGTTGTTGAATATACCAGTCAGCCAACTGTTCTAGTGTTATTGCATCACCTTCACCAAGATCATAGCGGTAGACAGCCTTTAACGCTTTTTCGTCAGATTCTTGCTTCATTCTTTGAAGTCTTCCCTCCAGTTCTGTTTTTTTTCCCTGATCTGAAGCAAGTTCCGAAATTTCCTCCCCAATTTCCATCATCTCAAATAAAAAGGCAGAAGAGGGCTGTTTTTCCAGCAATGCTGTAACTCCTTCCAGTTCCAATAGATGTCGAAGCCTCAAGATAGGATCAGACAATGTCTTGTAAGCGTTGTTATGGTGAGATATTCTGCGGTGATCATCTGCTTCAGAATAACTTGTCGATAAATCAGGATGTAATGTCCGACTTAGCGCATAATATTTTTTTCGAAGTTCTGCCTGATCAATGGCGTACTTTCTAGGAATACCAAAATACAAGAAGTAATCCTCCGTTGACATTATTTACCAAAGTGTCTCAAAACATCGAGGCCATTGGCATAAAGCAACAGACCAAGTAAGAGGATAAATCCGATCATCGTCGCTTTTTCGATAAACTTGTCACTAACTTTTCTACCAGTGACAACCTCAATCAGCAGGAATAAAACGTATCCACCATCCAGCGCAGGTATTGGAAGTAAATTCATAAAGCCAAGAATAATCGATATGATAGCGGTGGTATGCCAGAATGAAGGCCAGTCCCAGGTCTTGTCAAACATTCCGGCGATGCTTGCGAACCCACCCAGTGAATCCTTTGCCTTGATCTTGCCGGCAAACATGTGTCCGAATGCCTTGAGCTGATCCGATAGTAGATCAATACCCTTGGTGACCCCCTTCGGTAAGGATTCAAGAAAGGTGAAGCTTTCTTTGCTGATTATCAACTGATCAACCGGGGCCTCAAAATAAACTCCCAGCTTTTTATCTTGCGTAGACAAGGCGAGATGGATCGTATCGGAACCTCGTAATAAACTCAAATTAAAATTTTGTTCTTCCGTTTTACTCAAGTAATTTTTTACATCAGATTCATAAATTGCTTCCGATTGATTGATGCCAATAATCCGGTCACCAGCCATGACACCGGCTTTTTTGGCGGGCGAATCATCAGTAACCTCTTTTATCCTTGCCAGGGTTCGTGGTCTCCACAATATGTAATCTTTACTGTCGTATTTTGTAAAAAAGGCGATTTGCTCATCGGTCAGGGTAAGATCCAAGGGTTGCCCATCCCGGAGCAGATTGACAATATGCTTGTCTTCAAAAACCAGTTTTCGAATAACAGATCTGCGATCAAATCGATCCAGCTTTTCTCCCTGTACTCCGACAATCAGATCACCGTCCCTGAATCCCATCGTTCTCGATACGCTGTCGGTGGTTATACCATACTTCAGATCTTCAGTCTTGATATAGTCAATCCCTTTACTCCAGAGCAGCATTGCGAAAATGAAAAACCCCAGAATAAAGTTAATGGTCACGCCGCCAATCATAATAATTAGCCGTTGCCAGGCTGGTTTGGAGCGAAATTCCCAGGGTTGAGGTTCATTCTGAAGCTGAGCGGTATCAAAACTTTCATCTACCATGCCTGCAATTTTGACATAACCTCCCAAGGGAAGCCAACCAATGCCATATTCTGTCTCCCCGATCTGTTTCTTAAACAAACTGAAGTAAGGGTTAAAAAACAGGTAGAATTTCTCGACACGGGTCTTAAACCACTTCGCCGGAAAGAAATGTCCACACTCGTGCAATATGACCAGTATGCTGAGACTCAGTAATAGCTGCGCAATGGTTATCCACATGATTGAGCAAATTTTATTTGTTGACCCTTAAACGCAGAGATCTGCTCTTTGGTTTCTGAAAAGCTTAAATTCAGAGCTTATTTTCCAGGTAAAGGGTTCAAATTTAATTCAATATACGAAGCACTTCGTAATATTGCCTGATGAACTTGAGATATTGCTATTTAATGTTCTTGGTAATATGCTCAGAGATGCTTTGGGCCCAGGAAACACTTCCCACGATCAAAATACACCGGATCAACGGAAGCATCAGGCTAGATGGAATCCTGGATGACAATGAATGGGCTCATGCGGAGATGGTCTCCAACTTCAGAATGTGTTATCCAACAGATACAGCCTGCAGTATTTGGCAGAGCGAAGTCAGTATGGTCTTTGATCAGGAAAAAATCTACATCGGCATCAGATGTTTTGAAAGACGTGAAGACTATGTGTCCAACAGTATGAAAAGAGATTACGAAGATGACGAAACGGATCATATTGATATTGTCTTTGATCCTTTCCGCGACGGTCTCAATGGCTTTGTATTTAGCGTCAGCCCATACAACGTCCAGCGTGAAGGAACGATCAATGAAGGAAGTAACCTCAGCCTCGTGTGGGATAATCGCTGGAGTTCCCGCGTCAAGAGTTATGAGGACCATTGGGATGCAGAGATTGCGATTCCATTTAAAGCCCTTCGGTACAAACCTTCCGTTACCGCACAGAATGTCTGGAAAGTTAATTTTGTGAGAACCAAAATTAGGGCTTTTGAAAAGAATAGTTGGTCACCTGTACCATCGATCTATGAACCACTGAGCTTGGCCTTTGCAGGCGAACTAATCTGGGTTGACCCACCACCAGCACTCGCGAGCAATATCTCAATTATTCCTTATGTCACCGGAACCTTCAGTGCGGATCATATCCGGACAGAAGACGCAACTTTGCAGAGGGTCGAAAAAAGCCTCAAACCCAATGCTGGTGTGGATGCTAAAATAGCCATAACTCCGGGACTTAATCTGGACCTGACACTGAATCCAGACTTTAGTCAGGTCGAAGCCGATCAGCAGCTTGCCAATGTCAGTCGCTTTGAATTATTCTATCCGGAGACCCGTCAGTTTTTTATTGAGAATCAGGACTTGTTCGGCCGTTTTGGATTTCCCATTTCCAGACCGTTTTTCAGCCGAAGGCTTGGAATCGCCTATGATCAAGCTCATGAGCGCAATGCACGTATTCCCATTTTTGCTGGAGCGCGTCTGAGTGGAAAACTAACCAATAACCTGAGGATTGGTACCATGAATATGCAAATCAGTGAAAAATCATGGGACAGTACAAGCGTTCTTCCTGCATCCAATATTAGTGTTGTTTGTCTGCAACATAAGATTTTCAGCAGGTCCGCCATATCAGCCATATTTGTTGATAAAGAAAATTTTACAAGCAGTAAGATTCCAAAACTTCCTATTGGTTCGGCTGCCTATAACCGGATTGCAGGTCTCGAGTACAATCTTTTTTCAAAAGACAACAAATGGGAAGGAGAAGCATACTATCACAGGTCATTTTCACCCCTGCACAAGGAGCAAGGCTCATCTTTGGCAGGTTTTATCAATTATGATGTTCGAAAGTATTCCGTAAGGGCAGGTCTTTTCAGTGTAGATTCATTCTATACTGCGGAATCCGGATTTGTTCCAAGGACAGGATACATTGGGCTGGTCTCCGGAGCGGATTATCATTACTGGCTAACGCGCTCCAAAAAAATACGCCAGCTTCAAATCGGTGTAGCGTTAGAACATGCGCTTAATCAGTCGTGGCAACTTCTAGATTATCTTATTACACCAAATGTTGAAATTGAATTCAATGAGCAAAGTCATATTAATATCGGTGTATACAATCAGTCCACCTATCTGTATGAGTCATTCGATCCAACCGGTGGACTGATTCATAAAGGTGAATCAGAGCTTCCGATAGGTCGTTATACAACACATGGACTTCATGCCGAAGCTGCTACCGGAAGCATTCATGATCTGCAAGGATCCCTGGAAGTGAATTACGGTGGTTACTATCGTGGCAGGCAATTGAATGTAGATGGAAATATTTCATACAGAATCAAGCCAATTGGATCGGTATCGATTAATTACAATTTTTATCACATTACACAGGATCATCCGTATCCCTCTGCTGATTTCTTCCTGATAGGTCCAAGGTTAGACTTGGCGTTTCGCCGTGATCTTTTTCTGACTGCATTTCTTCAATACAATACGCAAATCAATAATTTCAATATTAACACAAGGATACAATGGCGTTTCGCACCGGTCAGTGATTTGTATCTGGTGTATACGAACAATTCCTATGCGCAATCACTTTTGCCAGGTACCAGATTTCTGACACAAAAAGACCAGGCGTTGGTTCTAAAAGCTGTCTATTGGCTAAATCTATGATTTCAATACTGTCTGAACAGTAACTTTGCAATTCAAACTATTTCCTTTGGAAACACTTTGCGGAAAAGACGTCATATATGCAGCAGGATTACTTCAGAAGGAACAGGTAGTTGCGATACCGACAGAGACAGTCTACGGACTTGCCGGCAACGCAATGAATGAAGATGTCATTCGCAATATTTTTAAAATCAAAAAAAGGCCTCTCAACAATCCGCTGATTATTCATGTGGCGAATAAGGAACAGGCTCGCTCACTGGTTGAAGATTGGCCTTCCTGGGCAAATGATCTTACAGCATCCTTTTGGCCCGGCCCGTTGACTGTGCTATTACCAAAAACAACAAAGGTATCCGGATTGCTGACCGCTGGTTCTGATCGTGTGGCTATCCGCATTCCTTCACACCCCATGTGCCTTGAACTTTTAAATACACTGGATTTTCCACTGGCTGCGCCCAGTGCAAATCCTTTCATGTACATTAGCCCCACGAAAGCGCAACATGTCTATCACCAACTCCAAGGTACGATTCCATATATTCTCGATGGTGGATCATGCCAGTCGGGACTCGAGTCAACGATTATTGGAGAAGAAAAAGGACGACTAGTTCTGTACCGACTTGGCGTATTAGATTTAAAACGTATTGAACAAAAGGTTGGGTCTGTTGAAATAAAAAACACGATCGGTCATTCAAGTCTACCCGTATCGGCTCCGGGAATGTTGAAAAAGCATTATTCTCCGGGCACTCCAATGAAACTCACTTCAAATTTTATGGAAGAGTTACGGAAGCAACGTGAGAAAAAAATTGGATTTCTGTGTTGGAAGAAATATGAAATGTTAGCTGATTTTGGCCCATGTGTTATGTTGTCCGGTGATGAAGATCTCGAGGAAGCCGCACGCAACCTTTACGCTGGTTTGTATGAATTGGATCAAATGGGACTGGACCTGATTTTAGCAGAAACGGTCCCGGATGAAGGGGCTGGCATTGCCATTAATGACCGATTGCGGAGAGCCGCCGTACTATAATTTTTTTGACTATCGGATGCCATTGAATGATCAATAGAATACAGTTCATTCATACATCCATGGATCGGGATTAGCTAACGTATGAATTGACGCAGAGGATAGCATAAAAAATCTCCGGCCTTTGCCGGAGATCTGAATTCTTTGAATTCAAGGATTAACCACATAATCAAAAC
This sequence comes from Saprospiraceae bacterium, assembly GCA_046329325.1. Lineage (GTDB taxonomy): Bacteria > Bacteroidota > Bacteroidia > Chitinophagales > Saprospiraceae > Vicinibacter. Next base: position 1,400,450 of record JAXLUU010000001.1, read on the forward strand.
AAAATACTTTAGCTGATTTCAATTTGGAAGGATACGCTTTGTTTTTGTAAATTGCCTTCTATCATGCGGATTTACCGGAGAGTTATGTTAACCTTACCTTTTCCGGAAAAAATCTTAGGTTTTCTGGAATCTTGATTTAGCAGAGTATGTCTATCTCTTGCCCGATTTTCTGCAGTAACATGATTTTCATTTTGGAGTAGTCTGATTTATATTTATACACCAGGTATATTTGTTTTATTCGAGATATACACTGGCTGCTTTTTAGGTTAAGCTTAAACCTCATGTAAAAAAACTGGCTACTCATCCTGAAGACGCTAGTTTGGATATGTCAACTTGTAAATGCGCCTTCGTAAGAAACTGCGGGGAGGCAGTATGGTTAACATTTAACCACTTCTTCACGGGACTTTCGCCAGCAGAGGAATGAGTATCTTGTGCCTGGGGAATAGCAGTAGTAGTATCGCACGCAGGATAGTACATTCCTGTAAATTCTCTTTTTCTGATGAAAATACTCATCAGTTTTTATTCTCTTTAATGATTTTGCCCGATGCAATTCGCTTTTCCTTCGTGCAGATTGTATAGGCATACATACCTTCCATTGCTGCTGCCAGAGCATCTGTATTGACCGATTTACCAGTAAATGCACGAATTTCTAACAACGCGCCTTGCAGATCATACAAATAAAGCCAGTAGGCGTCTTCTACAGTACACTCAAAGTGAACAGAACCAGCAGAAGGGTTGGGATATACCTTTACATCATCCTGCTCAGAATCCGGATCGGAGCCGATGGTGAAAATAAAACTGCCAATCGTATGTCTTACGACATCACTGTTAGATATAATGCCGTTATCCATAAGCACCTGAGCGGAATTGTTAATCACTGTGTTCACAGTGATTTCTGTTTGCGGTTTAATGGAATAACTAAAGTATATCCTTGATGATAGTGCATTCTCAGCGGAAGGTGGAAGATTAATCGGATCGAATACGAGTTCAAGTGTTCTCTGATCAACCAGACTCCAGTCTGTCAAAAACTCGCTCCGTGCGATTTGAAGTGTGCTGATATCCAGCGAACTCGGAATTACATTTCTCACAATAACACGGTGCGCTGCATTGTTGCCAGTATTCTGAATCAAAAAAGTATAATTGATTCTGTCGTCCTTATTAATATAGTGAAAATTTCCGGCTCCTTCCGGCAAAGCGGTAATCTGCAGCGGAGCAATTGAATTGGTGTGCAGTTCTGAAGAATAACGAGACACAGAAGGTTGCTGATCACCCTGCGCAAAATTATTAATATATCCTTTACTCACGCTGCCATTCGGGAGTGTGCCGCAACCTTCCAGTCCTGCGCTGGCATGCACTCCGTAAGGGTGATTGGAAATCGTATCCACGATGATGATTCTGGTTTTGCCATCTGCAGGGAAACGAATTATTTCACTGGCACCTTTATCAAGTTTTATTTTTCCGCCAAAATTCGGCATAATGTCATCTTCTACGGTGTTGAAGACCAACGCGGTCTTCATATCAGCCGTTCCGGTATTTTTAATTTCAAATACATCCTCGTTGTTGATGCATAATGCAGTCACTTCTAGTTCAGCGCCGCTGTAAAGTGGTGACGGACTGCAGTATTCTGATGGAAAGATTCGGGCGATACCCTGTACTGTCCTGTTCTGCATTGAGGTATTGCATGAACTTTTTAGCCTGATATTGATCTGACTTCCAGTCTGTGCATTGATTGACACGATATCAAAACGAAGCAGCGAAGGCCCCAAAAGTGTATAAGGAACGCTGGTCTGCTCAACCGTCAACGATGGGTCGAGACTTAACAAAATATAGACATTATCAGCCTGTTCAGTCCCGTAATTAAAATAGCGAAGACTGGTATTGACGGATTTGCACCATTCCAGTAGCCCGGAGTTGTATTCTACATGCAGGAGTGGGCACAGACTTTTGGGACTAACGGCAGGAGAGTAGTCAAACTGAAGATTCTGATCGTTCAGCATAACCGGTTGCTGTCCAAGACATGACTGGGTCAGCAATGTAGCACCGGCGCTCACGGTATAGGATCCGTAAGGCAGATAACGACTGTAACTTCCGTCATCTTTGGTTATTGCCAAGTAATCTCCGGTTCCGCTTTTAAATCGAATGATCTGCTGCGCCGCGGGTGGTTCATCCGGCGTACTCATACAATCCTGGTTTACGTCCAGTCGAAGTTGACCTGTAATTACGCCACCAAAAAGATGGCTGCATACCCCTTCTGCAATAACAGGAATCAAAGCACCTAGCGGTGTGAAAAATGCAGCTGGGCGTGCTGGCGCTCCGAAGTCAAAGCAGGTCTGAACATTTCTTCTAAGAACTACGAAACTGAATTCTGCCAGTACTGAATTATCCGGCAAACTCAATGGGAAAGCATTCGGGTTTGTCCAGCTAAAATTTAAAAATACGGAGTCCTTGACTTCATTCAGTACAGTCAGATTGGGATGAAGGTTGACATTTGAAAACTGAAGATCAGTGTGTGAATAATTAAAACTGACGGAGAATTTGTCAACTCCTGTAAACTGTCGTGCCAGTAATTGAAGGCGCACCGTATCTCCGTTGAGGGTCGGAATCAGGGAAAGTCTGACAGTATCCTGTGAATAAGCCTTATTCCAGAGCGTCACCAACAGACCAAGTCCAAGAATGATATTTTTAATTATTCGCCTCATTTTTATTCGTCAAGCCCATTTGACAATACAAAAATTCTACACAGTACCTACATTGCAAATTACAATTTTTTAAATTTGTACACACAATATTTAACAAAATTAGATTAAATAACTGATATATAACGATTTATAATTAATAATGTACATCAAATAATTATTTTTTATTGTGAAATTGCGCGACATTTTAAGCCTTTTGGACAGAAAAGAACTCAATAAGCTAAGGAAATACCTTTGTTCGGACTATTTCTGTACAGATCCTAATATGATCGCTGTATTGGAAGCGATGTTGCCTGAATTGAATAAAAACCGTATTCCCGACAAGCAAAAGATCTGGAAAAGTATATTTGGTCAAAAGCCCTATGAGGATGTGCGAATGCGATTGTTGATGAGTCGCCTTTTTGGTCACGTGGAAAAATTCCTTCGCCAGATGAGTTTTGAGCATGAGCACCTTCACAGGCTTCCGCTGAGGTTCTTCAGACATCATGCAGAAGACAAATTGTTTCTGCAGGCCCTGGACGATCAAAAACAGATGATATCGCGATCACCAATTCGCAATGAATCATTTTATGATTATCAGTATTCTGTAGCACTCGAAGAATACGATTTTCTTGTCACCAAAAAACGCCAGGGTGAATTTAATATCAAGAACATATCAGACTCTATTGAAATTGCCTATTGCATTAAAAAACTTCGCCACTGTTGCAGAGTACTACAGATACATTCAATTTACAAACTTGAGACGCCATTTCCATTTATTGAAGAAATCCTGCAGCATATAGAAAAACAGCAATGGACTGATATTCCCGTCTTAGGTTTTTACTATTACAATTATCAATCCATCCTGCATCCGCTTGAACCTAATTATTTTGATCGCTGTGTAGAGATTTACAATAATCATGAGGATCAGTTTGAAGAAGAAGAACGACGCTATGCATTTATTGACATTTTAAATTATTGCATACGCAAACTCAATGAGGGCTCGGATCAATATTATGAAGTGATCTTTAATCTTTACAATCGCGGGCTTGATCAGGGATTTCTGCTGGATCAGGGCAAACTGTCCAGATTTACTTACCGCAACATCGCTGAGATCGGTATCCTGATGAAAAATTACGATTGGGTATTGCGGTTTTTGGACCGGTATAAATTAAACCTTGAGCGTCAGTACCGCGATTCATTCTATCAACTTGAAAAAGCAAGGGTTCTCAGCGACCAGAGAAATTACAGCAAGGCCATTGAGTTACTGGCCAACTTGGGGTTCAGCGATCCACTGATCGAATTAAGTACAAGACTCGAACGGATCAGGATTTTTTTTGAAATGGATGAATTGGAAGTTTGCCAATATCATATCGAATCCATGGAACTTTTTCTAAGAAGGAAAAAACATGTTGGATACCATACTGAATACTATAAGAACTTTATCAGTTATGCCCGAAAGCTACTCAGACCCGAGAAATCAGACATCCATTACTGGAGACAACTTCGCACCCAGATTGATAAGGAAGATAAAATAACAGGAAGAAAATGGTTAATTGAGAAATATGATCATCGCCTCAATCAGATGGCATACCGTTAGAATTTCCGGATATTATTCTTTTGAATTTTAGACCAATAAAATTTTTACCTGTGATTATTTCTGAATTGAAAAACCCGAGGGATTTTGATTGCAATTTAACTTTATTATTATCAAAAACCGTAACAAATATTTTCGGATTTATTCGGAAGTATATGAAATTTAATAATTTGAATAAAATCAACATACCCCGTATGAAAACAACTTTACTGAACTTGCATACTGGCTAAGATTGTATAGCTTTGTCGTCCATTGCTGCTCATGTCAAAATATTACTTGTTGATCGTTTTTTGTTTTTTGTCTTTTTCATGTAAAAGAAAAGCAGATTCTCCAACTGCAGTAGCACCTTCAGGTGGTCCTCCCAAACCGATGCTGGTAGAGGCGCTTGTTGCAGCCAATATTACGCTGGAAGAAGAGATCAGGATTCCAGGCACAATTCTTCCTGCTGAACAAATTGAGGTTCGGCCTGAAATCAGTGGAATAATCGCGCGACTGAATTTTTCTGACGGTCAATTGGTGACCAAAGACCAGATACTGCTGAATCTAAGAAGTGATGAGCCCGCAGCCCGTCTCAACAAACTTAGGATTCAGGAAGAGATTCTTCATTTGTCGGAGCAGCGCCAGGCTGATTTGCTCAAGGCAGGTGCGATCGGTAAAAGCGAATATGACAATGCCCTTTTGGCATACCGAAGTATTCAGGCTGATATTCTCATTGCAGCGGCAGAGTTGAGGAAATACACAGTCAGAGCTCCATTTGGGGGAATACTGGGGCGCCGTCTGGTGAGTCCCGGAGACCTGATTACGACGGGTACAACCATCACCACACTGACACAGACCGCACCACTTAAAATAAAATTCTCAGTACCAGAGAAATATTCCCAGCGGGTAAAAATGAAGTCAAGGCTTGATTTTTTTACTGAGCAGAATCAAAATGCGCACAAGGCAACCATTCAATTTATTGCGCCTTATGTGAATGATAATAATAAGAATCTTGAAGTCATGGCCGTGGTTGATCATTCCAATGACAAAGACCTCAAACCCGGGTCCTACGCCACCGTAATGCTGGGTTTGGCAAAAAAAACAAACAGCATTCTCATTCCAAGCCAATGTATCATACCGAGAATCAAAGACAAACAAGTGGCATTATTTAACTCCGGAACTGTCAAATTTGTAAGTGTTGAAGTCGGTATGAGGGACTCTGCCCGTGTCGAAATTCTGAGCGGTATCCGTGCCGGAGATACGATTCTCACGAGCGGTGTAATGAAATTGAAGGCAGGTATGCCAGTTGGTATTTCTAATCTTAATCCGGCGAAATGAACCTGGCTGAGTTAAGCATACGCAGGCCGGTACTTGCCGTTGTCCTCAACCTGGTAATATTGCTGTTTGGTTATATCGGCTACACATTTCTGGGGGTTAGGGATTTTCCGGCCATTGATCCGCCCAATATCAATGTCAGGACCTCTTATCCAGGTGCGAATGCCGAGATTGTTGAATCACAAATCACGGAGCCTCTCGAAAAGTCAATCAATGGTATCGCAGGGATTAAGAATATATCTTCACTGAGCAGCCAAGGCAACAGCAATATCACGGTTGAATTCGAATTGTCAGTCAATCTTGAAGAAGCTGCCAATGATGTACGGGACAAAGTGTCTCAGGCGATACGCAATCTTCCCAACGACCTGGATGCCCCACCTGTGGTAAATAAGGCTGATGCAAGTGGCGACCCCATCCTCAGCATGACCATCAAAAGCGACGCCAAGAATAATCTGGAGCTGACTGAGTATGCCAACAACAACCTCGTAGAAAAACTTCAGACGATACCCGGCGTAAGCAGTGTAATGATCTGGGGCGAGAAAAAATATGCTATGAGAATCTGGATCGATCCTCTCAGGTTAAATGCATTTCACCTGAGTTTGTCCGATGTTCAGGCAGCGCTCAACCGGGAGAATGTTGAATTGCCTTCAGGCAAAATCTCAGGAGATGCCAGCGAGCTGACGATTCGGGCGATGGGACGACTGCAGACAGAAGAAGATTTTAATAACCTGATTATCGCTTCAAACGGTGGCGCAGAAGTTCGTATCAGGGATATCGGAAAAGCCGTGTTGGGCCCTGAATTCGAAGAGACTGTACTCAAGGAAAGCGGAGTACCAATGATTGCCCTTGCAGTGATCCCCCAACCGGGAAGCTCCTATGTAGCTATCGCCAAGGAATTCTATAAAAGGTACGAGGAGATTAAAACTTCATTGCCGCAGGAATATGAACTGAACCTTGGGCTTGATGCCGCCAAATTTATCAATAAGTCCATTCGGGAAGTAAGAGAGACGCTTGGTTTATCAATCTTGCTGGTGATTTTGATCGTATTCCTTTTCTTCAGATCCTGGATGATTGCGATACGGCCACTCATTGATATTCCCGTGTCCCTCGTGGCGACTTTCTTCATCATGTATATTTCGGGATTCAGTATAAATATTCTAACACTCCTGGCTATTGTTCTTTCAACAGGTCTGGTCGTGGACGACGGTATTGTTGTCACCGAGAATATTTTCAGAAAAATGGAGAAAGGCATGTCCAAATTACAGGCAGCCCGCGAAGGAACCTCCGAGATATATTTTGCAGTGATTGCCACTTCTATCACCCTTGCTGTGGTATTTATACCAGTGATTTTTCTCGGTGGATTTATTGGACGATTGTTTCGGGAATTTGGTGTTGTCGTCGCCGGTGCAGTGCTGGTCTCTGCATTTGTAAGTCTGACATTGACACCGGTGCTCAATATATATTTTTCGCCAAAGCAACACGGTCATGGGTGGTTCTACAGGATCAGTGAACCATTTTTTAATGGCATGGAAAATCTTTATTCCGTAAGTCTCCGGATATTCCTGCGCTTTCGTGCTGTTTCATTTGTAATTATTCTGGTGTGTGGTGGCATGATTTATTATTTATTTAAGACGATCCCATCAGAACTTGCACCCATGGAAGACCGATCCCAGTTTAGGCTTGCAGTGACAGCACCGGAAGGATCTTCCTTTTTATACATGGACAATTTTCTTGAAAAACTAACCAATCTGGTACTCGACTCAGTACCTGAAAAGGAAATTGTTCTCAGTGTCACGGCTCCTACATTTACCGGAAGTGGGGCAGCCAATACAGGTTTTGTTCGGGTACTTCTCAAAGAGCCGGAGGACCGTAAAGCCACACAGGCGCAGATTGTGCAACGTGTCAGCAAAGGGATTGCATCCGTTACGGAGGGTCGGGCATTTGCAATTCAGGATCAGACGATAACGGTCAATCGGAGAGGAGGTCTTCCGGTACAGTTTGTCCTGCAACACAACGACCTTGAGAAGATTAAAAAAGTGCTTCCGATTATTATGGACTCTGTATCCAAAAGTAAAGTGCTGACTTCCGTTGATGTGGATCTTAAATTCAACAAACCGGAAATACAAATTGAAATAGACCGCTCCCGAGCCGGTGAGCTTGGTATCAGCATGGAGGACATCGCTACAACTTTGCAACTTGCGTTGAGCAACAGAAGACTTGGATACTTTACACTCAATGGAAAACAATATCAGGTCATCGGCCAACTGGATCGCAACTTCAGAGATGAACCGGGTGACCTTAAAGTACTCAGCGTGCGTAGCAAAAGTGGCCAACTGATTCCCCTCGACAATGTCGTCAGTATAAAAGAAGTTGTCACTACGCCGACACTGTATCATTTCAACCGCTATAAATCTGCTACAATCAGTGCAGGTTTGTCAGAAGGATATACCCTTGGTGACGGAATCAAAGAGATGCGAAGAATAACTTCGGGCATACTCGGTTCTGATTTTAATACGAGCCTCAGCGGCCCTTCGCGAGACTTTGTTGAAAGTTCCGGTGGAATGGGATTTGCTTTTGTTGTTGCCCTCATCATGATTTTCATGGTGCTCGCGGCTCAATTTGAAAGTTTTATAGATCCGTTTATTATTATGACGACAGTTCCGCTGGCCATCTTCGGAGCACTGGCTACATTATGGATCACCGGTCAGACCATTAATATTTTTTCACAAATCGGGATGATCATGCTGATCGGACTGGTAACGAAAAACGGAATTCTGATTGTTGATTTTGCCAATCAAAAGCGAAGCGCTGGATACGAAAAATTCGAAGCACTAATTCAGGCATCTACACAAAGATTAAGACCCATTATGATGACCAGCCTCGCCATGATTCTTGGCGCAACGCCACTCGCTTTCTCCTTCGGATCAGCCAGCACAAGCCGTATTCCACTCGGATTGGTAATCATTGGAGGACTGTTGTTCTCACTGATACTTACGCTGTATATCGTTCCGGGCGTCTATTCTTATTTCTCGCGAGCCAAAAAAACCGAAAGTGAATAAATTATTCTTCAACGCGTTCTGCTTTTTTGTAACCTGTATAAATGCCCAGGACACGCTGACATTGCGGAAGGCGCTTGATATTGCCCTGACTAATAACTACGGTATCCGAATTGCCAAAATAGATGAAGCCATCGCTCAAACTTCGGATTCATGGTCGGGGGCCGGAGCATTTCCTCAGGTATTACTGAATGTAGCACCCTCCGTTGTCAGTAACAATGTCAATCAGAAGTTTATCAACAATACGGAGATCAACCGCAACAATGCCGTTCAGCAATCCATCAATGGTAATGTACAGTTGAATTACAATGTTCTGAATGGCTTCAAGGTATTTGTCACCAAAGACAGGCTGAACAGTATAGCCAAATTATCAGGCCAGGAACTACAGCAGAAAATTGAAGAATGCTATCGCAATGTTGCACTGGTTTATTATCGCATACTCAGTCTTCGGAATACAGAAAAGACAATTCTTTCACAGGAACAAGTTGCTTTAGAAAGACGTAAGCTCGAAGAGACCCGATTTAATCTCGGTAAAAACGGAAAAGCCGGATGGTTGGAAGCGGCAATGGATGTGCAGGATATGGGCATGCTAAAATTAAATCAAAGCGAAGCTATCGTCGAATCGTTCATAGAAATCAGCAAATTACTAAATCAGGAAACGGGCGCAGAAACCATCCTTATTGAGCCGGCCGGATTTGGTGATCTTAATGCCTTATTCAATGAAAAGCATCAACCGGATCATGCTATCCAAAATAGCATTTACGAATTACGAGCCAGAATCAAGAATCTCGAAAGAAAAGAGATTGAAAGGCAACGTTACCCAAATATTTCCGTTCTTGCAGACTATCACTATAACCGACTAAATAACCAGGCAGGATTTAATCTGTTTAATCAATCTTACGGGCCTTCCGCGGGACTGACGATAAACGTTCCATTATATGATGGTGGCAGGACTGCGCAACAGCAAAAAATTAATTCTCTCGAATCAGATCAAATAGACCTTGAAAAGGAACAATGGAGCCGTGAAGTAAAACTGGCCATTCAGTCCGAAAAATCAAAAATGTCCTTTCAGCAAAACATTATTAATCTGCAGAATGACAAGATGCCGCTAGCGGAAGAGCATCTGGGATTGATTAGGAAAAAATCAGAATTGGGAGAGGCGAATGCACTTGAATTTACACAGTCAATATTTCGCCTTATTGAAATTGATGCTGCCAAAAATGATGCTCGCCTGAATTTTATTGAATCCTATATCAACATTCTTTATCTCTGCAGTGAGTTGGACAGATTACTCAAATAGACTCGATCAAGTAAAAGTGCAGGAATAATCAACACAAAATTTACTGAGCTACAACTCACCCTTTTTGTGAAAAAAAGAATTCAGATTTGCAGTAATTCCGATTTGGTTTGTTCCACCTGCCAGATGATAATTGGCATGGGTATAATCGAATCTGAACATATATAGTTTAAATCCGAAGCCAAAAGACAATCCACCAAAGAGCGAAAAATCATTGATATTGATTTCCATTCTTCTCAGATGATTGTATCCAAGTCTTAATGAAAATGACTCTGATTTGCCAATGAGGAATTCTCCCCCAAAACTAAGATGGCGAAAAAGGTTATCTGTAAATTTGCTCACAGCGCTTTTCTCTTTGACATTACCGAATAGATCAACAGTGGCATTGATATTCGGATCATCATAACGTACGTTCCAGTATTCAAGATGATGTGCTGTAAAGTGAAAAACAAAAGGCAGGTGTTTCAATCTTTTTGCTACGCCCAATGACGCAGTAACCGGCAATTTTTCCCTGTTTAATTGATAGGGATCAAATGAAAAACCTGCGTTGCGAACTACAAAAGCAAATTCAGTTTGTTTGTCGGGGATTCTGTAATGAAGACCACCGGTCCAGCAAAGCGCAGCGCTGGAGTAGATCCCCAGCGAACTATACACATAGTGCATTGAAAGGCCTCCTGTTATACGTTCATTTATTTTTTTGGATGCCGCAATGAAAAAATCAGATTCTCTGGCATTCGTACTGCCTGTCACTGTACCAAATTCATCCGTTGTAGGAACAGCCCCGGAATTCAAATACTGAACACCGCCCATCAATTGAAGTCCGCTGTGCAGCGGATGATAAGTGTATGTGACCTGACCCAGATTGATTCCAGCAATATAGTACATCTGGTTGAATGCGATTCGGTTACTGCTCTGATCGTTGATCAGGGCGGGATTGTAATATGATGAAGAGGGGTCTACACTTTTCCAAGCAATGGCTTCTGATCCTAGTGCAGTATTCCGTGGTGAAACAGAGACATTCAAAAATTGAAAAGAAGAATATCCTCCGGTGTTTCCCTGTGCTTCAATGCGACTCACATTGATGATGATTAGACCAAGAAAAAAGTATCTGAAACTCATTGGTTATCCTGTTTTGGATTCGTGTTACTAAGGCTCCATATCGTATGGCAAATTCCATCCGCGCATTCCATTTTTCTGATCAGGACACCTGTGGTATCGTATATCAACAAAAGGCCATCTTCTTTAGCGCCTTCTTTGTAGCTGCCCTCTGCTTTTTTATTGCCATTTTCGTAAAATTCCGTAAATGCACCATTTTCCTGATTGGCTTTCATCTGCACTATTTCTTTCAATTTGCCGGATGGATAGTATCCTTTGAGCTCGCCACTTATCTCGTTATTGACATACTGGGTCTCCAGCTGAAGTTGACCATTGGGAAAGTACACCTTGTAAGGTCCCTCAAATTGATCAGCATTGTGATGCTCTATGCTGTAAAGCCTGCCGTCTTCGTAGAGTCTCCGTTCGCCATGCAGGAGTCCGTCTTTGTATTCAGCGTATTCGGTCTGACGGCCCTTGTCATCAAACTTCTCATAGATTCCGTTTCGACCCTTCGAAGTATCTCCGGTTATGGTGATCCTTTGAACGATGACGCCCTGACTGTTCCTGATTTCAATCGGTTTGCCACCCTGGCCACAGTCTGCCAAAATGAATAGCAATACCGCAAGAAGATAAATTGGCTTCATCGTTATCAAACGAAATTGTAAGGGCAAAATTATCTGAATTATCCATAGTTCGCAAGTTGTAAGGTGTTATTCTGAAAAATCGACTGACAGCTTTTGGTATGATCACCACATTTCTATTTAGTTATCTTAACATACTAAACATAGAGCTTGGGAAAGATTGCCCCAGATCAATACTGAAAATATTTACGTGGCAATATCTAAATGGGTTTGATGTTCTTGTCAAAACCCAACGCGCAATCAAGTACTATTCGGCGATCTTTCATGAATAATCCCGGAGATCAGTGCAAAAACACTTTCTCACTTAATACTATTCAGCAAGACTTAGAGAAATTCTGTATTAAAAAAGCACCGGCAATTACTTCTTAAGAAGGTCTCTGATTTGAGTCAGTAGTTCTTCTGAAGTAGGTCCAGCTGGAGCGACAGGTCCTTTCATTTTATTGGCTGCCTTAACAACCATAAACATTATCCACGCAATAATAACAAAGTTGATAATGGCTGAAATGAATGAACCGTATTTCACAGCAGACTGTGGCGTAACCACCTTACCATCGGCGCCCATCACTTCAGGAGACAATACCCATTCTGCTTTGGCCATATCACCAATTTGAAATATTTTTCCTACAAGCGGCATAAACATTCCGTCAACAAATGCCGTCACGATCGTTGCAAAAGCTGCGCCCATCACAAGACCCACCGCGATGTCGATGAGGTTACCCTTCATTGCAAAATCTTTGAATTCCTTAAGCATAGTTTTTACGTTTTTTTAGTCAACAAATACGACTTAAACCTAAGACTTTGGTTTCTAATTGAAGTAACTTTTTCACTAAAAAATCATTTTTGCAATTCTTTCCGAATTTTATTTAGAGCTGAACCAGCGGCCACCCATTCAATCTGTTGTGAATTGTACGTATGAAGTAGCTTAATTTCTTCGGATGTTCCATCCGCGTGATCCAGTCTCAGGGTCAGCGGACTGCCTGGTTTCATCGCACTAAAATCGGTAATGCTCAGGAAGTCATCTTGACGTATTTTGTCATAATCTGCAGGATCTGAAAAAGTCAAAGCCAGCATACCTTGTTTTTTAAGGTTGGTTTCATGGATTCTTGCAAATGACTTAACGATGACTGCGCGCACGCCAAGAAATCTGGGTTCCATTGCAGCATGCTCTCTGGATGAACCTTCTCCGTAATTCTCTTCACCAACCACCATTGTGCCCACGCCAGCATTGCGGTATTGTAAAGCTGAATCTGGCACACCGGCATATTCTCCGCTCAGCAGATTCAGTACTTTGTTTGTCTCTCCGTTAAAAAAATTCGTAGCCCCTATAAGACAGTTGCGTGAAATATTTTCCAGATGTCCTCTGAATTCCAACCATGGACCCGCCATCGATATATGATCCGTAGTACATTTTCCCTTGGCCTTGATCAGGACCCTGTTGTTCATGAGCTGGTTGCTGGTTATAGGCTCGAAAGCTTCAAGCAACTGTAAACGCTTGCTGTCAGGAGAGATTTGAACATTGACGCCGCGGCCGTCTTCAATGGGTGCTTCGTACCCTGCATCTTTGACATCAAATCCTCTTGGGGGCAATTCGTATCCGGTGGGTGGATCAAGTCTTACGGATTCTCCAAGTTCGTTGATCAGCGTATCGGTGAGTGGGTTGAAATCCATTCGTCCGGCGATCGCCAGTGCGGTCACTATTTCGGGAGAAGCCACAAACGCATGTGTATTTACATTACCATCGTTGCGCTTGCTAAAATTCCTGTTGAAGGAGGTAATGATCGAATTTTTGCGTGAAGGATCTGTCATATGACGCTTCCATTGACCGATACAAGGTCCGCAGGCATTGGCAAGGACGACACCACCCATTTTTTCAAAATCACCAAGTAATCCATCCCGGTCAATGGTAAAACGTATCTGTTCGGAACCAGGGGTTACCGTAAATTCTGCCTTGACCCTAAGTTTTTTGTCGACCGCCTGCCGAGCCAGGCTGGCTGCTCGCGAAAGATCTTCATAGGATGAATTGGTGCAGCTTCCGATCAGTCCCACTTCCAATTCCGGAGGATAGTTATTCTCCCTCACGGCTTTGGCAAGCTGGCTGATCGGCCAGGCGAGATCCGGCGTGTAGGGCCCGTTAACGTGCGGCTCCAGCTCAGACAGGTCTATGTGAATCACCTGATCAAAATATTTCTCAGGTTCTGCATAACACTCAGCGTCTCCCGTCAGATGCTCGTATAGCTGATCACAGAGATCTGCGACTGATGCTCTTCCCGTTGCATTCAGATAGCGGCTCATGGCGGCATCATAACCAAACACCGAAGTGGTCGCGCCGATTTCTGCGCCCATATTACAAATGGTTCCTTTGCCGGTACACGACAAGGAACGAGCGCCATCGCCAAAATACTCCACGATTGCTCCGGTGCCTCCCTTGACGGTCAGGATTCCGGCTACCTTAAGTATCACATCTTTAGGAGAGGCCCAACCCTGCAACTTATTGGTTAGTTTGACACCAATCAATTTGGGCATTTTCAGTTCCCACGGCATGCCGACCATGACATCTACAGCGTCCGCCCCGCCTACACCGATTGCCACCATACCAAGTCCTCCGGCATTCGGGGTATGAGAATCTGTCCCGATCATCATACCTCCAGGGAAGGCATAATTTTCGAGAACGATCTGGTGAATGATTCCTGCACCGGGTTTCCAGAATCCAATACCATATTTGTTAGAAATTGTCTTCAGAAAGTCATATACCTCCGAATTCTCATCTCTCGACCTTTCGAGGTCATTCGCAGCGCCGTTTTCTGCCAGAATCAGGTGATCACAATGCACAGTAGAAGGCACTGCAGTCCTGTTCCTTCCGCAGGTCATAAATTGCAATAGCGCCATCTGGGCCGTGGCATCCTGCATAGCCACCCTGTCAGGAGAAAAGAATACATAGTCCTTGCCCCTGGCATAGTCCCTAAGGGTTGAATCCGGATGGAGGTGATTAAACAGTATTTTCTCCGTTAGGGTCAGCGGTCGGTTGAGCACGGACTTTAGCTGACGGATATTGTTGGCGAGGCCTTTATAATAAGCCTCGATCATACCAAAATCAAATGGCAAATTCATGTTTTTAATTTTTTAAACAGGCCGCAAAAATAAGCCTGCGAAGGTTAAGAACTGTGTGACTTTAATAAAATTCCTGAGGCCTGGTTTCAGGTTGCGCAACCGACTTCAGACGTAAATCAGCATGACCGATTAACGGATCAACGAAATATTGACCCTCAGCAGAATTTTGTACTTTTTTAGCCTCATTCGGCCTGGCAATAAAACACTCCGGCTGAGTTTTCGTTCTGATTTTATGCGTTTCTTTTTATATCTGTTAATTGTCGTCAGTCTGAACTCCTGTACCAAATCGGAGGAAGGAGATTTCAAGCTAAGTTTTATTCGTCCATTCAGGATCGATGCGGGATCCGGAACCCTGCTCACCTATGTCATTGATATGGATGTGCCTACGGGCTGGACTTCTTTTCTAAAGGCGAATGGACTGACAAATGCTAATATTGATCGGGTGAGTCCAAGAAGTCTTACCATCTCCCCTCAGCTCGGAAATGAGATCAGTTATAAGTTTGTCGAAGATGTCAGAGTATATATTCAGGATCCTGCAAAGCCTTCCAGTAAAATTCAGATCGGTCGAGCCAATCCACTGCCCAATGAGAGGGAAGGCAATTTATACTTGTTTCCGGGAATTGCAGACCTGAAGGATTATTTTATGCTGCCACAGGTTAAGATCTATGTTGAATTTATTTACCGCGACCTGATTACTAATAATTCAGATCACCAGATCGAAATGCAGTTTAATGTTTTTAAAAAATGATCCAATGGTGCGCTGTGATTGAGGTGGTGAGTTAAAATCTAATTGCTCACTTCTCATCTGAATTGAATGAGTATAAGAATAATCTAAAATCAACTGTTCGTATGGCTTGCTGGAATTTTTCAAATCAATTCCTCTTCACTAATTCAGGCATTCTGCATATTGTCCTGACTTCATCAGTTCCATGCGATCTGTAAAATCTACATTTTATTTATTCCAAAAGTTGTGTAAGGTCTATTGATCAGCACGTTCTCCCTCCATCATGCGCGGCCATTCTATCTTGTAGATAATCGCAAGATAAGCGAGGCCGATGACACAGGACAAGGCCAGCATCACAAGCGGCTGTCCGGAAACTGTCGATGAAACAAAAGTCATCGCCTGAACAACCAATACAGATCCAGCAAGGTATATCAGGGTCCTGCCGGTCTCGTACGGAATCGGAAAATGCTTTTGGCCCTGGAGATAAGACAAAATGGTCATTGCGAAATAGACCGCCAGACTAATCCACGCCGAACAGTCTTTTCCGAATTTGGGTACCAATAACACAAATAGTAAAAGATTCAATACAAATCCTGCAAGACTGATCATCGCTGCCTGTCCGGTACGGTCACTGAGCTTATACCATGATGACATATTGGTAAAAATTCCTGCAAAAATATTGGCCATCAGAAATACAGGAAGAAGATGAAGTGAAGTACGAAATGATTTACCGACAAGGTATGACACCAGGTCAGCATTAAGACAGGTCATGATATAAATAAAACCACACGCAATCACAAAAAACAGATTGAGTCTGGCGTAGGTCTGACGCGCATTGCCTGAATTCATATGGCGAAAGAAGAAAGGCTCTGCGGCATAATTAAAAGCAGTAATAAAAATATTCATGATGACGGCAAGTCTGACGACCGCCACGAGATCATCCGAGCTTGACAGGTTTTCTGCTTTGGTACCGGGTAACAGGTATTTCAAAAAACTGGTGTAACCGTTCTGTATGACGGTATAGACGAGCGTCATCAAGATCAATGGCCATGCATAGCGAAGGATATTTCCTGTCCTAGACCAGTCTGCTTTGAGAAAACTGTTCTTCATCTCCGGAAAAAGGAAAAGGAGCGTCAGAAAACTTGATGCTGCGTTGGCGGCAAGCACATAGAATATTTTCTCAGCACCAGGCATCATTTGGATCTC
Source organism: Saprospiraceae bacterium (assembly GCA_046329325.1). GTDB lineage: Bacteria > Bacteroidota > Bacteroidia > Chitinophagales > Saprospiraceae > Vicinibacter. The sequence goes on from JAXLUU010000001.1 coordinate 1,417,163, forward strand.
GGCGTTTGAAAAATAAATTGCGAACGCACCTAATACCAATAAAATATTGATGACGATACCGGAGAGTTTGATCCAGGCATAGCGAATAGATTTTTTTTCATAACGCAGTCTGGCAAAAGGTAATGAAGACAATACATCAAATACAAGAATCAGCGCTGCCAGCAACAGACTGTTCGTGTAAGTTGCAGGGTATTGCAGGAATTGCACCAATGGCGCTCTGCCTGCCAGGACCACGATCAGAAAAACCAAACATGTCACCATGACGAGCTGTGATAGTAATGCATACAATTGGTTATTGTCCTGGTTTTGATCCGTAAAGCGAAACAGCGTTGTTTCCATTCGAAGTGTAAGCACTCCAAGAAGAAGACCGATATAAAAATAAATATCCTGATATATGGATAAGGTACCGTCTTTGGCCGTGAAGACATAATGGGTCAGGTAAAAAGTCACCAGTAGAAAATTGACTACTCTGCCCAGTGAGTAGCTTAATCCGTAGATGATGGTTTCTTTGGCTAAAGATCGAATGGCTGCCAATGGAACTATTTGAAGTGTAAAGATGACAAAAAAGCTTTAGTAGAATGTCCCCGTCAACATCTAATTCGGTCTGTTGACAATACCTTTGCAACAGATTGAATGGTATGAATATTGATTTGCTAAGTGCCCTCTGCAGAATACCGGGCGCCCCTGGATTTGAAACACCGATCAGAAATTATATAGTTGATCAATTGAAGCCGTTGGCTGATGACACACGGATCGATCCCATGGGTAATGTTATTTCTGTGTTGAAGGGCCAGGGAGGACCGAAGTTGCTTCTGACAGCACACATGGATGAGATCGGGTTCATAGTACAACATATTGATGATGAGGGTTTTATACGTGTTCTTCCCCTTGGCGGATTTGATCCGAAAACCCTGACGGCCCAGCGTGTTCTGATCCATGGCCGCAATGATGTGTTGGGGGTTATGGGTTCCAAGCCCATCCATCTGATGGGTCCCGAGGAAAGGAACAAAGTGCCGGTGATTAAAGATTATTTTATTGATACGGGATTAAGCAAAACAGAGTTGGATGAACTGGTTTGTGTTGGAGATTCGGTAACCAGAGAGCGAGATCTTGTCGTCATGGGTCGTTGTGTCAATGCCAAATCACTGGATAACCGGATCTCTGTTTACACCCTTCTTCAGGTGCTTGAACGCCTGAAAGCAGAGCAGCCTCACTGTGAAATTATTGCAGTGTTTACGGTTCAGGAGGAACTTGGACTTCGTGGGGCCAAGACTTTGGCCAATCAGCTAGATCCTGTTTTTGCGATTAACATTGACACTACGATCGCGTTTGATGTACCCGGAGCGCAACCCCATGAAATGGTTACAAGGCTGGGGCAGGGGGCCGGTATTAAGATCATGGACAGCAGTGTCATCTGCGATGTCCGGATGGTAAAGTTTCTTCGGCTACTTGCAGAGAAACAAAATATCCGCTGGCAGCCGGAACTTTTGCCTGCCGGAGGAACGGATGCAGGGGCTGTTCAGACCAGCGGTTCAGGATGTATCACAGGCGCTGTATCTATTCCAACGCGGCATATTCACCAGGTGATCGAAATGGTCAATATGGATGATGTGGCTTGCTCTATTGACCTCCTTACAGCAGCCTGCACACAGATCCATTCACATGACTGGAGTCATTGAATAAATACAACCAAGCAGGATTGGTCCCTGATTTTCAACCTTCTTCTTCGCAGAACTAACTTTAGTCTTTTAATCTATTGCGGTATTCTGATGCACATATGATACACGCGGTCATTGGCATAGATGTAATTGGTTACAGGGTCGATAATGATGCCCGATGGACCAAAAGATACATTTAGGTGTTGTGCATAATTGCTTGAAAAATAAGTCCAGTCTTCCTGGCCATCACTTATTTTCAATCTTCGAAGGACGCCTAATCCATGTTGCCCTGTCTCATAATATAGATGATCTTTATAAAATATCATATTGGAAGAGGACGTTCCGGCAGTGGGGTTCTCCCAGACGGTTGTTCCAGTGGCCTCATCCAGTGCAATCATCAGTTTGGTCTCGCTTTTCAATACATATAACCCTTTTTCCAGAATTGCATTTGTAATGAAAAAACTTTCTCCAGGAAAGTACCTGTTCCAAACCAGACTACCATCGTTGCAGTTAAAACAGAATGCTTCATTGCTTCCCTGAAAAAACAATTTGTCGCCTTTGATGATGATCGGGTGTATACTGGTATTGCCCGTGATGGTAAATGAATCCACCTTCCACGCCATCCGGCGATCGGACATATTATAGGCATAGAGATCTATTCTTCGGTTGCGGTTCGGAAAATCATATTGCCGGTTCTGAAAAATCATCAGTGTATCTCCGTCCGGCCTGATCCAGAATGCGAGCGATTCAAATCCGGCGGTAAATGAACCTTTGTCTCGAATCGTCATCACTTCACTAATTTCGTACGTATTGATATTGATTCTGATCCAGGTATTCGAATAACTTTGATTGGGCTCACCGATTTTTTCAACCGGTATATAGACATATTCGCCAAATCCACCGATCCGTGGCTGACCATCATAATAATAGTCTCTCAGATTGATTTTATTCAGAAAAGTATTGTTTTCAAGATCCAGGAAATAGATGTTATACCAGTCGGTAATTACACAAATGTTTTTATATTGGTATCTTGCTCCTGATATCCAATCAGGATTTGATGGATCTGAATAAGAATTAATCAATTTTCCGGTCATTTTATCAAACAATAATATTTCATCTACACCTTCAAATCTTTTGCTGAATACAATCGTATTATTATACAAAATTGGTTCCATTGAACCACAAGCATTGGTTAACGTATCAGGATTATATTGCCATATAATATTTGTATCAATACCCTTGCTTTTCTTATCCAGAGGAACACAGGGAGGGTCTGTACATTTTGTACCAAGTGGATCGCAATTGAAATTTAATATTGCAATTAAAATCAGTGTAGTGATAAAGTGCGCTTTTTCCATAATGTTGTTATAAGACGGAGGACATTTTAAGTCCTCCGTTTATTAGAAAATATTTTATTTTCGATTGGTTTTAAAAAATATGTCTGTGCCGCCTTCGTAAAGTAGGTATAACGCATCTCTCAACCTTAAATCATTTCTGGCCTGCATATGGGAAGAATTTTTCATTTCCTGTGGAGGAAAAGTTGCTCCGGGAAGATTGGACGCAGATTCTGCCAATACAACACCATCCGAATCTTTTTCAATGCGCTCGATCTCTAGTTCGCCCTCTACCGCACACAGATCTGACTTAATGCATTCTGATGGTTGCGCGATTTCTTTTTTTGATTTTCGACCGGTAATCGGATCTTCACAAATGCAGTAGTATTTTTTATTTAGTTTGATAACCAATGCGCCGATGATCAGTTTGTACTTGTCATCCAGTCCCTGCATGAATTGAATGCCTTCCAGCCAGTAGTTGCTCATTTTGGCTGCCTCATTTGCAAGTACGAAATACTGTAAGCAATTATTATTCATTTTTTTGCAGGCGTTGTAGAGATTCAGATAATTCATCTCTTTATTTTTCCATTCCGTATACTTAGCATAGTATTTATTGAAATTCTCCTGAAAGGCATCGATCAGGTATTGATCGTCATTGGCTTCAAAATAAGTTGGAATTTGTGAAGACTTAAAAAACCAAAGGAGTGTTCTGGCCATCAGGTTATTCTTAGGCTCAACGCCATAAAAAGCCACCTTGGGGAATTTTGACAAGTCATTGTTTGCATCCGTACACTGATTCATTTCATTCAGGAGCCTGGCGCCAACTTCATAGTCTGTTGTAATTCCTGGTGTCTCTGCATTCTGGATCAACGGATATATATATTTGCTAAAACCATTACAAAACTCATCGATTAATCCCTGACTGAGTGAAAGGAATGATTTACCGCTGATGGTGATTTTAATAAAACTAAGGACTGTAAACTTGAATTTTAAATTATTGATCTTCTCCTGAACCGGCCCCTTGGCCATTGATTCACACATTTCCTGGGTTAAATCGTCAAACATTGACTTGTTGTTGAGAACGAGGGCGCCCTGATGCGGAGAGCAAAAAGTTACGAGACCTCCAAAACTTGGTGGTGTCTGTGGCTTTGTACAGTAGTTAAGATACAACAGGCCCCTGCTGACCATTCCTCCCTGACTGTGCGCAATGATAAAATCTTTGGAAGGATCGTTGTCTTTGGTATTTCGGATGACTTCATTGACCTGTCTGCCGGCATCCAGTAATCCTCCAGTTTGGCCATATGTGAAGTTGCTCACAGACTTAAGTTTTCTTGCCGGAAAATTAGTAGCAACCTGAAACTCAGAAGCTGTAGATGCCCTGATCCATGATCCGATATCTCCGTTGAGTCCGTGTACCCAGAAGACATTTCGGGTTCCCTCTGTGGACGATTTTCCTGAAGGGTTATTTACGGGTCCTGGCACGAAATTTTGTTGGACTGTACCCCCCAATCCGATATTAACGCCATATCCGGTGCCCGAAGTGCCGCCATTTCCGGAATTGATTATCTGGGCCGAAATCGCTGGCAAAACCAGGATCGCCGCAATGCAAATATTCATAAGTGTTTTCATAATTTGATTGTGTTATAGGTGTTCAATTAATTTTTGATGATTCGCGCATGGTGCGTAGACTGATTATTGGTAATGACCAGTTGATAACTTCCGCTGCTTAATGAGGATATGAGGATCTGTCCTGCAGAGGCCTCACAAATTCCTTTCATGACCTGCGCACCCGTCATATCATAAATCGCATAGCGACAGGGAAATTGTTCATTATCAGCGTCGACATGATAATTAATAATATCTGATGAAGGGACCGGATAAACACTTAAGATATGCCGATAATCCAGGTCGTGAAAATCAAAGCTTGTCAATGAAGATTGTCCTGTAGCGCCTGAGGAGAGTTGCGAAGTGAAGGCATCTTCAATAATGATTCTGGTTCCGTTGATGACATAATCAGAATATTCTGTCCTCATGGTCACTTCCATCATACCACTGTGGCGAAGAGGTTTGTAGTATTTGTGGACAGAAAGTGTCAGAATGTTTTTGCCGTTCGGCAATGTAAAATACTTCTCTAATGTGCTGGAAGATTTTGTATTGTTTTCAAAGTTTTCTGTCAGTATGCTCTGTCCTTTGACATCGTAAGTAATCCTGCGGTCTCCGTTGCTAATCACAGTGCGGTAGTCTGATTGTTCCGTGATGACATAACCTTCAGAGATCCATGACGCGATCTGTATCTCATTCATTTTTTCTATTCGGGGTGAGTATCCCATTTCTGAAAGATTAATCGCAGTGGGATCAATGCGAACCGGTGCCTCTCCTTCTCCGAATGGGGTAAACTGCATCAGTCTGCCATCCTGGTCATACAGACTTACGCCGTCTCTGTTGCTCAGTGTCCTTGCAGGTTCTGTATAAGTCTTCATGATAGCCGGATCCGCCTGGATGGAGCGGTCAACGGTGACATATCCTTCATTGTCAACCGTGGTTGCGACATGGGCTAGTACATGAACAGGGCGGGCATTGAGCAGATCAAAATCATGTACGGATCCCGGATCGACATCGTTGGACAAGGCATAATTGCTTGTCAGGTTTTCAAAATAACTTATTTTGTGCAGGACAGACTGGGCAATCATATTTCCCGTCAGAATGAGAAAGTAAATCAGCATAACAGGCGCCGTTCTGCACGTCCGGAGCTTCCTGCAGCTTTCATGGAATTGGTTAAGTGTTAACATAGTAATTAATTTAGTGTGTTAAAAAGAGTATCGGGAGACAAAATAATCGGGTACTGCAATAGCGTCAATGGACGATTTGTATAATGCGAGAAGATTCTTTATAAAAAATCGATAATTTTATTTGTGTTGGTTTTTGGCACACGATCTTCTTGCATTGCATCAAAGAAAAGTGAGCCTTAAAAATTAGCATTGGACATTTTGATTAGACTGATCCAATGCGCCGCACAAATAAAATGAGTCGTTTCGCTATTTATAAAGCATTGAATTTGATTGAAATGCGAAGATGGGTCAATTTCCCAAACGCATTTGTTCAGCGCTTATCCGCAAGCTGTTCGGTAATCAGACCAAATCTTCTCTCTCTTGATTGATAGTCGAGGATGGCCTGGTAAAGATGCTCCTCACGGAACTCAGGCCACAATACATCGGTAAAATAGAATTCGCTGTAGGCACACTGCCAGAGAAGGAAATTGGAAATCCGTCGCTCGCCGCTTGTTCTGATCAGCAATTCGGGATCGGGGATATCTCCCGTGAACAGGTATTTCGAAAATAAATGTTCGTCTTCGTGCCATGTCAGTTGGCCATTTCTGACTTCTTCCGTGATGCGCGTGATGGCGTTGAGAATTTCCTGCCGGCCACTGTAATTGATGGCCAACACGAGAGTCATACGCTGATTGTCCCTGGTCTTCTCCATGGCCTGACGCAAGGCATTCTGCGTAGAGCCTGGCAGGTGACTGAGATCACCGATAATCTGCAATCTGATGTTGTTCTTCAGCAGCGTATCTAATTCTTTGCCTACAGTCTGAATGAGAAGGTTCATTAATCCGCTGACTTCCTCCTGAGGCCTGCTCCAGTTTTCTGTAGAAAAAGTATACAGCGTAAGGTATTTTACGCCAAGCCGGGCACAGGACTCCGTGACCTCCCGTACAGATTTGACACCGTTGTGATGCCCAAAAAGACGTGTCATGCTGCGTGCTTTGGCCCAGCGACCATTGCCATCCATAATGATTGCAATATGGTTTGGAATCTTGTCCTTTTGAATTCTGTCGCGGAGCGATGGCATGGGGCAAATTTACGATATTTTGGTTTTTTATTTCCGATGTGGTCACTTCTGAGACCTGTACGTTGAATACCTAGAACTCATCTGTCCGGGCAAAGTCATTCTGGCGAACCATCCACTGTCCTGAAGTGAAGTCTGGAAATTCAACGGTCTCATTGCCCAGTGCGATAGATTGTTCGCTCAACGGACTGACAGCGCTCCAGCAGGCAGCATCATACACGTCCAGCGGCGTTGCAATACCCCTGCGCACGGATTCAACAAATGCATGAAGCACAAAAAAATCCATGCCCCCGTGACCTGCGCCTTCGGTATCCTTACTCCAGCGCTTCCACAACGGATGGTCGTATTGGTCAAGCCACGCATTGGCCTGTTCCCAGCGGTGTTTCTGCGGCGAAGATCCTTCTACATAGATGCTGTTGTTGACATCCATCCAAAGTCCTTTGGTGCCTTGCACACGAAAGCCCAGGGAATAAGGGCGCGGAAGGCTGGTATCGTGCTGTAGGAGTATCGTTTCGCCATTGGCACACTTCAACTGTGTGGTGACTACATCGCCGAGTCTGAATTCAACACCGGCATTGGGATGGTCCTTGCCGCCAACATTGACGATATGCTCGTGGAGCCCTCTGGTTTTGGAAGAAAATGAATTGAGGGATACAAATCTGTTGCCGCGGTTGATGTTGAGCATCTGTGCAATGGGCCCGAGTCCATGGGTCGGATAAAGATCACCGTTGCGGTGTACGCTGTGGGCTGTGCGCCAGCGCGCTTCTGAAAAAGCTGAAGGTCCGAATTCAGCACCATGGCCGTAAGGATGTTGTCCGTCATTGAATTTAACTTCCCGCAGGTCGTGCTGGTATCCTCCCTGACAATGAAGCAATTCGCCAAATACATTCTGTCGAACCATATTCAATATGGCCAGTATATCGCGGCGATAACATACATTCTCGAGCATCATCACATGGGCGTTATGTTGCTCTGCAGCGCGCACGACATTCCAGTGGTCTTCGAGGCTTATTCCCAGGATCACTTCCGTGCCAACGTATTGGATTCCTGCACTGATGGCGTGAAGAATCATTGGACAATGCCATTCCCAGGGTGTGGCGATGATCACCGCATCAATATCACGCAGTTCGCAGAGTTTTTTCCAGCTTTGGTCATTGCCGGTAAAAATCTTTGGTTCTTTTTTACCGGATTTGGCAATGATCTCACCGGCCATCTTCAGCATGCGTTGATCGACATCACAGATGGCAATGACTTCTACATCGGGCCTCTTCAATAATAATTCGAGATGGTCCTGCCCCCTTAGGCCGGTCCCGATGATTCCAATTTTAACTTTATTGTCCGTCCATTCTCTTAAGAATGATCTTTCTGTACCCAGCGCCAGCGATGCAGCAGCGATACCTGTCGTTCTGATAAATTCCTTACGGTTCATAAACTGTTACTGATTTGAGGGTGAATGTAGTAAAAGATAATTTCATCAAAAGCAAGGCAGTTGCCGCGAAATTCAGAGGAAAAGCATTGTAAATCCATCCCTGCCTATTCTTAAAAGGGAAGGTCGGGATGGTTTTACTACCCGTTAATTATTTCGGTTCGTAATTCTTTTTAAAGAATGCCTGGTATTCTCGGATGGATCTTAGTCTTAAGACTTCCTTGTAATTATTTTGCGTGATGGGGTAGACTTCAAAATTGGTCAGACCCGGAAGATACTCCTCGCGGTTTTTCTGAATGCTGTTATAGTATTTCATGGCCTGTGACTTGTCATCATATTTGCGTATGATGATGGCGCTGGTGTTTTGTTCGGTATTGATTTCCAGACTGGTCATTTTGTAATTATCCAGTTTGTGGTATTTATTATGATAATCCGAAATTTTAATTTTCGCTTTATCGATTTGCTGCGGTGCCGGATTAAAAAATACGACCATCATCAGATGCATCTGATCATCTTCCGACTTGAAGTTGATGGACTCCAGTTCTGTAACCTGCACCACTTCGAAAGCATCCTGATCGCCGCGCAGGAATCTGAGAATCTCCTTCGCCTTGGTCTCCTGGGCGGAGCCCGGATAATTGGCAATCACATCCTTGAGTGCCGCCATGTACGGTTCTTTACCTGAGGTCTTGCCGATGCAAAAAGCGGAAAGCAGTGCGATCTTCGGATGAAGCGGGTCGCTGGCTTTGACTTTGGTGGCAAGCGCCTGTAAGATTTTGTGACATTCTTCATATTGCTGCTGCTGATACAAACCAAAGGCTTTTTCATAACCGGTTTGCAATTCATCCTTTTTATTCATCAGACTCTTTGCATACTCCGGATCATTGATGAGTTTGGTGTAGTATGAATCGGCGTAGCGGGTTTTCAGCAGTTCATTATTGCGGTCCGCACAGACTTTGTCCTTCAAATCCAGACAGTCGAGATACAGATAATACAGTACATCCGCATAGCGTTGTGTCTCGGGATAGCGTGTCATGAGATTTTCCAGCGTCTCTCTTGAACGATCGTAGGCATCAATCCTGTCGCGGTAGGCCACCCCCAACTGAAACATCGCTTCTTCAATTTTGTGATTCGCCTCCTTGATTTCTTCATCCGAACTGGGGATTCCCGCCAGAATCTCTGCCAGGTCATTCTCCAGTTCATCTTTGACCGTGCTGTCTTTGGTCTCGGCCTGTTGATCTTCTATGCCGGTACTAAAACTTGTTTTTTTGGAACGGCGCCAGTTGTCTTCCAATGGCCTTTCGCCCCAGTATTGTTCAAAATTGGATCTTCCGCGGTTTGTGGCTTTGATGTCGTAAGCAAAAAAAGTGCTTTTAGCGCCTGCCACCGGCGTTTTGTTGTCTGGATTCGAGCGATCGGCTCCGAGGGTTGAGCTTCTGATCAGGTCTGTCGCACGAAAGACCCTGTTCTCACCAGCATTTCCGCGCATATCCTTGCTGTCTGGTAGATCTGGAATAATCCTCTTGCGATTCTTGATCGAGATGGCCAGATTTCGCTTCTCCTTGACGGATAATTTGGAAATCCTGATCAAGCTGTCCTGGAGGTTGATGATCTCAATTTGCTCAGCAATATCCTTTAGGTTTGTAATCATTTTATTGACGACAGGTCTGCGCTTATCCGACTTGCCAATAAAATTGAGTGTACTGTCAAAATAGTACTTGGATTGCTGATACATCCTTTGGTCGAAGTGCATATTCGCCAGCATATAGTATGCATCCGCTTTGGTATTATTATTGGCATTGGGTGACCATACCGCCTTGTTCAAATAAGTGATCGCCTCGTTATTTTTCTTCTTGTTGAAATAAATTTTTCCGATCGAAAAATAAATCTCCGATTCATAATCACTGTTCTTGCTGTCTTTGGCCAGTTTTTCCAGTGACTGGATGAGTTGTTCTTCGCTCTCGCCCTGCAATGACTGATTGATCAGCAGATTCATTCTGGCGTGAAAAGTCATATCATAGGAAGGATGCTGTCTGAGCGCAAGCGTGAAGTATTCATCCGAGCTCACCGGTCTGTTGGCCATCTGGTACAGTTGGCCGAGAATAAAAGCGTAACGCGCTTTTTGCCTGCGCGGGCTGGTGAATTGAATAGCTTCTTTTAACTCCGGGATCGCTTCTTCATAACGGTCCTGAATAAGGTAGACGTTGGCGCGTGTGGCATACAGCTCTCCCCGCAACTCGCTGGCCAGGGCGGGATCCTCTTTCATTTGATCCAGCCTGTACATGGCTTCATAAAACTTGCCCCGTTTGATCAGGTTCTTGGCACTCCAGATGGTTGCCTCCCAGAAAACCGGACGATGTGGCATCAACCTGGTTCCTACATTGGTCAATGGCTTACTTGTTGTCGTTGTTGTGCGAACCGTACTGTTGGCCGGCACGGTCTCCTCTTCTTTGACAGGAGCGCTTGATCTGGCGGGTTCTTTTTTGCCTTTGGAGGTCTTCGCTTTGGCCCTTGCTTTGGCTTTGGCCTTCGCTTTCTTTTTGGCCTCTTTCTTCGCGTCTTCTTTTTTGCGTTCGCGTTCTTTTTTGACGCTTTTGGCATTTTTTTCCTTCAGCGACTTGCTGTTTTGCAAAATCCGTGAAGGCTGGTATTCGTTCAGGAGGAAATCATAGGAAGCTTCAGCTGTCTCGTAATCCTTCTTGACATACTGGGCTTTGGCCAGCAGGAAGTAACAGTCGTCGGCCCAGCGGCTGTATTTGTGAATGCTGATATCCGTGGCTACTTTTTCAATGGCCTTGTCCAGATTGGCTTTTTCTCCACCCACATCTTCCGTCGCCTCATAGGGAAACACCGCCAGCACCTTGCTGTAATCTTCCTTAAAACCAGCCTCAATGCGCGACAGACTGAGATTCATGAGCTCCCGGGCGTTGAAGTATGCATTATATTTGGCTGAAGTATTGTGGTAGAATTTGCTGAGGCCTTTATATTCGCCTTTCTTTTTCTGGCTGACACAGGACAGCACAACAAGCAGTAGCAGGATAAAAACGGATTTTGGCGAATAAAAGCGCTTCATGGATGACTTCTTCCTTATAGAACTACCTATAACAGAAGAAGGCGCAAATTTATTTTAATATCAGCAAGGTAATATGGCTTTTGACTTTAAAAAAACTCAAAAAAAACTCAGGGAGCATCTAGCCAAGGCTTTTCTGTTTGTTATCCGGGATGAAAACACATTTGAGGAAATTGCCACATACAGGCTGACCTTCCTGAATGTTTACATCCTGCTGAGCACGGTCTTCTGTATTGCCGGCCTGCTGACCTTTCTGTTGATCACCCTCACCCCCCTCAGAAACCTCGTACCGGGATACGGTGATATCCGCTTCAGCGGCGAGTACCAGCAGCTGACTTCAAGGCTACAAAAGATTGAACAGGAAGTTGCTGCGCGGGATGTCTATATCGAGAGTCTCAGACGATTATTGTCAGGGAAGCCGGAGACCGTCAAGGATATCACCAAGGATGTGCACTTCAAACTCGAGAGTCCCGATCCGGTACAAAAAATCCGGGAGGATAGCCTGCTCAGAGAAGCTTTCGAATCCAGTAAAAAACAAAATGCCAGAGCGCCCGACAGGCCCAAGACACAAGCAGACAAAGGCACTGCGCCTGTCTTAAGGAGGCAGCTTGAAGACATTGATTTTACCTGCCCTCTGCGCGGACCTATCGGTGCGGCATTCAAACCGGATAAGGATCATTATGGAATCGATATCATCGGACCGGAACACAGTCCGATTAAGGCCGTTTTGCCGGGCAGTGTTATTCAATCTGACTGGTCGATGGAAAATGGACACACGATCGCCATACAACATGCCGATAATCTGGTATCCGTGTACAAACACAATTCTGCATTGCTACGCAAACTCGGTGCACAGGTCAAAGCCGGTGAGGCTATTGCAATTATTGGTAATACCGGCACACTGACTCAGGGTCCCCACCTTCACTTTGAACTTTGGTATCAGGGACGATGCATTAATCCGCAGGAATACATTCGATTTAACTAACGATTTTCATAAAACAGGATTATAACAAGCTTGAAATTGGTTAATGGATTTGATGAAGATTGACATGTGTTCATTAAAATGTCCAATCATCATGGGAATTATGTCGTAACTTTAAGAACAAAGTAATTTATATTTCATCATCCAGAACCCCAACCAAAATGAAATCAGGAATAACATATTTATTCATTTTAATAATTTTTTCTATGATGACCTGTACATCCAAAGCCCAGCCGGTACGAACAGTATCTAACGTAGACCTGAGCCGATATGTAGGCAAATGGTATGAGATTGCATCCTATCCTCAGCGCTTCCAGAAAGGCTGTCATTGCACTACCGCTGAATACACCATGTCTGATGAAGGATATGTCATAGTTGAAAACCGTTGCAGAAAAGACAGTATCCACGGCAAGAAGTCTTACATCAAAGGAAAAGCTTTTGTCGAACCTAATTCGGGTAATGCCAAACTGAAAGTGCAGTTTTTCTGGCCAGTCAAACCCGGATTTTGCAGTCAGAAGCCTATTCCGAGACAAACTGTCTTCAAAATCAAGACTTTGCACTTCGTTTGATTCGTCAGCATAGCTCCACTATTCCTCCTCATCAAAAGCCCTGATTTTATTGCCATTTTGCCTCTCACTACGACTCCTAACTGCAAAATCCGGGTTAAAGGCAAATACTGGATCATAGACCTCGCTCCGGATTACTGCTACGCCGTGGTAGGTCATCCGAACAGGAAATACCTGTGGATTCTATCGAGAACGCCACAAATGGATCAATCCGTTTATAATGGAATATTAAAGCGGCTGGAAGAGCAATCCTTCGATCTGTCAAAACTCCGCACTACGGTTCAGACCTGCGAATAAACACATTCGAAGTCAAGAAATAGATCGACCCGTTTGGATAAATAAATTATTCATGGAAGAGAATAAACCACTTTAGAGTTTGAATTAGGCTAGGTATTGATTAAATTATTGATGAATAATTAATCTCTGAAAAATTTTAGAGATTGAAAACCACACGACTTTGAATAACCAGTAAGAAAGAATAATCCTTTCTGATCGAAATCCAGATTAATTTCAAACGAAGTATCTGATATTTGGCTTTTGTTGAAATGGATATTCTGTCCAAAGGAATTAGTAATAAAAAATTTCAAATCTTTAGACATATCCATTGCTTCTGTACTTACTATAATCCTGTTATTCAATTGATGTACTGTAATACCACAATCCCTCTCATTGGGATTGATAACACCATTGGGAAAACAAATACTGGAATCGGCTCCCAGATTGTAATTGGGATAACTTGGAATGTAATAGTAATAATAAGTAGGAAGGGTGATGGCACGTTGTTCGAATTCACAATCCTTACCTTTTTTCTCAGGATGATTTATTACATGATAATATACCGACGTACCCCTACTTGCGACATAAATTTTTCCATCTGGTGCCCGCTGCATTGATCCAAACCGAGATCGAGGTATGGCCTGATCCCAGGTATCGATGAGAAGTTTGCTCGAGCTGATCGGTGAAGCACTTAGATCTAACTGCCACAAACTATCAATGTTGGATACATACAGAAATCTTGAATCACTAGAAAATTCACATTCTGAACTCAAGGTATTAATTTCATCAAAAGTAACATTCTCGCGATAACTGAACTTACCGCTACATCGATTTGGACTAAATTTTTTCACTCCGGAACCAAATGCCCATAAATTATCGGAAGTAATGCATTGATGCCTATAATTATAGAAAGAATCATTTCTAAATAAAACAAGGTTTAAACAATTGAATCCATAATCTGGTATGACAATCCACCAATCCCTACCATTGGCATGCCTACACATATCAATACCATAACCTTCAAAGGCGCCTTGAATTATACTCTTCCCTTTCTTGTGAACTATTCCATCCAAATGTTCCGGGTCAAAATCAATTTCTGAATAATAATATTCAGTTACGCCAAAGGAAAGCTCACCATTGATGGTAAAAATGCCAGTGTTTGGATGAATAAGAAAATACTTATCATCATGCAGACTGGAAGGAATGACCAACATTCCTTGCGAGAATGGTAAACTAAGATTTTTTTCGCAGTATTGTCCCCAGCCGTTAACGATAAGACTGTCACCATTAGTCATTAACCTATGCTTGTTATTGAAGATCTGACATCCGTTGGTATAGAATAATAGATTACCATCCTTATCGCTCATAGCAAGATTCTCGTCTATTTCCATCCTGCTGTTGAAGACATCGATGTTCAGATTATTTTGCTTAAAGTTAAACCTCGTATGACCATCACTGCCATCATAGCCTATTAACCAATTGTCATCGTACCGTAGTTCCTGACCGAATATTATATAATTATAGCTTAATAAGCAAAAAACTAAAGTAAGCTTCAAAGTCATGTTGAATGGAGCATTCATTGGACTATTCAGATTTTATCAGCTTAACGGACTTAACTAATTCATTGTTAGAATTATAGAATCTTACCAGGTATAATCCATTAGGAATATTCAGCGATTCTATTTGGAGTTTACGGAATGGATACCGAATATATGCTATGCGGTTGCATGTATTATTTAAATCCTTCATGCGAAAATTCTAACTTTATTATAATCTTTATTTTTACAAAAATAGTTAAGTTGCTTAGATTGCAAAATTCTAATGAGCTAAGGTTCTAGATCAATTGGTAACTGGTATTGAAAATATAAGAAGAATCAGCCGGTGGGGCAGTTCCCAACTTGGATCTCAACCGATACGCCGGCAAATGGTATGAAATTGCCTCATATCCCCAGCGCTTCCAGAAAGGTTGTCATTGTACTACTGCTGAATACACCTTGTCTGAGGAGGGATACGTCATCGTTGAAAACCGCTGCCGCAAAGACAGTATGCACAGCAAGATGTCCTATATTAAAGGAAAAACTTTTTTCGAACCCAATTCGGGCAATGCCAAAGTGAAAGTGCAGTTTTTCTGGCCATTTAAACCCGGATTTTGCAGTCAGAAGCCTATTCCGAGACAAACTGTCTTCAAAATCAAGACTTTGCACTTCGTTTGATTCGTCAGCATAGCTCCACTATTCCTCCTCATCAAAAGCCCTGATTTTATTGCCATTTTGCCTCTCACTACGACTCCTAACTGCAAAATCCGGGTTAAAGGCAAATAAGGATCATAGACCTCGCTCCGGATTACAGCTACGCCGTGGTAGGTCATCCGAACAGGAAATACCTGTGGATCCTATCGAGAACGCCACAGATAGATCAATCTGTTTACCAGGGTATTTTACAGCGACTGGAAGAACAATCCTTTGATGTGTCAAAGCTCCGGACGACCGTTCAGAACTGCGAATGAGCTTAACAAAAATCAACCTGACACAAAACCGATTTGAGCAATTCGGATTTTGTCGTGAATCCATACTGATTCAAGGTGTTTTGAGTGTTTATTTATGTGGTGACATGGTATTGTTCTATCGCAATGGTTTATACGTTTGTGCTGGTATTCTTGGTTGAGTTTTTTCCACATCAGAGGGAATATCTGTCTTGTCCCCAGCGACAGTTACTGACTCACCCATATTTTTTGTCGAAAGCCGGTCTGTCCGCGGTGCGTAAGTACAGACAGACGCTTTCGCAGAACTCTAATTCTTGCGTTGGCTTCCCGCTGAATCAGGAAAAGTATTGCGGCTGACAAAAGTTTATCTTTAGAGGATGCATTTTACAATCGGAACAATGCAACGATAATGATTCTGTTTTCTGATTTGACTAAGTCAGGTCGCCAATTTGGGTCAAGTGTTGTGGTGGAATATCCTGTCTGTGAGGTAACGCCTCCTGCACCTGCAAAGTAGGGAACGCTGCTTTCACGGTGCACAAACTCTATTCTAAATGTCAAACTTTGATTTGGCATATAGTCAAAGTTGGTAGACCAATCCCAACCAGAAAATTGATCTCCTGGGTTTGCACTAAACGGGAATGCACCTTCAGTCTGTGTGGGATTGTTTGGATTTGGCAATGGACTTGCTTGTCCTGTTGGATAAAGTACTAAATAGCGTCCGGGATTTGTCATATAGCCGCCTCCGACTGTCCAGGCTAATTTATTTGTGCAAAACCAGACACGGTTGTAAATCATTGCACTTGCAAAATATTGTGCCGGCTTGGATGCATCTGAATTATCAAAACCATTCACCCCGCCGCCTTTTTCAAAACCAAGATCGCCCGTGAGTGAAAATGCCGCTTTAGAGATACCTTTTGATTCTAACTTATTGTGATAACGAATTAATAAACTGTTGTCAGAATGAAAGCGCACCCTGTCCGGCAAACCCGCTGCATCGGTTCCATAATAATCATTTGTCAATAATTTGATATGGTTGTTTGGCATCCATGTAATGTTGGCACCAAGTCCAGGCATGGCATTAAATTTGCCGTAGCTCTGCCAACCATTAATTATCCATGGTTCAATTTTTAAGTGTTGGGTGGGATGAATCTGAATTCGTATTCCATTAAAAAACCAGGGTGTGTTATCACTTGTAAATGATGCCTGATATTCCCAGTTTTCAGGTTGATAATAGGAGTTCAAACCAATATAGGACATAAACATGCCTGCATCAATATTTATGCCGTACCACTTGTTGATGTGATAGCCAACATATGCTTCGCTTAAATAACGATAAACGTTCGCCAACTGATATTGTCCACGATAGGGACTGTAATCATTTCTGGGAACAACAATACTCCGTGTACCAAACTGTGTCATAATCCTCGCTCTTGCATTTTGATAATTGAAATCACCTCCAAAATGCAGCGCCGAAAGTTGCACTTCATTGTTTCGCGCTAATGCTGTTGAACCTACAACGGTGTTGTCGTTTGGACTGTTGAATGAGTGCGTGAAATTTACATCCATCAATAGACTTGGCGTAAAGAAATTCATATTTTTAAAAACTGAGGAATCTCTCCGGTCTGCACCGTTTTGCCAGGATTGGTCAATTCCTGTAAAGGGTTCGCCTTTTTGTTGCGCATTAACCATTTGAATAGGGATGCAAAAAAAGATTGCAAAACTGGCAATTAAAAATTTTGTAGATTTCATGTTCATTAATTTGCTGGTTGGTTATTTCTTGTCAATTGAAATTTATTAGCTTGTTGATATACCAAAGGTACTTGTTCTATTACTACGTCACTCTTATCAAGTCCGAATGCTTTTTCATCGCTTTGTCCAAGGTGTTTTAAGAAGAAGTAGGCGTTAAGCAACACCCCTTCTTTTAGGGCAAATTCATTTTCTACTGAAAGGAATTTTTCGATGACGATAAATTTAAAATCTGGTTCGTTGTTGTATTTTGTCGAGCCATCAGGTCGGATGTGTAAATTCAGTTCTTTGTTGGCAACCAACTCCTGGACAATTTTTTTGAAATACAATTCTGTCCTTGGTTGAATTCTAAAACCAATATTGATGTTCACTTTGATGACCTTATCATCCACCAATTCTGAAACATCATAACTTAATGTATATGGATGTTCGGTTCGGTTGATATGAAGAAACCAATAAACATCAGCCCGTTTGGGATTTTTGGCAAAAATGGATTTAATGATTTTATCTTCAATCTCATGTCTTAAATTGGCTTTGGTGAGGTACACAAGATGAGTCGAAAACTTTGGAATGTTTTCGTCATTACTCAACTCGCATATTTGAGGAGCATATTTACCTAAGTCAACAAAGTGTGTAAATCGGTTGTTGATTTTTCGGGCATAATACCAAACATACATTGTGGAAAATATGAATAATTCAAAAAACAGGAACATCCAGCGTTCTTTGATTTTGGCAACATTGGCAATGAAGAACGAAAACTCAACAGTGCAGAATAATAGCAGCAAAGCATACACCACAACTTTATTCCATTTTAAACGATACAATAAAAAGTAACTGAGTAACAGCGTTGTCATCATCATGGCGATCGTGATACTGAAGCCGTACGCTGCTTCCATGTGCCCTGATTCCTTGAAGTATAAAATCATGAGGATGCAGCCAACCCAAAGAATAATGTTGACGCTAGGAATATAAATTTGTCCTTTGGATTCAGTGGGTTGTCTCACACCTACGCGTGGCCAAAAATTTAAGTTCATGGCTTCGCTGATGAGCGTATAACTTCCACTAATGAGCGCTTGTGATGCAATGATGGTGGCTGCAGTAGCTATTAGAATGCCAGGAAATAAAAACCATTGTGGTATCATTTCAAAAAATGGATTTCTGCCACTTAAAGTGGCATCGCCCTGGTGCATCAGCCATGCCGCTTGTCCGATGTAGTTGGCTACCAGACAGGTTTTTACAAAACCCCAGGTGATACGGATATTTTTTATTCCGCAATGTCCCAAATCAGAATATAATGCTTCAGCACCTGTCGTTGCTAAAAAGACGGCACCCAACAACCAAAAGCCATGGGGATAATGTACCAATAAATTGTAGGCATAATGTGGGCTTAAGGCCTTCAACACATCCGGATATTGCGCAATTTCATGCGCACCGGTCGTAAAGATCATACTGAACCAGACCATCATCATCGGTCCGAAGAATTTGCCAATGGCCTGTGTTCCAAAACGCTGAAAGAAAAATAAGGATGAGAGAATTGTGATGACAAGTCCGATTGTAAATGTGTTTCCCGGAACCACGATATGCTCAAGGCCCTTCACCATACCAAGGCCTTCAATGGCAGATGCGACCGAAATCGGAGGTGTAATGATTCCGTCAGCGAGTAAAGTTGTCGCCCCCAAAATGGTAGGAATGGCTAACCATTTTCCGTAGCGTTTTACTAAGGCATAGAGGGAAAATACTCCGCCTTCACCTTCGTTGTCTGCTTTCAGCGTAAGCCAAATATATTTAACAGTCGTTTGAAAGAAAAGTGTCCAGAAAATGCACGACACCCCACCGTACACTAAAGTGGCATCAATCGTTCTTTCGCCTATGACAGCTCTCAATGCGTACAGCGGGCTTGTGCCAATATCACCGTAAATAATACCCAGGGCAACAAGTAAAGAGGCAACAGTCACTTTACTATTCATTCCGTATGATTTCTTATCCATCTGTCAATTCTTTTTGACGAGACAAAGGTGGCTGTACTCTTATTGGTAAAAAGTAAAACTGTCGTTGTGTTGTATAAAGATTTTATAAAGAAAGTTAGTTGAACCTGTATCCTACGCCGCTTTCGGTCATGATGTGCCTTGGTTGGTTGGGATTATCTTCAATTTTTTTGCGAAGCGTACCGACAAATACCCTCAGGTATTGTGTGTCGGATTGATAGCCAACTCCCCAAATTTCTTTCAGGATGAATTGATGCGTTAGCACTCTGCCTTCGTTTTTGGCAAAGAGAACAAGTAAATTGTATTCGGTTGAAGTCAGTTTAAGCAGTTCATTGTTACGCTTTGCTGTTCGTGCAATCAGGTCAATTTGCAGGTTTCCGCAAACCAGCAAACTGTTGTTCTCATCGGTGTTGTTTCTGCGAATACAGGAACGGATATGGGCTAAAAGTTCGCCGGTGCGAAAAGGCTTTGTGAGATAATCGGTGGCGCCATTATCCAGTGCGGTGATGATATCCGCTTCGCTGTTTTGTACCGAGAGTATGAGAATGGCTTTGTTGTACCATATCCGCAACTCTTTTAAAATGTCGTGTCCGCTTTTGTCGGGCAATCCAATATCCAACAAAATCAATTCTGGGGGATGGCTGGCAGCCAAGATAATGCCTTCCTTGCCTGTTGCTGCCTGCCAGACTTTGTAGTCGTTGCTCTCTAAGTTTATTTCCAGCAACTTTCTGATTTGGGGTTCATCGTCAATGATGAGGATTTCCGGCTTAATCATTTTTCAGATTATTGATGAAAGATGTTTCGGCAGGAATCGTGATGGTGAATTTTGCACCTCCTTCAATATTGTTCTCCAACTTTATTTGCCCATTGTGTGCTTCAGTAAAACCTTTGGCAATAGACAAACCCAAACCACTGCCGCCTGATTGGGTGTGAGGCAAACGATAAAACTTGTCAAAGACAAATTTTATTTCGTTTTCGGGAAATCCATTTCCATTGTCGGAAATAGTGATAACACACTGATCGGAATGGTACGTAGCATTAATTTTTATGATAGAATTTTCAGGAGTATATTGAATGGCATTGTAAATAATGTTGTGAAAAATCTGCTCCATCAGTCCCGTGTCCAGCTTGAACAAGGGTAATTGATCATTGGCAGTGAAATCAATTTGATGTTTGTTGTTGGTCACAGAAAGTTTTTGCACCACAGAAAAGATCAGTTCGTTCAGATCGCACCAGTCCAAATGAAGTTTGAGCATGCTGCTTTCAAGCCGGCTCATGTTTAAAAGGTTCTCCACCTGTCTGTTGAGACGAACGCTGGCGGTGTCAATTTGTGCGAGTAGCTCGGCCTGATGAGCTGATGAAAGTCTGTCCTTGCTTTCTTTCAGCGTGTCAACAGCGCCGATGATGGTGGCGACAGGAGTACGCAATTCGTGTGAAAGCGAGTTGAGCAGCGTGTTGTAAAGTTTGATGGTGTTTTCCTTTTCTTCCTTGTCACGTGCGCTGCGCTCAGCCTGGCGGATTTTGAAAGTCAATACCGCGTTGAGCAGTGCAATTACAAAATACATCAGGAACATCAGTAAATCCTCGGCACTGTTAATGTGAAAATTGTAAAGCGGAGGAATAAAAAAGAAATTCCAAATTAATGCGCTCAATACGGCAGCACTCAGTACGGGCAAAATGTCAAACATCATCGCCACCAGCGAAACAGTAACTAAAAGTATGAGCGCTGATGCCTTGTAACCGATAAGATCAGATAATAAAAAGCAAACCGTTGAAACAACTGCCACCAAGGCAACACTGATTAAGAGTTGCTTGGGCAATTTGTATTTCCTTGTCTCAGGCAATTTCAAATCGCTTTTATTTACCGTCAAAGGTAGAATCCAGGATATAAAGATTTTGTAAAGAAATATTTAAATGTGACTGTATCTTAAGGATTGCCCTTGGACCCTGCCTTTGGCTTACCGGGCCAAAGCGGCAAGAACAAATCCCACTGAAGTGGGACAGGCAGTGCCAATGTGTGGAGAAATACAATGTTGGAAGTGCGAATGGATCAATTGAAATTGCAAATGCCGTGTAAACCGGTGGCGGTTGATATCCATATTAATTCTGAAAAGTTTGTTAGAAGTCCGGGCGGCAGATGATGACCTTATCCCACATTGGTATGCACATCTGATTTGGAGCCTTGCCAAGTTGCGGAAATGGAAGAACTAGTGATTTATTTTACAACTCGGGCCTAATTTTGCAATGACCTTGACGTAGTCAATTGCTAATCAGGTATTTCTTCAATGAATACCTCTGTAATGGCCTTGACGTTATTAGTACAGGTCATTTGGTCCAGGCGAATTTGTAATTTGTCAGTGCCCGC
Source organism: Saprospiraceae bacterium (assembly GCA_046329325.1). GTDB lineage: Bacteria > Bacteroidota > Bacteroidia > Chitinophagales > Saprospiraceae > Vicinibacter. The sequence goes on from JAXLUU010000001.1 coordinate 1,438,896, forward strand.
TTCAGCACACATGTGAATAAATGTAAGATAATCGGTTTTACCTTGCTGGTGAGCCAATAAATGTACTTTAAATTTTTCAGTTTGTAGTAAGTCTGCGGTAGTGATTGGTTCATACTTTGCCGGCACTGTTACAGTGTGGTGACTGTCACTGTGGTAGTCCGCTTGTCCGTCGGTTAAATAAGCTTCATAATGCGTAACGCCCAATGACTTAATTTCTTGAATGTAGGAAAAAAACACTCTCTCGCCCGGTTGTATTGTTTGAAGTGAGGTTCTTCAAAACTATTCACCAAACACCAATGCTGTGTAATGTTAGCTTCTAGTCCTTTTTCTTCCAGAGAATATTGAACAAGACTACGGCGAAGATGAAGGTCAGGATCGAAAAATACTTTTCAAAATCTGAATGTGCAAATAAATTACCCACCGTATTGAATGAAAAAAGTATAAAGAATATCCATAAAATGATGTCGATGGATTTGCGTTGAGTGCCCTTCGCTTTTAATGAAAGTGCCCATATCAATAGCAAATTTAGAAATGTGGAAATACTTTCAAACCAATACATTTCTTGTTCGGATTGGAGCCGCCCTCCCCAGACCATGTTAAAAGGTATAATTTGGAATAGTATTAGAATATGAAAAACCAATACTAAAGCCAACAATCCAATTAAAATTCTTATTAAATTTTGTATGTTCGTCATATTCATTAATAATTTAACTGCGTTTATTTTTATTTAGATTGAGTCTATTAAAATATATTTAGTTATCCGTATTGATTGTTTTTATTTTGCTCGTGGTGTTTTGGAGCGCCTACTTCCTTTAGCGTTACTTAACCTTTGGCACAAGTTGCTGCGACGGATTTCAGGGCATGAGTTTTGTACTGCCAATATACAACCTAAACTGATACCAGGAAGAATGTTTAATTTGCGATATCAACGGCTGGATTAACAATTACGATTACATACGTTGCCACATAATTACTCATTTCGTTGCTTTCTTGATGGCGTCAGCATATTTTTTTCTAATGGAATTGTCTTGCTCAATTTTACATAGCCTTTCAAGTTCAGGCAATAATTCCTTATTATGTTTTGTCCTGAGTTTGAGTATTTCTCCAAGCGCCCATGCGGAAGCCCAACGAACAACCGTGCCAGTATCATGGGCGTTTGTCAGCAGGTGATGAATGGGTTTTATAAGTTTTGTTGGAAAGACTTTGGCAATGTTTCCAATCACTTTGGCACTTTCCCATTTTATTCTTGGTGCATTTGCGGTCAAAGAATTAGTTACAAAAGTGAATAAGATGTCATCTGCAATCGTTGCTTTCTGTCTGGTTGCAAATTCAATGGCTTCGATGCAAGTTCCTTTGTCCGTGTCCCTGGCATTTTCTGCAAATACAATTAATTCGTCTGTTGGTAATGAGCCGTCCAGTAACCATTGGCTAATGGTTACAACTTTCTCTTTTGGTTTTTTGGATTTGTCGTTAAGAAGCTCTGTAATGGTCATTTAAACTGTTTCAAATTGACTATAAAGATAGTTCCGTTGAATATTTATTATTGTTTTGCAGTGAGTCTTTTATAATCTCTGCTTCGCGCTGTCTTAAAGACTTCATGGTTTTTGGCCATTATGACTGTTTGGATCTTTATTGGTAAAATTCTTTTTATTCAAATTCTTTAATTTTATTTTCAATTAATCGTAAGATGTTATTTTGATCGAGTTGCAAGATATCCTGAGTTAACCAAATTATTTCTTCATAGCCTTTTGTCTTTCCTCTAGCCAATTTATTAATCCCCATATCGCCCTTTCGTTCATGGATCACTTCACATAGCAGTGCGCCTCCCGGATAGGCTACAGGATAGCCGTTCCAATCTGTTTGGTTATTAAGAATGTTTTGCAGGTTATAGGAGTTCCTTCTGTTAAAGTCTTTAGCCAGTTTCTTCATCATGACAAGGTATTCCGTCAGTTCCTCTCTGGTTCCCAAAAAACTCGCCAACCCTTCTTCTATTACATTTCCCCTGTCAGGATTCTTTGGAAGTAATTTGTGGATAAACTCATGTGGATAAAATTCATCACCTTTACCGGACAGAATCATTCCTTCTCTTGCCTTGCCCGTCGTGACACCTGAGAATATGTAATCGAAATTCTCCAGTTCCCCCATTTCATCAATTCCGTTGGCCAGATAGAAGCTGAAAGAATCATGATATTTCGGGTTAAATCTGCTGATGATCTTCTGGCAAAACAGCTGCGCCTTGTGCGCTCTTTCAGTATTCAATTGGTGTTCTTGCGGATAAACATATTCTATGAATCCTACTTTGGATTTGTTCCAGGTTCTTGTTTTTTCAGTCAAAATATTTTCAAGTTTCCAAAATCCTTCCTCTCTTGTGGCATTCAGTTGATGAATGCACCACACTTTGGAACCGATATAAAGAGGGTCTGTGTCTGAATTGGCGTACAAAACCCTGATCTGATATTTTTGATATTTGGGTTCAACGGAGAGCACAAAAGGCGCGTAAATTCTCAGAAGCTGGCTGCTGCTAATCCCATTGTACATACTCAATCGGGAGAAGTCAAAATCTTTAAATTGTGCCTTCTCCGCGCTATTCCAATAAGGATTATCGTATATGGAGTCTGGTTGTGAATTAAGATACTTCTCATATAATGTTAGTACCTTGTTTACTTCAATGTTTGAGGTATCAACTCTGGAACTGATTTGCAAATTGGACTTAAATCGGGTATTTTGGGGTATCTCAGTTACGCCACTTTCTGTTTTGGGGTTCTGTATTTTACAACCAAATAGTATTCCAACTATTAGTAAGCGTATCATTTTATCTTTTTTAATCGAAGATAACGACTTGCGCCTTGACGATATTGCACTTTTGAACATCGTCATCCTTCCCGTTTCTCCAAAGTCAAAAAAATTTACTATTGTTGAATGTATAGTGATATTCTCAAGTCTTTCCCAATTGCGGCTAATGGCTGTCTTTCGATTATCCCGATGGTCTGAAGGGTTGGCTTGTTCAAATAATCAATTTACCTGATCTAAAGCCAACCCTTTGTTGCACGCTACGGCTTAAAAAAGAACTACGTGTAGCTGTCAGTTAATAGCATTACCCCATGGAATGCAGTGCTATTTTATTTCCTTCTGTGTCCACAATGTGAGCCATAAAGCCATTGCCGCCGATTGATGTTTTAGGTAAAAGTATTTTTCCTCCGGCAGCTTCAACTTTTGAAAGCGGGATGCTCAGGTCATCTCCGCCATTGAGATAGATTAAAGCTCCTGTCATGGATGGTTCAAAGCCTTGACCCTCCACAATACCACCGGTAACCCCGTTTTGCATGTCACCAGGCAGGATGCCATACTTGTAAGCGGGATGAGGCATTTCCTGGATGTCTGCACCCAGTAGCGCGGCGTAAAAGGCCTTTGCTCTGTTGAAATTTTTTACTGGAATTTCAAACCAGTTGATTGAATTTGTCATGTTAATTTTTTGAAGTGTTTATGTAAATTTATTTTTTCTTCTTTTTGGATGACTTTGCCAGAGTATTGAACGCTAAACAAAGATTAATCCAATAGTCCAATTCTTTGGAAGTTTTCATGCCGCTGTCTTCAACCATGATGTAACCTTTCATTGGCCTTCCGGTGAAGTCCATGATGCGACAGCCTTTTTTTGCCAGAGCGGTATCTTGCATTTCGGGAGCTATGCGGCACATCATTTCGTCTTTGATTATTCCGATGCACATTTTGTCGTTCACCATAAATGTCAGGCCACCCATCATCTCCTTTTCAATCATATTGGGCGTGTCTTGGAGTCGCTCGCGGATACGAGCGGCTAATTTTTCGTTGTATGCCATGTGTCAGGGTTAATGAGTTTCAGCATAGGATTTTAGTCCTGTAAAAAATTTTTTGATGCCAATGTCCGATTGTTTGCGTATCATCAGACGGTCGAGCAACTTGCCAAGCAAACCAAACTTAACCGTGTATTCCATGACCTGAATTACTTTGGTCTGGTTGCCGATTTTCTCAAAACTATAACTGTGTTTTAGCCCTTTGATCGGAAACGAACAGTCTGTTAATTGGTAGGTCAATGCCTCGTTGGGCTTGAATATTGTTATTTTTTCTTCAAACCAATTCTTGCCATCCTTCATCATTACTTTTCTTTTGGCTCCGATACCCGTTTTTTCCGTTGAAAGCAATGTCGACTTCATTACAGTTGGGTCGTATTGGTCCAAGAGTGCAAGGTCAGCAAGTGTGGACCAGACTTTGTCAAGGCTCGCGTTGACTGTGATTTCGTTATGGATTGTTGCCATGATGATTACTTCTCGGTTAATGATTTTAGATTCATGAGAATTTGTTCCTGCGCCTTAAGGATCATTTTTTTCATGATCAGCCCATTCATGATTTTTGCAATGATGTTGGCTGGTTGGTAATAAGTCTCACTGATGACTTTGGTCTTATTATCTTCAAGTTCTTCAAGATTAAAAACAAACTGGGTGTTTTTGAGCATTTGACCCATACCCATCGAATCACTTTCGATGGTCCAGACGGTTTTCTTTTCAGGGATAAATTCAATAAGTTTTTCCGTCATGGTACCTTTTCTGCCATTGTTGACAATCTGGCAGGTCCTGACTTCTCCCAGCCTGTCCATTCTACCCGATGCCTGGATGACCCCGGGGTTGACTTTGTGGAGAAGGTTTATGTCCGTGATGATAGCCCAGATTCGGCTTGCCGGAGCGTGTATGATGGCTTCATTCTTTGCTTGTAATATGCTCATATTCAGTCGGTTTTAAATTTTACTTGCTATTTGAAAGTACAAATGTAAGGCTAAATACTTGTAAAATGCAAGTGAATTAATAATTTTGGGTGGTGAAGAATAAAAAAATAGCGTTCCGCTCAACCTGTCCGATAAGCACCGCGCTGGACATTTTTGGTGATAAGTGGTCGCTGTTGATTGTTCGTGATATGGTTTTTAAAGGAATGAGTACTTACGGGGATTTTTTGAATGGCGGTGAAAAAATTGCTACCAACATTCTTGCGGACCGATTGATGTTGCTGGAGACGAGTGGAATTATTACAAGGCAAAAGCACCCTGAAAGCAAAGTAAAAGTGCTCTACAAGCTCACCCCCAAGGGAATTGATTTAGTTCCAGCATTGGTGGAGATTATTTTGTGGAGTGAAAAATATCATGAGGTCCATCCCCACGCAAAGCAATTTGCGAAGCAGATAAGCATAGATAAAGAAACTGTCCTCAAGCAGATTTTGGACGGTCTGAAAAAGACTTGATTTCGCTATGGTGGGTTCAAAGTAGTGTGCTGTGATAAGGCTGCTGATCACGAACCCGGGTAATGCATTCTCATGGTATTATGACCGCCAAGACTTCATCTGTTGCCAATATATATGGATGTACATAACTGTTGGTTTGCACAGCCAGGTCTACTCCAACAAGATTAATTTTGCGATTTATAACCGAGCATCGGCAGTAATTATTGGGGTATCTTTTCTTCCAGAAGTTTATTTCCTGCTTTGTCGTAATAGGTGCAGGTCATTTGGGCCATCGAGATCACCCACTTACTAATGCCCGTATCTGCACACATCTTAATGAACGTCAGATAATCAGTCTTGCCCTGTTGGCGTGCCAAAAGTCCGGCTTTAAATAGATCCGTGTGTGGATTGTCGGCAATGGCTATGGGTTCATATTTCGCCAGCACTGTTGCAGTGTAGTCACTGCCACCGTGATAGTCAGTATGTCCGTCGGTTACATAGGCTTCATAATGCGTCACGCCCAATGACTTGATTTCTTGAATGTACGCAGGGAAGTCGGCGCCTGATTTGACTTTGCTGTGCGCTGCTTTGATTTGTTCTACGGTAAACATTTGTTGTTGCTTTTGCTGATTGTTGGACGATAGGTTTATTTATCATGCAATTGTCTTGTCTTGAACGGATAAAATTTCTTCTCTGTATTGAAATCCAATTACAAGTCCGAAAGATAGAAGAACTTTATTCTTTGTTGTAAGGACATTGTCCAGTATCACATGCTATAAGACGTACTCCTGTATTATTTCTATCAACGAAGTCTAGTCAGATTTTAATGGTGTTTGTTAAATTGCCTAAACGGAACCTGGGGAAGTTTTGCTCTCTTTGAGGGGACTGTTACAGGCAAGACGCTGCATAGCTTAGGGTGCTTAGGCAGCGGCGGGCATTTTAACATTATTTTTATAATAAAATGATAGCAAGCGTTGAGTAGGAATTAGGTTATGTCCCGGGCTCAATTGTTTTTAATAATCCGTTTATTGATAGATCTTCATCTAACTTTGGCCAATGTATCCCATAACCTGATGGCGAAAATTGATAAACCCGTCGATCTGCATCAGATGCATTTAAAAGTTTACTGGATATTTTTTCAAGGTTCCAGGTATAGACCTTGTTATTTATGGTTATAATAATGTTGTTTTCTATAAAATCAATTGAATCAATATTTATTTTATCTAATACTTGCATAATTATTTTTTAAAATAACTGTTCCACTCTGATATGATATAATCAAAATGTTCAAAAATAATCTTTCTAATTTCCCTTCTCGAGGCTGGATTTAAATTATAAGAAAAGGCTTCTACAATTTCAAATGTTTCCGGAGCCAACCAGAATTTACATTCCATGTCACCCTTCTGAGCGTGAACATGTAATGGTTCATTCCCTTCATTAGAATAAAAGAAAACTCTCCAACCTAGTATCCAAAGTATTGTAGGCATGTGCCAAAGTTACACTAATTCTATGACATTTTATTAACCGGGTATTCGGTATCATGCGATAATTGCTTAGGGCGGCCTCGATGAAATGAATTTGCGATAGCAATTGATTGTACGATAAGCCAAAGACATGTCGCTAAATGTATTCATGCTTTTCGTTTGGGCGGTTTTCGGTGCACAAAATTTATCCTTCCAATGGCGGGACTGTAATACATCAAAAATGCTGATACAAGGTAGAATATTCAATCAACCTCGGCATGTTCCGCTTCAGCAGGATCACCCGCCAATGAGCCAGGCGGCTGTTGAGAGCTCTGGGTTCTATTTTGTTAGGGTGAGTGTCGGTCGCTTTGGTGAATTGGTGACTCAGGTTGGCACATAATCTGTGGCTCAGTTTGGCCGGAATACTCAAAAAGATCTCATATTCAAGTCTTAGAGCAAGTTTTCCAGCCATAAATCGTCGAAATTCATTTTTTCTTCAGTTGAGCTAATTGGAGGTATAATTATTTATTTTTTATCTGCGGTTGATGATGAAAATAAGGACTTATATTTATTCATATTCGATCAATCCTATTTTCACCGGTAATGAATTCTTCATCATCCCTGGTTTAACTTTTTTGGCACTATTCCAATTTGGACTTCCAAGGTGGGCACCTTTACTCCGGATTTAGTGGGCACCTTTGAGCCGGATTATATTTGGCCATCTTGAAGTGACTACACTTCACAACTAGTCAGAAATCATACTAAGATAAATTGGTGAACCAGTTTGGCCCGGAATACTCAGTCTCTGCGTTGGCTTCCCACTTAATCTTGACAGTTAGAGAGGCAAGCAAATGTGTGACTATATGGCTTGGTTTTCACAATACAATTGGAGCTACCCTTTAGTTGCTAAAAATCTTATACTTACTGTTCTGCTGACTTCATTGTGTGGAAGAATTAAGTATTTCCACATCTTGCCTTCATTGGCTGCTGTATATTCTGATGCATATTTGCAATACCTCTCAGAGGCTACTTTTTTGGCTAATACCGATTCCTCTTCTGTTTGATCGGTTCGTTTTACTTCAATCATAAAAATGGTATCGCCTGTTTCTACAATAAAGTCTGGTTCGTATCGCTTTGAATTATTGTCCCAATAGATTCGGAATTGATTGGGTGCTGGTCTAAGCCACTTTACTACTGATGCATCATTTTCTAAAACAAAAGCTAAATCCTGTTCTGCTTTACTATCAAACTTGTATTCAAAGTGACAGGCTTTTTCAAAACCTCTGAAAACATATTTAGGAATGCTGTTTGTCGGGGTAATGATGTCACGATAATCTTTATATCCGGCATTTATTAACGATGAAAAGTTCCATTGTTCTATTCGGATGAACGGAAAAACTTTTGGAGCTACATAATCGGCTGAATGCAACACAAAGTGTTGCTTCATCTGATTGTATATATTCTCCGCTATGGCCGCTTTGAATAGGAAGATTGCCGAAGGCAATTCTTCTTCTTTAGCTATGTTGGATTTTATGGCTTCATAAGCTTGCGAAGCAAGGTGATAAAGCAGTTCTGAGTTTTCATCATAGTCAATTTCCGGGTAGTCTATGAGTTCTGCAATGATGAGTTTAATTGGATTGCCATACGAACCACTTGACTTTGCTTTTAGTGTTTCCACTTGCTTATCCTTCAAACCCATTCTTATAATTTCCTGCTCCAAGGCTTGAAAATTAAAGCCTGCAATATCTAAATCGAATGTCTTGAACTCGGCTCGGGTTTCACCTTGTACCAAGTCCATTCGAGGTATTTCGATGATGTTCTTTTTGTACTCAGTGACTAATTTTTCATAGACCGTTTCTGCCTCTTGAAGAATCTGCTCTTTGAACAAATTTTGTTGCCCTTTTGAAAGGTCTTGCTCAACTTGTCTGATTACTTTACGCTTTACTTCTTCTTTATTGAGGTCTTCTACTCTTCGAACTTCCGGCAAGCTGCTAAAGTCGGGCAATACATTGATGATGGCTTTTTTGGCATCTAAAGTGTTTTGTGCTTTTTGCTTCTGCTCGGTATTGGTTATGGTGTTTACTTTCTCCTGCTCTTTTTCAAAGTTCTGCTCTGTAATGGGTTTGGAAGTAACCACCTGTGTTTTGTTGCTCAGGTCTTCTTCGGGTATCTCCACAAAACTCATTTTATTCAAGATAGAGTTTGGATTCTGTGCCGCTTCAATTACTGCATTGAAGTTTTCGTGAGCTACCACTGTAAGTTTGTCTATTTTGTCTCCTCCTGTTCGTTTACCATCATAAGGCAATCTCAATCCTCTACCTATGGTTTGCTCTACTAAAACACCAGCATTGGCGGCACGAAGTGGCACAATGGTGTACAGGTTGGTTACATCCCAACCCTCTTTGAGCATATTGACGTGGATTACAATTTCTATTTCATTATCGGGACTTTCTAATGACAAGAATTGCTTTTCAATGTCTTCTTCTTTTTTGGTGGAAGAGTCTATCTGCAACACCTTGCCTTTGTACTGGCCGTCATAAAAACCTTCTGAATTGATAAGTTCATAAATCTCTTTGGCGTGGGCTATATCTTTACAAACTACCAAAATGAAGGGCTTTACGAGTTTTACTTCGTTGTTTTTGGAATAAATCTCCAATTCGGTTTTGGTATCTTGATGAATACTGATAGCATCTTCGAGTTTGATAATTTCTACTTCACGGTCTGATAGAGATCCTTTCTGAAAGTTTTTTCGGGTGGCAATGGCAGGATTTTTCACATACTTGCCATCAGATAATGCCTGTGCCAATGAATATTCGTATACAACATTTCTGAACTGATTGCCATCATCATCAAATGGAGTAGCAGTGAGTTCAATGCCTAAGATGGGTTTCAGTTCATTGATGGCATTTTTTGAGGCATCAGCGTGGTAACGATGTGCTTCGTCCATTAAAATCACTAAATCATTTAAGCCTGAAAGGTAATCCCAATAGGATTGACCTAAATATTCTGACAAACGCTTGATGCGTGGTGGCAAAGCCACACCGCCTTGTCTTGTACCCTTATTGTCGGAATTGAACTTTGAAATGTTGAATACATTGATGCGGATTTCAGAATCCTGATATAAGCTGCCTTGCTGTGCATAGTTATCGCCTGTAATGATAACAGGACGATTGTGTACAAATTCGGAAATACCGTTGAACACATACTTGTGGTAGGCAGGGTTGCCAAAATCTTCAATTAACTTATCGTAGATGGTGAGGTTAGGAGCTAAAATGAAAAAGTTCTTTTTTCCTTTTTTGAGATAGAGGTATGCAATGATAGCACCCATCAAACGGGTTTTCCCTACACCGGTAGCAATAGAAAAGGCAATGGAAGGAAACTCCCTTTCAAAGTCGGTGCAGGTGGGAAATTGGCTTTTTACTTTTTCCAATTCATCCACCAATTTTACTTCCTTTTTCATTTCCAATTCGTCTGCCAGTTTTGCTACTATATCCAGTGCATCTTGCAGGGGTTCACGAAGAGAAAGACGTTGTTTTATATTATTGGCTATTGTATTCATACCCTTTACTTAAAATAATGATGGTTGGTCGTTTTTCTTTTTGCTGTCGCTAATGGCTTGTACGCTTGTGTTTTCAATTGCATCTTCTGCTTCTTCATCTTCTCTTTCAACAGGCAGATTGATGATGTTCAGGCTGTAATCTTCTTTGCCGTATTCGCATCTGCCCAACAGCATTTGAGGGATTTTTTTGATGGTGATGTTAGCGTATTTGCCTTTACACTCTTTTTGGAAACTCTTGCAGCATATCATTAAAGTCTCACCGGGTTGCATTTCATCTTTGATGCTGTCTAAGGCTTCTATCGTAAGAAATTGGGTTGTGGTAAAAATGAAATCTTGCTCTGAGCTTTGCCCTTGTTTCCAATAGCTGCTTTCGTGGGGTTGGTATTTGAAACCTTCTTGCTTTGCCATAGCTGCTGCCAGCATATCGGCATTGTATTCTTGGCTAATGACCCAATTGCCAAACTTATCTTGCTTTAATAAGCTCGGTGCAAGGGTATAGAATTTGAAACCGCCACCGCCTTGCCAGTTTACGGCTTTGCTGATACCGCCTTGCTCGCCATCTACCACGGCTTTTAAACGTGGATAACAATGCGTTTTGGCGTGATCTCCCAATTCTATTCCAATATAACGCCTACCCATTTTATGAGCAATTGCTGCTGTAGTGCCCGAGCCGAGGAATGAATCGAGAACGAGGTCACCAGTTTCAGTAAAAAGTGCAAGTATGCGTTGAATAAGAAATTCTGGTTTTTTGGAGTTTGGAAACTCAACCCCCCCTTCATTTTGAGTGTTCTGAAAGTCAATATCACTCCAAAAATCACATAATAGCAATGCGAAATCTTTTTCAATTTTATCTCTGTAAACAACGTTATTTAAGCTGTTAGAAAGAGGTGTTAGTTGTCTGCCATTATAGAACATTGCATTTTCAGTATGAAGTATCTCATCTTTGAGTTTTCTTGAAGCTTCCTTTAACTCAATATTTTTATGTGATTGGGTTTGACATATTTTATCTGCATTTTTGATGTAGAAATCTCTATGAACTTCGTTATTTATGTCGAAATCTCTAATGCTTTGTTTTTGTGTCAATATTCGATTCTTTTTTAGAACCTCTAAAAAAGATGAGACTGTTTTATTATCGCTATTGATAAAGTAGTTAAAATGAGTGTCCCATTCGCTTTTTCTTACATACTGTGGGTTTATCCTCAACTCGTCTGATTTTTTATATACTAACAATAAATCTTTTTGCTTGATAATTTTTTTATCCTTGTGCGATGTTTTGACACCACTTGGAGTTGATGATTTTATTGCTATTGTTGAAATAAAATTGTTGCGACCAAAAATTTCATCACACACGACTTTTGCATAATGTACTTCTTGGTCGTCTAAATGAATACAAAATGCCCCATCCTTTGACATTAAACTATATAAAATTTTAATTCTTTGGAATATTAGGTTCAACCAAATTGAATGCTCTAAATTATCATCATAATGCTCAAAGGCATTGCCTGTATTATAGGGAGGGTCAATGTAGATACACTTTACTTTACCGGCATAGTCTTGTTCCAGGGCTTTTAGGGCAAGGAGGTTATCCCCGTGTATGAGCATATTTTCGCAATTGGGGTCGCCATAGCTGTACTCGGGGTTTTCTATTAAAATACGAGGTTCAAGCTTAGGCTCTTCTCCTTTGCCTATCCAAATAAGTTCGAGTTTTTGAAGTTGTTTTTTATTGGTCATTGTCTGTTCTATTTTGATTCGCCAAATGGTTCAACTTGGCTTGTATTATTTTTAATTTCAATTCTTCTGAATGGTCTGTTTCATACAATAGAGAACATACAATTTCAAAAAGTAAATCACGGTCTATGATGTTGTCTGCAAGGTCCACTACTGTATTTTCCATTTCAAGGATAAAACGAGGCACTAAGGCTTCCAATTCGTTAATGGTTAAGAAATAGGCAGCCAATATGATGGAGGAACGTTTATTGCCATCGTTGAAGCAATGATTTTTGTTAAAGGAATAAATCAGATGCGTTACCTTGTCTTCTAATTCGGGATAATAAAAATCGTTTTGAACGTGCCCCAGTGTGCTGTCAATAAGCCCTGCATCACGGATGCCCATAAAACCTCCAGATTCACGAATAATGCTATCGTGTACCTCAATTGAAAAATCCACTGTAAAGTATCTAAACGCCATCTTTATCTATCTTTTAAGCGTTTAAAAACTTCCAATAATTCAGGGTTTTCTATCAACCTTTCAATTAAGTCTTTGCTCTTATCGCCAAGGAAACGACTGTAATCTTTTTTGCTTAAAGCCTCAATGTAGCCTTCCAGTCTTTTGTGAATTACATTCCGCAAGCCATAGTCACGGGTTGCCATTTTGGTACAAGCATCTTCAATTTGGGGTATCCAATGACGCTTATTGGCAAATCGCATAATGAGGACATTCAGCTCAGAGGTTGTCAGTTTTCTGCCTAAAGATTCAGCCTTTTCTTTCATTTCGTCTGCAATTCCAACTTCGAATTGAGCTATCAGCCTAAGAACTTCGGCATACATCGTATCTCTGGGATTATCCTTTTCTTCCAGATTTAGAATAGCTCTGTATTCTTTAGCGTTTTCTTTGAAAATGGCTTTATAGATGGCATCTGTATAGTAGGCATATTTGTAATTGCCCATATCTAAATACTGGCTGAGGGCATTCGTAAATTCTTTGCGGCAAATAGGCTCTCGGGTAATTGCCACCAAAAACTCTTCATCACGCTGATTGATGTACTTGGTTGAACCACCTGTTTGCTTGTTCAGGGTGTCGATTACAATGTCCAAAATTCTGCTTCGGAGCATTTTGGCGTTATCGCTTTGTGTGAGTAGCATACTCACGTTCAGAAACGCCCTGAAATTGAACACCGCCAGACTTTTAATTCGCTTATAAGATTGATTATCAACACTTTGTTCTGACAGAGGGTCATTAATGCCCCTCTGTGGAAAATCCTCGTCCGAAGTAAGCAACGGACCGAATAAGTCTTTAAACTCCTTTAGCTTTTGCCCTTTTAAAACCCGGTAGCCATTATGTTTAATTTCGTCTTCAAAGTTTTCCAAAGTACGCTTGATAGTACTCAAATCCACTTGGAAGAAATTGGCTACCATTTTAGATGTAAAAAGATACTCACCTTCGTACAAAAGACCAGTTAACCCAACATAGCTTTGAATTTTTTCAACTGCTTGAGAGTTGTTCAATATGTTTTGCCGATCAATGGCAGATTGGGTTAAATCTTTCATTTAAATCAAGGTCCATTTTATGGTGAATAATTCGGTGGTATTTATCTCCTGCCTCAATCTTTGCTCAATTTCAGTTAAAAGATTTTCTTTTTTATCGTCAATCAAGTCCTGAGCTTCAAACAAGTGTTGCCTTTTTTCACTCCGTTTTTTTTCCAAGTCTTTAATGGCTCTTTGGGCTTTTACTTTGGCATCCAATTGCAACATTTTTTTAGCTTCGGCTTTACGTAGTTTAATCTCTGCATCCAGGTCTTTAATTTCTTTATCTAAGCTTATTTTCATATCATCAGCCCACTGGTCAAGCTTGTCCATTTCGGTATCAAAGAAGTCTTTGTTACGATTGGCATTTTCTGATATTACAGATTGAGTATTGCTAAATAGCACCTCATTTAGTTTCACTTTCGTTTCTTTATCTTCATAAAGCAGATTACCCTCTTTTGCTTGAATAGAAAACAGACGTTGGGCAATTTCATTTTCGATAATTTCCCCATTATCTGTGATGCAAGCAGCAATCAAATAATCTTCGTATTCGAAAGAATTGATTTCCAACCTACTTACTTGTAGCCACCCCGACTGACCGATGTGTTTTTCTAATGTGGTTACTTTGGTTGGTGTGTTAGTATAGTCAAAAATGATTTCCTTTGATGGAGTGGTTAGATTTTTACAAGCATTCAAAATCTGTTTTGCCAACTTATGACCAACACGATAGATGTTGGTATCATCCGGGACATCAATATCTGATTTTCTTTGCCCCTGTTTTGGCTTTAAAATAATATAAGGGCCTTTGTGAATGGCCTCTTGTGGAAAAGGATTTTCCTTTAGCGTGAATGTATATGTGCTATCATTGAATTGTGCAGCATCATTCAAATAATACTTTGTTGTTGCCCATAAGCGTTCTTCAAAGCGATTGAGGTATTCTGTACTCTCTAATAAATTACTTCGAAGCTTTTCTCTTACTTCTTCATCAAAGTTTTCTAAAAGAACCTTTCGGGTTTCCTGAACCTTTTCAGAAATATTACCTCTTAATTCATCTTGCAACTCGTCAAAAGCTGCTTGTATCTCTTCGGTTGTTCGGCATTGTTGGTATATAGTGGCAATACGCTTTTCAAAATCAACCCCATTGCCAATACTGCCTAATACTTCATCAGAAGCACCGAAAACACCATCAAACAAGCGAAACTTTTGGTCTAATAATTCATACACTCTTTGGTCAGCAGCATTTGCTTTATTGAGGAAATTGATCACTACTACATCATAGTTTTGCCCGTAACGATGGCATCTGCCTATTCTTTGCTCAATACGTTGTGGATTCCAAGGCAAGTCAAAATTGATGACTAAGGAACAAAACTGAAGGTTGATACCCTCTGCGGCAGCTTCTGTCGCTACCATTATCGTTGCTTCTTCCTTGAAATAGTCAACAATAGCCGCCCTTTTGTCTGCTGTTAGCGAGCCGGTTAAAACATCAGTACCTTGGTGTTTTTTCAAGTATGCTGCGTAAATCTGTTTTGATTTTGTATCAGCATTACTTCCATTAAATTTCACTACTTTATCAGCATATCCTCTTGCTTCTAATAAGTTGCAAATAAAGTCTTGCGTTCTTCTAGATTCTGTAAAAATCAAAGCCTTTTGATTAGCACCCAATTTTTCGAGTGCTTCAAACCCTCTTTCTAATGCGGTAAAAAGTTGTTCTGCCTTTGAATTTTTTCTGATTTTATGTGCTAATGATCTAAATTTCTCAAGGTCGGCTTTTTCACTTTTGATTTCCTCAATCTCATCATCTGAAAAGGTAATTTCATCAACAGGTTCATCT
Organism: Saprospiraceae bacterium; assembly: GCA_046329325.1. Taxonomy (GTDB): domain Bacteria; phylum Bacteroidota; class Bacteroidia; order Chitinophagales; family Saprospiraceae; genus Vicinibacter. The sequence continues at coordinate 1,454,236 of JAXLUU010000001.1, forward strand.
GATTCGCTTTCATCTTCTTCTTCGCTTTCCCATTCGTCCACTATTTCATCATAAATTTCAAAATCAGAAGCTATTTCATCTTCCGTACCATTCAGTTCGTGTTTGTTTATTATTTTATCAAGCCTTTTAACCAAAGCATCTAAAGTGCCAAAAATAGCATACGTAGACGATGCTAGTAGCTTTCTTAAAATTAAAGTCATCAATTGCCTTTGGCTCATTGGCAAGGCATATAATTTGGGTCTTTGTAAATAATCTGTTATCCAATTGTACAATGTCGTTTCGTTTTCATTAGGAAAATATTCCTGGACAAGAGGCTTTCTCTCAGTATACTTTATATATTCCAAAACCTGTCTTCTCAGGGTGCGTTTACAAATTGGTAGTAATCTGTTCCTTAAATCTTTGTAGTTTTCTTCATCTACATTCCTGCTAAACTGACTTTTGAAACTTTTTAAATCGCCAAAAATATAGGGGTCTACTAGGCTAACTAAGCCATATAACTCTAAAATAGAATTTTGTAAAGGGGTTGCCGTTAATAAAACTTTTTTACTTTGATCAAGTGCATCCTTTATTGTATTTCCTATTTTATTGGTTGGTTTATAAACGTTTCTCAAGCGATGGGCTTCATCAACAATTACTAAATCCCAATTAACGTGCTTTAGGTAAGGGGCCTTATATTTGGCAAAATGATAAGAACAAATGATAATGGTATCATCTTGATTAAATGGGTTTAGGTTACCGTCTTTGATGTAATTGTTGAATGATTTTGATTCTAAAATAATAGAAGGCAAAAAGAACTTTTCTGCCAACTCCTGATTCCATTGTTTCCTGAGATTTGAAGGTCCAACAATTAACAATTTACGTTTCCTCTCTGCCCAATTTTGTGAAAGAATAATCCCAGCCTCAATAGTCTTACCCAAACCTACTTCATCAGCCAATACAGCACCTTTAGATAAAGGAGATTTAAAAGCAAATAACGCTGCTTCTATTTGATGAGGGTTCAAGTCAACCTGTGCATCCTGAAGGGATGCAGTTAGTTTACCAACATCATTGGCAGGCAATTGCCTTGTAAGCTCATAGGCAAAATATTTTGCGTGATATGGAGTAAGGTTATTCATTTATATTGCTAATATTTTCGAGTACAAGATTTAAGGCTGCAATGCCGTGTTCATTGTTCTCTAAAACGTGCAGCACTTTTTCTCCTAACCAATAAGGAATCAATTCACTTTCAGGTAATTCGTAAATTCTTGAAAGGGCTTCCAAATGAGATTTGCTCACCGGCTTGTCGTTGTTTTCCATCTTGCTGATGTAGGCGGTGTCAACGGCTAATTCTGCTGCAACTTGCCTTTGCAATAGTCCTTTTGATTCCCTTAATTCTTTGAGTTTCTCTCCGAGCATTGGTTTTACCTTTTATTGACTTGTCCTATAGAAGTCAAATATAGTGATTGTTTCTTTGAGGATATGAAATGTTGACAAAAACGGCTCTTGGCTTTTACCTGAAGGATTGGTTTCTCACTTAAGCAAGACTGATTTTAAGTTGGGCAAGACGAAATCCCCTAGAATTGGCACAAGTTGTGCCATTTACTGGTCTGCATGGAATTTTAAAATATTTTATGCGGTCGGAAAAAAATTAAAAAACGTAGGGAAGATAATTAGTGCCGGCTTACTCGCTGTCCGTTTGAAATATGGTCTATATGTTGATCACTTTTCAAAATCACTTGTCTGTGATAATTCGTTTCAGTTTTATTCTTCTGTTTATTGTAACACTATCGTCTCTATGGCTTACTGGTAACATCTGTGTTTACGCAAGATTAAGTCTAAAGTTGCTTAAATACGGCATATTTACGTCTGTTTTGTTATTAAGTTAAGTATATATCTCATAAACATAAGTTACTCAATATTCTTTGGAATTCTTGTTACTTCAATCGAAAAGTTGATTAAATAATTCAGCCTGCTCTCTTAAACCGTCACTTGAAAGCATCTGCATTAAATCCATGTTGCGTTATATAAGATGGCTTGATATTTAAAGTCCTCAGGTTGTTACGCAAAGGATTCACTTTTGAAGCCTTCACTTTTTACTAAATATTCGCTGTACGCTCCTGATGCTGTATAAGCCTTTGTTTTAACTTAGGTACGAACATTATTTAGTCTCGTAAATATCCTGATTTTCCAAAAGTTTCTGAATCATTTTTTGTGATCAAATGGTCATCCAGTCTTTTTTACATTTACAGGACGCACTATAGCTTCTTTTGATCCGTCGGAGTGTCCTGTGTGCATTTTCTCTTCATTTTATCAGTCCTATGGGATTTTGATGCTTATCGCTTGACAGCCCTGACCTGTGTTCTGGCGTACCATGTTTTATATCGGAATTTAACCCAAATGGACTCTGAAGCGCTGTAACCATTCAGATCCCTGATATTAAGTATTTATTAACCAACAATGGCCGTAATTTTGCGTTTTTGAAGCCGTACCCATGACAAAGGCGATACAATTTTGTTTACTCCTGGCAGCCAGCGCAGTCGCCGCTGGGGTCTATGCACAACAGGATACCAACATCATTGTACTGATCAATCCATCCTTTGAAGGGACGCCGCAGTGCTGCAATCCTCCGACCGGCTGGGTCGATTGCGGATGGCGGAACGAGACCCCTCCGGATATTCAGCCGGCCGCACCAGGACAGAACCCACTATTTGGCGTGACCAAGAAAGCGTTTGACGGAAGAACTTATCTCGGTATGGTAACACGGGATAACGAGTCCTATGAAAGGGTGGCACAGAATCTCACCCAACCACTGCTGAAAGGGCGATGTTACGCTTTTTCGATCTATCTCTGCCGCTCGGTGGAATACCTCAGTGCTTCGCACAACAATAGCAATGTGCTCAAGCCTTTTTCCACACCAATCGTCTTGCGCATTTATTCCGGCGACGCGTATTGTCACCAGAAAGAATTGCTGGCAGAGTCCGCCCTCGTGGAAAACACGGACTGGAAGCAGTTTAACTTTACCCTCAGTCCGACGTCGGATTGCCACTACCTCGAACTGGAGGCTTTCTACAAGACACCGGTGCTGATGCCCTACAATGGCAATATCCTGATTGACAAGGCTTCCGAGATCCGCAGGATCCCCTGCCCGAATGAGAAAATACCGGTGGTGGCGGACAAACAGGGCCCTACCAAAAAGCCCAGGATCGATACTGCCAGAACGACTAAAATACAGGCCACCGACCCAAGAGAAAACAAAATTCTCAAGTCACTGGACAAAGACAAGATCAAGGTCGGTCAGAGCATCCGTATCGAAAAATTGTTCTTCAAGTCCGACAGCTCAAATATCGACTCCTCCTCCTTTCAGGTGCTGCAGGAGGTGTATGATTTTCTGGTCACCAACCCCAAGGTCAAGGTCGAAATCGGAGGCCACACCAACGGTCAGCCGCCGCATGAATACTGCGACAAATTGTCGGCATCCCGGGCCCGATCGGTCAGGGATTTCATCATCGGCAAGGGGATCTCTCCGGATCGTGTCACCTTCCGCGGTTATGGCAAGCGTTATCCGATTGCCACCAATGATACGAAGGCCGGCAGGGCACTCAACCAGCGCGTCGAAATCAAAATAATTAGCCTCGGTTAGAGGGTACAGCTTACCTTAGGGCTGCTTTTGGTAGTATGTTTCCCTTGAGATTCAGCACATTAATAAGGCGCTCTGTTCTGGGCCTGTTTATCCTTGTTGATCTTTTATCGTCGGCAGGTCATGCGGTGTATGGACAATCCAATGAGGGCAAGGATTTTTGGTTCGTCTTTCTGGAGCATCACGACCGGACCAATAACCGCAAGTGCATCATCACCTCCAAATACAATACCACCGGTTACATCGAACTCCCGCTGACGGGCTGGCGGCAGGACTTTGCGGTTAATGCTAACTCCGTGTTTATTGTGGATGTGCCCGGGCAGGCGGAAATGATTGGCTCGGGCGGGATCGTGGACCGGGGAGTTCACGTGGTGACTGCGGAGCCAAGCTCCGTCTACATTCACCATTATTTTGAGTTTCGCGCGGACGCCGCGCTGGTGTTGCCCGTCCCTTCGCTGGGCAACAATTACTATGTGATGAACTACCAGGGATATCAGACGAACGGGGTCTTCTATCCACCGGAATTTGCGTGTCTGGCGACCGAGGATAACACCACGGTGATTATCACCTACTCAGCTGCAATTGCCGGAGGATTAAAGAAAAAAGGCGATAGGGATACTTTTGTGCTCAACAAAGGGCAGGCGATTCAGATTCAGGCGAATTCCATTTTGGATGATCTGAGCGGAACGTATATCAAAAGCGATCACTTTATCGCGGTCTTCAGCGGCAACAAATGGACCCAGATCCCGAACGGATTCGGCAACCGGGATAATCTGCTCGAACAAATGTACCCGGTCGAAGTATGGGGCAAGCAATTCATCGCTGTTCCTTCGAAGACCACCGCTGCCGACCGTTACCGGATTCTTGCCTCAGAAGACAATACCACCGTTACCCTTTCAGGACAAGGCAGCATGCCAGGCCCGTTTACGATCAACAAAGGAGAATGGAAGGAATTTGAGCTGAGGGCCAAACCGGCTTATATCCAGGCCAGCAAGCCCATTATGGTTGCTATGTTTCTGGTTGGCGGGACGTATAACGGGCGCTCCGATAATCTGGGCGATCCCTCGATGGTGCTGCTCAACAGTATCGAGCAATACCGGGACACCGTGACCTTGTATAATTCGCCGTATGAGAACATTACCGAGAATTATATCAACGTCATCACGACGGTCAAAGACACCGCTAGTTTTCGTCTGGACGGCCGCTCTGCGGTCCAGCTAAATCAGACTTTTCAGACGATTGGCCCCAACAATGAATTTGCCTACCTGCAGCTGACGGTCAATGAAGGAGCACACGTGCTGTCCACTGGGGTGTGTGGTCTGATCGCCATCGCTTATGGTTACGGATTTGCAGAATCCTATGCCTACGGAGGCGGTGCGAATTTTACGAAGTTCAACAACCTGCCGATACCCGATGGCTCCTGTCTGCATGATACCATTGATTTCAAAACCGGCTTACCGGAAAGTCGCTTCGAGGTATTCTGGGATGCCGGGGACGGATTCCGGACCAGTATGCACAAATTCAGGCACACGTATGCCGACATCGGTACCTACACGGTCAAATTGATCTACCGGGATCTCTGCCGAAATGTCACGGACTCACTGACCAAGGAGCTTCAAATCACGCTCAGACAGCCCTTGCAGGCTTATCCCGATACACTCCTGTGCGAAGGAGGGAGCGTCACCCTACGTGCCATCGATCGTCCGCAATCCAAATACAAGTGGACCGGTCCTGACAATTTCAGTTCGGAAGAGGCGTCACCGGTGCTCACCAATGTGGAAACAAAACAGGCCGGTACCTACCAGGTGACCGGTTATTATTTTGGTTGCCCAACCTATCCGAAGGGAGTCAATGTTGACATCAAGCCTAACCCAAGTGTTGATCTAGGCCAGGATACTTTCTTCTGTCCTGCGCGGACCACCTTAATGCTCAGCATACCTTCCTATTCAACCATTCGGTGGGAAGATCAGTCCAACACGGTCATCCGCACGATTACCGCCGGCGGATTATACAGTGTACGGGTCATGGATCAATTCGGTTGTCCCGGAAGCGATTCCATTTTCATTGAAGAAAAGTGTCCGCTGATCATCAATATTCCGAATGTATTCTCACCCAATGGAGATCAGGTCAACGATATTTTCAGGCCTTCCGTGGAATATGTGCGCGAGTTCAAACTTGAAATTTTCTCGCGATGGGGCGAAAGACTGTTTGTGTCCAATGATGTGGCAACCGGATGGAATGGTCAGCTTCAGGATGGACAAAACGCTTTGCCAGGCGTTTATATTTATCATATTTTTGCGGAAGGTTATAACGAAAAAGGCGATCTGATCACCGAGGATTTTGCCGGTGACGTTACGCTCCTCCGATGATTAAATTGAATTAAAGTTTTTTTATAATTTTTATCAAATGATGCGATACGGTATCCTGTTGGTTTTTGTTTTTTATTGCTTGCATAGTGATGCTCAGAATGTGTCTCCGCGCGTACGCCGTGAATTGGACACGAAGCAAGAAGTGCCTGTTCTGATCGTCATGAAGCGCAAAGCGGACCTCTCTTCTGTAAAACCTGCTATGACTAAAAAAGAAAAAGCCCAGCTGGTGTTTCATTTGCTTTGCCAGGAAGCTTCGCAGTCACAGCAAAACATCAGCCAACTGCTGCATTCGCTCCAGGTTCCTTTTCATAATTTCTATATCATCAATGCCATCGCCGCAAGGATTAATCAACAACAATTGACCTATATCCTTCAACATCCTGAAGTAGGTGAAATTCTCCTGGATGAAACCATCTCCCTCGAACCAACACAGGATCGAAGCGTAATCAATTTACAGGCCAGAGGGCCCGTACTAACCTGGGGTCTGGAAAGAATCGAAGCGGACAAGGTCTGGCAGATGGGATTCGAAGGTCAGGGTGTGACAGTGGCCGGAGAGGACACCGGATACAAATGGGATCTTGAAGGGATCAAAGAGAAATACCGCGGTTATCAGAGCGGCAATAATGTTGATCACAACTACAACTGGCATGACGCCATCCACACCTGGAGCCATCTGAGCCCGGATTCTACGGGCAACCGTTGCGGTTACAACCTTCGCCAGCCCTGTGATGACAACGATCACGGGACACACACCATGGGCACCATGGTCGGCAGCGCGGCAACGGATGCCTACGGCGTAGCCCCCAGGGCCAACTGGATCGGATGCCGCAATATGGAGCGTGGCAACGGCGCCCTGTCAACGTATGTTGAGTGCTTCGAATTCTTTCTGGCACCAACAGACCTGGACAACAAAAATCCTAAACCCGAGCTGGCACCTTCGGTGATCAACAACAGCTGGTATTGCGCACTGGAAGAAGGATGTGACGCTTCCAATTTTGCGATCATGGAGGAGGTGGTAGATCATCTGACGATGTCCGGTGTTGTGGTGGTTGTATCCGCCGGTAATTCGGGTCAAAGCTGTGGAAACATCAATGCACCTGCCGCAATTTATGAATCCAGTTTTGTCGTCGGCGCCTTTGCACCGGATGATCAGATCAGCGGATTCAGCAGCAGTGGACCGGTTCTCAACTATAAAACGCATCGCATCAAACCGGATGTGGCAGCGCCGGGTTCGCAGGTCATATCACGCATTCCTTCAGGCGACCTGGTTGCTTGGAACGGCACCAGCATGGCCGGTCCTCACGTAGCAGGACTCGTAGCCCTCGTTATCAATGCCAATCCTTCGCTGGATGGACAGGTGGATAAAATCAAGGATATCATCGAACGCGCCGCGAGACCCGCCGATGCCAACATCGACTGTCCTCCTTTTGCCATGAATACGGTGCCTAATCACGTCTATGGTTATGGAAAGATTATGGCCAGCCGCGCAGTACAAATGGCCATATTGTTAGGCAATCAGGATCAATCAACCTCTTCACTGGAGATCTATCCCAATCCTGCATCTTCAGAATTACTCATTCTGAATGCGGACAAAAATGATGCATTCGTTGTGACGGATCTTTATGGAAAAAATCAAGCATGTCCAAGAAAAAATGACAACACCATAGATATCAGCATGCTTACACAAGGTGTTTATATTATTTCTAATCCTGTCAGGCATTTGGAAAAAAGATTTATCAAGCTTTGAAATGAATAAGAAGCTATTTAATACCTTAAGCAAAGAAGAACTGGTCGCCAGACTCAACGAACATCCGCAAGACTACGTCACCATTTCTTTCTACAAATACCATCGCATCGATAACCCTGAGTGGTTTCGCGATTATTTGTTTTTGCACCTGAATGAAATGGGCGTTCTTGGCCGTATCTACATCGCCAAGGAAGGAATCAATGCACAGATCACAGTGCCTTCCGCAGCGATCGAACAATTCAAAACATTCCTGTATTCGATCAGTTTTCTTGACCAACTGCGATTAAATTACGCGATTGAAGAACACGGCAACAGTTTTCTTAAATTAAAAATTAAAATCAGAAATAAAATCGTCGCAGACGGTATTGATGATCCGACCTTCGATCCTTCAGATTGTGGCGTGCATCTGGACGCCAACGCGTTTAACAAAATCATTGAAGATCCGAATACCATTCTGATTGATATGCGCAATCATTACGAGAGCGAAGTGGGTCATTTCAAAGGCGCCATTACACCGGATGTGGTGACATTTCGTGAGAGCCTGCCCATCATTGCTGAGCAATTTAAGGATAAGACAGAGCGCCCCATGGTGATGTATTGTACCGGGGGCATCCGTTGCGAGAAAGCCTCCGCCTACATGAAACATTATGGTTTTAAGAACGTGTACCAGCTGAATGGCGGCATCATCCATTATGCCAGACAGATCAGGGAACAGGATCTGGAGAATAAATTCATCGGAAAGAATTTTGTCTTTGATGAAAGAATGGGAGAGCGTATCTCCGACGAGATCATCAGCCAATGTCATCAATGCGGCCAACCTTGTGACACGCATGTCAACTGCGCCAATGACCACTGTCATATTTTATTTATCCAGTGCCCGGCATGTGCGGCCAAATACCATCAATGCTGTTCCAGAAAATGTGCGGAGTATATTTCATTGACCGAGGAAGAGCGCAAGGCCATTCAGGTGCCTCTGACATTCAACGGAAGCAAATTCTCCAAAGGACGCTACAAAGCGATTTCCAGAGATGAAGCCCTGGATACGCATTAAGTTCAGGAAACTTTCTCTATCGAATTTCGGATAAACAAACTCAGGTCCTCACCCTTGAGCATGTTTTGTGCAAGCAACGCGAGTTTGGTCAGGTAAGAAGCCAGTTCTTTTTGAGCGGACTCATCACTCAGTTCAGTCATTTTTTTCGCAATGACCGGGTGATTGCTGTTGATGATGAGCGTATAGGAATCTTTGAACAGATCTTCACCTTCGCCCTTCATCATCGTCATCATTCGCTGCATTTCGCTCATCCTGCGCATAAATTCAGGCCGCACGATCTGTACCGGATCATCCTGCGGTGACATCGCCTTAATTTGTGTATCACTGGCCTTGTTGACTTCTAGTCCCTTGAAAAGTTCGCTGATTTTATTCTGATCGGATTCACTCAGCACCGATTCAGCACTGGAGCTCTCGTCAATTAACTGACTGATGGTCTCCGAGTCAATCCGTTTGAATCGCACATCCGCCTTGTATTCCAGGTGCTGTATAAAATGATTGTCAATGATCTGATCCATCACCAACACTTCGTAACCCCGATCCTTGCACTGACGAATCAGTCCATGATGCTGTACAGGATCTTGCGTGTAAAGGGCAATTAATTTACCATTCTTGTCCTTTTGCACCTCACCAACCGCTTCCTTGTATTCATCAATGGTGCGGTAAGCTTGGTCCGTATTCTTGAGCAATGCAAATGAAATTGCCTTCTCTTCAAATTTTTCATCAGAAATAATTCCATAACGGATAAATGTTCCGATGTCATCCCATTTACTTTCGTAATCACTCCGGTTCTTTTTGAAAAGGTCGCCAAGTTTTTCGGCCACCTTGCGTGTGATATACGTCGTGATTTTTCGGACATTGGAATCAGCCTGAAGATAGGAACGGCTCACATTGAGCGGAATGTCCGGTGAATCGATCACACCATGTAGCATCATCAGAAATTCCGGAACAATCTCCTTCACATCATCGGTGACAAAAACCTGGTTGCTGTAAAGGTGTATTTTGTTTTTCTGGATCTCAAACTGGTTCTTGATTTTTGGAAAATAAAGTATACCCGTCAGGTTGAATGGATAATCGATGTTGAGGTGAATCCAGAAGATGGGCTCGGGACTGTAAGGATACAGTTCCTGGTAAAATGCCTTATACTGTTCATCGGTGAGATCAGCCGGTGATTTTTTCCAAAGCGGATCCGTGTTATTAATAATGTTGGGAACCTCAATTTCTTCTGTTTTATCTTTTTCGTCTTCTCCTTCTGTTGTTGTAACGCTTTCCTTGCGCGTACCAAGCTGAATAGGAATCGGCAGAAATTTGCAGAATTTACGAAGAAGCTCTTCGAGTTTATATTGATCGAGAAACTCTTTGGATTCTTCATTCAGATGCAAAATAACATCCGTTCCGCGCATCGCTTTTTCACAGGACTCAATGGTGTAGTCAGTATCTCCCGTACAACTCCATTGTGCAGGCGCTGCGCCATCCTTCCAGGATAGACTTCTCACCACAACTTTTTCGGAGACCATAAAAGCAGAATAGAATCCCAGTCCAAAATGACCAATGATGTTGAGGTCGTCTTTGAATTTGTCCAGAAATTCCTGTGCAGAAGAGAAGGCTACCTGGTTGAGATAACGGTCCATCTCCTGCTCGTCCATTCCGATGCCGTGATCGCGTATCGTGAGCGTACCAGCTTCCTTGTCTGCTAGGACTTCAATGTTGAGATCGCCCGTCTCACCTTTAAATTCACCCTTGTTGGCCAAAGCCTTGAGTTTGCTTGTCGCATCGACGGCATTGGCTATCAGTTCACGAAGAAAAATTTCGTGTTCTGAATAGAGGAATTTTTTAATGATAGGAAAAATATTCTCGGACTGTACTGAAATTTTGCCAGTTTTCATGCTTTAAATGGTTATAAAAGCCCTTTGTCAAAGTGCATGCCAACAGGCTTTGGACTGACATTTTGTCCTTCCGATAAATTAGTATTCGATGCTGAAGTTTTTCAGTTCGGTCGAAGACTTTTCATTATTCCACAGGTATAGTTTAAATTTTGACCCGCTGAATTTCTCTTTATAAATCGGAACATTGGCTACGAATTCGTTCCATTGGCCTGTCACCGCAAAGGATTCAGCGATCGGTATGCTGGTCCATTCGAGAACCCTTCCCCCTGGCTCTTCATAAGACCAGACGAGCTTGGGGCATGCCTTTGGCGGGCCGGAAAATCGGTATTGAAGCCGTACCCTGAACACATTGGTCTCGGGCAAGGACGCTGACATTTCTTCAATGGCCCCGAAGAATTCCTGCTGCGATCCCAAATTAGAAGATTCCGGAATTGAATCTGCACTGCCGGTATCTGCCGGTGGCAGTATCGTCTTATAACGCCTGTAAGGACTTGCGAACGTATCCGTACTGAATAAATAGAGTGCCGGCTTTCCACTACTATAGAAAACATCGACGAGATGAAAACGCCTGTCGTTTCGGACTTTATCCAGTTCAATATGCGCTTCTACCACCGAGAACCGGTGATCCCAGATCACAGATGAATGGGTTGGCACACTATCGCTGTTGTACAGCGCAGGCGTTCGTTTGGTCTGAAGTGGATTAAAATAATCTTTATCCAGTTCGAGCAGCGGGTAGACCGCATCGGTATAGACGCAATGTGAGTTGAGCCTTGCGCCATAACGCACTGCCAGATCGTGGTATGCCTGTTGCTCTTCGGTGAGGCGGAGCCTGTAATTCCAATCCTGGTGGTAATAAAGCCCGCCAAGAAATCCGATGCTGATCGGAAACCAGACCAGCCATCCGGCGCACAATAATTCAGCCTGGCGGTACCAATCGGCCAGCGGGCGCGCGGCAATGAGCACCATCAAAGGTAGAGCGGCCATGAATACCCGAATGAGGCCAAAAGAATTGAAAAGCCCGTATCGCCAAAAAATAATGTGTGCCAGAAAAAAGGATGCAAACATCCCGCCGACAGCCCATAGTTCGACCGGGTGCATCATTTGCTTTTTCGTCCAATGCGCGAGAAACCTGTAGATACCATAAAATATTCCGGTCAGCAGACAGCCATAGGCAAAGAAGCCCATGGCCGGTATGAGTTCATTGAAATAATAGTCCCAACCGCCATGTCCGTAGCTTTCGTTGCGGGCGCCGGCATAGGGTATCCTGGTAAAAACCCAAAAGACAGATCCATAGACCAGAGATCCCGCCAACCCCATGACCACATGTCCTGTCAGGAGCAGGTAAATGCGTTTCCACTGACCGATAAAGAATAAACAGACGGCCAGCGCCGGAAGCAGGATGAGCCCCTCTGATCGAACAAAGGGCAGAAAAGACGCAAGGATGACCGCACTGGTTGGCATTTGCTTCAAAAGCAAATAGATCACCAGACTCAGGATCAATGCAAAAAGAGGTTCTGTCAATCCTGAAAGACAAACCGAATAGACCATCGGGACACCCACCCATAATATTCCAGACAATAGCGGCGGATTGATTCCCAGCATCTTCGCCGACCGCATCGTAAAGTACAAGGCTGCCCCGCCCGTCAGGGCGTTCATTAATTTGACCGCAGTGAAACCGAATATCGCGACCGGCGCCATCAGGATCACATAGACCGGTTTGGCCCAGTGGTTAAAGAAGTTTTCCGGATGCAGGAAGGCGTACCGCGCATACAGGTAATGCAGAATACTATCCCCGTCATCCCCGGTGCCCTCTTTGAAGAAGACGAGGAATGCGCACAAGAGGGTAAATAAAAAACTGAATAACAGTTCAGCACTGATCTTCTGGTCTTTCAACATTTGGCAAAATTAAATATGTCTGCCGCTTTTTGAACAGGACATTTGCGATCAAGCAGCATCTTTTGTGGATGATATGCTTTGAAGTGTGGATTAAGTACCAGGGGGTATTAGTATACTTAATCCGGGCAAATGAATGTGTAGATGCTCATGTTAAATTTTGTGGCGAGGCGTGTTGCTATTCGCCCAATTGACCGACATGAAATATCTTTATACAATAATCAAATAATTATGACAGTCGTAAAAGTGATTGAAGTGATGTCCAGTTCACCTAAAAGCTGGGAAGATGCCACCGCAAAAGCCGTTGCCAAAGCACACGCATCGTTAAAAAATATTCGCTCTGCCTGGGTTCAGGATCAGAGCGTAACGGTTGAAAAAGGAAAAATCAAGGAATACCGGGTGACGTTGAAACTGAGTTTCGAGCTGCAATAAGCAGCGGATGAAAAGCATATCATTTTCCTATCACACAGGAATAATGCAACGCATGTTGATTTGTAAAAGGTTGCAGTGGTGAATAGGTGATGATTGAATTGTCCACAGTGTATGGTTTTTGGGTTGACAATTTTAACAGAGATTATGCGTGAGTCCGGGTTACAGAATTTGCTCCGTTTATTCAACGCTCAAAAACAGTCCTGACCAATTCCTTCAAACTGCACAACTCAGTATGTTATATTTTACTTGACATACGATTCGGATGTTTGGACTTTATACGATTAATTACAAAATAAAAAATGGTTCGCCGGCATTTGCTGACGAACCATTATATACATTATTCTTTCTAGAAATCAACGACAGTATTGACTATCGCTCCGGTCGCATCAAGAAAATAACACGCAGCTTCAATGATCATCTGTTAAATAGAATCTCCCGGTATTTCGGCAGTGGCCAGTATTTATCTTCGACGTAAAGCTCCAGCGCATCGGAGTGCTGTCTGATTTCTAGGAAAAGCGGTTTGACTTTATCACAGAAATAAATCGCTGCATCGCGGGTCGTCTTCTGATGATGCGCCTTCTCCGATTCGGAGAGCATCTTGTCAATTCCTTTGTAAATACCATCGATGTGCTTGCCAATGGTACCGACCAGGTCGTATTGCGTCTTGAGCGCAGTCTTCGCGATGCCCGCTTCCAGTGCAGTCTTGATGTTGTTGAGCAGATCTGTCTGATATTGCAGGCAGGCAGGCATCACCATGTTCATACACAGTTCATGTAGCAGGTTCGCCTCAATCTCCACTTTTTTGATGTACTTCTCAAGATAGATTTCATGGCGTGCTTCCAGTTCCTTGTCGCTGAGAATCCCACTTTCGGAAAAGAGTTTGTGCGCTTTCTTGGAAGTGAGTGCATCCAGTGCCAGTGGCGTTGTCTTGACATTGGGAAGTCCGCGCTTGGCAGCTTCTTTGGCCCAGGCTTCAGAATAATTGTCCCCTTCAAAAAGAATCTTGCGGCAGGATTTGATGCAGGCGCGCAGTTCGATGAGAATGGCGGAATCCTTTTTTTCACCATCCGCGATCAGCTTGTCAACTTTTGTTTTAAAATCATTGAGCTGGTTGGCGACGATCATGTTGAGCACCATCATTGGTTCAGAACAATTGGCGGAAGATCCCACCGCTCTGAATTCAAATTTATTTCCCGTAAAAGCGAATGGCGATGTCCTGTTGCGATCCGTATTATCCATTAATACATCCGGAATCATCTTATGAATATCCAATTTGAGATCATTCTCTTCTTCTTCCTTGATATCCTTATCGACTCTTTGCTCAATGGCATCTAACGCTCTCGTCAGAAAATCGCCGATAAAGACTGAGATAATGGCGGGAGGTGCTTCATTGGCTCCCAGCCTGTAGTCATTGCTCTCACTGGCAATACTGGAACGAAGCAGGTCCGCATGATCATGAACAGCCTTAATCGTATTGATAAAAAAGGTTAGAAACTGCAGGTTGTTGCGCGGTGTTTTACCAGGACTCAACAGATTGGTACCGGTATCTGTACCCATTGACCAGTTGTTGTGTTTGCCGGATCCGTTGATGCCTGCAAAAGGTTTTTCATGAAGAAGGCAGATCAGATGATGCCTGCGCGCAACGCGGTCCATCACATCCATCAACAATGAATTGTGGTCCACCGCAATATTTGCTTCTTCAAACATCGGAGCAAGCTCAAACTGGCTTGGTGCAACCTCATTGTGGCGCGTGCGAACAGGGATACCGAGGCGATGACACTCGAGTTCGAGGTCAACCATAAAGTTGAACACCCGATCCGGTATCGCTCCGAAATAATGGTCTTCCAGCTGTTGTCCTTTGGCCGGAGACCGACCGATGATGGTGCGTCCGCTGGCTACGAGGTCAGGACGTGCATAATACATTGCCTTGTCGATCAAAAAATATTCCTGCTCCCAACCCAGCGTCGCGGTGACTTTGTTGACGAAGCGGTCGAAATAACGCGCAACGCCGGTCGCCGCTTTATCCAGCATCTCCAGGGAGCGGATCAGGGGAGCTTTGTGGTCCAGGGCTTCACCGGTGTAGGAAATGAATACCGTCGGTATGCACAGCGTCCTCGAACCGCTGATATCCATAATAAAGGCGGGACTCAATGGATCCCAGGCGGTGTATCCGCGTGCTTCAAAAGTTGCTCTCAGGCCACCACTTGGAAAGGAAGAGGCGTCCGGTTCCTGCTGTACCAATGCGTCGCCATCAAATTTCTCAATCGCTGTCCCGTTGCCACTTAAAGTGAAAAATGAATCGTGCTTTTCAGCAGTTGTGCCCGTCAGTGGTTGAAACCAGTGCGTGTAGTGGGTTGTGCCTTTCTCCAGACACCATGCCTTCAGCGCTGCAGCAATCTGGTCTGCCAGCTCACGGGTAATCTTGTTGCCCTGGGCTAGCGTCTGCATGTAAGCCTTGTAAGCGTCATTGGACAAATACGTCCTCAGCTTGCTTTCCGTAAAAACATTCTCCGCATAGTAGCTTGAAATCTTTCTGCTCTCTACGACCTTGGTTGCCTTGGGCCTGGTTAAAAACAGGTTAAGGGCATGGCTTCTGTGATTGATCATGACCAGATATTAAAAAATTATAAAAATTGATTATCGGCGCAAAAATATAAAATATTTTGGCCTAAAATGTATCAATAGGCAGTTTTTAGCTAAAAAATATAATTTATTTTTTATTAAAAAGACTTAATAGGCCAATTTACGTGAAAATATTTCATATATTAAATTTTTAATGTTTTCAAAAAGTCAGGCGGCCCTTGACCGTTTTCTTATCTTTAGGCTTCCATTACCCATGATTGATTTTCTCAAAGAACTCAACGACGTACAGCGCGCGGCGACCATGCAGACCGATGGACCCGTCATGGTCATTGCCGGCCCCGGATCCGGAAAAACACGGGTGCTGACCTACCGTTTGGCTTATATCATCAACCAGGGCGTTCCGCCGCGCAATATTCTTGCCCTGACATTTACGAATAAGGCTGCCCGCGAAATGACAGAGCGCATCCAGCATGTCGCAGGCGATCAGGCCCGCTACCTGTGGAGTGGCACCTTTCACTCCGTATTTGCCAGGATTCTCAGGGTCGAGGCTCCCAAATTGGGTTACCCTGCCTCCTTTACGATCTACGATACCGACGACAGCAAAAGCCTGGTCAGTGAGATCATCAAGTCGATGAATCTCAATCCCAAGGATTACAATGCCAATCTCATCCGTAACCGGATCTCCAATGCCAAGTCCAACCTGATTACACCGGCACTTTACGAAAAAGACGCCGCCCTCCTCGATCAGGACCGGTTTAACAAAATGCCAGCCACCGCAGCCATCTATAAGAAATACATGGAGCGCTGCCATGCGGCGGGCGCTATGGACTTTGATGATCTACTGTTGCAGGTGTACAGGCTGTTTCAGGAGAATAAGGATGGCGTACTGGACAAGTATCGCAATCTTTTTCGTTATGTGATGGTCGATGAGTTTCAGGACACCAACTATCTACAATACGCCATTGTCAAAAAGATGGTCCTCTATCCCGGAAGTCCGCGCAACATCTGCATCGTCGGTGACGACGCACAGAGTATCTATTCATTTCGTGGCGCCACCATCCGTAATATTCTGGAATTCGAGCAGGATTTTCCGGATGTCAGGACATTCAAGCTGGAGCAGAATTACCGTTCGACAGATTTTATCGTTCAGGCAGCCAATGATGTGATCACGCACAATGCCAGGCAGATCCGCAAAGAGATTTGGACGGAACAGAAAGAAGGACACAAGATTAAAGTGCTGCGCTGTGCCACCGATTCGGAAGAAGGACGCAGGATCGCCGACCATATCATCGAACTCAAAAACCGGTATCACATTCGCAACGGCGAGATATGTATTCTCTATCGCACCAATGCGCAGTCGCGGATTTTTGAAGAGCATCTCAGAAAAGTAAATATTCCCTATAAAGTATACGGAGGACTCTCCTTCTATCAGCGCAAGGAAGTCAAAGACCTCATGGCCTATCTCCGACTCATCGTCAATCCAAAAGACAATGAGGCGTTCAAAAGAATTATCAATTATCCTAAAAGAGGCATTGGAGATTCCAGTATTGATCGCATTATTGAAAAAGCCAATGAACTCTCCTGCTCCTATCTTGAAGCCATTACGCATACAGGCGCTTCCGGAAGATTGGGACAAAGTCTACAGGACTTTCTTCGGATGATGACCGAAGCACAAAGACTCGCCGCCACCGGCGGAGCTTATGACGCCGCCAATATGATCTTCAAGACATCCGGCCTAAGTGCAGAGTTAAAACAGGATATCACGAAGGAAGGATTGTCACGGGTCGAAAACGTCATGTCTCTTCTGGATGGCATCAAGGAATTTATGGAAGAGGATGATCTGCAGGAAAATGAATCTACTGATCGCAGCCTCGCGGCATATATTCAATCTGTCGCACTCGTTACGGAATTGGATGACCTCAACGAAGAAGCGGAACACATTACACTCATGTCGGTGCACTCTGCCAAAGGACTTGAGTTCGATGCAGTGATGGTTGCCGGTGTTGAAGAAAATTTATTTCCGAGTTATATGTCGATGTCAGATCCAGAACAGCTCGATGAGGAACGTCGGCTTTTCTATGTCGCCATTACCCGTGCCCGCAAGCATCTTTGCCTGAGCTATGCCGGTTCGCGCTATCAGTTCGGGACGCCGCGTAGCAATGAACCCAGCCGGTTTATCGATGAGATCGATTCCAGCCGATTTGAATCAGATCAGAGTCTTCGATCCAGGCAACAGGTCCTCTGGGAAGATGAAGGGCCGAAGAAGAGTGTCTATGTACCCAACAAACCAAAGTTTGTTCAAAACACTGCAACAACAATCATTCCCAGCAATCCAAAGGACATCAGTCAGGGCATGACCGTACTGCACCAGAAATTCGGATCCGGCAAAGTGTTGTCAATAGAGGGTACTACCGATAACCGCATCGCGACGATTTATTTCAAAGACATCGACGAACCCAATCGCAAGATTATGCTGAAGTTCGCCAAACTTCAAATCATATCCTAATCGCAGACAATGGATTTGTATCTGCGAACCAATACATGGAAATTCTACCTGATCGTATTTGGTGCCATCATTTTGTTGTTACCCGTATATCTTTCCAATCGCCTCGCACATAATCTTGCCAGCAGGGAAAAGACCAATGTCGAATTATTTATCCGCACCCTGGAAGAATCCAACCGCGCAGCCACTTCGGAAGAAGACTTCACTTATGTACTCGATATGCAGACTGCACTGGCGAAGGAGATTCATGTCGTCACGCTCAATGGCAATGATGTCTATCAGTTCTGGAACTACGGAGAGCATCCGGACTCTGCGGCGATCATCAAGCGCGTGACACAGACCTCCAACTTTATTGAGACAGCGGTATATCCAAGGATTTACTATGAATATCCTGAGATCATCACACTGATCAGGTATCTGCCGTGGATACAATTATTGCTGTTGCTCAGTTATGCCGCAATCGGCTATTTCGTTTTCAATCTATCGCGGCGTGAAGAGCAGAACAGGGTCTGGGTTGGCATGGCGAAGGAGACAGCACATCAATTAGGTACACCAATCTCTGGAATGCTCGGCTGGATCGAACAACTCAAAGCCGGTAGTCAGTCAGAATTAAGCAAAGAAGAGATTATACACTATATCGAACAGGATATCACCAAACTGGAACAGGTCTCAGATCGTTTCTCAAAGATTGGTTCCAGGTCAGTTCTCGAGCCCTGTTCTGCTTTGGCAATGCTCGCAGAAGCAGAAGCATACATCCGGCCCCGCGCCAGTAAGCGAATCAAGTTTGATTTTCCAGTTGCAACCGCTTCCGATCATCTTGTAATGGCCAACCGCAACCTGATATCCTGGGTCCTCGAGAATGTGTTGCGCAATGCACTCGATGCGATGGAAGGGCAGGGCACCATCACGGCCCGTCTGGAAGCCTCGAGCAACAAAGTACTAATACTCATCAGCGATACCGGAAGCGGAATCCCGCCAGGAAAGTTTCAAACCATCTTTCTTCCCGGCTACAGCACCAAATCCAGAGGATGGGGACTGGGCTTAAGTCTCGCGCGCCGCATCATCGAAAATTATCACGGCGGCAAGATCTATGTAGGTGAATCAACGCCGGGCGTGAAGACGACCTTTGTCATTGAGTTGAATAAGGCATGAGGGGGAAATTATGATAATAATTATAACTGATTAATTCTTCAGACATTAGTGAAATCGCTCAGTTCTGCATCTCAGACATCTTCTAACTTATTATGAAACATATTATAACAAGCATAATTATATGTATAACCTTTGGACCGTGTTATGGTCAATCGGGTCAATGGCAACTTTGGGCCAGCGGATTGCCACAAGGAGCGTATCCGAGAATAGTAGTAGCTCCCAATCACGATTTGTTTTTCACTTATTTAGGAACTCCTTTTAATTTAGGAACAATATTCAAAGCCAATACCTTAAAACAGGCAGCAGGATTTAGCGAGCTTCCTCCTATTCCCAGACCAATATCGATTCAAAATAATATAGTAGCATTAGGTTATAATGCTTTAAGTGAGCCACTCGCAGGGATCTATAGAACTGATTCCAATGAACCCTGGTTGTTTCGATTTGATGCAACGACACAATCCTGGGATATTGCACAATCCGACAAACAACCATCTCTTGGTGCTCAATGTATCTCTACCGACAGCAAAGGCAATATCTATGTAGGTACACGATGGGCCTATATTTATAAATCCACAGATAATGGAAAAACGTTTACAGCGATCGACGAAGCAGCCATTCTGTCCAAAGATTATCCATGTTACTATTCCTATATACCCAATCATCCCGGATACAACGGCTCTATTTTCGGGATAAGTATTGACCGAAGAGACAGAATTTACGCTGGAACGGAAATTGCCGGTTTAATATATTCTGATGACGAGGGCCAACATTGGCGACCAGTTGATTTATTTGCCTGTTCGACCAATCCATTAACGTATGACACATTGAGCCCAATGGTTTACCTTACGCGCAGTGGTAATGTAGCGGGTATTGGATTTACAATAGAAAATAATCCGGTATGGAGTGGGGTGGATATGTGGTATTTTGGTTGGAAAAATGAATTGGGATTTGCTGATTTGAAAGATAGTGTCGCAAAGGAACTAATTGGTTTGCCAGAGTATCTGATTCAAAGAGGACAACAAGTATCTAAGATTGTTACCACCGAAAACGGAACCCTGTTTTTACATTCCGGTTCTTCCAGCAATAATTCAACTAGTGTAGGTATTTATAAGTCCACCGATGGAATACATTGGGAATCTTTCAACAATGGAATTACCGGACAAAACGATGGATTGTCTCAGGGGTCTCTAGCTGTAGACGGAAACAGGGTTTTTACGGCGACGCACGATGGTAAAATATGGATGTACGATGCTGAAATTACTTCACTGAGTGATCAATATGATGATTCTGACCAGATTGAGATCTATCCGAATCCGTTTATCGAAAATATATTTTTTTCAAAAGTAACTTACCCGGTAACGTGTAAACTATATGATCAAAATGGAAATTTGGTTAAAAAAATTTTAAATCAATCGCAATCTATAATCAATGCCGAAGAACTGATCAATGGATTGTATTTTTTAGAAATAATCGATAATCAAGGTCGAAAAATTCATGAGAAATTGTACAAGCATGGATTGTAGATCATCAGTATCGTTATTCTTTCAAAATTTTGGTAAATAGCGTGCTGCTGCAGTATGTAAGCTAAACAGCAATTTCATTAAGCAGTATTTAAAAAGAGTTAAAGAATTTAATTTAAAATTACCTAAAGGAAATAAGCTGACTTTTTATTAAATTCCATATTCAATTGGTTGATCGGACTTTAACAGTCCTGCTATGATTTTTATTTTTTCTGCTCAAGGCGACAAAGAAAACTAATTCCTCCTTCATGGTTTGACTTAATCCGTTGCATATAAGCTTTGTTACAGCATTGACACAAACGGAGAATGTATCATTTCAATTAATATTGTTACCCGGATTCATTAGAGTCTGCCGTTTTTATAGAATATCAATAAAAATTTGCCCTTAGATAGTATTTTATGTTTATTTTCTTTTTTGCTTAAATATTTACTTTTAAAAATATTATTGGATTCATGGTGATAACATTATAAGATTATTCCAATCAATTCTTGTGTAATCCACGCGCTCTCATGAAATCAGAAATGGGTGCATGCTTCTTTTTCGCGAATAAATGAGCAGGTATGGAGTTTTCCGAAAATCCAATCAAAAAGAGTAGGACAGGGTTGCTGAAAACTGAATAGAGTAAGCCATCAAATTAAAATGTTTATCATGAAAAAAAGAAAAATTATTGTACAACTTCAGCATTCCGCTGACGTAGAATCCTTATCCATGTCCAGTGCTAAAACAGCATCGTCTAAGAATGCCAAACTGGACCTTGGTACTTTTCAAATTGATCAGGAATACGGTATTCTGGGTATTCCCAATGTAAAAGCAATAGAGAGAAAAGACAAATCCATTTTTGCATCTGGAAGTGATTTTGAAATGGATACGGATCCAGCTAATCATACCTATATTGTTAGGGGTGATGTTTCTGAAAAAGATTTAGATAAGGTAACCAACGAACTAAATAAGAACAAACAAGTGGTTGGCGTATTCGCGGACGTAGAAATTGAACCTTGTCTAATTTGCCCAGGCAGTCCAGCACAAGGAACACATCTTGATGTGGAAAGATTACTTTGCGTTGCGCGAATGCGGGCTAAGGGTATGACCGGTCAGGGTGTGCATGTAGCCATAGTCGATACCGGTATCAATATGGCTTATTTAAATGCGCACGGAAAAAACCCAAATTTTAATGCAGCATGGAGTTGGAAACCTTCTACTTCCACTATTACTCCCGGATCTGCTCCGGTAAGTCATGGAACTATGTGTGCTTTTGATGTTTGTATTGCTGCGCCTCAATGTTCATTATTGGATATAGCCTTGCTAACAACACGAGCTACCGGCCCAACCGCTATGTCTGGAGTATTGTCAGACGGAATTTTGGCATACAGTCATCTCATTAGATTCATGGGGCGTCCAACCCGACCCGGTGAGAATAAATCTCTAGTGGTTAACAACAGTTGGGGAATGTTTCATCCAAGTTGGGATTTCCCAATAGGTAATCCAGGAAATTACAGTCATAATCCAAATCACCCTTTTACGCAGATTGTTGGTCGTCTTATTCGACTTGGTGCAGATGTTCTTTTTGCAGCCGGTAACTGCGGTCCAGAATGTCCTGATGGAAGATGTCAGAACGTAACCAATGGAGGAATATATGGAGCAAATTCACTGGAAGCCGTTATCAGTGTAGCCGGTGTGGCTACTAATCTGGATCGGGTTGGGTATTCCAATTCTGGTCCTGGTGATTTATTCAGAGCGAAACCAGACATCACAGGTTATACTCATTTTTCAGGTAGTGGAGTATATTCCGCCGACGGTGGAACATCAGCAGCCTCGCCTGTTGTAGCCGGTGTAGTCGCTGCAGTAAGAACAGTAAGGCCATGGACTGGCTCAGCCATTTCATCACCAGCTTCAATAAAGACATTACTTACCAGTAGTGCGAGGGATCTAGGCACAGCAGGATTCGATTTTCTTTATGGATATGGTGTGGTTAATGGTTGTAAAATCATTGATAAACTATATCCGTTTAATATCTGCGAAAGATATCCGAGAATTTGTGAATTGTTGCGCAGAGACAAGATTAAAATATTGGATTTTTGTCGAATTAATCCTTTGATTTGCAAAAAACTCGAAAGAGACTTTTACATAGACATTGATCGATTGCCTGTCAATACGGATATTGCAACACCAAAGGCAGCATTGAGTAAAGATGAATTGCTTCAAGCAATTGAATATTTACTGACGGACAGTAAGCCAAGCAATGAAAAAAGTTCTGACAATCAAAGCTTAGATAACTCCGATCACTCCGAGACCTGCCACTGCAATAAGTAGTTCAAAACTTAAAGGGTTTGGTGAACAATTTCATCAAACCCTTTATTTTTATAAGTGATATATTTTTATGAAAGAATATAAATTGATGACGATAGAGTGGCATGATGGAGACGCACCGACCTTGAAGTCGCTATCAAAAACCTTAAAAGTTAAGATGAGCGATTTTGATCCACAATTTGATATAGTACTGGTGAACGAACTTAATAACACCTATGCATTTCGAATAAATTCAGCACTTCAAATTGACCGGATAAACAAGGATGGAATTCAAGGCCCTTTCTCAGACCCGCTGATTGAACCCTTTGGACTTGAAGAGGAGTAATGGTGAAGGTTTGTGTATGCCTGAAATAGGTTGACCTTTTTTAATTAAAAGTTAACTAATAACAACAATGAAAAGTTTTTCTTTTTTGCTTCTTTTTTCTTTTTGTTAAAATCTTCAATTTTTGTTGATATCCTAATATCTCTTGTAAATCAATAATTTAGTATTCCGATTTTTACTCATTTTTTTAAGTCATGTTCATATTGCTCTGGACTCTTGTTGTTTAAATTTCCATGTGGCCTTTCCTTGTTATATAGCTGTACTACTTTTTCTGAATATTTTTGAATCGTAGATTCTTTTAGTTGGTGCTCGTTAAAATACTCCTGTTGCAATATCCCTTGTAATCTTTCCATATAGGCATTTTCCTGTGACATTTTGCACATACTTCTTTTCATCTTGGCCTTCTTCAATACATTTTTTATTCTTTCACTAATAAATTGACTGCCCGTATCAGAATGGAAAATACATCCTGGAATTTGATTTACTTTCCGCTCTCTTAATGCTGTTTTTATGGCATGTACAGATTGTTCAGACCTTAGCGTCCTGGACACATTTAAAGCTAGTAATTTTCTAGAAAACACATCCATAATGGTCACTGCGTAGTAATTCCTGTTTTCCACTTTTAAATAGAATATATCACATTGCCAGACTTGATTAATATTTGTTAGAGTCTTGCCCTCAATGAGATTTGGACATATCTCAATCCGCTGCCCCCATGTGGTTTTATGGGGGTTTACCTTCCGCTTTATTTTAAAACCGGCCTTGTAACCGATCATCTCGAATTGATCTCGACCTATTGGTATGTCTTGCTTTACCATACTATACATTCGCCTGCAACTCATTCTTTTATGATTCTTTCGTATTTTGATAGTCGCCTTGATTACCTGCTGTTCAATCTCTGACTTTTGCTTTATACACTGTCTGTACTTGAATAATGTTTGCTTACTAATCCCAGCCACTAAATAGAGATCAATCATTTTGTATCTTTGGTGACCCCCTTTATGCGTTCGATACCACTCGAGAGCTGGCCTGATAAATTTTTTTTAAAATCACTACCATATGCCTCACTCGCTTTTTCAATGATTTTGTTGAGCAGGTCAACCTCCAGCTGCTTTCTGCCTAAAGCAGCCTGCAATTCCTTTATTTGAGCTTCTAGCTCCTTGGTCCGATAGGCCTCACTCGTATCTTGCAGGACCATTGTTTTATTCTTTTGTAAATATCTGCTATAAAGATAAATCCATCTATACACTGATACATAACTTACCTGTAATTCAAGACTCGCCTCATTAACAGTGCACTTGCCCTGCTCAATATCCTTGACGACTTGTCTTTTGATAGTTTCACTGAAAATTCTCCGCGGGGCGATTTGCTTTTTACTCGTTTTATTGACCTTCATAACCTGGTTTTTAGCTCAAATTTTGGTCAACCTATTTCAGGCTAGGACAAGCCAAATTCTTTATTGAACACAATTGGGAATTGCTTACTAATTTAATGTAGAAGGTTCATATTTCATTTTCTCAATCTTTGCTCAATAGAATGCCTTCATATTATTTGCTATGCATAACATTATAACGTAAAAGCGTCGAAAAATCAGCGATAACGGTGATTGGAGGCTTCCAGTAAATAGGTGTAGTGTATGATATTCAGACTTGGTAATTCTGGAGCGTTGTGTATGCCGAGAATCATCCGTGGTTTTGCGAAGCAAAAATCGCCTTTTTTTCGACAAGTCTTTTTGTTACTTTTTGGCCACAAAAAGTAAGAGGAATTGATTGAACGATCCATCAATCCTTAATCGTTGTCATTAGCCTCTGACGATTTGTTCAGCGAAAATTAAACACTAAGTTGCTATCTTACTTTCTTTTGCGCCGCCAAAAGAAAGTAAGTCAAAGAAAAGCTCGTGGCTGGGCTGCTCGCTTACCCAACATCAACTCATTCTGCTGCATCAAAAAAACTCGTCTTTGGCTGAGTTCGTTGTGCTGGCATGCCTACTTATCCATTTCCTTGGTTTGGCGGCCCATTAGACTCAAACAGTTTTTGCTGCGGGCGCATCATTCGTTGGTTAGGTCCCAAGCTGCGCATCCAAGGCCACTAATTCAGAAGTCAGTAGGCAAAAGTGAATCAAATGGGAATGCACGCCTCGCGTTAGGACGACCTTTGTCATTGAGTTGAATAAGGCGTGAGGAAGAAGTGATAATATAGAATTCTCAAACACAATCATCGTTACAAGTCTAATCTTCTGTACAATGGAGGTACTGGAATATCTTGCGTCTGCAGTCTGCAATTAGAGATCTGTCAATGGCACAAGTCAGGATAAGCTTGCGCCAGTGTGGTTATCCCACCACCACGGGACACCAACAGTGAAAGAATTGAGTTCGAATTAGAATATTATAAAGACAAATAATGGCATGACAAAAAAGGTCAAATTATAAATAAATGATTACTTTTGGGTATGAATAGCGAATTCCCTAAACTATTAAAGGCTACACGTCATTCTAAAGGCTTAAAAATCAAAGAAGTATCCATTATTTCCAAAATTGACCAGGCTTTGATCAGTAAATACGAATCCGGTAGCCGGAAACCAACGGAGGACCATTTGCAGGCATTAGCCTCCGCTTATCAGGTTGAGTTAGGGATTTTGAGGAATCCATTTATCGCGGAGAAAATCTACAATATTGTCAGGTATGAAAAGGATCTTGATTCGATATGGGCCTTGGCTGAAACCCGGATTGAATATTTAAGGCGATCTGATGGGTCCGGTTCTTTTGATCTACCGGAAACAATCAGGTTAAGATTGCAAAAGTTGGATCAGTTGAATCTTGAATACAAGAAACTTCATAAACAACAAAATACGCAAAAAGAAAAGGCGCAAAAATATTTTGCATTAAACTATACCTATGAATCCAATAAGATTGAAGGCAATACAATGACATTGCAGGAGACCATGTTGGTGATCAATGAAGGCATTACGATCAGCGGTAAATCTATCAGGGAACATTTGGAGGCCATCAATCATTCTGAAGCCATCGAATTGCTTTTCGATTTTGTCCACAGACATCAGCGCTTTGATGAAAGAACTTTACTTCAACTGCATGGAATGATATTGAGAGGCATTGATCGCCAAAATGCGGGAAGTTATCGTAGGAACAATGTACGAATACTGGGTTCGTCTCATACCCCACCTGAACCATATCTTGTACCAAAGTTGATGGAAGATTACTTTCATTTTTATGAGACGAATGTGATGCGAATCCATCCGGTGATTCTTGCCGCTGAAATGCACGAGCGACTGGTGACCATTCATCCATTTATTGATGGCAATGGACGCACCAGCAGATTGGCCATGAACTTAATCCTCATGATGAATGAATATCCTGTTGCTATATTAAAAGGAGATCAAGATTCGCGATTGTCTTACTTCAAAGCCCTGGAACTAGTTCAGACTGATGCCAATCCGATTCCATTTTATCAATTGATCATTGACCGGCTGGAAGCCACATTACTGGAATATATTGAGTTACTAAGAACGGAATAAAATAATTCATCACATATTGGGTACTAGTGATCGGCACAAGCAGGGTATTGGCACAAGTTTCCCGCTTGAGCGGGACAGGTAAAAACTTGCTCCAGCATGGGGACATTAGGCAATAGTCAATCAAACGGAAATGAACGCCGGGAGTGAAGACGACCTTTGTCATTAAGTTGAATAAGGCGTGAGGGAGAAGTGATAAGATAGAATTCTCAAACACAATCATCGGTACAAGTCTAATATTCTGTACAATGGCAAGACAAGAATATCTTTCGTCAGCAGTGAGATTGTTTTTACTTTTTAAAGTATTTATTCACTGCTTCCATCTTTGTTGTTACATGTAGTTTATCATAAATATTGTGGCAATGTGATTTAACAGTTTCTACACTAATAAACAAAGTGTCAGCAATCTGTTTGTAAATAAGTCCTGTAGAGAGTAAATTCAATATTTCCCTTTCTCTCTTTGTCAATAAAGATTCATATGGATTATTTGATTCTGTCACCGATTTATTTAGATACTGTACAACTTTTCTAGCAATATTGCTACTCATGGGTGATCCACCGTCATGTAATTCTACGATAGCATCTATAATTTTGGATGGAACGGTACTCTTTAAGATATATCCGCTAGCACCAGCGGATAGTGCATTAAGAATTTTTTCATCCTCTTCATAAACAGTTAGAACAAGAAATTGCAATTTTGGACATACTAGCTTTAGTTCGCGAATCACTTCAATACCATTTATGTCAGGTAAGTTAATATCTACCAGTATAATATCTAAATCCATTTTGGGTATTTCAGCAATTGCAAAGGATCCATTTGGAAAACTCGATACACATTTTATATTAGGAGTACTATTTATTATTAATTGAAGAGCTTTACGATACTCAGCGACATCTTCTATAATAGCGACTTTAATATTATTCATATTGCAAATTAAATATTATTCAAAAGTATAGAGGTTTTAATTAATCACAAAGAAATATGGGAAGGATATCCCCCATTAGTATGATTAATTTATCAATTCAAGCTTATTATTCACTACAACAGGTGAAGACAAAGATAACAAAACCAGTTTGAAAATCTTATATCCACCTTAAAGTAGCACAAAAGGGTGAGAATTTTGTAAGCCTGCGATTACAATACCGAACTTTAGCTATTTCAGCTCTTATTTATTCAGAATACCTTTGTTGTATCATTTATTAAAAATTAAATTATTATGAAAAATCCGATTAAAATTTTATTTACTTTTCTAACTCTATTCCTTGTATTCGCTTGCAATGATGATCATCTGAATAATATTGATCTTGGGGGAAACCTTGTTAAAAATCAGAATCCAAGCTTGATATTACAAACTCCAGGTGAAACTGGAGGACTTATATTACCTAAAGAAGACTATAGTAAAATTCCTCAATTAGACTATTCGTCAATTAAGCCTCTGGATGGTTTTGAGCTGAATCAACGGAGTTCTATAATGACTTTGAATACTCCACCAGTTATGGATCAAGGGAATGAGTTTTCTTGTGTTGCTTCAGCAATCGGCTATTGTTTTACTGGATATTTAAGACGGAATTCAGGAGTTTATTCAAATTCCTTGATTCCAAGCCCTGAATATATATATAATAATACTAAGACGGGAACTGCCTGTACTTCAGGAGCCTTTGCGAATACGACCTTCAACTTTCTGCTTAACAATGGAAGTGCCAGTCAGGCTTTAATGCCATATAGTTCTCAAAATGGCTGTACTAATTTATATCCACCTGGCTATGCTCCAGTAAAGAAATCAGAAAAGAAATTCAATCCTAAAACAGGACAGTACTATACATATACTTATATTTATTACCCACCTTTTCCAAAAATATTTGGATTTAAGTGGACTACGGTACCAAGAAATTCAGAAGTAATAAAAATTCTAGTACAGAATGGATATCCAATAGTAATTGGATTTGCGGTTGATGAAAATTTTGACAGACAAACAACTAGAGCGCCCTATACATATTTAAGTAGAGGAGGAAATATTAGAGGAAATCATTTTGCAGTCATTATGGGTTACGATGATACCAAAAAAGTATTCAAAGTACAAAATTCGTGGGGCGCCCAAACGCATGATAAAGGATACTTTTATCTCCCATATGAATTAGTCGCCAATTTGTTGGAAATATATTCTTATACAAATACAAAATAACAATTTAAATTATTAAATTATGAAAGTATCTAAATTATATTCAATCATTGCAATCGCATTATTTGTTAATTTAATGAATGCAGGTTGCACAAAAGAAGAAAGTACACCTTTAAGAGTTGAATTGTCAGGGGGCGAGTATTTAGCTTATGGAGAAGGTATCCAATCTCTTAATGGAAAATTTAAAGCAATAGTCGATTCGACTGGGATATTAAATATTTTGGATGACAACAACATGATCATTTGGACTACTCAAACAAAGGCTAGTCGATGGGTTATGCAAGTAGACGGAAATTTTGTGGGCTATGATGAGAGTGGGAAGTATGTTTACCAAACTGAAAGTTATAACAACCAGGGTTCCATTTTAAGTCTTAGTAATGAAGGTCATCTTTATGTTACTAATCAGAGTGGTCAGACTGCGTGGAGTTCAAAACAAGGATCTTTTTTGTATCCCGGCCAGGAGATAAAGCAAGGAGAATATCTGCAGTCAACAGATAATAGAGTGCGACTTTATTTCCAGGGTGATGGCAACCTGGTTCTCTATTGGAGCAACAAATCTGTTATTAGATGGGCTTCCTATAGTTTTGGTGGTATACGATGTGTAATGCAGACCGATGGCAATCTAGTTATATATGATAATGCCGGAAAAGCATTGTGGAATTCACAAACTGCCGGTAATCCTAATTTATATTTAGAGGTTTCAACTATAAATAATGGCACACTATTTATGAGGGATAAGACTTTAAACAGTAGTGGACCAGCCTGGATAAGGCCTTAGAATTTAACAGTTAAATTTGGTATATTTTATAAAAAGGGTGAAGCTATTATGCTTCACCCTTCAATTATTAGTTATTTTTATCAAAAATATTACATCGTTAATTTTAGGAAGTCCAAAATATGGAAATCGTTGGTTTAATTAGGTTTTTTCCACTTATTGTTCTTTTATCAATTCCAAAATCAGCCTACAGCCAATCTCCAGCTTTAAAAGTAATAGACAATAAAATTGACCTATATAGTAGAGGCCCTATTTCATTGTTAAGGGATTCAAAAGGATTCCTTTGGATAGGGACCAAATTTGATTTAGTAAAATTTGATGGACAATCAAAGGAATATTTTACCCATGACTCTGAGAATCCAAATTCAATATTAGGTAGAGCAGTTATGGATATTTTTGAAGATAAAGACAGAGTAATATGGATTAGTTTTGTAAATGGAGTAAGCCGATATAATCCGACTACTAATTCGTTTGAAAATTTCACAAAAGAAAACGGTGGGATTGATACGGATTTTACTGAAGCCCATTTCTTTAATGTGGGTTATGATCTCTATGCAAGTGGTATTCATCGAGGTCTTTTCAAATTCGATAAGAAAAAAAGATTATTCAAAAACGTGGTTAATGAGGGTGTTACAGGTACAAATTTTTCAGCTTCAGCTGATACGGATGGAAATATCTACTTGTATGGTCCTAAAGGATTATTTAATTATAATCCTATTTCTAAGGATATCAAGCTCATCGATACTCTTCCTCGAGGACTACTTTCTGATCCCCGAACAATAGGGATCAACCTAGTTACCAAAAAAAATATTTGGTTTGGAACCTGGGGTGACGGATTGCTGCAGTATAATTTTAATAAAAAGAAATTTATAAAATCGATTTGGGATCACAAAACAAAATTGAATTCATATACTAATATTGTTTTAGATGTCATTGAAATACCCAATTTAATGGGAGGTCAGGATATTTATGTCGCAACTACTCATGGCGTATTCAAGTTTGCGGAAGTGGACAATACAAATATTGAAAATAGCCCCTTAATATTCAATCAAACAGCTAGATATTTGATTCATGATAATAATAGTTTGTGGATATGCAGTGAGGAAAATGGTATTTATAAGATAGATCTGTACCCACCTCCTTTTCAGTTGGTATATAAATCACCTACTGGATTATTAAATTATAACCGTCAAAAAAATGGAAATCTTTTCATCGCGGACGCTGATCCTGCTTTGGTGATATTAGATAGTAATTATTCTATCAAAAAAACCTTTCGTTACTTGCCCAATCATATAAAAAACGAAAACAGTCTTTTAAGCTGGATATCTGTCTATAATCCTTTTGACAATCAAATTTATGTAGGTACGTTTAATGGATTATCATCCGTAGATCCAAATGGTTCGAATTACCGGTGGTATCCCCCTAAAGACTCCCTTGGACTAATTGGGAGAAAGGTGATCCGCATTTATCCTTTGGACAGTAGTAAAATGATTATTGGTTACTGGAAAAATTCAGTTCAGATTCTAAATTACAAAACTGGTAAAAATTTCAAAATATTAATTCCAGGTAAACCAATTTTATGGAATATTAAAGCAGAAGGTGATAGCATTCTCTATCTCTGCCTGAACAATGCTATATATATCTATCATCCTTATAGCGATGAACTCAATATAATGGATGTAAAGATTGCAGATCAAGATTTTTATGATATTCAGCATATTAAAGAAAGAAAATATCTAATAGGTACAAGCGAGGGGCTATATATCTATGATATTGATTCCTGTAAGGTGACATCTAAGTTTGGGATCTTAGGCGGAAATTGCTTTAATAGTGTTGATGCTATCGTTCCTTTATCTTACCCAAGCTTTCTATTGCTGACTAATGCTGGTTTGGTTCAATTCAACATTCAAACAGAGGAATGTAAGATCTTATCAGATTATTGGCCTGAGCTTGGGGGTGGACATCGATTAAAGCAACAAAAAAATGGAGAAATACTAGCAGGCATTGGTGATAACCTTTACAGGATATTGCCTGATAAACTTATTAGAAATAATGTAATTCATCCATATATTAAATCTATTGTAACCAACAAACGAGAGATATTTTTATTTTCAGATTCGTACACGCAGGAGAAAATCAAATTTTCGCCTGATGAAAAGCAGTTTCAGTTTAACTTTTCGCCCTTGGATGAATCTTTGTCAAAAAATATACAATTGGAATATCAACTGTCCGGAATTTCGGAAAACTGGATCCGAATTGGGAATCAAAGAAGTATCAGCTTTTACAATTTACCGTATGGTACCTATAGGTTCTCGACAAGGGCAACCGGACAAGATCCAGGAATGGTAAAAATTGCTTCCGTTAATTTTGAAATTACAGAGCACTTTTGGAATAAAAAGTGGTTTATGATTATAATGATAATTTCTATCCTTGGGTCTGTATTTCAAATGATCTACAAGGTAAGAAAGAAGAATATTCTGATTAAAAATATTGCATTGACGAATCAATTGAATACGCAACGGGCTATTAACGATGAAAGAAACCGAATGGCAAAAGACTTGCATGATGACTTAGGCTCGCAGGTATCTGCTTTGCGATTAATGGTTGAATTAACTAAATTAAATGCTACAAATCAAGCCACAAGAAACGAAATAGGCAAATTTGCCGAAATGTGTAGTGATCTTGCAAATAAAATACGTGAAGTAATCTGGGTTACACATGATAGAAATGCTAATTGGGAATCGGTTGTTGATTTTTTAAGTCAATATGCCAGAACCTTATTAGAAAGTCTTAATATCGATTTATTGGAAAACAGGCCTGAAGCGTTTCCTTCAGAAATAGTCATGAATGAAAAAAAGAAAAACATTTATCTTGCATTCAAAGAGATTATAAATAATGTTATTAAACACTCTAGAGCTACTCAATGCAACATTGTATATGAGTTTTCAAAAGATGAATTTATCCTAACAATTAGAGATAACGGCATTGGCTTTTTAATTGATGAAAAAAATAAGCTTCATTCGGATGGGTCAGGTAATGGATTAAATAATATTCAAGATCGGATTAAATCATTGAATGGATTTGTCAGAATAGATTCTAACCTGGGGAAAGGAAGTGAAATAAGTATTACAATACCAATTGTTGAGGAATAGGGTTTTATTTGACCAGGCCAAAGGTTACCTCCCCCAAATGGGGGATACTTTCGAACTACAGATATTCTAAAATAGTTCCAATTAGTGATTTAGTTTTTGGATTTAGCAAATTAATTTTGATATTTAGACCAGTACTAGGGACCGATACTTTAGGACCAAGTATTTGAGTGTATTACAAACTATTATTTGAAAATTGTAAAATTTGTTTTATAAATTGCAAGATATAATTATGATTAAGAAATTTAGCTTTATGTATTTAATGCTTTTAGTATCATTTAATATTGAATCGCAAAGCCTAAGTAAAAGCGTAATAGGATCAAGCGGTGGCAATTTGACAAATAGTATTCAATTGAATTTTACTGTGGGAGAATCTGTAATAGCTACTTTCCAAAACCCAATATTAACTTTAGGGCAGGGGTTTCATCAATCAGCGACCATGGCGACAGGTATCATTGAATCTTATGATAGTACTGATATCATAATATTCCCAAATCCTGTTATTGATGAATTGAATATTGAAATTGATTGTGAGGACGATAATGAAACATACTATTTTAAATTATTTAATCAATTTGGGCAGATTATAATTGAGGATATAAAATCCACGAATTCAAAAAGACATATTTTAAAATTAGAGAGTATAACATCTGCGACTTATTTATTGAAGATATATTCAAATGATAAATTATTAAAAATCTATAAAATTCAAAAATATTAAATTATTACTTTATGAAAAATATTATCTTATCGTTAATCTGCATCTTTTTATTTTCTTTTAACTTAGAGGCGCAATCAGGTTTAGAAGGATTTAATTATCAGGCTGTTTTGAAGGATAATCAAAACCAGGCGATTAAAAATCAAACTATAATTGTAGAATTCATTATTTTAGATGCTATTGGCGGCAAAATACTTTATCAAGAGACTCAAAGCGCTACTACCGATGCTACAGGATTGTTTAATCTTGTTATTGGTAATAATCTAATTGATTTTAATCAAATTGATTGGGGAGCTGGTGAGCGCTTCTTGCAAGTGAATGTCAATTTTTCGGGAAATCTAATTCCTATGGGTATTGTAAAATTTCAAGCAGTTCCTTATGCAAAATATTCATTGAGTTCAAAATCATCATCTCCTAGCGGTCTTGCTGGGGGAGACCTGAAAGGCAGTTATCCAAATCCAACTGTCCGAGCTATTCAAAACAATCCTGTATCCAATATACCTCCTCTAAATGGACAAGTGCTTAAGTGGGATGCAGTACAAAACTCCTGGAAACCAAATACAGACAATAACCAAATTTATTCAGAGGGACAGGGCATTCAGATAAATGGTAATCAAATAACAAATATCGGTGATATTAATCCAAATGATGATATACTGAACACCACTGGGGCTGGAGGAGATATTTCAGGAATTTTTACCAATTTAACAGTTAACAGAATTCAGAATAACCCAGTTTCCAATCTTTCGCCGAGCA
Source organism: Saprospiraceae bacterium (assembly GCA_046329325.1). GTDB lineage: Bacteria > Bacteroidota > Bacteroidia > Chitinophagales > Saprospiraceae > Vicinibacter. The sequence goes on from JAXLUU010000001.1 coordinate 1,488,722, forward strand.
ATGGACAGGTATTAAAGTGGAATTCAAATTTAAATGAATGGAAACCGGATATAGATAATAATCAAGTGTATACGGCTGGTTCAGGCATACAAATTGTTGGAAATCAAGTTTCAAATTCAGGTGATGTCAATCCGGTAGATGACATTACTACGAGTTCAATAGCTTCGGGAGATGTTACAGGTACCTTTAACAATTTGGAAATAAATCCAAATTCAATAGGTTCAACTGAAATTCAAAATGGTTCAATTAGAGCTGAAGATTTAGCTCCTGGTCTTCTTGGAACAAATTTATGGACTCTCATTGGAAATTCAATTAACAATACAAATCTGGGGCAGGTACAAGTGGGAAATACTGCAGGAAACAACTTAGGGCTCTTAAATATAAACTCAACTGGTAAAAATACTACTGATGGAGTCTATATTGAGGGTCCTGTTACAGGAAATGCATTACATGTAGATCCCACTGGTGGAACTTCTGCAATTGGTATTCATCCTCAATCTCAGAATGTGCAAGGGATTGATATATTAACTAGCAATGCATTAGCAATTAATGCTGCTACTGTTGGTAATATACCAGTTGCGGAATTTACACAAGTTTCCTCAAATGGAACTAATCCAACAATGCGATTAAAGAGTAATTCAATTCCTACTTTAGAATTGCAGACATCAGGTGCGCCTTTAGGCGGATTAATACGATTTAAACCTAAGCCTGGACTTGGTGGAATACCATCATTTTGGGATATAACAGGAGAACCCCATGATCGGTTACTATTTTCATGGACCAAAGCTGATGATTTTAAATTTATTGATTCATCGGATCCTTTAACTTTATCTAGTAGTGGAACGGTAGGTATTGATAACACATCCCCTTCGCCTGATGGAGCACTTGTGATTAATCATACAGCATTATCGAATTCAAATATTATACTTGAAAGAAATGGAGGTTCAGATCCAAGTTTAAGATTCGGGGATCAATTTGATATGTATTCAGAAAATGGTTCGAAATTTGGTTTCCCTGATTATAATTATTTTAGTTTAAGAGATAGAACTTCAGGTGGAGTAAGCTCAGGACAGTCTAATCGCCCATTTTTTACCTATAGTGCAAAGAATAATTTAACAGATCAACGTGCAGTATTTTTTGTTAATAATTTAAAAGTTGACGGGCTTCCAGGAGGTCATATAGAAGCAATTGTAAATTCAAATACATCAGATATTTGGTTAAGTGGTACAAAATCTCACATCTTTTTTGAAGAATCAGAAACAGCCCCTAAAAATACATTTATATTAAATGATCCAGCAGCGAACGTGCTTTCTATTCAGAATAATAATTCTGGAGGAAGAGTAACTCTTAAGTCTCCCAATATAGCTTTTGATGGTAATGTTGGAATTGGAATAGGTATTCCAACAAGAGGTAGACTTGAAATTACAAGGGTATCCACTTTTAATTACTTTCTTAACCAAAACTATACTGCTATAATCAAGCCAAAATTGGCTTTTACTAATTCAAACTTTGTTCCTAATGGTGCTGCTTGGGTTGCGAATAGCGCTGGACCAGCTAACTACTCAATTTATGCCGAATCTAGAATTGCTTGTGATGAACTAAACGTTTTTTCTGATGCTAGAATTAAAAACATCATAGGGCGCTCAAATTCAAAAAATGATCTTGAAGTACTTAAAACTATAGAAGTTACAAATTATACTTATAAAGACACAGTTAAAAATGGCAGTGGAGTTGTGAAAAAATTAATAGGTCAACAAATTGCAGAGGTTTATCTTCAGGCAGTAAAGAGGAATAATTCAGAATTTATACCAAATATCATGCAATTTGCAGAAGTTAAAAATCAAATAATATATCTTCGACAAAATTCACTTCAAATGGGAGATAAGATAAGATTAATTTTTGAGGACAGTTTTGAGGATTCAGAAGTTTTAAGTGTATATTTAGATGAAATAAAAGTGACCACTAAGCGAAATGGTAAAGTATTAGTTTATGGTAAAGAAGTCAATGATTTTCATATTGTTGATTACGAGGCGATCGCTATGCTTAATGTATCTGCTACTCAAGAATTGATAAAGCGAATTCAAGAGCTAGAATTAGTAAATAGCATTTTGTCTTCTAGTCAGAAATTATTGGAAAAAAGAATAAATCAATTGGAACTAAATATTGCATCAATGCAAATAAATGAAATTGGGTCATCCTCAAAAAGCAAGCTTGAAGCAAACAGTCATTAAATTATTTTATTAATTAAATTTTAGCATTCTGATTATTTGTCTAACCTCTCGAATTTTTTAATACCTTATAAATCCTATGATCGTTACTGACTTTTATAAAGTAAATTCCATTTTTCAAGCCCTGAATATCAATGGAATTGTCGTTGATCACTTTGTATTGATTTGAACTCACTAACTTTCCTGATTGGTCAAAGATTAAAACTGGCTGACTTGAAAGTTGATTGTTTCCAGCAAAATGAATGAATCCTGTCGTAGGATTTGGATATAGAATGTCAGCTTCATTTTGAGCTGTATTTTCATGAATACCGGTCGATGAATCGTCAGATACTATTTTGATGATGAGATTTCCATAAATGCTGGCGACACCATTGCCACTTGAATTGGGTTCAAAGTTGCCAATAATCTTGAAAGAGTTTTGACCCTCTTGCAGATTCATAATGGAATTGATCTGATAGAATACGTAGTTGTTATGACTTACATTGGGTTGTGCAAATATTTTTGTTGAGTCTGAAAACCCTTTTGTTGTATTAATGAGTGTTAAAGATAGAATATCTTTTATGTCGCTTTGACTATGACCTATATATGTAACCAGTGCTTTGCCTTTGTCTTTGGATGTTATGATTAATTCACCACAGGTTTTGTTGGCATCGTTTTTCTTTAATTCATGGGATATTTCCTGATGATAAGCAGTAAACTCCTTACGTCCGTTAGGAATAAACTGTAAATTAAAATTATAGACATAACCATTCCGGTCATAAGTACTGTCACCTTTTAACTTTTTGGAGAGCAGGTAAACGTTTTGTGTTCCAGGAGCAACATCGTATATTTTACAATATTCAAATAGCTGTGTATTGTAGGAAACATTTTGAATCATTGTAATATTCTCATTTTCTTGATTCCACTGACCATCCAGACTGGATGAAAGTAATAATTCTTCTTTCGTATCTCCATTGCAAGCGCCATCAACCATGACTATTAGTTTTCCCTCTTCATTATTTTTGATAGATAATGAATCAATTCTTTTCTCTTTGGATGATAAGAGGACCGGATAAATGATGCTTCCTTTTGCTTTGACGACCTGATTGTTGGCGGAGGATGCAATAAATTCAACCGTAAGCCGAGCTTTGATTGTAGCCCTTCCATTACCTCCCAACTCAACAAAGTTTTGTCCGACCGCATAAAATTTCTTTAAACCTTTTGATATAGGATACAGCCTTGAATGTGAAAAGTAATTAATGATATGGTTTGAATCATATGCTTCTACGCCTATGTTTCCGTCATTTGAAAACCAACTTTCGGCATCACTGGCAGCCAGCACGATTCTATCAAAAGCACTACTCCAGACATTACCTTCAAATTTGACGATCACGAATCCATCCGAGGGAGCATCCACTTCCAGTTCTCCTAGAACTACTGATTTCGGTGTTCTTAAATTCGCATTGTTGACTTCTATATCCTTTTGCCAGAATTGATTCTGACCAACTAGTGAAAAAGAGCTTAGTAGGGAAGCCAGAAGGTAAGTATACATTTTCATCATGTTATAGCTTTGTATTTGAGGCACAAATATAGGATTTTAAACTCTTCAAATCAATCCTTCAGGTAAAAAATCGATTCATCGTTATGTGCCAAATGCAATTATAACTTGCGTCAGAGATGGAACTGAGATTGAGCTTTTACAGTTACATTTTCTTCAAGGAATTAAAATATTTTCGACTTCATTGAAAGGATCTACAGATTGGGCTTAATGAAAAATACAAAACGTTAATAAGAAAAAACCGGAAGGCACTGCCTCCCGGTTCATCAAAAAGACTTAAGGTATTAGTTCTTTAATCGTTATATTTTAGTGCATGACACTGAGTTTACTAACCAATTTGCTGTTGTGTGTATCTTCGAGTGTGACGAAATACAATCCGTTTTTCCATTCCGATACATTGAGTAAATAGGTGGATTGTGTAACTGGTATTTGGTAAACTTGTCGTCCGTCTGCAGTATATATCCTGAGCATAGCCTTTTCTGCACTGATCACATTCACTTGAACGATTTCATTGGCAGGATTGGGGATGAGTTCGATCGATGGTTCTAAAAATATGCGGTTGAAAGGGTCTTGATCAAGCAAGACATTGGGATCAGCGTGACCGTTAAGACTTACTGCGTCCAGAGGAATACGTAACAGCTTGGTCCCATCATCCACCAAAGTATTCTTACTGATGTTGATACAATAGTCTTCTACTTCTCCATAGCTGAAAATACAACACGAGTTGCCGGGATAACCACCATATGCCATGCTAACCCTCATTCTGGTATTGGTCATCGTGCACTGACAGTTCCACGGCAAAGTAATCGTACCACACAAAGTTCCATTGCCATAACCATAAGCTACGAATTCATCGGCATCGGCAAAATCACCATCTGCATTGTAGTCGATCCAGACTTTCCAATAGACCGTATAGACATTGTTGCTGAATCCCGGCGTAAGACACAGGTCATACGTTTTACCCCATTTTAATTCTCCGCATGGACTTGGATAATAGGCATATCCTCCAGAAGATCCGGTGGTGTTATTAATGTTCGCAAGACTCACATTCTTAATCCACATGAATCCGCAATTCTGAGCTCTCGAATCACAATACTTCGAATCGTTGCATTTGACGGTCACATTAAAACTACAGGTATCGGTGTATTGACCTTGCGTTGCGACATAAGTGACTCTTGTTGTTCCGCATTTAAACAGAGAACCACAAGGCGGACCTTCGATCTGGCTGATCGTATAACAAGGAACTTCACAAATAAACTCGCGGTACGAGTTGGCGTACTGATCATTCCAGGTCCCGTCCGGCAACATCTCTACAAAATCCTGATCACCGTTGGCGTTGTTGGGCTGACCCGCATACCAATTGGTGTAATTCAAAGGTGACTGATCCACCCATTCAAAAAATCCTTCAACATTGGAATCGTGAAGCCCAATGTATGCTGTACCTCCCATCAATTTGCTGGCTACAAACGCATTTTCATCCGCGCTATTGATGACACACAAGTAGCCGCCCAAACTGCTGCAAATGGCGCGTGCCGCGGACCAGGTTTCTGTCGTTTTGGAACAATAGTATTTGCTGCCGTTCCAGGTCCCCATATAAATAAATCCCTTGAGTGAGTCTTGACAAGAACCGCAAGTGGTGACTTTTGGATGTGACCAGTTGACATACGCACCAGGCAAACTCGGATCCGTTCTGTCCACTACAATATCCAGAGGGCAATCGATCTGGAGACCGGCGCCGAGTACCGTAATGCGGAAGCTGTGGTTAATGGAGTTGCCGCAAGGATCTTTGGCAGTGTAAACCACTGTAGTCGTTCCAGCTGGAAATTTCTGACCCGGAACATAATTACTCGTGATCTGCACCATTCCACCACAATTGTCGGTCGCTGTTGGCGGAATCCAGTTTATGGCTTTTTCACATTCACCATTGGCCTGAACGGTGATATCCGGAGGACAATAGTTCCATACCGGAGGTGTCTTGTCGATCAGGTCAATCAGCTGGTTACATTCCACAAAGTTTTTCGGATCATTCGGATCGGTCGCGCGCCAGATTCGAATGAATTTTTTTGCATTGAGGCAATAGGAGTAAATGTTAAGCAGGGAATCCTTAAATGACAAAATCGGTTGAGGGCATCCCGGAGCACCGGGTTCAGCAGTGGCTGTACCGGAGATATTGGTGCCGCATTGTTCTGTTGGGCATCCTTTATAATCTGCAGGACAAATAATTTTTGGCTTCGCATTGCAACAGGTATTCACAACAGTGATAGTGAACATGTGCTGGATCGTATTGCCGCAATCGTCCTGTGCCGTGTAATTGACAGTCGTTGTGCCAACCGGAAAAGCATAACCCGGTGCAAAATTGGAAGTTAATTGAACATGTCCGCAATTGTCCGTAACCGAAGGGGGTGTCCAAATCACAACCGCTTTACAATCGGTCGTATTGGTGTTGACGGTGATGTTCGCCGGGCAAGCATTAAATACTGGCGGAGTAACATCTTTTAATTCGATTAATTGTACACAGTATGCCACAAGATTCGAATCATTCGGATCGGTTGCTTTCCATTTGCGAAAAATCATTTTTGAACCGGGACAAGTGTAATTAACAATACTGTCGGTGTAACTGACTACCGGTGTGCCGCAACCCGGATTGGATTTGGTCGCAATGGCAGTGCCTGTAGCGATTGGCTCTGTAGAAGATCCCGGGCATCCTGAAAAGTTAAGCGGGCATTGGATCAGCGGCTGATTATGACAACATGGGGTCACGGTGATCTGAAAAGAGGAATTGATGAAGTTACCGCAATCATCCGATGCCGTATAAGTAATGGTGTTTACTCCTTCAGAGAAAAGACTACCCGGCGCAAAGTTGGATGACAACTTCACCTGTCCGCAATTGTCTGTGGCTACAGGCGGAGTCCAGATCACCATCGCCTTGCAATCAACAGTAGGATTGACCGTAATATTGGATGGCATTCCGGTAATCGAAGGTGCAATTTGATCCTTGAGCTCGATATGCTGTGTGCAGGTACTAAAAAGTGTTGAGTCATAGGGATCCGCAGCTTTCCAAATCCTGAGGAGATTCAGCGCGCCAACACATGGACCTTTGGACAATATGGAATCACGATAGCTGATCGAAGGTTGATTGCAACTGCTATCGCCTTGAACTGCGATGGCTTTACCAGTGTGGTCTTCGTTCAGACTATCACCCGGGCATCCGCTATAATCAGCCGGACACTGGATCTTGGGTTTTGTTTTGCAACAGGTACCACTAACTGTAATGTTAAATGTACATGAGTTGGTATTTCCGCAAAGATCTTCTGCCAGGTAAGAGACTGTCGTCACTCCTATGGGGAAGGCATCACCACTGATGTGACTGACGGTAAGAAAAAGCTTGCCGCAATTATCCGTGACAGTTGGCGCACTCCAGCTAACATGCGCTTTGCAGTCTGAACCCGCCTTAACATTGATGGGACCCGGGCAATTGTTAAGCTGGGGACTTTCCTTATCGGAAAGAATAATTTTCTGAAGGCAGGAAGAAGCGAGATTGGGGTTTTGTGGATCTGTCGCGGTCCAGGTCCTTCTGAGTTCTATAGCTCCGCTGCAAGGGCCAATGCTGACTGTATCGTCGTGATAACTGATCACCGGAGGAGAGCAATTAGGACCTCCCGGTGCACCGGTAGCAAACCCTGTATTGGAAGGATTAAGGGAAGCACTGGGGCAGGCTCCAAAGTCCGGAGGACAGGTAATGATTGGATTGGAGTTGCAAGAATTTTGATGCAAAAACGTCATGAGGCTCCAGAACCTCGATCTGGGCTGGGCATGCAGCGTCAGCATCAGTGCACCCAGCATCATGGTTAAAATAGTTTTTAATAGGCTTTGGGGGAGTAGTTTTTTCATTTCTATTGAATTAAAGTTAAACAATACCTGAATGAAAAAACAAAGCGTATTTTGGTCAGTGCCAAAAACCCTTCCTTCCTGAAATCCTAACAAAAATAGGGGTTAAACACATGCCCGTCGTTAAAATTTTATTAAAAACAGGATTTTAATTACGAAACACTTCGTATTTAGAATCAAAATGTTATTTTTGTCCTAACAAACCAAGTCAATCATGACCGATCATCTCAGGCCTACACAGGCTGAACTTGAAATACTCCAGGTGTTATGGAAATGCGGTGCATCGACCGTCAAACAGGTCAACGAGTACCTGAATGAAAAGAAGCCAAGGGGATATACCACGACTCTCAAACTGATGCAGATCATGGCTGAAAAGGGATTAGTAGACCGTACTGCGGATGGTAAAATGCATATTTACACCGCACGATATGCCGAAGATCAGGTCAAGAAATCTGTCGTGAGCAGCCTTGTAGATCAGGTCTTTGAAGGAGCAGCGATGGAATTGGTGATCCAGGCATTGGGTAATTACAAGCCCAGCCACGAGGAAATCAGCGAACTGAAATCGCTGCTTGATCAATTGGAAAACAATCAAAAGTAGTAGCTTATGATTCCCAGCATCAACCAGATGGAAATCTTGCAGGCATATCTTGCTGGCAGCATTCTGCGAAGCCTATTTGACGGAGCCGTTGTAATCATTGCACTTTTGATTTTGGAAAACATTCCGTTAAGCATTACCCATCGCGTCAGACATCATATATATAAGGTATCGATGATTCTGTTGCTATTCACTTCAGTAGCCGGTGAAGCCCTGGTCTCCTATTCCGGAAAACTGATACAGTGGATTCCTTATTTGGATCGCACTTCATCATTTATTGAACTCATCAACTATGTATGGCTGGCCGGGGTGGGTATATTGGCCTTCCGCTGGCTATTGTCAGAGGCGTTAATCAGAAGACTGAGAACCAAAGCTTCCAGTCTATGGCCTACCGCATGGAAGAAATTAATCGACCAATGTTACGCTAGTATCCATTCAGGATTTCGCCCCAGGCTTCTACATCATCAGGGTGTAGGCTCTGCCTTTGTCGCCGGTATGATCAGGCCGGTGGTTATTTTTCCGACGGCCTGGGTTAACCGCTTATCGGCTGAAGAAGCTGAATGTGTTTTACTGCACGAACTGGCGCATCTCAATGCCAGGGATCATATGATGAATCTGGTCTGCGCCATTTCTGAAATCTTATTGTTCTTTAATCCGGCGAGTCATTTTATTATTGGCAGAATCAGAATTCAACGGGAAATCTGTGCCGATGAATCAGTGATCCGAAAGACACAAAATCCGGTCTCCTATGCCCGTTTGCTGGTCAACCTTGGCGAATCAACCCTGCCTTCACCAGCGCTGACATTTGGCTCCGTACCCCGACAACTGACCATACGTATCAAGGAAATACTTCAGCCGGGAAAGCAAGTCATTCGTTCAGGATCTTCATACGCGCTGGTGGTCCTATGTCTTTTTGGTGCCTGGACCGTTGGTTTATACCAACCGTCTGCAAAAAGTCTGGCAATTCATCATATTCCTCAAAATGAACAATGCAATGCGTCAAATGAAATTCTTGCAACGGTTCATCCCAACAGGGCTATAACAACCAAAAGAACGATAGCGATTTCCCGAAAAATGAGCAATATAAAATTGAGTAATCCTTCTATTGAATTAAACCAAAGCAACCCAACAGTTGAGGACGAATTTGTTACAAATGATGATGCGCAATCCACAGATTATGGGATCGATTTGAGTACACAGGACCGATTTTCTATTCCTCATGAAATCATGAATGAAATACACTCCCTGCGCGATTCAGTACACGCGGTGATTTTGTTTGATAATGATGAAGCCGCTGATCATGACGCTGGTTCAACGGTCAGAAGAATTCAGGAAAGCAGGATTTTTAGCCAGGATAAAGAAATCCGATCATTATTTGGAAATCCCAGAAAAGCGGTTCGCTATATCATGATCAAAGATCAGACCAAGACCATTATGAGTTACTCTTCCGGATATCAACAGATTTATCAAATTTCAACAATTAACTAAATATACCTTCTATGAAAAAACTGACATTCGTATTGATGACACTGGCCTCACTCACCCTGGCGACCGCTCAGAATAGCGATCACAGCGAAAATTCAAAAAAAGAAATTCAGAAAAAAGTGATCATCATCAAAGGTGATAACCTTGATGTTGACAGTCTGCTGAAGGCAGAAGACCTGGAGACGGAACTCATCAATGACATGGAAATGAACATGGAACACGAAAAAATGGTCTCCGTGGAAATGCAGCCGGGTAACAAGGCTGTACTTGGTATTCAAGCTGAAGATGCAGGGGGCAATAATGGAGCCAGCATCACTCAGGTTATGGATGGAAGTGGTGCTGAAAAGGCCGGTCTGGAAGAAGGCGATATCATTCTGAAGATCAACAACAACAGGGTTGCAGATTTTGATGAGTTGATCAGCAGACTTTCCGGATTCAGACCTGGAGATAAGGTTAAGGTCAAATTACTGAGAGGTGGCCAGGAAATTAGTAAGACTGTTACGTTGGGCAAGCCTTCCGCTGAATTGGCAAGACCTTCCTGCTGTGCCGGTAAATCCTGTAAAAATGTTGAAAAGAAAATTATTATCCGCAAAGACAAAAACGGATCTCAGGGAATGATTGAAATTCCGGAAGGAGATTCTGATCGAAAAGTCATCATTCGTGAGAATAGAATTAATCGCGAGGAGCAATCTAACAGAAATCTCAATGTTTCCGTTTTAGTGGGCAGCCCCAATCCAAACAAAGGACAATTAAATATTTCTTTCGAGGGGGACAAAGCGCCATTTACCATAAAAGTTGTGGATCTCAATGGTAAGGAAATCTATAGTGAAAAAGTTGACAATGACTCCGGGCAGTACAGTAAGCAGATCGAACTGGATAAGGCCAAAGGGACCTTATTGATCCAAGTTCTTCAATCAGGCAAAACAAGTACCGCAAAGATTATTATGGAATAAGTATTCCGGAGATATTTTTAAAAAGGCAGCCTTCCCCGGGTTGCCTTTTTTTGTTAACGGGAACTTTAGGCCTGTTCATGGTGTTTTAGCAGCGAAATAGTATTTTGCACTGTTTTTCAAAACCATTAAAACCCAGGTCATGAGACTAACTGTATTTTCAAGAATTTTAATCATCGCCCTGATCCTCGGGCTGATCTATTATCTTATTAAAAAGTATCAGCCGCAGATACTTGAGAAAGCAGGCAATAAGACTGAGTTGCCCACTTCATCCGGTGAAGGCACTTCCCCCAATGACAATTCATCAGGTGCTGGTTCGGGCCAATCATCTGCTGCGAAAGAAGCCGACAACAGACCTGTCTTTTCTTATACGGCACCGGTACCGGTCAACGGCAAATTACGTGGCGTGGTAGAACTCGGTGCTGCAGGTTTCAACTCCTTCATAATTAATATGGATGAACAGAAACACTGGAAATTGGAGAAGTCAGAATTTGGTTCCAGCCTTGTACATGAAAACATGGCCACCGATGATGATATCCGTAACGGGTTAAAGAACTATATACGTCAGATGATTGACTTTGGTGTGAGTGGTAAGGATATACACTTTGTAGTGAGTTCCGGCGCAAAAAACGAACCATCTGTTGTAAAAATTACAAAAAACCTTAAAAGCCTGGGATACTTTGTCAACGAGGTTACAGCCACACAGGAAGGCACGTATGGCCTGAAGTGTGTCATGCCACAGGTACTGGAGTCAGAATCCTTTATGGTCGACATCGGCTCCGGCAATACCAAGATTTCAAGTTCCAACAACGGAAAAATTGCTGCGTTCGAAACACACGGTTCCAAGTATTTTCAAAAGTCCACGCCAGACCAGCAAGTGTACAATGATGTCAGGACCACTGTCGCACAGGTTCCTCAAGGCAATCGCAAATACTGTTTTATCATTGGAGGTATACCTTTCGAGCTTGCAAAGCAAGTCAGGGAAGGTAAAGAGCGCTATACCGTCTTGAAAGCGCCATCTGAGTATACTGCCAGCGGAGAAAAACAGCGCGCGGGTCTCAATATTTATAAAGCAGTATATGATGAGACCGGTTGCAAAACCTTTATCTTCGACTGGGATGCCAATTTTACAATTGGATTCCTGCTTGACCTGAGATAATAGTCTTACCCTTCCTAGAATATGAACCCTGCCCAAAGCAGGGTTTTTTTTTATACTGCGATCAATTGAATAAATCATGATGAATCATAACCGGCTATCTATGAAAAGAAGCGCGATCACTTTTGAAAATCTTTTCATTATTAAATCGTGCTCGCATTGCAATAATTTATTTAATCACTTAATATACAATCATTTAAATAATTTGTGTGGAAGCTGTCTATGAAGTGCTTTTAGGAATTAACAGGAAATGGTTTAAAAAGAGTCATTATAATTTGATGAATAAGTGAATAATATGATCTTTACATGAAAATAACAATCCACATGGATCAAATTATTTTATCCAAAGATTTGCACTGGGATCTGATCGAAATCTATGATAAAAAATTTCAACTGAAAAAAGCTCGTGAGAACAATGCCAACGGTTTGTTTTCAAATGCAAACTTTAGCGCCGGAGAGGAAGTATTTCAGTTCAACACCAAGAACATTGTTACCAAACCCAGTTATCTGACTGTACAGTTGGATGACCATAAGCACTTTAGTCTGGACCCTGATTTTTTGCAATACATGAACCATAGTTGCGACCCGAATATTTTTATGGACACCGATCAACTCAGGCTTATTGCACTTAAGGATATTCGTGTTGGGGATGAGTTGACCTTTTTTTACCCTTCAACGGAGTGGGAAATGGATCAACCGTTTATTTGTAATTGCGGTAGCCCCAAATGTCAGCAGTTTATTGGCGGAGCTTATTCCTTTAAACCTGAAGTTATTCTTCAATATCAGTTGACCAATTATATCAAAAGAAAGGTCCGTGAGACATCCAAGGCTCTTTGAGGATCATCATATTTGGGTATTGGCGCCATCGGTCATCAGTCAGGATCCCAATATCACTTATTATTACGATTTTGAGCAGAGTATACTTGAGTATACAAGGGTATTTGAAGAACTCAATCTTTCCTGGAACTGGCAATATGTTACATTACACGATTACAAGGAAGTGATCGCTTCAATCAAAGAAAAGTCTCTCGACAAAAAGACGCTGGTCTTCAACCTTTGTGACGGTGATGAAGTCAATGAGGCGCCAGGTATCAGTGTAATACGGGAACTGGAAAATTCGGGCTTATCCTATACCGGATCAAGAGAATATTTTTATGAGATGACCACCTCGAAAATTCCAATGAAAAGGAAATTTGATGCATGTGGTATCCCCAATGCACCCTGGGAAGTCATACAGCAGGACGGAAAAAATGTCAAGGGACTGTTTGATAGATTACCTGGGCCTTTAATTATTAAGCCTGCGGTATCCGGAGGCAGCATGGGGCTCGGAATATCCAATGTGGTCCACAATGAGGAGGAATGTCTTCGCATCATTGACAAAATTAATGAAGGCTACCGAGGATGGAATCTTACTGTAGATGGGATTTTTGCAGAGCAGTTTATTCCAGGTAAGGAGTACACTTCGTTCCTGGTAGGATCCTTTGACAATCCGTCGGAGATCATTTACTACAAACCCGTTGAAAGAGTATTTAATTCAAAGTTGCCGGTGACAGAGCAATTTCTGTCTTTCGACCGTCTATGGGAGACCTACGATGAAGAGTCATCACTCGGTGATGACCAATTCTTGTTCAATTATTATGAACCCGAACAGGAATTTCAGGAGGAAATCAGGAGGCTAAGCCTGGATTCTTTTCAATGTCTGAACGGTACAGGATATACAAGGATCGATATCAGAAAAGATGAAAGGGATGGCCACTGTTATGTACTAGAAGCCAATGCCCAGTGCGGGCTCAGTGAAGATGAGAACTATACTTCCATTGGAGCCATTTTAAGAGTGAGCGGTAAGAAATTTTCTGAACTGATCAGCGAGATCATGAATGACGCATTAAGCAGGAAAGCAGCATGAAGATTTGTATTCTACAACCTGATTATAGCACCTCCGATGTGGATTATCAGCACTACGATCCGCTACGTAATCTCAGTGCACTCATGCAGGAAGCAACGATGGTGCATGTTCAGCTCAACAAGCTAACCGTCTACCGTCAGCTCAAAGAATTGTCGAAACAAAACTTTGATATCTTCGTCAATCTATGCGAGGGATACCTGGACTGGGAAATTCCCTCCATTGATGTAATCCATACACTTGAACTGCTTAAGTTACCATTTACAGGTCCAAGCAGTAAGTTGTATGATCCGCCCAAAGACCTGATGAAATATGTGTCTTATTGTGTTGGCATCAGGACGCCTAATTATGTGATTGTTCGAAACATTCAGGATCACATCGAATGTGAAAAATTAAAATATCCCCTTTTTGTCAAGCCATTGAAAGCCGGCGATAGCCTGGGCATAGATGATCATTCGCGTTGCGAGACAAAGGAAAGTCTGGTGCTTCAGGTCGAAAAAATGCTGAAGACATTTGATGAACTGATCGTAGAAGAATGCATAGACGGAAGAGAATTCACGGTACTGGTAGCTGCCGAGCCAAGCAAAGAAAAGGAATGCATCAGTTTTACTCCTGTTGAATATTGTTTTCCAGAGGGATTCAGCTATAAGACTTATGCACTCAAGACCAGTGAACTACATCCGGAGAGCAACAGACCCTGCGATGATTTAGAACTTGAGCTGGGTCTGCGCGATGCTGCAGAAAGGATATTTAAAGCGTTCCAGGGCGTGGGCTATGCGAGATTGGATTTTCGCGTAAATGCCCAGCGGGAAATCTTTTTTCTGGAAATAAATTTTACCTGTTCTGTTTTTTACGCAGCGGGTTATGAAGGTTCGGCAGATTACATATTAAAGTTTGACGGTGTTGGCCAGAGCGGATTTTTAAGACATATTATCGCTGAAGGAATGGCAAGGCATGCCGCGATGCAAAAACCTTTTGTTGTCAAAGGCGATGCGATCAGCGGTTTTGGAATTTATGCCTGCAGGGATATCCGCAAAGGAGAAATTATTTTTCGAGGGGAAGAACGGGCACAAAGGTTTGTTACCAAAAGACATGTGCGCAAGCACTGGGATCCATTGGATAAGAGACTTTTTGCGCAATATGCCTACCCAATCAGCGACCAGGTCTATTGCTTGTGGGACGAGGATCCAACTGCCTGGGCGCCACAAAATCACAGCTGCGCATCCAACACTCAATATGACGGGCTCAACGTCGTAGCGTCAAGACGAATTGCCAAAAATGAAGAACTAACGCTGGACTATGCAACATTTCTGGATGACACCGCT
This sequence comes from Saprospiraceae bacterium, assembly GCA_046329325.1. Taxonomy (GTDB): domain Bacteria; phylum Bacteroidota; class Bacteroidia; order Chitinophagales; family Saprospiraceae; genus Vicinibacter. The sequence goes on from JAXLUU010000001.1 coordinate 1,503,789, forward strand.
GAAGGCTTCAACTGCCGTTGCGGAAGCCCACAGTGCAAAAAATTCATCAAGGGGACCAAGGGTACATCCGTAAATTCAAAGGAAATTGAACTTACCAAAAGCAAGACCCGAAAGACTGTTGAGAATAGTACTTTAGGAAACAAATAATAAAGTCCCGGTGCTTTATGAAGTTATAGGTTGTTTTACTGTAATAAAAAAAGTTACAGATTAAATAACTATGCCCTAATCATTAATTTGGCTTGCAAAGTTTATTGGCAGAAAGTTCACCACTCGGGATAGGCCAGATATAATTGCTGGCGTTCACAGGAACTTCGACTGCAGTTCCAATGCTGCCAGTCTTGGCAGGAAGATTCTTGCCCAAGCGCTGAAGATCCTGTAATCGAAATCCTTCGCCAAGTAATTCGATTCTTCTTTCATTTAAAATGAAGGATATGATTTTTTCTGACGTTGAGAAATCGATATTCGCAAAATTGTAATTCGGATTCGATCTTTGTCTCACCGCCTTGATCAGTGCAATACTTTCATCCAGCTGTCCCAAATGTGCCAGCGCTTCGGCATAATTCATTATGACTTCCGCATACCGTATGACCGGTATATAATCTCTGAAAGGCGCAGTCGTTATGGAGAATTTTTTGAGAATATTATGCTTGGCCTTGTCCAAACCGATGAAAGCTGAACGTGCATCGAGCGGATCAGAAAGCGCAGGATCCAGAATGATCCCTCCCGGCGAAAGGAAGATTATGGGTTGGGTGACATAGTTGAAAGCGAGTGCAAATTGAGAGGGTGGTGTCTCTGTCGTCGTATTGGCAAAAGCAATTGAAAATACTGCTTCGTTGCCGGTATAACTACCATTCCATAAATTGCTGAGTGAAGTTTCCAGTTTGTGCGTGACGTTTCCGGCGGTATATACATATGGGGCAGTGGAAGGAACCAACTTGGATGCTTCTTCTGCCAGTTTTACAAAATTGTTTTGATTGAGATAAACTCTGGTCTTCAATGCCACAGCACTGGCTTTATGGGCACGGGTGGCATTCAATAAAGAAGTGGAGTAAGCAGCAGGAAGAAGGGTTTCTGCATCATTGAGATCATTGATAATCTGTGAATATACTTCTTCTATGGAGCTTCTTGCCAGGTCATTATGACCATCAGAAGTAATGGCAGTCAGTCTCAATGGAACTCCCAAGGCAGATTTATCCACATTGTATGGTTTTGCAAAGGTTTGTACCAAACTCAAATAACACAAAGCCCTGATAAATTTGGACTCCCCGGTATAAAGTCTGGAAAGGCTATCTGAAATAATCCTGGTGTCGGATAACTTGAGCATTAGAATATTTGCAGCGTTGATCGCGGTGTAAGCGGCTGACCATACGCCGTTGATATATTCGCTGGTTGAAGCGACATTCTGATTCCAGACTGCAGAACCCGTAGCGGCATTGCCATCATTCTGCCCAAACTCATCGGCGCGTTGTTCATTAAAAACGATAAATCGCCCGCCATAGAAAACAGGATTCTGTAGTTGACTATAAAGATTATTGACATGAGCCAGATATTGCTGAGGCGTATTAAATGCATCAGTCTGATTGATACTGGTATAAGGTACCGTATCAAGAAAATCTTTATTACAAGACGATGCAAAAAATACCAGAAGCAATAGTGAAATGGAAAGAAAAATATTTTTCATGAAAAAAGGAATTTGAAATCACATATATTAATTAGAAACCTACATTTAAACCTATGGCAAATACCTGGGCATTGGGTGGTACATTCTGATCCTTACCAGAATGGATGGAATTTCCATTAATGGAGACCTCAGGATCACTTCCCCTGTATTTTGTGAAAGTATATAAGTTGACTGCCTGCGCATAAACCCTTATTGATGAAATCTGGGATTCAAATCGAGTACCTTTAAGTGGAACTTTATAGGCCAGCACAATATTTTTCACTTTAAGATAATCACCTTTTTCTACCTTGGAGGTGGACGAAAAGGAAAATCCTGCGGAGACATTATCACCATATTGCAACTTTTGAATTTCTGTCTTCTGACCTGGTGTAGTCCAGCGATCAAGAATAAAGGTGCCATTATTGAAATATCGCTGATCTGAATTGGTAGCCCTGGTTCCATTATACAGATAGTGACCTGCGGCGAAAGTAAAATTGATGTTCAGTTCAAAGTTCTTGTAGGACAAATTAGAATTAATTCCTCCAAACAAGCGAGGAAGCGAAGAGCCCTGTATTTTACCATCGAGATAATTATCAATGGCAGGTGCTGGGGTGCCATCAAGATAGGTCCATTTAGGAGATCCGATGTGATTATATTGAACCGTTTTACCTTCACTGTTTACAAACATCATGAGGCCATTATCAGGATTAACTCCAAGGCAAGGGACTGCAAATATGGATCCTATGGAATAACCAACGCGGGTCATATTCTGCACTCCGAATATGCTGGGAACGTAAACATCGCTGGCCAGCGATGTGACTTTATTTTGAAGCGTCGCCAGGTTAAAACCTAAATCCCAATGCCAATTTGTTTTGTTTATAACATTAGATGATACGCCCATTTCAATGCCGGTATTGTACATACTGCCTACGTTGGCATTGATGTAATTACCAGGCACCCCGGCACTAAGCGCTACAGGCGCTTTGAGAATCAGATCATCGATATTGTTTCTGAAATAATCAAATTCAACATCCAGCCTTTCCTTAAGCAGACTAAAGTTTAAACCGAGGTCAATCTTTTCACTCCTCTCCCATCGAAGATCTGGGTTGGCCACCTGTGCATATTTGAGAGTAGGGTTACCATTATAGGTTGCCGAGTTATATGCTCCAATTGCGGGGTAATCTCCAATTTCACTGTTACCTACAATACCATAGCTTGCCCTTACCCTGAGGTTGTTGATGACAGCGGGCAATGAAGAATTTTTGAAAAATGATTCATTAAAAATATTCCATCCTACCGATGCGCCACCGAAGTTTCCAAATTTGTGTCCTTCAGATAAAGCAGACAAACCATCACGCCTGATGTTGATACTAAGGAAATACTTTTGTCTCATGACATAGTTGAGGTTGGCAAAAAATGATAATAACCTGTTTTCACTCAATGCGTTTCCTATTGGCGAAATATTGATAAAGCCACCCTGGTAATTTGTATAATAAGGATCTGCTATGTTTGATCTTTCAGCACCCCAGGCATTGATGGTGGTGGTAATTTGCTCATGCCCTGCCAAAAGCGTCAGATGATGATTGGTATTTAAAGGAAAAGTGTATGATAGGAGGTTGACCCAATCTTTGCGTAGATATCGTGCAAAAGTGTTTGTAGATACACCATTCGAAGAAGCTCCGCCACCGTGAATGGGATTCATGAATGCTTTATTTTCATTCTGTAGATTATTCATCGCAAAGGATGACCTGAATTTTAGACCATGAACGATATCGATTTCGCCGTACACATTGCCGGTAAGCGTATTATTCTCTGAGGTGTTGGTTTCATGTTCTAGAATATATCCAAGATTATAGGCATTGATCGTGCCGATGGTACTTGCATTATTCAGGCCGTAGCCTACGCTTTGACCATTTTGGATACTAAAACTCCCATCAGAATTTTTAAGTGGAACGTTAGGTGGTAATACATATGTCATTCTGGCAAGAGGTTCATTCAGTATATATTGCGCATTATATGCCGAGGATGAGAGTGTATTGCTTGGTACTGCACCCGTCATCGGACCCTGGTTGAAGCCATTGGTATAGGCTACATGTCCTCCTGCCCGTAGGAAACGATTGATTTTATGTTCGAGATTAAGTCGTGTTGAATAGCGCTCAAAATTATTGGTACGAATAAAGCTGTTCTGATTATCATATCCAAAAGAAAAATAATAATTGGTTGAATGATTGCCCCCTGAAAAACTTAGGTGGTGTGCATGTGAAAATCCTGGACGGTATGCGACATCATACCAATTAGTATTTACAACAGAACTATCGGAGTTATACATCAATGCATATCCGGGTGCGCGGCCGGAATTTTTCATGGCTTCATTTTTGATCATCACATACTGTTCCGCATTCAGTAATTCAGGCAAATTATATGGTGTGCTTACACTAAGCCAGGTATTATAGTTTACCTTTACTTTGCCCCCAATTCCTTTTTTTGTCGTAATTACCATTACGCCATTGGCAGCTCTGGAGCCAAAAATTGCAGAGGCCGAAGCATCCTTGAGCACATCGATGGATTGAATGTCGTTGGGATTGATATCTGAAAGTGGATTGTTGCCAATGATGCCTCCAATGGCGCCGGTAAATAGCGGAACACCGTCAACGACAATCAGCGGGAAAATTCCTGAAGTTACTGAGTTAATGCCGCGAATGCGAAGAATGGGTGTATTATTAAGTATATTCGTAGGCTGAATAACATCAACACCCGGAGCCATTCCTCCCAATAACTGATCAAAACTGACCGCTGGACGAACCATAAATTGTCTGGCGCTGATATTGGCTACGGAACCCGTGAAATCTCTCTTTTTCTGAATATTGTTATATCCACCAACGACAACTACCTCTTCCAATTGAAGCGTTTTTTCTGAGAGCGCTATTTCTATAAAATCCAAATTGGTGAGTTCGATCGTCTTGTCATTAAATGAAGGGTGCTGGATCATCAGCGTCTGCGGCAATATTCCTTCAAATTTTAAAACAAACTCACCCTGTTCGTTGGAATTTGAATGGGCAGCACCGTTGACCTGTTTGATTACAGCGTCTTCAATTCCGGCTTTGGTACGTTCGTCAACAATCTTGCCAATAAGCTGAAGTGATTGTGAAGTCGAATTTGAAAATGGAATTACAAAAACAAAGACCAAGAATATAAGCTGCCTTAAATTTTTATTCTTTAGGTAAGTACATGTCATTTGAAAACTGTTTTAATGAATTCGGGCAAAGATCAAAGAACTGAATTCATTTGATGTATTTACTTGGTGAACCTTGTTTAATTATTGACGAATGCAGACTTGAAAAAACAAGAACCACTTACCGGTGATTTGCAATTTTTAAAGAATTATTTTTGAATACTTATGTTATACATGACACATAATGTTTATGGGTAATCACGATCATGAATATATCATCATAAATCAGATTATGTTTCAGTTTAGATATCAATTAGTACAATATTTTGAAACAGAGAATTATGAATTCTAATTTAGTGAAGGGATCTAACTAATTTACATTAATTAGACTCTAATTTTACATGTTATTAAAAGTCTTTTTTTGGCTTTAAAAATTGTTACAGTTAATACTATGAAAAGGATCAAATTCGGTCATCTTTTATTCTAATTGCTGATGGAATAAACAGATTGGATTATTCAAGTATTGACCAATCCAAATTTGAAAACCTGACCTGAAACATTAAATTAGCATTCATTGTAAGATGCAGATTCTCAACATTTAATAAATAGTCAATTCAGGGCATTCTGCCATACGTTTTATAATTGCACTAATTGTCCGTCGAATGGCCCTCGTTGGCTTATATTTGCCGGCAAATCAGATTACCTATGCCTGGTCAGCATGCCCCATTCGATTATTTTCCCATACTGATCCAGTTTCTTGTCGCGGCCGGGTTCGTGGTCCTGGTACTTATTGTTACGCATTTATTGGGACCCAAAGCCAGTGGAAAGCGTCATGACGATACGTTCGAGTGCGGACTGGACAGCGTAGGAAACGCCCGTAACCCGTTCTCTGTCAGATACTTCATGACAGCCATACTGTTTGTTCTTTTTGATGTAGAGATTATATTCCTGTATCCCTGGGCGGTTAATTTTAAAGCCCTGGGGTGGTTTGGATTCGGGGAGATACTGATTTTTCTGGCTTTACTGATGGCGGGTTTCTACTATGTGCTCCGCAAAGGTGTCCTGAGTTGGGAAAACCGCGAAGACCACGAATAAAAATAAAAACCAAATTTTATCTTGCCCATGAGTTCACAGATAAAAATGACTGAAACACCACCGGGAATTGAAGGTCAGGGATTTTTTGCAACTTCTCTGGATCATGTCGTTGGTCTGGCAAGGAAGAATAGTATTTGGCCACTGCCTTTCGCCACTTCCTGCTGCGGTATTGAGTTTATGGCTACGATGGCTTCTCATTATGACCTTGGCCGCTTTGGGGCTGAACGATTGAGTTTTACGCCAAGGCAGGCGGACCTACTCATGGTCATGGGAACGATAGCCAAGAAGATGGGCCCGGTACTCCGGCATGTCTATGAGCAGATGGCAGAACCGCGCTGGGTCATTGCCGTCGGTGCCTGTGCCTCCAGCGGTGGAATATTTGATACTTATAGTGTTCTTCAGGGAATAGACAGGGTGATTCCTGTAGATGTGTATGTCCCGGGTTGTCCGCCAAGACCTGAGCAGATCATTGACGGGATCCTGCGTATTCAGGACCTGATAGGCAATGAAAGCGTTCGCCGGCGCAATTCTGAAGAGTACAAAAAATTGATGGAGGAATACATGATCAAATAATATGGCACTGACGCACGAAGAAATTTTGGCACATATTCAAGCCGGTTGCGGTGATACCGCCGTAGTTATTCCCGATTCCTATGGCGTCGTATGCGTTGAAGTGCCAACACAGCAATTGTTCAGCTTAGTTAATCACCTGTTCAAAGATCAGCTTTACAAGTTTAACATCCTCACCGACCTTTGTGGTGTGCATTATCCTGAGCAAAAAGGAAAGGAGCTGGGTGTGGTATACCATATACAGAGTATGATCCACCGTGTCATGATCCGCATCAAAGTTTTCGCCCCGGTTGAAAATCCTGTAATTCCTTCGCTGACCGGAATTTATGCCATGGCAAACTGGATGGAGCGTGAGACTTACGATTTTTTCGGAATCAAATTCGCCGGACATCCCAATCTGAAGAGGATTCTCAATATGGATGAGATGATTGATTTTCCTTTGCGGCGAGAGTTTCCACTGGAAGATCCTTTCAGACAAGACAAAGCAGATTATCAATTTGGAAGATAGGCATGAGGACGAATAAAGAATATATCGCAGATTTTCACAATCCGGACATGCCGGATATTCCTTTCAGTACGCTCAATCTGGGACCGACGCATCCCGCGACACACGGCATCTTTCAGAATGTGCTGAAAATGGATGGTGAGCGTATCGTGGATGCAGAGCAGACGGTGGGTTATATACACCGCGCATTTGAAAAAATTGCAGAGCGCCGGCCACTGTACCAGATCACGCCACTGACGGACCGTCTAAATTATTGCTCTGCACCGATTAATAATACTGGCTGGCATCTGGCAGTTGAGAAATTACTCGGCATCCAGGTACCAAAGCGCGTGGACTATATGCGCGTGATGATTATGGAGCTTGCGAGAATTTCGGATCATCTGATATGCAATAGTATTCTTGGCGTAGACACCGGTGCACTCACCGGATTCACCTATGTCTATCAATACCGCGAAAAAATATACGAGATATACGAAGAAATATGTGGTGCCCGTCTTACCACCAATATGGGAAGAATCGGCGGATTTGAAAGAGACTTCTCACCAAAGGTTTTTGAACTGACTAAAAAGTTTCTCGTAGAATTTCCAAAAATCTGGCGCGAGTTTGAAAGCTTGCTGAGCCGTAACAGAATTTTTATGGACCGTACGATTGACACTGGTCCTATCAGCGTTGAACGAGCGCTCAATTACGGTTTCACTGGACCAAACCTCCGCGCAACCGGAATAGATTATGACATCCGCACCGCGGATCCTTATTGTTCGTACGAAGAATTTAAGTTTGATATTCCGGTAGGAACAACGGGAGATACTTATGACCGTTTTGTAGTGAGAAACGAAGAAATCTGGCAGAGTCTATCATTGGTTGAACAGGCTATTCGAAAGATCGAAGCCTGCGAGCCCGGTGTCTTTCATGCAGATGAAGATCATTACTACCTCCCGCCAAAAAAGGAAGTGTACCGCAACATGGAAGCGCTGATCTACCATTTTAAAATAATCATGGGTGAAATTGAGGTGCCTGCTGGCGAAGTATACCGTGCCGTGGAAGGGGCCAATGGCGAACTGGGATTTTACCTTGTGAGCGATGGAGGACGTTCTCCATACCGACTTCATTTCAGAAGACCGTGTTTTATTTATTATCAGGCATTTCCGGAAATGATTCGCGGACAACTGCTTTCAGATGCTATTGTGGTCATGAGCAGCCTGAATGTTATCGCCGGCGAACTGGATGCCTAAAAATTAAGGAACAAGTGGATTTGAACAAGCGACAATTGGTTGAAAAGAAAAATTGAAAATAGATGTCTATCTTATCAGACAATGCAATACAGGAAATCAACAATCTGAAATCCAGATACCCGCAAGGCAAACAAAAGTCAGCTTTATTGCCGGCACTTCACATTGCACAGGCAGAGAAAGGCTGGTTGCCTGTGGATGCAATGGATGAAGTAGCAGGGATATTGCAAATCAAACCAATCGAAGTATATGAGGTCGCAACTTTCTATACGATGTTTCATGTCAAACCGGTCGGCAAATATGTCATCGAAGTATGTCGTACGGGACCCTGCTGTACAATAGGTGCCGAGGAACTGATACAATATATGGAGGACAAACTTGGCATCAGCGTGGGAGAGACGACGGATGATGGATTGTTTACCTTAAAAACTGTAGAATGCCTGGCTGCCTGTGGTATGGGACCGGTACTGCAAATTGGCCCGGATTATACATACCGCGAAAATATGACACGGGAGAAATTTGATCTAATGATTGACGAGTTAAGAAATAAATCCTGATCGATGGCAAGGCAAATTCTTTTTGAACATATCAATGTGCCGGGGATCAACACGCTGGAGACCTATGTCTCCAAAGGGGGTTATCAGTCACTGGCCAGGGCCTTTAAAATGACGCCGGATGAAGTGACCGAAGAGGTCAAAAAATCAGGGCTAAGGGGTCGGGGCGGAGCGGGTTTCCCGACCGGAATGAAATGGTCATTTCTGGATAAAAAGTCCGACAAACCGAGGTATTTGGTATGTAACGGTGATGAATCCGAACCGGGCACCTTTAAAGACAGGCACTTGATGATGAATATCCCGCATGCCCTGATCGAAGGCATGATTGTGTCATCGTATGCACTTGGAGCTAAGACGTCATACATTTATGTACGCGGTGAGATGATGCCTGTCATACGCGTACTTGAAAAAGCAATTCAGGAAGCCTACAAGGCCGGTTACCTTGGAAACAACATTCAGGGATCTGGTTATTCACTCGATCTGTATGTACAGCCAGGTGGAGGAGCCTATATCTGCGGAGAAGAAACGGCTCTCCTTGAATCTCTTGAAGGCAAACGCGGAAATCCCCGCAACAAACCGCCATTTCCGGCAGTATGGGGATTATACGGTTGCCCGACGGTAGTCAACAATGTTGAGACCATTGCAGACGTACCATGGATCGTAAATCATGGGGGTGATGCTTACGCTGCCATTGGAATCGGAAAAAGTACCGGAACAAAACTGATTTCCGCCTGTGGAAATATCAATAAGCCTGGTATCTATGAAATTGAATTGGGACTACCCGTTGAAGAATTCATCTACAGCGATCAATACTGCGGCGGCATTCCTAACGGAAAAAAACTTAAAGCCGTGGTAGCCGGAGGTTCCTCTGTCCCCATTCTTCCTACAGATCTTATTTTGAAGACAGCCAATGGAGAGCCTCGCCTGATGTCTTATGAATCCCTTAACGACGGTGGATTTGTAAGCGGGACAATGCTCGGTTCCGGCGGATTTATTGTGTATGATGAAGACCAGTGCATCGTCAGAAATTTATGGAACTTCACCCGATTCTATCATCATGAATCTTGTGGACAATGCAGTCCGTGCCGAGAAGGAACAGGCTGGATGGAAAAAGTATTGCATCGCATCGAATACGGACATGGTAAAATGTCAGATATCGACCTGCTTGTGGATGTAGCCAAAAAAATCGAAGGAAAAACAATATGCCCGCTGGGTGAAGCTGCGGCGTGGCCCGTCGCAAGCGCTATCCGCCACTTCAGGGCAGAATTCGAAGCCCATGTTTCTGATCCGGGCTCCTGTTGTAAAAAGCATTTGCATCGCGAAATGACATCTGTACACTGACATGAAAAAAGCAAATAAAAAATATCAGGTTCCATTGCCCGGTGAATCAAACAACATTCACGGGATAACAGTGAAAAATTTTTAGAATGGACAGCAATTTATTAAAAGTTACGATCGACGGACGAAGCATCGAGGTTCCCCCCGGAACAACGATTCTGCAGGCCGCCAGAATTATTGGAGAGCACTACCCTCCGGCCATGTGTTATTACACTCCGCTGAAGGAATCAGGAGGCAAATGCAGGGTTTGTCTTGTTCGCGTTGCCCAGACCTCTGAAGCGAATCCCAGACCAATGCCCAAACTTGTCGCCAGCTGTCTGACCCGTGTCGAGAATGGCATGGTCGTAGAAAATGAAAGTTCACCAGAAGTATTGGAAGCGCGTCATGGCGTTGTGGAATTTCTCTTGATCAATCATCCGCTGGATTGTCCGGTATGTGATCAGGCCGGCGAATGTGATTTGCAAAATCTTGCTTTTGAGCACGGCACCGAACAAACAAGATATGAAGAGGGACGCAGGGAATTTGACAAGATAGACATCGGCGACAAGATACAATTGCACATGACGCGATGCATCCTCTGCTACCGTTGTGTTTTCACCGCAGATCAGATTACCAATGAACGCGTTCATGGCGTGCTGAACAGAGGTGATGCGGCTGAAATTGGCACCTACGTCAAACACGCCATCGAAAACGATTTTTCCGGAAATATTGTCGATGTCTGTCCCGTGGGCGCGCTGACCGATAAGACTTATCGTTTTAAGCAACGCGTGTGGTTTTCAAAACCCTTTAATGCACACAGATCCTGTGACAAATGTTGCGGGGAGGTGGTGCTTTGGATTAAGAACAATGACGTGATCAGGGTCACTGCAAGAAAGAACAAGTTTGGCGAAGTTGAAAAATTCATTTGTAACGACTGCCGATATGATCATAAGAATCTTGAAGACTGGGTCATAGGTGAAGCAGCAGAAATTGAACGCGAATCTGTGATCCGCGCCAACAAGTACAAAACAAAAATTCATTCACCGGCGGTTCAGGTCGACGCAAAATTTGTTTCAGAATGAGCGCAGTAATGATCAAACTGATATTTATCGTCGTTGTATTCGGCGTATCGTTATTTGTAGCGATGTATTCTACTTATGCGGAGCGTAAGATCGCTGCTTTTCTGCAGGACCGCCTGGGTCCCAATCGTGCAGGACCGTTCGGAATTTTGCAGCCTTTTGCAGACGGAATCAAGTTGTTTTTCAAAGAGGAGTTCATACCCTTAAAGGCAGACCGATGGCTCTTTCTGATGGGCCCTGGGTTTTTTATGATCACCGCATTGATGACCAGTGCCGTGATTCCATTTGGTGCGGATTTCATACACGACGGCAAGACTATCGCGCTACAAGCTACGGATATAAATGTCGGGCTTTTATACATCTTCGGTGTCGTATCACTTGGCGTTTATGGCATACTCATCGGCGGATGGGCGTCCAATAACAAGTTCAGCCTTCTCGGCGCTATCCGCGCGGCTTCCCAAAATATCAGTTACGAACTGGCAATGGGAATGTCGATCGTTGCTTTGGTGATGATGACTTCTACCTTAAGTCTTCGCGAGATTGTTGACCAACAGGCAGGATGGCACTGGAACGTATTCTATCAGCCGCTTGGATTTCTGATTTTTATCATCTGTGCATTTGCTGAGACCAACAGGGCTCCCTTTGATCTTCCGGAATGTGAGACTGAATTAGTGGGTGGATATCATACAGAGTTTTCTTCGATGAAGCTTGGTTTCTATCTCTTTGCAGAATACATTAACATGTTTATCAGCAGTGCCGTGCTGGCAACCTTATTTTTCGGCGGCTACCAGTTTCCGTGGGTTTCTTCCATGGATCCTGGACTAACCAAAACGATTCTTTCCGTTGTGGTCATGTTCGGCAAAATTTTCTTTTTCATTTTCCTCTTTATGTGGGTGCGATGGACATTGCCGAGATTCAGATATGATCAGCTGATGAATCTGGGTTGGAAGATATTGATTCCACTGGCAGTAGTGAATATTGTACTGACAGGAGCGGTGATACTATATAAAATGATGTGACGATGGGTGTAATCAAACTGACAGACAGGATCAAAGTGATGGAACGCAAACCCATGAGTTTCATGGAGCGTATTTACCTTCCGGCCATACTCAAAGGGATGGGTATCACCATGAGCCATTTTTTCAAAAAGAAGGCTACCATTTCCTATCCAGAGGAGCAGCGGCCGATGTCCGAAGTGTTTCGCGGATTGCATGTATTGCGGCGCGATGAAAAGGGCGCGGAGCGATGCACTGCCTGCGGTCTGTGTGCGCTGGCCTGCCCTGCGGAAGCCATTACGATGACGGCTGCGGAAAGAAAGCGGGGTGAAGAAAATCTTTACCGGGAAGAGAAGTATGCCTCAGTGTATGAGATCAACATGTTGCGATGTATTTTCTGTGGATTATGCGAAGAAGCGTGTCCCAAGGCAGCCATATTTCTTCAAAATGATAAAATGGCACCTGCAAGCTATGAACGTGAAGATTTTATTTACGGCAAAGACCGTTTGGTTGAACCTTTTCTATTGAAGCAGTCATGATCGATAAAATATTTTTCATTCTCTCGGCCCTCACGGTCATCAGTGCCAGTATGGTGATCATCAGCAGACATCCGATGCGAAGCGTGCTATACCTGGTATTGACATTTTTTCTTATCTCTGCGCACTATGTGTTGATGAACGCACAGTTTCTTGCATTGGTCAATATTGTGGTTTATGCAGGTGCCATTATGGTACTTTTTTTATTTGTGATTATGTTTCTCAATCTCAATAAAGAGATAGAGCAACACAAGGGGCTTGTGATATGGCTCGCAGCTATTATCGCTGGCGGATCTTTTATGCTTCTGACAATGGCTGCACTCAGTAAAACAACTTTGCTTCAGGCAACAGATGCAAATTATAATATCGGTCTTGTTGAAAATCTTGGATCAACATTGTACAAAGAATATTTATTGCCGATGGAGATTAGTTCCGTACTTTTTCTCATCGCCATGGCCGGCGTGGTATTGCTCGGCAGAAAAGAAAAAATAATTGTTGAATAATGGAAACAGCCGCACCACAAATTTTTTCGTCCATTCCATTGACGCATTATATCATGTTGAGCGCTGCTTTGTTCATGATAGGACTGATCGGTGTAATGGTACGCAGGAATGTGATCATCGTATTTATGTGCATTGAGATTATGCTTAATGCGGCGAATCTTATGCTTACCGCGGCTTCTTCCTATTACGGCAATGCGGCCGGGCAGATCATGGTGTTTTTTACCATGGCGGTAGCCGCTGCAGAAGTTTCGGTGGGTCTCGCCATTATTGTCATGATCTATAAGAACCTGCGGACAATCAATCTTGATGTATTTAACAAACTGAAAGGATAAACACCTTCTTTAGGATGGACACAAGCATACTTCTACACCTCATTATATGGCCGACGCTGCTGGGTTTTATTATTAACGGATTATTCGGCGCCCGTCTTCCCAGAGGCCTGGTTGGCCTGATCGCCTGTGCAGGACCGCTCCTGGGATTTATTGCAACGCTGATCATCTACTCTGGACAGCCATTACTGGAACCTATTCGCTTTACATATTATAACTGGTTTACGATAGGACTGGGTAACCAGGTCGGTTTTTCTGTACACATCGATGCCCTCACCGTGCTGATGTTATTTGTTGTCACTGGCGTAGGCACGCTGATTCATGTCTATTCCATTGGTTATATGCGCGATGATGCGGGTTATCCTCGCTTTATGGCATACCTTAACCTTTTCCTGTTCTCGATGATACTTCTGGTGACTGCGTCTAATCTGGTACTGCTTTTTGCCGGTTGGGAAGGGGTAGGATTATGCTCGTTCCTGTTGATTGGATATTGGTTTGGCAATACAGAATATAACAAAGCGGCCCGTAAGGCATTTGTCATGAACAGGATCGGTGATCTTGGATTTATCCTGGGTATTTTTCTGCTGGCCAATCGTTTTAATAGTGTCGACATCGTTACTATACAGCAATCTTTTGGAGAATATAGTCAGAATGATCCATTACTGGTAACCATTACAATTTTGCTATTCATCGGCGTATGTGGTAAATCCGCTCAAATCCCGCTGTTTACCTGGTTACCAGATGCCATGGCAGGTCCGACGCCGGTATCCGCTTTGATACATGCAGCTACGATGGTCACCGCGGGGATTTACCTCGTTGCAAGAATGAATATTCTTTTCAGTCTTACGCCATTGACATTACAAATTATTCTGATCACAGGCGTTGTAACTGCAATCGTTGCGGCGAGTATTGCACTACGCCAGAATGACATCAAGAAAGTGTTGGCATACTCCACGGTGAGCCAGCTTGGATACATGGCCGCCTCACTTGGTGTAGCTGCTTATACCACCGCGATTTTTCATGTCATGACACATGCTTTTTTTAAAGCGCTACTTTTTCTCGGGGCAGGAAGCGTGATTCATGGACTTGGTGGTGAGCAAGACATTCGGAAAATGGGGGGACTCAAATCAAAAATGATGTGGACGCACCTGGTTTTTCTGATCGGAACACTTGCCATCGTTGGGTGTCCGCCGTTCGCCGGATTCTTTAGTAAGGATGAAATTCTCGCAGCAGTCTATTCCTGGAATTTCTGGAGCTTTTTAATCCTTGCGGTGGCCAGCGTCATGACGGCGTGGTACATGTTCAGATTATATTTCAGTACATTTCATGGAAGTTTCAGAGGTAATCACCATGTTTATGATCATGCCCATGAGTCGCCGGCAATCATGGTAGGGCCACTTTTTGTATTGGCGGTACTGTCGCTGATCGGAGGATTTGCCGGTATGCCGGAGGTGCTCAGTGAACATCACATGGTGCATCAATTTCTAAAAGGAAGTATTATAGACCATACCCATGAAGTGAGCCACTTCTTTGAATATAGCCTTTGGGGTATTACTGTACTTGCGTTGGCAATAATCGGTGTATTATGCTATAGAATATATGGACGTCAGTACCCTGTTGCGCAAAGCAGTGGAGGTGTCTTGGCAGCATTGCTCGACAACAAATTTTATCTGGATGAGATCTATGAAGCGTGCATCGGTAATCCGCTCAAGGCACTCGGAAGATATTTTGGAAAAGTCTGGGATCCTATGTTGATTGACGCTGCAGTGCGGACCCCCGGTAATCTGTTACAAAGAGCCAGTGTGGGTTTGAAGCCGATACAATCCGGTCAGATCAGCTGGTATATTTTCAGCATACTCATTGGATTTCTGATTTATGCATTTCTATTCCTAGTCAAATTATAATCAGCATGGATACCATTTTGTCGATTATTCTGTTGCCTCTTCTTTTTGCATTGCTGATATACTTTGCAGGCAGAAAATATGCTGCACCGCTTGCGCTTGCAGGAGCCGGAATCAATCTTTTTTATTTTCTCTTTTTGCTGAGTGGATTCCGGGCAAGCCACAGTGTGGAAAATGTATTCAACGTTGCTTGGATACCCGGTATTAACGCCAACCTTCATTTTGGATTGGATGCACTCGGAATCTTTATGATTCTGCTGACGGCACTCGTTCTGCCGATAGGTCTGATCGCATCACTTAAATACTCGGAACATCGCAGTAAAGTATACTATATTCTGATGATGCTCGGACTGTCAGCATTGAACGGATTTTTCAGTGCACAGAACGATGTCACGTTTTATGTATTTTTTGAACTGGCATTGATTCCATTTTACTTTATTGTATTGATGTATGGTGGAGCCCAACGCAGACAAGCCGTGTTCAAGTTTTTTGTGTACACGGTATTTGGAAGTTTTCTGATGCTGGGATCCATAATATACCTTCATTCGCTGGCAGGTCAAAATCCTACCAATGACTGGTCCATGCTATATGATATGGAATTTTCTGTTAAAGCGCAGACCTGGATGCTGGCCGGTTTGTTTGTAGCTTTTGCCATCAAGTCTCCGCTGTTTCCCTTTCATACCTGGCAATCTGATCTCTACACTGAAGGAGACAGACCGACCATTATCATAATTGCTGCCGTTCTGTCAAAGATGGGTGTATTCGGGATCTTGCGATTTTTTAATGTGGTAAATGAGGCGATCGCACAATATCAGGTGCCATTGATTGTACTTTGTATTGTCGGTGTATTATACGGAGCGCTGGTAGCCTGGCGTCAAAACGAGGTGACAAGAATTATGGCTTACTCATCTCTTTCACACATGGGTATGATTGCGGCCGGAATTTTTACCGCTACGGTACCCGGCCTCAAAGGTGGTGTTTTTCAGATGTTAAGTCATGGTCTGATCGCTGCAGGAATGTTTTTTGTCGCTGACAGTATGATCAGCCGTACAATGGACAACTCCATTGATGCGACGACCGGAATGGCCAGATCACATCCAAATCTTGCGGTTTATTTCTTTGTGCTGTGTCTTGCCTCTGTCGGTCTGCCGCTGACCAGTGGTTTTATCGGGGAGTTCAATATTTTGCAGGGATTATCTCAAATACGTCTCGTGATCGCGGCGCTTGCAGGTGTGAGTGTAATATTGGGTGCGCTTTATACATTCAGAATGTATCAGCGTATGATGTTCGGAACACCAAATTCTATAACCAGTGCACTTCCTTCTTTAAAAATGAATGAAGATTATGTATTGATCGTTTTGATGATTCTGGTCCTTGTCCTTGGATTTTATCCGGACACCTGGCTTGATTTGGCAGACCAGGCAACGGCTTCTTTTCTTCAATTAAAACCTAAAGGTTGATCATATGCTGTCTATCGTCATATTAACAGTTGTAGCCACCGTGGTGTTGTACCTGGGCTTTACGCAATATAAGAACGTCATCATTCCCTTCGCCGTAACCGGCATTGTACTGGTTTTGTTTTGCCTTCTAACAAATCAAAATCTCTGGAATAACTGGTTCATGAATATGATGGACATTCAGGGCAGTTCAAAAATTTTCAGTGTTCTCATTGTCGGCACCACCGGATGTCTGTTGCCGTTTATCAATCTGTTCAGGCAGCGCGGTGCAGAGGAGGTGGCGGATTTTACAGGGATTCTGCTATATGCCATTATTGGCGGTATGATGATGGTGAGCTACAGCGATCTCATGGTGCTTTTTCTGGGGGTAGAGATATTGTCCATCGCGATGTACATTCTTGCCGGAGCTAGTAGAAAACGTGTGGCTTCGAATGAAGCAAGCATGAAATATTTCCTGCTTGGATCTTTTGCCAGTGCGATACTACTCTACGGAATTGCCTTGTATTATACTTCTACCGGATCTTTCAGGATGGACATACCTGTTACAGCGCCTTCACCACTGCTCAATCTGAGTTATCTTTTGTTATTTGCAGGACTATCGTTTAAAATAGCGCTTGTGCCTTTTCACTTTTGGGCACCGGATGTCTATCAGGGTACCCCAACAATTTTTACTGCGACAATGGCGACAGTTGTCAAAATTTCTGCAGTCGGCGCATTGTATCAGTTTATCCGTTATTGCGGCGTCAACATGTCAGACTGGTTATTTGGTCTGATCAGTATAACAGCCATCGCATCGATCCTCATTGGTAATATTATGGCGGTAACCCAACATAGTGTAAAACGCCTTCTGGCGTATTCCGGAATTGTGCAGGCAGGTTTTATCATCATTGGTTTTTTAAATTTTGATCCCAAGGATAGTTGGATAATTATTTATTATCTCGTCGCTTATACACTTGCTTCGCTGGTCACTTTTCTTGGAACACATTTTATCGAAGAAGTCAGTGGAACGGATGACCACAGCGCCTTTAAGGGCTTGTATTACAACAATCCATTCCTGGCGATTGTAATGTCTGTAGCTTTAATTTCTCTTGGCGGCGGCCCACTTACGGCTGGATTTATGGCCAAATTTTTTGTGTTGAGTCATGCGGCGACAGCAGGCAATATGGCACTGGTTGTGCTGGCACTGATCCTGGCTGTGATTTCATTGTATTACTATTTCAGGATTATTAATACCATGTTCAGCCGAACCAACGAAACCCGTAACTGGGAAATCCACTGGACTTATCGCGGCATCTTTGCAATACTATCTCTTGTTACACTGGCAGCGGGTATTGCGCCGTACTGGCTTGTGAATCTGCTCCAGTAAGTCGCGAGTCGAGAGTCGCGAGTCGAGAGTCAAAAAGCATTTTATTAATTTTCTGAATACGTCCCGAACTTTACTATTGACCATTGACGCTAACTATTGACTATTGTCATGAGTCGCGAGTCACAACTCAATAACATTTCGATGAGCTCAAAGGGAATATGCTAATTCATTTTTATGGTCAAGAATTATAATAGCAATAGGTTAATCGGTTATCAAAAGGGCATTCAAGAAGACTTACCAGCTTGGTCTCAAATATTGCTGATTGAATTAACTTACTTATCGTAATTGATTCATGAGGATGGGAGAAAGGAAAATATAGATTAAATTAAGACCGCGCCAATTGTTAATAGTGAGTTAAATCTATTTTTTTTTTGCATAATAATTGGTTTTATTAATTTTAACTTGCTGTACATTTAAAAGTAGGTTTAATTTAACATACAGTGGGTGTGCAACATTAGTCTGCTAAGCAAACCCGGATCAAAGCTTTGCAGTATTCATTAATTGAATAATCTGAATATCTATGAAATCAATAAATAAGAAAAATCAATTAATAATATCAGTCCTATCCAAATTAAAGGACTTAATTAATATAATTCCTTATAATAAGTTTGAACAAAGTATTATTTGGTTAAAAATTTATTTAATTTCAGCATTGATCTTTGGGTGTGAAACTAATAGTCTATTATCAGATTCAATAAAAACATCTAAAAATAGTTTACAATTAAAAGAATTTGGAAATTCTTCAAATGAACTTAAAGATTGCGGGATTAATACTACAATTGATGCTTGTAATTATACTGATATTAGAGCATTTGCGGACGCATTGCTTGAAGAATTGAATTATCGATTGGCTAATTGTCCTTTTCGAATATGGGAGTGCAATCCTGGACCTTGTTGCCTAACTACGAAAGAATTTAGTATTGGATCTCATAATTATACTGTAGATAATACGAATAGAATGCCATTTGGTTTCTGTTTAAATAGAGTTTCTTGTGCTCCGTTTTTTTGTCAATTTGCCGGTGGTACATTCCATAGTGTTGTAGACCCAACCTTCATGCAAGCAATATTAACCTTTTTAAGGAATTTAGCAGAAAATAACAGGCCAGAATGTACAAATTCTGCAGGTGGAAAATATTTAGCAGAGGTTTATAATGTTCAAATCGATAAAGGCATTGATTCGAGAGAAAGGTGTGACGAGACAAATTCATCAGATTGCCATAACAGGCATTGGTCTCTGATAGTGAATTATACATGTGGAAGTTGTACAAGTCAGAACTAATTCACTTCAGTTTATTAAAAAATAAAGGATGAATTGGGGGTTATTAAGGCAATGAATACTTGAGTTATATCTTGTTTATAGGTAGAAACATGAAATTTCGGAATGAAAGAAGTTGTTTGCAAAATAAAGTAAATACAATAGCTGTATTTTTAATAAATCATTACAAAGCATCAGGCATATTTATCTTCCTGTTTTTATATACATTCGAATTATATCCACAAGGTGACTGGAAGAGAGTTCCTTCGAGCGGTATTCCGGAAATAGGTGACATGTTAATATCCAACAAAAATGAATATTTTGTTAGTTTATTGAATAATTCTGAAATATTCATATCTAAGGATGAAGGGAATTCCTGGTCAGAAGTATCGAACAGAAACATTAAATTCAGAGGAGGAGCACAGACAAAATATCTTTTAAACATGGGTGATGAAGTTAGTTACAGTCTGGGTTTTGGCAGAGGCAGTTATTGTATTTATAGAAATGACAGCTTTCACCTGATTTCCACAAGTTCAAGTTCATTTCAAAATATGAAATGTTTGAATAGTGGCGATTGTTATTTCTATACTTATTTCGGGGTCTATAACACAGATAGCAATAAGTTGGTAGATTATAACAGGCCGGTTTGTGAAATTGAAAATATATCCAATTTTTATTTATTCAGTGATGAAGAGGCATATATTATTGCGAGCCCGATTAATAGATCAAGTATTGATACAGTCATAGTTTATAAATTGAATATTTCTAAAAAGGAGTACCATTTATATTCGATGATTACAGGAAAAAATTTAGGAACTCCTATTATTAATAAATATGGACGAATAATTGTTTTCAATGATGGATATAAAATCTCAAATGAAAACAATCCGGAGTTATTTGATGAGTTGATATTAAACACTAATAGTACACTGAAGGATTTAGTTCATCTTGATCTAACAAGCGATAATAACTTTTATATTCTATTTAAGAATGAATTAATTATTAACTATGCTAAAAGTATCAAAGATAATCAATGGATAAAAATCTATAAATTGGGATCAAATCTGCCAATCATAAGCTCAGATTTCGTTCATAATATATTCAGGATTAAGGACAGTTCCAATGCCATCATCAATTTGTCTACAGATTGCGGATATTCTGAGTTATACCTATACTCAAAAAACAAACAGACATGGCATAAAGGAAAGCTACCTTTATTTAGAAATAATTGGCTAGATCTAAAAAAAGATAGGGATGGAAATTTATTTGCGTATCACTCTTGTAATACAAATAAGGAGCGAAAATATTCGATAAGTAGTGATTCAGGGCTTACATGGCAACAAATAATTATTAATGGCGAGTTTGTAACCTGCCTTGGTATTAATAATTCTGGAATTCCGGTTGCAATAGCCAATGGTAATTTCTTTGAATTTGATAGCAAATTGGAAGTTTGGAACCAGTTTCACACATCAATACCCATAATACCAAAGATCAGATACCTCTCCTTTTTTAATACCGGGCCATATTTTGTTCTTAATGGCGTGCTGGAAAAACAAGGAAGTAATGAAAAATATATTTTTGTATCAAGAAATAATGGATTAGACTGGAATATCAGTACATCAATAGATTTTGTGATTAATGACTTGCCAACTTTAGATGTTTTAACTAAGCAAGATGGCAGCCTGTTGCTATATAGTTGGGATGGAGCCCTTAGGTTGCCACTTTGCAGTAAAGATAATGGGAAAAGCTGGAATAAAGATTTTGATTTCTCTGGTTTTAATACTGTTTATAAAATCAGTTTAACAGTTGACGGTCGCTATATTGTCGATGGTGATCTGGGTTCGAGCTATGGAACTTTTATTTCAGACTCAACTCATTCAGCTTTTAATTTGTTATCACCTTACTTTGAAAACAGGTCTGCTTTAACGTATTCCGGATTAAAAAATGAGCTGTTTGGACATAGTCAGAATGATTCTGATCCATTCTACAGTATTAATTTGGGACAAACTGTAGCAGAAGTTGGTAAAGGATTATCGTCATATGATGTAGATTCAAGGTACTTTACAAACACTCTTTTTGAATCACTGAATTCAATCATTTTAACGGTTCAATTTGATGGGATTTATTATTTAGTAAAGAATTTGTCCAGTAATGTTAAAAATTATACTGCAGATAATAAAGATGATCTGGTAAATGTGATCATCAAACGATATGAATTATGTTTATTTAATTTATTAAATTTAACAGGGAAGGAACAAGTCTGCTACAGTCTTTTCAACTCATTGGGGGAGGTATTGGAATCAAATGTTTGTATTGATGTATATGATAATTTGGATTTCAATTACTTGGCAAGTGGAGTTTATTATTTAACAATAAAATACGACAGAGATAAGTCTAAAACTATGAGAATTACGAAAGTGAATTAATGTGTTTTTTTTCGTATGATCCCGCAATATTAGAAAGAAAATAGCTGTCCTTTTTAGCTCCTTTCTGTAATAGGCAATTTGCGGCGACTATCAATCTGCATGTTAAGATTAAATCAATGGGATATTCAATTATCCTATTAATAAAACTCAAAGATCTTTATATCCCCACAGGTACTTGTAAGATCATAGGATTTGGACACCGGATTCGAAACTGAAATTTGTGATTCTGCAATACGGATATTGTTAGATTTTGCAAGTACTGTTATAGATTTCGTGTTTTCAGGATTCATATCAAAGAGATATTGTCCGTTTAAAAATACACTTCTCTGGTTGCCTGTCCTGTTCTTTAAGACAAGCGTAGATGTCTGTTCAATTTGACAGGTCACCTGACTGTTGGCTTTGATCAATTTTGTATTATTCGATATATTGCCGGCATAATCATTCGAACTACATCCCTTGTAAGCATTTAATTTATGATAGTCCCGGCATTCAGGATTGTAATTTATTTTCGCATGACCAAGAGAATCGGTCTGTGCATAAGCGATGACTACCAGTCCCTGTTCTTTAGACGAAGATGCGTAAGCTTCAATGAATGCGCCGTTAACTGGAGTTCCTGAGGAATCAACTACGTTTACCTGTAATTCGCAATGCTCATCAAATAAATTACAGGAAGATGCGAAGACACTAAGTAGCAACAAGGAAATTGTAGCGTAAATATTCATGTTATTCTTTTATAAACTAAAATTTAGGAATAAAATACTGTATAAAACGAAATTATATTAAATTTGTGAACTGCTATTTGATTTTTGTTTCTAATTAAATGTACATAATATGAAATCTGCAGTTTTCTTTGTTTTAATAGGCTTGATAATATTTGGATCCGGGCAACTTGCTGCGCAGGGTCTTCCTGCTCCGGCTTCAAAGTCATACCTGCGAAATGCCAATGCGCAAAATTACCTGAGCCCGTTTGTTGATCTGGTCGGAGCAAGTCTGCATAGCTTGAATTTTTCTTACCATCATCCTGACAGCAATAAGAAATTTCATCTCCACCTCGGGGTATCCGTAGCAGCTTCTATTGTTACGGACCAGATGAAGACATTTACCGGTGTAACCGAAGCACCATTTACTCCGGAAGCCAGGGTTGAAGTTCCTACAATATTTGGTAAAAATGAAAGTCTGACCGCTTATGATAAAAACGGAACCGGATATAGTTTTCCGGGTGGCTTTGGCATAAACCAGGTCAATCTGCTCATTCCTCAACTTCAGGTAGGTACTCTTTTTCATACTAATTTTAATGGCAAATTTGTTGCATTGGATGTAGGGGGTGAATTAAAGAGAATTGAAATGTATGGCTTTGGTATTAATCACTTCATCAGTGATTACTGGCATGCCCAAAAGTATTTTGTCAGTGTTGGTGGTCAATTTGACGCATTTAATCTTGGCGATTATCTGGAAGGCAAGAACTGGCTCGCGCAGGCTTCAGTAGGACGGCAGGTGAAGAGATTTAACTGTTGGTCCTATTTGCAATATCAAAAAGCATCCTATGACTTTCATTATGCTGACGATGAACAAGGTGATGGTTTTGTCACTGTCAAAGGAAAAAATAATGTGAGGTTTGGAATAGGTGGTTCTGTCAGGTTGGCTTTTATCAAGATACAGGCTGAAGCTTCAATTCTTCATCCGATCATGGCGAACCTTGGATTGGGAATTCAATTTTAAAAATAAATTATTGGTAAAATGGCAAAAAATGTTGCATTAATTTTTATCCTGGCCACATTCATTTCCTGTAAAACAGAATTAGTTAAGTGGGAATACATTTCTGAAGCCGGAATTTACGAACAGGGAAATTTTGAAAACAACGGATTGATATTACATAAAACAATCAGTAAACAAGATGTTGCAAGCAAGCTCAAATTGAATGGGAGTGAAGAATTGAAATCAGTCAAGATTCTGACGGCTTCCGCTGAAGCGCTCATTGATCAGACGACAACGGCTGATAGCGTATCTTATGAATTGTTTTGTGACGCTATTCCCCTTGTTCCGACGCATAAAGGTGTAGCCAAGATCAAGAAAGGGGCATTGGATTTTAAGCTGCCTCAATCGGTCAAGTTGCTTGGAGTCAATTTGGAAACCGCCGTATTGTTAAACAATGCATTAGACGGCGTTATTAACAATAAAAAGACTATAAAATTCAGTCTTATTGCCAGAGCAATACCTTCTGGTACCAAACTTATTGGCACTGCTAATCTTAAAATTAATCTGGAGACAAAAGTCTGGAAGTGTGTTGAAAAGCCAGAGATTACGGTATTCTCGGATGAAAATAAAGGTCCTTGTAATTAGTCCAAAGCCATAGGATAAAGCTGAATAATCGCTAAATAAAGACCTCTTTGATTCAAAAAATGTTATCAAATTCTGATAACATTCATGCAAGTCAATTGCTAACAAATGACTTGCATGACTAATTATCAGAAGGGAATTTTAAGCATTGAAGTCATCAAAACTTCTCAAAAATATTATAATCAATGTCCCTTCTTTCTAAAGCTTGTAATCATTCTGACCGCTTCATCTTCAGCTTCTTTGTCGTCATCTTTGAAGCTTATGGTTGCGAAGAAATTTGTATCTGATTCCTCATCAATAAATCCAAGAATAATTATTCTAAGTCCATCTTTGTAACCTTCAACATAAGCTCCTTTTAAGCCATTTAATTCTGCGACATCCACATCGTCTAATTGCTCCATCTTAATGGACTTGGCAACCTTTATTGTATATGCCGTAATATCTGAATGATCGATTTCCTTATCCTTAAATGGGAAAATACCAAATTCCATTCCATCGCCAGAGGCAGTAAATTCATCTTCAGTATTGGTTTCTTCTTTGAAATCAGCTGCAAGCGTGAACACCAACTTATACTGCTTCCATTCGTAGTCGAAAGATTTCTGAGCCCCAAGGGACTGCATCGTCAAAAAGCAAAGTAAAACACAAGAAAACTTAATTAAATTCTTCATTTTGTTTGATTTATAAATTAAATATATTTAAAATATTTGTATTGTTGTTACAAATGAGAAGCAAATCTAAGTTAGATTGAATTTAAATATTCAATTGAACGATATTATTTATGTAATGATTTGCTTTATTGCGGCTGGTGTAATGTTTACAAATTAAATTTAATAATTCGCACAGAATAATTAAACAAGCAATCGCAGGATATAAATATTTGTGATAACAGAATTTCGAATTCAATAATATTACCCACATACTGAATAAAGATCGACATTGAAGTAAAATAGACTTGGTAATCTCGTCGCAAGAACTCAGAGTTATCAAAATAGCAAGAATCTAATCAAGCCTTATGATTTTGGAGTTGGACTACTGACAATCACGGCTACTGATTATTTTTGCTTCTATTTCAGTATTTATGAAGCAATTCTGGACAATACTATTGTTGATTATTTCCAATATTTTTATGACGCTGGCATGGTATGGTCACCTCAAATTTGGAGAGATGAAGTGGTTTAGCAAATTGGGTTTAGTAAGCATCATCGGCATCAGTTGGGGTGTGGCATTTTTTGAATATTGTTTTCAAGTACCCGCCAACAGGATCGGGTTCCAACAGAACGGGGGACCATTTAGTCTTGTAGAACTTAAAGTTTTGCAAGAAGTCATCACGTTGTTGATATTTACAATATTTGTTACTTTGGTACTCAAGCAACAAGCCTTGCGATGGAATCACCTTGCAGGTTTTGCTTGTCTTGTAATGGCGGTCTATTTTGTGTTCAAGAAGTAATCAAGGAAAGGATATCTCGACCAGGTGATTCAGCATTCAATATCTTTACGGCATGTTATTCGGTGAAGCATCAATACCAGTTGAGAAAGCAGTCTTCCCCAGAGCACTTTGGCTAGACCGACTCATCGATATCCCGCCAGCTATTAAGCAGATCAACAAAGTGCTGACTTCAGGTCGATTCCCGCATTTCAGCATCATCTCCGGCCCTCCGGGAGCCGGTCAGCTGATCGCCGCCTTGCATGCAGCGCAGTTCTTATTGTGCGGCAGCGAGCATAAGCCTTGCGGTGAATGCCTGTCCTGCTATAAAGTCAACGGATTGATTCATCCAGACCTGCATTTTAGTTTTCCGCTGATTGGTGCCGGGGCTTTGGCCATCGATCACTACGGTCCATTCAGGGAAGCAGTCAAAGAACAAGCCTATCTGGATCTGCCTTTTTGGCAAAGAAAGTTTGATGCCGACAACAAGCAATTTAATATATCCAAGGCAGAGACATGGTCAGTAATCGAGCGTATGTCGATGAAACCCAATGAGGGTGACTGCAATGTCATGGTGATCTGGATGCCTGAATTCCTGGGCAAGGAGGGCAATGTATTATTGAAATTGCTGGAGGAGCCTCCCGGCAATTCCTATCTCATCATGGCGACGGAGGACCCCAGCGCAATCCTGCCAACCGTCCGATCTCGCGCACAGGTTTTTCAGTTGCCTCCGGTTGATGAGGGAGTCCTGGCAGATTACCTGTGCAGGCAATTCAGTATGGAAAGAGATCGAGCCATGGAGTATGCTATCATCTCGGCATCAGATGTGGCTACCTGCATCAATTGGGCTTCTCAACAGAGTGTCCGATGGTTGGATTTGGGAAAAATGATGTTTCAGAAAGCATTTATTGGAGATCCAATGGGATTTCTTGAGTGGAATGAACGATTGATCGCCCTAAGCCGGGACGAACAGAAGCAGTTCTTCTCTTTTGTTGAGCGATTACTCAGTCTGAGCCTCCGTACCCGACATGGCCTTCTAACCGTCAGAGAAGGCGTGGAGGTGCTGGAATATGCTGCCAAAATATCAGGCCGGATGGATGCGCAAACCATTGATAATATGCAGATTATGATCACAGATACGATTTATGCAATACAGCGCAATGCAAATATTCGTATCTTGCTGCTGGATTTTATGATCAAATTGTCAGGTCTCATACGTGGGGTCTGATTTAAAATATAGATTTTATGGGCTGTTCAGGATGTAGTACCAGCAACGGTACACCAACTGGATGTGGTAATAAAGGGCACTGTTCCACCGGAGGTTGCAATAAACTTAATACGTACGACTGGCTGACGGTCATGGATATTGAAGATCCACAGCTGTACCTTTTTGCAGAAGTAAGTTTTAAATACGGAGCACGGAAGACTTTTTTCAGGATGCAGGATCACTATCAGTTTACAACGGGTGACCTGGTTGTAGTGGATGCAGGCAACGGGACCTGGGACGTCGGAAGGGTGAGCCTGATGGGAGACCTTGTAAGGCTTCAGATGAAGAAGAAAAATTTTAAGGAAGACCGTATCACCGGTGATATACTACGAAAAGCCAATCACAGGGATATTGAACGGATGTTGGAAGCCAGAAAACTGGAACACCCGGCACTGGTCAAATCAAGGGTTATCGCGAGAAATCTCAACCTTGATATGAAAATCGGCGATGTCGAATATCAGGCAGATCAAAAGAAGGCAACATTTTTTTATACAGCAGATGGCTGGGTTGATTTCCGGGAGCTGGTGAAACAGTATGCCAAAGAGTTTCGCGTCAAAATTGAAATGCGGCAGATCGGTTCGCGGCAGGAATCAGCCAGAATCGGCGGTATCGGATCTTGTGGTAGGGAACTATGTTGTTCAACCTGGCTTACTGATTTTAAAACAGTCAGTACCACTGCTGCGCGATATCAGAATATTGCGATCAATCAGTCCAAATTATCCGGCCAGTGCGGTAGGCTCAAATGCTGCCTTAATTATGAACTGGATATCTATATCGAAGAACTGGAGAAATATCCCAATGACGTTGAAGTACTCAAATCACGCAATGGTAATGCGAGCCTTGTCAAGGTTGATATTTTTAAGGGCGTCCTCTATTATCTATATAAACCTTTTAAAGGAAGAAGCATTGTCATGCCACTCTCTCCGGAGGAAGTAAGGAGAATAAAGGCAATGAATGACAAAGGCGAGATGCCGGATGAAATTATTGCGAAAGAGGAACCACAGGAGATCAAGAAAGAAGAGCAGTATTTCGATGTCACCGGAGCCATAGAGCTTCCGATGGAGAAAAAAAGGAAAAAGAAAAAGAAGAAAAAGTCTCCGGGGCAGGGAAATCAACAAGAGAGAGCGGGGCAAAACATTCAGCATAACAGACCTGATCGTCCCCGTGAGAACCGATCACAGGAAAACAAACCACAGCAAAACAGGCCCCCCGTGTCCGGTGAAGGACCCAAAGAGCCAAATGATACAAAGCCTGAACCACCAGCAGAGATTACCGGAGATGGTACTTCCGTCAACAGCGATGCCGGAAAAAAGAAGAAGAAGCGCTGGTACAACAACAAGAAATAGCCCTTACTTACAAAATGATGCAACAGGTCATCTACATTCGCCAGCTTGTTGTGTTCAGAAGCAAGAGTTATCATTACACAGGATTGCAGTTTCTGAAGAGTCTTATTACTTTGCCGTTTTTGTGCTTCATCGCACAGACAGCCAATGCACAGGTTGAATACCAGGAATACAATCAGTTGTTGAAAAATGCAGTGGATGCCAACGGCCAGATAGATTACCGCTGGCTAAAAATGAATCAAGCACGTATCGAAAAAATCTCTACAGCCTGGCAGCATTCCGGTGACTGGGAAAAATGGCCCCAACCAGCACAAAAAGCATTCTGGATCAACGTCTATAATCTGCATACGATGCTGCTGGTCTGCCGATATTATCCGGTCAAAAGCATCAGGGATATCGCTGACGGAAAGCCCTGGGATCTGCAATGGATCAAAATGAACGGAAAGACATACTCATTGAATGACATCGAGCATAATTTGCTCCGAAAGAAATTTAAGGATCCCTTGATTCACTTCGCCATCAACTGTGCTTCAATATCCTGTCCTGCATTGAGTAACCGGGCCTATGAAGCAGAAAACCTGGCGCGGCAACTTCAGACACGCGCCCGAATATTTGTCAGAGACAAAAATAAAAACAGGATCAGTGCAGACAGTCTTCACCTGTCAGCCATATTTGACTGGTATAGAGAAGATTTCGGTGGGTTGACTGATTTTATCAGTCGATTTGCGGACCTTAAAATAAAAAATGCTGCCACAATAAATTTTATGGAATATTCCTGGGCCCTCAATGAACGCCGATGAGTGTAGTTATCATTGGCAATGGCATCGCAGGAAGTACGGCCGCAAGATATATCCGCCGGCATTCCAACGCAGAGATCATCATGATCTCAGAAGAGTCCGAGTATCCATTCTCGCGTACTGCCTTAATGTACATATTTATGGGTCACATGAAATGGGATCATACCCTATTATTTGAAAAATCCTTCTGGAAAAAAAACAAAATACAACTCATTCATGCCAAGGTCAATCGAATCAATACATCAACAAGTTGCATCACCCTTTCAGGAGGCGAGAATCTTTCGTATGAAAAATTAATCATAGCCACGGGTTCTAATCCAGTTATACCCGAGGAGCATTGGATTGCATTAAGGGGTGTTCAATGCCTGTATCACAGGGCGGACCTGAATCAATTGGAGGCCCGTGCACAAAGCGGTATCCGGCACGCGGTCATCGCCGGCGGTGGTTTGATAGGTATTGAACTAGCGGAAATGCTGCACAGCAGGGGAATTCCAACTACCTTTCTTATTCGCGAAAATTCATACTGGGGCAATGTATTACCCGAAGAAGAATCATTTATGATCAATCGGCATATCAAATCTATGGGGATTAATTTGAAAACTGAAGAGGAGATTGATCACATCGAAGGACTTACGGACGTACAAGCGGTCATTACGAAGAAGGGAGAAAAGATCAATTGTGATTTTGTTGGAATCACCATGGGCGTCTACCCGCAAAAAAAATTAGCTGTTGAAGCAGGCATCGAATGCAATATTGGCATTTTGATTGACGAGTATCTCAGGACCAGTGATGAGAAAATTTTCGCCATCGGAGATTGTGCAGAGTTGCGAAGACCAGCGCAGGGGCGCAGGGCGGTTGAAGCAGTGTGGTTTTGCGGCAGAACCATGGGGACCATCGCAGCAGCCAATATATGCGGACAGCGCAAGCAGTATAAGCAAGGCATTTGGTTCAACGCTGCAAAATTTTTTAGTATCGAGTATCATGTATATGGCTATGTTCCGGTACGGGATGATAACACAGAGAGTCTATTCTGGATGAACGATACAGAAATTCGCTCAATACGTCTGGTTTATGACAAACGTTCTTATAAAATACTTGGATTTAATCTGATGGGAATCCGCTATCGGCATGAATTATGCGAATTCTGGATTGAAAATCAAACGAATCTGCGCGAAGTAGTGACGCATCTTCCGCTGGCTAATTTTGATCCGGAATTCAGTGACAGTTTTGAAATCGAAATTCTTCGAAAATACAATCAACGATTCAGTGATCAGGCGTTCCTGCTTGCGGATCGCCGACTCGACGATGTTGCGAAATATATTCGTCAAAAGCAGATGCAATGAATGAACCATCTCTAGCACTTTTAAATCCGGAAGATCACGGACCTTCACGTATGGCAGACAGGGCAGCATGGGCACTGATCATCTCCGGCATGTGGATTGTGCTGATCTACTGGTTAGGTAACTACAAGACTTATTCCGGTTTGACTTTTTTGTTGAGTATGGTACTGATTACATCTGGCGCACTGTGGTTATATCTTCTCAGGTATCGACGAATACCGGCAGGCATCCAAAATAACGGAATTTGGCATAATGGATATACAAACCGTGGAATAACTGGTTGGATTTTGTCATTGGTACTGACAGGGTTTTACATTATCCTATATTGGTTTCCACACGTTATCGGGTATGGTGAAAATGGAAATTCCGGTCTTGTAAAATTGTTTGATCCGCTGAGTTATTTTTTAAAAGGCTCGCGAGCGAGTCAGTGGTTTGTATACGGGGTGTTATACACCTGGATTATTCTTCTGATGGGAGTCCGTTTTATCATTAAATATCGACAAGTGAAGTATCAGCAATGGCGAACCCTTTCGGTGATTTTTTTTCAGGTCATCTTTGCGTTTCTTTTGCCGGAAGTATTGACCAGTCTAAATCTTCCATTCAACGATTTTAAAAATATCTGGCCACTCAATTACTACTTCTTCTTTAGCTGGCATATTGATGAAATGATTCTTCACGGCACCTTCGGATATTTTGTTTTATTCTGGGGAGTAACCTGTGTTGTGGTCCTTACACCGGTGCTTACATATTTTTTTGGTAAGCGTTGGTATTGTAGTTGGGTGTGCGGTTGTGGAGGATTGGCAGAGACGGCTGGTGATCCCTTCAGGCATTTGTCCAGTAGTACCTTGAAATCGTGGAAAATCGAGCGATGGCTCATCCACTTTATTCTGATATGGGTTGTGTTGATGACGGTAATGGTTTTATTTACAAGATGGACAGGACGTGCCGAATTTTTATTTTTGAACAGTTACAAACTGAGTCAATGGTATGGATTCCTGATAGGTTCTGCTTTCAGTGGTGTGATTGGTGTCGGATTTTATCCGTTAATGGGCAGTCGTGTCTGGTGCAGGTTCGGATGTCCAATGGCTGCTATCCTTGGAGTCTGGCAACGCAAAGCTTCAAGGTTCAGAATTACCAGTAACGGTGGCCAGTGTATATCCTGCGGCAATTGCAGTACTTATTGCGAAATGGGAATCGACGTAAAATCCTATGCACAAAAAGGTCAGGATATTGTTCGTGCCAGTTGTGTCGGTTGTGGCATTTGTTCCGCAGTATGTCCCCGTGGCGTGCTGCGACTTGAAAATGCATCTGTGGATATCCATGAAAGAGGAGAAATAATACGCCACAACAAAATCTGAATGAATCACTCTACTACGATATGCGAAAACTTTGATGATGACAATAAAAAGGTATCATCATTTACAAACAAGGTGCTGGTGACTGGTTGTGCCAATAATCCATTATCTTCGCCGCGGATAATCTTATGAAATTACTCTCTGTCATCATTCCGGTTTACAACGAAGAAGGAAATCTGGAATTGTTATTCAAGCGTTTGGAAAAAGTTCTAAGTACTACAGACGCAACCCCTGAGTATATCTTTATTAATGACGGTAGTCGCGACCATTCCATGGAGATCATTAGACAATTAGCCATGAAAGATTCAAGGGTTAAATTTATTGACTTCTCGCGCAACTTTGGTCATCAGACTGCGGTGACAGCAGGTCTGGATTATTGTAATGGAGATTGCGCAATCATCATTGATGCAGACTTGCAGGATCCACCGGAAATGATCACTGAATTGTACACCAAATGGAAGGAAGGATTTGAAGTAGCTTATGCCAGGCGCAGAAGCCGTCAGGGTGAAAATTATTTAAAAAAATGGACAGCCCGTGTCTTTTATAGGTTGCTAAAGAAAATTACGTCAATTCAAATACCAGTTGACACCGGTGACTTCAGGATCATCGACCGCAAAGTGATCAATGTGCTGAAACAGATGCCGGAGCAGCAGAAATTTCTGAGAGGACAGATTTCATGGATTGGATTCAGGCAAACGGCTGTTGAGTATGATCGTGATGAACGATATGCCGGCAAAACAGGATACACTTATTCTAAAATGATTCGATTTGCATTGGACGGCATCACTTCTTTCTCTAATTTTCCTTTGCGCTTTGCTACCATGATGGGATTTCTGGTTTCCGCAATCGCTTTCCTGCTAATTCTTTATGCACTTTACCAGAGACTGGTGTCACGTGAGTTTGTACCCGGATGGGCATCACTAATGCTTGCTATTCTGTTTATGGGTGGAGTGCAACTCATTTCACTTGGTATAATCGGTGAGTATATCAGCAGAATGGACGTCAATGTTCGTAAAAGACCTTTATACATTGTGAGGGAAAGCAATCTTGATATAATGCAACCATGAAACAGAACAACACTCCAGCACTCTCTTTCTTCGTGATGATATTCATCATGGTACTCATCATCATCGGACATTTTACGCAGCCTAAACTAAAACAGGACTTCTTTACACGCGAACTGGGTTATGATGTCACCTCCTATTACCTGTATCTCCCGATGACATTCATCTATCATGATCCGGGATTCGAGAACAAAGCAATCATTGATTCGATTTTTCTAAAATACAAGCCATCTCCTACTTTTTATCAAACGCTGGAATTACCCAACGGAAGGCGGGTTCCCAATTATACTTGTGGCTTTGCGTACGCATATGCTCCCTTTTTTCTGATTGGACATCTGTGGGCAAAAAGTAGTTCATTCCCGGCAGACGGTTTTTCTTTTCCATATCAGTTTGCCATTGCGACAGGGATACTTTTTTATTTGTTGGTTGGCTGGATCTTTTTGCGTCGTTTTCTCCTTTTTCTTTTTTCAGATCAGACGACCGCCATTGTCATGCTGATCATTGGCACTGCAACAAATTATTTTGCTGAAGCCATAGGCAATTACCTGCAGCCACATGCGATGCTGTTCAGTGGCTATGCGCTGTTGCTATATTTGACGTATAAATGGCACGCGCAGCAGAAATTGAGGTATCTTATTCCGGCGGGAATTGTCATGGGATGGATGATCCTTTCAAGACCGAGTGATATCGTCTGTATATTCATTCCGCTTCTTTGGAATATTTATAATAGAAAATCTTTTCAGGATAAACTTCAATTGTTACGCATCAATGCAGGGCAATTGGTATGGATGCTTTTGGCCGCATTGGTGGTGTTCATTCCACAGTTTCTGTACTGGAAGCACGTAACGGGTCAGTTTATATTTTTTTCTTATAAAAACACAGAGGGTTTTGATTTTATGAAGCCCCATATTCTGAATGTCCTGTTCAGTTTTAAGAAGAGCCTGTTTGTCTATACTCCCGTACTGATATTTGTTGTAGCAGGTTTTTTTGGGTTGAAGAAGTATTTTCCAGCCTATCGCCTGAGTATAATAGTCTATGCATTGGTCAATTTTTATTTCCTGTCAAGTTGGGCCGCCTGGTGGAACGGAGGAAGTTTTGGAATGCGATATTTTGTTCAGTCTTATGCCGTCATGTGCATACCCTTGGGATGTGCTGTTGATTATATAAGGAGCAGCAGGGCCTGGGTAAAAATTATGTCAGTGTCAGCTATTTTGTTATTTACTTTTCTGAATCTGTTTCAGATCTGGCAATTCATGCACTGGATCATTCCGGATGACCGGATGACCTTCGCATATTATAAGAGGATATTTTTAAAAACTTCTGTCAATGAGGACGACCGTAGACTTGCTGAAATAGAAAGGTCTTTTGCGGCAACCGAATCCTTTAACAACAAAGAGGATTACAGACACTATACCCTGGCACATTATGATTTTGACAGTATTAATTCGTCGGTCATTGATCCATCTAAGCTGGATACAGGTACGGTCCATTCTTCAAAATATTCCTGCAAGCTTTCTAATGAAAATCCGTATTACCCGACCTTCAAAGTCAAGTATAGAAATCTCGTACCAGCAGACCGTGATCACGTCTGGATTAAAGTAAGTCTCTGGTATTTCAGCAGCGGAGATATCAGAGAGGACCAGACCTCTTTTGTTATTAATATGCCGCACCGGAAATATAATCTCAAGTACAGAGCGTTTGATTTTCATAAGCAGCCTTTTGTACCCGGGCAGTGGAACCATTTTATGGTTGAATACATGACACCCTTCCCTTATTCGGAAGATGACGAATTTGAATTCTATACCTGGTATCACGGAAAGGGAGCGCCGGTATACATTGACGACTTGAATATTGAGGCATATGTCCGTAATTACTAAGGAGATCACAGTACCCCTAAAGATATTATTCTGATCTCTGCAGTGCCATGTGTGCATCTAAGGAATTGTAAATAATCCCTTGATAATACTGGAAGAAACTTATTAAACATATTCCCAGTTTAATGGATATTTGCATAACTAAAACCAACAATCATGACAGAACAAAAATTATTTATGGCCAGTGAAGAAGCCAAAGGGCAGGCCCGGCAATTAAGACTATTTGCAATACTTGCCTGGGTGATGGCCATGGCCGGACAGGTGTTTGCGATTCTCAAATTGATTCACAACGAAACGTTGACCTGGCTGATTGTAGCGATCGTGGCAATTCTTATCCTTGCCATTCTGGGTTCGTGGCTTTGGAAAAAAGCCAACCGCCTTGATCCGGCGTCTGAAAAGGATAAGACCAGATTTTTTATTCAGAATCAACTTGGTGCGATCCTGGGTGTCCTGGCATTTCTGCCAATGGTGATCTTAATATTTATGAACAAAGAGATTGATGGAAAGACCAAAGGAATCGCGGGTACCATTGGGGTAGTGGCCATGTTGATCGCGGGGATCACTGGAATTGATTTTAATCCACCATCGATCGAAAAATATACCAAGGAGATCAACGAGCAGACCGAAGCAGTGAAGAAAATCAATATGAATGTTGATCATGTATACTGGACTCCGGAGGGTAATAAATATCATATTTACGGAGATTGTCAGCATATCAAAGGACATGAGATTTCGAGTGGCACCGTAAAGGAATCGTGGGAGAAGAAAGGAATATCTGAGCTTTGCAAAACTTGTGAAAAAAGAGCCTCAAAAGATAATGCTATTCCTGGAGACGGTACAACCACACCTGCAACGCAAGGAATATCTCAGTAGATTATGATCAGAAGTGAAAATAGAACCGGGCTTTGTCCCGGTTTTTTTATTTGTGAAAATGGGGTTTCATAGACGTAATGTCAATTGAAGAGACAGATTTTTACAAATAAATTTTTTTCAACCACTACCGCTGACAGTGACGACAGTTTAACTTTATAGGATGAAATCTCTTAACCCAAGCATAAGGGTGAATTTTAAGAATAACTATTGGTTGCACTCCCTAATGAGCGTTGGATATACGTTGACATTGTGGGTATGCACTTTGAATATTCAAGTATGTGCCCAATATGACAGTATACAGGTTCGTGGTGTCTGGAGAAGCTTTATTGTTCACCTGCCTGGAAATTATCAACCAAATGTAAAATATCCTCTGGTTATGCAGTTTCACGGGTTGCAATCCAATGCAGCGCAACAGGAGATTTATTCGGGTTTTGATTTTGAAGCCGATAGCTTTCAATTTGTCGTGGTATATCCTAATGCCGTTAATGGTCAATGGAACATTTCAGGCGACGACGATGTACTTTTCATTGAAACACTTACCGAAGTTCTTAAGCAACGTTATGCCATTAATAATTGTCTATTTTTTTCCGGGATATCTGACGGAGGATTCTTCACTTATAAACTGGCTTGTGCCTATACCGGGCATATTGACGGCATTGCGGTCGTTGCTGGAAATATGACTAAATTCTTGCAAAGCAGCTGCAGCGGAGCTTCACAAATTCCACTCTTGCATTTTCACGGTACGGCAGATGCTATTGTTGCGTACAAGGGAGTGCCCCCGTTGATTCCTCCTGTCGATAGTACAATTTCCTGGTGGAGGATTCATAACGGGTGTACGGATGATTCAGTGGTGACTCTGATGGCGGATATTGATGCAACAGATCGTTGCACGGCCTTGCAAATCAAGTTCAACTGTACAGGCAATGCATCCAGTGTTATTTTCTACAGGATTGACAATGGTGGACATACCTGGCCTGGATCCATTCCGGTACCAGCTCTGGGCAACACCTGCCAGGATATTCGCGCCAGCAGTATCATGGCACATTTTTTTTCAGCACTTTGTAATTCCAATACTTCTACGCAAGATAATATTTCTAATGACAAACTCCAGGCTGAGATCATCCAGGGAGGTGAAGGATATTTGTTGCATTGTCATCGTGAGGTTAAGGAAATTACAATATTCGATCTGAGTGGTAGATTACTATTGCACACAGACGTAACCAACAATCGCGTAATTGATATTAAGTCAATACATGGATTGTGTATACTATCTTTTAAAGGCCAGGGGCAATATCGAATTCAAAAATTGTTTATTCCATAGGTTGAGCACCAATTAATGATAACGCATTTGTTATGAAGATTTGTATTTATTGTGCCTCCAGTTCAAAAGTTCAGCAGAAGTATTTTGATGCGACTGCCAGACTGGGGCGATTGCTGTCAGAAAATCGTTATGATGTGATTTATGGCGGTGGGAGACACGGTTTGATGGGCTGCCTGGCCGACAGTATGCTGAAGTATGGAGGAACGGTGCATGGTATTATTCCCCATTTTATGAAAGAGGTGGAGTGGGCTCACGACCAGCTTAGTTCAATGACACTTACAGATACTTTACATGAGCGAAAAGCCGAATTCTTGAAAAACGCAGATGCCATTGTTGCGCTGCCGGGAGGATGCGGAACATTGGAAGAATTGATGGAAGTCATTACCCTGAAACGCCTCGGATTGTTTACCAAACCGATTGTTATACTCAATACGGATGGATACTATGATCCACTCAGGCAGATGCTGGAAAGATGCGTAGAAGAAAATTTTATGGACACAAGACATCTGTTGATGTGGTCCTGGGCCAAGGAACCTGAAGATGTTATCCCTGCCATCATCGGCGCTCCGGATTGGGACAGCGGAGCCATTTCTTTTGCCCTCCAGAAATAAAAATTATTTCCGCACAATCTGAAAGTATGTAATAAATTGCATTCAGTAACTATACAGCGATCCGGGACTTGATCGTCCACTCAGGGTGGCAGCAACATTATCTTTCGTATCATGAATCAGACAGGAATACAGTTGGCAAGACATCTGAGGGAGGTCTGCTTCGGTGGCAATTGGACCAGTGTACATTTTGAAAATGTAATGGGAAAAATTTTGTGGACCGAGGCAACTCATCCAGTACACGGGGTAAACAATATTCTCCGAATCTTTTATCATTCCTTCTATTATGTTGAAGCATTGCATGACGTATTAACGGGCAGAGAACTGAATGCACATGACGAGTACAGTTTTAATCATACGCCGGTGCATTCAGATGAAGACTGGAAAAAGCTGCAGATGAAATTCTGGAGAACGGCAGAAGATACTGCGAGGATGCTTGAAAAAACACCGGATGAAAAATTTCTTGAATCTTTTACAGACGAAAGATATGGCACTTATTACAGAAATGTATTGGGTACTATCGAGCATTTGCATTATCATCTGGGACAAATCGTAATCCTCCATCGACTATTAGCCGCTAAAGCATTAAATGTACAAAGCCTTTAACCTAAGATGAAATATCTAACACTGGTTTTAGTCACGCTCTTTCTTAATTGTGGCACTCTAACTTACGTCTTGTCTCAAAAATGGAGTCATTCATTTGGTATTTTTGCCATTGGATCGTGGTACTCTGGCTCTTCTGCGCAACGATATACAAGTATCAACAGCGGCACTTTTAAAGCTTACACCAATAGTCCGTATGGTCGCCTGCTTGGTGCAGGTATTTCGCTGAATTATTTCTTGCAATGTCATTTGGGTGATCGATGGCTGCTTGCAACGGGACCTGCTCTGCAATGGGCTTCAACACGTGTCAAAATTATCAATGTCAATGAAAGCAATGGAAATGCGCAGTTTTCAGCAAGGGGAAATACCTATCTCGTGAATACTATGGCTGGATTGGCGGTAGCATTGAACAGGCAATGGTTTCTGAATCAATGGAAATTAGCGGTATCTCCGTCTTTCAACTTGTGGTATATCATAAATGGCAAAGAGCAAGGCAAAGCCACCACCAATCAAGGAATAGAATATCGCACCAACGAAGATCGAAGTACGATCAAAGTTGACCTGATGCCTGGTATTGAACTAAAAGCTGGTAAAAATAAATTCGGTTTCTCTGCAGGATATTTTCACGGATTGAACAATTACCTCAGCGGTTATGTTGGTGGCAAAAATGGCGGATACCTCAACTCTTTGAAGTTCGGGTTGCAATATTGGCTTTAATAATAATAAGAAAATATTAGAGACCCGATTATTCAAGTTGATACTGATAAGATTGCAGTCTGATCAACTTCATGATAAAAAGTTTAATTGTTATTTGGAGGGGGTCTTCTGATAAAATGATGTACTAAACAAAGAAAATAAGAGAACTGTTTTTATTCTGTCAGAGAATTATTTCATTCTAATCTGTTAAGATGATTTAAAAGTTGACCTCGTCCACTTTTATAACAAAACTAATTCGTTGTGTGATAGCGGTAATAACCTAATGTTCATTAAAATACTTCAGGAGTCCTGCAATGTATTTTTAATAATTACAGATATTTGAGCTTTCAAGAATAGCAATGAAGGTTGAGAAATTTCAATTCGAAAAGGGATCGCTGCAGGATCAACAATTAATGCATCTGTATCGCAGCATGCTGTATCCGCGAATGATCGAAGAGAAAATGCTGCGCCTCCTAAGACAAGGGCGAATCAGCAAATGGTTCAGTGGAATCGGGCAGGAGGCGATTGCCGTTGGAGTTACTGAAGCACTGCGTCCGGATGAATATATATTTCCCCTGCACCGCAACCTTGGCGTATTTACATCAAGGCAGATGCCGCTGACAAAATTATTTGCCCAGTGGCAAGGAAAGGCAGATGGCTACAGTAAAGGAAGAGAGCGATCATTTCATTTCGGCAACAAGGCCCATCATATTGTAGGAATGATCTCCCATCTGGGTCCTCAGCTTACACTTGCAAATGGCACAGCGCTGGCATCACGCCTGAACGGTTCTGGAAAAGTATCAGTGGCTTTTACGGGCGAAGGAGGAACCAGCGAAGGTGATTTTCATGAAGCGCTTAATCTGGCATCGGTATGGAAACTTCCTGTGATTTTTATCATTGAAAACAATGGATACGGATTGTCAACGCCGGTCGCCGAACAATACGCCTGTAAAAGTCTTGCAGACCGTGGGCAGGGATACGGAATGGAGGCTCTGACAATTGACGGCAATAATATTCTCGAGGTATATCATACTGTCCGGCGTGTTGCCCAGGAGATCAGGAATGATCCACATCCAGTGCTTATCGAATGTATGACCTTCAGGATGCGTGGACATGAGGAAGCTTCAGGAACTAAATACGTTCCGCAACAACTGCTTGAGCACTGGGCGAAACGCGATCCACTGCTGCAATATGAAAGCTGGCTTACCTCAGAAGGAATTCTCGGTGGTGAATTAAAGGAAAACCTGTATAAAGAATATAAGGCCTCCATTCAACGTGATGTGGAAGAAGTTTTTACCTGGCCAGACGTCAAGGCCGCAGTTCAGACCGAAATGAATGACGTATTTGCACCGTATGAATACGCTGAAGTATCCATTTCGGAAGATTATTCCGCACCCACGAGATACATTGATGCGATCCGGGATGGGTTAATGCAGGCAATGATGCATCATAAGGATCTTGTGCTGATCGGACAGGACATTGCCGAATACGGCGGAGTATTTAAAATCACAGAAGGCTTTGTCGAAAAATTCGGAAAGGAGCGAGTGCGCAATACACCCATCTGTGAATCTGCTCTGATCGGCTGCGGGCTCGGATTAAGCATTGAAGGTTTTAAATCGATGGTCGAAATGCAGTTTGCGGATTTTGTAAGTTGCGGCTTTAATCAGATTGTCAACAATCTGGCGAAGCTGCATTACCGTTGGGGTGAGAAGGCGGATGTCGTGGTGCGTCTTCCCTGCGGGGCTGGTACTCAGGCCGGACCGTTTCATTCTCAAACCAACGAAGCATGGTTCGCACATGTCCCTGGCCTCAAAATTGTATACCCTTCATCTCCGATGGATGCCAAAGGACTTTTGCTGACGGCTTTTGATGATCCAAATCCAGTTCTTTTTTTTGAGCATAAGGCGCTGTACCGTTCAGTAGAAGGGCAGGTTCCACAGGGATATTACCGCATCCCGTTTGGTAAAGCAAGAATAGTCCGCGAAGGTTCAGCATGTACATTGATCACCTATGGTTTAGGAGTGTCTTGGGCTGAAACTGTCGTGCAAGAATTGGGTGTAGATGCTGAGATCATCGACCTGAGGACGCTTGTCCCGCTAGACACCGCAACGATTCTGGACAGCATTAGTAAGACGAGTAGAGTACTTATTCTACATGAGGATACTTTGTTTGGAGGCCTCGGTGCTGAAATCAGTGCATTGATTACTGAAAATGTATTTGAATATCTGGATGCACCGGTGATGAGATGCGCTTCACTCGATACTGCGGTACCTTTTTGTGCCCCCCTCGAAGAGCAGTTTCTTGCCAAGAGCAGACTCAGAGGCAGCCTTTTAGGACTGTTGGCTTACTAATGACTAACGCTTGCGGGCTTATTCAACGCCTGCGGCTTAAATTTAGCAGTTCAATGCCAAAACAGCTTGCTAAAAGTCTATGAATGCTTAATATTGCGGCATGGTCACATTGGATCAAATCATCGCAGTCAGCAATCACGCAACACTTTATAAAGCCATTGCTTCCAAGGGTAATGGTTTAATTCTAGAGGACCTG
Organism: Saprospiraceae bacterium; assembly: GCA_046329325.1. Taxonomy (GTDB): domain Bacteria; phylum Bacteroidota; class Bacteroidia; order Chitinophagales; family Saprospiraceae; genus Vicinibacter. The sequence continues at coordinate 1,545,186 of JAXLUU010000001.1, forward strand.
TCCACAGGCAAGAACAGTTTTTTTTCCGGCAGGTTACATCAGTTTTCGCCACTGGACTCCATGGGATTATATACCATGGGTGGTACGATGCCTCTACGTGAGGTATATGAACTTTTTCTATCCAGGGAAGCGGAGCATGAAGTTCCCAAGGACAATGCTGCGGAAGCAGATCTGAGGACGTTTTTTGAAAATGCAGTTCCTGATTATGACCCTTACCGCGTACATGCCCGCGATATGAAGAAGTGTGTCCGATGGTACCATCAGCTTAAATCGTTCGAACTCATTCGTCGGGACGATCATGTACAACAATAAAAAGGTAGTTGTTGTACTTCCTGCATATAATGCTGCGAAGACACTTGAAAAAACAATTAACGAGATACCACGTGATCTGGTTGATGAATTGATTCTGTGCGATGATGCCAGCAGTGATGAGACCTTCGAATTGGCCAAACATCTTAAGGTCGATCAGGTATTACGCCATGACCGCAATAAAGGTTACGGCGCCAATCAAAAAACTTTATACAACAAAGCGTTGTCAGGCGGTGCCGGGATCGTAATCATGCTTCATCCCGATTATCAGTATACCCCTATGTTAATCCCGAGTATGGTCAATATCATCGGTAAAGATATTTTTCCGGTCGTGCTGGCCAGCCGAATTCTTGGCAAAGGAGCCTTGCGGGGTGGAATGCCATTTTATAAATATATCTCCAATCGTATACTGACCTTCACCCAGAATTTATTGCTAAGTTATAAACTTTCCGAATACCATACAGGGTACAGAGCGTTCAGTAGGGAAGTGCTGGAGTCCATACGCTATATGGATAACTCTGATGATTTTGTTTTTGATAATCAAATGTTGTCACAGATCATCTATAAAAAATTTGATATTGCCGAAATCAGCTGCCCGACCAAGTATTTTGAAGAAGCATCATCCATTAATTTCAAGAGGTCAGTAAAATATGGCATTGGCGTACTGAAGACATCTGTTGAACATCTGTTGCAACGATTGGGATTGCTGAACCTCACCCGTTACAGATAGAGAAAAACATTGGTTTAGTAGAGTGAAAATCTGTTGACTTCAGCAGATGGAGGGGCATAACGGCTACACGGCATTTGCAATGATTGATTGGTGATAAAACCACTCAGGATCTGATATTCTGTGAAAATTGAATTAACCTCGTGCAATGAATCTTCAGCACGCAATTGAATACTAACTTTACCCAATGAAAGCGTTGATCACAGGAGCCAGTAAAGGCATCGGACTTGCGATTGCCAAAAGGATGGCAAAAGAAAAAATTGAACTTATTCTAACATCGAGAAATGCGATTGAACTGGAAAGTGTCAAAAGCGAAATACAGGATGAATATCATAATCTGAGGATTGATTGTTATACAGCTGACCTGAGTCACAAGCAGGATATTGAAAAACTTGCATCAGAAATTTATAATCATCACAGCGAAATCAATATCCTTGTTAATAATGCCGGCACCTATTTACGTGGCAACATCAACGACGCAGATGATGGTATGCTCGAGAAATTAATGGCCACCAACTTGTATTCAGCATTTCACCTGACCCGGCTGATGTTGCCATTGCTTCGCAAACGCACTCCGGGGTATATATTTAATATGTCAAGTATAGCGGGTCTCGAACCTTATTCTGGTGGGCATCTTTATTGTATCAGTAAATTTGCTTTGACTGGGTTTAGTCAATGTCTGAGAGAAGAACTCATGCAAGACGGAATCAAAGTCTGTACGATTTATCCCGGGGCAACCTGGTCTGATTCCTGGAAGGGAGCCGATCTTCCAATAGACCGGATCATGCAAGCCAGTGATATCGCTGAAGCGATTGCTGCCCAATTGAAAATGAGCCCATCCGCAGTCATTGAAGAAATTTTATTGCGCCCGCAATTGGGAGACCTATGATGAATAATTACCGTACTATTCCATACCAACCCATACGAATTTCTGATGACGAAATGATGTTGCGCGCACGCTCATTCTTTGAGCTGATGCAAAAGCGTCGATCCGTCCGACACTTCTCAGAAAGGCCTGTTCCGCAAGGTATTCTGGATTATGTTTTACAAACGGCAGGATCAGCACCCAGTGGAGCAAATCGCCAGCCCTGGACATTTTGTCTTGTCACCGATGCAGAACTCAAACGCCGGATCCGGCAAGCCGCAGAAGAAGAAGAATACAAGGCCTATCATGGTGGGATGCCCCAGGAATGGCTGAATGACCTAAGTTATCTCGGCACCGACTGGCACAAAGAATTTTTGGAAACAGCCCCCGCACTCATTGTTGTATTTCGCAAACCATACGACATGGACGAACAAGGCCAACATAAAAACTACTATGTACAGGAGTCCGTTGGACTAGCCTGTGGTTTTCTTCTCGCTGCCATTCAATACTGTGGTTTGGTTGCGCTGACCCATACGCCAAGCCCAATGAATTTTTTACAGGGAATCCTGCAACGTGCTGAATGGGAGAAACCCTACTTGCTCATTCCGGTCGGGTATCCGGCAGACGACGCAGAAGTGCCGGACATTCACCGGAAAAACCTTTCAGAAATTGTCACCCGTTATGGCCCATGAAAATCAATTTTCATAGCCAATATTCAGGACATTCGGCTGCGGTCTATTGCTTATCGCATGGACAAGTTCCGGGTGAATTTTACAGTTCAGGTGGTGACGGCATGATTGTAAGATGGCAGCTGGGCAAAGAAGATGGGAAGGCGTTGGCGAATATCGGTGAACCTGTTTTCTCACTCTTGCACACGCCAAATTGGGTCTTCGCCGGGACTCAAGGTGGCCGATTGTACCGCATTGATCCCAAAGGCCAGACCGCTCCGCGCAGGATGGATTTTCACCGTAAATCAATCCACGCTTTGCTTTGGCTTGAAGATGCGCTGTATACCGCTTCAGCGGATGGTATTATTGCGCAAATAGCGCCGGAACAATTTGAACTGATCAAGGCATTAAAGACAAGCCCTGAAGGGATCAGAAGCATGGCCTCGTGCAAAGCCAGAAAATCAATCATACTGGGGTGTCAACAGGGTCAGATCTTTGAAATCAATACCAGGCTTGAGCACTTGCAGCGAATTGCATACTGTCCTGAATCAAGGACAATTTTCGGACTTGCTATTCCTGATGAAGGAAACGAGATTTTTATTGGCGCTATGGATGCCCGTCTGCGCACTTTCAGCTTTCACAATATGGATATCATGGGAGAGGCTATCCCGGCGCATCAATGGACGATCAATGATCTGATCTGGATCGATGAATTGCATATTCTGGCCACAGCCAGTCGGGATCGGAGCATCAGGTTCTGGACACGAGAATCCTTAAGTCCTATAACATCAATTACAGAATTCAAATACAATGGCCATCATCGCTCCGTCAATAAATTGCTTTGGTTGAAAGAAAAGGGCGTATTACTTTCGGGCTCTGATAACCAACAGGTCAAGGCCTGGATAATAGAATAACGATGATATTAAGTGATTTGAAAATAATGGAGGCTATCGAAAACAGGAATATTGTGATCGAGCCTTTCGATAAAGATTGCCTTGGCACCAATAGTTATGATGTTCATTTAGGGGAGACGCTGGCTACCTATGCCGACAGAGTCCTGGATGCCAGGTTGCACAACCACATCAATTTTTTTACAATTCCCCCTGAAGGATATGTGCTTCACCCTGGAACCCTTTATTTAGGGGTCACCGCAGAATATACCGAGACACACCATGCTGTGCCTTTCCTTGAAGGCAAGTCCAGTGTAGGACGTCTGGGAATCGATATTCATGCCACAGCGGGAAAAGGGGATGTTGGTTTTTGCAACTACTGGACACTGGAGATCAGTTGCGTGCAACCGGTACGTATTTATGCCGGAATGCCCATTGGGCAATTGATTTATTTTAGCGTTGAAGGCGATATTGCTAATTTTTACAACCGGAAGGCAGGCGCAAAATACAATGAGCGCAAGGCAGTCCCTGTAGAAAGTATGATGTGGAAAAACAAATTCTAGTTCTGATTGTATTCCACTAAGATGATTAATCAAAGACAGGCTAAAAAACACTGGGGAGCAGTGCTCCTATTGTGTTGCTACTTTGTCTCGATACTTTCCTTTGTCATTGTGGACTATCATCGTGCCTTACATCTGGAAGTGCATTGTGATTTGGATCCGGTTCAGTGCGCCAAAGATGAATGTCATCTCGCAATGGTTCATCATGATTCCAAAAAAGGATGTCACCATAAGGCTCACCTGTCAAATAAGGAAAATAGTTGTGTGTGCAAGGATTTGAAGTATGCGGTACAGATTTCAGACCTTCCTCATTACTTATATACTTTCGATTACAGATTCAGTCAAAGCATACATTTTTTTTTAAGTAAGGAAATCATTTCCCGAAATATCTACTTTGATAACAAGGGTCCCCCACACTTCGCCTGATTCTTATATAATACCAACCTGTTTTAACAGCATTCTATTATCAAAGAATTGCTGGTATTTATTTTAGTGAATTCCAACCAAAAAAAATATAAGATGAAAATTATATATTATGTATTCGTTGTATCAATCGTTTTTTTTATGGGCAAGTGTACCCAATCTGAAAATGAATCCGAACTCATCACTTCACTCAATTACGTTCTAACAGATACCTCAGGACAACAGGTCATCTTGGCGTTCAAAGATTTGGATGGTGATGGCGGCGTATCACCCGTTATCAATGTCTCCGGTCCGCTGAAAAAAAATATGACCTATTCAGGCGTCATTGAATTAAAAAATGAAGCGCAGACACCCGCAGTTGACATTACACAGGAAATTATGAAAGAAGCCGTCGACCATCAGTTTTTTTACGACAATACTGCTTCAATCGCAGTGTCTTACAAGGATGCGGACAGCAAAGGAGATCCCTTGGGTATTAAAACACAATTATTGACTGCCGGTGTAGCGCAGGGAAAGCTAACAATTACCCTACGCCACTTACCGGATAAAAAGGCAGCCGGCGTAGCAGCGGGTGATATCCGAAATGCCGGAGGCGAGACAGACCTGGAAGTCAGCTTCAATATTGAAGTACAATAAAATGAGGTATATTATTTATTCCTTTTTGTTTTCATGGGGTAGTCTATTGGCTCAGAATTGTCCTATCAATTTGTCATTACAGCTCGTGGACCCCCATGATTCAGAACCTCTTGAATATGCTACCGTCTTCCTTGAAGAGTCATCGCAGGGCGCAGAAACAGATTCTTCGGGCATGGCAAAGATCTCCAACGTTTGTCCCGGGAATTACCATTTGCATATTGATCACGCGCTCTGTAGCAGAAAAATTGTTTATATTACACTGCACAGGGACACTGCAATTATTGTCGAACTTGAACACCATGAATATTATCTTCAGAGTGTAACAATAGAAGATCATAAGAATCTACAGCAATCCGCACACCGGAATACAATCAGTGAAGATCAAATCACAAAGAATCTTGGCAGACCCTTAAGTAAAATTCTGGAGTCTGTTGCAGGAGTTTATTCTTTGAAGAATGGTTCTACCATTGCGAAGCCTGTGATTCAGGGAATGAGTGGTAACCGCATTGTTATCATGAATAACGGTGCTGTTCAGGCAGGCCAGCAGTGGGGTTCGGATCACGCCCCGGAAGTTGATCCGCTGGCCAGTGACCAGATTACCGTCATTAAAGGTGTTGATGCCATTCCATATGGTGGCAACGGACTGGGAGGTCTCGTTTTAATGGAACCCTCTGCCATTGCACAGGATCCACATTTGCACGGAACTTCGCAATGGGCTTATGAAAATAATGGAAGGCAGTTTTCTCAATTTACCAAACTCGAAAGGGCGAATCAGAAGTGGCGGTGGAGAACCACCCTGGGTGCAAAATTCGGAGGAGACCGTCGCAGTCCGGATTATTTTTTGTCCAACACAGGTAACAGAGAAATCAGCACCAGCGTTTATCTAATGCATGATCGCGGAATAAATAAATTTGAAAAAATTTACTTCAGTTATTTTTTTACTGAGTTGGGGATACTTCGCGGATCGCATATTGGTAATCTGACCGATCTGCAATCCGCATTGCAAAGGGATACGCCGTTGTTCACAAATCCTCATTTTTCTTATTCTATTGGTTCGCCCCGACAGAAAGTACATCATTGGCTTGGACGCTATTCATTACAGCGCAACATGGAGCAGCACCTGATGGAGTTGAATGCTTCAATGCAGGTCAATCTCCGCTCGGAATATGATGTGCGACGTGGCAGCCGAAGCAATACACCAGCGTTGCAGTTGCTGATGCAGTCTGCACAGCTTGAAGCAAAAGACCGTTTTACATTTGGTCACACGGTATGGCTTTGTGGCTTACAGTCAAGAGTGAATTACAACTACAATATTCCCGGAACAGGTATATATCCGCTGATACCAGACTATCTTAGTGTAGTCCCCGCAGTATTTATTCAGCAGAAGACCAACTGGAATAATATTCAACTTGACCTGGGGCTTCGTTATGATCTTGTGTACGACAATGTCAGTTATTATCAGCGCAACAACACTTCTGTCATTCTCAGGGATCAGCTTTTGTTTAATAATTTTTCCGGTTCTGCGGGTGTCAGTACATCCTTGAATAGACATCATGAGATCAAATTCATTACAGGCTGGACGCAGCGCGCACCGGAGATTAATGAATTATACAGTAACGGATTGCATCAGGCGGTGGCAGGTATAGAAGAGGGCGATCAAAATCTGGTGCCTGAAAAATCGTTGAAATCAAGTGCTACGTATAATTTAAGACTCAGCGATATGTTGAGCTTTGAAGTCAATGCCTATGCTCAGTGGATCAGAGATTACATTTACCTTCAGCCCTTGAGTGATTACCGGCTCACGATTCGCGGCGCATTCCCTGTATTTCAGTACAGGCAAACGAATGCAACAATATCTGGTATCGATGTGATTACGCGTTATGAATGGAATCACCGATGGAATATTACCGGTAGGTATTCATGGATATCCGGTCAGGATATCAGCGCAGAATTACCTTTGGTTGCGTTGCCACCATTCAACGCCTTTCACAGCATAGGATATGTGATTCCATTGAAAAAAAATACAATGGATTTTCAGACTGGAATCGAAGGGTTGTATGTAGGCAAAAGCAATGTCCATCCGTCGCAGGATTTCCTGCCTCCACCCGTTGCGTACTTTCTCGTGAATATTTATGCAGGTATGAATATCAAGCTACATCAACGGACGTTGTCAATTCAGTTGCGTTCAGACAATTTATTCAATAGCAGGTATCGCGATTATCTTAACAGGCTTAGATATTATTCAGACGCTGAAGGTAGAAGTTTTTCTTTGATGGCCAAACTACCATTCTAAAGATTGGAACAGAAGCAATGACATAAATGTTAATAATCATGCTTTCAGGAGATGTTAAAAAATTAACGTTAGATCTGTCCAATTACTGGATCCTAAAACCACTTCTGACATTCCATGATTAATTATTTAATTGACATTATGCAGAATGCACGAGGATATATTGATTCCTCAAGAACCCGGATGGACGGATAATCCTATGAAATTTGGTCAACCAAATTATAAATGGCAAAAGAAAATACCATATTTTTAAAAAAAATTAGGTATGTCCAGGTGGTATTATTATTTGCTGTGTGTAACATTTCTGACCCTCGGTCTTCATTCCTGTACCAATGATGATGACAAGCCGGTTTATTCCGTCAAGTACTATAGCGGCAAAGTGGCAACTGATTGGTTTGAAATGGTCCGGGGATTGACGAAGACTACACCCGGTTTCTCACCTCCGGTTGCCTCCAGGGCTATGGGATACTGTGGAGTCGCCCTATACCAGTCACTCGTGGCAGGTATGCCGAAAAATCTAAGTCTGGAGGGACAACTTCCAGATCTTTCCTTTCTGACCACCAGGCCAGATGAGTCACTGAATTATCATTGGGATATTGTTGCCAATGCCGCACTTGCCAATATGTGTCGCCTGCTTTATCCTACTGCGACAGACAGTATGAAAAACCTGATCAATAAACTCGAATCAGATAACCTGGCCAGCTTTGGGAAGGATGTACCCAAGGCGGATATTGACAAGGCTATAGCTTACGGAACCAACGTATCCTCTGAGATCTTTGAGTGGTCGAAGACTGATGGTGGTCATGAGGGATATAGCAAGAATTTTCCCGCCAGCTATGTTGTTCCGCAAGGACCTGGATTATGGATTCCGACTTCTGCCCAAAAAATTCCCCTTCAACCATATTGGGGCAATAACCGGACTTTTGCTCTAGGTGTAGCTGATGCTGTTACCCCTCCATTAGATTTAACTTATTCAGAAGATCGACAGTCAGCATTTTACAAGCAAGCCTTAGAAGTATACAATACTGCTGAAAATCTGACAAGCGAACAGCAAATAATTGCCAAGTACTGGAGTGATGATGCCGGACTTCCAGGTACTCCACCAGGTCATAGTATGTCAGTCCTGAATCAAATTGCCAAACTTGAAAACCTCAATCTGGCGGATTGTGCGGAGACCTATGCCAAATTAGGTATGGCTCTGTCTGATGCATTTGTCTGCTGCTGGAAGACTAAATATATACATAACCTTTTGAGGCCGGTGTCTTATATCAACGCCCTCATCGATCCCTCTTGGAAGACATTGCTTGCCACTCCGCCATTTCCTGAGTTTACCAGTGGGCACTCGGTACAATCCGGAGCCTTTGCCGCGGTGATGGCAGCCCGCTTTGGTTCAAATTACAGTTTCACTGACCATACCCATGAAGCCAGAACGGATATCAACGGTACAGCGCGGACTTTCAGTTCGTTTAAGGCCATGGCTGATGAAGCAGCCATTTCAAGGCTTTATGGTGGTATTCATTACCGCGAGGCCATAGAAGATGGTGTGGCCCAGGGTGGACTTGTAGGCAATGCAATTCTCGCCTTACGCTGGAAGAAATAGTAAGAACATTATCGGCTAAAATAAACTGTCAATCTTCAATAGCTTAACGGAACGAATTAGAGCGGTATAAATAGGCTTTATTAGTTTTGCGGGCTATTTATGGATTTGATTAAGAAATTAGAAGCAGTCTATGAAAGGTATCAGTTTCTCGAAGAGAGACTGGCCAACCCCGAAGTCTTGTCCAATCTGGACGAGTACAAGAAAGTCAGCAGAGAGTACAAGGAACTGGAACCTGTGGTTTCGTCTTATCTTGAATACAATAAATTACAGGCCTCCCTGGATTCAACGCGCGAAATGCTGGATTCCGGCGATGACGAAATGAAGGCTTTTGCAGAAGAAGAAGTTAAGCAGGTTGAACAAGCACTGTTGTCGCTGGAAGAGAAGCTCAAAATTGACCTGATACCAAAGGATCCTGAAGACAGCAAAGACGTCATCTTTGAGATCAGGGCAGGCACTGGTGGAGATGAAGCCAGCCTCTTTGCGGGAGACCTCTTTAGAATGTACACTCGTTATTTTGATATGCAGGGGTGGAACTACGAAGTGCTGACCGAATCTGCAGGATCAGTAGGTGGTTACAGCAAAATAGTAATGGATGTCAACGGTAATGATGTGTATGGCAAACTCAAATTTGAGTCCGGGGCGCATCGCGTGCAGCGTGTACCGGATACCGAAGCGTCCGGCCGTATCCATACTTCGGCCGCGACGGTAGCGGTCATTCCCAAGATGGAAGTCGAAGACATCGATATCAACAAAGCGGACCTGAGGGTTGATACATTTCGTTCCAGCGGTGCGGGCGGTCAGCATGTCAACAAGACCGAATCGGGCGTAAGATTTACACACCTTCCTACAGGTATAGTGGCTGAGAGTACGGACAGCAGAAGCCAGCATAAGAACCGTGAAATCGCAATGGGCAGACTGGTACAGAAGATCAGGGACAGCCAGGTCGCCCAGTTTGAATCCAGCATGGCGGCACAACGCAAATCACTTGTCGGTACTGGTGACCGTTCTGACAAAATTCGTACGTACAATTTTCCTCAAAACAGGATGACCGATCACCGGATCAACTTCACTTCTTATAATCTCGGTGACATCATGAATGGCCACATCGATGATATCATCGAAGCGCTACGTGTCGCTGAGAACATCGAGCGGATGAAGGGAGAGGAATAAATAAAGATTTAAACTTGGTTTATTTAAATATAAAATCCTTTACTTGAATTTAAATTCAATGTCGATGTCATCGACATAAATTCTGGATTGCCCCGGATTGTAAAAGTAAACTTTAATCATTTCATATTGCTTGAAATCAAAAGGCAGAGTGTAGCAGTGATGTACAGCGGTCCAGGCATTGGTTACTTGAGATATATCAGTGAGAGGAATCCCCGTCCAATTTGTTTTAATATTTTTACCGATTAACTCGATCACTAAATTTGCTTTTGGTTCTGCTGTCTCCTGAAATAGCTGAAAATTAATTTCCAGATGGAATAGCGAATCGGGTAAATTTTGTATTGGATAAAGAAACGTCGTACTGTATTCCTGGCCGCTGCCACAAGCAGAAGAATTTTTACCTGAAAAGGATCTCACGTCACTTGTGGATTGAATAGATCCCCAGTGTACCCCACCCTCCAAATCATTAAAAAATCTGATGCGGGAGTGAGCAAAGGCGTATGGATCTCTATAGTCTGAGGGATAAATTGCTCTAAGCCCTTCAGCAAGATTTTTGGCAATGGTTCTTCTTCCCCTTTGTGCATAATGTTCAGTAGTCCAGTTCTGATCAATGTAATCTTCATCTCTTACAGCGTCCAGATTGTCAATGACCATGACGCCCATTCGCCGATAAAGCTCAATCAGTAATTGCTGGTTGCTTCGCATCAGATAAGTCAGATCATGCCCCACCAGCTTTTCGGCTTTGTCAGTATTCTCAGACATCAGGTTGAAGACGAGATGCCAGCCTCTTTCCTTCGCTAATTGTACAATACGGTCAAAATCCCTGATTCGGGGGTTGTGGAGCGTATCGATCTGGAAAGCATAAGTCTTGATATAATGCCGGCCCAACAGGGTCATCGCCGAATCTTGTTGACCATCTTTATTATTTATTCCATTTGTCGCAATGAACCGTTCCCATTCTGTGACATTCTTGTATGGAACAGGATAAGGAAAAGTTAAAATATCATTCTTCCATTTTTTCCTGTATTGTTGCTCGCGTTCCTGATCAGTTTTGATGTCATATCCTTTAAACGACAACAGAAAGCGACTGTACAAAGGTGGTCTGTCTTTGAGCAACACGATACTTTTCTGTAATGCCGTCTCCAGGTTAGAATAAATCCAACTGGCGTCGAAGGATCTCAGATTCATCGTCACAATAACTGTTTGAATATTCGACTGTGCTGGAATCTGTCTGATATATTCGTAATAGATCCCTGCGTGTGATGCTTCCATGGTCACATGACCAATCAGTTTATCCGGATAGTAATCTGTCATCATTTCACTGATGGATCGTCGATCAATATCATCCTGACGAAATGTGGTGTTGGAAGACTCACCAAAGTACACCACTTCGCAATGTTGATCTACGACTTTTCGAATGAGATTGATATTCGAAGAATACTTTTGCAGATCATTTTCAAAAAAATATTCCGTATAAACAAAGTTCATTACCGACAGGAGTATCAGAATAAGGATGAATTTTAGAATCAAGGAGTTGAACTTCATCTGTTTCAAAATTGAAAATAAATGAAGGGAAATTGATTTACGCTCGAGAGCGCTAAAATAGAAAAAATCAGCACGGCATAGACAGACCATCTCACAACGGGATGAATTCCGGAACACCACCTGTCAAAACGGTTTTTCAGTAGCAGGAAATCAAATAAGACGAAAGCAAATAGTAAGATCCATACTTTGCTTTCGATAAATATATTGTCCCCATTTTGGGTCGGTGAAAGAAGTGCATGAATGATGGCACTGACCTGGTCGGTATTCCTGGCCCTAAACAATATCCATAGGATACTGACCAGTATAAATGTCAGTATCACCCTGAACGGATCTTGAATGCGCTGCCATCGTAATGATAGAATAACAATTTTATTTTTGAATTTCGAAATTGCTTTTTCGGAGATATAGACAATACCATGTAGGAGTCCCCAGATTACAAAAGTCCAGCTGGCGCCATGCCAGAAACCGCTTAAAGCAAATACAATAAGAATATTCAGCAACCAAAATTTCCAGCTGACTTTATTTCCTCCCAATGGAATATAAACATAATCTCTGAACCAGGTTGACAGTGAAATGTGCCATCGCTGCCAGAATTCAGTGAAGCTTTTGGAAAAGTAAGGATTTTTAAAATTGTCCATCAGCGTAAACCCCATACACAATGCACAGCCCAATGCAATGGTGGAATAACCAAAGAAATCACCATAGATCTGAAAAGAATAAAACAAAAGGCCAGTAATTACACTTTCACTATTGTACCTGTCCGGGTTATCATAGATCTGATCAACATAGTATCCGAGGTTATCGGCGACGGCCATTTTGACAAACAGACCAAACAAAATGAGCCGCATTCCCCTGATCAAATTGGAAAGTTCAAATGATTTAACTTGTTTGAGCTGTAGTAACAGATTCTGGGGCCGCTCGATTGGTCCTGATACCAATTGAGGATAGAACATGACATAAAGTGCATAAAAGCCAAAATGACGTTCTGCACGTTGCCTACCTTTGTAAACTTCTATTACATAGCTCAGGCTTTGAAAAGTATGGAAGGATAATCCTATCGGCAGAATAATATGCATGGTCTTCTGCGGGTAATTGAATCCGAGCAGATGGCTCAGCGATTGTACATTCGAATAAAAAAAATCGGTGTATTTAAAAATAAACAAAATGAGACAGGTGGAGATGATGCTAAGTACTAGATACTTTTTCTTTCTTTTGTCATCTGATCGCTCAATCCAAATTCCTGCATAATAATCCACAAGGATGGTGAGCAACAAAATCAGTATATACAGAGGAATGAAGAACATATAAAATATACAACTCGACAACAGGAGATGTATCCATCGAACATGGTGTGGTAAGAAATAATAGATCAGGGTGACAACCGGAAAAAAGATGAGAAATTCTAATGAATTAAACAACATAGGATTAGCTCATTCTTAAGTAATGAATAGCTGTACCAACAAATATATAACCGGAATATTGATCCCTTGGGCCAAAATATCAATCCATCGCAATGTTGACATCAGGTCATTGCCCAAGTAAATAAAAGAGTCAGTACAATAATGAGAAGAACAAAAGAATATTACGGATTGAAAGATTCTTTGATCCAGCGTTTGGTCACTTTGCCGGACGAACTTTCAATTCTGAGGAAATACATTCCACTCTTGTATTGTGCTACGGCAATGTCGAATCGGCTTCCCATTTGCTCGAGATTACCTTTTTCAATCACCTGTCCCATGATATTTAAAATGTAGTAATTGCCGTCAAGAGGTCTTGTCAGCTGAACGCTGAGATCAGATCTGACCGGGTTGGTCAGGATCTTAATGTCTGAAGCTGTAATATCTCCTGTTGAGCTGGCTACATCAAAGCGGTTGCCTGAATTCAGAACTTCTTTGGTATTGACATCCTGTATCCACACCATGACGTAAGTCTCGGATTCAACCCAGGCGGATGTGACGCTGTAGTTATAACTTAGATTGACGGAAGAACCGTTGTCTGCGAGGGAGATATTATCACCTGAAGAAGCTGTGATGAATTTGCGGAAAACATCGTAGTGCACTTTTTCGCCGTTGCCGGTCGTCTGGTTGCGCGTTTTTTCTGCGATGGCCGCATAAATCTTATAGGTTCCGACGGGCTTGTTGCCAACTGTGCGAACCTCTACATTGACTGTGCGGTTACTTCCGCTGGTCTCTTTTACAATAATTTCAATCGGAGAAGTCTTTCCGAGTTCTGCATTCATCACGGAAGCCGTTACCTGTGATGCAGCTTTCTTGGTCAAGCCATTGATTACAACGGTTGGCGTGCTATTGACATTATAGAATGCAGCTCTTTCATTGTTTTCCGTCTTATTTGCCTGATAGAAAACACAACTCGTATAAGGAAACGAAGGATGTATGGATAGATGGTGATAACTGCCCTGATAACCACTGAGGACTGAATAGAAACCGGGGTTGCTTGCTCCGCACACACCGCAATTGGAATTGGTTACGTGCTCAAGGAAAATATAACGCTTGGCTTGTCCGTTAATCCCCTGCACCAATGCCATCATTAAAACTACTCCAAGTAAAAATTTCCGCATAAGCATCCGTTATGGTATTACGGACAAAGATAAAAATCAGGCTATTAATTTTATGGCATTTAACATATTAATTTTTAAATTAATATGTATTCTTTGTTATGTTTGCCCTTATAATGTATAATTTTCTGATTTTAAGCACAGTATGAAGTTAATTTGGCTGGTTTTGGGTACGCTTCTCTCCTTAACTTTGGGAGCCCAAAATGCCGTGCTGCATCAGATTGCAAGGCCTGCAACAAAAACCATCCACCTCGGAGACAGCCTGTGGATTTATCCTCCGTCATTACGCATCAGACCACTGCATAATTCACAATGGCTATCGCAGGACGACTTCGTCTATCGCGGAGACAGTATTCTATTGACAATGAAATTACCCTTAGATTCAGTGTGGATTGAATTCAGGTCTTTTCCATATCCGGTCAATCGCTACTATTTTTTGTATGACAGCAGTGATCATCACGAGCCATTGCCTCCTGACTATTCGCTCCCGGGCAAATCAGGAACAGCTCAAGGCTCTTCCGAATGGTGGAGTAGCCCGGGAATAGCCTATTCTGGGTCTTATAATCGTGGACTGAGCATTGGAAGTAACCAGTCGCTGATCCTCAATTCAGCGCTCAACCTTCAACTTGCCGGTGACCTGGGTGATGGAATACGTATCACCGGGGCGATCTCGGATAACCAGCTGCCGGTGCAGGCGGAAGGTAATACACGGCAGATACAGGAGTTTGACAGGCTTTATATCGAACTCAAGAAAAACAACAGTTCACTCATCGCGGGTGATTTTGACCTCAGCAGGCCCCAGGGATATTTCATGAATTATTTTAAGAAATCCCAGGGAGGACGTCTTCAGCATCAGCATCAGCTGGGACAATGGAAGATCAAAGAATCGGCTTCCATCGGTATTTCCAAGGGCAAATTTAACCGACTCACCATACCTGTCGCAGACGGCAATCAGGGCCCCTACCGTCTCCGTGGCCGCGACGGTGAGAATTTTATCATTATTCTGGCAGCCAGCGAAAAAGTTTTTCTGGACGGAGTCCAGATGGTAAGAGGTGACGATGCAGATTATGTGATGGATTATAATCTCGGAGAGATTCGGTTCACCCCGAGAAGATTGGTGACTGCACAGATGAGGCTGATCATTGAATTTGAATATACTGATCAGAACTATCTGCGCTCGCTGATCACCACGAATGTCAGCGCAGAGCGAAAAGGATTGGCAGCCTATCTTAATTACTACCGCGAAAACGATAGTAAGAGACCTTCCGTATCAAGCGATCTGGACTCTTTGGACCAACTTGCACTTGCCGCAAGTGGTGACGATCCTACCGGCGCGTTAAGCCTTCGGGTCGGCAGGGCCGGCAGCAGTTTCAGGCCAGATCGGGTGTATTACCGATATGTTGATACGGTGGTCATCCGCAATGGCGTCAGCGAGTTGATCAGAATATTACGCTATGAAGAGCACCCGGATTCCAATGCCCTGCAGGTGGTCTTTTCCGAGCTCGGACCAGGTAAGGGAGAATACCAGCTTGTGCAGAGCAATGCCAACGGAAGAATATACCAATATGTTGGGCTTGCACCGGGTACTAGTCTGCCGCTGGGTTCATATGCGCCCTATAAGATTCTGATTGCTCCACGCAATCAACAGCTGATGACTGCAGGGTTCAGGATTACCCCTAAAAATGAAAAAGGACTTGAAATGAATCTGGAAACAGCACTGAGCTACCTTGATAAAAATCGTCTTTCCAGCCTTGGGGACTCTGATAATCTGGGCTTTGCCATGATGGCGCAGATCAGGGCGCCGATCATTGAAAAAGGTAAATGGAATTGGCAAAACAGCGCATCGGCCGAACTAAATGACCGACAGTGGACATCATTGAATCCTTACCGCAATCCTGAATTTAACCGGGACTGGAATATCGATGCTCAGACCGGTTACAGTGACCGACTGCTCAGGTTATCAAGTACATTGGGCTATGGTGCAAATGCCAGGACTTCATTCACGATACAACGCTTCAACAGGGATCAGCAGAATATTGGGGACCGGTATCAGCTGGAAGCAGGCTGGAAAGACAGTGTTCAAAATTATACTGCGAGATACGATCTGTTACAGTCAGACTGGACAAACCAACGATCAAAGTATCTCCGTCCGGGCATTGTCATTGCGCGCCAGATTTATAAAAAATGGACTTTAGCTGCCCGTTGGGAAGTAGAAAAAAATGAACGTTTTGCTCCGGTTACGGACAGTCTTTTGGCAAGCAGTTTTTCTTTTAGGACCACTGCTGCCTCGCTGCAGTATACAACAGGGGACAGACAAAATTTGCGGATGGAATGGAAGCGCAGGACAGATGATGCTGCGAGTGGTAAAACATTCTCAGATTGGAGTACGTCTGATGAATGGACGTTGGCGAGTGCTATAAATTCGATTCGAACAGGATTGTGGGATTTGCAGATGACGGCACGCCACTTACAGTTTACCCGTTCGGAAATTAATGACAGTCTGGGGAGAATCAGTTTTATCGGACAACTCGATCATTCGTTAAGCCGGTTTCGCAACGGACTACGGATCAAGAACATCTACGCATTGCAATCCGGTGCTGAGCCAAGGACGGAATTTGTCTATGAAGAGCGCAGACCTGGCGATGGCGACTACATCTACATTGACTTCAATCACGATGGGATACGTCAGATTCAGGAATATGTATATGCACCTGAAATTGATACGGCGCGCTATGTCAGAATACAACTTTTTAATTCAACGTATGTACAGGCTTATCAGAGTACTTGGAGTTCGGTCCTCGGTGTGGACATGGGTAGGGTTTTGGCCGACAAAAAGAACTTCACAACACTGAAGAAATTTTCGTTTGAATCGCTGTTGCGATTTATCAGCAAAATCAACGAGGATGCGCCGCTGGCCGCGCGCTTTGATCCTGTAGGATTCAGAGACCAGACCGGACGACTGATCAGCTATCAGAAGAGTATCAATGAGCAGCTCTTCTTCAACCGCGCGAACCCGAATTATGAGCTGGGCCTCAATTATCTTAACCAGGCCAGCAAAATACTCTTGTTGTCGGGGATTGAGACCAGGGATCGCCGCGACCTTAACCTGAAGACAAGATGGAGTCTGAGATCGAAGATCGACTGTCTGGCGACGCTGGGGATTCAACAGGATCAGCGGCTGACAAATAGCTACTCCCAGCAAAATTACCGCATTGCCTCGCGTACTTCCGATCTTTCCGCAACATGGAGAATTAACCGCGATATGCGAACGCAGTGGGGATGGAAATGGAGGCAATCCGCAGAGCAGGATAACCTCCACGAAAAGGCGCTGGTGCATGACCTGTACACGGTGTCACAACTGAGCTTTCAGCGCAAGGCTTCGCTGCGGATAGAATTCAAATACATCCGCATTGATTACAGCGGCACATCAGGCACTGCTGTTGAATATGTCATGCTTGAAGGATTGAAAAACGGTTCAAACTATACTGCAGAGTTTATTTTGGATTACCGGTTTACCAAACTGATCTCATCGCAGTTTTCATATTCCTTGCGCAAGCCCTCGGGCAGCGATGCCATACAGACCGGCCGCGCGAGCATCAGGGCAAATTTTTAAAATAATTATACAGGAATTCGACCCGTTACGTTAGTGAAGCGAAGAAAATTTTTCCTTGATTCACGGGTGTGTAGAATGCTGACTTTCCATTAAACATAATTGTCATCATTTTGCAAGCTACGGGTAAAAATGCCGTCAGAAACAATAGTAAATAATAACTAATAGATAGTAAAATAAGCTTCCTTGTAACGCTCATAAATTGATACTCCATAGCGTTCTTATAATAACTGAATTTTAAATTCTTTATTTATTTTACTGCTGATTTTTCACGGCCACTTTTATTTTGGAATAAAAATGCAGTTGATTCTGCAAGGAAATTTTCCCAATAAAATTTCAACGAAAAAAAATTTACACCTTACTGTCTGCTTTTACCCGTGAATGCAACATTTAATCTTATATCGACATTCAACATTGGCCTGACTTTTTTGTTACTTGAATCAAATAATTTGACAGCGTGGATGATCTCAAAAAAACCCCTGGAGTCAACATTGCATCTATGATTAAGACGTTATCATGATTGCGGCGTATCGGAGTATTTTAAATCGACCGATTGATTTCTTTCATAAATAAAATTGAAATGAATACAACAGTTAAAAGCGTAGAAAATATTTTTAACCCGCCGCCGGTACACATGGTTGGCGATGGTTTCAGGGTACACAATTTTATTCCGGGAATCCCGCAACTCAGCATGCAGCGCATGGATCCTTTTATCATGCTGGATTATAATAGCCGGTATTATTTTCCTCCGACGGACCAACCCCGGGGTGTTGGTGTTCATCCTCACAGGGGATTTGAAACAGTGACGATTGCATACCATGGTCGCATTTCACACCACGACAGTCACGGACATGCAGGGACTATTGGAGAAGGCGAAGTACAATGGATGACTGCTGCGGGTGGGGTGCTGCACAAAGAATATCACGAACGTGAATTCAGCAAGCTGGGAGGTGATTTCCAGATGGTACAGCTATGGGTCAACCTTCCGGCTGCCAACAAAATGGATACACCTGGCTACCAGTCCATCACGCGTGACAACATTTGCCAGATAAAATTGGATAGTGCACGTATTGAATTGATCGCGGGAAGATTTCGCGAATGGACCGGTCCTGCCAGAACTCGCAGTGAGATCAATATGGCCAATGTGATGATGGATGCTGGCGCGCGGTTAACCCTTGAATATCCTTCGACTTTTACTACCTGTCTGCTGATCATCGAAGGAGAGATCGCCGTTAATGATACACACAAGGCGATCGCGAATCAGCTTATTCTGATGAAGAATGACGGAGATTCCTTTGAATTATTAGCACGGGAGAATTCCGTGGTACTCTTGTTGAGTGCTGCGCCGCTCAGAGAACCGATCGCGGCGCACGGTCCCTTTGTGATGAATACGCGTGCTGAATTAATACAGGCATTTGAAGATTTTCAGGATGGCAAATTTGGCGTTCTGGAAGAGTAATATTTTGTCTCAACAAAAAGTACTCAATGAAGGGTTCCAACATGTAGTGTTGAATTCTCATGTCCTGCAAGAACCTTTTCAAGAGGTTCAAAAATATAGCCTTCGGCACTGAAGTATTCGAGCATTTTAGGAAGGGCATACTCCAGATTCTTCCTGGCCTTGATACTGTCATGAAAGACAATAATGGATCCTGACTGTGAATTGCGAATGACGTTATCCAGACAATCCTGCGGTTCGATGGCCGGATCAAAATCACCACTCAGCACATCCCACATCACAATTTTGTAACGGTTTTTCAACAATCGCACCTGCATCGGCGTAATGCGTCCGTAAGGCGGGCGAAATAAACAACTATTGGCCAATGTGGCGGCTTGTGTAACGTTTCTGAGGTAATCCCTGTTGGAACTGCTCCAGCCAGACAGGTGGTTATGGGTATGACTCCCGATGCTGTGCCCTTCGGTTTTGACTTGTTCGAAAATTTCTGGATGTTTGATAATGTTTTCACCGACACAGAAGAAGGTCGCTTTCGCGTTCCATTTTGCGAGAATATCCAATACCCAGGGCGTAACTTCTGGTATTGGTCCATCGTCAAATGTCAGATACAATGTATTACCGGCATCCTCCACCCGCCACTGAAGTTGTGGCATCAGGTGTTGTACAAATTTAGGCGTGAAACTGAAGTACATAACGTTGCCGATTGAGCGAAGATTGGTACATTTGCGACCTAAAAGTACCTGTAAATCAGCAGATTTAAGCTGCTTTGCCGGTTTTAACGAATCTTTAGCAATCCGATGCGCGAAGTTAGATTGAGATTTGCACCAAGCCCTACCGGAGCGCTCCACATCGGAGGGCTAAGGACGGCTTTATACAATTATCTTCTGGCGAAGAAGATGGGTGGACAGTTCATCCTGAGAATTGAGGATACTGACCAGACGCGTTTTGTTCCCGGTGCTGAAGAGTACATCATCAACTGTCTGAAATGGTCCGGACTGATTCCTGATGAGGGTGTCGGTTTTGGCGGAGATGTTGGCCCTTATCGTCAGTCGGAAAGAAGTGCAATCTATCAGACCGAAGTGCAAAAATTAATTGATCAGGGGCACGCATATTACGCTTTTGATACAGCAGAAGAACTGGAGCAAATGAGACAACGCTTTGCTACCGAGCAGAACAAAATGCCGAAGTATGATTTTCATACACGGATGCACATGCGTAACAGTCTGACATTGCCACCGGAAGAAGTGAGGCAGCTGCTCGAAAAAGGAACTGATTTTGTGATTCGACTTCGTGTGCCTCAGGACGAACAGGTGGGAATCCAGGATGTTATTCGCGGACAGGTGACCTTCCGCACGGAAGAACTCGATGATAAAGTGCTGATCAAATCAGACGGACTACCAACGTATCATCTGGCGAATGTGATCGATGACCGGCTCATGCGAATCAGTCATGTCGTCAGGGGCGAAGAATGGCTCTCCAGCACAGCGCATCACGTCCTGCTCTATCGTTACTTTGGGTGGGAATCTGAAATGCCGGTATTTGCTCACCTTCCCCTAATTCTTAAGCCCAACGGACAAGGCAAGTTATCAAAGCGCGACGGCGCGCAATTTGGATTTCCTGTCTTTCCGCTGGATTGGAATCAAGGAGAAGATTTTCTTCCGGGATTCAGAGAATGGGGATTTATGCCTGAGGCGGTACTCAATTTTCTGGCCCTGCTTGGATGGAATCCGGGCACAGAACAAGAAATCTTTTCGATTGAGGAGATGATTGGCTTATTCTCGTTAGAACAGATTGGCAAGTCAGGTGCACGATTTGATTTTGACAAAGCGAAATGGTTTAATGCACAGTATATTCAAAAGGCTGATGCAGGTCAGATGTCGACTATCATTCAATCGTATTTTCAGTCCAGAGGCATTGAGCTGAGTGATGAAAGGGCAGAACAGATTTATACACTGTATAAAGACCGGGTGCAGCTGATCAATGATTTTTATTCACAGGGACGATATCTTGTTGAAGATCACATTGAATACCAACAGGAATTTCTTGTCAAGAAGTGGCAACCTTCCTGGAAGCCGGCTTATGAATTCCTGCAGATGCGATTCAGTCAATGTCAACACTGGAATAAAGAAGACATGGAGCCTGAGATCAAACAATTTATGCAGGATTACCAGTTAAAAATGGGCGAAGTACTTCCCTGCCTGCGGGTGATGTTTTCTGGTGTTCCTATGGGACCGGATATCTATGCCATGATGGAGGCACTGGGACAGTCTGTTTGTCTTGAACGGATGAACCGATTTCTACTTCAAATGAATAAATCAGTATGAAAATAAAATTTTGCGGTGCCGCTGGTGAGGTGACAGGAAGTTCACATCTGTTAATCTTCAACGATGGATTTAAGGTCCTGCTCGACTGTGGTTTGTTTCAGGGGGGAGTGGAGAATATTGATGAACTCAATAGCACTTTCTTTTTTAATCCGGAAGAAATAGATTTGTTGATCCTTTCCCATGCCCATATTGACCATTGTGGAAAAATTCCGCTGCTTGTCAAAAAAGGGTTTAAGGGCAAAATCTTTAGTACGCATGCCACCAGAGATCTGGCGTCCATTATGCTCATGGATACGGCCCATATTCTGCAAAAAGATGCGGAGTACCACAACGAAAAACTGTCTGACCGTAAGAAGAAGAATCCAAATTATAAAGGTGTCAAGGTTGAACCATTGTATAATGCAGCAGATGTTGCCAATACAATGAATCTTTTTGTGGCCATGTCATATGATCAGCTCATGACCATAGATGAAGGAATTCATCTGCTATTTACCGATGCCGGACATATTCTGGGTTCGGCAAGTGTCAATCTGCGTATACGTCGTGCGGGAGATGATCTGACGTTGGGATTTACCGGTGATATTGGCAGACCGGACAGACCTATCCTGCAGGATCCGCATCCAATGCTGCCTTCTGACATTATTATCAGTGAATCCACTTACGGCGATAAATTGCATGAAGACAAGCCACATGAGCTGGAGCAATTCCTTCGTATCATTCAGGATACCTGTGTCGGGCGTAAAGGCAAGGTCATCATTCCGGCATTCAGTGTAGGACGTACACAGGAGCTCGTCTACAAACTGGATCAGCTGGTGAATCAAAAGCGTTTGCCACAGATCCAGGTTTATGTTGACAGCCCGCTATCTGTCAATGCGACTGAAGTATTCCGATCTCATCCGGAGTGTTTTGATTTCGAGTTACATCAGTATCTTCTCAAAGATGCCGACCCGTTTGGATTCAATAGCCTTCATTATATTCATGATGTGGCAGAATCAAAGGCGCTGAACACCAACAAGGAGCCCTGTATCATTATTTCTTCAGCTGGAATGGTCAATGCAGGAAGGATCTTGCATCACGTGGCCAATAATCTGGAAGACGAAAGAAATACCATATTATTTGTAGGCTATTGCTCTCCGGGAACACCGGGTGGTGCTCTGCGTGGAGGTGCCACCGAAATGAAATTTTTCGGCGAGGTCAAACAGGTCAGGGCAAAAATTGAAATATTGGATTCGTTCTCTGCACATGGGGACCAAAAGGAAATGTTGGATTTTCTAAGTAATCAACGTAATACCGCACAGAAAGTATTTCTCGTCCACGGCGAAGAAGTTGTCAGGCCCATTTATAAGAAGTATCTTGAATCTTACGGATTCAAAAATATCGAAATGCCTCAACTGAGGCAGGAATTTGAAATATAAATTAAGAATATATTATTGAGTAAGAAGATTTTTAGACTATAAACTATTGAATTTAATCAAAAAGGCCTCTCATTACCAGAGGCCTTTTTGCAATAGAAATTATTGGATCACTAATTTACCAGAATAAATCTTTGAATATATTTCTCAGTTTCGGTAGTGATCTTGCAGAAGTATAACCCCGGTGAGTAATTGATTGGAGTTAAAATAAAATTGTGTTTGCCGGCAGCTTCAGATCCACATCGTGTTTCGGATATCACTTCGCCTGATGCGTTGATAATCTGTATGGATACATCCCCCCGTTGCTGAATATAATATTCAATTTGTGCAATGTGTCTTACAGGATTCGGGTTGACCGAAATGGCGCTTACAGGTGAAGGTTTTGGCGATTGTACGGAGGTTGCAATGGCTTTGACACTGGATTCCCAGCTGGTGCCTACCCGCAATCCGTCGATCGTAAGATCAATTCCTCTCAGACCGGTTTGCGCATAATTGTTGATGAGGTATACAAAGCTCTGGGCTGTAAAATCAGGACCAAAAATATTTACTAGATCAGGCATCGACGGTTCTTGATCCGGAATACCATTTTGAAATACATATAAGCTGGATTCATCATTATTATCTCCTTTGATGAATGTATATTTGAGTACAATCAGGTAGGTGTGATGAACTTCAAAACTTGAATTAAGAAACACTGCTCCGCCAGACTTGACAATGCCAAAATCAAAGGTATTATTAGTCAGGCGCTTAATTTGTAAGATGGTATTAAGGTAGGTTCCACCAGAAGGATTAAACAAAATACAGCCACCGGAAGTCGTGGCATTGGTCATGCTATCCACCTGAATCATAAAGGACATGTAGAGCGAACCACTATCAATTTGTGAAGGGAAAGACCGACCCACAATGTCACCTTCGCCATCATTGGTGATACGCACAGCATTGCCTTTGCCGGAACCGGAGTATTCAGTATATTCTAATCCGGGAGATGTAACTTTAATATTATATTGCAGATTCACACCATCTCTGAACCAGTTGCTGTAACCTTCCAGACTGTCTCTTACGGGATAGTTAAAATCATCAAATATGATATTCTGACCTATGCTCAAGTGGCTTAACAAAATCAAAGTGAGGAGTACATAATTTTTTGTCATATGTTTTAATTTCTTTTTTTTTTCAGTAGTTTGTTTAATCATCAATTTGAGTGTATGGTAAAAAGTGCTGACTGGATTTTGTGTTTATCATGTTGATTGATACCTTTCCGCAAACTCGTAAGGAATTGCAGATTTTCATTCCGTGTCCCAATAGAAACCCGTATTGTATTATAAAGCAAGGGAAAATCAGAAGTATTCAGGATTTTTATACCGTCTAGCTGAAGGTGTGCCAGTACATTTTCATGATGACGGCTATTATGAATTCTAATCAGCACAAAGTTTCCATCTGAAGGAAATACCTGCACCTGGGACCGGTCAAATTTATTGGTTATTTCACGTTTCAGAAATTCCCTTTCACTGATTAGTTCTTCTACCCTGCACATAGAACTCTGCATGAATTTTTTAGTGAATAAAAGTTTTCGTGCAAATAAAAGTGAAAATTCACTAATGGAGAATTGAAGAAACAGCTTGCGAAGTATAGGTATTAATGAATCAGATGCACAAAGATAACCAAGCCGAAGACCTGCAACAGGGAATGCTTTGGAAAAAGAGCGCAACACGATCAAATTCGAATATTCACGCACGAGTGGGGTGAGATCATAGTGGCAGAATTCGGTATACACTCCGTCAACGATGATCAGCGATTGCGGATTGCGGGTCAGGATATCCCTGAGGCAGGACTCCTCAAAACAGTTACCCACAGGATTGTTCGGAGAGGTGATGATCAGTACTGAGTTTTCTTTCAGGCGTGGAAGATGCTCATAGTCATATTCGAGATCTTCAGACAGAAGCCATGGTGTATACGAAATATTATAGGTCCTGCAGTGATAGTCGAAAAGGGAATACGTCGGCTGCGTAATATGAATGTCTTTGTGATTAA
Source organism: Saprospiraceae bacterium (assembly GCA_046329325.1). Taxonomy (GTDB): domain Bacteria; phylum Bacteroidota; class Bacteroidia; order Chitinophagales; family Saprospiraceae; genus Vicinibacter. Next base: position 1,570,271 of record JAXLUU010000001.1, read on the forward strand.
TAGCAAAGTAATTAAGTAGGGTGGTAATAATGCTTGCTGAACCAGGACACAATAGAATGTTTTCAGGCTGAAGTCCACAGTAGCTGGCGATATTTTCTTCAATATCTTCATAATCATGATCCGGATAGCGGTTCCAGGCACTTTGCGCCAAGGCTTCGATCACTTCTTTTTTAAAATACATTTCGAGATCCTGCGTTTGTTCATTTTTGTCCAGCTGGAGCCTAAAAGACTGTTTGATGGACTTGATCCGGGCCTGGGTCTTGAGCAAATATTCATTGAACATTAAATTGATCATACGAATTGGATTTTTACGATGCATAAATTGCGGCCAAAACAGTTTCTGTATCATAGGTGAATCCAAAAAATCCTTCGTTGGTGCAATTCATTTCTACACCGTAGCTGTTGCGAACAGGAATATGTAACATCTCACTTCTATTTTGAAAGCCGCAATGTTCGAGATGTGAAATCCAGCGGGTAGCCAGGTCGTGGCGCTCAAATCGATCAACTTCATTTTTTCCGAGGATGTCTTCAATCTCTCTGCCAAAAAACAGCTTGAGTGAATTTTTGTCATGATCCTTGATGTCAAGTCTGTCGATGACCTGAAACAGCGCATGAAAATGATGAAAACTATTGTGTACGCGCCTTGACAAATCAGGATCCATGTGATCGACATTGGGTTCGATCAAATACAAGGCAACAGGCCTTAGATTTTTGACCGCTTGAAGTACTTTGACGCGTTGACTGTCAGTCTGAATATGATGTAAGGCTAGGGAAGCATTGATGATCAGATTCCCTTCACAGAGGTTTCTTACAAATTCAAAATCGAGTTTTTCAATAAACGCTTCTATCGGGTAGAATTGAATATCGATACTGCTTTGTGCAGAAGCCTCTTCAATCCGGCGGGTGCAGATGGATAGTGCCTCCGGAAAGGGTTCAACACCGATGATGATTAATCGCCGAAGACTGCATTCAGATTGAAGTCCGGCTAGTATGCTCAGTATCTGTGTGCCTTGACCGATGCCTATATCGAGGATGGTTGCTGTTTCTGACTGTTTTAATTTTGTAATTATGGCATCATTCACCAACTGCTGACTATATCTTACGAATGGAAATTTCTCTATTAGAATATTAAATAATTCAATTTGGGGAGTTTCGGAATTGTTTTCATAAATATTACCGGTAATGGCCCTGGCGTCCGTTCTACTGATCAGTGCTTTGAGGATAATAGAGGAAAGCAGATCCTCTGAACTGTGAAAGGCATTGGAACGACATTCTTGATAAAGTTGGGTGAGTGCATTGGTTATGGAATCCGTCGGAATATGTCGATCATTCAGAATATTCTTAATTTCTTCCAGGCGGTTTTGTACTGTAATCATGGGTCTGCTATTTTATGGAGTAAGTTATTTTAAGGTTAATGACCAACGGAATACCGAACGGAAATCAGAATATTGCATGCCATGGCTGGGAATATTTCGATACCTGCGGGTGGACAATTCTTCATGATACCTTTCTTGTTAATCATGAGGCAAAATTGGTGTAACCTCAGGTCAGGCTGCCAAAGGATTGCGTCAATAGCGTAAAATCTTATTGGATTGCAGTTTTTCTGAGCGGAGCGCGTCAGAATTTGGCAAAAAGCTGGAAAAACTCATCTCTCTTGCTTCTGGAGACTGTAATCTCCGTCTGGTCCGGCATTACAATATAACCACCGTCGCCTCTTACAAACCGGCTAATCCGATTGACATTGACCAGGTAGGAGTTGTGTACTCTGAAAAAATCCTTACCTGAAAGGGTTTCGTCGATATCTTTGAGGGTACGGGCGACCAGGATTTTTCGTCCGTCTTCCATATACACAAAGGTGTAGTTGCTGTCGGCCTTACAATACACTATATCCTTGACATGGACAAAAATGAGACCATCATCGGTAGATAGCGCAATCCGGTCTATGGTGGGTTTCGAATTGATTAGATGCTTAAAGAGTACTTCCATCTGTTCCTTTTCAGGCACATTTTTTTTACGGACAAGGCGATCTACGGTCTCCCTGAGATCATCTGCATCAATCGGCTTGAGAAGGTAGTTTAATGCAGCATATTTAAATGCCCTCACCGCAAAGGAATCGTAAGCTGTGGTAAAGACTACATCAAATTGTATCGGCATCAGGGCTTCGAGCATTTCGAAACCATTCATTTTTGGCATTTCAATATCGAGGAAGATGATGTCCGGGGCTGATTTTTTAATCTCCGCTATTCCTTCTTCCGCAGATTGACAAATTGCTGATAAGTGCAATTCAGGGCAATGATTCTGTATAAGCCATTCGAGTACTTCGCAACAGTTTTTTTCGTCATCAATGATGACTGCCTTGAATTTAGTCATTGACAGGTATTTTGAGAATTACTTTCGTTCCTGTTGGTTTTCCTGAAGAATCATATAAGTCAATTATCTCCTGATGGCCCGCATTCTCAATGTTTTCAGTTGCCATTTTGAGACGCTCTTCGGTCAATTTCATTCCAAGAGATTTTCGGGTCAGGTTCTGTTCATTGCGGAATTCTTGAGATTTGATTCTTCCGATACCATCATCAGTGAGTTCAATGCGCAGAATATTATTCTCCATCGAAATATCGAGATTGATCTTTCCTGGCGAATCTTTGGGTAGCAAACCGTGCCATATAGCGTTTTCAACATAAGGCTGTATAATCAATGGCGGGATCTCAATGTTATTAGGATCCACATCGTTTGCTATCCTGATTTCGTAGACGAACTTGTGGTCAAATCGCATAGATTCTATTTCCATATAAAGTTTGAGTGCCTCAAGTTCATTGGATAATATCACTTTTTTACTTTTGGAGTTATCCAATATAAGCCGCATCAATTTGGCAAATTTGGTAAGGTAATAACTTGAACTTTTGGCATCGCTCTTGATAATATATCGGTTGATCGAATTGAGGCTGTTGAAAATAAAGTGCGGATTCATTTGCGCTCTGAGGGCTTCCATCCGAAGTTCCGTTAACTGCGCATTGTGTCTGGTTTTTAGGAGTTCGGCCTTCCTGATTTGCCGTATTCGCCAAAAGTAAATACTCAAAGCCACACCAATTAGCAGTATAATACCGAAGGCTACAAACCAGGTTTTCTTGTAAAATACTTTTTCAATCGTGAAGTGTACCGAGAGCGGTGGTCCGAACTGTCCATCAGCACCGGCTACTTTGACCAAGAAGGTATACGCTCCGGGATCGAGATTCGTATATCCTGCAAATTTTCTTGAGCCGGCCATAATCCAGTCATGATCCCAGTTGGTTAATTGGTAGGCAAATGAATTGTATTCCTGGTTTTGCAGATCAATGGATCCATAATCGAAGCTGATGAAATTATCTCCGGCAGAAAGATGCAAATTAGTGTCCCTGACAATTAACCGATATCTTTCAGACTGTCTGACCTTAATATTTTCAATGTATACTTTAGGTCTGTCAGACTGCTGGCGAATATTATCAAAATTCACCTGTGAATATTGCCCTCTGATAGTTAATGTAATAGTTGAATCACCGTTTTTGTAAAATACACAAGGATAGGTTATGTGTGGCAGACCGTCTTCATTTTTAAATTTTCTAAAACTGCCATCTTCAGGATTTTGTCTGTAAATACCTATGAAAGTTGAGCACCAAATACGGTTTTCGTGATCTACGATCATGTCTATGATATTATTCGAAGGCAACCCATCTTCGATTCCAATGGTTTGCACTTTGCATTCGGAGTTTTCCTCCAACAAATATTTCATGATACCCATCTCGGGGATAATGGCATAGAGGTTGTTTTTTTGATCTGTACAACAATACTGGATCTCCTGGTTATGCCAGGAATTTTTTGTACTGTCTGCAATTTCCCTGAATGTATTATTGCGGATATTGTACAGAAATATTTTTCTTTTGGTCTGCAGCCATATATTCTGGTTGCCAGCACTATATGCTCTCAAAATATTCTGAGGAGCATCTTTAAGAGCGGATCGCGTGACGCTGATGCCAAGTTCCTGACGACTCAAATCTACTTTATGAACGCCCCCGTTATAACTTACAATCCACATGTTATTGTCGCTGTCAAAAAACATTGAACTATATTCAGGCGTTGTCAGAAGAGAGTCTTCATTGTGCAGGTTTATGCGCTGTATAGTCTTATGTGTATAATCAAACTGAAAAAGTGAAAAATTGCTAAGTGCCCAGATGTGGTTGTTGTTGTCTTTATAAAGTTTTAACTTGTATCTGAATTGTGGTGTGGCCCGGATGTCCTTTTCTACATCAATGAAATCCTTTCGGCCTGAATGGAGGTCGACTAGAATAATTCTTTTGGGATTTGCAATGGTCAATGCGGTACTATGAATTTGAGGAATATCCAATACACTATGAACATAATTATCATTCTGAATAATACTGAAGGAGGAATCAAATGGAGCAAAGGAAAAAATGGAATTGCTACAACGCACGCGCAATAACCCAATACCTGATGCAATGTACACTAAATTCTTATTGATGGGACAAATCTTATTGGCTGTGGAAAGCAGTCCTTGCTCAGGTTCAGTATTGTAGAACCTAAGGTGTTTAAGTTTTTGTGTATTGATATCATAGGTCATTATGCCATTCGGATAACTCGTTATCCAGAGTTCATGATCGTTTTTTTTTGCAAAATCGTTTACAGTGAAGTCACTGCTGCCAAAGTTAGGGTTAGGTACATGTAATATACGATAGCTGTTAAAGCATAAGTCATACACAACAAGATTGGTATCATTGGCTTCAATCATCATGTGTTCTTCGTCGAACTGTAGAATTTTTCCAAAAGAAGTTGGCTGATCTGTTTTTTGATTGAAGAGGTGTTCTATGACACATACAATTTTTCGGGTCGAAGGATCGTACGTAAATAGACCACTTTTTGTAGCCAACCATAATAGGCCATCTCTTGCTTCACAAATGTAATTAATTGAATTGGCATATTCCCTGAATGCGGGATTGAGTCCTGGCGCCAGCTCAGACAAATTATTGCTTATAAGGGTCTTTGTGCGAAGATTATAAAATCGAAGTCCTTTATTATAACCATTAAGCAAAATATCAAGGTCGCTGTTTATTCTTATAGCACCCAATCCTCTTGATTGTGTTGCAATAAAACTATCGAGACCTGCTGAATTATCAAAGCATTCGCATTCCTCATTATATCTACTGAGCCCCGCACGCGGATAAGTCAACCACAGATTGTTACGGGTATCCTTAATTATGAATTGACCGAAAGCATTGCAGATACTTGTCGAGTCATTTGGCAGATGCAGAAATACTTTTGATTTCTCACCATCAAAGCGAGCCAGTCCATTAAGTGTTCCCACCCAAAGAAAACCGTGACGGTCTATACAAAGACTGGTGATGCTCTGATTCGGCAATCCATTGTCTTCATTGAGAATTTCCAGGCTGATTCGTGAGTAATCTTGTGATGTTACCTTGCCCAGCACACCGGACAATGCCATAATGAATATAACGATGTGACGAATAATTTTCAATTGATGTATAAAGGAGATGAGGTAAATTTATAAAGAAATGAAATATGACCTCAAATAATTATCGATAATGAAAACCACAATTTGGTATCGACGCGACACACGCTTGTCATCTAATCGTTCCGTTTGTTTTTTCTGGTAAGCAACGATATGATGAAAAGGATGAGCAAGAAGTGATTAAAAGTATTACAAAGGGACAGCATTTGAAACGTTTTGAAGGGACAGCTGAATTTTGCTAAGCCCGTATTTTGAACAATTCGGATAAAAGAATCACAGTGCAATTGTTCCTAAAACCCTAACTTTACAGGACACTATTATAACACAAATCTATGTTAGTCAAATCCTATTCAGCTGCTGTGCAGGGTGTTGATTCCAGGACCATCACGGTTGAAGTCAATGCCGGTGGGACAGTTGCCGCGGGCAAGCTTAACTATTTCCTGGTCGGACTTCCGGACAATGCGGTCAAGGAGGGTTACCAAAGAATTGAGGCGGCCATTAAAAACATCGGTTTGGAGTTTCCCAGATTGAAGCTTGTGGTCAACCTTGCCCCGGCGGATTTGCGCAAGGAAGGATCGGCTTACGATCTTCCAATTGCACTGGCCATTCTGGCCGCGACCCGGCAAATCGACGAAAGTAAATTAAAGGATTACCTTATCCTGGGTGAGCTATCCTTAGATGGCAGTCTTAGGCCTGTACGTGGCGTATTGCCGATTGCGATTCAGGCCAGAAAAGAGAAGTACAAAGGCATCATTGTTCCATCCGCCAATGCACTTGAAGCTGCAATCGTTCAACAGATCGATGTGATCGGAGTTGATCATCTCCAGGATGCCGTGGCCTTTATTCAAGGAGAAAAAGAAATAGCACCAGTACGCTTTGATACCAGGGAAGAGTTTAATTTTCAATTATGCAAAAACGACCGCGATTTTTGCGATGTCCGAGGCCAGGAAAACATCAAAAGAGCCCTGGAAATCGCTGCGGCCGGTGGCCATAATGTAATTCTTATCGGGCCTCCGGGTGCCGGCAAGACCATGCTGGCACAAAGGCTTCCCGGGATTTTGCCACCACTGACTATCAACGAAGCACTGGAGACAACCAAGATACATTCCGTCGCAGGGATTCTTCCGTCCAAAGGAGGGCTGGTTTCTATTAGACCATTTCGTTCGCCACATCATACGGTCAGCGATGTCGCACTCGTGGGCGGGGGAAGTAACCCCTCTCCCGGTGAGATTTCGCTGGCGCACAATGGAGTACTTTTTCTCGACGAGCTTCCGGAATTTAAACGTACTGTACTCGAAGTTTTGAGACAGCCAATGGAAGAGCGAAAAGTAACGATCAGCCGCGCCAGGGTGTCGGTTGATTACCCAAGCAGTTTTATGCTGATTGCGTCAATGAATCCCTGCCCTTGCGGGTTTCATAATCATCCGGAGAAAGAATGTGTTTGCGGCCCCGGTGTCGTTAAGAAGTATCTTTCGCGAATCAGCGGACCCCTGTTAGACAGAATAGACCTTCATGTGGAGGTTACGCCAGTATCCTCAGATGAATTGCTCCAACGTTCACAGGGACAGGAGACCTCGGCAGATATCCGCGAGCGCGTAATGCGGGCTAGGGAATTACAAAGACTCAGGTATGAGCAACTTCAAGATATTCATTCCAATGCCATGATCGGAAGCAACAGGATTCACGAGTTTTGTGAGGTGTCTAGTGCAGGAATGACGCTGCTCAAGACGGCAATGAACAAACTTCAGCTTTCTGCGAGAGCGTATGACCGCATTTTGAAAGTAGCCAGAACCATTGCGGATCTGGCCGGCACAGAGGATATTCGAATTGAACATCTTGCAGAAGCCATCCACTATAGAAGTCTGGACAGGGAAGGTTGGGCAGGATAAAACGGCCAATGTGGTTCGAAACAGAGATCTATTGGCGTTGGCCAAATGTTTTTTGCGGTAAAGATTTGATTTTAGCACTGGATGAAAGAATTTTGCGGTTGACGAACAATGCCAGTGCCCCGAATATACCGCAGGGATTTCAGCTCAGGATTGCAATGGATTCTGGGGTTATTTATACTACAGATTTCCTTTCTGACGGTGGTCAGGCTCGCATTCTTATTTATTTTTCAGGGAGAACATTTGAAAAATGTTCAACTGCTGGATATTGTTCAGGCCTTTGTCACTGGATTTCGATTCGATGCCATGGTCTCCGGTTATATCCTTTTACCCGCTTTGATGCTCCTGATCTTCCTGCGTCTAATTTCGAATGAGGAGCGTTCAAAATTATTTTTTGCAAAATTTTGCAGCATTTACGGTGCATCTGTAATCACCCTCCTGCTGTTTGTAAGCCTGATTGATTTGTACTATTATGCTTACTTTCAAAATCACTTCAATATACTTTTCTTCGGTATTATCGATGATGATACCAGGGCAGTGCTTTCGGGTATCTGGAATGATTATCCGGTGCTCCGGATCTTTGCAGCAATGCTTTTGTTATACTGGTTGATTTTCAGATTGACGGGTAGAATTGTTTCTAAAGAGAAAGTTATTCCTTCAATGAAATGGTTTTACGAAACAGGTAGTCTGGTGCTCATTCTTGGATTATTTGTACTTGCGCTGCGGGGCTCGACAGGACTTTTTCCGCTGCATTACGAAGACAGTATCATTTCTGAGAATACTTTTGTCAATAATCTGGCGATCAACGGTGTCTTTGCATTGAAGAATGCTGTTACAGAGAAGACACGCCAAAGTATTGATGACAATATCGCGCAAAGCCTAAATAAATACCAATATCATGGTCCTGAGGAGGCCCTCAGTGACTACCTTCAGATAAAAGTTGATAGTGCAGATCCGCAAAAGCTGATAACGAGTACGGAAGAGGATTCTTTGCTGAAGGCGGATCCGCCCAATGTCGTGTTTATACAGATGGAAAGCTTCAGCAATTATTATCTTGATCTGCACAATGATACTTTTAATCTGTTGGGAAGACTTGAGACGCAGCTTCCGCACTGCGTTGTATTTAGGAATTTTCTTTCGGCGACCAGCGGCACCATTCACAGTCTTGAGGCGCTTTTGACAGGAAGTCCATTGACCCCACTTTCGCAATCTATCTACATGGACTGTCCATTGCAGTCTTCAGTGGCTGCGCGCTATGCATCTTGCGGATATCACACCTCATTTATCACCAGTGGCGCATTGGGATGGCGCAATATGGATAAGTTTACCCACCATCAGGGATTTGAATTGGCGGAGGGAAGCGAGGTGTTGTTAAAAAAAATTCCAGGAACTGAACGCTGTGACTGGGGTGTTTTCGATGAATCCATGTTTGCGCGAGCCCTGGAAGTGTTGAGAACAAAGGATGGAAAGCCACACTTTGTTTATCTACTGACCACAACGAATCATCCTCCCTTTCAGCTCCCTTCGCATTATAAACCGCTTCCGCTCAAAGTCTCTCCAACGCTGCGGCAACGTCTTAAAGTTGAATATGGTATGGCCATCGATAATTTTGCTAATTATCAATATGCAACGGATTGTCTCGGCGCATTTATCGAAGCAATTCGCAATTCTGAAATAGGGGCCAACACAATTGTGGCTGCTTCGGGAGATCACAACACATTACAGGTTTTTAATTTTGAGGATACAAGACTTCTTGCCAAGCATAGTGTTCCGTTTATTATTTATATCCCCGACAAATACAAAAAATTTAGGAATCCGGATACAAGTGTATTTGGCTCGCACAAAGATGTTTTTCCGACATTGATGTCTGTATCGTTATCTTCTGCCAACTATCTGAAGACTGGCGTCAATTTGTTGGATTCCAAACAAGCCGCAGACAATTTTGCGATCATCAATTATAGCCTGTGTATGGACCGGCACGGCGTAGTTCGGTTCGAACATCAACCAGTCTTTTTTGAATGGTCCAATCAATCCGCAGGAATGAATATCATGTCAAATCAGGAAGTCGACAAACCATTGCATGAGCTACTTACCAAAGCACGCGCTTACTGTGCATCGATGTGTTATTTTATTCAGTCTGATCTCAAGCGCTGCAAGAAAGGATAAAGCCGTATTGTATTTTTTCTACCCATAATTGGATGTTAATTACAGGTCCATCTAACAGCTGTCTGATCATATCCAATATTATCAACGTTTATAAAAGCTGTAATAATCGACACAGCATTGGAATAAGCATCGGAGAAATGTTTTTACAAATATATTAGGCGTCCTCATTACTTAAGCATCATTCAATTTAATGATAATATTAAAACACACAAGTTTTATTCATGAAGTATACTGGATTGTTTTTTGTAATTTGAACGAAATAAAAATGAAGTGCAAGATTGAAAGTCAAAAAAGTTATAGATTTGAATAATTAACTAATAGTGCGTCTATTCAAATTTTATTAATTTTGATTGTGTGTGCCTTTGGAAGAATTATGTTCATTTATTGCGAAACGTTCGGCATTTTTGGGTTGGTAAATTCAAAGGGTAAAAATAAATTAACCTGATAATATCAGCACGTTTAAGCTTTCGACTTATTTCAGATTCACAAGGGCCTATGACATTTGAAGTAAAGTGTTTTATAAATAATAGGATCTCTTCAAAATGCCGAGTACCTGCATTTTAAAGAGAGTAATTATTGTTTAAGAAGCATCAATAATTTACAGGCAGAAGATCATTCTACCTCTTATGTACGTTACGATAAAAAAGGCTGCGGAAATTCCGCAGCCAGTTAACATTGACTGTGTGTCGTCAGATCTTATGCTTTCTTAAAAAGTCCGCCAATCAGCGAACCCGCACTGCCTCCAATGAGCGAAGAAAGAAGGCCCATCCAGTTCATGCCACCGCCGTCGCCTGCATCGCTGGCGCCCATCACCGCGTTCAAAATCAATGGAAGAATATTTCCTCCGGCAGCTCCGGCAATAAGATTACCGATCATTCCAAGCCCGTTTTTCTTGAGCATGTTTCCAAGCCAGCCTCCGCCGGCGCCAAGAATGGTGTTCAGTAGATAAGGCATGATTGCGTCCATGTTCTTTGTTTTGTTTGATTATAAAAATTGGTTAACTGTGCAAAATAACCATTTCACATAATATATCTGATTTTATTATATAAATATTTTGCAAATATTAGCGATTTGTTTGCAGCGCCATGCCCGCTTTTGGAACGATTCAAGGATTTGACTTAACTTCACCCTTCGCAATAATACCGCGTTATGTCAAAAAATTTAAGCCATCTGTCATTTCGTAAAGGCCTGGAAGACAATCTTTTCGAAGAAATCGGGCAGCTGGGAAAAGATCGGCAGCAGACTGTCGCTGAGCTAAAAGACATTGCAGATGAATACTTGCTGGGCACGGCCAATGTATTTGGTACCGCAAGTTTTTACGACTTTACACGGGAAGCCAATGCGGGTAAGAAGGCTTATGTGTGTAATGGTTCGGCTTGCCTGGTTGCCGGAACGCAGGATCAACTCAAGCTAAAGCTCGGAGAACATTACCGGTCGGATGAAATTGGTGAGATGTGTTGCCTGGGGCGATGTCATGAAAACAGCGCATTTCACATTAATGGGCACAATTATTCGGGCTCAGATGTAGAACAGATTACACAAATTAAAGGAGGTGAGCAGCTTGGTAGCCATGAAAAATATTTTGTGGGTCACATGGGATCATCCATTCTGACAGGAGCTTCACCGGATCCTGAAGAAGTACTGCTTCGCTTGAGAGAAATGCTCGATAAAGGCCCTTCGGGCCTGCTCGAAGAAATTAAAATGTCCGGCCTGCGAGGACGTGGTGGTGCTGGATTTCCAATTGGGATCAAACTGGAAGGTTGCATGAAAGCAGAGGGTGATGTCAAGTTTATCGTCTGCAATGCCGATGAAGGCGACCCCGGTTCCTATTCTGACCGATACCTTCTCGAAAAACAACCTCTTTTGGTGCTGCTTGGGATGTGGATTTCAGGGTACATCACAGGAGCCTCACGCGGTGTGGTCTACATTCGGGCAGAATATCCGGAATCTGTTGAAGCCGTAAGAAGAGCAGTGGAGATGTTGCGTCAGGAGAAAATTACGGGTAATAACATATTTGGCAGCCAGTTTAATTTTGAATTCAAGGTTATTAAAGCACAAGGCGCATATATCTGTGGAGAAGAAACAGCGCTCCTGTCATCGATCGAAGGACAACGTCCTGAGGTTCGTGTCAGGCCGCCATTTCCTGTACAGGAAGGTCTTTTTCGCAGGCCAACCGTGGTAAATAATGTTGAAACACTGGCCAATTTGTTTTACATCTGTACCCAGGGAGGTGATGCGTATAAAGCCATTGGCACGGTCCGTTCGACAGGCACCAAACTCATGTCCCTGGACAGCGCTTTCAACAGGCCAGGAATATATGAAGTAGACATGGGGACACCATTGAATGACGTGATCGAACAACTGGGTCGGGGATTCCGCCGTAAAGTCAAGGCACTGCATATCGGAGGACCCTTGGGCGGACTGGTGCCCATTCAAATGGCACATTCCCTTTCTGTTGATTTTGAATCATTCTCCAATCAGGGTTTTATGCTGGGACATGCCTCCGTGGTCAGCGTTCCCGAGGAATATCCTATGATCGAATATCTTGAACACTTGTTTGAATTCACTGCGCACGAGAGCTGTGGCAAATGTTTTCCGTGTCGACTGGGTTCAACGCGCGGTCAAGAGCTGATCCGCAAGGCCAGAACCGACAGCCAGTTTAAAATTGATACAGAATTACTAAATGATCTGCTCGATACCATGAAACGGGGTTCGCTCTGTGCTTTGGGTGGTGGTATCCCCTTGCCGGTTATGAATGCACTGCAATATTTCTCGGGAGAGCTCAGTCCATATATTAAGTCCTGACCGGTTATACAATTTTTATTCGCAGAAATTCACAACATGCAGCTATTCCAGGGACAACAGATGGGTGATCAATTTGTCATTGGCGATCCTGTGGAAGTTCATCATTGCATCAAGGTTACCAGACACAGGAACGGTGACAGTATCCTTGTGACAGACTTCAACGGATCCATATGGCAAGCCGTGATACAGGAGATTCAAGGTGAACAAGTGATTGTACGAATTACCGGAATCTACACCCGGGCGCTCCCCAGGGCTACGATAACATTGGCCATTAGCCTGACTCAAAATAATGACAGGTTTGAGTGGTTTGTTGAAAAGGCAACTGAGACAGGCGTTGACAGGATCGTGCCTTTGATTTGTTCCAGAACAGAAAATAAGAAAGATAAATCAGAGCGCTGGCAAAAAATCATGATGTCCTCTGCCAAACAGTGCCTTAGAGCGAGGTTGCCGGAGCTGGAAGGACTTCAACGCTTTGAGAAATTTATTGCAACAAGCCGACCGCCTCAACGTTATATATGCCATTGTGAAAATCCTCACTTGACTTTTTTAGGAGAGATGTACAATCGTAACGAAGAAACTGTAATTCTTATCGGGCCGGAGGGGGATTTTTCATCTGATGAGATTAACCGGGCGATCAGTGCGGGCTACCGGGAAGCAGGCCTGGGCAGAGACCGTCTTCGCGTAGAAACTGCAGGAATTGCAGCTGCGCTCATTTGCAAAACGCTTCAAAACATGTCATGAAAACGGGAAGAGTCATTTTTTTTATAAACGTAATGCTCATACTTGGTGCATGGACAGCGCCGGAGAAACCAACTCCATTAAAACTGGCATTACTCAAATATGGCGGTGGCGGCGACTGGTATGCAAATCCGACCTCTTTATCAAACCTGAGTAAATATTGTAATAAGGAACTAAAGACACAAATCGATCCCAATTACGCAACTGTGGAAGTTGGAAGTGCTGAAATATTCAATTATCCTTTTGTACATATGACCGGACACGGCAATGTGGTTTTTTCGGATATGGAAGCGCAAAATTTAAGACAATACCTCATGTCGGGAGGCTTCCTTCACATTGATGATAATTACGGAATGGATCCATTCGTTCGACCGAGTCTGAAAAAAGTTTTTCCGGAGACCGAACTCATTGAACTTCCGTTCTCTCATCCGGTGTATCATCAAAAATTCGATTTTGCGCAAGGGCTGCCCAAGATTCATAAACACGACAACAAAGCACCACAAGGATTCGGTTTGTTTTATCAGGGCCGTATGGTAGTCTTTTATTCTTTTGAATGTGATTTGGGTGACGGATGGGAAGATCAGGAAGTGCACAAGGATCCTGAAGAAGTAAGATTACAGGCTTTGCGGATGGGTGCCAATCTTGTACAGTTCGTATTTGCACAGTAGCAAATTAGTGTTCACGAGGCGAGTGCATCAGAATTATCAAATGATCAGAACAGATGGCCGGGATGAGGCATTTCTGAAATTGGTCTCGAATCTTGATCAAGAGCTGCGTGTGTACGATGGTGAAGAACACCTTTTTTATTCGCAATACAACAAGACGGACGGGATCAAGCATGCTGTGATTGCCTTGGGCAGCGAAAAGGCTATTGCATGTGGCGCATTGAGACCTTACGATACGGTAAGTATGGAAGTCAAAAGGATGTATGTCATGCCCGAATTCAGAAGAATGGGAATTTCAAAATCGATCCTTCATGAACTTGAATTATGGTCTGCTGAACTCGGATATAGACGATGTATTCTTGAGACCGGTAAAAGACAACTGGAGGCAGTGGCATTGTACCGGAATTGTCAATATGTTGAAATTCCAAACTATGGTCCTTACAAAGGAGTTGAGAACAGCATTTGTTTTGAAAAATGGGTTCTTTAGTAGAATGGGTTAATTGATGTCAGGTTTTTCTGATTGAACAGAAACTAATAACATTAAGTTTCTGCCTGATTTAAGAGACTGGGTTCCATTAATGTTGATTAAACTTTGTATTGCACACAGTTTTCAATAAGTAGAAGGTAAAATAAAATTGATCCAAGTAAAGACATATTGGTAGGTTCTTGCTTGAAGAAGTTTTCAATTGTCTCATAAATTAAAATCTTTATGTATTTCAGGTAAATTTTCGTGGCGTTGATGTAATACAAATGTTAGCGTTTAAATATTTACAATAATTTTCAGTATCTATTCTAAAGTTAGTACATTTCTGCTGACTGGTTTGTAAATTATTGGAAGCACAGACTGGCAAATTGTAGAAAAAAAACATCAGCATCAATTGAAAAGTTAAAAAATTCTAATGGCTTTGAATATTTTTGTCATTAAATTAATGAAAAATTATATAGACTCTTGAAGAATCGTGAACTTATCATTAAAATCGACAATCAAAGGGTTTATTTTAGCCATGATTATTCCGTATCGATTCACGATACCAACATTCCTGTACGCTACCTGATGTTTAATGTCCGCAGGGATATATTTTGGAAGGTTAGAATGGAACAGTATATTGCTGATGAAAAAATTTTAGTTCTCAAAGTTTTAGACTACGAGTCAGTGATACATGATTCTTTTCACGATCAGAAACCTAAAAAGGAAATAAATAAAATTGTATTTGATAAATTTGATTGGGACAAAATTGAAACACAACTGAGTTTTTATCAGAAGAGCGAACTCACTAGGCATCTCCGGGAAATAGAATCTAATCAGACGTCCCGAAATGCCGGAAATTCCAATAAGAAACAGGTACGAAAACCGAAGGACCGATTCGAGAAATCCTCAGATAACTCAAATGAATCTTTTGAAGTACAGGAATTGAAGATCCAATTCTGGGTCGCTTTTAATGATGCTCAAATTGGGATGGGAAAAGTCTTTTTCAATAAATATATTAAAGAAACTTCCTCCGAACTTTATTTCGAAATCATCAATGATCACCTGCTTCCGGAATTCGAAGGAATTAAGTTTTGGTTTGCCAAAAAAATGAAGCTCAAAAGATTCATGGTCGAGTCCATCATTGTCGTAAGCGATGGCAAGGCAGTTGTTAAAAGTGCTTCTTCAAAACATCTTGCACAGATTTCTGAAGAATTTATTCAAGGGGTAAAACTTGGAAGAGTCATTTCTGTCACCCGCAAACCAGTCTTTGTAGAACCGGATAAATCGTTGTTCACAGCGGATGAAATGTTCGGATTTATTCATGACGAAGGAGATGTCGGCAATGTTTTCAAACAAAGTGACGCTGAGCTTATTCATACACTTCTGAATCAGCGCAAGGTCAGAAATGCCAAGCAAATAGCTTTTCTGGCTGGAAAAATGCAGGACGACAAAGTTTCCGTACGATATACTTTAACGCCTCATTTTGGCTTTTTATTTTATGTTGAAGGAGAAGCCAATCATCATTTTATTTGGGAATTATTGAACTCCCATGCCACATATATGTGGAGCCTTTCGAAGGGAAATGCCGGAATTGAAGAGTTGATCAGAAAGGTTGAAAAATCTATAGCAGAAATACGAAATACAGGAAGGGACTATTATAAAAGCAGCTATTTGCGCTTGATCAATGACAGTTCAATGACCTTTTCATTGATCCGACACGAACATGCGGGATCGAAATTAATTGATGATTTTCCGCGGTGGAAAAGCAGATTAACGAGCCGTCTGGACTGAGCACTGCGTTTATTGCCATGATGTGCTTATTTCTTATCCATTGAAGCGTTGAAAGTGGCAGATCCGCCACGCGGAATCGAAAGTGTTTTCCAATCGGAGTTGCGAATTACTTTGCCGATGTAAATGATCTGACCAACGTGCGAAGCGTAATGCCCGATCTGTCTCACTATGGCATCAGTTACAGTCATGGACTCATTGCGTATAAATACAGTGCGCATGAGGTCTTCATCACCCAACGCATCCAGTGCCTGAATCAGACAGCCCCATCCTTCATTCCACCAGTCCATGACAAGCGCAGCGGGAGTTTTTTCTTCAATAAATTCTGTGTCACGGTTACGCCAGACTTTTTCACCGTCACTGTTGAGAAAATCAGTCCAGCGAGACAGCATGTTCCCGCGGAGATGGTGAACAATTACAGCAATGCTGTTACTTTCTTCATTGGGCCGCCACAATAAATCTTCAGGATGAAGCTGAGAAAGGGTACGTTCACCCAGATTTTTGTAGAGAAGAAATTGTTTTCTGTAACTTTCGAGCGGGGAGTGATTCATTGACATTTGCTACGGTTTGTACGATTAACACACCGCATCTGAATGAGTTCAGCTTTTGATCGTAATGGATTGAGAAGATACAATCTGCCAGCGTGAATCCAGCATTTCATAGAAAATAATGTAGTAATTTCCAGGCTCCTGGTAATTGACATAGGATACGTTATTGCGGCAGAGCTGTCTAAGGCCGTTTCCAAAATCAATCATGTACTGGTGACCTGGCTTATAATCTGTAAAGCTCACGGTGAGTATCTGGTTGGCAAAAAAACTACCTTGTATGACGAGAAGATCCTCATGAGAGGTTTTTAGAGCCAGGGGTAATCGCGTATCTGAACTGAACGCATTTTTATTTTGTAGGGAAGAAGATTCTGCAACGGAATTGTCTGCGACCTCGCTGCGTATGCTGCGACCGAGAATGATATAACTCCCGGCCAGGCCGATGGTTGCGATAACCAGAGCGATCGCCAGATCCTTGGACCGGTCTGAAATGGTCTTCCAGCTTATGGCCTGCCAAATTCGTATCTGTTGTTCCATCAGAGTATTGAACAGGCACAAACATATTATATATTTATAGAATATAAACTACCTAAGTGTATATATTTTAATAATATATACATTAAAAATAAATTTAATATTTAAAGATTAACGTTTAACCAAGGTCCTGGGCAGCGCGGATACTGTCCAGATCAAGAAGACCGGTAAGCTGCTCGTGGTCAAAAACCAAAATCGCTGGAATGCCTTGTTCAAGATATTGAATACCATGGAGCACCTCGTCATCGCCCATTAGCACTGCCGGCGGAGTATGCATGATGTCTTTGATCCTTACATCACTATTTTCTTTGAAGGCCTTACCGATCATGGACGCAGAGACTGTACCCGTGATCCGTCCCGTGATGTCCATCACCGCAAAATTTCGCTGACCTGATTGCATTACCATTTCACGGGCTTCGCCGATACTGATATATTCGGTGAGCATCAAGCCCGGTTTGCGGCATAACGATGCTGCTGTCTTATTCTTGTAGGCTGCTTCGCGAGCAACCTGACGATACTCGGCCGACGCACTAAGAAAAATAAATATACCGATGAGAATCGTTGTCCATGCTTCAAAATAAATGCCAGCGATAATAAACAGAATGCAGATGATCTGACCGATCCGCGTAGCCCAGCGTGTTGCGTTAAGCCGCGAAGTCTTCATGGACAATAAGGCGCGTAATACACGGCCGCCATCCATAGGGAATGCAGGAATAAGATTAAAGACCATCAGCAATATGTTCGAAATCATCAGCAAAGGCAAAAAAATACCCCAGCTGAAATGTTCATAGTTTTCTGTTTCCAGATATGCTCCGGTATCGGATCCATACTTCATCCACAGCGCGATAAGAATGACTATGGCGATGATCAGATTGACGACAGGTCCCATGACCGCAATAAGCAATTCTTGGACTGGTTTTTCGGGAAGCTTGTGCAGACGGGCGACACCTCCGATTGGCAACAGAATGATATCTTCAGTTTGTACTCCAAAGCGCCGGGCTGTCAGTGCGTGTCCGAATTCATGTAGTACGACGCAGGCAAACATCGCCATCGTAAAACAAATTTGTATCAGGATCTCGCGACTGCTGTTTTGGTCCATTACACCTACGGACACGATGTAGGCGATGATCAATAAAAAACTCCAGTGTATTCTTACCGGAATATTGGCAAATGTACCAATCCGGATGGCTTGTTCAATCATTGGCGGTTTAGCTTACCCACATTGGCTGGTATAATTGTCCCTGCAGGATGGCTCTGGATATAACCATTCTTTGTACTTCAGAAGTTCCCTCGTAAATCTGTGTAATCTTGGCATCGCGCATTAATCTTTCCACATGATATTCTTTGACAAATCCATATCCACCATGGATCTGAACAGCTTCAACAGTATGTCGCATAGCCACATCCGAAGCGAAAAGTTTGGCCATACTGGCCGCGACCCCAAAATCAAGTCCCTTGTCTTTCAGATAAGCGGCGCGCAGTACCATGAGGCGTGCTGCTTCTATTTCGGTAGCCATATCGGCTATTTTGAAGGCAATCGCCTGATGTTCGATAATGGGTTTGCCAAACGTCTTGCGTTCACCAGCGTATTTTACGGCCAGTTCATAGGCTCCTGATGCAATACCCAACGCTTGGGACGCAATTCCAATTCTTCCACCAGTTAGCGTCCTCATGGCAAATTTGAAACCGTCGCCGGCAGGTCCCAGCAGATTTTCTTTGGGCACCTTAACGTCATTGTACATGATGGTATGGGTATCGGAGCTGCGGATTCCGAGTTTGTCTTCTTTGGCTCCAATGGTCACGCCGGGCCAGGATGTCTCCACGATAAAAGTGCAAATCCCCCTGGTTCCTAAAGAAGGATTAGTTTGTGCCATGACCAGATGAAGCGAAGAACTTCCACCATTGGTGATCCAGTTCTTGGTGCCATTGAGAAGGTAGTGATCGCCGCAGTCGATGGCTGTTGTTTTTTGCTTGGTGGCATCAGAACCGGCTTCTGGCTCAGAGAGGCAGAATGAACCGATCCATTCACCGGAAGTCAACCTGGGTAAATATTTACTTTTTTGTTCAGCGGTCCCCATTTTCTCAAGTCCCCAGCAAACCAGGCTGTTATTGACAGACATGATGACGGAACAGGAATTGTCAATCTTGGAGATCTCTTCCATAGCCAGAACATAGCTGATCGTATCCATTCCTCCGCCCCCATATTCAGGGGAGACCATCATACCCAGGAATCCCATTTCACCCATTTTCTTAACCTGCTCGGTAGGAAACTTCATCTGGGTATCCCTTTCAATAACGCCGGGTAGTAATTCCTGCTGGGCAAAATCCCTCGCAGCCTGCTGTACAGCCAGATGTTCTTCGGATAATTGAAAAAACATGATTTCTATTTGAAGTGCGAAGATAAGTTGAGGCAACCCTGCGAAGGTTGATTCCCTGGCTAAACTTTGCCGGGGAGCATCGGCACGAACCGGAAATTGCCAAATTTTTGACTGGTAATCCTACCCTGCTCATCCTTATATACTCGGGTCATGATCTGAAATTGTTGGGAGGAGCCCAACGGTAGAACCATCAGGCCTCCATTGGCCAACTGGTCTATCAATGTTTTGGGAATCTCGGGTACTGCTGCAGTAATTAGAATTCTGTCAAATGGTGCAAATGCCGGCAAACCCAGAAAACCGTCACCGTAAAATGTTCTGATGCCGACATATCCTATCTCACGTAACCTGGCCGCGGTCTGGTCATGCAATGCTTTGAACCGCTCAATGGAGTAAACCTTCGCGCCCATCTCAAATAATACAGAAGCCTGATAACCTGAGCCAAGGCCAATCTCTAATACCTTATCCCGGGGCTTTAACTGCAGCAGTTCGGTCTGGAAGGCTACAGTATACGGTTGAGAAATGGTCTGCTCGCAGTCAATTGGAAAAGCATTGTCCTTGTAAGCCCAGGATTCGAAGGCCTTGTCGAGAAACAGATGCCTGGGCACCCGTAGCATGGCGTTCAATACCTCTTCAGATTGAATCCCTTTTTGGCGGAGTTCGTCAATGAGTTTTTTGCGTAATCCTTTCTGTCGGTAATTGTCTTCCGGTACTGGCATGGGGCGAAGATAAAGGTTTGAAGACCTTTTGTGAAGCTAACCGGAAAGTCAGACGTAAACTTATGTAAAACAATACTGAATGCATATTTTTCGGCCGAAATGGAAGAGGAGCAGATCGCTGAATTGAATTAGGAATGACATTCTTGAAGAAAGAGAATAGTTCTTAACAGAATGGTCATGCCAGACAGACCCATTAATTCCTGACCTTTGAGTCACTAATAAAATTAACAAATGAAATCAATCAAATTCGGAACCGATGGATGGCGTGCGATGATTGCTGAGGATTATACAGTATCCAACGTCAGGCGTATTGCAAGCGGTACAGCCATTTGGATGAAACAAAAGGGAATGGCGTCAGCGGTCATCGGCCACGACTGCAGATTTGGAGGAAGAATGTTTCTGGAAGAAACTGCTAAAACCTTGGCAGCGCATGGCATTGTTGTCCTGGCGGCCCAGGGATTTGTAAGTACCCCGATGGTATCACTGGGGGTGATCCGACATGCTGCAGGACTTGGTGTGGTCATCACAGCCAGCCATAATCCACCTTCATACAATGGCTTCAAACTCAAATCTTCCTATGGCGGTCCAACGATTCCTTCAGATATCGCAGAAGTAGAAAGCTTGATACCGGATGACTTCGTTCTTCCGGAGGTCAGCTATGAGACATATTGTCAACAGGGTCTGATCAGCCATGTAGATCTTGAAGCGGAATACCTGGATCATGTGGCCCGGCACTTTGATCTCAGCAGACTTCAAGCCTTTCGGGGCATCGCGTATGATGCCATGTATGGCGCCGGCCAGCGGATTATGCAGCAGATATTGCCTCAGTTAAAAGCATTTCACTGCGAATACAATCCAGGTTTTGGACATACACCACCAGAACCTATTACCAGGAATCTTAGCGAGATCATGCAGTTTCTCGCGGCCCACCCAGGGCAGTATATTGGTATTGCCAACGATGGTGATGCGGACCGAATTGCCATGATGGATGACAGAGGACGGATGGTGGATTCCCATCATATCCTTTTATTGCTGGTCCAGTATCTCCACGTCCACAAAAAAATGTCCGGAAAAATTGTAGTCAGTTTTTCTGTCACCAACAAGCTTAAAAAACTTGCCGATCACTACGGTCTGGAGACCATCGTCACCAAAATTGGCTTTAAGTATATTGCAGAATACATGATCTGTGAAGATGTGTTGGTGGCTGGCGAAGAATCGGGCGGGCTGGCGATCAAGGGACATATTCCGGAGCGCGACGGCGTATGGATCGGACTCACCATTCTCGAATTTATAGCCGTCACCGGCAAGACGCTCCAGCAACTCATCGATGAGGTATATGACATTGTCGGTGCATTCAGTTATGATCGGCACGATCTGCATCTGACCGCCTCAGATAAAGAAAAAGTACAACATAGACTGAGCCAGCAGAGAATTGCCTCTTTCGGTCCATACGAGGTGCGTAATTATGAAAATCTGGATGGGGACAAATACTATCTGGACAATGATGCATGGATCATGTATCGCTTGTCCGGAACAGAGCCGGTGCTGAGGATTTATGCGCAGGGACAACACGAAGAAGAAGTCAACAACTTGCTGCAGTGTGCGCGTGCCGCAGTGATGGGATGATTATGTTGATATAAAAAACCCAGCGGTTTCTGTTCAATCACCTCAGACTGATAATTCTTTTTTCAGAAATTGTCCCGTCACGGATCGTTCAATTTTGCAGATCTGTTCCGGTGTTCCATAAGCTACAATTTCACCGCCTCCCCGGCCTCCCTCGGGACCCAGGTCCAGGATAACGTCTGCAACTTTGATGACGTCCAGATTATGTTCGATGACGACGACGGTATTGCCTCGGTCAACCAGTTTTTGGAGTACGGCCAAAAGATGTTCAATATCCTGAAAGTGTAGGCCAGTGGTCGGTTCGTCGAGAATATAGAAGGTTGATCCGGTATCTTTTTTGGAAAGTTCTTCTGCGAGTTTGACGCGTTGTGCTTCACCCCCGGACAATGTCGTGGCTTGCTGTCCCAGTGTAATATAACCGAGACCGACCTGCGTCAATGTGTTGAGCTTTCGGTAGATGCCAGGAATGTGTTCAAAAAAAGATGTGGCCTCTTCTACCGTCATATCCAAGACGTCGCCTATTGACTTTCCCTTGTATAATACTTCGAGGGTCTCGCGATTGTAGCGTTTGCCGTGACATGATTCACAGTGCACATAGACGTCGGGCAGAAAATTCATTTCAATGACCCGCATGCCTGCTCCTTCGCAAGTTTCGCAGCGGCCTCCGGCGACGTTGAAGGAGAAGCGTCCCGGCTTGTATCCGCGGATTTTGGCTTCCGGAAGACCACAGAATAAGTTTCTGATTTCGGTAAATACACCGGTGTAGGTTGCCGGATTTGAACGTGGTGTTCGGCCAATTGGATCCTGATCTATTTCTACGACCTTGTCGATATGTTCAAGGCCGTCAATCTTTTGATAAGGCAGAGGTCTTTGCAGGCTGTTGTAAAAATGAGCTCGGAGGATAGGATAAAGCGTTTCATTAATCAAACTCGATTTGCCACTGCCGGAAACGCCGGTCACACAAATCAGACAGCCGAGCGGCAATTTGAGACTTAGATTTTTAAGGTTGTGGCCGCTGGCCCCATAGATGCCCAGAAAATGGCCATTTCCTTTTCTTCTCTTGACAGGCACTTCAATCCGAAGGTCTCCGGAGAGGTACCGGGCCGTAGATGATTTTTTGTCCAGGAGAAATTCGGGCGGAGTACCCTGAGCCACTACTTTTCCGCCATGGAAACCAGCGCCGGGACCCATGTCGATGATATAATCCGAAGCCAGCATGATATCCTTGTCGTGTTCCACAACCAGGACCGTATTGCCAAGGCCCTTTAATTCTATCAGTGAGCGGATGAGACGCTGATTATCCCGCTGATGGAGACCAATGGAAGGTTCGTCCAGAACATAGGTGATGCCACTTAGCTGAGATCCGATCTGAGTGGCGAGCCGTGTCCGCTGGGATTCGCCCCCACTCAAAGAATTGGTGGGTCTGTCCAGACTTAGGTAATCCAGTCCTACATATAGAAGAAACTCAAGGCGTATCCTGATCTCCTTGAGAATATCCCTGGAGATTAACAACTGTCGCTCGCTGAGCTTAGGCTCAAGACCTGATAGCCAGCTATGGAGTTCTGAAATATCCATCTGAGCGAGTTCGGAGATGTTGCGGTCGTTGATCTTGAAGTACAGAGATTCTTTGCGGAGTCTGGTACCCTGACAAACGGGACATTCATTGATTCGCATAAAATCCTCTACAAATTGCCGCACTTTCTCAGAGGTTGAATCGCGGTACCAGCGCTTCAGCATGCCGATCAGACCCTCGCTTGCGAGATGGAAGGCGTCCTCCATCCAGGCGTGCCTGGGATCGGTTGGGTAAGAATCATCACCGCCGTGAAGGATACAGTCGAGCGCTTTTTTCGGGATTTTGCGCACCGGTGTATCAAAGGTGAATTTATGGCGATCAGCGATCTGCTTGAGGTTCTTGAAAAGTATCGTGTCTCTGACCTCTCCAAGTGGTACAATACCAACTTCTCTGATACTGAGCCCATCATCCGGAATGACCAGTTTGAGATCAATCTCATGGACCTTGCCGAGGCCCTTGCATTCAGGGCAGTAACCATATGGGGAATTAAAAGAAAATGAATTTGGGGAGGGTTCATCATACGACAAACCGGTAACGGGGTCCATTAATTTTTTGCTGAATGGTGAAATTTTTCCATCTGCGGTGATTTCGATAAAAATAAGATCATTACCCAGCCGAAGTGCTGTCTGCAGACTGTACGTAAGCCTGTCCTGCCGTTCCGGAATAACCTGAATGCGATCGACGAGTACTTCGATGTCGTGAATTTTAAAACGGTCCAGGCTAAGACCTGGTTTGAGTTCCATGATTTGACCATCTACACGCACCTTGTTGAATCCCTGCTTGCGCACGCTATCAAAAAGTTCACGATAATGGCCCTTACGACTTCGCACCAATGGAGCGAGAATACTGATCTGCTGATCTTTAAAATTTTCGAGAATCGTGCTGATCATCTGCTCCTCGGTGTAGCGAACCATTCTTTCACCGGTGACATGAGAAAACGCATCTGACGCTCGGGCGTAAAAGAGTCGAAAAAGGTCGTAAATCTCGGTAGTGGTTCCTACCGTTGAACGGGGATTCCAGCCCGTTGTCTTTTGCTCAATGGAGATGACCGGACTCAGGCCGTCGATTTTTTCGACATCGGGCCGTTCGATTGATCCGATAAACTGCCTCGCATAACTCGAAAAAGTCTCCATATACCGGCGCTGTCCTTCGGCATAGATGGTGTCAAAGGCAAGGGAAGATTTACCGCTGCCTGAAATGCCGGTGATCACGACCAGCTGATTACGCGGAATCTGCAGCGAGATATTGTCGAGATTGTGCTCTTTGGCACCGATGATGTCGATGTAATCCAGTTCGGCGTAAATGCCAGCTTCAGTGATGTCCTTTTCCACAGATGCAAAAGTAAAAAGCACAGACAAGAATAAGTCTAAAATGATTTGCGTGATCTGACTAAAAAATTTAGGATTTTGTAGAGCGATTACAGAGAAACAATTTTGGAAACAGCTCAGTTGATATTTTGCATTATTTAAGGCCAGTCTACCTGTAACGAAAGACTGTAAGAAAAAGCTTTTTGTCAGCAAAATCTTTCCAGTCAATCAGGATTCATGAATCCACTTCTTTCGTGAATTTTCTTTGTCTATAAATCCGGAATGGCAGCATGTTCAAATCTGAATGGGCAATCGTTCAGGAATATGAATAGCTTCAAAATTTGCATTGGAAATGTATGTCTTCCCACAGTTTTCAAAGTCCCGGACGGATGTTTCTAAATTATATCGAGCAAGAAAAAATTTATCCTCCTCATTCAAAGTCTTGTCAGATCTTCGCATCATACGACCTGATTTCAAACAAAATCATTATGGAAAAGATCGTCTTGCAGGGAATGACCTTCGACAGGCTGATGACCAAGGAAGAGATCGAATCAAAGGTGGAAGCGATGGCGCATCAGCTGCTTCATACATTTAGAGATGTTCATGAGCACATTGAGGTCTGTGTCATCATGAATGGTGCGTTCATGCTAGCGGCCGATCTGATGCGCAAGTTGGATCAGCGATTTCGCCTGCATTTTATCCGCCTCCAGTCCTATGAAGGGTTGCAGCGCCATGAGGTTAAGCTGTTGGGCAGCGATATAGACTTCCAAAAATTCGAACATCGGCATGTCGTTTTGCTGGATGATATCATCGACAGTGGAAGAAGCATCCACCGGCTCGTAGAAAAAATTCAGCAGCATCATCCAAAATCCGTTCGCATCGTGTGCCTTCTGCTCAAGCCCGAATCACTGGAGGTGCCATTAAATGTCTGGTATGCAGGAGCGCATATCAGTCCTTCCTTTGTAATAGGGTATGGCATGGATTGTCATCAGGAAGGGCGTGGTCTCAGTGCAATTTATCAGAAAAGTGAACAAGAATAAAATCGTCAGTTGGTTGTTTTTAAAATTGAATCCTCACCAGATGGCCATATCAAATAACTTTCGGTTCTCTTTTGTCAGCGGATGCTGAGGTCCCCAGATATTGAACAGCGCAATGCCGGCACGTCGTGCTATGTCATCGCCATAATTTCTGTTTTTATGGAGTACTTCAATGATGAGGTCTATGGCCGCCTGCCCGTCTTTTTCAAGAAGTGCCGTGCGGGCCTGGCTGAGCGCTGATGATGTAGCATCTTCGTGTTCAAGATCCATTTCAATGAATTCACCGATGGATTTCAGATAGGGTAATAAATCCTGTGCGCCCTTGTGATCCCCGAGACGCACAATCAGTTGAATGGCCTGCTGTGGCTTAAAAAAAACCATATGCCGTGCCAAGGTCAGCACAGCAGTCTCGTGGTCAGGTTGTGATTTGACAAAATCCTCTACGCGACCCATAAATTCCTTATCCGGGATCTGATCCTGTGTCTGGAGGATTACATCAAAATCATCCGGGATCTGCTCGGCTTCTTCCACCACCAATACAGACAAATGCTTGTCGAGCCATTGACGAACCTGCGCCCGGGTAAGCGCACCGGCGAATTCGTCGACGATTTTGCCTTCGTGCACGAGCTTGCAATTGGGAATACTCTGAATTCGGAAGTACGAAGCAATATCTGGATACGCCTCGGTATCAATCTTGACCAGCGCCCACTTGCCTTTGTCTTCGCGTTCAAGGTCCTCCAAAACAGGTCCAAGGATCTTACAAGGACCGCACCAGTCAGCCCAGAAATCTATCAGGACGGGTTTCTGGAAACTGACATCCACTACATCGCGCTTAAAGTCAAAAGCTGCCATTATTATTTATTTATCATAAAAATCGCAGGGCGTCTGAATTGTTCACTCCCTTTCTTCCAAAATCATTTGTGCCG
Source organism: Saprospiraceae bacterium (assembly GCA_046329325.1). Classification (GTDB taxonomy): domain Bacteria; phylum Bacteroidota; class Bacteroidia; order Chitinophagales; family Saprospiraceae; genus Vicinibacter. Next base: position 1,596,945 of record JAXLUU010000001.1, read on the forward strand.
CTTTTTCAGCGATCATCATGACCGTCGCCTGGGTATTACTGCTGGTGATCAACGGCATAATTGAAGCGTCGGCGATGCGCAGATTGGACAACCCGTTAACCCTGAGGAATGGGTCAACAACACCATTTGCAGAATCCATACGGCAGGTCCCAACGGGATGGTACAGGGTCTGTGAATATTCCCTGAGATGCGTTTTGAAATCATTCTCATGAGCAGGTTCCCGTTCGGGAAGCTCCATTCGTTCAATGACCGAACGAAGAGGCTCCTGCCGGGCGATTTCTAGTGCCTCTTGCAGTCCATTCAGCATCGCCTCCATGTCTCCCGGAGCTTCGTAATATCGGGGGTCTATGAGGAGTGGTGAAAGGGGATTCGGAGATGAGATGGTTACACTTCCGCGGCTTTCAGGTCGGATTAGCGTTGGACCAAAACTGATCCCATGGGGGGCTCTTCGAACAAATCCGTGACGGATAAAAAACACCGGGCCAAAGTGATATTGCAATGCAGGCTCACCGAAAGAATCAAAGCGGAATGCCCCGGCCTCCGCAATATTGCTGCTGAGCATGCTCTCCCGTCGTGATTTCCAGCGCCAGAGCTCGCGCAGGCGCGGCCCCCATTGCTGCAGGGCATCCAGGCTCCGGATTGGGTTTATACGATACGCGAAGCCGCAGATCAGATGGTCCTGCAGGTTGGCGCCGATCTGGTCATTGTTCAACACCGGCCGAATGTCAAGACGGTCTAACAGGTCCGCCGGTCCTGCACCCGAGCGCTGCAGAATAGCCGGTGATTGAAAGGTTCCGGCGCAAAGTATGTATGAGCGTTCGGCAGTAAGGTGTTTGATCTGTCTTTCGTGATGGATGGTTACATGCTTGATTTTTCCTTCCTGGATTTCAAAGCGATCAATCATCGCACCGGTTAACACCTTGAGATTAGGTCGTGTCATAGCAGGCCTGAGGTATGCATCAACAGCACTATATCGCCTGCCGCGATGAATATTTTTGAGAAAAGGGAATGCGGCAGATTGTACAGTAGAACTTTGTACGCCTCGGACAAAACCACTCTGGTAAGCCGCTTCCAAAAACCGGTCAGTCAGGGGATGCTGGTAAAACCGTTCCCTGCTGTAAGCTTCGCCTTCTTCATGATGGAATCCAAACTGTTGCTCAACTTTCTTTAGCAGCGGGAGGCATTCCTCCCAGGACCACCCGTGCTGATCCCAACGCTTCAAGTCGCTTGGATGGGGCCGAAGAAAAATCATGGCGTTCATCGAACTGCAACCGCCGATCACGCGGCCGCGCGGGCTGTACATCCGCTGCCCGTTTAGCCCGGGCTGAGGCACGGTCTCGTCCTTCCAGTCCAGTCCGGATTTGAATAATTCTGAAAAAGCAGCCGGAACCCTGATGAGCGGGTGCTGATCCCATGGGCCCGCTTCGATGAGCAACACCTTGTTTTGGGGGTCTTCGCTCAGCCGGTTCGCGAGCACACAACCCGCGGTGCCGCCACCGGCGATGATATAATCGAATTTCATCGTTGCAAGGTAATGGAATCAATCAAAGGGAAGCGAAATGTTATGTTCCTGTTTTACTGGAGTAGCCTTCCTGGTTCCCGAATTAGTAAAAATATACCGGGTTCATTTAATGAAAAGTGTCATTGGTAGGAAGTGATTTAGTTATATCCCAATCCGAATAATGGTAGCCAGGAACTGTTTGTCAGATCAACATGTCAATTTGAAAATGGCTACTTGATTGATGTATACGGAAATCATATTACTTTGTACCCTGATTTGCAATCTACTGATGAGACTAATTTATTAATAAGTAAAGCAAATTTTATTTCGGGAATTTACTTTCTAAAAATAAATTTTAAGAATGGAAATGTCTTTATGAAAAAAATAATTATTAATTAAAATCAAATGAGTATAGCTTTTCGCATTTTCATTATAATTAATTTTGTATTCGATATTTCTGGCTCCAATCATTTGTACTCACAAAAGTACGGTGCAACATGGATTGTTGGTTATAGTAACGATAGCACGTACTATCCAAAATATGGTAAAACAGAAATTAATTTTTCCAATGGAACAATTGATGTAAATTACAGGTATGGTGAAAAATTACCATACTTAACATTTACTAATGCCTCGATAGCAAAAGAGGATGGGACATTGCGTTACTTTACGGATGGATACAGGATCTATGACGGAAAACAAAAAGTGATTAAAAATGGTGATAGTATAAGTTATGGAAGAATTTGGCGAGATTTTAAAGGGGTATGGCCCGCCGAATATAGTAGCTATTTCCTGCCGGTGCCAGGAAAAGAAAACACGAGCACGCTGCTTATAAATTTTCAGCCTAATTATCATCCTGATCAAGCACACAGATTTATTTATTACCCGGAATTCAAGTATTCAATGATCGAGTACGATTCTGTAATTCAATCTGATATTGTATTAATTAAAGATAGTATTATTACCTATGGAGATTTTGTGAAGCCACATATGGCTATGACAAAGCATGCGAATGGAAGAGACTGGTGGATTATAACCGAGGATTACCTTACGAATAACCATAATATTTATTTATTGGATACCTCAGGCATCCGGCTTTTTGCACGGCAAAGAATTGGTCTTCCGGCAGACAGTATCGACTGGACAGGCAATAGTACTTTCACTCCAAACGGAGAAAATTCATCAAATACTTAAGAGAATCTCAGATTCAAATATTTGATTTTGACAGATGTAACGGGATTATTTCTAATCCTCAAGTTGTCATAAACGAAAAAGCGAGAGACAAAGATTATTGCTATGTAGCAGTTAGTCCTAATAACAGGTTTTTATATTTTAATTGTGATTCGACCATCTGGCAGTATGATTTATTCGCGAATGACATTAAAGGCAGTGAGACAATTGTAGGTGAGTGGGATGGTTATTATTTTGAAAACAGACTGACAACTTCATTTAATCAAATTTCACTCGCGGAAGATGGAAAGATCTATGTGTCCTGTAGAAGCAGCAGCATATATCTTCATGTAATCAATAATCCGAAAGAAAAAGGGGCGGATTGCAATTTTCAGTTAAGGCAGGTTGAATTACCGGCTTTTATGTTTGGCAACTTACCCGCCCCTCCTAACTATAAACTCGGATCGCTACAAGGTACTGTTTGCGACACACTGTTTTCCGGCACGGATGATGTCGTTGATTCATTTATAATTTACCCTAATCCCGTTAGCGGCTATTTTGAAATAAAATCCAGCACCGCCAAAGATTTCAGGGTCAGACTTCTAAATCCGGTTGGCCAGATAGTTAGGGATTATTCAGGCAGTTATCCTGGTGTTTTTGATGTATCAAACATTCCATCGGGTCTTTACATTATTCAAATTCAGATAGAGCAGAAACAAATTTTAAAACGAATAATTGTTAATTAGCTTAAGGATGCCATTATATTTCCACTATCCCTCTGCTGGGACAAAAAGGTGTGTTGTGAATTCTTTGAATATGGTTTCAAAGAAAGTTGTATAAGAGATGGTAATTGGCCTATCGGTGTTGCTGTGATTACGAACACAAAAAGCCACCTCTAGGTGCTTTATGGGTAGCTAATTAGGATTGGACTCAATAAGATTAATAAGATGGAACAAGTCCCACCTAAGTGCCTTAGGTTAAGACTTGCGCCAGAAATGGCAACAGTAAATAGCCGAGGTAAAGAATAAATTTATCTAAGTCAATATTTTCAGCGCAAATTCTTAATTAGGATTCATTAAGATTAGGCTTTGTTAACTCACTCCAATTTAATAAGCCCCGTTGGGGCTAAATATTTTTAGAAACAGGCTTTAGCTCGTTGCAAAGAGGCAGTTAACTCGAATTTTTGGCAATATTTTTGCGCGTAACTAGCAAAAATGATGACAAAAAAGATCAATGCACGAATGTGCAATCTAATCCACAAAATTTAGAGCAAGGTTTCTAGAACGTTATAACAAAAAGTGTGCATTAAAGTGTTGCTTCAGTCACGGGATGCATTTTATATTCAAAGATAATGCCGCCCCTACGGGGCTTGACAATCTCTTCAATTATGTTGTTACAAAAATATCGCTCCTCCGGAGCTTAAGTGTAATCGGTAATGACATGATAACATCAGTTGAAATATTATTACATTATCTATTACCTAGCATAGTCAGCCCCATAGGGGCGTTATGATTGTAGCAACGGGCTACAGCCCAGTGCAACAGTAAGTAGCGAATAGTAAAAAGTAAATATTTTATCGTTGAATCAAATATGGATAGAAAACAATAATAACATTCTAAACATCGACGCTATAAGGGCGTATTGTTAAATTCGGTTAATACAAGAACACCAAGTAGCATCAATTTTAAAGGAATCAATGACATAGCCGCATACTTTGCCATTTATTATTTACTATTTGCTATTATGGCGCGCAAATCGAATCCCAGGTTCTGCTTTTATGAAATCATAATATTGGACTAGGATGATTCTATTAGGTGGTGATCGGGCATTAATGATAGTATAATATTCAGGTTAGGCAGATGATTCCTACAAGCGCGGGCGGAAGACTGAGCTCATCAAGAGCAATTTCCCCGGCGGCCAAATAGATCAGAATTTCTGTGTTCGTTTAATGAAATGCATCGTTAGGAGAACGTGTGAAGCGCAGACTTGTAGAGGATATTAATTTTGATTTGAATATTATTAATAATTTCTATTACATTAAATATAATAGGATGAAGAAATTAATTCTTAGGGACCAAAGTATTTTAACACTTGGGAGTTCAAAAATATTTTTATTCATAAAATTAATATCTAATTTTCAAAACCAAATTATTCAATCATTATTTGAAATACTCAATTTTTGACTAAAATAAAATAGTTAGCAGATGTAAACGAGAATAAAATCTAACGAATTGAATTAACGATTTATAATTTTCTTAAATCAAAATACGGATGATAAGCTTCAGTTGAAGTCTCCTTCAAGTAACACGATGATAGGTGAAAAATTTGATCCGAAAACACCTTAAAACAAAGTAGGACACAATTTAAACACTCTAAAAATGAAAATCAATAAATCTATTTACAATATAGCTATTTTGCCAATAGCTATATTGCTAATTTTTGCGAAAGAAAATGAAATCTATGCCGGGGCAGGTGAAATTCCTGGTGTCCTGTTATCTGAAGCATATTCTAATGTAAATTCCCCAATTTCTGGATGAAGTGACATAGCGCTATGTGTCAGTGTTATAAATGTGACGGACATTCCTTTTCGCACTTTTGTCGGAGCTAGAATTCAAATTATTATCAATCTAAATGACTATGAAATTATTGATGCAACTCCGTTTGTAAATACTGGATTTGTTGATCCAAATTCAGGCGATGCAATTTTTGAGACAACGCAAGATATTAGGTCTGTTTTTGATCCTGCTTTTTCCGGGCCTGAAGATGGATATTTTAGATTTTGTATGTCTGTTCGGAAATTTCCTTACGGATCTCATAAAACTGGATTTGCCGTGAAAATCATTCTAAATACCGGAGAAGAATTAGAATATGATTCAGGATTTGTAAATTTCAATCAATTAGTTGATTTTATAGGTGTGGATAATACCAGCGTCACAGTGCTCTCACAGGTTGCGATATCTAATAACCCAACTTTAGTCGATGGCTTATTACCAATACCAGATATTGCTTGTTCGGGAGATAATGGTAATCAATCGTTTATTCTGCATGGAACTTTGATCGTCGATATACCATATTGTTTTGTGGGAACAATTTACATGGATGATGGAGCGATTATTAAGATAAATGACGGCGTTGCGTGTAATATCGGATACGGTACTCAGAGCTATCAAAGGACAACTATTGATCCTTGTGGTAAAATGTGGAAATCCATAACCGTCGGAACATCTGCTACAGTCAACGTTATAAACTCGACAATCAATGACGGTTTGTATGGCATAGAGTTATTAACAAATGCCGTAGCGAATATTAGCAACGCTACGTATAATAATAACTATGTGGGTATTTTCAATTCGGAATCATCGGGTAGCGTAGTAAATGTAAATGATACTAAGTTTATCTATGAGGGATCCTTTAAAGGGAATTGCTGGAATTGTAGTGGACTAAGACAATTCAACAGAACATTTGCCGGACTTGACTTGGCTGGAGGCGTTTCAAATGTTAAAAACAGTACTTTTTCGGCGCTGCTTAATGGAGTAAGGACCTCAAATTCTTCTTCGACGGTATTGTCAAGTACATTCAACAGCATATCCGACTACGGCACGAACAACTATCAGACTGGTAATCCATCCAACGGGAAAGCGGTATCGGCAATATCTGACAATGCTGATAATCTGAAAGTTACCGGTTGTACTGTGAATTAGGGCAATTGGGGTATATATACAAGAGGGGTCAATGTGACCGCCAGGGAGAATACCATGAAATCAATTTATACAGGTATGCAATTTGATGAAAGCCACGGAAGGACTTTTGAAGTGAAGAAGAATACGATCTCTGCCAAATCCATAGGAATTAATTTCTCCTGGACTGGATATGTGGGATCAACAATTGTAAATGATAATAATAACATTAACTTGCTGGATCAGAATGCTGTTGGAATCAATATCGCGGAGACAAGAGGAACAACAAAATTCATTATCGGAAACAACATTAATATCGGGAATGGGTATAAAGGAATCAACCACGAAAACAGTTCCGGTAGTTTAATGTCTAACAATTCAATATATGCAAACGGAACATCCGGACTACCGAATGTTGGGATCTCGATTACTGGCGGTCAGAATACTATGGCCTTATGCAACTTATTATCTTCCAACATGAATTGTCATAATCAAGGCCTATATGTCTCCGAGAGCAGTAATAATGCGGATGCTGGCAATCAGGCATCTGGCTGGGAATATGACTTTCAATTCTTAGGTACTTCTTTAGGAACCATTTTTGCCAGTAACAGGATGGGTAATGCCAATCATGGATTAATCTTAGGGATTGCTCAAGGCGGGCTCTCTGCAAGAATTGGACCTCAGACACACATGCGCAATCGATGGAACGGAACCCATGTTTTAGGTGCTTATCACTATGGACCTTTACCAGATCGTCAAAAGTCATTATTTACTGTAAACGCTCAGGATCCACAAAATCCTGATTTTAAGCCAAATAATTTTCCAGAAAATGTACAACGGGAGTTTTTTGCAAATGAACAAGCGAGCTCAGATGATCTTATTAGTTGCAATTATGTTGGTTCAGGTATACCGAATCCATTCCTTCGGGGTTTTCCAAGGACAGATGATTACTTAATTGTCAACAATAATTATCCATCCGATTATGACTGGGGCGCGAGAATCTGGACGGATAAGCGACAATTGTATCGGCAGATCAATAATTTAGATGCCAATTCTGATCTTCCGAATGAATTTGCTCAATTCTATTCAAATCAGTCCAGTACTTCAGTAGGTAAGTTCGAGCAGGTAGAGAACAAGATTTCTGATATTAATAATTCTGATCATTCTTTGCTCAGTGCTATCAATTCGAATAATTCTTATGCCACTGATATTGAATCTTCAATCATCAACACTCTCAATGATATGAGCCAGGCTGCAGATCCATCTGCCTTGGCCAGCCTGAGAATGCAATTATCCGGTTTGCAGAATCAGCTGAATTCGTTGACTGTACAGAGACTAGGACTGACTACTCAATTCAATCAGGCTCAATTATCTCAAATTCAAGCCGCATTATCCTTAAACAATTCAATCACTACTTCAGAAATATATGAATCGAATCAAAAAACCGCCAATCAATATATGTTGAGCAGGATGATCTCCGGAGACTGGTCATTCAACGCTTCGGACAGGGCTATTATTCTGAATATTGCCAATCAATGTCCCTTGTACGGAGGAGAAGGGGTGTATAGAGCAAGAGCCCTGGCTTCCCTGTGGACCGATCAGAGATTCCAGGATAATGAGATCTGTCCTCAACAATTAGCTCAAAGATCACGAACTCCAAATTCAATTCCAACTTTAGATATTGAGATATATCCAAATCCTGCAGATGATTATATTATCTTTGCTGCAACCAACAGAGATCAATTAATCACTTCTTTGGAAATTGCAAACATGGACGGAAAGATTTTGCAAGTCGAAAAAATCTTTGCACCTGGTGCCGAATTAAATGTTTCTGTACAGTCACTTCAGAATGGAGTTTATCTGGCTAAACTCCATTTATCAGATGGATCAATGATCGTCAAGAAATTTATTAAGGAATAAATGAGATTCAAATGCATTTATTGAATTCATTAATTAAAAATCCAATTAGAATGTCTTCTCTTTACTGGAGAAGACATTCTGTTTTTCAAATTGCACTTTTCATTTTCTTTTCAATTTCACTCTTTTCACAGGGCAGGAGAGATTATATCTGGATACTCGGTGGATCAGGATCAAGGGCAAATGATTCAAATTATTACAGATTCGATCTTGACTTCAGAAGCAAGCCGGTAAGTCTGAATAGGCTTTCTCCACAATATAGTGTTGCTCAGAATAACGCAAGTATCTGTGACAAAGATGGCAATCTGCTCATCCATACCACGGGCTGTTATATATCGGATCGACTGATGCGACCCATGCCCAACGGCAAGATCAATGATGGATTTGTATGGAATTTCATTTGTAAAGAAGAGGATTATCCACTTTTCCATGGTTGTTTAATATTTCCGGTGGCAAGTGATGAATATAAGTATATTGTACTGCATAAGTTCTATGAATTTGATGTAGGGCCTACCAAAAGGACAGTTGTAACGAGACTATTATACTCTGTTGTCGATATGCGCCTGAATAATGGATACGGAGACGTAGTCAGTAAAAATAATGTTGTACTTAATGAATTTCTTACTTATTCTGAGTTGACAGCCACACGTCATTCTAACAATAAAGATTGGTGGATCCTGGTTCAATCCGAAACCGGAAACAGCTATTACAAGATAAGAATATCCGATGATAAGGTTGAATATACAGGAGTACAAAAAATCGGACGTGAATCTATGGATTATGGCGGAGGACAATCCTGCTTCTCCCCTGATGGTAATCAATACGCCAGAATGACGATGCAGGATGGTCTGTACTTATTTGATTTTGATCGGGAGACGGGTCAGCTTTCCAATTTCAGGCATCACCTGACAGGACAGGAGAATTTCGATTTTTCTACCGGAGTGGCCTTTTCTCCCAACAGCAGATACGTATATATTACGACAGAAGTGGATCTGTATCAATTAGATACAGAAGTACAGGATCTAAGTTCCAGCCTGGTTCATATCGATACCTGGGATGGATATGTCGATGAAGGGATCTGGGCAGCACAATTCAGTCATATGATGCTGGCTCCCGATTGCAAGATTTATATGCGAAGCAGAACAAGTAATCGTGTCATGCACGTCATTCACTCACCCAATCAAAAAGGGAAGGCATGTAATTTTGAACAGCACGGGGTTCACCTGCCAGCCTGGAATCATGCCAGCATCCCTAACTTCGTCAATTACAGATTGGGATATGAGCCTGTCTGTGACAGCAGCCTGGTCATGAACTGGGATCCCGGCCTTCATGAGTATCAGAAAGAATTAATCATTTATCCGCAACCTGCAAGCATTCAGCTCCATCTTGAATTATGGGACAGGAATGCATCGATCGATAGAATACGGATTACAGATTTACAAGGAAAAGAAGTCTTGTGCCAGCAAGCCATGAATTATTCTTACAGGTATTCGATCGATATAAGTCATATGGAATCCGGAATCTATTTTGTTTCTGCGCAAGATCGGAAAGGTTCATTTTACTCATCCAAATTCCTGAAGGAGTAGATATACCGGGATTAAATGAAAAAATAAAAAGGATAGAGTTTCTTGGCCTTCATGGTAAAAAGATCCTTAACTTCATCCCTCAATCGCAATCTGGCAAGTATGAAATTAATATCAGTACGATAGATTCCGGAGTATATATTGTCAGGGCAAAACACCAAACCAATAAAATATTCGTGCAAAAATGTATTGTTCAATAATTAACGGAGGAAATTGAAAAGTTAATTTATTCTGATATTCTTAACACAAAAATTTATCACGACAATGAAGTATTATTTTACTTTTTGCCTGCTTCTTTTTGTTTCATTTGGGATTCAATCACAATGTCCGACAGGAGACCTTTATTTTTCAACACAAGAAGAGTTGGATAGTTTTCGGTTGAAATATCCGGACTGTACTGTATTGGCTGGTAATGTATTTGTGAGGTCCAGGGTGAGGAATCTGTTGCCTCTGTCCAGGATTAAAGAAATACAAGGAGATCTGATATTCAATAACAATTCCCTTCTTGTCAACATGGCAGGTTTAGAGTCCTTGAAGGTCGTAGGAAAAAATCTGACAATCATAAATAATAATGTCCTGACTGATCTGAAAGGTTTAAAAGGACTTCAGGAAATAGGAGGTGGATTGCAAATAGGCACTCATTATAATAATACGACAGGTCAACAATTTAATTCAATTTCCAGCCTTTCTGGTCTTAGAAAAATCGGAACATACCTCACTGTTTCGAGCAATGATTACTTAACAACATTAGATGGATTGCAGGGACTTACAGAAATTCCTGGAAGTGTGACAATTAGTAATAATTTGTATTTAAACAGTATTGAAGCTTTGTCCGGAATCAAACGGGTTGGGGATGTGCTGAGTTTGTATAACTTGAGAGTTTTATCAAACCTGAAAGGATTGGAGAATCTGGAGACCGTAGGATCTCAATTGGTTATTACGGCAATTGGTGAATTGGAAGATCTGAAACCACTGAGAAATCTTAAAAAGATAGGAGATAAATTGCAGATCAATTTTAATTCAAAGTTAAAATCACTGCAGGGAATAGATTCTTTGGATTACAGGTCAATAAGTTCATTGATCATAAGAGACAACATACTCCTGAGTCAATGTCATGTGGCAAGTATTTGTAACTATCTCAGATATAGCGAACAAAAACCTGTAGTTGTAACGAATAATTTGGCCGATTGTAATTCAAGCCAGGAAATAACAGCACATTGCGGTATTGTCAATGTTCTGGATGTAGATGATGAGAATGTTATTCGCCTGATTTTCAATCCATATAATGAAAGTCTATCCATTACAGCAAAAGATATATTCATCAGTAAAGTCGAAATCATTTTTATCAATACAGAATTGGTTTATTCGAGTTCATTTTCTTCTCCCGTCTCAGAGATAGAAATACGAGTTCCTTTACTGACCAGTGGTGTGTATATCGCAAGAATGATGTTATCCGATGGAAGAGTCATCAATAAGAAATTCATCAAAGATTAATTTTATAATTTCCGGTATCTTGCCATTACAAAGTAAAATAATAAAAAGAATGTCTTCTCTTTACTGGAGAAGACATTCTGTTTTTCAAATTACACTTTTGATTTTCTTTTCAATTTCACTCTTCTCACAGGGTAGGAGAGATTATATCTGGGTACTTGGCGGAACAAATTCTGTAAGCGGTATTGACAGTAATTTTAACAGATTTACCTTTGATTTTAATAAAAAACCTCTTGAAATAAAGCGAATTAAGAAATACTTTAGGATTCATCAGAATAACGCAAGTATATGTGACAAAGATGGCAATCTGCTCATCCATACGACGGGCTGTTATATATCGGATCGACTGATGCGACCCATGCCAAACGGCAAGATTAATGAAGGTTTTACGTGGGATTTCATTTGTAAAGATGAGGATTATCCAGTCTTTCTTGGAAGTTTAATAATTCCGGTTGCAAATGATGAATATAAGTATATTGTACTGCATAAGTTTGATGAATTTGATGTAGGGCCTACCAAAAGGACAGTTGTAACGAGACTATTATACTCTGTTGTCGATATGCGCCTGAATAATGGATACGGAGATGTAGTCAGTAAGAATAATGTTGTGCTTAATGAATTTCTTACTTATTCTGAGTTGACAGCCACACGTCATTCTAACAATAAAGATTGGTGGATCCTGGTTCAATCCGAAACCGGAAACAGCTATTACAAGATAAGAATATCCGATGATAAGGTTGAATATACAGGAGAACAAAAAATCGGACGTGAATCTATGGATTATGGCGGAGGACAATCCTGCTTCTCCCCTGATGGAAGACAATACGCCAGAATGACGATGCAGGATGGTCTATACTTATTTGATTTTGATCGTGAGACGGGCCAGCTTTCCAGTTTCAGGCATCACCTGACAGGACAGGAGAATTTCGATTTTTCAACCGGAGTGGCCTTTTCTCCCAACAGCAGATACGTATATATTACGACAGAAGTGGATCTGTATCAATTAGATACAGAAGTACAGGATCTAAGTTCCAGCCTGGTTCATATCGATACCTGGGATGGATATGTGGATGAAGGGATCTGGGCAGCACAATTCAGTCATATGATGCTGGCTCCCGATTGCAAGATTTATATGAGAAGCAGAACAAGTAATCGTGTCATGCACGTCATTCACTCACCCAATCAAAAAGGGAAGGCATGTAATTTTGAACAGCACGGGGTTCACCTGCCGGCCTGGAATCATGCCAGCATCCCTAACTTCGTAAATTACAGATTGGGATATGAGCCCGTCTGTGACAGCAGCCTGGTCATGAACTGGGATCCCGGCCTTCATAAGTATCAGAAAGAATTAATCATTTATCCGCAACCTGCAAGCATTCAGCTCCATCTTGAATTATGGGACAGGAATGCATCGATCGATAGAATACGGATTACAGATTTACAAGGAAAAGAAGTCTTGTGCCAGCAAGTTATGAATTATTCTTACAGGTATTCGATCGATATAAGTCATATGGAATCCGGAATCTATTTTGTTTCTGTTCAAGATCGGAAAGGTACATTTTACTCATCCAAATTCCTGAAGCAGTAGATATTCCGGGGAGTAATATTCTGAGCGTAGGATTTATTAAAGTTCATAATGAAATCGACATAGTAAAAAGAAAATGATATTGGATGCGTATTACGTAACCTTTTATTCGATACCCTATAATATGATATGAACGTGTTATGGGTGACCAATGTGCTCTGAAATCTTTTGTATAGTTGTATATTCATGCTGTTACCACTTCATGTTTGCGGACGTTTGTTCAACAGCAGAACAGGTCTCGCCCAGGTCAATAGTATATAGCATACAGTAAGTAATATATTTATCTACGTAAATATTTTATACTCAAATTCTATATTGAATTCATTAAGATTAAGCTATAGTAAGTCATAACCTATAAAGCCCTTAAGGGGCTTTTTGTAAATTAAAAAAGAAGACCAGAAAATATTTTTAACTTTTTTTATTTTGATTCCAACGTTTTGGTTTAATAGAGGATATATACTTCGACAGGTCCATATGGGCAATTATTATTCACTTCATAAAACGAACTCAAATGAAGACATTATGTATTTTCTTACTGGCTCTGATAGGTTTGACTGTGAACGCACAAAACCTTAAAATTACTATGACAAAGTCTCCTTGCCAGGAGGATGGAATACTTATTCTGGAAGGCTTAAATCCCAGCCTGCATGGTTATGTATCCTGGCACCTCAGTAGCGGATATTTTAATCATAATGTTACAGGTAACATAGATCAGTTTGACAAATACCCTGGAGGTAAAGTGTCGGCATATATATATGATAAAGGAAATAACTTTATAAATGCTGTACAATTCGATTCTCAATTACCTTTTAAAGTTGATTTTGCAATCAATACTAATAATTGCCCTTTACCTAGTAATGTCACTGCAAACATTACTGGAGGAACTTCACCTTTTACATACAAATGGTATGATGCCGATAAAAAATTAATCAGTACAACGAATCCTTTACAAGTGCTCAATGGAGGCGAAGTATTTTATGAAATAACGGATGCTAACGGATGCTTTGTACGGGAATTGACAGATTCAGGACAGATATATATTCGTATTAACCCGGTTGTTCTATTTGAAATTAAAACAACTCCGGCCAATTGTACCAATGGTTCGGCTGAAATCGTCAACATGAGTGGCGGCAAGGCACCTTATACATTTGAATGGTACAATGGAGCAACGACACCCAAGATTCAATCACTCAGTAGAGGAACTTATGCTGTGAAAGTCAAAGATGCACAAGGTTGCGTGACTAAAAGTTTTTGTAATATCGAACAGGTCAAAAAACTCACTGTCAATACTGTGCCAAAGCATGCAGGCTGTTCAAATCAGGATGGCGAACTGGAAGCATTTACATCGGGTGGTAGAGCTCCGTATTCTTATGTATGGTTAAGTGGCCAGACTTCTTCCAAAATCACAAATCTTTCTAACGGTTATTATTATGTTGAAGTCACAGATGCAGATCAATGTATGGGGCAGGGTTATGGCTGGATCGATAGCAGGTCGCCGATTGTTGTGTCAATTTCAGATGTTCATCCAAGCTTATGTAATATGCCTACAGGTTCCGCTAGAATTAATATATCAGGTGGAAGCCCACCTTATTCAATAAATTGGAACACCTTTCCAGTACAGACTTCATCGACACTTACCGATGTTACAGGAGGCAGTTACCGGTTTACAGTCAATGATGTGAATAATTGTGTTCAATCCGGTGTGGTGAATATTCCTTTTGAGAATAGTCCGATTGTCCAACTTGTGTCAAGACCGGAGTCTTGTTCCGGTAAGGACGGCTCTGTTAAAGCGTTAGTTAGAGGAGGAACTCCACCTTATCATTTTGTTTGGCAGGATCAATCTGCAACAGATGAATTGATCAATCTTCCAAGCGGATCTTATGCTGTCAGTGTGACTGACAACAATAACTGTATTGTCAATAAGTCAGAATATGTGGGTCGTATCTCTCCGTTAAGCTTGTCGTTTAAAAGCATTGCCCCTACGTGTATTTTTTCCAAAGATGGATCCATTACTGTCGTGCCTACAGGTGGAAAACCTCCCTATATCTATAATTGGTCTAATGGTCAAACATCTGCGACATCAGGATCTCTGGGAGAAGGGACTTATACAGTATTGGTAACTGACGCAAATGGATGTACCGAATATCAATGGGTGACGCTGAAGTCAAGTGAGTTAAGTAATGATTGCTATTGTACACTCAAAGGCAATGTCTTTTTTGACGCAAATCAGAATTGTATCAAAGACCCGGGAGATTATAATATTCCAAATATTCCAATTCATGTATCAGGAAGAGGAACCTACTTTACAGATGCAAATGGAAATTATAATATTCAGGTACCAACTGGGATGTATACACTAAGTGAATATATAAATGAATTATACCCTCTGGCTGGATGTCAGAACAATGATTTAGCGATCAATGCAAATGCGCTAAGCGGTTGTATTATTGAAAATAATTTTGCTCACGGTTTGAATCCGCTGCGTGATGTACATATCAGTACGTGGCCCGATCGGGTGGCCAGACCAGGATTTGAATTTAAAACTGATATTTTCGTATACAATGACGGAACGCAAAACGAATCGGGAATAGATGTGACTTTTGGAGACGATGGACAAATAGGCGTCCCAAGTGTCCAACCATCGGTGCTATTTTCAAGTATAGGCAATAACTTTTATGAAGAAAAAAGTTTTGGAAAATTGTCACCAACACACTTCGTCCCGGCACAATTTAATTATCAGGTTCCTGCAAATATTCCTCTGAATACAAAGGTCTGGTTTGATGTTGAAGGAGCTGTAGAGGCGCCGAGTTCCAATTGGAGACAAGACAATACGCCTTGGAACAATAAAAATTCATATTACGTTATTACTTCCGGTTCATTTGATCCTAATTATATTCAGGTTTCACCACAAGGAAAAGGAGATGAAGGAATTATTGCGAAAGACCAAAAAACGCTTGAATACAGAGTTCATTTCCAGAATGAAGGAAATTATCTTACAGATTTTGTGAATGTAAAAGTTAATCTGGACAAAAACCTTGATTTAAAAACAATCAAGCCAATATTTTCTACACATTCTGGTTATCTGAGTGTAACAAAACAGGGTGAAATGAATTATCAGTTTGATCCAATCAGACTTTATCCCAAAGACTGGGACGAGTCGCTGAGCGATGGTTACTTTACTTTTTCTGTTAATCTAAAAGACAATTTGCCGGAGGGTACCCGTATCAATACAAATGCCGAAATTTTCTTTGATTATAATCAGCCTGTAACTACCAACACGGCGAAGAATTTGATCGAGGCATTATTGGAGGTAAATAATTTTAACGATAAGGATATTGAAATGGCAATTCAGCCGAACCCTAATGACGGAACTTTTAAGCTTTGGCTGAACAGCCAGAATGAAGGCGTTGCGCTTTTGGAAGTATTCAATTTATTGGGAGAATCTTTATATAAAAAGCAACTTTCAGTGCTATCTGGCTTGCAAGATTTACATGTAAAGCTAACAGACCTTAACACCGGAATTTATTTAATTAGATTAACCGAGAAAAATGGAAAGAGCTCAGTAAAGAAATTTGAAATTTCAAATCACTAATTATTGTATGTAGTAATTATATTGAGAAGTAGATACATCATAAAGTCCAGCCTCCCCGCTGGGCTTTTTTAATTTCTAATCATTGAACGGATAATATTTTAAATGAAATCAAAAGTCTATTGGAAGAGGGTTATTCAAAATATGAAGTAAATCATCAACAAGGAAATGTGAGGTTATCAGGTCCCAAATTGACTTAGAACACATTATACTTATTTTGAGTCTGGTTGTTAATTGCTACACTTCATAGCAGTCGGGATGACTGGATTCGAACCAGCGACCTCGTCGTCCCGAACGACGCGCGCTACCAAACTGCGCTACATCCCGATGTCAAGTCAAAATGGAGCCAGACACGGGACTTGAACCCGCGACCTGCTGATTACGAATCAGCTGCTCTACCAGCTGAGCTAATCTGGCATCAAATCATCGGCGAATTTATATAATTTCTCTGCGCCTGTAGATCATCAGAATTAAAATTTTATTTTCTGTCTTAGATGTTTTTTACCATGTAGTTTTGAAAGCATCCAATGGGTAAGCTGATTCACCACTGATTCTGAATAGACACCAATGCCTTTAAAAGTGATTTAGCTCAACCATTTTAAAATGGCTGCAAGATCTTTTATTCCGATTGATAAAGAATATTTGTATCGAACACAACAAGATGGCAAACGATCAGACTTATTATTCAAATCTCCTGAAAAAAAGGAATTAACTTCTTTCGTTAAAAAACTAATGCGAATTGTTACAACTCGTCAACCAATGGAGTAGACAGGTCAAATGCTAAGCCGGCGATCCTTCCATTCGAGTTGCACTGGCAGCCAGCTGAGGACCCCGAGAATAAAAAAATAAATCGTGTAGAATATTTCGGAAGGAATAAACCAGTAGAGTAATTTATTACTTCCAAAAAAAGATACTGCCTGGTATAACATGGCAAAGTCTAAAAGCCACCCGATACCAATGGCAATTGTTCCGGAGAAGATGTACAGATTGTCATGAAGTAACAGTCCTATGATCAGCGCAGCCATAGGAATAATGCGGTGTAACCATATAAAAGTCGCCAATAGAATTGTTGCCGTACCTGAGGTCTTCTTCATTTTTCCTGCCCAACGAAGGCGTTGATTAAAAAATGATGCTAAATCAGCGGGTGGCTCTGTCAGACAGACTGCCTCATTCGACTTGAGGATGGCCAACTGCCCGGGATAGCGGGTCTTAAACTTGTCGATTAAAAAAATATCATCGCCGGATGCGATATGCAGATTAGTATTGTAAGGTTCACTTTCGATGAATGCTTTGCGTTCATAAGCAAGGTTGGCGCCGCTGCAAATGAAATAACTGCCGGACTTGACGCCTGCAGCCTGAATGACAAAAGTGTTCATCATATCCAGACTAATGAATGCCTCCAGCCAGTTCCGATACCGTGTCGGAATCACTGCGCCGGCAAGCAGCCTTACAGCATCCTGCTCATATTGCGCAGCAATGGATTTTAGCCATCGAACTGGTAAAGTGCAGTCACCATCCGTCGTGACAATAAGTGTACCCTTGGCATGATTAACCCCGTAAGCAATAGCTTTTTTCTTGGAGCCCTCAATGGTTGTACGGCCTTCTACGCCCAGTCTCATATACTGTATGCGCGAATCGTCAAAAGCTGCAGCAATGTCAGGCGTCTCGTCGTAAGATTGATCATCCACGATCAGTATCTCACATAAATCACGTGGATACTCCTGATTTAGCAGGCTTTCTATACATGACGCAAGGTGTGCTGCTTCATTGCGTACAGGTACAACGATGGATATTTTAGTTTTTGGAATAAAGGTATCCGGAATACGAAAGACAGTAATCCTGTTCCAGTAAACAATCAAAAAAGAGATGAGAAAAAGATAGAATAAGGTCAGTAAAGCAAGAAAAACCGCTACAAGCACAGGTACTTTTTATTCAAACAAATCGTCATAGTTGACCGATTCGCGAACGGTGTTCTTCTCCTGAGGAGCTGCATTGTGCGCATTGATAACCGGAGTCGAGGTGACTTCTTCGTAATGTGCATAACGCTCTTCAAAAGATTCTACCTGAACCTGTCCTTCGCGGTATTGACCGAATTTTCTGTAAGCCCAGGCCTTCACCACCAACCCGATCGTCACGATGGGAAGCCCGATCAGCTGTATCATTAATTCCAAAAGTCCGCCCACAAAATTTTGTTGGAAAGATTGTCCGATCATCCGGATATGGTTGCCAACAACCTTCGGGTGCATAACAAGTGCAGCAATAATAAATATTGGTGACAGAAGGAAAAGCAACTTGTATATCTGGTAAAATAAATAAAGACATACACCAATAATGGCAACGAAAATCAACGTGCCCAAAAGCCTTTGTCCAAAGCTTTTTGAAGGTTCATAGGAATAAATACGGCCGTTCAGCATGTTCATGGCAAAGATAAGTCAAAAAATCGTATTACAAGAATTAATAATATATTAATTACTTCCTAAAAAGTTGTTGATTTCGTTGTTTAGAGGTTTTCAGTCTCGAGTTGAGTCTGGTGGAGCTCATAGTATAAACCTCCCGTATGCTGCATTAGTTCCTGGTGTGTCCCGAATTCTTCAATTTTTCCGCCGGACAAAACCATAATTCGATCTGATTTGCGAATGGTGGACAAACGGTGCGCAATGACGATTGAGCTGCGTCCATTGACCAGTTTGGCAATGGCATTCTGAATCACCTGTTCAGTCTGCGTATCAATCGATGAGGTGGCCTCATCGAGGATCAGTATGTCAGGACGGTACAATAAGGCGCGAACAAAAGAAATCAGCTGTCTTTGGCCCATAGACAGATTGGCTCCCCGCTCAGCCACCATGTAGTCATAGCCACCAGGCAGTCTGCTCAGAAATTCATCGGCGCCAATAGACTTACAGGTGGCAATGATTTCTTCGCGCGTGATGGCATCGTTCCGGAGAGAGATATTGTCGGCAATCGTTCCGTAAAACAAAAACACGTCCTGCAATACCAGTCCAAAGCGGCTTCGAAGATATCCGAGTTCGTATTCCGTTACTGGTCTGCCATCGATCAGGATTTCACCTGATTGGATGTCATAGAGCCTTGTCAGTACACTGATCAGACTAGTCTTGCCAGATCCGGTACTGCCAACAATAGCCAACGATTGTCCTGGTTCCAATCGAAAACTGACATCCTGAAGGACCGGCACACCGGGTACATACTCAAAATTGACGGAGCGAAATTCAATTTCTCCCCGGAGCGAACCCGAGGCGATGCGTCCCTGATTGCGTTCTGACTCATTCAGATCCAACAGTTGAAAAACCCTTTGGGCTGCAATCAGACCCATCTGAAGGGTATTGAATTTGTCGGCGAGCATGCGTACCGGTTGGAACAGGCGAGCCAGGAACATCGGGAATGCGACCAGCTGACCCACCGTTACTTCTTCGGCAATAACCCCTTTGGCACCCCACCAGATCATGAAGCCAAGGGAAGCCGCAGAAATAATTTCCACCACCGGAAAAAACACCGCATAATAGAAAATACCATCCAGGTTGGCCTGGGTATATTCTCTGTTTATTTTTCTGAATTTTTCTGCAGTCTGCGCTTCAGCGGTAAAAATCTGTACCAACCGCATACCGGAGATATGTTCCTGCAGGAAGGAATTCATCTGGGCGACTTCATTCCGTACCCGCTGATAAGAAGCCTTGACTTTTTCTTTAAAAACATAGGAAGCGATAAGAAGCAACGGAAAGGTCACCAGTGAGATCAGTGTCAGTTTGACGCTGGTATAGAACATCATAACCAGTACCATGAGCAGCGACAGAATATCCGATACAATGGTGATCAGACCTTCGGAAAAAACAACGTTGATGGATTCCAGGTCATTGATGGTGCGTGTGGTGTTTGTACCTACCGCAGAACGGTCAAAGTAGGAGAGACGGAATGACAGGATTTTGGAAAAAACGCTGAGGCGCATCTCCTGAATGATCGTCTGACCCAAAAAATTCGTCAGGATGCTGAACGCATATCTTAGCACCGTCAATAAGACCAGTACACCAATAAATACGGCTGACCAAACCCTCAGTCCATGAAGGTCGGAGCGCATGATATAATCATCGACAATGCGGTGGGTCAGGTAAGGCAAATAGGCATTGAGTGGAGCCATCACCAGCGCCATGAGCGCTGCCAGCAAAAACGGGCCGCGAAAGGGTCGGGCGAGCCGCAACAATCTGCGGATCATCGCCATGCCGGAAGATGAATTCTTATCCATTATCTACATTTTGTCCCGAGATCCGCACCAGGCATAACATATCTTTTTCTAGCAGGACAGGTATAAGACAATCCTCAGCGCCTTTTGTTTGGAGTTTTTGCATGCACGGCAGCACTGCAGAAGTTATCACAATACACCCTCATCGGCAAAACTGAAATAGCCTTTGTTGGAGATGATCAGATGATCAAGAAGCTGAATGTCGATATGCTTACCCGCTTCCTTGATCTTGCGCGTGATTTCATGGTCTGCCTGACTGGGTTTGAGCGTTCCGGAAGGGTGGTTGTGCGAAAGGATGATGGCGCAGGCTTTGTTTTCCAGGGCGCGGCGAAATACAATTCGAGGATCGATGACAGTGGAGGCGATACCACCAGCGCTTAATTGTTCTACGGAGACCACGGCATGGCTGTTGTTCATAAACAGGATCCAGGACTGTTCGACCGCGAGGTCCTCCATTCGGGTCCGAAGATACTGGAAGGCGTCTGCGCTGCTGCTGATCTTTGGGAGTTCGAGCGCTTCACTTTGCTGGCGCCTTCGGCCCAGCTCAAAGGCCGCGGCAATATGGATTGCTTTGGCTTGACCGACGCCTTCGAATTGTTGTAGCCGCTCGATGCCCAGGCCTGACAGGGCAGTCAGGTTATTAGAGCAGTGCTCCAGAATATGTTTTGCCAGTTCTACCGCGCTCATGCGCCGGTTGCCGGAACCAAGAATAATTGCCAGTAATTCGGAGTTGCTGAGCGAGCTTGCCCCCTTGAAAGCAAATTTTTCTCTTGGGCGGTCGTCTTCTGCCCAATTTTTGATAGGTTGGTGTGTCATCATAGTGTATAGAGCTCAAAGTTACGAATCCAGGGCTTGCCGGAGGTCTTCGATCAGATCGTCGATATGCTCAATGCCGACACTTAGACGAATCAAGGTGTCGGTCAGGCCGCTTTTCATTCGCTCCTCCCGCGGCAGCGAGGCGTGGGTCATGGATGCAGGGTGGCCGATCAGGCTTTCGACACCTCCCAGTGACTCTGCGCAGGAGAATAGCCTCGTACCTGCGAGAACTTTGAACGCCGCTTCTATACTATCATCGTGCAGATCAAAGGAGAGCATGGCACCAAATTTCTTCATTTGTTTTTTGGCAATGTCATGTCCCGGATGTGTGTTGAGTCCGGGATAGAGCACCCGCTTGACACGGGGGTGTGACAACAGGAAGTCTGCAATCTTTGCCGCATTTTCGCAGGCACGGTCCACACGGACGTGCAATGTCTTGATACCGCGCAGAATAAGAAAACAATCCATCGGACCGGGCACGGCACCGCTGGCGTTCTGAATAAACTTGATCTTCTCAGCGAGCTCCCCGCTGCTGCAGACGACGACCCCATGTACCACATCCGAATGGCCACCGAGGTATTTGGTGGCAGAATGAAGTACAAGATCGGCGCCGAGCCTGATTGGATTCTGCAAATACGGCGTGGCAAAAGTATTGTCCACGCAGACGAGAATACCTCGGGCACGTGCAATGTGGCAGACGGCTTCGATATCCACCATGTTGAGTAGCGGATTAGTTGGCGTCTCGATCCAGATCAAGCGTGTATTGGGTGCAATACTTGCTTCGACGTGATCAGGATTCTGCATGGGGATGAGCACGGTGTCAATACCAAATTGCCTGAACACCTTGTCCAATTGCCTGAAAGACCCGCCATACATATCGTTGCTGGCAAGAACACCATCTCCGCTGCGCAGGAGTTTGATAACCGCATCCATAGCTGCCAGACCGCTGCCGAAACAATAAGCCGCGTGACCGCCTTCCAGTGCTGCCAGGTTGTCCTGCAGAACGGTTCGGGTAGGATTCTGCGTGCGGGCATATTCATAACCTTTATGGTGTCCGGGGCCGTCCTGGACGTAAGTAGAAGTCTGAAATATCGGTGTCATGATCGCACCGGTGGACGGATCCGGATGAACGCCGGCGTGAATGGTCTTGGTCTCGAAATGCATACGAAGTATTTTTATTGGAGCGGCAAAAATAGTTATTTGATAACGATAAACGATGATCTATGAACGATGAACTAAAAAGTAACTTTATGTAAAAAAATCGTATATTTTATATCAATTATCGTTGCATCATTTTGTTTAACTATAAGTTCATAGTTCATAGTTCATAGTTCATAGTTCATAGTTCATAGTTCATAGTTCATAGTTCATAGTTCATAGTTCATAGTTCATAGTTCATAGTTCAGGAAAGGTTTTCTACCGAAAAACATAAAATCAGGGTTTCTACCTATTGACAATCCAGATAGATACCCTTATCTTTGTAGAGCTGGAGGCAGCATTCAGGAGAATGGCAGGGTCTTTTGAAAGGCCATATGTCGTAGATTTAGGAACAGCAGGGATAAAAGAAGATAAACCCATTTCAATATTGTCAGGTGGTTATTCTTTTTTAACCGGCAGGGAAAGCCCTGTCATAAAACAATTTTTATGTGTTATTCAATTATTCCCCAATGGCGAGTTCTATCGCCTGGTGCAGAATATAATTCTGCCCCCCCCCCCAAAATTTTAAATTTAAATTTTGGGAAAATTATTTATTTATTCATCTTAAGCTTTTTTATGCCTGGAATAACGTCAAGTCAGACAGATACACTTGTTTGTGATAATGGGGGGTTTGAAGAAGGGTTTAAGTATTATACCGCTGCCTATGCTTATTATCAGAAAGGAAGCAATGATTGCTTTCCTTTTATTGATAGTGCCAAAACAATTCCATCTGTTTTTACTCAAATTAATGTTCCGGCATTTAGAAGATTTACATTAATGACAGGAGGGAATGATCCATTAACTGGTAATTCGAGAACAAAATTTGGCCAGCATTCATTGCTACTTAATAATTTATATTCTCATGTTAGTGATGATATATGTGACACATATCGGGATATTAATAAAATCATCAAAAGATTCAGGGTTACCGAATCTACCAGAAATTTTGCGGTATGGTTTTCTGTAGTGTTGGAATTGCCATCTGGTCATGATGACTCACAGCCTTACTTCAATATTACATGTGATAAAGCTCCATCAAACGATTTTTGTTTTGATGCAGAATCAGTTAGTAGCTGCAAGGAAGGCAATCCAGGAGATAGCTGTATCATAGATGGAAGTTATGTGGCAATTAATTGGACTTGCCATAAAATTTATATTCCCGAGGATCAAATTGGCAGCATAGCCACATTGGAGATCTCAGCTGCGGATTGCGGATGTGGTGCGCATTTTGGATATGCCTATATAGACGGGATATGTGAAGCATGTGATGATTTGACTCTTGGATCAGGTACAATTACAAAAGATCCATATAATCCAGTTACCGGGATAGGAATGGAGGATTTTTCTTGTGCGGGAGATACGCTAACGATCTGTGGGTCTTATACGACTCCTTTATTATGTAATATTTATACCCTTGATTCCTTTAACGTTCCTTTTTTTAATGTTATAGATAAATCTATTAATCAGGTCAATAAAACATTTTGCTTTTCTATTTTAAGAACTGAATTTCAATCGCAAAGTTGTAGAGATTTATACGTTCAATTATTTTTTAAATATGGTGGCGCCAGACTTCCTGCAATTAATTCAAACTTGATTAATATTTGTGCAAGCAATTTCAAAAAAGCTACTATTGAGGTTGATGTGAGTAATTGTTATAAAAATAGTAATGATAACAATTATTCTGACGATTACTACTTCGTCACGGCTACAATTAATTGTCCTTCAAATCTTCAATGGAAAATAGAAAGACTATTTGATGATCCATATTCAGGAGAAACAGGTTTATATCCTCTGAGGACCGGATATGGAAGCACTGAAATTAACTTATATGAATTTCTGATACAAGAGGGAAGTTGGAAACTTATCTTCACAGCCGGTTATTGCACAGACACGATACAGATTACGCCGCCGTATTATTGCTCTGGCTGCAATCAACTGTCCCAAGCAAAGATTTCTAATGTAACTTGCCATAATAGCAATACTTGGTCTTATGATCTAACAGTTGGTGGCACTCCACCGCAAGGAAGTTATTATAAAATTAATGGAGAATTTATTGGTAAAGACTTTGGTCAATCTTATACCATAAATGCTGGGAATATTTCACAAAACTGCATTGACCTTGTGATTCATTATTATTTAAATGATCTAAATATTTGCGACGCCACACTTAAAATTTGTCCCCCTAAACCATGTACTGATAATGCAAATTGTAATTATGAAGCATACATTGAAAGTTTAAATTGTTTAAATAACGGAACCTATTCAATTAATTTCATAACAAAAAATGGAGGATTTCCATGTTTTAAAGCAATTGGTACAAATACAAATTCGTCCGGATCATTTGCTAATCCATTAGGCCCATTCAATGAAGATGTTACAATAACCCTACTTGCCTGTACTACTCCTTCTGATTGCTCTTGCACTAATACTAATTGTTATAAAATGTTCTTTATTGACAAACCAGATGATTGTCCAAGAGAGCCGGAGGGTCGAACGAAAAATAATAACATTCAGGAACAAGATGAAATTTTTGTTTTGCCAAATCCAGTGAATACTTCAGAATTTTTAATTAGATCAAAATTAGTTACAACTAATTTGGAAATCTACAATTCTTCTGGTGTCTTATTAAAAAAATTGCAATTCAATGGATCCGAATTCAGGACTCATTTTGATTATTCGCAGGGAGTCTATTATCTTAGATACATCAATTCTAAGGGAAAGGTCCAATCATTAAAGATTATTAAATTGTAAATTAATGAATTGCCGGAAGTGTATACTTCCGGCAATTTTTTAAACCTAATTCAAATGAGTAAAAATGGATTAGTAGTTTGTATCGTTTTTATCTTATCTCTAAATATTATATCTTCACAAACAACTTTTTGCAAGATTAATAATGATACTACAAATTGCTTTATAACCAGAAAATTTGAAAAATCTAAAATTATTCTTGAGAAAAAATGGGAATCAGAAAACCTGGTTTTAACCAGCCAATCTCCAATTATTGCAGATATTGATGGAGATTGCGTTCCTGAAATTATTTCTTTCTCAGAAAATACCTCAGATACAGCGTTTGAAATAATAATTATCGATTCTCAAACAGGCATTACTAAAAATAAATTTAACACACATTCCTCAGCTAGCATAAGTAACTCTAATCTTCTTCTTGCAGATATAAATAATGATGGTTTAAAAGAGATAATATTTTGCACTTATGCATATAATAACTTTCCAAATGATGCTAAGATAACTTGCTATACTATCACTGGACAAAAATTATGGATATCCAAGCAAATGTACTTCTCCTTTAATAATTATAAAGAAAACCCAACCCTTGGAATTGCGGATTTCAACCAGGATGGGATACCAGAAGTGTATTGCTATAACAGGATATTTAATGCTCAGAATGGAGTATTACTAATTGATGGTGGTGACAAAAATGGTGTTGGAAATATTGATCTACCTAACCTTGTTGCATTTCAAGTTTCGGTCGCAGCACAATTGGATCAGGATCTTTCTGATATAGAATTAGCTGCAGGTTATAGTATTTATAAGGTCAAGATTAATAATATCAATGGCACTGCTGGTAACACAATGACTGCAATGAATATCCTGGTCAATGGTCAATATCTCGATGGAAGAACTGCTGTTGCTGATATAAACCTGGATGGACAACTCGATGTAATAGTTGCACACTCAGATGAGTTCGGCGCTCATTTGCTTTATGTATATACATTATTAGGTAATGTACCTACACTCGTTTCATCTTATAGTATTTTTCCTAATATCAACCATTTAGGAACTCCCACAATAGCTGATATAGATGGGGATGGTAAACCTAACATACTTCTTCCGTATCATAATTCAATAAATTCATTTACCTACAATAACACATTAACTTTATATTTAAACTGGAACTTTGCGATTCTTGACAGTAAAATATATTCTAGTATTCCAACATTTGACCTAAATGGAGATGGAATACCAGAAATCATACATAGAGGAGATTCATTGATCTATGTTATTGATGCTCGAACTAATCCTCCTACTATAATTGATAGTAAGTCGTGTTATTCTATTACACTTAATGAAAATTGCACTATAGCGGATATCGATAATACAGGCTCAGCAAAGATATGTATAACATGTAATACTGAAGCAACACGTTATTCTACAATTAGCAGACTTAGCGTCTTCGGCTCCCCCGACTCACTTCCCCCCTGGGCTCCAGCCCGCGGCATCTGGAACCAATACGCCTACAATCCTTTGTTCATCAACGATGATCTTACGGTACCGCAGTATCCGAAGAATCAGGCGACGTATAAGAATGGCAAGTACAACAACTTCATGCAGCAGGAATCCTATGTGGATTCTAATGGCATGGTGAAGAAAGCCGCTGCCAGTCTGAGCGGCAGGATTAGCTGCATCAATTACGATGTGAAGACGAAGACGTATTCCGTCATCTTCGATGTGTACAACCGCAAGGACGCCTCACAAGATGCCGATACGAATCTCATCATCAGCTTCTACAGTGGAGATCCGAATACGAATGGAATATTTATCGGAAGTTATCATATGGATCAGATGGTCTTAGCTGGAGATAGTTTGCTGAATTTGGTGTATCGATTTCAGTCGAAGGATCTGAAAGATCTGTTCATGGTCGTGAATACCAAGCGGACCGGGAATGGAAGTTTTGGAGATTCGGACTTTATACAGCTCGAATGTGATTATACCGACAACATCTCAAGAAGTGTGGACATTCCAAAAATTGAGACATTGGATGCGAGAATCTGCAGCGGAGATCGCTATAACTTCTTTGGTAATGCACTTTCAGATTCTGGAACTTATGAACACAAGATCTACAAGTTCAATGGGTGTGATAGTGTAATTACCATCTTACAATTAAATACCGTAGATACTGTGCATTCTATTCAGAACATTAGTACTTGTGACTCTTACTTCTGGAATGGTCAGAAGTACACCTTGAGTGGAATATATCAACATGATACACTAAGCACTAATGGCTGCGACAGCAGCACGACATTGAATCTAATCATTAATAATTCAGATCAGCAGAATATTATTCAGTCAGCTTGTGACAGTTTGATGTGGAATGGGATGAGACTCGATCAAAGCGGAAGCTACGAAGACCGAAGAATTAATAGCATAGGTTGTGACAGCATAACGACACTACAATTAACAGTACATCAGTCAACGGATAGTACGATCATTCAATCGGCCTGCGATCACTACGATTGGAATGGAAAGCGCTATGATCAAAGCGGAACCTATACCTACCAAGGACAAAGCATATATGGATGCGACAGCATCATTACCCTACAACTCACCATCGACACCATCATTCAAAAGAATATTAAACAATCCGCCTGCAATGCTTACACATGGGATAATAAGGTCATCAACCAATCCGGAACTTATCAAAGCAAAGCACTGAGTCAGCAGGGTTGTGACAGCATCACCACACTGGATCTGACCATCCATACATCAAGCAACTCAACGACAAACATCCGGAGCTGCGATACGTATACCTGGAATGGAAATAGCTATACCAACAGCGGAACGTATACTTTCAAAACTCAGAATGCAGAAGGTTGCGATAGTACCGCTACACTAAATTTGCAGATTGATAAGTCAAGTAATGCCTTTCAGTTGGTAACAAGCTGTGATTCGTTATTATGGAACGGAACAATCTATACCACAAGCGGGACATACACTTATAGTACACAAAATAGTTTGGGCTGTGACAGTACTGTAACACTAAACCTTAGCATCCAAAAATCAGATACCACTAGCCATCAACAACAAGCCTGTGATTCGTACAACTGGAATGGAAAGGACTACACACAGAGCGGTCTGTATCAGGATAAAATGCAAAATATCCATGGGTGTGATAGTATTATCAATCTGAATCTCACGATCCATAAATCTAATTCAGTTGATTTGCACTTCGCCGTATGTGACAGTTTGAATTTCATGGGTAAGACCCTCAATAAAAATGGCAGTTACCAATTTACATTACAGAATGCTGCGGGCTGCGATTCTACTATCAATTTGAATCTTCGAATACTTTCGAATAACATTCAAGACCAAGTCTCTAGCTGTGACAGCTTCCATTGGAATGTCAATAATGCCGATTACAATCAATCCGGAATCTATACACAGAAATACATCAACAGCCAGGGTTGTGATTCGATCTATACCTTGACATTGAATATCAGTAAGAGTGTTCAGTTGCAGGAACAGGCAGACGCTTGCAAGGAATATTACTGGCCTGTGAATAAGACCCTTTACACGCAATCCGGGGATTACAAAGTTCCACTGCAAACCATACAGGGCTGTGATTCCATCCTTCAATTAAAACTTACCATTCATCCTGAATACGAAAAAACAGACACCGTCTTCACCCATCAGGATTATGTGTGGAAGGTCGATCAGAAGAACTATACCCAATCGGGAACCTATGAGGCAGACTTTGTCTCCAAAGATGGTTGCGATTCCATTCATCTTTTGCGCTTAAGCATCAACAAAGAAATTGAAGTCTACGCCCCCAATGTGATTCATCCCGGCGGCATCAATGAATGGTTTAGCATCTTCGTCTACGGCGGTGCAGCGCAGATCAAAGAACTCAGCATCTACGACCGTTGGGGATCCCTCGTTTGGCAAAAACAGAGCTTCCCACCGAATG
This sequence comes from Saprospiraceae bacterium, assembly GCA_046329325.1. Classification (GTDB taxonomy): domain Bacteria; phylum Bacteroidota; class Bacteroidia; order Chitinophagales; family Saprospiraceae; genus Vicinibacter. Next base: position 1,626,426 of record JAXLUU010000001.1, read on the forward strand.
AACTACAACAAGGATGGAATGGACTGTTCAAAGGACAGAAAGCCTTGCCAGGGGTTTATGTATGGAGCGCAGTAATTGAACTTCAGGATGGAAGCGTCCTTAAGGAAAAGGGAGATGTGAATGTGGTTAGATAGTTGCGAGTCGCGAGTCGCGGGTCGCGAGTCAAATTAGAATATTCTGGAAATTTAATAGATGACTATTGACCGTTGACTACTGACCATTGTAGTAAGTTGCGGGTCGCGTGTCGCGAGTCGCGTGTCAAATTATAATATTCTAAAAATTTAATAGATGACTATTGACCAGTAACTACTGACCAGTGTAGTGAGTCGCGAGTCGCGTGTCAAATTAGAATATTCTGAAAATTTAATAGATGACTATTGACCAGTGACTACTGACCATTGTAGTAAGTCGCGAGTCGCGAGTCGCGAGTTAATTTTGGAATATTCAGAGAATTAAGTGAGTGACTATTGACCATTGACTACTGACCATTGTAGTAAGTTGCGAGTCGCGTGTCGCGGGTCGCGAGTCAAATTTGGAATATTCAGAGAATTAAGTGAATGACTATTGACCATTGACTACTGACCATTGTAGTAAGTCGCGAGTCGCGGGTCGCGAGTCAATTTTGGAATATTCAGAGAATTAAGTGAATGACTAATTACCAGTGACTACTGACCATTGTAGTAAGTTGCGAGTCGCGAGTCGCGGGTCGCGGGTCAAATTATAATATTCTGAAAATTTAATAGTTGACTATTGACCATTGACTACTGACCATTGTAGTAAGTCGTGAGTCGCGGGTCGCGAGTCAAATTAGAATATTCTGGAAATTTAATAGTTGACTATTGACCATTGACTACTGACCATTGTAGTAAGTTGCGAGTCGCGGGTCGCGAGTCAAATTAGAATATTCTGGAAATTTAATAGTTGACTATTGACCATTGACTACTGACCATTGTAGTAAGTTGCGAGTAGCGAGTCGCGGGTCGCGAGTCAAATTAGAATATTCTATAATTTAATAGATGACTATTGGCCAGTGACTATTGCCATTGTAGTAAGTCGCGGGTCGCGTGTTTTTTTTATCTTCTATTTGTTCAAGAATCGGATATTCTGGACAGGAACATGTTGATCACGAGACATACTCGCGATAATACTAAGCAGTAAGCAGTCAAGTACGTTGATTACCCATAAAATAGAATTATGAATATTCTTCGAGCACTGCGAAAACCTCTCGACTCCTAATAATAGTAAACAGTAAGTAGTCAATAGCCAAGTACGTTGATTACCCATAAAATAGAATTATGAATATTCTTCGAGCACAGCGAAATCCTCGCGACTCTCGACTCTTGACTCGCGACTTCATCAATCATAGCTTATAGTTCATAGTTCAAAAAAGGTTTTCTACCGAAAAACAAAAAATCCGGATTTTCCCTATTGACAATCCAAATAGATGCCCTTATCTTTGTAGAGTTGGAGGCAGCATTCAGGAGACTGGCTGGGTCTTTTGAATGGCGGTATAGAAGAACTAGATCAGCAGGGATAAAAAGAAGATAAACCCATTTCAATAATGTCAGGTGTTTATTCTTTTTTAACCGGCAGGGAAAGCCCTGTCATAAAACAATTTTTATGTGTAATTCAATTATTCCCCAATGGCGAGTTCTATCGCCTGGTGCAGAATATAATTCTGCCCCCCCCAAAAATCTTAAATTTTAATTTTGGGACTGTCATTTATTTATTCATCTTAAGCTTTTTTATGCCTGGAATAACGTCAAGTCAGACAGATACACTTGTTTGTGATAATGGGGGGTTTGAGAGTGGGTTTACGTATTATACGGGATCAGTTGCCCAATTCGATTTTGGCAGCTTAAGTTGTTTACCTATTAACACTGGACTAGGTCAATCAACCTGGACGCCTTATGTACTTCCGGCTTATCATAGGTTTGAAATAGTTGCAAGTGGTACGGACGCCTTAGCAGGAATAAGTAAGACAAAATTCGGAGGAAATTCACTACTATTAAATAATAAATTAGAGCATGTTGTTTTTGATCCTTATGAGACCCATAGAGACATCAATAAAATAATAAAGAGATTCAAAGTTACAGAGGAGACTAAGGATTTTACAGTTTGGTTAGCAGTCGTTTTTGAAAATCCTCAGACAGAACATTATGATGCACAACCATTCTTTCATATAACATGTGATCTGGCTCCCAATTATGACCTTTGTTTTGATGCTTCTATTCTAAAATGTGAGGAAGATTTAGAAGATACTTGTGAGTTAGCACCTGTGGATGTTTTAGATTGGTCATGCCATAATATTAGAATTCCTGAAGAATATATTGGTGAAATTGCAACACTTGAAATATCAGTTGCAGATTGTGGCAAAGGTGAACATTTTGGATATGCATACATTGATGGGATTTGTGAAACATGCGATTCAAGTTCATTTGGCTCAGGAAGTTTATTCGACTGGCCAATAGATAGCACAGGACTTGGCATTAATTATAAATCCTGTGAAGGCGATACAATTATTGTTTGCGGAAGTTATACAATCCCAAATGTATGTGGACTGTGGAACTTAGATTCAATTGATATTCCGGATTTCACCATATATAATTTAGAAATTGATACTTCATCAAGAACATTTTGTTTTGAATTACCGAAATCAAATTTCACGACTTCAGATTGTAGAAATTTATTTGCCGTATTTTATTTTAAATACGGGACATATTCCCTCCCACCTGTGTATAGCAATACGATAGACATATGTCCGGATGATTATAAATCCTTTGAAATAAGCGTTGTTACAGGAAGCTGTCAGAATAATGGCACAAGTGTGAACATGTCAGATGATTATTATTATGTTCAAGTTACCTTAGGAAATGTAGATCAGGACACATTTTCTTTTGAAAGAATATTAAGCGATCCTTATCCTAATGAGTCAGGCGAATACTTAATTCTAAGAGATACAGGAAATGGAACATTTAATCTAGGGCCATTCTTTATTCAAGAAGGTGAATGGGACCTTGTTGGCAATATCAAATATTGTACCGATACTTTCCACATTGTTCCACCGAACTATTGCTCTGGTTGTAGTACTTTAAGAGGGGCAAAAGTCTTTGATATAGGTTGTGATAATTCAACCAATCCTAATACATGGTCGTTTAAATTGAATGTTTCTAATCCTGGACAAGGAGCTAGTTATTATACCCTAGATTTTACTGGAAGTACTCATTATAATTTTGATAGTGATTACACATTTAGCGGTCTGCCTAGATCTACAAGATGTAAATCGATAACCTTAACTCATGGTATTAACCAGCAATGTATAACTAATTTTATCATCTGTCCACCAAAGCCATGTAACTCTCAATGCAATATTGAAGCTTATTTACTGGATGTCTATTGTAATGGCGGTGGAACAGAATATTACTTTAACTTAAGGGCTGGCGCAAGTAGTAGCAATATTTGTTGTAATGCCTACGGGCTAAACACTCATACAAATAGCTGTTTTCTTCTGCCAAATGGAGCATTCGGACCTTTTGATGAAGATATTGAATTGACTTTAATACCTAGTGCTACATCTACTTGTAACTGTAATACTCCAAGTTGTTATAAAACTATTTACATTCCATTTCCAGATTGTAACAATCTCGATTTTAGAAGTGTAAAAGGTAGTTCGCAATCTGTTCAAAAATTGGAATTGGAAGTGATTCCTAATCCTGTTCATAATGATATCATAAGAATTCATTCCTCTTTATTGAAAACTGAGTTCCAATTACTAGAATTGTCCGGGGAGGTGCTTTTCTCAGGAAAATTTGAATCTAAAAACTATGATTTAAAAGTTAGTATTCCTTCAGGGGTATATATTATCAAGTATTCAGATGATTTAGGCAAAGTGAAAGCAATAAAATTTATTAAGTTATAAATTCTTAATAAGGCATAGTAATCAGTAATAATTACTATGCCTTTTTAAAACCCTTCAATGACAATAATTGCCAGTCAAAATAATTTTTATTTAAAGTGTTTTTGTTTATTTTTAATAATTTTTATAGTTAATAGCAAGTCATATAATCAATCAATAAACTGCAATTATATGGACTCCATAAAATGTTATTCTTTTCAAAATTTGAAAAACACTAAAATATTTGTCGATAAGAAACTAGAATCCGATGACACAATATTTGAATATCAAATTTCACTTCTTGCGGATTTAGATTATGATTGTATTTCTGAATTAATTGTGATTGATAAGAATTTTCAAAATAACATAATTATTATTAACTCAATTACAGGTAAGAAAAAAAATGTAATTAAAATACCAGCAGTATTTACAAAAGTTTCAAAGATTTCAATAGCAGATCTGAATAATGATGGTATTGCAGAGATTGTTATTCTAGCTTCTAACTCAGGTATAAATCCACCAGCTTATTTTGGTAGATTATTCTGCTTTCAACAGAATGGTACACAAATCTGGATGTCTGATAAAAGGGTGGATATGTACCAAAATTTCCGAGAAATGCCTGAAGGAGCGATTGGATTTGCTGATTTTAATCAGGATGGTAAGCCTGAAGTTTATGTGAATAATAAAATATTTAATGGGCAAACTGGTGTTTTATTATGTGATGGAGGATCAAACGGTTTAGGTCTTGAATATGCAATTGACTTCTTTCCAGATGGAGTATCCGTTGCAGGGCAATTAGATGATGATTTGAATGATTTAGAATTAGCTGCTGGTTATACAATATACAAAGTGAAATTAACAAATCTAAGCGGAATTGTTGGCAATAGCATGACACCATACAATATAATGATAAATGGTAAATATAGGGATGGATATACATCAATCGCAGATATTAATGAAGATGGAAAGTTAGATGTTGTAGTAACTTCTCCAGGAATAAACAACGAGGCTTTGGTGTACACTTATACAATCAATTCAGGTAATCCAATCTTACTAGCTAGTGCAAATATTTCAGGTAACAATTTTTCTAATATAGGAATGGCTACAATAAGCAAACTTGGTAATTTGTCATATCCCTCCATTTTATTTACCAGATTCTGTAAAATTTATGCTTATCACTTTAATGGAACTACAATTTTAAATTTGGACTGGACAATAAATACAACTGACTCTTCAGGTGAAACTGGAATTACGATATTTGATTTAAATGGAGATGGTAATAACGAAATCATTTACAGAGATGAGACTGATTTTCGAATATTTGATGCATCAACTGGAAGTCCATCAATTTTGTTTCGTACCCCATGCACATCAGGTACAGGACAAGAAATGCCAATATTAGGAGATATTGATAATTCTGGACAAGCTAAAATATGTGTTATTTGTGGAAATAGTCGAGATGATAATGTTGGAAAGTTAACCGTCTTCGGCTCCCCCGACTCACTTCCCCCCTGGGCTCCCGCCCGCGGCATCTGGAACCAGTACGCCTACAATCCTTTGTTCATCAACGACGATCTGACGGTGCCGCAGTATCCAAAGAATCAAGCGACCTACCAGAACGGTAAGTACAACAACTTCATGCAACAAGAATCCTATGTGGACTCCAATGGAATGGTGAAGAAAGCCGCTGCCAGTCTGAGAGGCAAGATAAGTTGTATTAATTACGATGTGAAGAGTATGACTTATTCCGTCATCTTCGATGTTTATAACCGCAAGGATGCATCACAGGATGCCGATACGAATCTCATCATCAGCTTCTACAGCAGAGATCCGAATACGAATGGAATCTATATTGGAAGTTATCATACGGATCAGATGGTCTTAGCCGGAGATAGTTTGCTGAATTTGGTGTATCGATTTCAGTTTAATGATCTGAAAGATCTGTTCATGGTTGTGAATACCAAGAGGACCGGGAATGGAATTTTTGGAGATTCAGACTTTATACAGCTCGAATGTGATTATACAGACAACATCTCAAGAAGTGTGGACATTCCATTAATCGATCCTATTCAGGCGAATATCTGCAAGGGTGACCAATATAATTTTTTCGGAACTTTCCTTTCTGATTCCGGAATATATGAACACAAGATCTATAAATACAATGGATGCGATAGTGTAATAACCATACTTCAATTAAGCACCGTTGATACGATACATTCGATGCAAAATGTAAGCAGCTGTGATAGCTATCTGTGGAATGGACGGAAGTACACATTGAGCGGTATATACCAACACGATACCCTAAGCATCAACGGCTGCGACAGCAGTACGACATTGAATCTAATCATCAACAATTCAGATCAGCAGAATATTATTCAGTCTACTTGTGACAGTTTGCTATGGAATGGAATGCGTCTGTATCAAAGCGGAAGCTACGAAGACCGGAGGATCAATCTCAAAGGATGTGATAGCATTACGACACTACAACTTACCATACATCCTTCAAGCCATACTACACAAATTCAGTCCGCCTGCGATCACTACGACTGGAACGGACAGCGGTATACACAAAGTGGTATATATACATTTAGCGGACAAACTGGTTTTGGATGCGACAGCATCATTACCTTACAACTCACCATCGACAGCATTATTCAAAAGAATATTAAACAAACAGCTTGTAATAGTTACAACTGGGACAATAAGATCCTGACACAATCCGGAAACTACCAGAGCAAGGCACTGAGTCAGCAGGGCTGTGACAGCATTACGACGCTGGATCTGACCATCCATACATCAAGCAACTCGACAACAAGCATTCGAAGTTGTGATGCCTATTCCTGGAATGGAAATACCTATACCAACAGCGGGGCTTATATATTCAAAACTCAGAATGCACAAGGTTGCGATAGTACCGCCACACTGAATGTACAAATTGATACATCCAGCTTCACATTGCAATCAAGAACATCATGTGATTCTTTCACATGGAATGGAAACATCTATTACAGCAGCGGAAGCTACAGCTTTAAAACTCAAAATAATCTTGGCTGTGACAGCACTGTAACACTGAATCTTAGCATCCATACATCAGATACCACAAAGCTGCAACAACAAGCCTGCGATTCGTACAACTGGAATGGAAAGGACTACATACAGAGCGGACTGTATCAGGATAAGATGCAAAACATTCATGGTTGTGATAGCCTCATTCAACTTAATCTCACGATCAATAAATCGAATAAAGTTGATCTGCAATATTCAGTCTGCGACAGTTTGAATTATCTGGGTAAGACCCTCAATAAAAATGGCAGTTACCAATTTACATTACAGAACGCAGCGGGCTGCGATTCTACCATCAATTTGATTCTTCGAATACTTTCGAATAACATTCAAGACCAAGTCACCAGCTGTGACAGCTTCCATTGGAATGTCAATAATACCGATTACAGTCAATCCGGAATCTATACACAGAAATACATCAACAGCCAGGGTTGTGATTCGATCTATACCTTGGCATTGAATATCAACAAGAGTGTTCAGTTGCAGGAACAGGCAGAAGTGTGCAAGGAATATTACTGGCCGGTGAGCAAGACCCTTTACACGCAATCCGGCGATTACGAAGTTCCACTGCAAACTATACAGGGCTGTGATTCCATCCTTCAATTAAAACTTACCATTCATCCTGAATACGAAAAAACAGACACCGTCTTCACCCATCAGGATTATGTGTGGAAGGTCGATCAGAAGAACTATACCCAATCGGGAACCTATGAGGCAGACTTTGTTTCGAAGGACGGTTGCGATTCCATTCATCTGTTGCGCTTAAGCATCAACAAAGAAATTGAAGTCTACGCACCCAATGTGATTCATCCCGGCGGCATCAATGAATGGTTTAGCATCTTCGTGTACGGCGGTGCCGCCCAGATCAAGGAACTCAGCATCTACGACCGCTGGGGATCTCTGGTATGGCAGAGACAAAGCTTCCCACCGAATGAACTGCAACAAGGATGGAACGGAATGTTCAAAGGACAGAAAGCCTTGCCGGGGGTTTATGTATGGAGCGCAGTAATTGAACTTCAGGATGGAAGCGTCCTTAAGGAAAAGGGAGATGTGAATGTGGTTAGATAGTTGTGAGTCGCGAGTCGCGGGTCGCGAGTCAAATTATAATATTCTGAAAATTTAATAGATGACTATTGACCAGTGACTACTGACCATTATAGTAAGTTGCGGGTCGTGAGTCGCGGGTCGCGAGTCAAATTAGAATATTCAGAGAATTAAGTGAATGACTATTGACCATTAACTACTGACCATTGTAGTAAGTCGCGAGTCGCGGGTCGCGAGTCAATTTTGGAATATTCAGAGAATTAAGTGAATGACTATTGACCATTGACTACTGACCATTGTAGTAAGTTGCGAGTCGCGAGTCGCGGGTCGCGTGTCAAATTATAATATTCTGAAAATTTAATAGATGACTATTGACCAGTGACTACTGACCATTGTAGTGAGTCGCGGGTCGCGAGTCGCGGGTCGCGAGTCAATTTTGGAATATTCAGAGAATTAAGTGAATGGCTATTGACCAGTGACTACAGACCATTGTAGTAAGTTGCGAGTCGTGAGTCGCGAGTCGCGTGTCAAATTAGAATATTCTGAAAATTTAATAGATGACTATTGACCAGTGACTACAGACCATTGTAGTAAGTTGCGAGTCAAGTGTCGCGAGTCGCGAGTCAAATTAGAATATTCTGGAAATTTAATAGATGACTATTGACCATTGACTACTGACCATTGTAGTAAGTTGCGAGTCAAGTGTCGCGAGTCAGTTTTGGAATATTCAGAGAATTAAGTGAATGACTATTGACCATTGACTACTGACCAGTGTAGTGAGTCGCGGGTCGCGAGTCAAATTAGAATATTCTGGAAATTTAATAGATGACTATTGACCAGTGACTACTGACCATTGTAGTAAGTTGCGGGTCGCGGGTCGCGAGTCAATTTTGGAATATTCAGAGAATTAAGTGAATGACTATTGACCAGTGACTACTGACCATTGTAGTAAGTCGCGTGTCGCGTGTCGCGAGTCAATTTTGGAATATTCAGAGAATTAAGTGAATGACTATTGACCAGTGACTACAGACCATTGTAGTAAGTTGTGAGTCGCGAGTCGCGAGTCGCGTGTCAAATTAGAATATTCTGAAAATTTAATAGATGACTATTGACCAGTGACTACTGACCATTGTAGTGAGTCGCGGGTCGCGTGTCGCGGGTCGCGAGTCAATTTTGGAATATTCAGAGAATTAAGTGAATGACTATTGACCAGTGACTACAGACCATTGTAGTAAGTTGCGAGTCGTGAGTTGCGTGTTTTTTTTTATCTTCTATTTGTTCAAGAATCGGATATCCTGGACAGGGACATGTTGATCACGAGACATACTCGCGATAATACTAAGCAGTAATTAGTCAATAGTCAAGTACGTTGATTACACATAAAATAGAATTATGAATATTCTTCGAGCACAGCGAAAACCTCGCGACTCCTAATAATAGTAAACAGTAAGTAGTCAATAGCCAAGTAAGTTGATTAACCATAAAATAGAATTATGAATATTCTTCGAACACAGCGAAATCCTCGCGACTCTCGACTCGCGACTCGCGACCCCCGACTAACGTTTCGGTACCGGATCATCTCCGCTTCCTCCCCAGGGGTGACAGCGCGAAATACGTCTCAGACCTAACCAGGTACCTTTGATTAGGCCCCATTCGTCTACAGCCTGGAGCATGTAGTTCGAGCAGGTGGGATTGTAGCGGCAGTTTTTGCCCAGCATGGGTGAAAGAAAGATCTGGTAAAAGCGTACAGGACCTTTGACCAACCAGCGCAATACGGACATGGCTATTTGTTTTTGAGTGCCGAAGCGGTGATTTCAAAACTGTGTCTTGTATTACCGTCTTTGTCGACAAAGTCAATATTCAGTTTTCTGTTTTTCTTGTCACCGGTAAACGTGAAGCGTCCAAAATTATGCTCTTCCAGAAAGAAATTATTGACGCGGTGCGGGTTGACTTTTTCTTCTTTGGTCATTTTGGAGACGCCTGCTGTGAATGAGGACACCGTGATATCATAAAGCGTGTAGAGGGAGTCTCTTTCGATTTTGTTAATCTCACTGAGGTGTCTGTCACCGGAGAGGAAAAGCACACCATTGACCTTGGACGTCTGCAAAAAGTCCATCAACTCTTTTTTCTCTGCCGGAAAATGTGTGAAGCAATCTAAGGGAGAAAGTGGATTCAGCATTTGTGAACCAGATACAATGATCTTGAACGCGGCGGTGCTGTTGAGAAGGGCATTTTTAAGCCAGTCCATCTGTTCCTGACCGAACATTCTTTTAGCCATATTGGGTTGGCCATTGATCTGATCAGGCAGGTCATCTGAACTCCTCCAGCTGCGGCCGTCCATCAGAAAGAGATCCACATCATTATAATTGACTTTAGTATAAATACCCTTGTTGTCCATACCATACGTGGGATTAGCCCAATAGGATTGAAAAACCCTGCGGGATTCCTCTTTGAAGATATAAGCGCTTCCTTCATTGTTAGGGCCAAAGTCATGGTCATCCCAAATGGCCACATTGGACATATTCTTACTGAGTTCGCGCAAGCATTCCAGCGATCGGTCGCGCGATGCGCGGTACCATAGTCCCCATTCGCTCGCATAGTCTGCTTCCCGTGTGTACCAGTTGTCGCCAAGCCACACCATCAGGTTGGCCTTTTCCTTTGACATCGTCTCAAAAATAATGGAATCTGACCCATAAGGGTTGCCAGGACGGTCATATACCGGTTCGTTGAAGTAAGCGCAACTTCCCGTAATCAGGCTGAAGTCCGGGGCCGGTCGACGCCAGCGCCATAGTTCCTGTGTAGTCAGAAATCCGTGGTAACGCGGCAGCTTGCTGTCTATCTTGCGCTTGCCTTCAAATCCGGTCAGGCGGTATTCGTATCGTGTGCCCGGCTGAAGATCGACAAGGTCAAACTGGACGGTCTCAAAATTCATAAAACTGTTCACTTTCCGGAAGGCCTGGTGAATTTTTTCAGGTTCCTCTACCGCCCAATATTCAAGTCCAACGTGTGTGCCCGGAAAGACCTCACACCAGACTTTGGCTGTGCGCAGTTCTACATATCCGAGCATCGGGCCACTTTTAATTTGTGCCAGGGATACATGACCCAATAAAATTACGAATAAACTAAAGTGCAACAATTGACGCATAGCAGACTCTTTCAAACGGGTCTAAAAGTACAACGAATGCTGCTTTAGACTGTTACCAAATATGAATCTCCGTTATGCTGAAATTTTTGTTCATTTGCAATTGATGCACCACAAGATCCTGCCATTTCTTATTGCCTTGGGCTGTACATTCAGTCTGGCTGCACAGGGTTACGAACTGGTGCAGCTCAGCGGAATGGTCTATTCACGAGAAGGTCAAAAAATCAAAGTACTGCCTTTTGCTGAAGTGAGCATCAACAACGGGTTTCGGGTAGTCTTTGGCAATGAGCTGGGATTCTACAGCATCGCTGCAAGTCGTGGGGACACGATTCGATTTAATTATCTAAGCTACAAAGAATCCGTCTTTATCATTCCGAAAGATGTTGAATCAGATCATCTCACGCTTAACCAGCAACTTGAGCGGGACACGATCTTTCTGCCTAAAGTGACGGTCAATCCATGGCCCGACCGGGAACACTTCCGTCCGGAGTTTTTGGCGATAGATGTTGAAGAGAGTATGCGCAAAATCGCTGAGGCTAATCTCATCCAGTCCAGAATCCGTGAACTGATGAAGATTACGCCACCCGATGGCCGCGAGAGTGTAAGTCTGTACCTCAATCAACAGGCCCAACGGTATTACTATCAGGGCCAGATACCACCCCAGCGAATTTTCAGTCCAATCGCCTGGATTGAGTTTTTTAAAGCCTGGAAAAGGGGTGATTTCAAAAAGAAAAAATAATCATGGCTTACGAACAGGAGCGCTTCATCCAGGAAATGCAACTGCGCGTCAACGAAGCGGAAGAAACCTATATTGATCGGATCCGCGAGCGGATCGAAGAGCTTCAGGCGAACGACATCAACCTGCTGTTTAGCTACCTTTATCGTCTGGACATTGAAGAAGGCCGTTTGAAGGAACTTATCCAGAGAAGTTTTGCGGGACATTTTGCGGATGAGCTGGCGCGGGAGATCTGGCAAAGGCAGAAACAGCGCCTGCAGCACAAGAAAGACTGGCCGGTGCCTCCGGTCTCCGACAAGGAATGGGAACTCTGATTTCCATGAGATCAATTTTGATATATAAATAACTGAGATTGAATAATTTATAGCGCCAGATTGCCGGGCTAAATGGAGAGAATAATTTAGGCGCCTAAAGTTTTGATGAATCAGCCTGAAAGGCGTATTTTTGCAGCCCTTTATTAAAATTTTTTATAAACATGCGTCATTACGAAGTTACCTTCATCGTGGACCCGGTGCTGTCGGGCGATGAAGTCAAATCGACAGCAAAGTCCTACCAGGATATCCTGACCAGCGAAGGTGCCAGGATTATCCATGTAGATGAAATGGGCCTGAGGCCTTTGGCGTATTCTATCAATAAGCGCTCGACGGGCGTGTACTACACGATAGAATTTACCTCGGAGACCGGCACATTCATCGATAAGTTTGAGCTCACGCTAAAGCGCGATGAGCGGATCATGAGATTTCTTACTGTAAAGCTTGACAAATATGCGGTCAAGTACAATGAAGACAAGAGAAGCGGAAAAATCGGTAAACGTGTACCCAAGGAGCCTGTCGTCAAAAAGCCTTTGGAGTACATTCCTTATCAGGCATTTAATCCGGAAGCGGTGAATTCCAAGCGCACGGCTGAACCTGAAGTGGCACCAACAGAAAAGCCACAGGAAAATTAATTGATCACCTTTTCAAAAGTCTAAAAAATGGCAACACAAGATGAAATAAAATTTCTCAGTAATCCGAACATCGGACAGAAGCAAAAGAAATACTGCCGCTTCAAGCGCTTCGGATTAAAACACGTTGATTACAAGGATCCGGATTTTCTGATCCAGTTCATTAACCAGCAGGGTAAACTTCTTCCCAGAAGACTGACAGGCAATTCGCTCAAATTCCAGCGCAGGGTATCCACTGCGGTAAAGAGAGCTCGTCATCTGGCGATCCTGCCTTACCTGTCTGACCTATTGAAGTAATTAGATTGATTCACCAGACAAAAAAGTATTATGCAAATTATACTCACTAAAGATGTAGAAAAACTTGGCGACAAACACGACGTCGTCAATGTGAAGCCTGGATTCGGACGCAATTACCTGATTCCTCAGGGGTTTGCAGTTCCTGCCAGCGATACCAACCTCCGTGTGCTCAAGGAACTGATGCGCCAGGAGGAAGCCAGAGAAAATAAAAAACTGAACGAGTACAAGGAGATTGCCTCCCAGATTGAAGGACTCAATCTGAAGATCGGGGCGAAATCAGGAACCAGCGGTAAAATTTTCGGAAGCGTCACCAATGTGCAAATTGCCAATGCCCTCAAGGAGCAAGCAGGTATTGACGTAGAACGCAAAAAGATCAAACTACCGGATGAGGTTAAAGAACTCGGCGAATACACCGCACAGATCGAGTTGCACAAGCAAGTCATCGCGCCACTTAAATTTGAAGTTGTCGCCGATTAATCGAGTACATGTTTTTTAAAATAAAAACGCAACCCGCGCCATCCAATGACGCGGGTTTTTTGTTTCTGTAAAATGAGCTACCAACATCTTCGCAAAGACTATAAAAGAAGTGCATTCAGTTATGAAGAAGCGCCGGAACAGCCATTGGACCTTTTTAGGATATGGCTGGACGAAGCTATCGAAGCAGGCCTGCCGGATGCTAATGCCATGTGTCTGTCCACTGTCGATCAACATAATCGACCGAGTTCAAGATACGTACTACTCAAGGAACTGAATTCTGAAGGAATCATTTGTTTTACCAACTACAACAGCATCAAAGCGCGTGACATCGAATCCAACCCACAGGTTGCCTTGTGTTTTTATTGGATGGAGCTGGAAAGGCAACTACGTGTGGAAGGGGTCGCAAGCAAGATATCCAGGCAAGAAAGTGTACTCTATTTCGACTCACGGCCATTTGAATCCAGAATTTCGGCCATCGTTTCTCCGCAAAGCCAGGTTATTCCGGACAAGAAAATACTGGAAGAAAAAATCCCTTACTACCGGTCTAATCCTGCAGAGGTACAGTGCCCAGATCATTGGGGCGGATACCTGATCAGACCTTCAATGATTGAGTTCTGGCAGGGAAGAGGAAGTAGACTTCATGACCGGTTGCGTTATGCCCGAGTCAGTTCTGATAGTGCCTGGAAAAGGGATATTCTGGCACCTTAACTTTTTCTGCCAATCTCGCCAAGAAATTCATCTTCTGTTAGAATGCGCACTGTCCCAAGCTTCTGCGCTTTGGTGAGCTTGGATCCGGCATCTTCCCCGACTACCAGGATATTGAGGTGACTGCTGACCGCCGAAAGGTTTTTCGCGCCATTTTTCTCTGCGAGCATCTCGGCTTCCTTTCGCCCCATGGTCTGCAAGGTGCCGGTAAACAGAATCGTCTGTCCCGAAAAAGGTCCATCCATGATGGCTTCTGCGGGTCGGTCCTCATCGGTTTGTTTCATATTGACGCCTAGTGCTTCCATTTCATGGATCATGCGTACGTTACCTGGATCCGAAAAGAAATCCATAATATTCTGTCCAACCACTGGTCCTACATCCTTAATCGCGCGATACTGATCCAAAGACCAGTGTTCAAGATCTTTGACATCATTGAGGTGCGCTGCAATGAGCTTACTGATTTTTTTGCCAAGGTGATGAATGCACAGTCCGTGCAGCAATCGATGAATGGGGTTTGTCTTGGCCTTTTCAATCGATTTCCGCAGTTTGTCAGCTGACTTTTTGCCCAGGCCCTCAAGGGTGGCAATGAGTACATAATCCAGGCGATAGAAATCCGCCATTGTTTTCAGCATGCCAAGCTGGTAGAAACGCTCCACCAGCGAAGCGCCTAAGCCGTCAATATCCATGGCATCCTTGGAGGCGTGGTGAATCAGTTTTTGAACAATCTGTGCCGGGCAGTGCGTGTTGGGACATCGCCAGACCGCTTCATCATCTTCACGGACCAGCTTGTGGTCGCAGGAAGGGCAATGTGAAGGAAAATGGATCGGTCTGGTATTGGCAGGCCTCGTCTCGGGAAAAGACTTGACGATATATGGAATTACATCACCTGCCCGTTCGACCAGTACGGTGTCGCCAAGTCGAATGTCTTTGCTCCGGATAAAGTCCTCGTTATGCAGCGAAATCGAACTGACCGTAACCCCTGCCAGCTGTACGGGTTCGATCTTGGCTACAGGGGTGATGGCTCCGATCTTGCCCACCTGATATTCTACGTTCAGTAAAACAGAAGTGGCCTGTTTGGCCTGGAATTTAAAGGCTACAGCCCAACGCGGATGATGGGAAGTAAATCCACAGATCTCCTGCATGGAAAGATCATTCACCTTGATCACCATTCCGTCCAGCTCGTATTCAAAGTGGTCTCTTTTATTGGCCCAGTCCGAAATAAAATCAAATACCTCAGCGATGCCCTGACATACTCTTTTTTCGGCAATGGCGACTTTAAATCCGAGTGATTGCAGTGCTTCAATATGCGACGACTGTTTTTTAAATCGCCCCAGCTGATCATTGCCTTGCGCGTCGACGGCATATCCCCATTGGAAAATAAACATGTCCAGTTTGCGGGAAGCAGTTTCCGAAGGATCCTTTACCCTGAGAACGCCGGTAGCAGCATTTCTAGGGTTAGCCAAAAGACTTAGTCCGTCCTCCTCCCGTGACTGGTTGACTTCTTCAAAGACATCTTTGCGAATAAGTGCCTCTCCCCTGAGTTCGGTCTGCTGTACGCCCAGACTTTTGAAAGGTGCACTGAGCGGCAAGGATCTGATGGTTCGGGCATTGAGGGTGATATCTTCGCCACGAACTCCATCCCCCCTTGTAGCAGCGCGTACCAACTGATCATTGATATACAGCACTGAGACCGAGCCACCATCAAATTTGGGTTCTACCAAATATTCAACAGTTGTATTTGCGGAAAGCCCGCACAGTTTTTTAACTCGCTGGTCAAATTCCTGAAGATCTTGAAGATTGTAGGTATTGTCGAGCGATAGCATCGGAACCATATGCGTTACCGTATCCAATGTATTGGAGACATCGGACGCTACGCGTTGCGTAGGTGAATCGGAACGGATCCAGTCAGAATGGTCTGACTCCGCTTTTTCAAGGATTTTATAGAGTGTATCATATTCAAAATCAGAGAGTTGTGGGTCATTATCTATGTAATAGCGATGTTCATGATAATGCAGAATATCAACCAGCTGATGATAAACGTCCGTATCTGGAATTACCTTTTCCTTGAGAATTCTTTTTTGAGCCTGAAGTAAATCAGGTGATAAGTTGTGCTCAAATTTAGCCATGATGAAAGTTTGACATTAACGGCATGGCAAAGCTACTCGTCAGCGTACATTCACTGACCGCTCCCTGGTCAGGATTATTTATTCCTCAATTGAAAGGATGAGCTCATCAACAAGCACACGACCGCAGTGTTCGCAGGCGATAATTTTCTTGTTGAGTCCGATTTCAAGTTGCATTTGCGGAGGGATCTGATTGAAGCAACCACCACAGGCATTTCTTTTGACGGTTACTACCGACAGGCCATTGCGATATCGCTTGCGAATGGTATCATAGGCGTGGAGAAGCCTGGCTTCTATTTTTTTGCGGCTTTTGTCAGATTTGCTTCGAAGTGCGGATTCCTCTTTGTCCGTTTTCTCAATAATTTTCTCCAGCTCGGCTTTCTTTTCTTCTATTTCAGCCTGCTTCAACTTCAGGCGGTCTTTGATGCCGTCAAGATTTTGTTTCTTCATTTTAATCTGCTCGTCGACCTCTTTCTTTCTTTTTTCAAAGAGTTGAATCTCGAGGCGCTGCATATTGATCTCCTTGGTCAGAGCATCGAATTCGCGGTTGTTTTTGACACCGTCGAGTTGCTTTTCGTATTTTTTAATGGCATCCTCAGAAGCCTTGGCAGAGGTCTTGAAGTTGCCCGCCTCTTTCTCCAGGTCGGAGATGGCATTCTGCAATTTGCTTAACCTGATGTTCAGGCCGCTGATCTCATCCTCCAGGTCGCTGACGATCATCGGAAGCTCACCCTTCAGGACTTTAATCTTATCTATCTCAGAATCAATGAGTTGAAGCTCATAAAGGTGCTTCAGCTTCGTGGCTATGGGTATTTCGGTGTGAACAACTGCTTTTGCCATAATTAAAAGTATTGCACAGGATTGGTATTCATTTTTGTGCAATGGGCTGCAAAATTACTATAATTTTTTATAACCAATTCATATAAAAGCGCTATCGTAAACTGTTCACTCTCGAAGTGACCAATGTCCAACAACAGAATCTGGTCATTGGCTTCGAAGAATTCATGGTACTTCAGGTCGGCCGTGATGTAGACTTCTGCACGCGAACGAATGGCATCCCCGATCAGGAATGAACCTGAGCCGCCGCAAAGGCTGATGGATTGGACAGACCTGCCCAGCAACGGACTGTGACGGATATTGCCACAATGAAACCGGTCCCTGACAAGTTGAAGTAGTTCTGTCTCGCTGATGGGTTCGGGCAAGCTCGCTACAATACCAGCACCGGTTGTGCCAGTGGCATCGCGTGGACAGAGTATCCTGGGCTGCAAAAGACCAAGTTGCCCGGCCATACGGGCACTGACGCCGTGGGTCAGGACATTGTCGAGGTTGGTGTGGATGGCATAAAGCGCAATATCGTGTTTGATAGCCTGGATGACAGCGCGTGCAACATAATGGTCTGGTGTCAGATTCCTTAATCCTTTGAAAATAATAGGATGGTGACTGATTACGAGATTGCAGCCCATGGTGACCGCTTCAAGCACGACTTCTTCAGTTGCGTCCAGGGCAAACAGTACCCCTTTGATTGGCCAATCCTTATCACCGGTCAGAAGTCCGGCATTGTCATAGGTTTCCTGAAGATGCAGCGGTGCAATATCTTCGAGAAATCTGCATACTTCACCGATCTTATTCGTTGACATTTGATTGAATTTGCCCAGATTTCCGGTTAAACAGATACATCAACAACATGGCACCCAGTCCCAGCGTCAGATTGTTGGCAAAGTTGGCACTGAAAAACGAAATATTCGCAAATGAAAAGGCATCAACCTCATGAATTCCGTAATAACTCAAAGCAAGGATAACCAGAAAATGATAGGAACCCATACCTCCTGGCGTTGGAACGAGCATTCCGAGGCTGCCAAAAACATAGATCACGAGGGCTGAGGTAATGGGCAGACTGGATGTTGGACCGTAAGATCTGAGCGCGAGGTACATCATCACAAAAAACCACACCCATATCATTAGCGTATAGAGCAGAAATCTACCCTTGTGTTCAATATTGCGAATGGAGAGAACACCGTCCAGAAAACCCCTGAGGCGTTTTTTTATATTGGCTACGGCAGGCAGGTCTCGCCACCTGTCTCTTGTAAAAAATAAAACAAGAATAGCGAGAACGGCGATTCCCGGTAAAATCAGTTTTTCCACAAGTGAAATCTGCGAAAGCTGCTCATTGTAAAGCCTTAAAAATGTATCGTGTTCGATGAAGACAGTGATCGTAACAATCATGCCCATGCTCATCAGGTCTATCAGACGATCAAGCACTACCGTGCCGACAGAGACGGTCAAGGGCACCTTTTCATAACGGCTGAGCAATGCTGCGCGAATGAATTCACCGCTGCGTGGAAGGCCCAGATTGGCCAGATAACCTACAAGAATCGGTCCAATGGAATTGATTTCTTTTATTTCATATCCAACAGACCGCAGAAGCATTCGCCATCGCAATGACCTGAAAAAATTGCTAAGAAAAAAAGCAATAAAAATCAGGAGAATGTAGACAGGATTTATACTCAGCAAATCGGACCAAAGCTTTTCCGAAAGTTTACATTGTTCTGGAGGGATTCCGTGTTCTGCACAATACGCTTTATAAGTACTTTCCTGACGGATGTAAATCCAATACATGAGACCCACCCCCAGGGCGAGAAAGAAAACAAATTGGCCTAATTTTTTAAAGATCTGGGACACTGAAATATGGAATCAGAAAAAGTGGTGCGTATTTTTAAAAGCTAAAGGCGAAATGCTGATTTTGCAAAATAGCGATAATTATATCAATATCAAATTTGCTTAATTTGGTTGTGCTCATCTACAAATATAGAAATGGGACGGAAGGACTGCGCTTCCTCCGGGGTCATCAGCGCATAAGAGATGATAATAATAATATCACCAACTTCAGCCTTGCGGGCAGCAGCTCCGTTGAGGCACACCATTTTTGATCCTCTTTCTCCTTTGATCACGTAAGTCTCGAATCGCTCACCATTGTTGTTATTGACGATCTGGACTTTTTCTCCTTCAAACAAGTTGGCGGCCTCCATCAAGTCTTCATCGATGGTGATGCTGCCGACATAATGAAGGTTGGCCTGGGTAACCGTAGCCCGGTGGATTTTGGATTTAAAAAACTGTAGCAACATGGTGCAAAGTTAGTAAGACCAACCTGAAATGCTAAGAAGGCTCTGCTTTTTGAAGTTCTTTTCATCAATACAAGGCGCGAGGCAACCAGGTCGAAAAGGATCAGTTAGGTTCTGAATCCAGTTCGTGAAAAGGATGAAAATGATCAAAGGGCCGGATTTCATTTCACATTGGTAACAAAGTAAAAAACATCACATTAAAGCCTTTTTGGGCATAAAAGTTCAAATTTAGCTAAAGCTTAATATGATCAGGGCTTCAGGCTCAGGTTGTCAATCAGTCGCACTTCACCCGCCCAACACGCCACGCAGGCAACCACATACGCGGCCTGGTCTGCAGATGCCAGCGGTAGCAGGGTGCGCCCGTCGACAATCTGAAAATATTCAGTACGAAATCCTTCCTGGTCAATCATAGCGCTGGCCTCGGACTCAATCGTTCTCACGGGCAATTGTCCCAGTCGCTCTCGTGCATACTGTAATGCCTGATAGATTATCGGGGCTTTTTCACGAAAGGAGGCTTCCAGCCGTCGGTTGCGTGAGCTCATGGCAAGTCCGTCCGGCTCCCTGCGCGTCGGACCAATAATAAGCCTGGCATTAAGCCGGAGTTGGCTGATCATCATTCCGACCAGGCTGTATTGTTGAAAGTCCTTTTGACCCATGACCAGAAAGTCGGGATTTGTAATTTCAAGAAGTCTGTACACAACCATCAGCATGCCATCAAAATGCCCCGGGCGGAAATGTCCCTCCATGACCTTGTCGGCACCGTTTAATTCAACCTCAGGCTGAAATTTTCGGCCACCAGGGTAGATTTCTTCTGCTTCCGGCATAAATAGTGCATGACAGCCAGCCCTGAAAAGGAGTGCAATGTCCTCATCCGGGGTGCGGGGATATTGCTTCAAATCCTCTGGTTGGTTGAACTGGGTGGGGTTGACAAAAATGCTACAGACAACTCTTGTGGCGTGTTCCAGACCGATTCGTATCAGGCTGATATGTCCCTCATGAAGGGCTCCCATGGTAGGTACGAAGGCGATGGTCTGCCCCGAATTCCTTTCCGCGCTGAGGTATTGTTCAAATGTCTGAACAGTTCGGAAAATTTTCACCGGGCGAAGATATTCTCTTTTGGTGCAGTAATAAAATTTGAGTGTGTCCGTCGCGATGAGTATTTTTGATGCTTCCAAATAATTATATCTAAATGAAATATTTGATCTCCATCTCTTTTGTGCTACTTTGTTTTTATGGACTGAATGGACAGAATTATTCACTACAGAATAGTGTCATGGCCTGGGCCGAAGCCAATACCGCCAAACCTTCTCTTAAGTTGCGATGGGTTGCCGCCAATGATTCCGTTATGACCATCCACCGCAAATTGCGGGATGCCAAAAGCTGGCCGGCCAAGGCCCTGGTAACATTGAAGGCAGGTGAGACTTCTTATGAAGATACCACAGTGAGTGCGGGAAATGCTTATGAATATAGACTCTACAGGATCACGAAAGCCAAAACATACGCCTACACCTATCTATACGGTGGCGTAAAATCATCCCAGGTCTCGTTGAAGAAGACCATCTTGCTGCTGGTTGACGATCGTGTTCGGACAGGGATCAATGCTGAACTGGACAGGTTGCGCAACGACCTGGCCAATGAAAGCTGGAATGTCGCTGATCTGACAATCCCGGCTGGAAGGAATGCAGCTCAGGTAAAAGACACCATAAAAATGTTCTATGCTCAAAATCCAGGACTAACCACGATATTCATCATCGGACATGTCGCGGTGCCCTATAGTGGGAATACAAACTGGGATGGTCACCCGGATCATCAGGGCGCCTGGGTCTGCGACAATTTTTATGCGGACATCGACGGGGTCTGGACGGATGAATTTGTGAGCAACCTGACGCCGGGAAGAGATGAAAATAAAAATGACCTTGATGACGGCAAGTGGGATAATGATCAGATCCCTTCCGATATTGAATTTGAAGTCGGCAGAGTAGATTTTTTTAATATGCCTGCCCTCGGAAAATCAGAAGTTCAGTTGCTGAAGAATTACCTGGAAAAAGATCACAAATTCAGAATCGGACAAATCAGACCCGAGCGCCGTGCTATTGTGCAGGATAATTTCAATTTTCAGGCAGAGTATTTTGGTTCGTCGGGATATAAGAATTATACCGTTTTCTTTGGACCCGACAGTGTCAAGACAGACGAATTCAGAAACAGGTTGCTGGAGAAATCCTATCTCTGCGCTTACGGCGCGGGTGGTGGATGGTACCAGGGTGCTGGTGGTATATCAACGACCGGAGATATGGCCAAAGATTCCCTGAGAACGGTTTTTACCTTCTTGTTTGGATCCTATTTCGGAGACTGGGATGTGCAGGATAATTTTCTCCGTTCATCACTGGCAAGTGGGACGATACTGACCTGCGCGTGGGCCGGACGCCCGGGATGGCAGATTCACCATATGGCGATGGGAGAGTCGATTGGTTTCAGTACAAGAACTACTATCAACGACAACCTTTACGTCGTCAGCCCTTACGGCAACCGCGGAGCGCACGTATCACTGCTTGGTGATCCATCGCTGACCTTGTTTCCGGTTATTCCTCCTGGCGCGCTGACGGCTGTGGAGTCGGGCAAATTTATTAATCTAAGCTGGGTGGCTTCTCCCGAAGCGAGCGAGGGATATACTGTACTTCGCCGAAAAATGACAGATAAAGAGTTCACAAGGGTGGCTGATCAGATCAAAACAACCAGTTACCAGGATCAGTGTCTTGAACAGGGTATCGATTATGAATATCTGGTCTGTGCAGTTAAACTCGAAACGGATGCTTCCGGTAGTTTCTTTAATCGCTCGGCCGGCAGCCGCGCAACCATCAGAATCAAAAATAATGCGCTTACAAAAGCAGTCGCGGAGGCGACAAAAGATTACGAATTTGTCACCTTCAAAGCACGCAGCAACAATAGCAGGGGTAATCAGTGGCTGATCGATGGCAAAACCATCAGTGGGGACTCGATTTTGTATCATTTTAGCTGTATCCCCGAGACGCATGTATTCAAGTTAATCTCGACGGGTGATTGCAATGCTGATACACTGACCAGTGAGGTTCAGGTCAGTTGCAGTGTGCCAAGTGTTGATCATTATACAATTGATCCGCCGATTAAATGTTTTGGAGAAGTGACGAGCATTAATCTGGATCGTATCAGCGGAGCGGCGCCTTTTAAATTCCTTTGGAGCAACGGGGCAACAACCAATCCTGTTAATAATGTCAGTGGAAAGATAAGCGTGGTCATTACCAGTGATAAGGGTACAAAAGATACTTTTGACATTAATCTTCCGGAATTCGCCAAACTTGAAATTACAGACATTACAGTTCGCAATGTAAACCCTGGTTATAACAAAGGCTCAATTACAGGTATCAATATTCAGGGTGGTTCACCACCTTATGTTACAAAAATACTCAACAGCAGCAGGCAGGACAGTCTGGATGCTGGGATATATACGCTGCAGGTAACGGATGCCAATGGATGCACCAGTACGAAGTTGTTTGAAATAAAAACCAATACAGCAGTTAAGGATATTGCTGGCACCGAATATTTTGTCTTTCCTAATCCTTGTGAAGATGAATTTTACATCAAGTTAGATGGATTAGTAGCCTATACTATTTTAACGATGGAAGGCAAACTGATCCAAAAAGGATCCATTCAAAATTCGGCTCATGAACCCGTGAGGATCAATACCAGCAAACTGATTCCGGGTTGTTATAATGTTTTGCTTGAAGGTGCAAAAGACAAATACCGGACCCTGATTGTAAAAAAGTAACTATTAATCAAATATTCATTTCAGTTAAGGCCATCTTTATATTGGCCCGGCATTAGAAATTATTTCAATTATCGTTTCACCAATATAATTGCAAATTGTCTTCGTAAACGTTATGCAAAAATTGTTTTTATTACAGAGAAACAACTCAGGGTATACTATGAAATATTCAGTTCGATGAATTCAAGCATTGAGTACAAATAGCCCTAATGGATGAAAGTTTTCTAAAAAATCATCGAATTTTTCAGGCCAATTTAATTCTTGAAAAGATTGATATTATCCTGTGTCAACATTAGTATTTTCACATCAGGATCGGAATCAGTTTGATCTTCAGTAGGGTCAAATTCAAAACGATCCAGCAGGATTCGGGAACGATGATTATCCTGATGAACGGCAGCGGTTATTGCGGAGATTCCGAGATGTTGAAATGCAAAATCAATTACAGCTTTTAACGCTTCGGTCATAATGCCCTTACCCTGAAATCCTGTGATTAATTCGAAGCCTAGTTCACAACTCCGATTGTTGTTGTTCACGTCAAACAAGCAAATAGTTCCCACAAGCGTATCGGAGGGGGGCAGGGTGATGACCCAGTAATAGGATACTACAGTATTGGAAACGATTTTTTGGATGAATGCTTCGGCATCACCAATGGACGTACATAAGGGACGGTCAAGATATTGATTGTTTTCCGGGTCTGATCTCAGCATAAAAATTTCCTGTCGGTCGGTCATCTTCAGGGGCCGGAGTTTTAACCTGTCGGTCGTTAGTGTTGATAGCAAATGGCCCATTCGTGCAGGTTAAATTTATAATACTGAAATAGAAATTTCAAATTCGGAATAAAAATGTAAACGAGGAAAAATTTATCAGCGCCCTCCTTTCTGAAGATAATCAATAATCGCCAGACGAATATCCTTTCGTAACGGACCTGCTGCAGGATTTTCAGCTGTGATGATATTTGAAATGCCGGGATTGTTTTTATTCAGAAAATCAAGATTTCGCTCTAATCCGGTGAGCAAATACTCATTTAGAATGATATGATAAATTTTATCTTTATTTAAAGGGGCTGATCCAATTATCCAGGTGCCATCATCCGCTTGGCGAATGTTAGCCCATTGCAAAAATCCACCCATACCTTTGTTGCCTATCCCAACATTCAATGTTTTCTCGAGAAGGTCTCCTTTCATGTCAAGAGAAATAATCGAGCCAGCATAAGGAAGTGAACGAAGGATGTCATACTGTGAGATATAACCGTGGAGTTCATCATCCAGCCTTATGGAGCCTGAGTTCATAATGGCTGCATCACACTGCGGACATTGCGCAAGCATTGATTTGCATATCATCTCCGGAAATGCGGCAGGCTTGTTACGGATAGTCAGTTCCCGGGCGTCATAATTCACCTCCGATCCGGGTATTTTTTGATCAGGATCAAAACCGGCATTTTTCAGGTACTGATTTTCAAACTCTTTCCAGGATTTGATCAGCTGAAGAAGTTGTCCATCCTCTGCGATTGTTTTGTCAAGAGCAACCAATTCAGACCTGAGGAGTAACCGATGTGTTTTAACATTGTAAGTCATGCGGTGGACGTAGGCTGTCCTGGCATTCGCATCAGCCTTCGTCAGTACGGTATGTCCCACTTCATATTTCATGTGATCATGCTCATGCCCTCCCATAATAAGGCTCAGCTGGCTAAAATCGCGGGCCATCTGAAGGTCGGCAGATTTGTTGAGGTGGCTCAGCGAAAGAAATACATCAGCTTCATTTTTAAGTTTCGTCAATTCACGTTTTACCGTAGGGTAAAGTGAATCATAGAAGACGAATTTGGCCTTGTTCGCATCAATGCAAGGAGCGACAAATCCCAGACGAACCGCTGCACCCGTGTTGTTGGTAAATCGAACGATATGATGTAGCGGTATTGGGATCTTCTGACCATCTTTTTCCTTTGCAAAAGGAGCCAAAACGCCTTCTTTGTTTTCAAGTACATTGGTAGATACCCAGTCGAACCTGGACTCATTGATCCGCTTCTGTAAAGTCTTCTGGTCATAATCAAATTCATGATTGCCGAAGGTTACCAGATCAACGCCAATTGCATTGAACGCCTCAATGATCTGTCTGCCTTTGACACCTTCGCCGTCCTTTTTTAAGGTGCCCAGCAGCGATGGACTGAGAAAATCACCAGCTACTACAGTTAACAGATTAGGGTTTTCAGTTTTCAATTTTTTTCGCAACGTCGCCATACGCGCAGCACCACCTATTGTGCCGCCATCCAGACCTCCGATTTCATAAAAATCATTAAACTGCAGGATCGTCCATTGCACTGTATCAGCGGATTGGGAAATCCGATGTTTTGTTGTGCTGCAACCGATCAAAAAAATTGTGAAGAAAAGCGGATAGATAATTTTTCTGTACATGGATAGCATTTTGAAGGTTGAAATATACAGCCGCAATGGTCAATCACGTTGATCTCATGATGGTATTCGTGAGATATTTTTTCCTAAGTCATCAAAGTGAAGTCAAATTCGCGCATTCACCATTTGATGAGTTGGTGTTTCATACCTGTAAAGATCAAAATGCAAGCCAGTTCCAACGGACGGATCCTGGTGAGTTTATTTCCAGCGCAGGTGCAGGGATTTTAAAAATACCAATAGTATGAATGATGGTCCTCCAGAAAGTATTCCTGACTGGAATTTTTCTGAAATTGATATCCAGAGACAGATAATATTGCTTTGTTCTGGGGTAGTCTGAACCTGTTGTTATGTGATTACCCATTGGGTCTAGCCAATCATTCGAACGTGCCCCGTAGAGATTTTTAACACCATATCCTATACTGAGTTCCAGCCATGAAGGCCAGAAATTTTGCGCTATTCCCCACGCAAGTGTTGGATGAAAAGACAGCCAGTAAGTCTGTCCGTTGTAATCTTTAAGAATCCGTTGTAAAGCATCATGTCCATAGAGATATTCCGCGCGCTGTTGTAACATTGGATTATCCTTTGAGTAGATTGCAGGGTGTGCACTGTAACGAATTCTGAATCGTTGTTCGTTCCAGAGTTCCTGCTGCAAAGCAAAACATCCGCTACCCAGAAAATTTGCGCCAACATCAGACCATGAAAATCCATAACCTTTGCCGAATCCGTCCATCACTTCAATGGTATGTTGAAAAAGCAGCGAGGTACCCATGGACCACAACAGCGCATTCCTTTTTTTCATGCCTGTCCATAGACACCCATGATAGACTAGTTCAGATTGAATGTAGGAGCTGTAGCTGTGTCCAAGTTTATCCATCAGCATCCACTCATTCCAGTCATTAAAAAAGTGAAACTTTCCAAGGCCTTGTTGACGGTACCACGCGGAATAAAGTCCAGTTGCAAAAACGGTATAAGTGATGCTTGCACCTGTTACGGCCAACTCAAATCTTTTTCGGTTAAAACTGTCAGAAGGGGTAAAGAATCCGGAAAAAGATTCTTGAGAAAACAGGCTGGTTAAAGAAGCTAAAACCATTAAAAGGTAAAATCCGAGAGATCTCATGGACCGGTAAAAAAAATTCCGCAGGGCTTTTACCACTGCGGAATCTATTGAAATACAAATTTGATTCAATTAATATCTATAAGTATCGGCTTTATAAGGGCCTGTTTTGCTCACACCGATATATTGCGCTTGCGTATCATTGAGCTCTTCCAGTTCAACCCCGATTTTGGCAAGGTGCAGTCTGGCGACTTTTTCATCCAGATGTTTTGGAAGGGTATAAACCCTGTTCTCATAAAAATCATGGTGTGCCCAAAGTTCCATTTGCGCCAGGACCTGGTTGGTAAATGAATTGGACATAACAAATGAAGGATGTCCAGTAGCACAACCCAGATTTACAAGCCGTCCTTCCGCAAGTAGAATGATATCCTTGCCATCGATGGAATACTTATCCACCTGAGGTTTAATTTCTACTTTGTTGTTGCCATAATTGTTGTTTAACCATGCGACATCGATCTCGTTATCGAAGTGCCCAATATTGCAGACTATGGTTTTGTCATTCATAGCTTTAAAATGACGGGCACTTATGATGTCACGGTTGCCTGTGGCTGTAACTACAATATTGGCCAGTTTGATCGCATGATCCATTTTTAAAACCTGGTAGCCGTCCATGGCAGCCTGAAGCGCGCAAATCGGATCTATCTCGGTAACGATAACCCGACATCCCGCACCGCGAAGTGATGCGGCAGAACCTTTGCCGACATCTCCATAACCTGCTACGACAGCCACTTTGCCAGCCATCATGATGTCTGTTGCGCGACGGATTGCATCGACACAGGATTCTTTGCAACCGTACTTGTTATCGAATTTAGATTTTGTGACCGAGTCATTGATATTAATGGCTGGTAGGGGTAGGGTGCCATTTTTAAATCGCTCATGCAGGCGAAGCACGCCAGTAGTGGTTTCTTCACTGATGCCGCGAATACCGGGGACCAATTCAGGATATTTGTCCAGAACCATATTCGTCAGGTCACCACCATCGTCGAGAATCATATTCAGTGGCTGTCCCCCACTGAATGCAAAAAGGGTCTGTTCAATACACCAGTCGAATTCTTCATTGTTCATGCCTTTCCATGCATATACCGGAATTCCGGCTACTGCTATGGCAGCGGCGGCGTGATCCTGAGTGCTGAAAATATTGCAGGATGACCAGCTCACTTCAGCGCCAAGCTCAATCAGTGTTTCGATAAGCACAGCAGTCTGAATGGTCATGTGGAGACATCCGGCAATTCTTGCTCCGGCAAGAGGCTTGGATTTACCAAATTCTTCGCGAAGACTCATCAACCCGGGCATTTCAGCTTCGGCGAGCTCAATTTCTTTGCGGCCCCAGTCTGCCAGGGCGATGTCTTTAACTTTGTATTTCAGTTGATTTGCAACTAATTCCATAGATGATTTTTATTATTCACAATATAATTATACAAATTTAAGGACAGTTTGTTTGCCGTGTTCAGGATTGACAACTTGTTATCAATTTGAAAAGACCTGTCACTTATCTCGATTGTTTCAAATCTGGCGAACAGGCCTATCCTTAGCCAACCCACCATTGCCCGGCCCTGTAACCGGCCCAAACGAGCAAAACCCCTGTAACAATGCTGAGAACACTGTAAAGGAGGAGTTCTGTCCAGCGCGATTCCTGAATGAGTATTAAGTTTTCATGGCTCAGTGTACTAAAAGTACTCAGGCCCCCACAAACACCGGTAATAAAGAACAATCTATACCAGGCACGCGCAGAATCCAGTTGGTATTGATGATAGAAAATGCCAATCATAAAGGCAGCCATCAGATTTGCGCATAAGGTCCCCAGATAAAAATGTTTCTGATTTGTGATGATGATACCCAGTACATATCGCAACAAGCTACCAATACCCCCACCTGCAAATACGATAAGCCACTGCATGAGATTCATTGTGAAAGCCGGTTTGCACGCCAGCTTCTCTTTTTCAAAAAGCCAAGCGACAAAGTGAAGAGAATTCCAATGCAAAGGATAATCCAGACCAAAGTGATATTACCTAAAAACTGAAGATTGAAAGCAATAATAATAATTATTGTATTGAGCATGATCAGGATACTGGTTACCTGCAAGTGTGTTAGGCCCAGATCGAGAAGAAGGTGATGCATATGCTGGCGGTCAGCAATAAATGGCGAAACGCCCCGAATCAGGCGGAGTGTGAACACCCTGATCGTGTCAAACAAAGGGATAAACAAGACGGATACCGCGATGGCAGGAGGTGCTGAGATTCTGTATTGAGGATCTACGCCTGTTTTGTTCAGCTCTATAAAACTTATCGCAAGGATACTGCAGATTACACCCACAAGCATGGAGCCGGTGTCGCCCATAAAAATTTTTGCAGGAGAGAGATTAAATTTCATGAAGGCCACCAGCGCGCCTACGAGCGCAGCGGCAATGATCGCAAAAACGGTTTGATCCACAGCTTTGAACCAGAAACCCAGCGTGACACAGATTATGATGCCAACACTGGCGCAAAGTGCATTAACCCCGTCGATGAGATTCATCGCATTGATAATGACCAGTATAGTAAAAATAGACAGCAGTATGCTCAGCCATCCGGGAATATCGTTGATCCCGAGAAGTCCGTATAGACTGGTGATCCTGATATTCGCCTTAAAGACCAGAATGCAGGCGGCAAATACCTGTCCTGTCATTTTCTTATAAGGATCGAGAGGGATGATATCATCTTTTGCGCCGATTAGAAATAGTATCACCATGGCACATAGTATATATTGAAGATTCCCGAATACCTGAAAGGGGGTCCACAGAATAATGCTGAAAATCACGCCAGAGAAGATGGCAATACCACCCAGCGTGGGAACGGATTTACGGTGTGCGCGACGTTCTTCGGGTTCATCGGTCAGCTTCTTGACTCTTGCCACTGTAATGATTGAAGGTATCGCGATGTAGGTCACGAGAAAGGAAGTAATAAAACAAAGAATGAGATGATACATTCCGCCAAATATGGCAAATATCGCAAAGCTTCCTGACTTAAGTGCGCATCAGATTAAAAACATTTGAGAAGAGAACTGTATTCAACAATATCTCAACAGCAGGGTCTAACTGAATAGATAAAATTTTAGATTCTCTGGAGCTCAGATGATCGTCCGAGCAAACATTACAACTTTAAAATAACCTACTGCTTGGCAGCAAATGATAAGTTGACCGAAGAAATTTTTTTTGGTTTTGTAAATACCAAGTTAGATCATTTAGTAACAATGCCTTTGACATCAATTATTGATAGATCCTCTAAGAAAGCACAATCAGCTAATGCTAATTCAACTGAACAATATACATGTCATTGCTCATGATATGAAGTCTTCTGAATGTACCAAAAATTTCCTGAAGGCGTATTTCTAAAAGTTGATTTCGCTGGACATCTTCTCTGCTTTCTGCAAGTCGGTTAAATATGACAAAGCCATCCTGATTCAGTCTGCTTTTAAGCAAGCGTAAAAACTGAATTTCATCAAAGACCATTGGAATTCTGTGATCGATGAAGATATCCACGCAAATGAGGTCATAACAGTGTTCAGTCTCCTGCACGTAGGTCTCTGCATCTATTGTGACAAGGTTGACGCTGGACACGAGCAACGGTGCAGTGTACCGATCAAACAAACTGTTTACCACGGGATCAAGATCAACAGAATCGTAACTGGAAATGATATTAAATTTCCGTTCAAGAATATACGGGATACTTCCCAAACCGGTCCCCAGAACCAGAATTTTCTTGAAACCTCTAAGCTGATGGCGTAAATGATCAAAAGCCCTTACAAAATTATAGTAGTGGTCTGCATCGGAGTAGATCGCCTTAGGTGCGCTAAGCCTCATTCTTCCGTTGATCAGACTGACAGTAAGTTCTTCACTCAGTTCTGAAGGCACTTTTTCCAGAATATGTTCACTGAAATAACTCAGGATTATTCTGTACCAGGGAAACTTCAAATGATATTTGGATTATTTTATAGTAAAACCCGTGCGCCAGCCTGGGGTCGCCGAAACAAAAGATAATTTGCCCTCTTCGTTTTCAGCCATCAGGATCATGCCTCTGGATTCAACACCACGGATGACCCTGGGTGCCAGATTAGCGAGCAGGGATACTTCCCGACCAATGATCTCCTCTGGTTGGTAGTGTTCTGCAATACCGCTTACGACCGTGCGGGTCTCGTAACCCAGGTCGAGTTGAAGCTTTAATAATTTGTCAGCTTTGGGTACGCGCTCCGCTGTTAATATTCGGGCTGTTCGAATGTCCATTCGACTAAAATCGTCATAGCTGATCTCCGGTTTGGGCTCGGGATATGTTATGGCCGTAGCGGAAGCATTGGTTGACTTTGTTTGTTCCAGTTTGCTGATCTGTTCTTCGATGATCTTGTCTTCCATTTTAGTAAAAATATATTTGGCTTCACTGATTTTATGTCCTGCGGGAATAATCTGTTCTCCTTCCGCAAGCTGATCCAGCAATTGCAATAAGGCCCCGTTTCCTTCAATCTTAGGAAGATTCAGAAGATCCCTCATTTTATCAGAAGTAAAAGGAAGGAATGGATGTATTGCAACAGAAAGTGCGGTTACATAATGTAGGCTAAGATTCATCACTACGGCTACAGCATCAGGATCTTCTTTAATCAGTTTCCAGGGTTCATTATTCTGTAACAACTGATTGCCGGATGTAGAAATCTCCATGAGTGTCTTCAATGCAGAGCGAAAGTCAAACTGTCTTAAATACTCGCAACATTCATGTAGCTGATCAAATAAATAAATGCATTCACTATCATGAAATCCGCCCAGTTCTTCTCCAGTTACACCATTGATGTATATGTCAGGATCAAATTCCGGAACGATTCCGTCAAAAAATTTATGGGTCAGTACATTGACCCTGTGAACAAAATTTGAAAGGTTATTGACAAGTTCGTTATTGTAGTTTTCCTGAAAACTCTTCCACGTGAATTCGCTGTCCTTCTGCTCCGGCATGTTCTTGATCAGATAATACCGCAGTGCATCTTGGTAATCCGGCAAGTCACGAAGATATTCATGAACCCACACCGCCCAGTTGCGGGAAGTAGAGATCTTGTCACCTTCTAGGTTCATGAATTGATTGGCAGGGACGATATGTGGCAAGATAAAATCACCGTGCGCCTTCAAAATGGCAGGAAAAATGATGCAGTGGAAGACAATGTTGTCTTTGCCAATAAAATGAATTAGCTGGCTATCGGAGGACTTCCAGTAATCCTCCCAGTTAAGCCCTTTGAGTTCGGCGTATTCCTGTGTCGAAGTGATATATCCGATCGGAGCATCAAGCCAAACATAAAGTTTTTTGCCCTGACTTCCGGGAATGTCCTGAGGGACATCAATGCCCCAGTCAAGATCCCTGGTCATGGCGCGCGGTTGCAGACCATTGTCGATCCAGGATTTGCACTGCCCCAGCACATGGTTTTTCCAGATTCCGGGATCATGATGTTCCTGACCATCGATGGTTCCTTTGGTGATATATTCATTGAGCCATTCAGCATGCCTGTCCAGCGGGAAGTACCAGTGTCGTGTACTCCTCAGGACAGGTGCCTGTCCGCTCAGTACAGAGACCGGTTGGATGAGTTCCGTCGGACTCAACGAACTTCCGCATTTTTCGCACTGATCGCCAAACGCAGAAGGATTGCCGCATCGTGGACAGGTGCCGGTTATATAACGATCTGCAAGAAATTGCTGAAAGGATTCGTCGTAATACTGATTACTTTCTATTTCAGTAA
Source organism: Saprospiraceae bacterium (assembly GCA_046329325.1). Lineage (GTDB taxonomy): Bacteria > Bacteroidota > Bacteroidia > Chitinophagales > Saprospiraceae > Vicinibacter. The sequence continues at coordinate 1,659,033 of JAXLUU010000001.1, forward strand.
ATTGCCCTGTATCGTAGAGTTTATGAAAAAATTCCTGGGATGTGCGGTGGTGACGCGGCGAACTGGTCCGATCATAATGATCAAATGAAATACCAATTCCTCGAAACGTCTCTTGAAATAATTGATGGTACTTGTCAATAATTTCCTGAGGGCTCAGCTTCTCCTTCATGGCTCTCATCGTGATGGCTGCACCATGTTCGTCCGAACCACAGACGAACAGAACGTCTTTGTCCATCAATCTAAGAAACCGTACATAAATATCTGCCGGCAAGTAAGCTCCGGCCAGATGTCCTATGTGCAGCGGTCCGTTGGCATAAGGTAAGGCAGCTGTTATGAGATGTCTCTTGTATTCGAGCATGGTCCGGAAAACACGCGAAGATACTTCGATAAATTATATTTTTGTAAATGTGTTTTCAGTCATCGCGGCACAGTGAGGATGCCGCATCCGGATCAGTCCTTCAGCATGAGCATCCTTCGGATCTCCTTTCCGCTTTTTAGTATAACCCAATACAATCCGCTAACCAACACCGGCATTTGGGTGAAGTGATTTTGCGTAAGGTTTTGACGAATGATTCTCCGGCCCTGGGTGTCAAAGATCTCAAGCAGGTCAGTTGCAGAAAGATCCAGTTGCATGAATTCGTGAGCGTAAATCATGGTTGTTCTCACCAGTCCAGAAAAATCGCTGTTATCGCTGACAGTGCCCATGCTTCCATAATATAACTTGCCACCATTACTAATGGTTTTATTCACCTCATCCGCAAAATATACGCCGTCCTTTCCGGCAAATGCGATGCCTTCCTTTTGACTGAAATGAGCAAGGGAATAAGTCTTCTGGGGGCTGTTGAAGAAATGAATGCTGTCCAGCGGTTCAAATACCCAGATCTTGTCATGTGTCAGCAGCGCAAGTTTTTGCTTGTCGGCGGAGATTGAAGCTCCGGTAACCCAAAACAGCAGAGAAGGCCCGGGACCTGTATTAAAACTATCAACCGGTGTGATGTCATACGTGCCGGGTTCATCCGGCAGACTGTAATGGTAAGTCCATCCACTAAATGGATTGGTCCTGTTTTTGGAAAACAGATGAAGCCTTCCGTTTAACCAAATCATTGCCTCCATGTCGTAATTCAGTTCTGTCTCTGGCGGCGGAAAAGCTGTTTGCCTTGTATAGTGAAAGGTAATTTTTCCTGCATTAACCTGATCGGTGGAGTCCAGATCATGATGCATGAGCTTATAAATGTTCAGTTCGCGACGGTTATTGCTGTTATTGCCAAAGTCCCCGATATAAATATTGCCTTGATCATCAGCGGTAAGCTCCTCCCAATCCGTTTTACTCACATTCAGAATCTTAACCGTTCTCAGGAGTGTGCAGTTACTGTCAGTCTCATAAATCTCCGTCTTCTGGTCATTGTCATTGACTACCCAAAGTGTGCTGCCGTCGTTTCGTGTACACATTCCGGAGCAGTCTGGTACAAAAGTCGCCAGGTTGCATTTTTCTGTAATGTTGATCACCTGAGCCATACTGATTGTACTGATGATCACGGAGAATAACAAAATCATGTAATTACTTCTGGACATAAATAAGAAACTTGTTTTCAAAATAAGATTCGGGTATTTGATCCTGAATTGACCATCGTTCCACGGGGTGTAAATTTCGGATTTCGGCAATTTCAGCGGTCAGGTCACCACCCTTATAGGCGATCAGTCCGTTGGGCAAGGAATTCATTTCCTTATTGGTGAATGAATGTCGACTCCATCGCATGAGATCACCCAAGGGAGCCACAGCACGTGAGACAATGAAGTGAAATTTAGACTGATGATCTTCTGCGCGTTGATGGAAGGCACTGATATTTTTGAGGCCGAGCGCCTTACTAATCTCCTGCACCACATGAATCTTTTTACCAATGGAATCAATCAGTGTCCATTCGGTGTCCGGCAAAAGTATAGCCAGCGGAATACCTGGAAAGCCACCGCCGCAGCCAAGATCCATAAATCGCGTGCCAGGATTAAATTTTACAAATCGTGCAAGACTCAGGGAATGCAGAACATGATGTAAGTAAAAAGCATCCATGTCTTTTCTTGATATGACATTGATCTTCGAATTCCATTCCTTGTAAAGGTCAAACATATCCGCAAACTGAGTTTTCTGAATTTCAGTCAGCTGAGGAAAATATTTTGATATTAGTTCCAGAAACGGTGATTTTTATAAAAAAGCAAAAATGGCAATTGAATGCAAATAAAGACAAGATAAATCGGCTCCAGGTAAATAAATTTCCATTGAAGATCAGGCTGACCACCACCATTCGCTTCAGTGCGGAACACCGGAATCATGCAGGCGGTGCGCAATATAAAAAGGGTAATAGCAGGTATGGTTAAGCCTGTTGCCAATGAAATGGCGATACCGGCGTTATAAACACCGAGGCTTACAAAATAAAGGGTCAGTCGGATCTGACTTTTCAGCGAATAGTGGCGTGATGCCGAATAGTGACGCATCTTTTGCGTAAAAAACGTTTTCCAGCTGCTGGCAGCATCCGTCCATACCCAGGCCGCAGGTTCCGCGCAAACTTCAGTTACTCCTGGAGTTGCTACGCGCTGAATAAAAAGGTCATCATCTCCGGATGGATGTTCAGGTACAAGGTTCGTAAGGCTGAATAAACTTTTATGGTACAATAGGTTTCGTCCAACCCCCATGTATACGTGTCCAGACCGCGCAGCTGAAAAATATTGAATGGCCGTAAAAAGGCCCTCGAAGCGAATAAGTTCGTTGCGTAGTCCAATTTTTTTTTCGATGGGGGAATAACCGATGACCAGCTGGGTGGTTTTGCTTCGGGTGGCCATCATGGTCCAAATCCATTGTGTTGTGGCTGGCCTGCAGTCTGCATCGGTCAGCAGAAGCCAGGAATATCGCGCAGATGCTACACCAGCTGTAATAGCGTCTTTTTTGCCGGGCCGCTTTTTATCCATACTGACCGAGCGAAGATTTGGGTATGCTGACTGGTAATTTTTCAGTAAATCGTCTGTTGCAATATCGCCTCCGTCATTTACTACAATCAATTCCCATTCAGGGTATGACTGGCGGAGGACGAAAGGAAGGTTTTCTTCCAGCTGCTTACAGGCCCTGTGCGCGCAAATGATGATGGAGACAGGAAAGGCATTCAAATGATCTGATCCAGTGGTTCTGCCCAAACCCGCGCCGGAAAACCTCAATAACCATGTAATACACTGATATACAGTGCTTAACAGTAATACACTAACTGCCAAAATCGTTAAGAGGCTGATTTTATAAAGATTTACTGCAAAGTTAATATATATTACAAATAAATTTAATATGTTTGCAGTTCGGTTTACCAAAACTACGAATTCAATGAAATATTGTTTCTCCCTTGCGATGCTATTGGTCCTATCTTTAGTATCACCGCTTACTGCTCAAATGATTTTCAGGAACAAACTGCAGTATGGCAACGAATGGATCGTTCCTGGTCAGAAATACTACAAGTTTTTTATTCATAAAGATGGAATGTACCGTCTCAGCTATTCCGATTTGGTCAGCGCGGGTATTCCCGTGCAGGAAATTGAAGCAAAGAACATTCAGATTTTTAAAAATGGAGAGGAACAAGCCATTAGAACAAGCACCGAAAGCATCATAAGTACCTCGGATTATATTCAATTCTACGCGACGCGCAATCGCGGAGAACTGGATGCTGCCTTACTCAGGCCGGGTATTCCGTTATTTAATCCGGAGTTCAGCATGTTTACGGATACCGCAGCGTATTTTTTAACCTGGAATAAATCAGTCAGCGGATTAAGAACGAATACCCTGCCTAATGATAACTCCAATCCACTGGCTGTAGAGCAGTCCTATTTTAAAAAAGAAGTGATATTTTTTAATGAAAACGCAACGAAACGCGCAACGGGAACCAAACGAAGCCTCAAACTTCCGGACTTTGATGAGGGTCAAGGTTTTGGAACCTTTTACGATGCAGAACGTACCATCAATCTGACTTTTGATCATCCTCATTCTGGAGGGGTAGACGCAGAGATCAAGGTGCGTGTCATGGGAGAAGGCTCGGGTGACAATTCGCTGCACAGGATCAATTTTTTTGTTGATAACCAGTTGATCAGCAACATCCAGTTTACGGGTTATAAAGTAAAAGAACAAAAAGTCAGTCTGCCTGCAGACCAGATCAAAGGGTCTATGGCGCTCAAAGTTCTCGCCAACGGCCAACCTGAAGACAGGATGAGCATTAGCACCATTGAATACCGATACGAATCTTTGTTTAAATTCAACCAAAAGCAAATAGCATCTCTGATCATAGGTCCCTCACTGACAAGGAAAACCATGTTGATTGAAGAGTTCGACGGTGGTAGCGAAATGACTTTGTATGATATTACCAATCACTATTATATTTTTAGTCAGCGACGGCCAGATGGTACGTATCCCGTAGACTTGCCACCATCTGACCAGGAACGCGAGATACTCATCATGAGACCGGACCAGTATGCAGAAGGTCTTCGTCTGACAGAGGTTCGCATGGCCAGCTATGAAGCAGGCGATGAAGATTATATGATTGTCACTACCGAACGATTGAGAACCGGTACGACTGATGCAGTCAATGATTATATACAGTACCGATCATCGCCACAGGGTGGTGGTTACAAAGTAAAACTGGTGTATTATGAAGACATAGAAAATCAATTCGGCTTTGGCGTGCAAAAACATAATATTGCCATGCGCAATTTCTTCCAGTATAGCCGCACACGATGGGACAAAATGCACTACGTTCTACTGATCGGTAAAGGCCTTGAATACCAGGAATACAGACTCAATCCGCAAACAGCTGACTGGAACCTTTTACCATCCTACAGCGAACCTGCTTCGGATTATCTTCTGGTGAGCGATTCTCTCAGGAATCCGTTTTACACGATTGGCAGATTGCCGGTACTAAACCTGGATGAATTGACAGGCTATCTCAATAAAGTCAGGGAACATGAAGCATATCTCAATTCATCTGCTTATACGATCGAAAACCGCGAATGGCTCAAAAAGGTAGTACATCTCGCAGGTGGAGACCCAACATTGTACGCAACGCTGCGGGCCCAACTGTCCGGAATGGAGAATGAGATAGAAAACAACGGTTTCGGAGCGGAGGTTACTACTTTCAATAAGGAAAGTTCAGGTCCGGTAGAAATAATCAATTCAGAGAGCTTGAGCTCATTGATTAATAACGGGGTATCCATCATTTCATTTATGGGTCATTCCGCTTCTTTCCGATTGGATTTCAACCTTGACAATATCAGCGATTACCGGAATAAGGGACGCTACCATATGTTTATCGCCATGGGTTGTTATGCAGGTGAGATGTTTGTCTATAACCGCAGCATCAGCGAAATGCACAATCTGGCGGCCGATAAGGGTTCAATTATTTATTTGTCCAACACTTCCGCCGGGTTGCCTAACATTTTATACAAATTCGGAAATGATTTGTATAGTCAATTGGGAGGCAGGTATTACGGCGAACCCGTAGGAGATGCCATGCGCGAAGTATATAAGGATCTCATCGCTACCAATGGCCTTGAAAATATTTATCAGGCGCTATCCACGAGCTTTAATGGTGATCCTGCCATCAGACTAAACCTGAATAAGGAAGTTGACATCACCCCGGATGGAACGACAGCTTCAATTGAAGAGAATGTTGTTTATGCAGATCAGTCTAAATTTGATTTTAACGTTGATTTGGTCAACCTTGGTTTTAGTGTCAATGACAGTGTGAGGGTGCTCATTCGAAATGAATATCCTGATCAATCAACAGATACAGTCTTTGACGGAAGAGTGCGCATACCTTCCGTACGCAGCAAATTCTCTTTTACAATTCCCGTTGATGAAAACCGAAGTATTGGCGCAAACCGCCTTCTGCTTACGGTGGATTCTGATCATAAGATTAATGAAGGACCACAGCCTGTCGCAGAACTAAATAACGACCTGGTCACAGGTAATCATCAGGAAGGCTTCAACTATTATGTCATTGGCAACAATGCCAGACCGATTTATCCTACTGATTTTGCAATCATTAATGAAAGCCAGCCAAGCCTGGTAGCATACAATAACAATACCTTCGCACCGAAATCCAATTACTATATGGAGCTCGATACAACGGCTTACTTCAACAGCCCGTTGCTCAGGAATAAAATAATGAACCAGACCGGCGGTGTTATCAGCTGGAAACTGGAGCAGTCGCTGATGCCTGACAAAGTATATTACTGGAGAGTTAGACCAGATAGTTCTGGCAGCGGAATCCTGGCGTGGAAGACAAGTTCATTTATTTATATCCCGGGTAAAGAAATTGGCTGGAACCAGTCCCACTACTTTCAGTTTGCGGCTGATGATCTGAAAAATATAGATATCGCAGAACCTGAGCGTGATTTTAAATATAAAAAGGGAACTGTTGAGTTTACAGCACTGAATGGATACATAGAATTGCCAACCTACATTCGTCCTAAAGTTTACATTAAGGATAGCGTCCTCGCGGATTATAAATACTGGGAGTTTCGCAGTGATCTTTCCGGAATCGTAATTGCGCATGTCGATCCCCTGACGGAAAGGCTGGTGCCCAACGTGAGTGGTTCAGATTTTGGAAGCATTGGTGGCGCTTCTATGGCCGGAAGTAATTATTTTCTGTTTTCAACCGCAACCGCGCAGGACAGAGCCTCCATTTTAAATTTCGTGAAGAATATTATACCGGACCAGCATTATGTAGTGTTTCAGACATTGGTGCAGTATAATTATGGACTCAACAGTAGTGACTGGGACAAGGATGGACCGGACAATCTCGTCAGCTTCCTCAAATCTGTCGGCGCCAAGAGCGTTGATGAGTTTCTCTCGAAAGGTGATGTTCCATATACTGTGGTATTTGGAAAAAACAGAAATGACTATGAGACAAAAGACAAAGTTGGTGACCGGTTGACGGAATCTCAGGTGCGTAATGATATTATTGTTCAGTTTAAACAGGGCGAGGTTCGTTCAAAAATTGTTGGACCTGCCTCTAAATTTAGCCGCTTTCTTTGGGATTATCATTCTTATGATCCGTCAAGTGACAAACATTCGGTTCAGATATACGGTATCGAAGGATCAGGCAAGGAGACATTGCTCTTTGGACCAATGACAGATGCCAGCATAGATCTTAGTTCTGTAGATACCAAAGTTTATCCACAGATAAGACTGGTCTGGACATCGGAAGATAAATTGCAGCGAACACCATCACAATTGAATTACTGGAGGATTTTCTATACAGGATTGCCGGATGTGGTGCATGACCCCGCCCTTGGCTGGAAGAAAAATTATGATACACTGAGTCAAGGTGGATTGTTGAAAATGGAATTTTATGCCAGCAACATCAGTATTTATGATATGGATAGTCTGCTGGTATCCTTTAAACTTTTTGATTCACGGAATACGATGGTTGATAATGAAACCCGATACATTCCGGTTAAAGCATTCGGCAGTATCAATTTTCCTTATCAAATCCAAACGGCTCGTCAAAGTGGCGCATATCGTTTGGTTGTGGAGCTAAACCCCCACCAGGATCAGGCCGAATTTATTACTTCGAATAATACGGCGGTGGTGAATTACTTCGTCAGGAAAGACCGCAGAAAACCGAAGATCAGAGTGTCTTTTGATGGCGTGGTCATTAATAATGGTGACATTGTTTCACCCAAGTCCCAGATCGTAGTCAATCTTCATGACGAGAATAACAGCATACCCATGGATGATCCTTCCCTGTTTACCATCCGCATTGAATCTCCCGATAAGACGGTGATCAATATTGATCCAGCATTGCAGTCCAATGTCAGATTTAAGCCGGCAGTATCGGGTACCATACAAAATGAAGCTTCCATGATTATCGATGGTGACTTTCAACAGAATGGAATTTATACAATATTCATAAAGGCAAAAGATGCCAATGGTAACGTAGTTTCTGAGACTGAAGATCAACTTGATTACCGTATAGTGCGGGAAAGCAGCATTTCAAATGTCTTTAATTATCCCAATCCATTTACGAGCAAGACAAGATTTGTATACACACTCACGGGAGAAAAATCACCGTCGTTCTTTAAAATACAGATCTTGACGGTTTCTGGTAAAATTGTTCGGGAGCTCACACAAAATGAGTTGGGACCATTGACTATCGGTACGCACATGACGGAATTTGAATATGACGGTACAGATGATTTCGGAGATAAACTTGCTAACGGAGTCTATCTGTACAGAGCTATATTTAAAGATGAAAGCGGGCATGAAATTAAAAAATTTGACACCTCGACTGATCAATTCTTTGTGCGAAACTTCGGTAAAATGGTTATCCTTCGTTAAGCCATTGAAGACTGAGATATCGTGCACAGGCGTCAAGGAAAAATTTATTTGTCCAGTTTACCATTCTGAAAGGAAAGTAATTACCCCACAGGGGAACGGAAGCGGTGAACCCACCAGAATAATCAGGATGACTATTTTTGTGTTGCCATTGAATCATTTGGTTCATGAGTAATTCCGAAGCACTTAGAAATACTGGTAATGGGTTGATAGAGAAGGCTCTGCACCACAGACTGATGAGTTGTGCCTGTCCTGTTACGCAATGACCTGATCCAGCGGGCCTCCAGTCTGTATCGTATCGACTGTAAAGTGTGCCAGTATCCATTACCATCGTAGCAATAATCTTCAGGCTGTCGAGGCATTGGTCCCGCATGTATGAATCATTGATTAGTAGCGAAGATTCAAGGAAGCCTTCAATCGTGTAAGCGAGCGTATGTGTCAGAAATGGTTGATGCTTTCTAAAAGACATATCTTCAAAGCATCCATTGCTTAATCTTCGTTGCCACAAAAAATTAAGTGATTCTAAAGTATAGCCTGAATCATCCACATCACCGGTCTTTAGAATGGGCCAGATTGCCCTCGAATAATAACTCGCAAAATAGCCAGGGTGATACAATCCTCTGGTACTTCTGCCTTTCTCATCCAGCGAATTTACAAGCCATACCCTGGATTTGCGCAATGCTAACTTGTAACGTTCATCTTCATAATGGTTGGCAGCATGATACAATCCGAAAAGTATTTGCGCCGTATTGAAGAAACTGGGATGGATTCGCGAGGTGCCAGAAAAAAAGTATCCGTCCGGGTGCTGGATATCGCAAAGCCAGTCTGAAGTATGTTTCGCAATGTTGTCATCTTCGGCAGAATCGTTATTGATAAAATTTTCGATCAGATATCCACTTGTCTCAGGATATGGCTTGTGCCATCGCCACCAACGGGGCGTAAACAACCAGCAACTGTGTGCAAACCCCTTTCCGCCGGCTGCGTAATGAGCCTGCCTTAACCATTGACGGGCAGCAAACGCTGCATTGCGAATGGCCTCTTCTGATTTCATACTACAGCCAGTGTATTATTTTTTTTATCCATGGTCTGCGACACGCCATGATTACCGGTATGATTTCTGTCGTGCTTCCCAGGGATTTGAACACCTTTGCAATGGTTGGGACGCTGCTTCCATCAAAACTAAATCTGCATTGATCATGAAGTGCTTCCTGTACGCACTGCCAGAGAAGTAGTAAGTGGGCACCGCGAATGTTGTGATCTTTATCAGTATGGTTCAACCAATAATACCAGACCGATCCGGAACGGATCATCACGGATGCAGAACATATCTGTCCATCATAACTTACAGTGTACATTCGTACTTTCCCGTGTATGGCACTTTGTGATAATGCTTGAATCAATTGGTCTTCATGCAATCTATTTCTTGTATAATAGGAGTTTTTGCACAGAAAAGAAGTTAGTCTTCGAAGCTCCGGATGATTATTTATTTCTGCTTTTTCACGGGCATAAAGTATGTCATTGCGGGTCTCACTCGATAAGGTCGACCAGATTTCTTGCGGATTGGTTTTTGCATCAATGTATTCGTAAAAGGCTGGTTTTGCATACAAGCGTTGAGTATTGATCATCGGCAGATGCACCTGGCCGGTATAAAATTTAAGCTGGAGTATATCCGCTGGCAGGTCTTCTGAAAGTAATCGTTCATACAATCCAAGCTCAGTGTTGAAACGCACCGACTCGTTCATCTCAGGATGTTGATGAAATATTCTCGCATTGTAAGGAGTAAATAAGGGGCACTTTGCATAACTTATTACACCTGCTCTTTGCGTTTCATAAAGTACCTGAAGACTGGATGATTTGTATTTGACCTCATGACGAAAGACAGGTGAGCCCGTAGGCGGCCGCCATTCACCACTGAGGAAAAGATCTTGTTCAACACGAATCATACAACAGGGACAAAAATACAATAAGACATGCTTAGGACTGTAAAGATCATCAGAAGCTTGGGCAAAAGTTGTGGGGAAACGAATTCTATACTTGCAGTGCTGTAAGGCTTGCTCGAAATGTTTAGCTTTGCACCGTAGCACCTGCATGGTAGAAAACAAGATTTCGTTTAATTGGATTTTTCGGTGGCAACTGCTGTCCACAATTTATATAAGTTTGATTCAGTTAATTACGCTTATTTTATTGGGAAGATTGCTTCCACTGAAAGAGTTGGGTGCCTATGCGATCTTTTCAATTGTATTCCGATTTGCACTTTACAGTCTCGATCCGGGAATGTTTTTCAGCATGATTCAGCAACACCTTTCATCTCAGCAACTTTTCCGCCGGCTGATGGCAAGGCAGTGGTTTTATATGGTCATTTCGGTTTTTGTTTTCGGATTGATTTGGCTTCTGACAGACATGTCGCGCAATACAGGTAGCGTGATCATCGTCAACAGCCTTTTGATCATCATCATCATTGGTGCCGGCGCTTCTGTGCAAAGCCAAATGGTCAGGGACTTTCGTCAAAGGGAAATTGTACTTGTGCAAATGATCGCTTATACCGTTGAGTTGATCTTTGTTGTCATGGCAGTTGCTTATTTTGATGCCGTCATGGTATTCAGCTGCGGTGTTGTTCTGAGGTTTATTCTCTTTTATGGAATTTCGTGGTTTTTTATATCCGGGAAATCGTCTGGTACAGATGAAGTATCATTGGAGGGAATGCAGAAGATGGAACGTTCAGGTCATTATAATATTTGGTCCCAGATTCTGAGTTTTGTACAGGGGCAGTATGACACCGTGATTATTGTTGGTTTGTTCGGTTTATCGACATTGGGGGGTTATATCCTGATGACTGAAATCAGCTATATGATCTTTGCCAAGATTAACCCTTTGTTTAATAGGGCGATTATTCCTGTGATTTCCAAAGCCTTGCTGCGCAGCGAAAATGTAGATGAATTGACACGCGAAAGTTTACGGAGTTTTCTCTATATCATTTTTACCTTATATTGGCTTTTTTGGATGTATCGTACAGAGGTTATACAGTTCGCATACCCGGACAAGTCAGCGGATCTTATTTACTATGCGACATTTTTAATTCCCGTAGCCTTTGCGAGATCTATCAATAATATTCTGGTGAGCTATCTTTTATCACTTGGAGAGACCAGAAGAATATTTATTTGGAATATTGCTATTCTGATCATTAATTACCTGGTGATCATATTATTTTATTTATTCAAAGGTAGTCTGGAAAGTTTTTTATGGTTTGGCATCGGGTATGGGCTAATATCTGCAATTACGCTTTGGTTACTTTTTGCCAGATTGTTAAAAGGGCATCATATCGCTACGGGAATATTTCACTTCAGGCAAGTCTGTTCGTTCGCTTTAATTGCTTTGTCGGTGTGGATGAGTCATTTAGTAATTGCAAATTTTGTGCTATCGCTGTGTAGCAGTTTATTATTGATTCTACTAATTTTATATTTTCTGGAAAGGCAAAGGCTTGTAAACTGGCTTAAGTTGTCGATGGTCTGATGAAAAGTTTCATCATAGCGAAGCATTCTGATTTGACACTGCCTGATCGTCAAAAGTATTCCGGCCCAGGCTACTTGTACCGTGAATTTGGATCGTACTTCCTGGCCGGCGAAAAGCATGCACTGGACGAACCTTTGATGATAGAAGACGAAAAATATTTCGTTGTGGTCATTGGCAGGGCTTTGCCTTTAAAAAACTTTGAAAAAGTATTCCAGGTAATACATGCTGAATTAAGCTGGTCGGATACTGCCAGAACAGTGTTGAAGTGGTTTGATGAACTGAACGGAATAGCTGCTTTTTTAATTTTTAATAAAAAAGCTTTAAAGTTGCGTATTGTAACGGATCCGATGGGTTTTTATCCCTGCATGATCTGGCAGTACGGGCAGGATTTAATTTTTAGCGACCAGCTTCAATATTTACTAGCACATCGCAGTGCAAAATTAAAGTGGAATGAAGAATCATTGGACTTATTTTATCTGAATGGTCATTTCATTTCTGGGCAGTCCTGGTATCAAAATCTCTCTCGAAGTCTGCCGGCTACAGTTATCGAAGCTGATCTGACGGATCACACTTTGAAAACCTGGCAATATTGGGGTTGGAATGAGAACAGTCACATAGAATTATCTTATAACGAATTGGTAACTGGGTATATTCAGGAATTTACGAACTTTTTTCAGCAATTACCGGACCAATTCAAACCGTGGGGTGTCGCATTGAGTGGAGGATTAGATAGTCGTTGGGTTCTATACGAAATAAAAGAACGGTTTAAAACTGCAGGCGCTTTTAGTTTTGGGGAGGAAGATGCAATAGATTTAAAAGTAGCTTCAGGAGTATGTTTGAAGTTAGGAGTGCCCTGGAAAAAATACCAGATCAATCATAAAAACTGGATCCGGAATCGTCTCGAAAGAATATGGTTAACGGGTGGACTTTTGTCGATACAGCACTTTCATGAAGATAATATTTATAATGACTTAAATATTGATTATGAGGTCATCGCAACAGGTTTTTATGGAGGTGGTGTATACTCCGATGCTTCTACTGCAGGAAAGACAATCAATCCGGGCATAGCCAGGCAATGGTTCCATTTTGGCAAAGCTGATGACCTGACACATCTTTCTTACTTTAATACATCCTGCATTGATCCATATATTTCTACTCAGCGAATAGCCAATTCAGGCGCATTACATATGCACTATTTGGGTAAGCAATTAAAAACCTGTCTTCCGTTCTGTAATATGAAATGGCTGCGTTACAATTATGCTGTGCAGGATAAGTTGCAGCTGTACCACAGACTTTATCTCAATGCAATCAATCGGAGATGGCCATTGTCGATTCGGAGTATTCCCTGGCAAAAGACCATGCTACCGGTATCGTGGTCAATATTCAATCAGTGGATGTTGAAGACCAGGCTTTATAAATTGCAGGACAATTATTTTCAATGGACGGGAAAAAGCAAGACATTTGTCGACTATCATTTTTTAATAAATGAAATAAAGGAATGCCTTGTGGACATGAGCCCGGATTGGCAACCGCCACATAAGCCTCGGTCCACTGACGATTATTTCAGATGGCTGACCATTGCACTTTGGATAGAAATGAACCGTCAAAATAAGTTTAATGTCCTTTAAGGTATTGCATATTTATGACTTTCATCTACCAGAGACAATGGGCTGGCTCAGAGATTCATGGGCAGAGACAGCTGATATCGTACAACACCATTTCGCCCCTTTGTTTTATGCAACATCAAATGAATTAATCAACCGTCAGGCAATACAATTTGGTTATAAAAGTGATTATCCTGTCAGTACCTGGAATCGTATACGATCAAGATGGCAGCAGGATAAACAGGAGAATATTTTGAGACAATACATACAGTCGGAAAAGATCAGTTTGATACACTTTCATTTTGGTCATCTTGCAGTAAGATTTGAAAGCTTTATCAGGTCTTGCGGATTGCGATGTATAGTTTCCCTTTATGGATTTGACTACAGCTATTTACCAAAAAATAAACCTGAAGTTATAAAGTCATATCAACGGCTTTCAGCAGCCAATGTAGATTTTGTAACGGAGGGTCATTACAGTAAGAATTTATTGAGAAGTTACGGCATTTTTGAAGAGAGAATACATGTGATTCAGATGTTCTTCAAAAGAGCAGGTCAGCAGGCTTTGCAGCCATGGCGTAATACTTTAAAGTTGTTGCAGGTCGCAACAATTACGCAAAAGAAAGGGCAACTCGAATTTTTAGAAGCACTTGTACTTTCAGGACAAGCAAAATTATTTCATATTGAATTCTTTGGTGAAAAAATCGATAGAGCCTATGCTGCTGAAATTGAAAAATTTATCAGGCAGAATCGATTATATGGAGTTCAATTACAGGATAAAATTAGCTTTGAAACATATATTCGCAAAATGGCAGATTGTCATATCGTCGTTAATCTCAGCCGTCATGCCGAGAATGGTGATTCGGAAGGTGGATGCCCGGTATTGATCAAGGATGCCATGGCTTTGGGAAAGCCAGTGTTGACAACCAGACATTGTGATATTCCGGAACTGGCGGTTCATGGGTTTAATGCCTGGGTTTGCAATGAAGGATCTGTCCATGAAATGGCTCAAAGCATTAGCGCACTCTCGCAAATGGACAGCAGAAGATATTATCAGTTTTGTAATAATGCTTTTCAGACTGCAAAAGACAAAACGGATACGCAGTGGACCAGACAAGGCTTTTTAAAATTGTACCTCGGTAATGAAGCGGCTCGTCATTTTTAGTCCGTTTCATCCGCCCATGGTCAATCCGCGCAGTATGCGGATGAAGGATCTGATGCTAAGGTGTTCAGAGAGGATGGAGGTACTCATGATATCCAATCCCTTACGAAATGAAAATGTGATAGATGACAATATCCGTTGCCACGGATTCACGATGGATCCACATCAATATGCGTTAGAAAAAAAACATGTTTTATACTCCATTCTCAAGTCGGTTTTTTTTCCGGATTTATTTATCCTCAACAGCCTTTGGCATCTGGTAATATACCTTATAAAATACCGTAGGCAGGAAGATATCATTTTAACCTGTTCTCATCCGGTATCAGTTCATTTCGCAGGTTTGATTCTGAAAAAATGGATTGGAAAAAAATGTTTCTGGATTGCCGACATTGGGGATCAATTCAGCACGTCAGGGGAATCGCTGAGGGACAAATGGCTTCATAATTTAGAGCGTAAGGTTATTATGTTAGCAGATCGAGTAGTGGTTAATTCAGATTTTCTATATCAGACACTTCGCACAAAATATCATTTAAAGGATGACCAATGCTTGTGTATTACAAATCCTGCGATCGTTGATTTTTCACAAATGAAGAGAATCCCTGGTCAACAGCTGGTCTTGCAATATGTCGGAAATACATATACTCCTGTTCGTCCCGGAATTGAAGCCATAAGAATATTGGAAAATGTTATCAGCAGTATCAATCAGGATGGTCTGAGTGCAGTCATTAAGCTGACAGGAAAGCAACATGAGGAACTTGTTCAAAGATTCAGCTCAAGTCCTGTTGTGGTTTTTGAATCGCAGGTTCCACCGGAACAATTGATCCATGTATATGAAAAGGCCTGCATTCTCATATCATTGGGCAACCGTATTCATACGGGTGTTCCTAGCAAAATACAGGAATATATTAATAGTAGACTTCCAGTGATTCATTTTTGTGAGAATGGTTCAGATCCGGTACTTCCGATGTTGGAAAATCATCCGGATTGTCTGATTTTTCATACACATGAGAGTAATCCTTTGGAGCTGAAAGAATTTATAACAAAACACCGTACTGATGATAAAGACGATGAATATACTCCTGACAAAGACAGGCACTGGGACAAACTTTTAGACGAACTTAACAATTGCACTACAGGAGCAAGCACATAAAGTCCCGATATTTACCCCATGAATCAGGGTGATTTTTCGGAAATTGCTTCTAAGCTCCCACAGTTTGGCACGTCCATTTTTGCCAGAATGACGGAGTTGGCTAATCGCCATCAGGCAGTGAATCTCGCACAGGGTTTTCCGGATTTCAGTCCTCCTTCTGAATTAATCGATGCATTGGCTGATGCTGCGCGTAATGGGCACAATCAGTATGCACCAATGCCGGGAGTTCTCAAGCTGAGGGAACAATTGGCCGAGCGTATTTATCGTCAGTATCAGTATCAGTTAGAGCCAGGTTCTCAGATTACAGTGACTGCCGGTGCAACACAGGCAATTTATACAGTGATCAGTACGTTCACAAAGCCAGGTGATAAGGTAATCATTTTTGAACCTGCTTACGACAGTTATGCACCTTCTGTACTGGTCAACGGAGGAGTTCCAATTTACCTGAGATTACAGGAACCATTATTTTCTATACCCTGGAATCAACTGGAGGATACATTAAAGTCCGGAGACATCCGAATGATGATTATAAATAATCCGCATAATCCTTCAGCCACCGTGTTGAGCGCTGATGATATGATGAAGCTGGTAAAAATGGTTCGCCAATACAATACATTGATTATCTGGGATGAGGTCTATGATTTGCTCACTTTCGATCAATTAATCCATCAAAGTGCACTTCTTTATGAAGAAATTATGGAGCAAAGTATTGTTGTTTATTCCCTTGGTAAGACTTTACATAATACGGGTTGGAAATTGGGATACATCGTTGCCAGATCTGAACTGACGACTGAGATCAGAAAGCTTCATCAGTTTACGGTCTTTTCAGTACATACCCCATCGCAATATGCGGTTGCGGCGTTTATGTCGGAATATCCCGAATTTTTTGATGGCCTTGCCGGATTCTATCAGGAGAAAAGGGATCAGTTTTACACCCTGGTTTCTGGGTGTGGTTTGCAATGGTTGAATACCAAAGGATCTTACTTCATGCTGGCCGGGTTCCGCCATCTAGGTAGTATTTCAGACATGGAGGCCGCGCAGAGATTAACCGAACTGTGCGGTGTAGCCTGCGTTCCGATCTCTGCTTTTTATCACGATCATTACGATTCCGGGATTCTCCGATTTTGTTTTGCCAAAAAGAAAGAAACACTGGCTGAGGCGGCGTTCCGGTTGAAACAAATCCATCAGCACAATATTTTTAATAAGTGAACATTTAATGTAATATGAATTTTATAAAAATTCTTTTAGTACTGAGTTTGTCATTAGGCAACTTCGCTCTATTTTCTCAAGGTGAGCGGAGCATAATCAGAGGTCATGTGGCAGACACTAGTGGTGAGGCATTGGGTCTTGCCTCGGTCATGTTGCTGGACCCTTCAGACAGCACGCTGATTGAATATTCACAGGCTGATGATCAGGGTAAATTCAATTTTAAAAATCTCGAAAGGCGCAACTACCTGCTAAAAATTAATTATGTCTCCTATATTCCATATCAAAAGCTGATCAAAGTAGCAGACAGGATTCACGATCTCGGCAATATACAAATGACACCGATTTCAAAAGAACTTTATGAAGTAGTGATCAAAGCTGCCAAGGCGCCCATGTTGATCAAAGGCGACACGATTGAATATGACGCTTCAACTTTTAAAGTACCGGAAGGATCAACGGTGGAAGACCTGCTTCGCAAGCTGCCGGGGATCGAGGTTGATGCTCAGGGGGCAATCACCGCTGAAGGCAAAAATGTGAATCGTGTCACGGTAGACGGAAAAAACTTTTTCGGAGGGGACCCCAAAGCAGCCACCAAAAACCTGCCGGCAGAAGGAATAGCCAAAGTGCAGGTATTTAGTGATTTGACAGAAGAACAAAAAATTACCGGACAGCGAAGGCTTAATTCGGATAAGGCTATGAATCTTGAACTCAAAGAAGATTTTAAAAAAGGAGGCTTTGGAAAAATAGTTGCAGGAATTGGTACCGAAAACACACAAGAACTGAAAGGCAATTACAATAAGTTTAATAAAAAGCATCAATTCTCCATATTGGGAAGCGGAACGACCACCGGACGCAACGGACTATCCTGGAACGATTACCAGGATTTCAAAGGGTCAAGCTCATTCAATTGGGGTGATGATGGAGAATTTGGCTTTACAACAGGAAGTAATTTCAGATTTATCATTTTTGACGATTCTGAAGAAGATGATGCATCCGGCATATCCAGCTTCTTCGGCTCAGATAATTATGGTTTTCCGAAAAAAATATCCGGAGGTGTTAACTATAACTTCGATAACACCAAAACCAAATTCAGTGGAATGTATTTTTATGATCTCAATAACCTGAACTCAGATGCATACCGCACCCAAAATTTTCTTTATAAAGACAACCCCTATAACACACTCGACACCGCTTTTCGCAGCAATGACAAAATGAGCCATCGTGTGGAGTTAAGACTTGAGCAAGCGATCGACTCATTCGCGACGATTACTGTCAAATCAAATCATTCACTGGGAGACAGAGAAACCACAATAACGAATAATCAACACAATATTAACCCTAATAGTCTTTCCAAGATCTCGGATCAGGCTTCCTCCTCAGGTGTGCAATCCAATACCGCCAATTCGCAGAATTCTGTGGTATTCCGTAGAAAATTTAAGAAGAATGGACGCAACATGGGTTTGAGCGCGAGTTATATCTTTAATGATTCGGAACGAAATTCGGACATAGGGGCCAACAATACTTTTTATGATCTTACCATGGTGGACTCAACGGGTAAGTTGAATCAACATTATACAACGGATCAGATCGTCAATACGTATAAAGCGAATGCATTATGGTCGGAGCCGTTGGGCAAGCGGTGGACCTGGAGAAGTTTTTATAATTATGCCAGAAGCACGACGGATTATTCGAGACTGGTTGGCGATTATGAGTCTAATCAACTGGTTACAAATAATTTTCTGAGCCGCAATTTT
Source organism: Saprospiraceae bacterium (assembly GCA_046329325.1). Taxonomy (GTDB): domain Bacteria; phylum Bacteroidota; class Bacteroidia; order Chitinophagales; family Saprospiraceae; genus Vicinibacter. Next base: position 1,677,775 of record JAXLUU010000001.1, read on the forward strand.
GACAATACCAATGGCTATAATAGGTTGGGCCAAGGCCTGATTTATTCCAATGAAGGATTTACTGCAACAATAGCCGGTGCATACCAGGAGATTTTACTCAATAGCACCTTTTCCAGGCTGGATACTTTGCCGGTCAATAGCCGAAATGTATATCATCACTGGATTCCCAATGTTGAGCTTGAATACGAACTGTCCAACGGAACAGAAGCAACAGTTTCTTATTCCAGAAGTGTAAGTGCACCGAATTCAAAAGATCTCTTGCCGATTGTGGACAATACGAATCCACTCTCCATTCGGTTGGGTAATCCGGAATTAGAACCCAGAACAGGCCATGATGTTTCTGTTTCATTCAGAAAATTCAACCGTCTGAAATTTACAAATCTTTTTGGGCGTATTGGATATATCTATTACGACAAAGATATTATTTACGCAACATCGGTTGATGAGCGCAGAGTAACAACCTCTCAACCTGTCAATGTCAATGGGGTAAGCAGCTTGAATGGTAATGTCAATTTTGGATTTCCAGTAATCAAAAACAGACTGACATTTAATCTGGGGTATAATTATAATTACCGCAAGGATATAACATTGGTCAACAGCATCGAAGACCATCCGGTATCAACAACTAATGGTTTTAGTCTCCGAAGTAATATTACCCCATCAGATAACTTTACCTTATTCGTAAATGCCAATTACAGGGTTTCTCAAAGGGACTCTACCAAGAACTCACCGGTGGCATCCAACCTGGTTACTTATGGCGGATCGACAGAATTGAATATCAAATTACCCTGGCTGATCTTTTTTAATACGAGTTTTAATCTTAATAACTATAACAATAAAATCAATAATTTTAACAGCACGGTACCGATCCTGAATATATCTGTGGCCAAGTTGTTTTTGAAAGACAACAAGGGAGAAATCAGACTCAGTGTTTATGATTTGTTCAATAAGACGGTCGGCATCCAGCAATATATCCGGTCGAATAGCATCAGTCAGACAGAGACATTGTCTTTGGCCAGATATTTCATGCTGAGCTTTACGTATAATATGCGCGGAATAAAATCCTCACTGGATAAGAATAACCGACGTGGAATGATGTTTTTCTAATCTATTATTGTATCCTAAGACCTGTAAGTATGAAAAAGCTAGCCGCCAGAATTGTAATCCTTTTCCTTTTCGTTCCTGTATTGTTGAAAAGTCAAAACACACGGATACAGTATGAGCGCACTGTCAACTGGTCGAAAGTTGTCCAAAGCTTGTCGTTTATGTCAAAGGAGGAGAAGGATCGCATGGCTATGGGCTGGGGAAGGGGCAAGGCAGTACCGGACCCTTATGTTTTGACAATCGATAGTGTGCAGGCTGTTTATGAGATCGACGAGGATAATCTTCCGCGTTCAGAATACAACTGGCGTCGTGAAAAAGAAATTGTGCATACACAGCTTATCAGTAAGAAGAAACTTGATTACGTAGAGGTGCTGGGTAAGTCTTTTGTTTTCGATGAGGACTTGCCGAAAATCAAATGGAAGATTCTCAATGAAATCAAGGAAGTGGCAGGCTACGTGTGCATGAAAGCGGAGACAATGGATACCGTACGGAATCTGAAAATTACGGCATGGTTCACACATGAAATTCCTGTCTCTCTGGGTCCGGAAAACTATTACGGACTCCCGGGACTCATACTTGAATTGTCCAAGAATGACGACTGTGCGGTGATTACAGCAACGAAAATAAACTTAAAGAATTGGAATCAGCCAATCAAATTGCCTAAAAAGAAAAAGGGAAAAAAGACGACAACCGCCAAATACAATGCCCTGATCTCAAAGCATATCAGGGAAAGTATCGCCGCCCAGAGAAATCCTTATTGGAGTATTCACTACTGATGACGCATCGAAATTATTTAGGTTTTTCAAAATAAATCTAGCCTAAGCTTGACGCAAATATTCTCCGGCAAAGACTAACGCCTAATTTTTTACAAATAAATTTTAAGTAGGGGTATAGCATTCAATATACACTAAGCGGAATTAAAAAAGAAGCGCTCAGGTATGGCAATTATTTGTTAATCAAATTTCGTATTATTTTTTATCTGGTCAATGTGACATCGCCACTAAGCTTAGATGAACTTCCGTCGAGCCATTTAATTTCAAGTATGTATGCATACACTCCTGGGTTCACAATTTGATTTCTGAAAGTGCCATTCCAACCATTCAAAGGATCATTGGGCTGAAAATGTTCGCGATCAAATACTTTGTTTCCCCATCGATCAAATATTGACATATTTTGGACTTCAAGATAGCTTCCTACGATAGCAATCGGATAAAAGAAATCATTCACATTATCCCCATTAGGGCTGAATGTATTGGGAACCCAGACGTCCCTTCCCAGTATTTCAATATCAATACTTGCAGAGGCATTGCATCCATGTTGATCTGAAATAATAACTGTATAACGTATAGGCTGAGTTAATCCAGTAATAATAGGTTGAGTGCAATCGCTGCAACTAAGGTTATCAGATGGGTTCCAGCTTATAGAAAATATTGAATCAATAGGTATCGAATAAACCGGCAATAACTGATAATTTGTGCCACGTTGAATGCTGACTTTGGCAGGTAGACTAACACTTATTGCTTTAATTGTATCAATATTAAAACTTCTTATCAGAGTGCAACCATTTTGATCAGTCACTTTGAGAACATGTTGACCTGCATTAACCGGAATATTTAATCCAGATTTAACAATTGCCTGATCAAGTTCAATTTTAATAGCTCCGTCACCGCCGGTAATGCTGTCGATTGTTATAATTCCCTGATCCGCATAACAAGGGGGTTGTGCAGCGCGATAATGTATTTCGGCCGGATAATTAGTTTTTTCTATAACGATGACCGAATCTTCTGACCGGCAGCCGTTTCTGAGATTGGTAACACTCAGATAATATTTTCCTGGTTTGTCACACACCGCCGGATTGATATCGGCATTGGTTTGAAGATGTCCATCATTGGTATTCCAAACCAAAAGATAATTACCAGTTGAAGTAATGATTCCTTGTAATCTGCTTTGATGATTGTTACAGGTAAGATCCTGTGCTGCCTGTATATTGATAACTGGTGGGGCTTTGTCTTCAATGACCAGAATACTATCACTTGCTTCACAAAAATTGCTGGTATCGGTGACGCTTATTTGGTAAGTTCCTTTTCGGATTGCAGTAGAATTAATTTGATTGGTTGCACCTGATAAAAGGCCGTTCATCGTTCGCCACTCAAAATTTAAATTCGGGTTGCTGCTATTGCAATTGAGCTGTACTGAATTGATATTGCAAGTTATGGTGTCAGGTGCATTCACCGAGATGATTGGTTTTGTAGTATCTGCCAGAAGGGTTGTTGTGTCCAGATTTTCGCAGCCATTAACCGGATTGCTAACACGGCAAATATACATTCCAGGTGAAGCTGCCTGTATCTTGTTTTGATTGATTGCCCCGGATATTTTACCACCAATCGTATTCCACTGATAAACGATATTGCTGAGACTAGTATTGGCTGAGAGGTTCAACGATTTGGTGAGGCAGTTCCATACCTGATCCGGATCGGTGTTGACCAAAGGTCGTAAAGTATCAATAAGCACATTGATGCTTACTTCATGAAAACAACCATTGTTGATATCCTGTGCATAAAAAGTATAAACTCCGGCCTTGCTCACAGATACAACTGAGGAGTCCTGACCCGCGATATTGTTTCCTTTGGAATCCTTCCATTGTACCAGGAGCACATGTCCCGAAGGAGACATGGCGACACCTTGCAGGTCTACTGCTATTTTTTTACAGCTCAAAGTATCCGGATCATCAATCCTGATCATTGGTTTGTCCAGATCTGGCAATACTTTTGCCCGACTGCTGTCACTGCATCCGTTAACAGTGTCCGTAAGCACAAGCAGATAATCCCCTGAAGTACCTACGCTGAGTCGGGATGTGTTTTGTCCGGATATTATTTTACCGTTGATGGTACTCCATGTATAAATAATGTTAGTTCCATTCGATGCTGAGGAGGCATCAATCAATACGATGGTGTCATGACAGTGGAAGATCAGATCAGAAAGAATCGGAGCAGTCGGAATTCTGGTGTCTTCATCAACAAATACGGAATCTATCTGACTGCAACCATTTCTTTGATCAGTGATATTCACCTGATACCATCCTTTGCGGTCAGCTATAATACTATCGCGATTCAATGCACCACTTATATTTCCTCCTGTCGTTGTCCAGATGATGTCAATGCTGTCAGCCGGGCTATGGCGCGCAGTGAGGACCACACTGGTGGTTCGGCAGGTGATCGTCTGTGTCAATCCCGCATCAATCTTTGGAATATTTTGATCTTTCAAAATGATCAGGCTATCGGAAGTTTTGCAACCATTGAGCTGATTCGTGATTTCTAATTTAACGGTTCCGCCTTGATGGAAAATTTGAGGATTATTGACGGAGTCGGATGGAAACTTTTGACCATTGAAGATCCATTGATAAGAGTATTTTCCATTTAAATTGTCAAAAATATTGCGAATCAATGTACTGTCCGTTCTGCAATTGATTAAAGGACTACCACCAAGGCTTAGCTTTGGGTGACTGGTATCCAGGTTGATGTACTTGCGCACACTGTCTTTGCAGTGATTATTAACATCTTCTGCATACAATTGATACCATCCCCCGGTGGAGTCGGAAATCTGCGTAATTCCTTTCAGCGAATCAAGAGAAGGTCTGATCCAGGTCAATTGGTATCGTTGTGAATCCTTTAGTGTTGAGTACAGTTTTATTTTATTACTTCTGCAACTCAGTAATGAATCTCCGTCAATACTAATGCTGGGCTTTACTGTATCTGCAGGGACATCATAATTCATCGTTAAGGTACACCCGCTGTTCAGGTCGGTTACGACCAGACTGTATCGTGATGCGCTTTTCACGGTGATATCAGCGCTATTCTTTCCTTTGAGGATGAGACTGTCCGGAGACCATTTGTAGGAGTAGGTGCCGGTGCCCGTCAGAATATTTGCAGAAAGCTGAACGCTGTCATGCCGGCAATCTAATTTGCCGGTAAGACTGATAATTCCACTGAGATTTTCGGGGGCGGTGACTTCAATCAAAGCTTCTTTCTGACAACTGACATTTCCTTTGCTGTAAGTGACCTTGAGCGTGTAAATTCCCGGTCCGAGTCCTTTGGCATTCAAACCGTTGGTAGAAAGGATTCTGCCGACATCGGTAGACCATTCGTATTTGATGTCTGGTCCTGTTGAACTGCCAATGCCGGTAAGATCAAAAGGATCTGAAGAGCATCTTGGTTTTTTGATAATATCAAGTTTGGCAACCAGGTTGATAATTTCAACCGTCACATCATCCATGGAGACGCATTTTTCATAGACTGCGATGTCATCGACTGCAAAATCATTGCCCGCTCGAATCCCTGTAACTTCATTGAGACAAATTTGCGTTGATGCACCTGTTGCTGTAAAAGTGATGGTATACAGCACCCAGTTGCACAAACCTCCGGCCTGAGTTGAACCAACAGTAATGCCGTTGATCTTTATGCCGATCTGGGCGATATTGAAGGCAACGACCGATTGACTCCAGAACTCCAATTGGTACATTCTTCCGGCGACGGTTGGAATGTTCTGACACCAGAAATTGGTGCCGGCAACCGGATGTCCGTTCAGTAGCAGCATGTTGCCGCTTCCGGTGGTATGATCTCCGCATGGACTGAAGCCACCGTTCCAGCTTTGTGGATTATTGGTTACGTAGTATTCTCCTTCCGTAGTATTGGTACTGGTATAGGTGTATCCACTACTGAATCCGGTATTCCCGCTTTCAAAATTGCCATTGACGACCAGGTTGGTTGTTGAAATTCCCTCCGCCGTCAGTTTGTAAGTGTAGGTTCCCTTGCCTTTATGAAGGACCATCGGATTCAGCGAATTGGGATTATCAAGACCGGTTGAAGGCGTCCAGTAAAATTTGGTGTAATTGCCCTGTATCGATCCCTGCAACTGAAGCATCTGGCTGGAATCACAACTGAGCATATCCGGGCCGGCATCGGCGACCAATCCGGCGCACTGGCTCCACAACTTGACCCAGGACATCAAGACCATGCATGGCAACATGATCAGGAGAGCGGCCGGCTTATTCAGGTTCATTGTGAATGGGTACTGATTAACAAATATAAGCCTGTTTAAGCATTGTCAGGCATTTTCTGTCGCCCGTCAGGATTCCACGGTGGAGCCATGGAACCAACGAGATTGCTATAAAGTTTTTATACATTTACCGTCGATTAAACCGGTCTGTTGGCGGACTATTCAAACACATTTCTGGAAATGCTATTACCCCCGATTTAATAGACCGCAAAAACGAATCGCTGGAACAAACACTTGATGTCTTAGATGATAAATTACAAGTCGATGTTTATGCCATTCCAAAGGAAAACTTATTAAGCCTGGATTTTGATAATAAATGCCTTAAAACCTTGATTAAATCAGCTTCATAAGATATGCGAGAATTGATCAAAGAAATTAAATATAATCCTCCTTATCCAAAATAATACAAGATTGTTTCGGTGATATACTGAGTGTTGGCGAGTCCTGATCTTACCAAAGGTGTAGGACGGGATGGGCGCCTCACGCGCGATGGTGTCAACGCACCAAACGGGCTTGAGCATATCCAGGATTACAGGAATCATGAGCATGCACGCTATCCGTAATTCCGGAGTGGCCATATCACCAACCGGAATGTGGACAGGATTGAATACTCCGGATGGGCTCAACAATATCCTAGCTGAATGGAAATTCCCTTTGGAAAAGTCCTAAAAAAGCGAAAGTTAATATAGATTTGTGTCAGAGATAAACGAGTTATGCTCGACCATAAAATATGAAAAAATAAGGGTTTCTTAATTAGGAAACATGTATCTTTGCACTAAGTGAATTTTGAACCTAAGTTTACTGTCAAATTTCTAAGAGAGGTCAAAGAATTTCTCGATGAATTGGATGAAAAACCAAGGGACTAGATATTCTGCAATATATGGAAATCACAATTCTATAATGATGATGAATTGTTTAAGAAGATTTCAAAGGAAGTTTGGGAATTTGGGCAAAATACAATAGTTTGACTTATAGATTATTTACCTTTTGGGATAAAAACCAAAACAGAGTGGTTGTTGCAACTCATGGAATTATAAAAAAGTCAAACAAAACTCCTAAAAAGGAAATTGAAAAAGCAGAAATAATAAGAAATGAATATTTTAAATCTACGAAATTATGAAAACTTATAGTTTAGAACAATTAACTGATAAATACATTGGTAAAAAAGGAACGCCAAAACGAGACCAATTTGAAAATGAATTGAGAATGGATTTGTTAGGCTTGGCAATTAAACAGGCTAGACTGGAAAAAAATTTAACTCAAGAACAGTTAGGCGAACTTGTAGGAGTGCAAAAAGCACAAATTTCCAAAATAGAAAACTGCGCTACAGATGCAAGATTTGAAACAGTATTAAAAGTTTTCAAAGCTTTGAAGGCTAAAGTCAGCTTTAGTGTTGAGATTAATAAGAAGAAACTTATACTAAGTGAATAAAATGGCCAGAGCATAACAATGAATAAGACGATACTTCGGCTAATGCCTCGCATCGCTTATACCTGGACGTTATATCGCATTATTCTAAATGTTAATAAAAATTTGTATCTTGCATTAAATATTTAATATGCCTGAAATTTCTCGGTTTTTTGGTATAATAATAAAAATGTATTTTAATGAACATAATCCTCCACATTTTCATGTTGAATTTCAAGATTTTGCAGCAATAATTTATATTGAAGATGGAACAGTTAAAGGAGAAATGCCAAGAAAACAACTCAATTTAATTTTTCAATAGCTAGACTTACATAAAGAAGAACTTTTAAAAAATTGGGAACTTTCACTTGCGCGACAAGCGTTAGTTAAAATTAATCCGTTAAATCAAGAAATATGAATTTAATTAGAGTTATTCAGGCTGAATATTTAGAAAGATTTAAGATCAAGCTTAGATTCAACGATGGAACTAATGGAATCGTCGATCTTGAGAAGGAATTATATGGACAGGTATTTGAACCGTTAAAAGATTTAGAATTTTTTAGGAACTTCACTCTAGACACATGGACTATTTGTTGGCCAAATGGTGCAGACTTTTCACCTGAATTTCTTCATGAACTTGTGTTGAAAAATCATTTGGAACTTGCCAAAAATTAACCGCGGTATTACATTGTACTTGCGAACATGCCGCCAAATAAAATTAATTCTATCGCGCATGGCCGTAAATGCAGAATCTATTTCTTAATTTTGGCTTCCGCACAAGTGGCGGCACGTCGCAAGTACTTAACCGTTATGTGAGATCTCTAAAAATGCTTAACTTTACAACATGAAAAGAAATCTTGAATTCACAGCTGTTATAGAAAAGGAAGACGATATATATGTTTCGCTATGTCCAGAACTGGATATTGCTAGCCAGGGGGAGACTCCAGAAGAGGCAAAGGCCAACCTAATTGAAGCCTTACAATTGTTTTTTGAAGCCGCATCAGAAAATGAAATTTCAAGAAGACTACATAACGAATTAGAAATAACCCGCATAGCCATTAATGTATAAGCAATGAAGCCACTTTCTGGCAGAGAAGTGTGCAGTATTCTCTTAAGACATGGTTTTCATAATGTCAGACAAAAAGGTAGCCATGTAATAATGCAGAAAATTGTTTCTGACTCAACAATTACTGTTCCTGTGCCAATGCATAAAAAATTAAGAGAAGGAACACTGAGATCAATCATTAGACAATCGGGACTTGCCAAACGTGACTTTGAATAAAGACCTCACATAACATTGTATACACTCTACCTCGCTTAAAATTTAGTTTTTTACTTTTGTCTATCTATTATATATATAAATCCATATCTTAGCTGCCTCCGAATAGCTGGGCAGCATGTATGCCCGACCGTTATGAGAGATGCCAAAAAGCCCTTGTTTTTGAATAATAATTGTTTTAACTTTGTAATAAATTAAAGAGCATGGGTCCAAATTCAGTAAAAGACAGATTAATCGGAAAAATTGCTTCAATCGAAGACGAAAAATTTCTTAATGAACTGGAAGAAATAATTCTAAACTTAAGAAATGAAAATCAAGAAGTATTCATTCTAAGCGATGAAATTAAAGCGTCAATCGCAAAATCAGAATCAGACATTGAAGGCGGCAGGTTAATTCCTCATGATAAAGCTATGCAACATTTTAAAACATGGTTAAAAAACAAGTAATCTGGACTGAAACTTCAATCGCAGAACTTGAAAGCATCCTCCAGTTTTATATTGATCGAAATAAAAGTTTAAAGTATTCTTCTTGGCTTCTTGATGAACTTGAAAAGCGAATTGAAATAATTTCAATATACCCAAAAATCGGAAGAGAAACAGATTTATCAAGATTTAGAATATTACCATTTAATAATTATGGAATAATTTATAAAGAAACTCCTGAATCTATATTTATTGAGTCTATATGGGATTTTCGTCAAGATCCATTGAACCGCTTGGATAAAAAGTGAAAAGCCCCTTTCATAACATGGCATACACATAATCGCGCCAAAATATTTCCTCCGTTTTTTTGGCTTTTATTATAAATGAAAATAAATTCATACTTATGGTATCCTCTGGATGGCACGACCACGTGTATGCCCAAACCGTTTGACATCATTGGCTTCCATAGACTATAGACATATCGATTGATTCTCCCTCACACTCCCTGCATTTTCTTTTTGATGGCATTCATTTCATCGCGGTACTGGGCGGCTGAAATAAAATCGAGATCCTTCGCGGCGGCGCGCATCTTGCGTTCTGCTTCGAGCAACATTTTTTCCAGTTGATCCCGGGTCATGTAATTCATCAGCGGATCTGCAGCGAGGCTATGATCCTCCTGTTCAACGTATATTTTTGATGGGGTTCCACGGCTGTCCAGAATACTGCTTTTGCTGAGAATCTCTTCACGGCTTTTGACCAGCGTACGCGGAGTGATGCCGTGCTCTTCGTTGTATTGCATCTGTTTGGCCCTGCGGCGCTTGGTTTCATCAATGGTTTTCTGCATGCTGTCCGTGATTTTGTCGGCGTAGAAGATGACCAGACCGTTGGCATTCCGCGCTGCGCGACCCGCTGTCTGTGTCAGACTTCGGTCACTGCGAAGGAAGCCCTCCTTGTCTGCATCCAGTATCGCGACAAGCGATACTTCCGGAAGATCAAGTCCTTCACGCAACAGATTCACTCCGACCAGCACATCAAAATCTCCGAGACGCAGATCGCGCAGGATTTCCACGCGCTCCATCGTATCGATCTCGCTGTGGATGTATTTGCAGCGCAGATTCAGATTTTGAAAATATTTGCTGAGCTCCTCCGACATCCTCTTGGTCAGCGTAGTGACCAGCACGCGTTCACCGGCTTCCTTGCGTTTTTGTATTTCTTCCAGGAGGTCATCGATCTGATTGATGGAAGGCCTGACGTCGATCGGAGGATCCAGAAGACCTGTGGGTCGCACGACCTGTTCCACGACGAGGCCGTCGGTTTGTGACAGTTCGTAATCTCCGGGCGTGGCACTGACATAGATGACCTGGTTCGTCAGCTGACCGAATTCTTCAAAGCTCAGCGGCCGGTTGTCCAGCGCGCTGGGCAGCCTGAATCCAAACTGCACCAGGTTCATTTTACGGGCACGGTCTCCGCCCCACATTCCGCGGATCTGCGGCAGCGTCGCATGGCTTTCATCAATAAACATCAGGTAGTCTTCAGGAAAATAATCCAGAAGACAGAAGGGTCGCGTTCCTTTTTTTCTGCCGTCAAAAAAACGGGAGTAATTCTCAATGCCGCTGCAGTACCCCAGCTCCCGCATCATCTCGAGATCAAACTGTGTCCTTTCCTCGATGCGCCTGGCTTCCAGATGTTTTTTTTCTTCTTCGAAGTATTTTTTTTGAGCGAACATTTCATTCTCGATGTCGTGAATAATCCGATGGAGTCGGTCCTTCGGCGCAACATATAGATTGGCTGGGAAGACCGCGGCAAAATCCATGCTGCTGATGCGTTTGCCGGAACTGATTTCAAATTCTTCCATCGCCTCAATCTCATTGCCGAAGAAAATAATTCGCAGTCCGGTTTGCAAATAAGGCGGAAAGATATCCACGGTGTCACCTTTGACCCTGAAGTTGCCGCGCTGAAGATCAATTTCAGTTCTGCTGTATAAAGAGTCAACCAGCTTATACAGAAATTCACTTCGGGCGATGACATGACCTTTTTTTAACCGGATAATTCCGGCTTTGTAATCTTCGGGATTGCCCATACCGTAGATGCAGGATACGGTGGCCACCATAATGATATCCCTGCGGCCGGATAATAGCGTTGAGGTAGCCTTGAGCCGGAGCCGGTCCACTTCCTCATTGATCTGCAAATCCTTCTCGATATAGGTGTCCGACACGGATATGTAGGCCTCCGGTTGGTAGTAATCGTAATAGGAGACGAAATACTCCACCGCGTTATCCGGAAAAAATTCTTTGAACTCGCCGTACAACTGCGCCGTCAAAGTCTTGTTATGCGACAGGATGAGGGTCGGCTTCCCCGTGTTCGCAATGACATTGGCCATGGTAAAAGTCTTTCCCGATCCGGTAACGCCGAGCAGGACCTGGGTTTGATCTCCTTGGTATACACCTTCGGTGAGTTGGCGGATCGCCTCAGGCTGGTCGCCGGAAGGCTGGTAATGGCTGTTTAACTTAAAAATCTTCTCGCTCATAAAAAAATAACCTGTAAAATTACGTCGATATGAGCGCCGTAGCACTCAATGCAAAAATTTTGGGGAAGGGTCCTGACCTGATCATTCTGCATGGCCTGCTCGGAAGTCTGGATAACTGGATGACCGTGGCTAATCAGCTCAGTGATTCCTATAAGATTCACCTACTCGATTTGCGCAACCATGGGCGATCTCCACATACCGAAGAAATGAATTACAGGTTGATGGCAGAGGATGTATTGAACTATTGCCATGCCAATGGGCTCAAAACAATCTTTCTGGCCGGGCATTCGATGGGTGGCAAAGTGGTTTTGGAAATCCTTCGTGATCAAGGCAGTTTGGTGCGCAAAGCAATGGTCATTGACATCGGTTCAAGAGCTTACCCTTCGGAAGGACACAGCATTGTTTTCAAGGCCCTAGAGGCGATAGATCCTTCGATCATACAATCAAGAAATCAGGCTGATGTCCTGATGTCGGAATATATCAGCGACTTTCCGGTAAGACAATTTCTGCTTAAAAATCTGGAACGATTGCCGTCGGGTGGCTTCAGCTGGAAGTTTAATTTGACTTCGATCAGGGCACATTACAGTGACATTGCATCGCCTGTTTTATTTGAGAAACCTGTTTTTACACCGGTGTGTTTTTTATATGGAACGGGCTCGGATTACATTACGTATGAAGACCTGGAAAGTCTGCCCAGGACTTTTACACATTGCAGGTTCTGGCCAGTTGAAGGCGTCGGACATTGGGTGCATGCGGAGCGCCCTGATGAGACGGTGCGGGCCTTTCGGGAATGGTTTGTTTGAAATTTTATCTGTTGATATTCAAAAAAAATCCCGTGAACGTCTGAGGATCACGGGATCATTTTTTATCTAAGAAAGGGAATTAGATTTTCTTGATGAATCCTTCTTCTCCTTTGGACTTAAGCTTATTGAGTGAAGCGCGTGCTGCGGCTTCAGATTCATACTGTCCGGCAATGGCGGAATAGGATGAAGAGTTGGCAAATACTTTTTTTGTCGCATTGAAAAATCCGATCTTCTTGAGCTTGGCAACCTGTTTGTCACAGTTACCGGGTACCAGGAAGCTGCCGCTGATCACATAAAAGTGTCCTTTGGAAGCATTTGTGGCTTGAGCTTTTGTAGCTGTAGAGCTTTTATTTTCTTTCTTGGCTTTGCTTTCCGCTTTAGTCTCAGTTTTTACAACGGAATGGCTTGCTTCAGCTTTGGTTGCCCTGGTTTCAGAATGGGTATTTGAGTTTGAATTACCCTCTGTTTTGGTCGAAGCAGAATGGGTTGAAGCAGTTGAAGACGTCGCAGGACTTTCACTGGCAGTGTGATTGGCTACTGGTTTGGCAACTGGCGCAATGTTCTCCTGATTGGCGCCATTTACGGCATCCGATTCAGGACCCACTTGCGTTGGTAGCTCACCGGTCAACCCCAGAATGGTGCTGTCCTCTGCAGTCAGCGGCATTGCAGCAGCACTGGTATCGCTGTAGACCTGTTCCGTAGGAGCCACGGCGGTGTCAGCCGGCGCTTTAAATTTTTTATAGATCATCACAGAGATGGTGACAACCAGTAGTGCCAGGAGCACGTATAGTAGAATATTAATCAGATTTTTCATTTTCTAATATATTTGTGTGCAAAGATACAACTTTTTATAAATTATAAATATATGAAATATGTTTTTTGCGGGTAAAGCCCTGATGTTCATTTCATTCGGAGCGTTAAAACTGCGTTAAACAAAATTTCATGGGAAACAAGACTCGTTTTTGCATCGTTAGCAACACTGTTATATCATTAAATAAAAAACCCAGTTTATGAGACAGATTTTAGGATACACAGTGGCCGGTGTCATCGGAGGTATGGCAGTTCTGGCCGGAAGCCAGTGGCTTAATCAAAAACATCAAATCAATGAAGCCCCGGCGGCTTATGTTCGAAATGTTGCGGAGTCTTCAGCCAACACGGTAACGGGTCCGGATTTTACCCTGGCGGCGGACCGCGCGCTCAATGTGGTCGTTCAGATCAACGCTCAGGAGAGCCAAAAACTCGCAAGACAGAAAGAAGAACAAATGCGCCGGAGTGACCCGTTTTTCCAACAATTTAGTTTTGTGCCGTTTGGAATGGAAAACTTTTTCGGGCAATATATGCCAAAAAAAGGCAGCGGAAGCGGAGTCATTGTCAGCAATGACGGTTATATCGTCACCAATAATCACGTAGTGGAGTTTGCTGACGACATCGAAGTGATTCTTAAAAACGGCAAAAAGTATAAGGCCAAAAAAATCGGTACAGACCCGAGAACGGACATTGCGGTGTTGAAAATTGAGGAAACTGGCCTGCCTGTTTTGGTGATGGGTAACTCAGATGACCTGAAGGTTGGTGAATGGGTCCTGGCAGTAGGTAATCCTTTTGGGTATCTGACTTCAACCGTAACAGCCGGCATCGTGTCAGCCAAGGGCAGGGAACTCAATCTGATCAATCAGGAGGAGGATCAGGACTATTTTCAGCATTACTTCAACCAGAAAAGTCAGCAACCATCTTCGGGCCCTGGTATTGAAGAATTTATTCAGACAGATGCTGCAGTCAATCCGGGAAACAGCGGGGGTGCATTGGTCGATGTGCAGGGAAGATTAGTGGGGATTAATTCTGCAATAGCTTCAAAGACAGGTTATTATAGTGGTTATTCCTTCGCCATACCGGTTAACCTGATGAACAAGATCGTCAAGGAACTAATCTCCAACGGTAGCTTCCAAAGAGGGCGTCTCGGTGTACAAGTATCAGAAATTGATGAAGAAAATATGAAGAACATGAACCTTTCTTCAAAAAATGGCGTTATAGTTGAGTCTGTTGAAGATAACAGTTCCGCTAAATACGCCGGAATACTCCCACAAGACGTAATCATTGGTGTAAACGGTAAGGATGTTAACAACTACGATGACCTTCAGAAGGCCATCGGACTTACCAAAGTGGACGAAACGATTAAGGTGAAAATTATAAGGAATGGAATTGAAAAAGACATTCCGGTCAAAATCCGCAAAGGATTATAAAGATTTTTTGTAGCTTTCTATAAAGTTGGTTTTTCGTTTTGTTTGAATGTCCCGGTCCTCAGTGGCCGGGATTTTTTTTTGCATTAAATTTGCATCGACACCTCATAAACACAAACACCCCAAAATGCAAAATATAGCTCGCTTGAGGCCATGGTTCACCTCATTCTTAGACCTCTTCTATCCCATAATCTGCGAAGCCTGCGGCAGGCGAATTGAAGAAGATGCAGAATTTCTATGCATGCACTGCCAGCGGATTCAACCACCCACCACGTTGCATCTGCATAGAATAAACGAATTTACAGGACATTTTAGAGGCAGACTCCAATTGCATACCGCCAGCAGCCTGTATTATTATGTACCAGGCGGGTTGGTTCATCAACTCATTGAAAAAATAAAATACCGCAAAAGACCAGACCTGGCGACAAGCCTGGGGAGGTATTATGGTAATATGATCGCGGACGATCACAGTTTTGGTCAAATTGATCTGGTGACTTCAGTCCCCCTTCACAAATCAAAACAGGTCCAGCGGGGATATAATCAGAGCGAGTGTTTTGCAGTCGCGGTTGCGGAAAGTTTGGGAATACAATATCGCAACGGTATTTTGTTGCGACACCGGTCTCAAAATTCATTAACTGCTATGGATAGATTTCAGCGAATGAAAGCCCTTCAGGAAACATACGCGCTCGCGGATCCTTCACCAATTTCAAATCGTCACGTATTACTTGTTGATGATGTGATGACCACCGGGGCGACGCTGGAAGCCTGTGGACGATTACTATTGGAAGGAGGGGCATCTTCCTTGTCGCTGATGACCATTGCCATGGGACATTAAGTGATCAGTAACAGAGTATTTTCTAATATGCAAACTGCCTTCATTTTGAAAATCATCCTGACCGGTCAAAGTATGTTTGCCGGATGAAAGCCGAATGATTAATTTCGCCACTCACTATTTTGCATTGTCATGAGTTATTTACTCGAACTGGACAGCGTTCACAAACAATACCAATCTGTGATCGCGGTCAACCACCTGAGTCTACATGTTCCTCCTTCCTGTATTTTTGGATTGCTCGGACCTAATGGCGCAGGAAAGACCTCCTTGATCAGGATCATCACTGGGATAACCCGACCTGATAGCGGAAGTATTCGTTTTATGGGGAAGCCGATGAACAGCGACATGTATTCTCTCATAGGTTATATGCCAGAAGAACGGGGATTATACAAAAAGATGACGGTTGGAGAGCAATTGATTTACCTCTGCCGGTTGAAAGGCTATTCCAAAGAACAAGCAGAAGCTTCGGTCAGGCACTGGCTCGAAAAATTTGAAATTGTATCCTGGTGGAATAAGAAGATCGAAGAACTTTCCAAAGGTATGAGCCAAAAGGTTCAGTTTATTGCCACTGTGGCACATAAGCCCAGGTTGATCATTCTTGATGAGCCATTTTCCGGTCTGGACCCCATAAACACAAATCTTATCAAAGATGAGATTTTACAATTAAAAAATGAAGGAGCAAGTATACTGTTCTCTACACACCGCATGGAGCAAGTTGAAGAACTTTGTGAAGAAATTGTTCTCGTCAACAAAGGCACCAATGTCCTCCATGGTCCGGTTACAGAGATCAGGCAGCAATACCGTGAAAACCTGTATGAAATATCACTGGACAGACCTGCGAATCCTGATGACGCACTGGGATTTGAGATTGTGTCCGCTGATTCAAACCTGATTCGTGTGCGATTACAAAACGGGCAGTCTACCAATGAACTCATCAGTAACTTAATACACAAGGGCTACCATCTCCAGGGGTTCAAAGAGGTGCTGCCAACCTTTAACGACATTTTTATTAAAACAGTAAATGAGTCCAGCCATGAATAAACTGGGAATCATCATCAGTAAAGAATACCTGACACGCGTCAGAAATAAGAAATTTATCCTTACGACGCTGCTTACCCCGCTGGGATTTCTTGTATTTTTCTTTGTCATTTTTCTTTTGATGAGCAATGAAAGCGACAAGGTCTATCGCGTGGTGATATCTGATCAGAGTCATACCGAGATCAAGATGCCGGACAATAGCAGCAAGTTTACTTTCGATAAATCGGAAGATTCGCTGGACAGCCTCAAAGCAAGATGCAAGAGAGGAGAGGTTGATGCAATTTTGGTATTGCCCAATTTCGCCGGAGTTGAAGTCAGAAACTATACTGCTTATTATTATTCTGACAAGACGCTGGACATCGAGATGGAGTCCAAACTCAGTAATTATCTTGAGAGCAGTCTCCGAAATTATAAGATGAAATTGCTCTCCATTGACAAGGATCAACTGGACAAGGTTGATACCAGGATTAGCATTGATCCGGAACCGATATCAGATAGTACCGCCGATCGCTCGGAATATACTTCAAAGATCGCAACCATGCTCGGAGGCGTTATGGGATATGTGATTTTTTTCATCATATTTCTGTACGGTGCTTCTGTCATGCGATCAGTCACCGATGAAAAAATCAACCGCATTGTAGAGGTGGTGATATCTTCAGTCTCACCGACTGAACTCATGCTCGGTAAAATTATAGGCGTGGGGTTGGTTGGTCTGACGCAACTTCTGATATGGTTTGTTCTGATACCGGTAGTGTATTTTATTGGAATCAAGATGTCAGGAATAGAC
Organism: Saprospiraceae bacterium; assembly: GCA_046329325.1. GTDB lineage: Bacteria > Bacteroidota > Bacteroidia > Chitinophagales > Saprospiraceae > Vicinibacter. Next base: position 1,695,263 of record JAXLUU010000001.1, read on the forward strand.
CTCAATAACCTGCAGAAACTGGCCACCCAGATTCCGCAGGACCAGATGAATAAGGCTGAAGAAATACAATTTGTGATACGTGAGATCATGCATCTCAACTGGTATAAGATCCTCGCAGTTTTTATACTTTATTTTCTGGGTGGATATTTTATTTATGCAGCGATGTTCGCCGGAATCGGTGCGGCCGTCGGAGATGATCTCAATGAATCACAGTCTTTGACGATGTTTGTATCGGTCCCCATATTATTGGGAATGTATGCAATGTTTTCTTGCATCCGCGAACCGGATAGTGGGCTGGCCATGTTTAGCAGCTTATTTCCTTTGTGGTCACCCATCATCATGCCTGCGTTGATCCCGTTTGATATGCCCTGGTGGCGTCTGGGTTTGTCACTTGTATTGTTATTTGTTTTCGCGTATTTTATCATTTTTATTGCGGGTCGGATTTTCCGTACAGGAATTCTGATGTATGGGAAAAAAGCAACAGCCAGGGAGATCCTGCGCTGGATGTTTACTAAAGCATAAGTTTCCACTCCATGAAGATCAGCGGGTTTTCCTTTATGAGGAATACGGATAAACTGTATTATCCGCTCAGGGAATCTATCCAATCTATCCTTCCGATGGTAGATGAGATGATCATCGCTTTGGGTGAAGGTGATGAAGATGATGCTACACTGGAGTTGGTCCGCAGTCTGAAAAGTGAAAAAATTAAAATTATTCCAACCCAATGGGATCTTGAGACTTATCAGGGAGGAACCATTTACGCACAGCAGACAGACCTAGCCAAATCGTATTGTAAAGGAGACTGGCTGATTTATCTGCAATCCGATGAAGTGATCCATGAAAAATATCTCGGGGTCATCCGGGAGCATTGCCGCGCATATCTCAGCGTGCCGGAAGTGGAGGGATTCCTGTTTCGGTACAAACATTTTTACGGAGATTATCAACATTATATTCAATCTCATGTGTGGTATCCACGTGAGATCAGGGTGATACGCAACCATCCTTCCATTCACTCATGGGGTGATGCGCAATCATTCCGGTGGATTGATGATTTTGACGGTTTGCATTACAGACAGCATGTCGGCGCCAGGCCGCTCAGGGTCGTAGAGATTCCTGGTGAGATATATCATTACGGTTGGGTGCGCCCGCCCGCGTTGATGCAAACAAAGACCAGGGTCATGAACAAGGCCTATCATGATCCTGATCAAGTAGACCGTGAGTTTGATAACAGGCCTCAGGATTTCGATTATGGTGCATTGAGCAGACTCACTGAGTTTACTGAAACACATCCTTCCGTTATGCGAGAATTTATTTCAAAGTTTAATTGGAAAGAGCAACTACATTACGAACGCAACTACCGCCCCCAAAGACCGGCACTAAGGCATGAAAAAATCAAATATCGTTTGCTGAGCTGGGTTGAAAATAACCTATTGGGTGGCAGGTTAATTTTCGGATACCGCAACTGGACATTGATCAGGCAAAAGAAAAAATAATCAGTCCTTTTAGTTTTTAACCCGTAAAAAAGTATTTGAATTCATCTCATTATCCAGGTGAATGGAATCTCCCTTATAGCAATAGACTTTGAAAGCAAAGTCGTAAGTAGGAAAATGAAATACGATGCTGTCACCTGAAAGGGACCAGAGGTATTTTTCGCCTGCTGCTTCCTGCAAGAAGACCACGGTGTCTCTTGTCAGCCGAAAATCAGGATATTGACTAAACGTATTCTTCCAGGTTCCCTCAAGGTATTCCGTGGTTGGCCTGATGACCAGGTCTTTAGACTTATCTCCGGCACTATTACAAGACACAACAAGCAAGAAAACTGTGAATAATGTTAAAAGGTAATTCATATTACAAAAGTATATCATATTTAGTGGCCCTGCAAGTTCTTGGAAGGTCATACAAAATAGCTGGAAGTCATCATATTTTTAGATATCGGCGAATTGTGTGATTTTTTTCATCTTTGCGCATCGTTCCAATAGGGTCTTGCCGGAATGGTGGAATTGGTAGACACGCACGTTTCAGGGGCGTGTGCTCGCAAGGGCATGTGGGTTCGAGTCCCACTTCCGGCACACCTTTTTTAAGTTCAATTTCAGAATTGAGATTTGAGGAATCATACGGACAGAAGAGGTTTTTTGGCTCTGTGAATTCATTATTATAATGCTGCTTTCTTGGCAATAAGCGGCTCATTGCCTCATAGAACTGGTTTCATCATTTTTCTGCTTTTGATTGCGTCAAGTTCACAGAAAGTGAAGTGCAATTCATTGAAGTATAATGAGTTAGCAGGAGATTTTGGCTTCACTGGCCAATGCCTGCAATACGAAAGTTTCTACATAAAGCCGACTTAAAAAGGGATTGGTTTAGTTGCCCATAAAGAAAAATGTCCTATATTTACAGACAAATGTCCTGTAATGGTAGCAGCAGAAAAATTGAAAATTGAAGAAAAACTCAATAAGGAGGTTACGGAATTCTTTAAGAAATCTAAAAATTGGGATATTCAATTAGAGGCCAGAAAAAAAATTACTTATGAGGACTTACTTTCTGACAAACTTCTGATCATAGCCGCTATTCGAGCGGGAATTCCTTATTCGCTGTTTCACTTAATTCAAGCTTATACTCCATTCACCGAAGTGGATTGGGCAGACTTTCTTGATATTTCAACAAAATCATTACAGCGATACAGACATTCTTCCCGTCACAATTTTAAACCTTTGCACTCAGAAAAGATTATCGAAATTGCGGAGGTCACCAAAGTTGGACTTGAGGTTTTTGAGGACATGAGCAAGTTTAAGCTTTGGTTGAATACACCCAACTACGCTTTAGGGAAAATAAAACCGATTGAACTATTAAAAGATTCATATGGAAAGGAATTGGTCATCGCTGAACTGACAAGAATAAATCAGGGAATCCTTGTTTAATTGATGGAGGCATTCAGATTGTCGAGAGAAAAATTTGCAAGTACACTCTCTGGAAAAGGAGCAGCGCTTAAAGGAGCAAGATGGAATTCGGCAGGAACCGAACTAATTTACACTGCTTCCAATCGATCACTTGCCATGGCGGAAGTGGCAGTTCATTTTACGCTGGCTACTTTGCCGGGTGACTATATGATGGTAACACTTGAGATTCCGGATGATATAGCCATACAGGAGGTCGAAGTAATAGATTTACCTCCAAACTGGCATGATTTTCCTCACTCTGCTGCCACTCAAAGTTTCGGGGACAAGTTTGTTTCTGAAAATAAATACTGCGTATTGAGAATTCCTTCAGTAGTTACGCAAGGGGATTTTAATTTACTCATCAATCCCAAACATCCTGACTTTATAAAGATTAGAATTACAAAGATCGAGAAATTCCCTTTTGATAAGCGGATATTCAAGTAAGCCAACGAAGAGTAAAATGCCGTATCAGGATTACCTGTGGCTTGTTCAGTTGATTGATATCACAAATTGAATAAAATGAAAAATGCAGTAGCGGATTCAATGCATCAACATCATGATTAAAAGTTTACTTGCGGCTGAGGGATCTCTTGATAGCGGCAACAACATCATTGACGCTCAGCCCGTACTTGTCAAGGAGTTCCAATGGTTTTCCGCTTTGACCAAATTGATCGTTGACAGCCACATATTCCAAAGGTACGGGGTGCTTTAGCGCCAGGGTTTGGGCTATGCTGTCTCCTAGTCCGCCGTTGCACTGATGCTCTTCACAGCTTACGGCGCATCCCGTTTTGTGCACTGACTGAAGTATGGCTTCAGTATCGAGCGGCTTGATGGTATGAACATTGATTAGTTCGGCATTGATACCTTCGTTCTCAAGCAGGCGGACGGCTTCCAAAGCCTGCCAGAGCATGTGACCTGTGGCAAAAACACTGACATCGCTTCCCTCTTTAAGTTTGATTGCCTTTCCAATTTCAAAAGGCAAACCACTGGTGAATACGGGCCAGTCTGGCCGGCCAAAACGCAGATAGACAGGACCCTGATAATCTGCAATGGCCATCGCGGCTGCCTTGGTTTGAGCGTAGTCTGCCGGATTAATGACACACATGCCCGGAAGCATTTTCATGAGTCCAATATCTTCCAGGATTTGGTGAGTTGCACCATCTTCTCCCAGGGTAAGGCCGGCATGAGAAGCACAGATCTTGACATTTTTACCTGAATAGGCGATGGACTGGCGTATTTGATCATATACGCGTCCCGTTGAAAAATTCGCAAATGTTCCGGTATACGGAATCAGACCACACGTGGCCATTCCCGATGCCATCCCCATCATGTTGGCTTCTGCGACCCCAATCTGGAAAAAGCGCTCCGGAAATTCCTTTTCCAGCAAATCCATTTTTAATGAACCTGCAAGGTCAGCACACAGGGCGACTACTTTTGGGTTCTTCCGGGCCGCTTCCAATAATCCGTCGCCAAATCCGTTGCGCGTGGCTATTTTTTGTGTACTTTGATATTGATCCCAGCTACTCATAATTGATAATCTCCAAGTGTTTCTGCCAATTGCTCAAGTGCGAGCCTTGCTTGTTCATCATTGGGGGCCACACCGTGCCATTTATTGGTACCCATCATAAAGTCTACACCGAAACCCATGATCGTCTTCATCAGTATGACAATGGGCATGCCCTTTCCGGCCTGCTCTCCTGCAAGGGTTAACGTCTCGTCAATTTCCTTCATCGAGTTGCCATTGGCATGAAGAACTTTCCAGCCGAAAGAAAGCCACTTGGCTTCAAGGTCTCCAAGTGATATAATCTTGTCATTTGGTCCGTCAATCTGCTGACCATTCCAGTCAACAATTGCGATGAGACGATCTGCCTTGTAATGCGCGGCAGCCATGATGGCCTCCCAGTTCTGGCCTTCCTGCAACTCGCCGTCTCCGGTCAGACAATAGACCAAATGTTCATCACCGGAAAATCGCTTGGCTAATGCCATGCCTAAAGCAACACTCAAACCCTGTCCAAGCGATCCTGTCGCAACGCGAACTCCCGGCAGGTGCTCGTGGGTGGCCGGGTGCCCCTGTAGCCTCGAATTGATCTGGCGGAAAGTGGCAAGCTCATTGACAGGAAAAAATCCCGATCTTGCCAGGACACTGTAAAACAGAGGTGAAATGTGTCCGTTTGAAAGCACAAAAATGTCTTCGTCCTTTCCTTCCATTTTGAAAGGAAGAGTGAACCTCAAATGATTGAAGAAAAGCGAAGTCATCATGTCTGCACAGCCCAAAGATCCTCCGGGGTGTCCACTCTTTGCAGACCAGGTCTGACGAATAATATCCCTGCGGATTTGGGACGCGATTTTTTCGAGTTCAGGCTGGGTTTTCATATTAGAAAGCGCAAAGGTATATAATCGAAAACGATCCTATCTACAAAAAATAATTGCACCCTTCCCGGGATGACGGTAGACAGTAAATAATGTCTGATTTAACATACGCGTATCAACTTTAACAAAGCGTTTGCTGATTGGACTGTGCTTTTTAGCAAACTTTGTCATCCATATAATGAATCAATTCAACCGGTGAATTTCAGACTATTCTTAATCTTCGCTCTGATGTTGGTATTTTGGTCCTGCCACAGACGTTTGGGTGACCTGGCCAATGATCAGAAGCTCAGGGTTCTGGCAATCGAAAAAATAATTGAAAACCAATCCTTGCTTCGGCTGGATTCCAGCGTCTATACACTTAAGAAAACGGAGACGCTGACAGCATACAAGGATGATCAGAAGCAGATCATCAGATTTATGAGAAGCATGAGCTCAACTGCATCTTTTCAAACGATCAACCTATATTTTGAAAAAGGTGAACTGGTCTCTTCTGTTCATGAAGAAATCAATCAGGCTAGAATAAAAAATCAAACGGAAATTACCCGTAAGCAATATTATTTTCAGAACGGATCTGTGATTTATGCAGAAATGAGAAGCGTCCATTCAGCCAGGCTTTCCAACGAACAGCTTCTGCGTAAACTGAATCATACGAAACCCAGACCTTTCAAATATAGTCCTTATATTTATCGGGATGAAATTATTTTTTTCGAAAAGAACAAAAACAATTTCTAGTGCACATCTAAAAGTTAAATGGCGTAATTTTCCTGGAATTAATTTTCATATAACGCTTTGGTAATTTTTTGCAGACAGGGTTATTGATTATTGTGAGTGCCACATCGTTGACGATCTATTAAACTTTATTTAGTGAATTAATCTGTTCAGGCGAACCGAAGATAACTTAGAAACAGACTCTACGACTCAGCAGCAAGTGGAAATGGATTTTTCCAGAGCAAATTCTAGCAGAAACAAATATTAATAATAAATTCAGTTGACAGGCATTTCTTTTTTTGTTCTAATAATTATCGATTAAAGTTTTTTCAAAATGAAGTATGAATGTTGCTGTAATCCTGTAAAACAGTTATACCTAATCAGATGCAAGTCTAAATTTCTATTTCCTAACTGACTTCAAGGATCTCAAGAACATGACAAATTTTAATACTGGTAAATTTTTAAATATTTTCATTCTACATGATTAATTGAAAGGGCTTGGGTAATTGGCCAGCAGAATGTATTTGTAACAATTTGTTAATTGATTTTTTATTGCATACTTAATAATGTGATAAGCACTTAGTTACATATTAAAAATGTTCTATTTAAGCATAAAGTGCTCAAATTCAGTCAATTATTATTGACAATTGCACGGTTTTTGTTATATTTGTCCCTGAATCGGGCTGTTCTGTTGAAAGGTAACAATATGAGTTACAGGTGATACAGAGATAGTCTATGATCCCACATAATCAATCAGAAAGACTTTATGCAACCGCAGGTACTTTACAAAGTTATTATTCAGGGTAAGCTGGAACTGGGCAATTCAAAGACCATGAACCAGGTTCTTGATCAGATTACACCGCGGTTGGATACCCACTACAAAAGAGAACTCATCTTCAAGCAACCAGAATTGATTTTTAAAGACGATTATACGATTGATGTTGGTCGCTTTATCGGTAATGTCACGGAGAAATACTGGAAAAATACGATCAGCTTTCTCGAGTACTGCGCAGGTTTTTCGTCTGCAGGAACCATTGATGCCTGGATGACAGATTCGGGAAAAATTCTACAACACTACCACATTGAACCCAATGGTGAAAAGAAGTGCATTATACTGTACCAGTCGGGCAAAAAAGCATCGGAAGAAAAGGGATCTGAACAGGAAGCAATTAAAATGCTGACCGAGGCGATTGAAAAATACGAAAGGCACTCACAGGCTTATACCCAAAGAGGCTATGTCAACTTTACCTTAAAAAATTTTGACGATGCCCTCTATGATTTCAAAAAAGCGGCTGTGATAGATCCGATGAATTCTTCAGCGCATTACGGAATTGCGCGTACACTGATGGTTCAGAAAAAATTCAGAGAAGCAGTGCAATCGTTTGAAGACACCGCGCGCTCTTCCATCGCACTTCAACCAATATACTGGTCGGCCAGAAGGTCCAAGGCCTATTGCCATCTTGAGCTCAAGGAGTTTGAGGAAGCTGCCAAAGAATTTAAATTGGTTACCAGTAAGGAATTTAGCAAGGAAGATCCTAACTATAAGCACTTGCCGATGGTCTGGTTCAACTATGGGAAGGCCTTCTTTGCCATGGGACAGCTCGATCAGGCACTGGACGCTTTTGACAAAAGCGCCGCGCTTGATCCTGCTAAAAATTTTGAAAAAAGAGCTGAACTGTTTCATCACCGGGCCCTTGCCCGCAAAGCTGCTGGAAAACCTGACTATGTGATTGATCTCAAGAAGGCATCTGAGCTTGGCCATGAAGATGCCTCCCGGCTTTTGGCGGAATTGCACCTATCCTGATACAACTGATTCAGGGTTTATCGTTTAATTGATATGAAAATCTTCAGATGGTCATTGCTATGGCTGATTTTATTTTGGGCTTGCCAACAAGGATATTCACAGTATATCGATGTAAAAACTGCTGAGCCGTCCCTCAAGAAAAAATATCAGAAAGCAGTTACATTCTACCAGACCGGTCAAAATGAAAAGGCAATTTCAGAGTTTAAAAAACTGTTGGATAAAAATTCTGATTTTATCGATGCTGCCCTGATGCTTGGGTCCGTGTATTACGATCTTCGAAATTTTGACCAGGCTGAGATATACTTTCAGAAAGTATTAATGCTGAATCCAAAGTACAATCAAAAAGTATATTATACGCTGGCACTCACCAATTACCAGAACCGTCATTTCCAACAAGCTGCGGAAAATTTAAAAATATTCATCGACTTGAACTTTGGCAACCCGGAGTTGCTCAATAGGGCTAAACTACTGTATCCAACGTATCATTTTGCTGACTCCGCAAGTCGAACGCCAGTTGAAATTGAACCCGTTCAGGTACCCGGAATTAATTCGGAGTTCAATGAATTTTTACCATCACTCACAGCCGATGGCAGGACCATGGTTTTTACCAGGCTTGCTGCGGATCATCAGGAGGATCTTTTGATCAGTTACCGCGGTGAAAATGATCTATGGAGTACGCCTGTGCCGATCGATGAACTCAATACTGCGATGAATGAAGGGGCTCCTGCCATTTCAGGCGATGGAAACACCCTGGTATTCGTCAGCTGTCATCGCCCGGAAGGATTGGGAGGATGTGATCTTTATGTCTCTTACAGAAGAAACAATCATTGGACGGCCGCAGTCAATCTGGGCGAAAGGATCAATACGCCGGCATTTGAATCCCAGCCCTGTCTTGCAGATAATGGTAACATACTATTTTTTTGCAGTGACCGGATTGGAGGTATTGGGGGCAGGGATATCTGGATGGCTGTCCGGGGAAAAAAAAATGAATGGACAAAGCCGGTCAACCTCGGTTCACCAGTCAATACCGCTGGTAATGAAGAGTGCCCATTTCTACATCAGGATGGGCGAACGCTTTATTTTTCTTCCAACGGACATATAGGAATGGGGGGAATGGACCTTTTCTTATCAAGAAACGAAAAAAACAAAATTTGGTCTCAACCCGTCAACCTTGGTTATCCGATCAATACACCATTGGATGAATCTTCCTTTGTAGCTTTTTACGACGGAAAAAAAGCCCTTATGGCTAGTGATCGCTTGTTTCAAAATGAAAAAGACCCTCAAAAAATAAAAAAAATAAACCTTGACATTTTTGAGTTGACCATACCAGAGATTGTAAAACCTGTTCCAAGTTGTTATATTCGATTTAATGTCGTTGATGCGAAGGATCATCATCCTTTGGCAGCAACCATAGAATTATTTCGTATTGAAGATAAAAAACTGATTGTTTCGGAAATTCTTGGAGCCTCCGGACAAAAAACATTTTCCCTGCCAGGTGGAGGAATCTTTGCAATCAACATTAGTCATCCTGGATATCAGCTGCTTTCGGAGCAATTTGACTGTACGGCCAATTCCAGATTTAATCCGTCCTACAAAATCTGGGCAATGAAACCAATTGGGCAGGAGGAAGAAAGAGTAGTGCTCAAGAATATTTTTTTCTCCTCCGGTTCTACGGAATTGCAGCCTGAATCATTCTTTGAACTGGATCATATTGTAAAAATTCTGAAAACGGATATTAATAGCAAAATACATATTCTCGGACATACCGACAACATTGGATCGGAAGAGACCAATGAACTATTATCGGGTCGGCGTGCAGAATCTGTGGCAGCCTATCTGATATCCGGCGGTATAGAAAAATCAAGAATAACCAGTGAAGGGAGAGGAGAAAAAGAACCTGTGGCGGATAATTCTACAGAAGAAGGCAGAAGACAGAACAGACGAACGGAATTTTTAATTAAACATTAATGGGACGAAAGGAAAAAATAATTCATTCCGTGCAGTTGCATGATATTACACATCAGGGCTTATCAGTCGGAAGAGCAGAAGACGGTATGGTCATATTTGTTCAGGGAGGCGTTCCGGGTGATGTGGCCGATGTGATGATAACCCGCAAGCGCAAGGGAGTCTGGCATGGTTATGTACATCAGATTATTGTTGAATCCATGTTCCGTACAGCGCCACGCTGCAAACACTTTGGCATATGCGGGGGTTGCAGCTGGCAGAATCTCGCCTATGTTAAGCAGACTGAGATAAAAGAAGGTATTGTCAACAATGCCATGCAACGTATTGCCAAAGTTGAAACTGCAACAGCAGAGCCAATGTTGCCCTGCGAAGAACCATATTATTATCGAAATAAACTTGAATTCACATTTTCGAGCAGAAGATGGATGCTCTACGAAGAAAAGGATCTGGAAGGTGTTAACAATCGCAATGCGCTTGGATTTCACCGTCCGGGAATATTTGATAAAATTGTTGATATCGAAGAATGCTTTTTGCAAAATATAATTTCAGATGAAGTTCGCAATGCACTCAGAGAATTTACCATTGCGAAAGGTTATTCATATTACGATGTTAGAAATCATGAAGGATTGTTGCGCAATCTGATAATTAAGACCAATGAGCAAAATGAAGTCATGGCAGTGCTCTCATTTTCACAAAAAGATGAAGAAGCGATGCAAGCAATCAGAGACTTTTTAACCAGCCATTTTAAGAATATTGTATCATTGTGGTATGCAGTCAATGATAAGAAGAATGACTCCTGGCATGATGTGGTATGCGAGAAAGTCTACGGTGATGATTTCATTTATACCAGATTGGATCATGTGCGATTCTGCATTGGGCCTAAATCGTTTTTTCAAACTAACCGTCATCAGACAGAAAGATTGTACAGGCTTGTAGAAGAATACGCAGGACTATCCGGTTCTGAAGTAGTATATGATCTCTATTGTGGTGTGGGTAGTATCGGAATATATCTTGCACATAAGGCATCTGCAGTGTTGGGGATTGAAGAGATCAAGGAAGCGATTGATGATGCACATGTTAACGCAACACTGAACGCGCTCTCCAATTGCCATTTTATCGCAGGCGATGTATTAAAAATATTAAATGAAGAACTCATAGCGCAGTACGGAAGACCGGACGTCATGATCATTGATCCACCCAGAACGGGGATACATCCGGAGGTAATCGAACAGATTCTGAGAATGGCACCAGGAAGAATTGTATATGTGAGTTGCAATCCCTCTACCGCAGCAAGGGACATTCTTTTGATGAGTCAGGCATATCATGTTGACCGATACCGGCCTGTAGATATGTTTCCAATGACAAATCATATTGAAGTGGTGACAAGATTAAGTATAAAGAACGAGGAATGAGTAAAGTCAATGTTGAAAAATTTCTGGAACTCGAACAGGACCTCAGGAGATATCGTAAAGCCCTTGCGCAGGCCCGTGAAGTGATGCTGGATCAGGAGATAACGGAATTTCCGATCTTCATTTTACATCAGCAACAACTGTCCATGGGCGTTCCGGTCATCGAAGCGGGCGAAACCACCGGTCAGTGGTCAGTGCATGCTTCAAGTCTTGAAGAATTCGTTCTTAAAAATATCATTCTGGAAGATAAAGTCGCCGAATTCAAAAAACTTTATCTCAGTCATGAGCATCATTTCTGCCTTTTTGTACTTTCAGAATTGGGCGCTCAGATTATTTTTTTCCCTGAAGAGGAGGCCTTGCATAAACCTTATGGAACACTCAATTGACCTAGGTTATTTAAAGCAGATCAGCTTCGGAGATCCTCAACTGTTGGCTGATATGCTGGACGAGTGGATACAAGATACGCGCGAACGATTAAATAAACTGACTGACACGGCACACATGGCTGATCCCAAAGCCGCCTTCACCCAGGTGCACAACCTCAAGACCAGTTTTTTTATGATCGGCCATGCGCCGATGATCAGACTGTGTGAAGAGTATTTGCGAGACGAAAATTCAGATTATCAGCATTTGGTTGATCAGGTATTCGAGACCATATCTTACATTCAAACTGAAATTTTACCAGCGCTCAGGAACTAACGTAGATATTGCAGTTGGGACTTGTGGTGAGCAGTTAGCTTCACGGCTTTCGATTTTTGCCTGGGCTTTTTGGGCACTGTAAATCTTGGCTCCTTGACCCCGTTTTCCAGTATTTCTGTTAATCTCCTAACTAATGGTAGATTCCGCTCGATTCAAACTTGCCGTAAATTCGGCTTGGGTATAGCCTGCTTCGAGCATGGTTTCAATCCTTACACTTTCTTTTTGACTCAATTGAGAAAATGTCCTATTTTTGAAAATACGGAAATATTGAAAGGGAGCAATACTTTTGATTTGTCACCATATATTTCCTGCTTCAGTTTGAATTTTACAATATTTTCTTGCATTTATGAGTTGAACTTAGAAATTAATTTATGAATAATTACTTTAAAATTGGTTTGGGTGTTCTATTTAGTTTCATATTCTTGATTATTTTAAGTGCGCAAAAGTCAATTATTATTGGGAGTTTTAAGACAGGTAGTTATTTGCAAATAGATTCTACTATTCTTGGAGAAAATAACTTATACATTATAGACACAATGAATCATAAAGAGTTCATTGGTTCGATCAAAATTAGACCGGCTAAGTGGAATATTTTTTATTATACTAATTTTGAAAGATTTGATCAGAAAAATATTTCCATAATATTTACAACAAAAATTGGAATACCAATTTACTTTCACGCTATCCGAATGTTTGATAGACCGAATTACTTTGATAATACAATTTATGATTCTAATAGGTGGATTGTTATTTCTGAAATGCATATATATGACGCGCTTCCTATGGAAGATAGAAAAATTATCGAATCAGTCATTTGGCATACTCCAACTTTATTTACATTAAACTATAAAGAGTATTTATCTAATGGCAAAGCTAAAAGAACTCCTTCTCAAACACTTTTGTTTTCTTATAGTCAATTTATTGATCTCCCTAAATCCGCTAGTAAGGAGTTAACTAATATTAAATATCGAAATGATATTTGAGAAACTAAAAACAGGTAACTATTATGAGAGTGCTCATCTTGAAAAATATAAACGTATTTTGCCTCACATTTATAAACTATATTACATTGCTATCGAAAATTGGGAACAGCAGAGATCTCAAGAAAAACTAATGGGACAAATACTGAAATTAAGAAAAAACATAAATTCTGATCAAATTATTCTTTATACTGCTATTATTATGTTTGTTATGGAATAGAATTAATGGTCAATCCATTGATTCTTTAAGAAAAATTTCAGATTCATTAATCATGAAAAAAAACTATCAATTAATGTTTGAAGTCGATAGCAAGAGATTGATTTTAGTCGAGTATAAGTATTACAGAAATTTAAATTTTTATTTAAAAAACATTAAACTAGATAGTAATAATTATTATTTACTTTACAGATTAAGAGAAATTCCGTTTTGGACTTTTTTAAATCAAAGTCAAATAGAAGCGGGAAGAGAAATTTATATTTCTTCAACAACTAGGCTTATTAATTATTCAATCAATAATCTTACCGCACTCTACCAAATTGAAGTGATACCTTCATGTCAGTCCTATATTTATCCATTGCTAAAAAAGAGAATTGAGCAGGCTGGAGGGATATGGAATAAAGGAGAGTTACCAAAAATTGATATTTATCCGCCTATTAAATAGAAGCCATATGAAATCTAATATTTTAGTTGCTAATATGTAATAACCACGATTTGATCTGACAGTCGGCCAATTTTTTCGAACCGCAATTATTAATTTCAATAGTCCTCCATCCCCGCCTGTGAAGGTCTAGTAAGTTAAGACTTCCTGATTGAGAGGGACAGGCCTCTCGAAGGCGGACGTGTAAAAACTTGTTCCTACAGTGATATCAGATATGCCAATGGCACATCAACATTTTTGAAATTTGTTAAAAACTGATTTATAATTTTTTATCATCTATGAAAATAATACAAAAAATCCATGTGAGCTTAATGCTATCTTTGTCTATGATGGCAAGCAACTCTTATTGTCAGGTTAACGATACCCTTGGAACCGGACCGAATAACAATAGTGGCTCTATAGCATGCGTTAATGAATTAAAAATTATAGAATTCAGCGGAAGCAAGACATTTAAAGTGGTGGTTTCTCAAACGAAGTCATTCCCCATAGATGTATTTGGGCTGGACTTTTTTCCAAGCCCTCCATATAAATGGGAGTTAGGAGATTTCCCTTTAGGTTCTATTAAATGGGAATTAAGACCTGTCAATTTACTTCAGGGAAAAACAGAGATTAAAATTGATGCAGTTAATAATACATTAATGCCGAAATCAAATGATTATTTTGGAGATAAATACGGTGTTGTCAAATTAAGCGACCACAATGGAAATTCAACTCTATCTACCGATCCTTACCTTAACAAGAAAGTTCAGGTATTCTTTGAAAAAGATGCGCCCAATCCCTCGAATCCTAATGAACCAAATTGGTCCTATTATTGGAAGCAATTTGTGGATAAAAATAGAATTGAATCGTTACAATTTGTTCAAGATATTACTAATTATTGCTCTTCTTCTTTTCCTGGCACTAAAGTTACAACAAATTCCGGTTGTACAAATAGATTATCGCGGAGAACAACTTATGGTCAAGCAATATCTCAAACTTTCAGTATTGAACCTAAAAACAAAGGAATACATAATTTTATTGCGGTACTTGCACATGAAAACCATCATATTGTACTTTGGGAAGAATTTTGGCCTCCTCCAAATGGATATACAGGGAATTTAGATCTTGACAAGGATGGAAAATTAGATGATGAAGATGGTGATGGATATCCTAACTGGTTCGAAAAGTCTCAAACTGGAAAAGATTATGATTTTAGACTTAATCATAAAGGTGACATTTTTGGCGCAACTGAAATTGATAATGAAGGCTATGAAGTCTTTTCATCTGGTACAATTTATGAAGAATTTGAATGTAACAAAAAGCTAAGGTCAGCCGATGTCACGTCGAAAGATCATTTAGATTGGTCATTTGATCCAACTGGTAAATTTCAAGGGAAAAATTGGAAATAATGAGAAATATTTTTATTTATCTAGTTCTTAATTTATTATTACAATCTTGCAGTTGTCAATCAAATGGAATCAATCTCAATGAAAGAGTGCTTTATGATCTTCTTTCATTAGATACAACAAACTATTTTATTTGTGCTAAAATTCAAAGTGAATCGAAAAAACTTTTCTTTATCAAAGAATTATCAGATAAATTAAAAGATCAGATTAAGAATTTTTGCAGGAGTAATAAATTTCAATACGATCCTAATACTCTTAATACTACACAGGGTGGGAATACTTGCATATTAGTGGAAACAGTTCTAAATTCATTAATTGAGTCAGTGAATTATTCAAATTACAGTGACAGTTTACGAATTGAAGTCTTACTTAATAATCTTGGTAAAAATGAATCTGATACTTCTCTTGAAATCCAGGAAAACTTGTTGGCAAAATCTTTTTATTACGCATCAAAAGCACAAAGATTTGATATCTATAATAGATTTAAAAGTGATACTGTAAATGGATTATTTGTAATTAAAAATATCATAAGATCAAATTCTAACAATAATGAAAGGAGTGAACTTATACATTTTATACTGAATCAATTACGGCCTAACCCGAATTCTTTATATAACAGAATCTTAAGAAGCTTATTGGATTATTGCAGTGACGATATTGACAATATTAACCAAAGATGTTCGGAAGGATTAAATATTTTAAACGAAGAATTAATTAAGTTGAAAGAATTAGATGCTGATAATTCAGAAGCAAATAAGAATAGTTTGAAAATTGAAATAGGCAAAATTGAAGATTTAGTCGGATATTATAACAATATGAGGAACAGATGAAATTTATTTTTTTTAACAATTTAAAATCTATGATTAAATAAATAATCTGATCATAGTTTACAGCATGAGTATTGAACCCAATTCATGCATTATAAAACCTATAAGGCGGTCTTATTACCTCTAGTTTATTAAATAAATGTTCCAAAAAATGCCGCCTTTTACCCTCTGCTGAAAGTTTCAATACAGAATTACGACCTCTTTTAGTTAGATAACTTCCTATTGCAATATAAAATAACAAAAAAAAACAAGCAAACCAAAAGAGCAACATCAAAGCTATACATATTATAATTCAAATGCTACTCAAAAAGAAGCGGCCGCAAAACGATCTTCGATAGTTTATTTTACGTGGATACCTGAGATGTTATTTATCATTTCAGGCAGGATTGAATTTTGAATAATTTTGCATCCTGAATTTGACAAATTCTTCCAGAACGCTCGAATCGATGAATATCGATTCGGCGCGGGACTTTACATGCTGGAGATCAGATATGCCAATGGCAAATTCGTGTTTTTCAAATTTGTTAAAAACTGACAACTTAGAAATTACTTCAGTAACCTTTATAAAATCAAACCGTTATTTGAGAAACTTGATTATAGTGCACTTAGCAATAAGTTTCAGTCTAAAGGCACACTGCCAGACACCGGAGACCACTCCCGGGCCTCCGGGCAGTCACAGCGTAGAGTGTGCCACTAACTTTATTATTAAGAAATTTGACGGAGGCAAGGATTTAAAAGTTGTAGTATCAGGTCCCTCCGCATCAGACCTGGAGAAAATTAAATATGAGGCTGTCAATCCTTCGAATATAAAGCATGTTACCCAATACATATGGCAGCTCGGAGACGGAAGCTCAGGGTCATTCAACGATTACTGGCACATAGCAGACCCGATAAAGGCGCTTTCAAGAAGCGAGGCCTACATACCCAATTCTTCCTTGCCAATGAGCAATGATGACTTTGGCGATAAACATGTTGTCATTAAAGTGGAAGCCACCAATCCATCCGCTGTGGCATATTCCAATGACCCCCCGCCGACTGGGTCAAACTTGCCGAATGTGAAGGTGTTTTTTAGAAGATATGATATAAATAAGTCAAATGTTCCTAATTGGTTTTATTACTGGGGACAGTTAGTTGAAAGCAAATTAAAAGTAAATAACATTCGTTACTTAGAAGAGCAAACAAGCACATGGGTTGACAATCCGGATGATTTAGTATTTAAGTTGACTTATTCAAATCAAGGAAAGTATAAGTGGAATCCTGCCCCAGGTGCAGATGTTACTTATGGGTCAAATAAATTTAGATTTCGACCCAACAAAATTGAGTTTCCTTCTGGTTCAGGAATATATGTTGGCACTGGATTTACCAATAATCCAGAAATTATCATCGGAGATGGTAATGGATTCTGGGAGCATGGTAGAGACTACATTGACGGAATACAATTATTTTATGAGACCGTTATACACGAACTTTATCATACTCAATTATATTTAATCAAATATCCGAACGGATATACTTCACAACTTGACTTGGATGATGATTTTTATCCTGATTCAGAAGAAGTAGCGTACAATCTTAAATGGCAAAACTCAACAAGAAAAAAATTCAATATTGGTGGTCCATATATAACAGAACCTTATACTTATGAGAAATATAAAAAGGGAGATGTGCTTAATGCAGCAACAATGTATGAAGAAGACTTATGCAATATTAAACTAGTAGTCAATAGTAACAGCCTGAATGACAAAGATTGGTCTTATGACCCAAATAATAAGGTAATAGGTAAAAATTGGAAATAATGAGATTAGACTATTATTTATTGCTGGTTATTATCTATTTATTAGTTAATTCCAAGAATATTTATTCACAAGACTTATTAAATAAACTAGAGTATGAATTACTTGTAAAAATCGACACAAATGACAGAATAGATTATGGGATGTCAGAGCTACTTGACTCAAATTTCAAGAAAGTACATGTCATAAGTTATCGCATCCTTCCAAATTACGATTCAGTTGCTCCGACTCTTTCTTTATTGTTTAAAAATATAGCAGATCTTAACATTGAAAGATTTGATCACATTGTACAGAGGTATTTTGCTTTAATGAATAAAGACTTCTATCACGATATGAAGTGTTTAGGGGAAATTCAAAGTAAATTAAGGGTTCATAATATAATATCTTCTATAATGGATTTTCGAATTGCACTATTAATAAAAGATTTTTCAATAGAGAAAAAATACATTTTATTAAAAGGAGGTCATTGCACTAGATTTTGCAATATGAAAAATGAAAAGATTGTACTGGCCCCCTATAAACTGGAGAAAGATTCTACATTTTCAAATTACACCTAGGAAACCCTTTTTTTATTTTCAACATGAATTGATTGCTGTTTAAAGAAGGGATCTTTTTACAGACCCCATTCATGTTTATAAGTCCTGCTTGTTCGCTATGGTTTCCTAATCACTAGCCACGCAGGCAAAATCTTTATGGATCTTTAATCCGAGTTTATTTAAATATTGAATTGGACTTATATATCCAATCCCGGAATGAATCCTTTCATGATTGTAAAAATACTCAAATCTGCCAAATATATCATTTCCTTGTTCTATATTTTTTATTTCGTATATCTGGCATATTGTTCTATCAACTATACTATGATACGCTTCAATATGCCCATTCTGTTGAGGGGTGGCTGGTCTGGTAAATTCTTGCAATATTCCTTCTGATGCTAAAAATTTTCTAACCAAATCACTTTCCATTTGACTCCCGTTGTCATTTCTAACTGTAACGCATCTCGGTAATCGATAGGATTCCAATATATATTGAAACAATGCTTTCACATCCTCTTTTTTAATACTCCATTGTAGCATCCATGCAATATTCATTCTGCTCATAATATCTATTATCGTAAGCAATAGAGCATTCCTTCTTTCACCGGCGATATAGATATATTTGATGTCAAACTCAAGATGCTCAAATGGCTGGGATGGCCTGGGAACAAGGAATTCAACCCATCTTTTGCCTTTTTGGCTTCTCCTTATTTTAGGTCTCAACAGGTTGTTTTTCTTCATTAAATCGTATACTTTTTTAAAGTTGATTACGTACAATAATTCATTTCTTAAATACCATGTAACCTTTCTATATCCGTAATCAACAAATTCCTTTTGAAGCAATTCCTCAATCTGAAATACTACCATTTCATTTTTTTCAAATGTGCCATTCTGTTTAAAAGTAATGGTGCTTTTACTTTTCCCTTTTGATCCTTCTGCCTTCTTGTAATAAAAACTACTTGGCTTTAAATCCACATAATCTAATACCTGGTTAACCGGATAATTCTGTTCTATAAACTGATGAGCAACCATCATTTTGTCTTCCTTTGTTGGGATGTTTTTTTTAGCAACTCTTCTTTGATTTGCAAGGCTAATTCCTTCTCGGCAATTATTTGCTTGAGCCTTTGATTTTCTATCTGAAGTGCCTTTAGCTCCGGATCAACCCTTTTATGGCTTATCCGCAATCCTTCCGTTCCTTCAAGATTTAGTTTCTCTTTCCAGTTATAATAGGTGGCATAGAAAATTCCATGCTTCCTGATCGTGGGAGTTACTCCCAGCTGTTCCGCTTCCTTTAATATGGCTAGTTTTTCCTCAACTGTCCATTTCCTGTATTTTGCCATAGACTACAAATTTACTATTTTCAATTTGTAGAATTTTATTCCAGTCAATTAGGGGGCTGGAACAAGATAAGGATACTTACAAATCCATTTAAAGAAATCACTGATTCTTTCTCTACAATATATACAGAATTTCCAATTATTCAGTTATATTATACGAAACTTTTAAGAGCAGAAAACATTTATAAATATTTCAAAGATGAATTGTTACCCTTGCTACTATTTGATTTAGAAAAATGCAATTTGCTTGATTATAATACAACATGTGAATGTATGGATTTAAACAAGGATATTTCAATAGATTTTGTATCAACCTTATTAAATGAGTATGAAAATAATCCAGATCAAATATTAACAGATTTCTGGGTAGCACATTGGAATAAATTCATAAATTCATTCGGTATAATGACAGGTTATTTGGGAAAGTACGGTGGAGAGAAAATATTTCGTCAACTTGAAAATTTTTTGGAAGCAAAGGATAATTACAGATTTGTTGGAACCAATATAGAATTATTTAAAATGATTGTTGGATCAGATAGTGGTCAAAAAACAGGATCCAAATTCTTAAAAAAACAGATACTTTCCAAAGAAAAAGATACCAGAACAAAATTAGAATACGTCAAATTGCTTCAATTAATCAATGAGCCAATGAGGTCAAAATTAATTAGAAGTTTTATCGGACATGTTAAAGACACAGAAGTGAAAAAAGATATAAATAAACTATTGGCTCAAACTGATGTCAAGCATAACTAGTATAAGGTCAAAGTTATTTCTCTGTTAAGCGAAGGCTCCAACTTAGAGTGGAGATCAGATATGCCAATGGCAAATTAGTACCTGGGCTAGTTTTTGATGACATATACGAAGAAATATAAATTATTTTTCACGTTCGGTAACGAAATAACACAGTCTGCTCAAGGCAGATTGTATTTCACCGGAAGGCAAATGAGCCAGTGATCGAAGCGCCTCATCCCGGTGCTGATTCATTTCTTCTGTCGCCTTGCGAACCCCGTCGAAGCGATGAATAAATTCTACGGTCCTGCGAATGACATCTTCGTTTTCTGAATCAGACCTGATGCCTCGGATAATTTGTTTTGATTCATTGGCCGGAGCACTTCCGAGCGCCAGGATCAGCGGCAAGGTCATCTTTTTTTCTCTTATATCCTGTATTTTGGGCTTGCCCATAATATCCGATTCAAGATCCATCAGGTCATCGCGAATTTGAAAAGCGATACCCAGGTTCATGCCAAAATGATGGATATGCTCAAGTTTCGAAGTATCATGACATGTAGTCAGTGCACCACAATGACAGGAAGTGGCAATGAGTGATGCTGTTTTTTGTCGGATGATCTGGTAATAGATTTCTTTGGTTATGTCGAGGCGCCGAGCCTTTTCAAGTTGCAGAAGCTCACCTTCACTCATATCACTCACTGTGTTAGAGAGAATTTTCAGCATCTCGAACTGATTTCTGTTGAGTGCAACAAGTAAACCTCTGGACAGGAGGTAATCGCCCACAAGAACAGCAATCTTGTTTTTCCAAAGTGCATTAATTGAAAAGAAACCACGGCGCTGGTCAGATTCATCGACCACATCATCATGAACAAGTGTTGCGGTGTGCAGAAGTTCTACCATTGTGGCTGCCGTAAAGGTGTTTTCATTAATCTCCCCGAAAAGCTTTGCGCAAAGTAGGGAGATCATGGGTCTGAACTGCTTGCCCTTGGTTTTTATAATATACAGACTTATCTTATCCAAAAGCGGGATTCTGCTTTGTATTGCCTGCCTGAAGTGAACTTCAAACTCTTCAAGCTCCTTTTCTATGCAAGATCTGATGTCTTTTAAGGTCTGAGGCATGATTGGCCGCAAAGCTAATAAACATTATAACTACACCACGGGTTTAGCAAATTATGACCAATATTCTATCTTAGCCCAAAATTAGCCGGATGCTCCAGCTTTTCAGAAAGAATATGGTCTTCAACAATTTGCTGCTGATTCCATATATTCTAATCGTGCACAGCGGGAAGTTTTTTGTCAATTACGGCCAGATACACTTGGACCACAGCTGGCTGACAGATCAGCTGATTTTATGGAGCGGGCTAACGGACAATGCACAGTTTTATGTTTCTCTTATCATCTTATTCGTAGATGCATTGCTGCTCAATCAGTTCGTGAATGATCACAAACTCAATCCGGACGGACAGTTGTTTGCCGGCCTGGTATTGATCATCCTGTCAGGATTTCATCCAGTATTATCCGGATTGACCGGCTTATTGATTGGTAGTATGTTTTATATTTTGGCGCTGCGCGCTGTCAGTAATACCTACTTGATGAAAAATGCCTCGCTCAGTATTTTTAATTTTGGTTTCTACTCTGGACTGGCAACGTTATTTTATACTACTTATCTGTGGCTGGTTGTATTGGGAATCTTCGGTCTTATCGTTTTCAGGGGACTATCTTTCAGGGAGTTGATGCAGCTGATTTCAGGACTGGTCTGCGTCGCCATTCTACTGGCCATGTTCTTATATGTCAAACAGCTAAGTGCGATTTATTTTGCTGACCAATACGCAAGCTTATTCAGTCCGTATCCGCTCGCAATGAAATTCGGTGGCAGTGGTCTCGTATCTTTTGTGATTGTAATGATTCTATTTATTGCAGCGCTACTACAGTTCAGTGTATTTCAAATTAAAACCCACATTGGAGCTCAGAAGGTATATGATTTTCTCTTTTGGGCTTGTCTCATCAGCCTCTTT
Organism: Saprospiraceae bacterium; assembly: GCA_046329325.1. Lineage (GTDB taxonomy): Bacteria > Bacteroidota > Bacteroidia > Chitinophagales > Saprospiraceae > Vicinibacter. The sequence goes on from JAXLUU010000001.1 coordinate 1,717,412, forward strand.
TCTGTGATGTTTGTAAAAATAGACAACATTGCACCGCTCCTCATCTTGATAATGCCGTTATCCGTTCTCCTGGCAGTCATTCTCGCCAAAATCAGGAATTTGCTACTTGCAGAGACCTTGCACCTATTCTTCGCTATACTTGCCTTATTTTTGCAGCTTCAAAACTGGTAATAGATGAAATGCGGAATTATTACATTTCCAGGATCCAATTGTGATGATGATTTAGTATACGTCCTAAGAGATGTTTTTGGCTGTAGGGTGGAGCGTTTATGGCATAAAAATCATTCATTGGATCATTTTAATCCGGGCGATATCGTCTTCCTGCCAGGCGGATTTTCATACGGAGATTACCTTCGATGTGGTGCGATTGCCCGATTTTCTCCTATAATGGGTGCAGTGGTCTCCTTTGCCGGACGAGGAGGACTTGTAATCGGCATTTGTAATGGATTTCAAATATTGTGTGAGGCTGGCCTGCTGCCAGGACAATTGCTGGTCAATGAATCGCAACACTTTATCTGCCGTAATGTATTTCTCAAGCCGTTTTCCAGAGAGACACCACTGACCTATGATCTTGATCTTCATCAGCGTTACATGATCCCAATCGCCCACGCAGATGGAAGATATTACTGCGATGATGATACACTTGACAGACTGGTAACCAACCGGCAGATCATGTTTCAATATTGCGATTCGCAAGGAATTGTCAACGAAGCGTCGAATGTCAATGGATCCAGGATGAACATTGCTGGTATATGCAATGAGACCCGTAATGTATGTGGAATGATGCCCCACCCTGAAAGAGCTTCTGAAGCCGAACTCGGCAATACTGATGGCAGGGCACTTTTTGAAAGTCTATTGAGCTGGGTTAAGGAGCATTTTGCCCTGGTAGCCTAGGGGTTAAAAGTACGTTAATTACCTGTCAGGGCCCCTCAAAGGCTAAGCTTTATGTTATATTTTTGCACACTATGAATAAGTTTAGATTTTACCTGGCGGGGACACTGTTGGCTTTGATTATGTCCTCCGGCCATGGATTCGGGCAAATTCTTGATCCGGCACATTGGCAGACCAGTATCAAGTCATTAGGAAATCAGGAATATGAGTTGGTCTTAAGCGCCAAACTGGACGATGGTTGGTGTATTTACTCACAAACCTCTGATCCTGAAGCTGCAATTCCGACCGAAGTGACAATCAAAAACAGTCAAGGCCTGACGCTTATCGGGAAGGTAGAAGAAAGGGGAAAGCTTAAAAAGGCAGCTGAGCCACTGTTTGACAATAAAATCCTTGCAAAATATTATGAACACGTTGATTTTGTTCAAAAAATAAAAATAACGGATAAGGTCCCATCCATTCAGGCGGAAGTGTACTTTATGTGTTGCAACAGTGAAACCTGTATACCACCAACAACAAAGACCTTTCAGGTTAATGTGATGGAGGCAGGATCCAACAATGGCATTGTACCAGGCGGCCAGGGTAGTTTGCCAGTATCAGGTTCCGAAACGCTGGGCGCAAAACCTTCAGAAGGAATATTTGATCCTGTCCATGTGACGGGGGGGCTTAAAAAAGTTAATGATAAACACTTTTTGCTGGAATTGACTGCCGGAATTGACAAAGGCTGGAACATTTACAGTGTTTATCAGAAAGAAGGCGGGCCATTGCCGACAGAAATTTCTTTTACGAAGGGGAGTCATTTTAAAGCTGTAGGAATGATCGAAGAGATAAGCGACCATAAAGTGAGTGGACATGATGATCTTTTTGACATGGACGTAGTCAAATTCAAGGAAAATGTGCGATTCGTACAGAAAATTGAAATCAATGACCCGATGACTTCAATTAAAGGGACAATAACGTATCAAACCTGCGATGATTCTAAATGTCTTCCGCCGAAAACGGTTGGCTTTGAAATCATACCTTCGAAAAATGAAGTCATCATTGAAGGGGCTTCTGGCACATCTTCAACTGGTACATCCGATGGCAACGGAATCAATCAGGTTGTTCCCCGGATCGTCGAGACCCTGGCCAACCCGGCCGGTCAATGTGGTGAGGAACAGGTCAGGGGGACAAATCATTTCTGGACTTTTATTTTTGGATTTATTGGAGGACTATTGGCATTATTGACACCCTGTGTCTTTCCGATGATTCCTTTGACTGTATCTTATTTTACCAAGGGAAGCAAGGATAAAAAGTCAGGATTAAGAAACGGAATGATCTATGGACTCTCAATCATTGTGATTTATGTCCTCATTGGAATATTGATCACCACTTTCTTTGGCGCCACTGCGCTCAATGAATTGTCGACGAGCTGGATTGCCAACCTTTTATTTTTTGTCATCTTCGTTTTCTTCGCATTTTCCTTTTTTGGTTTTTATGAAATCACACTGCCAAGCAGCTGGTCGAATCGCTCTGATGCTATGGCAGACCGTGGAGGGCTTATAGGAATTTTCTTTATGGCATTTACACTTGCCATTGTTTCTTTTTCCTGTACGGGTCCAATCATTGGATCAGCGATCGTTGAGTCAGCCAAGGAACCCATCGGACCTACCGTGGTGATGCTTGGATTTTCACTAGCCCTTGCTTTGCCATTTGGTTTGTTTGCCGCGTTTCCTGCATGGCTCAATAGCTTGCCTAAGTCCGGTTCTTGGATGACGAATGTAAAGGTTGTACTCGGATTTATGGAATTGGCCCTCGCATTGAAATTCCTCAGCGTTGCAGATATGACAAGACATTGGGGTATTCTTGGATATGAAATTTTTATGGGAATATGGGTAGTGATCTTCGCATTAACGGCAATTTACTTGTTTGGGTTCATCCGATTTCCACATGATTCTCCTGTCAAAAAATTACCTTCTGCGCGCTGGGTTTTTGGTTTGTTGTTTGCAAGCTTGACCATATACCTGGCGAGTGGCTTCAGTTATTCAAGTGAATTTCAATCCTACAAATCACTTAAATTGATGAGTGGACTGGCACCTCCTTCAACGTACAATTACCTGCTGCAAAAACCTGTGGTCAATGAGGATATCAAATCGCGATTTGTGTCTTTTACAAAATGCGCCAATAATATCGATTGTTTTCATGATTACTATGAAGCATTAAGCTATGCCAAAGAACAAGGCAAACCACTGTTGGTTGATTTTACCGGGTACGGTTGTGTCAATTGCCGCAAAACCGAAGAGCATATCTGGGTCAATGACAAGATAAGAAATAGCCTGATGAAAGATTTTGTTCTGGTTTCACTCTATGTTGATGACAGGGAGCCACTGGAAAAAGAGACTATCTCTGCAGTGACCCATAATCCCATCCGCAATGTGGGAAATAAATGGGCAGATTTTCAAATTGTCAATTTCAATCAAAATTCACAACCACTTTATGTGATCATGAGTCCGGAAGAAGAAGTGCTGGCCAAGCCGAGAGGTTACCGTGCAGGAGTACCTGAGTATAATGAGTTTCTACAATGTGGATTGAATGCCTTTCATCAGAAAAAAGGAAGTATTGGAATGCAAAACAAGCTTTAAGAACTCATCATATTAATTTAGAATTAATTTGCTACTCCGATAATTTCACAGTTACAACTTAATTTCAGCGTTAATTAAAAGATTGCAAATGCAAGTTAGACTGCAGAACGATGATGATTAAGCATTATCGAATGGGATGCAAAATGTGTTGAATGACTTTAATTATAAATCAGGATCTTATTAAAACCGAATATGTCAAAAGTAAGAGGTAGTCTTGATTCTAAGGGCTGATCAGATATATTTGCAAGAAGTAATAATCACCAATTTCAGTCAATATCGAGAGGTTAGCATTTTGAAATGCCCAAATGGACCAAAACAATTAACTGCACAATTAAGTGAAAAAATGCAATCTTACATTGCATGAGATAGTCGTGATATAAGATCCGGAGAGGCATTATCTTCCATGAACTTGTTGAAAATAAGGATCTGCTCAAAAAGCAATAAAATCATCCTATAATATGAAAGACAAGATATCTCGTTCGTAGGAAAGCGTGAATTCAATGCCTGTAGCAATTTAACTTTTTATTAGCAGCAATAAAAACTTGATCCAATTGGAAAATCAATGCAATATGAAGTAAAAAGAAAAATATATAAATTATTTTTTAACACAGCAAGAACGGAATCCAGGTTGAGAATGTCTTTTATTGGTACTTTCCAGAGGATAAATTGATATGATGATTTTTCTCTAATTATAAGTTTTCTTAATAAGTCTTTGATTGTGAAGCCAATGACATATAGTCTAACGACATATAGTGTAAATATTCTATGTGAGTAATAATTTACGAATTCCCGATTTTTTGTTTTCAACAAGTAATTCACAATTTTCAGGAACTTTTTAACACAGTAGTAGCTTTATATATAAATATTTAGTTATCTGTCTTGGTTACATTTGCAATCCAATTAAGAGACATGTCGGGCCAACCAGGATCTACAAAAAAATTCAATCCAGCAGGCGATACAAAAATAACTGCGGATCTATCAGGTATGGCCTATGAGCGTATGCAACCTCAGGCTGTGATACTTGAAGAAGCCATTCTTGGCGCAATCATGCTTGACAAAGACTCAATCTCTATTGCAATGGAGACCCTGAGACCGGAATCGTTCTATAAACCAGTGCATCAGATCATCTATAAATCCATGATCTACCTTTTTGAGCACACCCAGCCAATTGATGTTCTGACAGTTAGCGAAAGATTAAGGAAAAACGGCGAACTAGAGGAAGTAGGTGGCCTAGCTTATATTCTAGAACTGTCCAATAAGGTTAGCTCCTCTGCCAACACAGAGTACTATACACGTATTGTTGCACAAAAATACATTCAACGCGAATTGATTCGCGTTTCCACACAGATAATCAAGGATTCCTTTGAGGATACCAAGGATGTACTTGATATGCTGGACCAGGCGGAAAAGAATCTGTACGAAATTACGGACAAAAACCTAAGGCGGGGATATGAGACCGTTGGCTCTTTGGCACGGAAAGCGCAAAAGCAGCTCGAAGAACTTTCGGGATCTACAGAAGGTATGACAGGTATACCGAGTGGATTTCCGGATTTGGATAAATTAACTTCAGGATGGCAAAAGTCCAACCTTATCATTGTTGCTGCTAGACCGGGAATGGGAAAAACATCCTTTACCCTGGCGCTGGCACGCAACGCTGCAATGGATTTTAAAAAACCGGTTGCACTGTTCTCTCTCGAAATGAATAATCTCGAACTGGTGAACAGACTCATCAGTATGGAAGCAGAGATTGAAGGCAGCAAACTGCGCAATGCAAAACTTGAGGAATATGAGTGGACTCAGCTAAACTATGCAATCGATAAGTTGAGTGATGCGCCCTTGTTCATCGATGATACACCCTCACTGAATGTATTTGAATTAAGAGCCAAATGCCGCAGGCTTCATCAGAATCACGGCATTTCTATGGTTATCATAGATTATCTTCAACTCATGACAATCGGAGGGACAGATAAAAGAACCAACCGCGAGCAGGAAATCTCTTCAATATCACGGGCACTTAAGGGCCTGGCGAAAGAACTCAATATCCCGGTGATCGCACTTTCCCAGCTTAACCGATTGGCTGAAACCAATACCGGCAACAAGAGACCACAGCTATCGCACCTGCGCGAATCAGGAGCTATTGAGCAGGATGCTGACATGGTGTTGTTTATCTACCGGCCGGAATATTACGAACTTGATGATCCAAACGAAGTAGTTCGCGGAAAGACCGAATTAATTATTGCCAAGCACAGAAACGGAAAGACCGATTCAATCAATGTGCTGTTTAAAGACAAATTCGCCAAGTTTGTTCCATTTGTCGAAGAGCAAAGCATGTTTGGGATACCAGGCACGCCGTCTGTATCCATTCCAAGAACAATTCCTTCAAGACTCAATGATGATGAAGACATACCGTGGTAATAAGGAACGAGGTGAACGCCGTGAGCCGGCATCATCTGAAAAAATGCGTCTTAACAAATTTGTGGCGCATTGTGGAATTTGTAGCAGGAGACAAGCTGCAGAATTGGTTAAAGATGGAAAAATCAAGGTCAATGACAGGATTGAATTAAATCCTTCATATGAAGTCCAGGACAAAGACAAAATCTTTTACAATCACGAGAGAATTTTTCCACAGACAAAGAAAATTTATATCCTGCTCAACAAACCTAAAAACTATATCACTACGGTCAAGGATGAAAAGACCAGAAACACCGTAATTGATCTGGTAAAAGACCATATCGAAGAAAGGATTTATCCTGTCGGGCGATTGGATAGAAATACCACTGGTGTTCTGTTGATGACCAATGACGGTGAACTGGCACAAAAGTTATCGCATCCATCGTTTAAGGTTAAGAAAATATATCATGTTGCCTTAGATAAACCATTGTCCAAAAAAGATTTTGAAACAATTATGACTGGTCTGAATTTGGAAGATGGAAAAATGGAGGTAGACGGAATGGACTATGTTGAAAACAAGAAAGATGAACTGGGAGTTGAAATCCACAGTGGTAAGAACAGGATCATCAGAAGGATATTTGAACATCTTGGATATGAAATCAAGAGGCTGGACCGGGTGTATTACGCCGGACTGACTAAAAAAAGTGTCGCCAGGGGCAAATTCAGACATCTTACCACGCAGGAGGTTATTACTTTAAAGCACTTTATTAAATAGTTGCAGAACAATGGTCGATTTGCAGCCCGTTCTGAGCAATGAAATTGTAACCTTAACGCCCTTGGAAGAGTCTGACTACGCGGCCCTTTATAGCGCTGCTTCGGACCCGGACATCTGGATTCAGCACCCTAATCCGGAAAGATACAGGGAGGAAGTATTTCAAACTTTTTTCAGACACGCTGTCGAATCAGGTGGTGCTTTTGCCATATCGGATAATGCCAATGGAGTCATCATTGGAAGCTCCCGCTTCTATAATCTGAATGAGGAATCTGATTCTGTTTTCATAGGTTATACATTTTTTAGGAGAGCATACTGGGGCGGCAGGTATAACTATTCCACTAAAATGTTGATGCTGGATTACATATTTCAGTATGTTGGTAAAGTATTTTTTCATATTGGAAAAGTCAATTTAAGATCCAGATTCTCGATAGAAAGACTCGGGGCAAAGTTTGTACGTGAAATAGAAGTGGAGTACGCAGGCGAGGCGATAAGACCAAATTTCGAATACTGCATTGAAAAAGAGCAATGGTCACTCATCCGGGCTAATATTCTTCATAGAATGAAAGGGTAATCTTTAAGGTATAGTTTGTTCATTCAGATACAGCGAAAAAGAATATTTATATAGAACAAGTTGCTTTGAACCAGAATATCTGGTCTTTCATAAAGCCATAATTAATTTAGCAGATAGCCCTCATCGTATTCAGACCAACTAACGGTATTTTCATTCGATCGTTCGTTTTTTACTATTAGATCTTGCAAAGTAATTCAACATCCAAATCAAAACTCCAGCATAATTCCGATAGAAGGAAGCAAGTTGCCCGCATCATTCGGAATTTCTCTGAGAAGATATTTGGAGTTGTCCATTGGATTTGATAAGGGTGCGCCAGAAGGATCATTGACTGTGGTCAGGTAAGGAGGCAGCTTGGTTTTATAATTATAAATGTTCTGTATATCGAGATAGATGTTAAGCACTTTTTTCCTAAAATAGAATTTCTTATCCGCACGTACATCAAGTTGATGCGTTGCAGGCAGGCGTTCCGAATTTATTCTACTGTAATCAAGGATTCCCTGACGGGTTACATCCCAGGCAGTCTTGGTAGCACTTGCCGTTAAGTCATAAGGTGTATAAGGGGCACCGCTAAAGTATCTGAACTTAATTCCTACTTCCCAGTTTCCAGCAAACTGTTTGCCTGAAGTAATAGATAGCAGATTTCGGTTATCCCAGGAGGAGGCCACAAATAAACTATTGTTATTTGTAAACTCACTGCGCACATAAGTATAAGCGAGGATTCCGTAAATTCCGTTTTTGATCGTTCGCTGGAGGCTGACTTCCAATCCTCGGCTCCTTCCTTTAGAATCCGAACGTATGGGTGCATTGCCGATTACGCCAAAATCGGATCCCAGATTAGCCAGAGAAATATTTTCGCGAATAAGCAAAGGATATTTATCATATGCTTTGTTAAAAGCTTCTATCGTGATGCGTGTATTTTGGTCGGGCTGAAATTCAATACCTCCGACAAAATGGTCACAACGGATATATTTTAAATCGACATTTTTATTCACCAGTGTTCCACCAGTGTCTCTGAAGCCCAGGATGGTATAGGCAGGCAATTGATAGTAACGGCCGGCACTTAAATTCAGATACCATTTTGGCGCCAAAGCATAGGAAAAAGAAATTCTTGGAGACAATTGGTTCAGAGGATTGGCCATTTCGGAAGTATAACTGTTCATATCAATTCTTAATCCGGCAGAACAAGTTAACCTGTCATTCAAAAAATTTCTTGAAATCTGACTAAATAATGCCAACTTGTGTACAAATATTTTTGATTGATAGTTAATCACCTCATTTCCTCCAGGGGTAAAAATTTTATTAAAAGTCTGATTATCGTACCTTGCCAGTTCATAAGAAACGCCAATAACGGAACGCCAGGATCCTGTCTGCCTGGTGTCTTCAAACCTGAATTTATTTTCAGCTTCACGGGAATTATAGTCCTGGATTAGATTTTGTGCATTGCCATTATTGTTGTCAGTATATTTGGTAATATTATTATTCAGCATATTGCGGCTAAGCACAAACACCTGAGTCCCCTTTTTGATGAAGTGGACGTATTTAATACCGATGGTATAGTTCCACTGTTCAATCGTTGGCAGATATCCCAGAATATAATTGTTTCTGTCAATTGTTGAGCTGTCACTGACACCGTTATTAACCTTTTCATTGAGCCTGAACTGATCCAATGCTGCAAGACCAATTACACTGATGATGTCCTTATTATTTAGTCTGAAATTAAATTTATACTGTACGTCATTGTAAGTAGGAAGAAATGGGAGTTTTAGTGCAGCGAAAAGAAACTGAAGATATGATCGCCGTACTGAAAAAATAAAATCTGAAGATTTACCTAAAGGACCGTCTAAAGTAAGCCCGATATCACTTGATCCAAGCATGAGATTGCTAACCAGACGATCTGGATTACCATTCTTTTGCTTGAACTCCAGGACCGAGCTAAGGCTATTACCTCTGGTTGCCGGAAATGACGAGGTGTACATTTCAACCTGATTGATAAAATTGACATTGATCATACCGGCTGGACCGCCGCTGGAACCCTGCGTCGCAAAGTGATTGATGTTGGGGGTCTCAATGCCATCAAGATAAAATCGATTTTCACTTGGAGCGCCGCCCCTAATGATAATATCATTCCGGAATGAAACAGTTGAAGCCACACCAGGAAATGATTGCAATACTCTTGAAATATCCCTGTTGCCTCCTGGATTTCTCATAATTTCAGAAGAACGAATACTTACCTTCGACACAGGAGATTCAGCAGATTTTTCGAATCTTCCCGCAGTTATTTCAACATTTTGTAGATTAATGGAGACTGGACTAAGATTAATGTCCTGCACAATACTTTTCGTGCCACTCACTGCAATTTCAAAGATCGTTTGTTGTTCATAGCCAAGTGCAGATATTGTAAGATTATAAAGCCCCGGAGGGACATTGTTCAGAACATAACTGCCGTCTTGCGCACTGTTGGTGCCATAACTCGTTCCTTGTAATGTGATCGTCGCAAAGCCCACCGGTTGATTATTAGATTCGTCGAGTACTTTTCCGATGATGTTACCGGCTTGACAGTTAACTATTGAAATATTTATCAGGTAACACAATAGTAAACTAGCCAATTTAGATAATCCGATTGAACGCATATCTTCTCTGTTTAGGTTTCAGCAACGCTATTGAGAATTAAATGTTTAAAATAGAATACATTTTTCGAAAACAGATAAAATCTATTTTCATTTAGAAAAGGCCAACTTACAAGACGCCTATCTCTGATATATTTCTATACCAATCGATCCATCTGAATTACCAAAAGCCCGATACATGCCTTCGGTGTTGAAATCAAGACAAATTTCACCTTTATTATCAATGGCGATGAGTCCTCCATCTCCCTCAATCGATGGCAAGATCTCATGTACCACCTTGAAGCATGCTTCAAAAAGGTTAAGGCCTGCATATTTCATCAGCGCGTGCACCTGAAAAGCGGCTACACTTCTCATGAATAATTCACCGGTACCCGTACATGAAACCGCGCAGGATTCGTTGTTTGCATAAGTACCAGCCCCGGGAATAGGCGAATCTCCAATTCGACCCCATCTTTTATTGGTCATACCTCCCGTGGAGGTCGCAGCAGCAAGTTGACCCTGAGTATCGAAAGCTACAGCTCCTACAGTACCGAACTTCCTCTCCGAAGAATGGTCATGATCAAGAGAAATTTTATTTTCTTCCAACGCATTTTGTAATTGTTTAAATCGTTGTTCGGTATAAAAGTACTTTTCATCGATCCATTCCATTCCATGTGAACGTGCAAAAGCTTCGGCACCTGAACCTGCTAGTAAAACATGTGGTGAGGAATCCATCACCAGCTTGGCGAGACGGACAGGATTTTTAATTCTTCGAACCAGGCAAACTGCCCCTGCATTAAGATCTGTTCCGCTCATGATGGCTGCATCCATTTCATGATGTCCTTCATGTGTAAATACGGAACCTTTGCCCGCATTAAATAGTGGACAATCTTCCAGGGTAACTACGACTTCTTCAACAGCATGAAGGGCACTTCCGCCTTTGTCAAGGATATCCATCCCGCATTTAAGCGCTTCATTAAGCGCTTTTTTATACTGTTCTTCCAGGTCAGGGTTCATTTGATTTTTTAGTATTGTCCCTGCACCGCCATGCAGCGCTAAAGAATATTTTTTCATCACCATTTGATTACCATATGTGAACTCTTAAAGAATCTTGTCGGTACATGTTATCGCCTTCGTGTATATTAAATGCATTATAGAAGTCATTCACATTCACAAATGGACCTATAACCCTGTATTTGGCAGGAGAATGTACATCGGTAAGTAACCTTGAGGCCAGCGAAGCGTCTCGGATATGACCAAGCCAACCCAGCGCATATCCCATAAAATATCTTTGAAGTGGAGTCAAGCCGCTAATCAATTTACCTTCCCTGTACTGTAAAGTTTTCTTAAAGGCATCGAGTCCCAGAACGACTCCGCCTAAATCTGCAATATTTTCACCCAAAGTTGCTTGACCGTTGATGTGAAGACTGTCCAGCAGTACATATTCATTAAACTGGTTAACGAGCTTTTTTGATCTTTCTTTAAAGCGTTTTTCATCTTCTGGTGTCCACCAATTTGAAAGATTACCTTTGGCGTCGTATTGTCTGCCTTCGTCATCAAAACCATGGGTTATTTCATGGCCTATCGTTGATGCGGCAGCATATCCATAGACCAGCGCATCATCAAGCTGTTCATCATTTCTCCCTGGTACCGTAAAAATTGCAGCGGGCAATACGATTTCATTATTGGAAGGATTGTAGTAGGCGTTATACGTCTGTGGCGTCATATCCCACTCACTTCTGTCAACGGGTTTGCCAAGTTTTAGCCGGTTGTATTTTATCCAGAACCTATTGGCTTCAATCTCATTTTCGCAGAAGGAATTTCTTGTAATCTTCATCGTACTCAGATCTTTCCAATGATCAGGATAGCCAACTTTTTTTGTCATCGCCATCAATTTGACGATGGCTTTCTTCTTCGTCTCTTCACTCATCCAGTCAAGGTTCTCAAGGTGTTCGCGAAAAACTTGTCTAATGGTCTCAACCAATTCGGAATATCTTTTTTTGGCTTTGTCATTAAAATAGTTTCTCACAAATTCCTGACCCAGTAATTCACCTAATTTGTCATCTGTAGCTTCCAGGCTCCTTTTCCAACGAGGCTTCTGTTGTTCAGCTCCCTGTATTAACCTGTTGTAAAAATTAAATTTTGTTTTATCAATTTCAGCACTTAATGAAGATGCATAAGTATGGATTAAATGAAACTTGAGATAACTGCGCAACACTTCGAATGGTGTTCTGCTGATTAGTTTACCAAGATTGGTGAAATACTCAGGTTGTCTAATAATACAAGAATCTGATCGCAGACCACTGTATTCCAAAAATATTCGCCATTTGATTTCCGGAGACAGCTTTTCTAACTGATCAGTCGCCATGGCATTGTAATTTTTATAGGGATCTCTGAGATCTTCAAGTTTTCTGGAAGAGTTGGCGAGATTGGTTTCAAAACCCATAATTGCCGAAGACATCGCGCCTGATTCAGCAGTATCGGAATGAATAAACTCCAGCATGCGTGCGATATATTTTGGATACTCATTCCTGATATTGACCGTGCGCTCGTCATTATTAAAGTAATAATCTCTATTTGGAAGTCCCAGTCCACCCTGGACAAAAAACAAGGCTGACCTGTCGCTATTCTTATCGTCCTGAGAGACATAGTTTCCAACCAGTGTGCATGCACCTATGGATGAAAGCGCTGCAATTACTTCAATTAGTTTTTCCTGACTTTTGGCGGAGTCTATCAGATGAATATATGGCTGAATTGGAGTAATGCCAAGCTGATCACACCTTTGAGAATCAATGGCCATGGCCCAATAATCACCAATTTTTTTCATATTTGAACTATCCGGAAGATTTGAAGCCGATGCCGCACTTTCGCAAATTTCACGAAGTTTCTGGAAGTTTTCATTGATGACCAAATGGGCGATACTCCAACTGACTTCTTCAGAAGGAATAGGATTGTTCCTGATCCATCGTCCATTAATATAATTATAAATATCCTCACCCGGATGAATGGTCGAATCGCGGTTCTCAATGAGGATGTCATCAAGAATCACTTTATGATTACCCGACGAATTATCCTTGCATGAGATCAGCATAAAAGCGAAAGTAAATGAAAGAAAAAATTTCATTTTAATATGTATTAGAAGGCGAATTTACAAATTGCTGACGGACTGATACCGATTGTTTTTGAGTATAGACAACGCCTGGAATAAAGGTTTTAAAAATTGTTATGCAAAAGATTAACAGTTAAGTTTGGAAAGAGCTACTTGCTTGAAAAGCAGGCAAATAAGATATAAAAGTTATGAAGCCATCATAAATTATTAATAGTACAATATAATAAAATTTCTAATATTTATAATACTTTCAGTAACTTTGTCGTTAATTAAAAATCATTTATTAATTTTAAAAATTCATACAATGCAACTTACAGCTTATAATGTTAAGACTAAAGAAAAAAATGTTCCTATTAAAGATGCAGTAATTACCAGAACTGCAAAAGGCGGTTACATGGTTCAGGGAAATGATGGTAAAGGTAATAAATTAACCGCGTTGGTCGGAGAAGAAAAGGCACTGGCTGCTATTAAGGCAGGCACTGCAAAACAAGGTTATTAAACAATATACAATTCAATACGATAAAGCCCGTTTCCAAAACGGGTTTTTTTTGTATTAATATATGTAATGTTGTAAAAATTTCTTGTCTGAAAAGTTGAGTTTGACTCGGTTTATAATAAGCCGATTTTTATTTGACGAAGAATTTGTTAGAAATTGTTCTACACCATAGATTACTCTGATCATTAATATAAATCATGCATAGTGCGAGATCAAGGATGTATTCTGCTTATGATTACCTGATCAGCATTATTTAATTAGACCAAGTTCTCTCAATTGTTTATTGTCGATTTCTGAAGGTGCATCAATCATCATATCTCTTCCCATATTATTTTTAGGAAATGCGATATAATCGCGAATAGTAGAACTTCCCTGCATCACGGCGCATACTCGGTCTAGTCCAAATGCAATTCCACCATGTGGTGGTGCGCCATACTCAAATGCGCCTAATATAAATCCAAACTGCCGTTCGGCCTCTTCAGCAGAGAAACCAAGCAATTCAAAATTTCTGGATTGGAGTGTGCGGTCATGAATTCTGATTGATCCCCCGCCAAGTTCTGTCCCGTTTATTACCAGATCATATGCTGCTGCTCGGATGGATGCAATGACATCATGATCATCTGAATTCATCTTGTGCATATCTTCAGGAATAGGACTTGTGAATGGATGATGCATTGCAAAAAACCTTTGTTCTTCTTCATTCCATTCATGGAGAGGAAAATCCAGCACCCACAGCGGTTTGAATGAATCAGGTGGTATGAGATTATATCTTCTGGCTACTTCAAGTCTTAATTCGCTCAGTTGCTTGAGTACATCGCTTTTTTTACCAGTTAAAATAAGAATAACATCGCCCTGAGTGGCCTGATGTGTTTGAGCAAGATCAAGCAATTCTGTTTCTGTATAGAATTTGCTGATGGAAGATTTTACGCCTTCGGTAGAATATTTAATGTAAATCATTCCTTTGGCGCCAATCTGGGGTCTTTTGACCCACTCCGTAAGATCATTGATCTCCTTATTGGTAAAGACTGATTCAAGGCCTTTAACCACGATGCCGCGGATGCATTCGGACTGGTCAATAACCTGAAATCCTTTGCCACGCAAATTGTCAGGAGATATAAATTTCATTTCGAAACGCAGGTCAGGTTTGTCGTTTCCATAATTTTCCATTGCTTCATCGTAGCTCATCCTTGGGAAGGAACCGAGATCGATATTCAGAATTTCCTTAAATAGATGTTGCATCATTTCCTCAAAGGTGTTAAGAATATCTTCTCTTTCAACAAATGCCATTTCACAGTCAATCTGAGTAAATTCCGGTTGACGGTCTGCCCTGAGATCTTCATCGCGAAAGCAGCGAACAATCTGAAAGTACTTGTCCATTCCGCCGACCATCAGTATTTGCTTGAAGGTCTGGGGTGATTGCGGCAGTGCGTACCATTGCCCTAGATTCATTCTGCTCGGCACGATAAAGTCACGAGCGCCCTCTGGTGTGGATTTGATCAGATAGGGCGTCTCAATCTCCAGAAAATCCCTGGAATTCATAAAATTTCTGGTATGCCAGGCCACCTGGTGCCTAAACATTATTTTATTTTTCACAGGATTTCTGCGAATATCCAAATAACGATATTTCATGCGGATATCTTCGCCGCCATCGGTATCATCCTCTATGGTAAAAGGTGGGACTTTACTCGCATTAAGTATAGTAAGTTCAGTCGCAATAATTTCAATATCTCCTGTGGGCCGATTTGGATTTTTGCTGCTTCGTTCTGCCACAATCCCTGTTACCTGAATGACATACTCTCTCCCGCATTTTCTGGCTTTTTCACACAACGCTGGCCGATCATCCATGTTGAATGCAATCTGGGTAATACCATACCGATCTCTTAAATCAATGAATGTTAACCCGCCCAAATTTCTTGTAGCCTGCACCCAACCGGCCAATCGTACGATTTGTCCGCTATTCACAAGTCTTAGTTCCCCACAATGGTGTGATCGAAGCATTTTATCAGTTCTTTAAATGAGGCGCAAAGGTAACTAATCTCGAATTAAGATGCTTCAAGATTGGTCCTACACGCGACCATTTAAAGACCGATAATTTCTATTTTTATTAACCTTTTAATTGAAATGCTGTTATAAACAATTTAAGCGTAATATGGCCGCAATGAGGGTTGTCTGTTTTCTAATCTTACTTACACTGGCGCCATTTATCAGAGCGCAGCAAAGCCTGACCATTGATTCATGCCTCCTGTTGTCCAGGGATCATTATCCAATGACCCGACAGTTGGACATCTGGAGGAGACTTGGACAGCGTCAAACCCGACAACTTAATACCAACTGGCTGCCAGGCATTACCATCAATGGACAAGCAACGATACAGTCTGACGTTACTTCTGTCACGTTGCCGAATATACCTGGACTGCCTACAATCACGCCGCCCAATAAGGACCAATATAAATTTTATGCAGAAGGTTCACAAATGTTGTACGATGGAGGAAGTATCCATCAGCAAAAAGTGTTGTCTTCGCTGCAAAATGAGGCAGAGCAATGGAAGGTCGAAGCAGACCTTTTCAAAATAAAGGAGAAGACGATTCAGACCTACTTTGGTGTATTGCTCCTTCAGGAACAAATTAACGTTCTTGCTTTATCATCCAAGGACCTGGATGCACTTTATGACAAGACAAAGGTTGCTTTTGAAGCCAAGGCTAGCTCTGGTTATCAGCTGTATCTGGTTGAAGCCGAGAAAGAAAAACTCCAACAGCGATTGATTGAGTTAAATGCCCAGAAACTGGCTGCATTGCATGTTTTGGAATCAATGATTGGCAGAGAAATTCCTGCCAACACACAGTTGACTAAGCCGCAGAAAATTCCAATCAACAATGATCTGAACAGGCCAGAACTTAAGATATTAAATTTATCCCAAAGGATCTTTGAGGTTCAGAATAAACTGGTAAAGACTAAGTCTATTCCAAGATTATCTGCGTTCGGACAGGCTGGATATGCCAATCCGGCCCTTAACTTTCTTAAAAATGAATTTCAATGGTATTATATTGGTGGCCTGCGATTGAATTGGAATTTATCAAGCCTTTACACAACAGGTTCTGAAAAAAAAATCAGCCTCCTCAACAAGGATTTAGCCAGTCTTCAGGAAGAAACATTTATTTATAACATTAACCTTCAGCAAATTCAACAGATTCAGGAGACGCAGAAAAATGAAGCATTGTTGCGTTCTGATCAAAGATTGCTGGAATTGCGGACAAGGATAAGAACAGCCAGCAAGCTTCAATATGACAACGGAACCCTTACCCTCAGTGATTATTTAAAAGACCTGAATGCAGAGGAATCCGCGAGAAGTAATCAGCTCATTCATGAATTGTCATTCCTCCAATCCATTTACCTTACAAACCATTTACACGGCAATCAATAGTTCCATGAAAAATATCAGTTGCATTTTAATTTGTAGCACAATAGTTTTTGCGCTTTCCTGTAAATCTTCCAATCATCAATTTGATGCCACCGGATTGTTCGAAGCTGAAGAAGTGGTGGTTTCGTCTGAGTTGAGCGGAAAGCTCATTCGTTTTGATGTAGAAGAAGGTGCGTCATTATCAAAAGACAGTATCATTGGTCAGGTTGATCCCATGCAATATGAGCTGCAGAAGGAGCAAATAGAAGCAAGTATCAGTGCAGTGAATAATAAGAACATTCCTGTAACTCCTCAGCTTCAGATTCTGGAAGCGCAGTCCAGGGCTCAAAATGAGCAAATGAATACGATTCAGGTTCAGCTCACCACTGCCCGTACGGAAAAATTGCGTATCGAAAAACTTGTGCACGGAGAAGCAGCACCTGCCAAACAGTTGGATGATATTAACGCACAGATCGATCTTCTGAATCAACAGATTAAGTCTGTTAAAAGTCAGGTTGAAGTTACGCAGCAGCAGATTCGCAGTCAAAAACAGCTGATTGCAGCACAAAATGCCGGTATCAACAGTGAAAAAGAGCCCCTGGCCAAGAGAAAGGAACAGGCTGCTGATGTGTTGTCTAAAACCAATATCAAAAACCCCATTTCAGGTGTGGTACTGGCCCGGTATGTGTACCAGTATGAAGTGGTGACACCAGCCAAACCGCTCTACAAAATTGCCAATATTGATCAACTTAAATTAAGGGCTTATGTCAGTGGTGATCAGCTGAGTAAGCTGGCACTTAATCAGGAAGTAAGTGTCTTTACCGATTTTGGAGAAAAGGGACAAAGAAATTATAAAGGCAAACTCGTCTGGATCAGTGATAAGGCTGAATTTACACCAAAGACGATTCAGACCAAAGAAGAAAGAGCCAATTTGGTGTATGCTGTTAAGATACAGGTACCGAATGACGGTTATTTGAAAATTGGTATGTATGGTGAAGTAAAATTCTGAAACGAATATGTTTGCCATTACCTGTCAGGGAATTTCCAAGTCGTATGTTAACAAAAAGCAGACTACAAAGGCATTACGCGATATTAATTTGGAGGTTAATTCCTCAGAATTATTTGGACTGATCGGGCCGGACGGCGCTGGCAAGACTAGCTTGATGAGGATATTGGCTACGCTGATTCTTGCAGATAGCGGAATGGCAACTGTCGATGGCTCAGATGTTGTGAGCGACTTCGAGATGATCCGTAAAAAAATTGGATACATGCCCGGACGGTTTAGTTTGTATCAGGATTTGTCGGTAGCTGAAAACCTTGAAT
Organism: Saprospiraceae bacterium; assembly: GCA_046329325.1. Classification (GTDB taxonomy): domain Bacteria; phylum Bacteroidota; class Bacteroidia; order Chitinophagales; family Saprospiraceae; genus Vicinibacter. The sequence goes on from JAXLUU010000001.1 coordinate 1,735,589, forward strand.
TTTACGCTTCAGTATTCAATACCACTGTTAAGGAAAATTACGAATTAATCCGGGATATCTATGTTCAGATAGAGCCGTTTAAAAATCGTCGAGCAGGAGCTCTGTCTGGTGGTATGAAGCAAAAACTGGCATTGTCCTGCGCGTTGATCCACCGTCCAAAGGTATTATTTCTAGATGAGCCAACCACCGGAGTTGACGCGGTTTCCAGAATTGAATTTTGGGAAATGCTTAAGAGACTCCAGGAAAAAGGAATGACTATCTTCGTATCGACGCCTTATATGGATGAAGCTTCCCTGTGTGACCGTATCGCATTGATCCAGAACGGAAGATTACTTGCGGTGGAATCTCCAGCCAACATAAGATCTGAGTTTGCGGGACAATTATGGAGTGTTCGAAGTAAAAATATGTCGAGGCTCATGAAGGACTTGAAGGAATGGACCGTAGCGAGTTCGGCATTTTCATTCGGAGACAGCATACACCTTAGCATAAAAGGTCAGGGAATTTCTGCGCCCGATATCAATCACTATCTCAGCGTGTTTGGCCATCAACAAATTGAAGCACAACAAATTGAAGCATCTGTAGAAGATTGTTTTATGCAGTTAATGAGCAACGAATGAATCCGGACAATATCATTAAGGTAGAAAAACTGACTAAAAGGTTTGGAGAATTTGTGGCAGTAGATCAGATCAGTATGGATGTAGGCCGGGGCCAGATTTTTGGATTTCTCGGCGCCAACGGTGCGGGTAAGACCACTGCAATTAAAATGTTGTCAGGGTTACTTCAACCAACCGCCGGAAAGGCACTGGTCAATGGGTTTGATGTCTATACAGAACCTGAGAAAATCAAAAGGAATATCGGTTACATGAGTCAGCGATTCTCACTTTATGATGACCTGACGGTCGTTGAGAATATGAAATTTTACGGCGGGATTTATGGATTGAATCATAAAGAACTCAAGATAAAAACCGAAGAAATTATACAACTCTTGCATATCGGTGATTTTAAAGATAAGCTTGTCAGATCACTTCCGCTGGGATGGAAACAGAAGCTTGCTTTTTCAATCAGTATATTACATAATCCTCCTTTAGTATTTCTTGATGAACCGACCGGTGGAGTCGATCCGATAACGCGAAGAGAGTTCTGGGAGTTGATTACGCAATCGGCAAATGGAGGTATGACAGTGTTTGTGACAACACATTATATGGATGAAGCGGAGTATTGTGACATTGTAAGTATTATGGTTGACGGTAGAATTGAAGCAATGGGCTCAACCAGGGAGTTAAAAGCAAAATATAAGGCAGCGGACATGGAATCTGTCTTCGTTACACTGGCAAGGAAATCAAAGAGAGCAAATCAGGAATAAATGAGGCAATTCTGGATCTTCATACGAAAGGAACTTTGGCATATCCTGCGTGACAGGCAGACTCTTTTCGTACTGATTGGTATGCCCGTAGCACAGATTTTAATTTTTGGATTTGCTTTGTCCAATGAAGTAAAAAATTCCAAAATTGCGATTGTAGATCACGCCAGGGACATTGCCTCCGGGGAGCTCATCAACAGATTGGAATCCAGCAAATATTTTGAGATCACAGATTTCCTAAATTCGGATCACGAGATTGAAAAAGCTTTCAAAAAAGGATCTGTTAGGCTGGCTGTGGTTATAGCGCCACACTTTGAAGAAAGTCTGAAGCATGAAAACAAATCTTCTATTCAACTGATTGCAGACGGTACAGATCCAAATGTTGGCACCACCCTCGTCTCCTACGCCTCTGCGATTATCGGGGATTATCAAAATGAGTTATTGCAGAATACAAAACTCCCCTATACCATTAAGCCGGAAATCAGGATGATATACAACGAACAGCTCAAGGCATCTTATAATTATGTGCCTGGCGTAATGGCCATGGTATTATTGCTGGTATGTTCGTTGATGACTTCAGTTGCAATCGTCAGAGAGAAAGAGCTGGGCATGATGGAAGTGCTCCTGGTGTCACCACTCAATCCGTTCTTTGTAGTAATCTCCAAAACTGTTCCTTATCTTATTATTTCAATCATCAATGTTGTTTCTATCCTATTGCTGAGCTATTTTATATTAGAGGTTCCGATTAAAGGTAGCCTGATGCTTTTGTTTGCTGAAAGCATTTTGTTTATTGTAACCTCGCTTTCATTAGGTTTGTTTATTTCATCAAATGCAAAAACACAGACCGCGGCCATGTTTGGAACACTGATCGGTTTGTTTATGCCTACTCTTCTGTTTAGTGGATTTATGTTTCCAATCGACAATATGCCTGTGCCAATGCAGGTTATCAGCAATATTATTCCTTCTAAATGGTTTTTTATTATTGTCAAATCAGTTATGATCAAAGGTCTTGGCTTTGCGTCAATCTGGAAAGAGACTCTCATTCTGCTGGCGTTCACATCTTTCATGATCTTCGTAAGTGTTAAAAAATTTAACAAACGACTGGATATCGCATGAGGAATATTATCACCATCGTACGAAAGGAATTTGCCCAGTTTTTCAGAGATAAGGCAAATATCAGAATGTTGCTGGTAATGCCGGTTATACAGTTACTTATTCTACCTCTTGCGGCAGATTATGAAGTAAAAAATATTAAGCTCGCTCTGATTGATCATGATCATTCACCGGGAGTTAATCAGATGATTCAGAAGATTACTTCAAGCGGATATATACATCTTGTTGCTTACGAATCAGATTATAAGGAGGCATTGAAACTTTTTGAACAGGACAAGGCTGACATAATGATTGAAGTTCCGCAACAATTTGAAGAAAACTTAATTCGCAATAACGAAGCTTCAATCTCAGTGTCAGTCAATGCCGTAAATGGAGCTAGGGCAAGTATTGGGGGGCAGTACCTCCAGAAAATTCTGCAGGATTACAATATGGACATTCGCCTGAAATGGATTCAGTTCCCGCGATTTAACCCTATACCGCTCGTTCAGGTGGAAAGTGCATACTGGTTTAATCCTCACATGAATTACAAACAGTTCATGGTACCAGGAATATTGGTTATCCTGCTCACCATGGTTGGAGCCAATATGTCTGCGCTCAACTTTGTAAAGGAAAAGGAGCTTGGTACAATAGAGCAGATTAACGTATCGCCAATACAAAAGCATGAATTCATTATTGGCAAACTGATTCCATTCTGGATCATGGGGCAAGTGGTGCTGTCTATTGGCTTGCTCATTGCTTATCTGGTGTACGGGGTAGTTCCTGTTGGTAATATTGGACTGATATATTTATTTTCTTCATTCTATTTGTTGGTTGTACTAGCCTTTGGGCTTCTGATCTCGACTTTTGTGCAGACTCAGCAGCAGACCATGTTGGTTTCATTCTTTTTTATGATGATTTTTATTTTACTGAGTGGTTTGTATACCATGATTGACAGTATGCCGGCATGGGCTCAGATGATCACCAAATTAGATCCTATTGCATATTTTGTCAGAGTCAATAGAATGGTTATCATGAAGGGATCAGGGTTATCGGACATACTCCCCGATATCGGAATAATGATTTTCATGGCTAGTGCACTGATTAGCTGGGCAGTTTGGAATTATCATAAGAGATCATAAAAAAAGCCTGCTGGTTAGCAGGCTTAAAGAACATACCAAACTTTTCTTAACCCAATATCCAAGGCTTCTTACCTGTTTAGGGCTAAACTACAAACTCAAACATGATTCATTGGCTATTGCACATTGTCTGGTGTGGTTTGTTACCGGAAATCCAAATTACTTAACCTCAATGGTCTTTTCGTTTTTAACAACCACTTTCTTGTCAATGCTTATTGACAGGACGCCGTTATTGTAACTTGCATTGATCTTTTCAGGATCTGCATGCTCAGGCATATGAAAGGATCTTTTAAATGATTGGTAGTTGAATTCCTGGCGGTGGAAATTCTCCCCTTTGCTCTCCGTGCTGGTTTCTTTTTTCACAGATACTGAAAGCATTCCGTTTTCAGCGCTGATTTTAAAATCTTGTTTGTCGAGGCCAGGTGCAGCCATGTCTATAAAAAAACTGTTTTCTGTCTCTCTGATGTTGACTGCCGGGTAAGTATGCTGCCAGATGCTTCCACCCATGACATCATTCAGGCCTTTGTTGACAAATTCATCTACAAGGTTGCCGATCTCCTGTGCAACCGGAATCAATGGAAATAAAATGTTGCGTTTCATATAATTAATTGTTTTATGGTTAAAGAATGTTAATATTAGATTGCTCAACTGGTTTTTTTCTTAGGATGATCGTCAGGATGCCGTTTTCGAATTTGGCTTCAATGCTTTCCTGGATGACGGAGGAAGGTACTCTGAACACCCGCTTAAGCTTGGCCTTCTTAAATTCCTGATGGGAGTAAGACACTGGTTCACCCTGAGGATTGGTGCTTACTGTCAATTCCTGATCTTCCAACTTAACGCTTATTTCACTTTTGTCATAGGAGGGAAGTGACAATGCTAAAATTATTTCTCCAGAGTTCTTTTGGATGTTGGCAGGAATACTATCAACCGCTTGACCGCCTGTTTTAAACTGAAAATTTGGCCGGTAGAATCTGTTGTATCCTGGCCTGCTGTAACATGAAGTTTTATTCCACATATATCTTTAATTTATTTTATTCCTCATCAATTGGCGTACCATCCCATTTTTTTTGAAATTTCGTCATATTTCAATCAATTATACTGTCAAAATGTCTCAAAATAGATTAAATATTTACAAATTATCTGCCAAAATGACACTATTTTTAATTCGTTTCTGAAGCAGTATGCAAGACCTCAGTATCTTTACAAGTATGAATCGAATTTATATACTTCTCTTCATGATCCTGGCTGCAAAAGCAAATCTACAGGCTCAGTCTAATGGTTATGGTGTAAGGGTGGGCTCAGGATTCAGTACACAGCGATGGCAAGGCGGGAGCGGACGCAATCCGCTTTTGACGTACCATGCAGACTACTATATGGATTCTGAGTCGGAAAAAGGTAACATTTTGTATCTCGCCTTGGGTTATCACCTAAGGGGCAGCAGTATTTATATTAACCGTTTTGTGGATCAGTTTGGAAATGTCTACAGTGGTTCCAACTTCGCAATGAAATTCCACAATGCTGTACTGGAGCTTGGAGCCAAGAAGGCCAAGACGGTCAATAACTGGAGGTTAATCTATGGACTCGGCATACGCGGAGAATATACATTCAAACATAAATTGGAAATTTACCAGGGATATGAGGATTTCATTAAGAAGTTTAATTATGGATTTACGCTTCTGGGCGCTGCAGAAACCCGAATCAATAAATTTGCAGCATTAGGGTTTGAAGCTAGAATTTGTCCAGATGCCTCAAGGCAGGTATATGTCCCAGCAGCAATTCCAATTTACGATCCTTTTACAGGAGGTGTTCGACCCGGCGTGGAGCAATCGATTAGAAATCTCAGTGTCGAAGTCGGGGTCTATATCCGTCTAATTCAGATTATTCAATATATCGAGTAAGTTTACCTCACGTTCAATATATTGGAAATAAACATATATTTGCAACGCTTTTTTAAATTCAGCTTATGCCTTATTTATTTACTTCAGAATCCGTTTCTGAGGGACATCCTGACAAGGTCGCAGATCAGATTTCTGATGCTTTGATTGATCATTTTCTGGCTTTCGACAAAAATTCCAAAGTTGCTTGTGAGACCTTGGTCACTACGGGCCAGGTAGTGGTTGCTGGTGAAGTCCGTACCTCAGCTTATTTAGATATTCAAACGATTGTCAGAGGTGTCATCGCAAACATTGGCTATACCCGAAGTGAATACATGTTTGAAGCAAATAGCTGCGGCATCCTGAGTGCAATACACGAACAGTCTGCTGATATCAGTAGAGGAGTTGTCCGAAAGAAGAAAATCGATCAGGGAGCAGGTGATCAGGGAATGATGTTTGGTTACGCGACAAATGAGACACCTGAATACATGCCTCTGCCACTCAAGCTTTCACATTTGCTCCTGGAAGAACTTGCCAAATTAAGAAAGGAAGGCAAGCTCATGACCTATCTGAGACCTGATGCCAAAAGTCAGGTCACCATTGAATACGACGACAATAACAAACCGTTGCGTATTGATAGCATCGTCGTATCAACGCAGCATGACGATTTTGTCAGACCGGGAAAGACAAGAGATGCTGTCGCCAGGGCAGAAAAACAAATGCTCGAACAGATCTCCTATGACATTAAAAATATTTTGATACCAAGGGTTAAAAGGAAATTGACTGTTGGGGTCCAAAAACTTTTCAACGCTGAAATTAAATATCACATCAACCCGACAGGCAAATTTGTTATCGGAGGACCACACGGAGATACCGGACTGACCGGAAGAAAAATAATTGTTGATACCTATGGCGGTAAAGGCGCACATGGTGGAGGTGCATTTAGTGGTAAAGATCCGTCAAAAGTAGACCGTAGCGCAGCATATGCGACGAGGCATATTGCCAAGAATATGGTTGCAGCAGGATTGTGCGAAGAAGTACTGGTTCAAGTGTCTTATGCCATTGGTGTCGCTAAACCTTGTGGTGTATTTGTCAATACTTTTGGAACGGCTAAAGTGAATATGACGGATGGTCAAATTGCCAAAAAAATTGAAAAAATATTTGACCTTAGGCCCTATGCTATCGAACAAAGACTTAAGCTTCGGAATCCAATATACCTTGAGACTGCAGCATATGGTCATATGGGTAGAGAGAACAGGATCGTGGAAAAAACTTTTGTCACCCCGGATGGAAAAATTAAAAAAGTAAAAGTCGAATTGTTTACCTGGGAAAAGCTGGATATGGTCAAAAAAATTCGTGCAGCCTTTAAAATTAAAAACAAGATATAACTTGATCTTGTAAATAGTATCTGCCACAGCCTTTCAGCGGACGTATACGCAACAATTATAAACAGCTTGCTTATTATTGATCGAGTGTTATTGTACTTATCATGAAGTATTTATTAAGCATTCATTGCGACTGTCAAGGATCAATTTGATTAAAATTCATTTTCAATTGGTCTTGATAGCTTGAATAAACGGGCGAAAGAACTGCTCTAGATTTAATTTAAAATTAATTCTCCGCACGACACGAAATGGGAATATGGTTTATTCGTGCTACTTATTTTATTTTAAATTGATTGAGTATTTAAGGGGAAGTGCCGACAAACAATACGTGAATTAAAATTCTTTCTGAAGTAGCACATTCTGACTGGAATAGGTTCGAGATATATTTTCTTTGGTAAACACTTCTGAAGTATTGCCACTGGCAATCAGTCTCTGATTGATCATGATCACGCGATCAAAATAATTCTGCACCGAGTCCAGGTCATGATGGACAACAAGAATAGTCTTCCCCTGTGATCCGAGCAACTTTAGAATTTTAATAATTCGTTCCTCTGTGCGTACATCCACTCCAACAAAAGGTTCATCCATCAACAACACGTCTGCCTGCTGACAGAGTGCCCTTGCCAGGAAGACCCTTTGCTGCTGTCCACCGGAGAGCTCGCCTATCTGACGATCACCTAAGTGCACAATATCCATACGCTCCATGGCTGACATGACGAGCTCATGGTCCTCCTTATTGAGCCGTTGATACCATTTTTTATACGGAAATCTGCCCATACTTACAATATCGGAGACAATAGCCGGAAACTGCCAATCGACGTCATCTTTCTGCGGGACGTATGCAATGCGTTTTAATACTTTGGGTTCGTTGGTCCCATAAATCAAAATCTCACCGGTATGATAGTGTACCTGCTGTAGAATGCATTTGAATAAAGTTGACTTTCCAGCACCGTTCGGGCCAATCAATCCGTAAATATGCCCGGCCTCAATCTGCAAATAAATATTACTTAATACCCTCTTGTGGTCATAGGCTACGGAAAGGCCCTTGATTTCTATAGGATGTAGCAGATTCTTGACTGGTGCTTCCATATTATTTTTTATTGATCAGATAAATTGCAGTCAGGGACACCATGTAGAAAGCGATAATAAAAAAATAAATTTTGTTACCAAAAAACGAAGTTGAAGATTGCCCTTTATGATCTGCAATATTCAAGGCGCGAGATATAACCTCTGCATCATACTGCAACATGCCGGCATAGGTACCTGCCTGGGAGGTACTGTCACCCAGGCTGTCCGCATATAGTTTGCCACCGATGATGATCTTATTCTCCTTTTGTATTTGTTGAATGAGCTTAGGATTAATAGTGCTTTCTACAAAAATGGCCGGAACCTGATGCTCCCTAATGACCGTATTTACATGGAGAAGGGTTGTGGATTGTACATCTGCTTCGGTTGAAGTGCCCTGCAATGGTTCAAGTTGAATTCCATAGTGGTTCCCGAAGTAACGAAAACCATCATGCGAAGTGATGAGGATCCGATGTGCCTCTGGAATGGACTGGATCAATTGGGTAATTGACGAGTCCAGATCTTTTAATTGCTTGATATATATTGCTGCGTTAAATTGGTATTCTTCGGTATGCAACGGGTCAAGTATACATAGCGCATTGGCTATATTTTTTGCATAGACGGCCCCATTGGCAGCATTCATCCATGCGTGGGGATCTGTAGCGTTATGATATATTTCGCTCTGAATAACTGCAACACCCTCGCTGATGATAACTTGTTTTGCGTTGGTTCCGGAATTGTAAATCAGTTTTGCAAGCCAGCCTTCGAATGTCAATCCATTGATTAGAATCAAATCAGACTGCCCGACTTTGATAAGATCGGCAGGAGTTGGTTCATATAAATGAGGATCCGATCCGATAGGTACTATGACATCGCAATCTACAAGACCACCGGATATTACCTTGCACATGTCCTGCCACATCGATGCAGTGGCCAGTACCCTCTTTTTTTTAGGTTGAGAAAATCCTAGTGGAATCAACAAGGAAAACAATATCACGATTAAAAAATACCTATGCAAGGCGAACCCAGATTTCACTACTGATCTCATGTCCAAGATAAATTATTTCGTGTTGTTCAGTCTCCAGCGTATGTATTTTTTCAAAGGAATTATATTGTCTGATTTTTAATTTTCTCCCGGGATGAATGGACATGGTGTCCAGGTACTGCAGAAAGGGTTTTTGATGCGTTCTGACACCAAGAATTAGCACTTCTGAATCTTTATTCCGAATCTGAGAAAGTACGGATTGCTGCCGGAATGTAAAACTGCCATTTTTATTGGGTATAGGATCGCCGTGGGGATCAAACTTGGGGTACCCAAGGAATTCATCCAGACGATGGATCAATTCATCTGATTGCACATGTTCCAGCTGCTCTGCGATCTCATGAACCTCATCCCATGCAAATCGAAGTTGGGTACAAAGAAAGACTTCCCAGAGGCGATGTTTCCTGATGAGTTCAAGCGCAAGTCGTTGGCCTTCTCGGCTCAGACTTACACCATAGTATTTCTCATAATTCAATAGCTCTTTTTCGCTCAGTTTGCGCAGCATATCTGTGACCGAAGCTGGTGAGGTCCCAAGTTCTGAAGCAATGGCCTTGGTGGAAGCATTTGTTTCACCCGACCTTTCCAGTATTTTGTATATTGCCTTCAGATAGTTTTCCTCTGAAACTGTCAACATTGCAAGTAAAATTTAGGCAAAGCTAAAAAATAAATTAATATACTCAAAATTATGAGCAAAGAATTTATTTTTCTTTCTGAACTGATCGAACGTAGAAGAGCAGTCTATCCACCTTTTTACAGGCCAGAAAAAATTGATAAAAATCTGATAATCAATATATTAAAAAACGCTACATGGGCGCCAACCCATAAACGTACGGAGCCTTGGCGTTTTGCTGTTCTGACAGACACCGCCTTACAGAAATTATCGGCCGCGTTAATGCAATATTATGTACAAAATACCCCACAAGAGCTATACGCCGAAGCAAAGCATAAGAAATCAGGCGAAAGGCCACTTCAGTCAGCTTGTGTACTGGTCATATGCATTTCACGAAGCAGTGATTCTGTGATTCCTGCTTGGGAGGAGACCGCTGCTGTGGCATGTGCAGTACAGAATATGTGGCTGTCAGCCTCAGCCCTTGGCCTGGGTGCATACTGGAGTACACCTGCCGCCATAAAAACCTTACCAAAAGCGCTTGGATTGCCTGAGGACTGGGAATGCCTTGGATTATTTTACATGGGCTGGCTAAAAGAAGGGTACCCTTTACTGGCAGAAAGACGACCTGTAGATCATGTCACCATTTGGATGGATTCATGAAATACAAAGTTAGCATGGTCATTATTACACTGATAGAGTCCCCAGAAGAGTAGATTTTCAGAATATGTTTGACACTTTCTGTTAAAATCAAAAAACCAAAAAAACCAATCCTCACGTACTGCTCAGAAAATCATTACCGATCTTTTACAACACTGAATTCGGCTAATCCCGGGACAATCACATTAGTTCAACGCAGTCCTTACCTATCAGCCCGGTTAATATTCCCTAAAGTTCTTGCCGAATCATTGAGATAAAATCATTGATAGAGACTGAACCCTGGTCTCCACTTCCCTGCCTTCGTACAGAAACCTGATCTTGTTCCTGCTCCTTTTCACCGACGATTAGCATAAATGGAATTTTGCGAAGTTCATTGTCGCGGATTTTCTTGCCAATAGACTCTGTCCGGTCATCAATATCACCGCGAAGCCCCTGACTTCTTAGTCCCTGATGAACGATTCTGGCATATTCAATATATTTATCGCTTACCGGCAAAATCATGTATTGTTCAGGGGTAAGCCATAATGGAAATTTTCCAGCGCAGTGTTCAGTCAAAACACCAATAAATCTTTCCATAGAACCGAATGGTGCCCTGTGAATCATAACCGGGCGATGTTTTGAATTGTCTGAGCCAATATATTCCAGCTGAAATCTTTCTGGAAGGTTATAATCGACCTGAATCGTTCCTAGCTGCCAGCTTCTTCCCAAGGCATCTTTAACCATAAAATCAAGTTTGGGCCCGTAGAATGCTGCCTCACCTAATTCAGTGATGGTCTCTAAACCAGCTTCTTTGGTCGCTTCAATAATGGCACTTTCAGCTTTAATCCAGTTTTCTTCAGAACCAATGTACTTTTCTTTGTTTTCAGGATCACGCAATGAAATCTGAGCCGTAAAATGTTCGAATCCAAGCTTACGGATGACATGCATGGTCAGGTCAAGGACATTGAGAAATTCGGCTTTCACCTGATCCGGGGTACAAAAGATATGCGCATCATCCTGTGTAAAACATCTTACCCTGGTCAGACCGTGTAACTCTCCGCTTTGTTCATAGCGGTATACTGTTCCGAATTCTGCAATACGGAGAGGCAGCTCCTTGTAAGAACGCGGTTTATGCCCATAAATCTCGCAATGGTGCGGGCAGTTCATCGGTTTAAGAAGAAACTCTTCACCTTCTCGGGGTGTATGAATCGCCTGAAAGGAGTCGGCTCCATACTTTTCCCAATGGCCACTGGTCATGTAAAGGTTTTTGTGGCCAATATGTGGCGTGATCACAGGAGTGTAACCTCTGTTAATCTGTTCTTGTTTCAAAAAATCTTCCAGCCTCTGACGCAATGCAGTTCCTTTGGGAAGCCAGATTGGTAATCCTGCGCCTACCCTTTCAGAAAACATAAATAACTCCAGCTCCTGTCCAAGTTTGCGGTGATCACGCTTACGCGCTTCCTCAAGCATCAGAAGATACTCATCCAGTTCTTTTTGTTTGGGAAAAGTAATCCCATATATCCTGGTGAGCTGTTGTCTTTTCTCGTCTCCGCGCCAGTAAGCCCCGGCAAGGCTTGTTAATTTGATCGCTTTAATCAGACCTGTGTTAGGCAAATGGGGTCCCCTGCACAGATCAGTAAACTTTCCCTGAGAATAAAAACTAATTTGGCCGTCTTCAAGATCCTGAAGTAACTCAAGCTTATAAGGATCATTTCGTTCAGTAAAGTACGCAATAGCATCTGCCTTGCTGATCTCCTGCCTTATGTAAGGGTTACTTTGCCGGGCCAGTTCATTCATTTTATTTTCAATTGCCTGGAGGTCATTGGAACTTAATGTTTTGCCGCCAAGATCTACATCATAATAAAATCCATTTTCTATCGGTGGCCCGATGCCGAAACGCGTATCCGGATAAATGGCTTCAAGGGCTTCAGCCATTAAGTGAGCTGATGAATGCCAAAAGGTTGATTTTCCTTCCTTGTCATTCCATGTTAATAGTTGAATCCTGGAATCGCTGCGAATCGGTCTGTTGATTTCGATAACCTGATCATTAACTTTCGCCGATAAAATGTTTCTGGCAAGTCCTTCACTAATGGAGAGTGCTATTTCATGAGCAGTCACTCCTACCGGATATTCCTTCACCCTGCCATCCGGAAAACTAATTTTAATCATCACCTGAGAGATCATATAAGACGACAAAGTTAAGAATTATTTGAACGCTGCCCTGAGACGCAGGCATTTAGGCTCGGTGCCAGTTGAATTGTGCAATATAATTGATTGCAGGATACCAACTGATCCGGGTATCCAAAAGACTGTTGCGAACAAGATATTCATGGCCAATTCCAATTTCTAACCTTGATGAATACCTCCATTGAAATCCAACGGCGGCATAAAGCCAGAATTCACAGAATGAATCATCTATAAAGGGACCTGAAATGCCAAAATACTCTTCAGAATACGCACTGAGATATAATTTCTTATGCTCAGAGATGATGCGGAGGGGGATATTAAGGGATGTCTTATATTGAAAAGAATGGTTAAGCGAATATTCTTTATCAGCTTTTACTTCAATAAAACGCTGGTTTAGTCTCAGCATATGGGTAACAGCCATTTTACTAATCTTATGACGAAATTCAATCTGTTCAAAGGGCCTGAATTCATTGTTATACCTATCATCAAAGGGATAATTACGCTGGTAATGAAGTCCAGTACTGAAATACCAATGTTGATTGTGATGATAACTAATCAGATTAACAAATTGAAATCTTACAGCTGAAACCGGATAATCAATGCCTTCAAAATTTCTGTCTTCAAGATTAGCCAGATTCGACAGACTAGTATTCCAGTCCCAGGATCCAATATGATTTTGAAAAAACACGCCGGTCCATAGTCCGGGAAAACGTATGTCCTGTGCCTGACTGGAACAGCAAAATAAACTGCCCACCAGAAGCAAAGCCGTAGTTAGACTGAATATTTGACGTCTCAAATATTGATGAGACATATAAGAATTTTTAATTATGCACAAATATATGTTTTTCTTCATATTTCATATATATAATTTTTTAATATTAAGATTTATTGATTATTTATATATTTTTCGCCGAAAGGTTCAGGTTGTATCACAAAACCAATCACTTAACCTTCCGGAATCAATATTTAAGAATAGTATATGTTAAAGTGGCTCATCGTTCTGCTAGCAGTGTCTTTATCCGGATTAGCGATTGTAGTAAGGAACGGGAAGGGAATGCAGTTTCACAGAATGAGGGGAATAACCGTTGTGGCACCACCTCAGCCTTTTAAAGGAGATCCGTTTGTTGATCTTCAGAAGCTTCCATGCCAATGGGTGGCCATAGTGCCGTATGCCTATACACCGGCAAATAAACCACAGGTAAAATATAATCTGGAAGGTTGGCAATGGTGGGGTGAAAGGCGTGAAGGTATTCTGGCAAGCATCCAAATGGCGCATCAGGCTGGCTTAAAAGTTATGCTTAAACCGCAAATTTATGTTCATGGTACATGGACAGGGGCACTTGATTTTAAGAATGATAGCCTTTGGGAGTTATGGGAATTGGCCTATGCAACCTACATCTCTGATATGATTCAAATTGCTGAAGAAGAGAATGTTGAAATGTTCTGCGTAGGGACCGAATTCAATCGGTCGACAGATACCAGACCGCAATTTTGGCGCAATCTGATTGACAAGATTCGTCACAATTATAAGGGCTTGCTCACGTATTCGGACAACTGGGATCATTATCGCCAGATCACTTTTTGGGATAAGCTGGACTTTATTGGCATCAGTGCATATTTCCCATTAATAGAAGAAGGTCTTGCTTTACCACAAAGACTTGACAGTGTCTGGTCTGGAATAACAAACGAATTAAGAAACTACTCTTCCACCCAAAAAAGACAGATTCTTTTTACAGAATTTGGATATATGTCTTGTGAAGGGGCCGCAGGAAAATCTTGGGAATTGGAGAAGAATCTGGATGATTGCGATGTCAATGAACAAACTCAAGCCGATTGTTTTGATGCCCTTTTCAGATCATGTTGGCCTGAAAAATTCTGGGCAGGAGGGTTTGTCTGGAAATGGTACCCGGAAGGAATGGGACACGAAGGATTTCCAGAAAAAGATTACACTCCCCAGCACAAAAAAGCAGAATGGATCATTCAAAAGTGGTATCGTGCAGATTAGAAAATCAGTTTATTAGCCTACAGTTAATTTTGCCGGTTTTTAGTAAGATAGTCTACGAATCTCAATTGGGCGAGAAATGTAAAAATTGGGTTAAAACTCATGGACAAGGACTGGCTTAGTGCAATCTTAACTTATTATACGTCATCTTTGCGTGTATGAATAAAAAAGCGATCTGGTTGACTGTAGGACTCATGGGCATTGCGCTTGTGGGAATTCTAACATTGCAGTTTTACTGGATCAATTGGTCCGTCAAACTCAACGAAAAGCAATTTGATGACAGCGTAATAGCTGCGCTCAAACGTATTTCGGATATGTTGCAGAAGGAAAAGGAAAACTGGGAAATGGAACAACTGAATCAGATCCTGCAACGAGAACTCAATGAAACGGATAATAGTATCGATGATCACTTTGGGCAGCTATTGGCACATAGCAATATGGTGTTCTCTGATGACTCAATGCTGAGAAAGGCGACCAAATCGGCACTTTCTTCATGGGAGATTAAAAAGAAAGTAGCTGAGCTTTATTATAGACAGATCAGACTGCATCCGCTGACCTTGGACCAGCGGATAGATCCTTCCAAGCTGACCATGCTTCTTGAGCATGAGTTTAAAGAATTGCATGTGGATCTGAAATACGATTTTGGCGTTTTTGACAATAACCTGCACAACTTCGTCATCCTAAACGGTAATTATCTGGTCAATGTCGGAGACGGTAAGTCTTCAAAATCCGAAATGGAGTTGAAGGAAAGCCCACGGGACGCAACCTACACTGTTGATCTGTTTACAACAGCACACAGCACACCGGGTTATTTGAAGGTTGTCTTTCCATTTAAAAATAAATGGTTGTGGCGTTCAGTCATGCCTATTATAGTACTGACGCTTCTGCTGACCGGACTTATTCTTGGTTGCTTTTACTATGTGATCAGTGTTGTTTTCCGACAGAAGAAACTATCAGAAATTAAGAATGATTTTGTCAATAATATGACGCATGAATTTAAGACACCTATAGCAACCATAAACCTGGCTTCAGATTCCATCCTCAGTTCAAAGATCATCAGCGATCCTTCCAGGATCTCCCGTTTTGTTGGTATTATTAAGGAAGAAAACAAACGGATGCTGAGCCAGGTTGAGAAAGTGTTGCAAATGGCACTTCTCGACAAACAGGACTTCCAGCTAAACCTGAAATCAGTCAATGTTCATGAAATTATTCAGCAGGCTGTGGCCAATATTGATCTGCAGGTCAGCCAGCGTGATGGAATTATCATTCAGGAACTCAACGCCAACAGACCCGTTATCAAAGCAGATCAGACGCACCTGACCAATATCATTTATAACCTGTTGGATAATGCCAATAAGTATTCACCCGAAGCACCACAAATCATAGTAACCACAAAAGATACGAGCAAAGGAATTGAAATCAGGGTCAGTGATAAAGGAATTGGCATGAGCAAGGAAAATCAGAAAATGATCTTTGAAAAATTTTACCGCGTTCCTACAGGCAATTTGCATAATGTGAAAGGTTTTGGACTCGGACTGAGTTATGTCAAAGCCATGGTGCTGGCGCACAGAGGCAACATCTCGCTGGATTCCGAACCCAACAAAGGAAGTACATTTATAATATTTTTGCCATCCTAGACAATTTTTTAATAAATAAACCCATTAATTTAGCCGTAAAGGCGTTATTACACTGAAATTTCAACAAAATGAGTGAAAATCAAAGCATTAAAATCCTTTTGGTAGAAGACGACAGAAACTTTGGAGATGTATTGCGTTCATATTTGGAAATGCATAATTATGAAGTCGATCTGGCCGTAGATGGCATTGATGGATTTGAAAAATTCAGAAGAAGCCCGTATGACCTTTGTATTCTGGATGTCATGATGCCAAGAAAAGACGGTTTTACCCTTGCAAAAGATATACGTTCTAAAAACAGCGATGTTCCAATCATTTTTCTTACAGCCAAGACACTGAAAGAGGATGTTGTGGAAGGATTCAAAATCGGAGCAGATGATTATGTTACCAAACCCTTTAATTCGGAAGAGTTGCTTTATCGGGTTCAGGCCATTCTCAAGAGATCACATAAATCTTCAGACGAGCAACAAAATGAGCAGGAAGAATATTCAGTTGGTAAATTTATTTTCAACTACCCCCTTCGTGTCCTGTATCTCAGGCAACAGGATCAGATAAGCAATAAAGTCAAGTTGAGTCCAAAGGAAGCAATGCTCCTGAAAATGTTTTGTGAGCACCGTAACAAAGTATTACTTCGTTCTGAAGCTTTAACCAAGATTTGGGGTGAGGACAACTATTTTACGGCGCGAAGCATGGATGTTTTTATAACCAAAATCAGGAAATATCTTGCAGATGATCCCGATATCGAAATCAGTAATATACATGGCAACGGTTTCAGAATGATCATTCGGGGTGAAGCCGGCTCCGAGCTCTAGGTGAAATCACACTGAACGCATGAAATTGTACTTCAAAACTTATCGACGTGGATTCGAATGAGCTCGCTTTGTTAACCAACAAACTTTGTAATGCGGTCAGACATGCAGGCCTGTTTATCGCAGGTGAATTGGAATTGGTCGGTGAACAACATATCATCGAAAAAGAATTGCATAGCCTGGTCTCTTATGTTGATATTGAGGCGGAGAAAAAACTCGTCGAAGATTTGAAAAAACTGATCCCGGACAGCGGTTTTATCACAGAAGAAAATACGGCAGGAGAAATGCCTGATTCCGATTTTACCTGGATCATAGATCCTTTGGATGGAACAACCAATTTCCTGAAAGGAATTCCGGTTTTTGGAGTTAGTGTGGCCCTGTTGAATAAGCAAAAACTTATTTCAGGGGCGGTTTATCATATCATGCAGGATGAAATGTTTTATGCCTGGAGTGGAGGTGGGGCATTTCTCAACGGTAAGCCCATTGGCGTAAGTAGGACTTTACATCTCAAGGATGCTGTAGTAGCGACAGGATTCCCCTATAAGGTAAAAAATATGAATGAACTGGCTGGTATTCTTCAATATATTCTTGACGAATCAAGAGGCGTGAGAAGGATGGGTAGTGCAGCGATCGATTTGGCATATACGGCATGTGGCCGATTTGACTGTTACTACGAAGCAGCCATCAATCCTTGGGATGTAGCGGCTGGAATTCTCCTTGTTCGCGAAGCAGGTGGCCATGTTACAGATATGGATGGAGGCCGGGAGCCGCTTTTTGCCAGAAATATACTTGCGGCCAACAGTAACCTGCTGAATCCGATGTTAACCTTAATTGAAAAGGTAAGAAATCAGAACAACATATAAGAATAATCATAAATTTGTATTGTTAAATTTAAAGATGAATAAAAGAATTATTTTAGCCCTCATCTTGGTTCTGTGCGGCATCGGATTGTATATCGGGTATTATATGTACAATAAACCCATGGATAAGGTCGAAAGTCTGAAAAGTGACTTTAGTTTAAGCGCCAAAGACCTATATAACGAATTCGATGCCAATGAAGATGCAGCAACCGCCAAATATCTGAATAAGGTGATAGAAGTTACCGGGGCTGTGGATACCATCACGACTGGAGAGACTGGTAATGTGATCATATCATTGAATACTGAGGGAGGAATGGGATCGGTTAGTTGCGAGCTGGATAAAGGTTCTAATCCCGATCTTTCAAGATTCCAAAAAGGAGCTGCAACAGTGATTAAAGGCGTTTGCGCTGGAAAATTAATGGATGTAGTTCTCAATCGCTGTGCGGTTAAATGATTTTTCTAAAGTAATACCATTTATCATTGTCTTCCACCAAAATCAGGCTGATTGTCATTCTTGCGAGTCTGATGATATTGGGCATCTTTCTGATGCAGGGATATTATATTATTCGAAATCTTGACAAGGAGGAAATCGAATTTCACAGGTCAGTCAGTACCGCTTTGCGCAACACGGCATCCGCGATCGCAGGGGCAAATAAAAGCACCCTGCCGGACAGGGGAGTAATCATACGTGAAGCGGGCAACCAGTATCGCGTCAATGTCAATTCTCCGATCAAACAGGAGCTATTATACCAAACGCTGTTGTCCGAATTTGAAAAACAGGAACTGAGTGTTGAATTTGAATACGGGATTTATGATGAAGCGACCAATGAATTAATCTTTAGTCCAGGAGCGGTCAATCAACCGGTTAAAAAAAATCTAAAGGGTAAAAAGAAAATCAAACCCTCTGAAGATCCTTGTTACTTCGTTTTAAAATTTCCCGAAAAAACAACATACCTGATTTATGAGATGAAGACGATTGTAGTGACCTCAGTCCTCCTTCTGATAGCATGTGGTATTTTTACAACCGCCATCTTCGTCATTCTACGCCAAAAAAGATACTCTGAACTGATGAGGGATTTTGTCAATAACATGACCCATGAATTCAAAACCCCGATCAGTTCCATTCGCCTTTCCGCGGATGTACTCCAGCACCATCCATTGATTGAAGAAGATAAAAGACTTAGTCAGTATACCAGAATAATACAGGATCAAAATCAGAGGCTAAACAACCTTGTGGAGAAGGTTCTTCAAATTGCTAAAATGGAATCATCGTCCTTTGAACTGAAAATTGAGGATGTCGATGTACATGAACTGATTAAACAAATCAGCAGTCAGTATTCATTTAGGCTTGGAGACAGAGGTGGCAGTTTGACCCTTAAACTGGAAGCCGAAAATCCGATGATCAAAGCTGACCGCTTCCATATGCTGAATGTGATATCAAACCTGATAGATAATGCGGTTAAATACAGCAAAGAAGTGCCGGAAGTTGTTATTTTTACCAAAAATTCGGGGAAAAGCATTGAAATAATGGTTGAGGATAAAGGCGTTGGGATCCGGGAAGAAGATCAGCAGAAGCTGTTTCAGAAATTCTATCGGGTTCCTACGGGCAATCTGCATAATGTCAAAGGCTTTGGAATCGGTTTGTATTACGTCAAGCGTATTTGTGATGCACATGATTTTGGCCTGAACCTCGAAAGTGTCTACCAGGAAGGAACTAAAGTAACCATTTACTGCAAAAATATCACCTGATGAAAAAAGCAAAGTTGTTGTATGCCGAAGACGACGAAACCCTAAGCTTTATCACTAAAGATCATCTAGAATTACAAGGTTACGAAGTGCACCATTGTATCAATGGCGCGCAAGCCCTTGAAGCATTTAAAAATGAAAAATACGATTTATGTATTTTTGATGTCATGCTGCCTGAAATGGATGGATTTGCGTTGGCCGAGGCAATTCGGAAAAAGGATCAGCAGATTCCAATCCTTTTTTTAACTGCCAAGTCTATGAAGGAGGACCGGATCCACGGTCTCAAACTGGGAGGTGATGATTATCTCACCAAGCCTTTCAGTATTGAAGAACTCATTCTTAAAATTGAAATTTTCCTAAGGAGAAGCAGGGTATTCGAAGCACCTTCGCAGGATGTTGAAATTTCAGTTGGAGTTTACAAGTATTTTCCAATGGAGTATCAGCTCACCCTGGATCATGAAGTTAGAATCTTGACACAGCGGGAATCCGAATTGCTGGATTACCTGATTAAAAATAAGAATAAAGTAATCAAAAGATCTGCAATACTTGAGACACTCTGGGGAGAGGACGATTACTTTATGGGACGTAGTCTTGATGTTTTTATTTCCCGATTGCGCAAATACCTGGGCAATGACCCGAACATAAAGATCGATAATATACATGGTATCGGCTTCAAGTTTGTCTGCCCTTAACTGGCAAAAGCTTTTTATCGGATGTATTGTGATGGTCCTCTATACCGTAGTATTACAAGGACAGAATAATCCTTTTGAAATTAGCAGTCGCAGGGTCGCTAAAACTGATTCTTCAGCAACTGAAACAGCGCAAGCACTGAATCCATTTGAGCTGATAAAAGCCAGGTCTGAAGCATCCAACAGTACAGTAATAGTCAGAGATCACTGGAAGCAGGAAATAGATCGATTGCTGAATATCAAGAGCGACCCCCAACAAGTGAGGTCAATGCTTTTTTGGTTTCTTCTGTTTTTGACTTTTATGCTTGCCATAGCGGTCAATCTCAATCGCGGATTGGTTGCCAAATTGTACAGGACGAGCTTTAATCTAAATCTATTCAATATTCTTTACAGAGACAGCAGAGAAGAAAACAGGCTTATATTTCCACTTCTCTACGGGCTTTACTTCGCTGGACTTAGCATATTTGTGTACTTGTCTTTGATTGTATTCAAACAAAGCAATTACAGCATGCTGTTGATTGTACTCGCTGCAGCCGTCATGGTGGTTTACCTCATTCGTCATCTGAGCCTGAGGCTGCTGGCATCAGTCTTCAAAATAGGCAAAGAAGTCGACCATTATCTCTTTAATATTATTTGTTTTGGCTCATTAATGGCAATTATATTAATTCCCTTGGATTTTGTGATCGCTTTTTCAAGGGAAGAATGGGCCCGAAAGCTCATCATTCTCGGCTCAGTATTTCTGATGCTTGCCTATCTTTTTCGACAATTAAAAGAAATACTGGCCAGCTCAAATCTTTGGTCGAGATCCATATTTCATTTTTTATTGTACCTTTGCGCCTTCGAATTTGCGCCCCTCGTCTTTCTAGTAGTGTATATACATAGACAAGGCTGGGTTTAAGTTTAAGGTGTGCCTACAAAAACGACAAAATCCGCAAATAATGCCGACTCCAGGTATCTGAAGGTATCTTCTATCCTGGTTTCTCAACCCAAACCGGAGAGATCACCATATTTTGATATCGAGACCAAATACGGAATAAGGGTAGATTGGCGATCATTTATTCAGGTTGACGGATTTACGGAAAAGGAATTCAGACGCCAGCGAATCCGTATGGAGGAGTTCCCTTTTGTCGTATTTACTAGCCGCAATGCAATTGATAATTTCTTCAGACTGGCAGAAGAAATGAGAGCCAGAATTTCCGAGAATACAAAGTATTTCTGTGCTACTGAAAATATTGCCAATTATCTTCAAAAATTCATTCTTTACCGCAAACGCAAGGTTTTTTTTGGTACAAAGAAACTCAATGACATCGCCAATTATTTCAATAAGCACAAGGATCAGGGACAGTTTCTACTGCCGTGTTCAGATACTGGCAACAATGACGCCTCGGATTTTCTAAAGACCACTAAAGTTAAATTTGTGGAGTCTCCGATGTACCGGACAGTCAGTGCAGACCTTTCAGATCTGGCAGACATTAAGTATGACATTCTCGTTTTTTTTAGCCAGTTGGACGTAAAGTCACTCTTTGATAATTTTCCGGATTTCGTACAGGACAAAACCAGAATAGCTGCCTTTGGTCCAGCAACTTGTAAAGCCGTACTCGAAGCGAACCTGATACTTGATATTCAGGCTCCGACGCCGGAGACGCCTTCGATGACAATGGCTCTGGAAGCATATCTCACCAGGAGTAATAAATAATCAATTATTCGTGCAGATCGATACGGTACACCTGGGGCTTCGTTTGCTTGACCCCTTACCTGGATTTCAAGCCCATGCAAGGTTGGCTCCGTTTCCTTCCCGATTGAAAGAATTGCCTGCGCCTGACCACAAAGTAGCCAGTGTATTGTTGCTTTTAATGCAGAAGAACGGTGAGACTGTTTTTCCATTGATTCAGCGCAACCTGGGCTCGGAAAAGGATCCTCACAAAGGACAAATAGCCCTGCCGGGCGGAAGACGTGAGCTCACAGACCCTAATCTTGCCTTTACTGCATTGCGAGAGACACAAGAGGAAATAGGGATACCTGCCCAGGAAATTACGATTATTGGATCGCTCAGCCCTTTGTACATACCTGTCAGCAATAACATGGTACATCCGTATGTTGGATGGACGAGTGCGGAAAGTATTTTTAAGACTCAACCTGAAGAAATTCATGAAGTTTTCCTTTGCGGAATAGACCAACTCCTTGCTCCTGATATTTTTCAGGAAAGAATTATTAATACCAGTTATGCAAAGGACCTGAGTGTCCCGGGACTCCTGCTGGGTGATCGATGGGTATGGGGAGCAACGGGTATGATACTATCTGAACTCCGAGAGCTCCTGACCGGCCAAAACGGTTGACAAACATATCAATAATTAACCTAAATCCCTGACAACAAGTAATTTGAATTTTATTCAAGTAACATCAAGACTACGGATCTTCCGGACCGGCATAGAGACTGCATAGATTATTTTCCAGTCACTCCTTAAATTCGCCTTGTAATGGCTCACTACTACGATGAAGTTTATGATATTGTAAGATCTATTCCTAAAGGGAGGGTCAGCAGTTATGGGGCGATTTCGGCATTTTTAAGCCTTGGTTCTGCCAGAATGGTAGGCTGGGCACTCAACCAGCTTAAAGGCACAAAGCATAAAGTGCCTGCACACCGTGTGGTCAACAGCCAGGGGATATTAAGTGGAGCGAATAATTTCGTTGGTTCTCCCGGGATGAGAGGCTTGCTGGAAAAGGAAGGGGTTGAAGTCAGAAATAACAGGGTTCTGAATTTTGATGAGATTTTCTGGGATCCTTCAAAGGAAATTTTATAAACTTAAGTAATTGAAAATGAAAAAGTATTGGATCATCAGTGCATTGCTCATTGTATCATCGTCGGATTTTTTGTCAGCTCAGAATAATGATGTGCTGGGTCTTTGGATCAATAGGGATGATAAAGATGGCCGTCAAAAATCAGTTTTGGAGATTTATATGAAGGACGGGATGTTATTTGGCAAAATAATCGAATTGCTTCCGGCTGCAACAACCAAGGTTTGTAACAATTGCCCGGGAGATAAAGCCGGAAAGTCACTAATTCAGATGGACATATTATGGAATATGAAGCCAGATGGCAAAGAATGGTCAGGTGGCCAGATTGTTGATCCGAAAAATGGAAAAGTGTATTCTTGTATCATCGGACTCGATTCTCCTGAAAGGCTCAATGTCAGAGGCTATTTGGGATTCAGTCTATTGGGCCGGACCCAAACCTGGGAAAGAAAGCATTGATTGACCCGGGTACATATTTTCAGAATTTGAGATAATATACTGTGCTCAGAATGCAATAATAGATCTCCAAAGGCAGTTAATTAAATACCAAGAAAATTATAACCCGCCTATGGTCGACAGTTTTACACTCCATTCTTTAGTTCGTTTTGTTTACCAGGAAAGTTGCGAAGCTGAAAATTTGCAACTTACCGAACTTGCAAAAGAAGATCCTGAGATCCGTGAGGAGATCAACGAGATCCGTGAGGCTAAAAGTCTTCTGCCCGGAGCGTCATTTTATCCGCGTCTTGTGACTATGGATAAAATATTAGCCTATAGCAGAAAACAAGTCTGAAAGCGGTCTAAATTTAAATAGACTTGCATCGTTCTTTAAGCCATTTCTTCTGTTGTGTATTGCAATATTTCTGAAGCCTTGCATACACTTCCCTGTGATAGTTGTTGAGCCATTCAACAGATGTTCGATCCATCATATTGTACTCGATCAGGCTTGTGTCAATCGGGAATAATGTCATGGTTTCAAATGCAAGAAATTGACCATCAGGTCCCTCACAATGTGGCACAGACAGGACAAGGTTTTCGATGCGAATACCATGGGATCCTTCTTCATAATATCCTGGTTCATTGGAAGTCAGCATTCCAACAGTATATTCTGTACTCCCACGTTGATTAAAAGCAGTTACAAATCCTTGTGGCGGTTCGTGTACATTCATAAAAAAACCAACACCATGACCTGTGCCATGGCTGTAATTCAATCCTAAATTCCACAAAAATTGCCTTGCCAGAATATCAAATTGAATTCCTTTAGTACCCTGTGGAAAAATACATCGTGCAAGAGCGATATGTCCCATCAATACTGCTGTGTATTGCTTTTTGATTTGTGGTTTGATTCTGCCGAGACGTATCGTCCGCGTAATATCTGTAGTACCGTCAAGATACTGTCCGCCACTATCGAGAAGTAATATACCTGATGGACGGATTTTGGAAGAACTTCGCTTCTCTGGGCGATAATGAATGATTGCCCCGTTTGCGTTATATCCGACAATAGCATTAAAGCTTTCGTTGACATAAGATCGGCTACGGGACCTGCATTGTATCAGCTTTTCAGACAATTCAAATTCAGTAGGAAATTGACCATTGGCATGTTGATCTTCCAACCACATCAGGGTATTCATAATGGCAATTGCATCTTTCTCCATGGCCCTGCGGAGGTGCTTCATTTCAGTGGAGTTTTTTACCGCCTTTTGCTGCATGATACAACTGGGCGCTGATAGAAGCGATGATTCAGAAAGCATAATGGAGAGTTGCGCATTGAGGGTTGACGGATCAATCCAGACTTTCTTTTTGCGAAGTGTTTCTGCAAATCCCGAGATTCGCTCATACGCGCGGATAACAATATTATTTTTTGCAAGTGATTTTCGAATGGATTCAGGAATTTTACTGGTTTTAGTAAAAAGTATTGATTCTTTGGGTCCTATGGCTAGATATGCCACAAATACAGGGTTGCATGGTACGTCACTGCCTCGAAGATTGAGAACCCAAGCGACCTCATCCAACGCTGAGACAAGAAACCAGTCCGCGGATAGTTTTTTCATGGACTTTCTGACCTCATTGAGTTTTTCTGCCCGGGTTTTTCCGGCATATTTTACCTCATGCTCGTAAACAGGCGTGATGGGAAGGGGTGCTCTATCCTGCCAGATGCCTTCCAGTAAGTCGCCACAGTTGGCAAGTTTTAACCCTGCGGCTTCGAGGGTCTTTTTAAAGTATCCGATCTGTGCCATGGAGTAACACCAGAAATCGCAGCCAACCACGGAGCCGGTTGGCAGGGTCTTGCATAACCAGTCTACATACTCTGCCTGTGTCTGAACCACTAATTTATGTAAGACGAAGGCTGTGCCCTTCAATTCTTGCTCAGCCTGAAGGTAATACCTGGAGTCCGTCCATAATCCGGCGTGGCGCTGGGTAACGATCGCAGTTCCTGCAGAACCGGTAAATCCGGTCAGCCACACACGTCCAGACCAATGTGCCGGTGGATACTCACTTTGATGCGGGTCCGAAGTCCCCTGAAGGAAAGCGTCTATTTTTCGGTCGCGCATGGTCTTTCGTAATAGGCTGATTTTATGCTTGTTATCCATTTTTATTAATTTATATATTATATATTTTTATAATATGAAATCCTTTGATACATTTGTCATCACAATTGTACGAAATAGAACTTAGAACTAAAGTGAAACAAGAATCGTTTTTAATACTTATTCCCAATGCTAAAGCAACAACTTAGCCAAAAGCTACTACAGAAACTTTCTCCTCAGCAAATTCAGCTCATGAAGCTGCTGCAGATTCCAACCGCCATTCTGGATCAGCGAATTCAGGAAGAGTTGGAGCAAAATCCGGCACTGGAGGAGGGCGATGAACATGATGAGACATTTGAAACTTTTGAGAATACAGAAACTCAACCTGAGGAGCAAAATAACCAGGAGGAGACGGAGTTTATCGAAACCGAACCATTCGAAAGCCAGTCCGATGATGGATTTGAAGAATATCTCAACAACTACATGGACGATGACTATTCTCCATCTTCCTACGGATCTGGAGAGTACAGCGAAGAAGGTTCGACGAGGACAATGCCGTATGCCGTTGAAAGTTCATTTCATGACAACCTCAATCGCCAGATTGGCTTACTGAATCTGAATGATAAGCAGAAAAAAATAGCGCAGCAGATCATTGGAAGTATCGATGATGATGGATACCTCAGAAGGGAGCCCAACGCGATCATCGATGATTTGCTCTTTGCCCAGAACGTGGATGCCAGCGAACAGGAAGTACTCGAAATCCTTAAAAGAATACAAACTTTTGATCCGCCGGGAGTCGGTGCAAGAAATCTTCAGGAGTGCCTTCTGATTCAGATCAGAAACAAAATTAACACGGAGCATCGGAAAATATTCTTAAAAGTCCTGCGCCTATCTGAAACCATCCTGATCGATTTTTTTGATGAATTTACAAAAAAACACTACACGAGAATGCAAAGATCTCTCAACCTGAACGAGCCACAGCTCAAGGTTGCTATGGACGAGATTCTCAAACTCAATCCTAAACCATCTTCAGGATATCAGGATACCTCTGCGCACTATTCCGTGGCCGGTCATTATATCATTCCCGATTTTACGATAACCAACCGTGACGGCATGCTTGAATTAAGCCTCAATAGCAAGAATGCTCCTGACCTCAGGATCAATGAGCACTATCTCGACATGCTAAGGTCTTATAAAGATCATAAAAAACACAATGAAAAAAAGGATAAGGACGCCGTAGTTTTTATTAAGCAAAAAATTGAATCAGCCAAATGGTTTATTGATGCCATTAAACAGAGGCAGGATACCCTTTACAGGTCAATGTACGCCATCATGCAATTCCAGCAAGAGTATTTTCTGACAGGAGACCAGCGCAAAATTAAACCGATGATCCTGAAGGATATCGCAGACATCACCGGATTGGATATCTCTACGGTCTCACGTGTGGCCAACAGCAAATTCGTGCAGACTGAATTCGGGACGAAGAGACTTAAAGACTTTTTCTCAGAATCGTTGCAAAATGAGGAAGGTGACGAAGTCTCTACACTTGAAGTCAAAAAAATTCTCAGCGATCTTGTCAAAGCTGAAAAAAAGAATAAACCGCTGAGCGACGAAAAACTAAAAGAACTGCTGCTCCGAAAAGGATATAATATTGCCAGAAGAACGATTGCAAAATATCGCGAACAACTTAATATTCCCGTTGCAAGATTGCGGAAAGAACTGGTTTAATAACCAAGTATTGTCAGTAAGGAAGCGTTGCATATTGATTAAATCATTGGTCGATAGAAATCCCGATTCAATTCCACCTCAATCCTGATAGTACCTGTGTGCGAAAGACTTTTGATCGGTCATGATTTGAAGGGTTAGAAGACCGGCTGACAAATACTGATCAAAGGATGCCGGAATAATCAATTCCGAATTGTTAGATTTGATGTTCCAAATGACTTGTCCCGTATCGTTAATCAGTTCAATACAATAGTTTGATGATACAAACTTTACGCTAATTGAAATTCCAGGATCAGACTTTTTGACTTCAAAACTGTCGTCGTGCACAGAAATACCCGTAGGTAAACATTCCAGATACTCACAAAAATATTTACACATGTACTGTAAAGCCTGATCGGCGTCTTGTTCCTGATTGAGTAAAAGTCTGTGCCCAATTATTTGTGAAAGACTGTCCACGTAAATAGCATGCCTCCCATGGTGAGGAAATAAATAATATTCCATGTGCTATAAAGTAGTCTTTGACCGTATGATGTCTTTAACTTAAAGATTTATCAACGCCTCTAAAGCCTCTGCCATGAAAATAAATGACCACGGGCCGCAGTTGTATAGGATCGGCCAACCAAAAATCAAATTTTTGCAGGCTGTCTGTCCCATAACTGATATTTGGATAGAAAAATGACTGCGCTTGAATGTTTGAAAATACTTGCCAAAACAGAAAATAGACAACGATCTATTTGTTATAAGCAATCATTTAAATCCTATTTACATGATTATTTTCTTTCAATGTAAAGATAGCTGATGCAGCAAATCAGCAATTCTTGATTCCCGGGTGTTTTGTGATTTGGCATTATTTATATGACGGATTGCTGAATCTTTTTGTGCTGTGGATAATAAATCAAATTTTTGTGCTGTCTGAGGTTCGTCTTTCAGACATAATCCAAGATCCTCCGGTACAGGTAATGGCTCATAGTCATAGAACAAAGTAACATGGACAAAATCGCCACTTTTTTTTCTGATTTGTCTGCGAATTTCTGCTCGGACCGGGAGAAATAGTTCTCCGTTTCCCATTGGCATCAGATGATATCCAAGCAATTCAAAGTGATCAATGGTTCCTTTTACACGAAGCCAACCAAAATGATTTTTTCTATTAGGTTTTATTTCAGGTAATCTGCAATAAGTCCAACCACCTTTGCCGGGAAATTTTTCGAGTAATACGACTTTTGAAACAAGTGGTTTGTCCCTATTCATGTCAATTCCTACCTTCTGCTATAGTTTGGCGATTCTTTAGTTATGGTAATGTCATGAGGGTGACTTTCATTGATTCCGCTATGGGTTATACGAACCATACGTGCTTTCTTAAGGTCCGAAATACTTTTTGCGCCACAATAGCCCATGCTTGCTCTGAGTCCTCCAATATATTGTACCATCACTTCGGATAATTTACCACGAAAAGGCAAACGACCTTCAATCCCTTCTGGTACGAGTTTTTTAATATCGTCTTCTACATCCTGAAAGTAGCGATCCTTGGAACCCAGTTGCATTGCACCGATAGAGCCCATGCCGCGGTAGACTTTAAATTTTCTACCATCATAGATAATAGTTTCTCCTGGTGCTTCTTCTGTACCTGCAAAAAGAGATCCTGCCATGATACTGTCTGCACCTGCGGCGATCGCTTTGGGTATATCCCCCGTATACCTGATTCCGCCATCACCGACGACTGGAATACCTTTTTTAACCAGTGCTTTGGCAGCCAATGCAATTGCGGTTAATTGTGGCACACCTACCCCGGCAACAATTCGGGTGGTGCAGATACTTCCAGGGCCCACGCCGACTTTGACGGCATTGGCTCCGGCATTGGCAAGTGCAAGTGCCGCTTCGCCTGTAGCCACATTGCCGGCAATAAGTTGTAAGTCCTTGTATTTTTTTCGAATTGTCTTAACCATATCAATCACACCTTTGGAATGACCATGTGCGGTATCTACACAAATCACATCAACATCCATCGCGAGAAGAGCCTCAACTCTTTCCATGGTATCCTTGGCAATTCCAACTGCTGCACCAACCACGAGTCTCCCAAACTGGTCTTTGCAGGAATTGGGATAATTTTCAATTTTCATGATGTCTTTATAGGTTATCAAACCGGCCAGGGTGCCGTTTTTCTTGACAACAGGTAGTTTTTCAATTTTGAATTTCTGCAGTATAGCCTTAGCTTTATCCAGTGTCGTGCCTACAGGTGCAGTAATCAGATTCTCACTGGTCATGATTTCACGGACTGGCCTCGATCTCGATACTTCAAACCTAAGGTCTCTGTTGGTGAGAATACCAACAAGTTTATTTTTAGTATCTACCACAGGAATTCCACCGATTTTAAATTGTTCCATTAGTCTTAAGGCCTCTTGGATGGTAGAATCGGCTTGGAGCGTCACAGGGTCAATAATCATGCCGCTTTCTGATCTTTTGACAGACCTTACCTGTGAAGCCTGATCTTCGATCGACATGTTTTTATGAATAATTGAGATGCCACCCTCCCTTGCCATAGCGATGGCCATATCTTTTTCAGAGACGGTATCCATGGCAGCCGAAATAATCGGTACATTAATTTTAATATCAGTCGTCAGACGGGTACTGATATCAGTCTCCCGGGGAAGAACCTCGGAATAGTCCGGTACAAGTAAAACATCATCGAAAGTAAGGGCTTCCAGATTGGGAAAGGCCTGCAAGAAGAAGTTTGATTCCATGTGCAAAGATATATCTTTACACAAAATTGTTGACGGAGCCTTGTGATAAGTGTTTTTTCTGATGAATATTTTATGAAAATGGCTCTTTCAGAAGCCCGCAAAGCCAAAATGGCAGGAGAGGTTCCTATCGGGGCGGTATTGGTGCATGAACAGCAAATTATGGCCAAGACCTACAACCAAACGGAACTGCTCAGAGATGTAACGGCCCACGCAGAGATACTTGCGATCAGCGCAGGTTCGGAATTTCTGGGAAGCAAATACCTGAAAAATTGTACTTTATTTGTGACACTGGAACCCTGTGTCATGTGCGCCGGGGCCTTAAGGTGGGTTCAGCTTTCGAGGTTGGTGTATGCAGCTGAAGATGAAAAACAGGGGTTTATGCGCTATGGTAAATCAATCCTTCATCCTAAAACAAAAGTTTCATTCGGCCTGATGACCGAAGAATCGGAAGAGTTGCTTAAATCCTTTTTTGAGACTAAAAGAAAAGCCTCCGGAAAATCAGGGAAGTAATCGTTATCGAGAAAGACACCAGCGGCTTAAAGAAAAAATGAATTCCAACCAATCTCATAAACTAAGTACAGGATTTGGCGGAATGCTGATAAGTATTAGAATTGTGTTTGGGGATATCGGCACATCACCACTTTACGTAATGAAGGCAATACTAACGGATAAGTTAGTTTCTGAACAATTGATACTGGGTGGATTAAGTTGTGTTATCTGGACACTGATATTAATTACAACCCTTAAATATGTGGTTCTGGCGCTCAATGCGGACAATAATGGTGAAGAGGGAATTTTTGCGCTCTATGCACTGGTTAGACGATATCATTACTAACCGCTGATTTATCCAGCGATCATTGGCTGTGCCTTGCTGATTGCAAACGGTTTCATCACAGCTCCGATCACGATTTCCTCAGAGCAATAGAAGGATTTAAAATGTTGGTGCCAGGCTTACAAACGATGCCTATTGTCATGGTCTGCCTGTTGGTTTTATTTTCATTTCAGCAGACTGGAACAGAGCTTGTCGGTAAGACTTTCGGGCCTATCATATTTGTCTGGTTTATGATGATTGGAATATTGGGTATTAACCAGATTATACAGTATCCGGCGGTTTTGAAAGCACTCAATCCAGCGTATGCTTTTGACCTATTCGTCAATTACCCCAGGGGTTATTAGCTGTTGGGTGCAGTTTTTATTGTATTACAAAAGGTCAGGGCATTCTGATCGACTCATTACAGAAAAGGTGTTATTAGAATATCACGCGAATTTGTAATCAACTTTGAACATTTCCTAAATTCTATTTCAAATTTCCGCAAGGAGATTCTGTTCCAGCCCCCTAATTGACTGGAATAAAATTCTACAAATTGAAAATAGTAAATTTGTAGTCTATGGCAAAATACAGGAAATGGACAGTTGAGGAAAAACTAGCCATATTAAAGGAAGCGGAACAGCTGGGAGTAACTCCCACGATCAGGAAGCATGGAATTTTCTATGCCACCTATTATAACTGGAAAGAGAAACTAAATCTTGAAGGAACGGAAGGATTGCGGATAAGCCATAAAAGGGTTGATCCGGAGCTAAAGGCACTTCAGATAGAAAATCAAAGGCTCAAGCAAATAATTGCCGAGAAGGAATTAGCCTTGCAAATCAAAGAAGAGTTGCTAAAAAAAACATCCCAACAAAGGAAGACAAAATGATGGTTGCTCATCAGTTTATAGAACAGAATTATCCGGTTAACCAGGTATTAGATTATGTGGATTTAAAGCCAAGTAGTTTTTATTACAAGAAGGCAGAAGGATCAAAAGGGAAAAGTAAAAGCACCATTACTTTTAAACAGAATGGCACATTTGAAAAAAATGAAATGGTAGTATTTCAGATTGAGGAATTGCTTCAAAAGGAATTTGTTGATTACGGATATAGAAAGGTTACATGGTATTTAAGAAATGAATTATTGTACGTAATCAACTTTAAAAAAGTATACGATTTAATGAAGAAAAACAACCTGTTGAGACCTAAAATAAGGAGAAGCCAAAAAGGCAAAAGATGGGTTGAATTCCTTGTTCCCAGGCCATCCCAGCCATTTGAGCATCTTGAGTTTGACATCAAATATATCTATATCGCCGGTGAAAGAAGGAATGCTCTATTGCTTACGATAATAGATATTATGAGCAGAATGAATATTGCATGGATGCTACAATGGAGTATTAAAAAAGAGGATGTGAAAGCATTGTTTCAATATATATTGGAATCCTATCGATTACCGAGATGCGTTACAGTTAGAAATGACAACGGGAGTCAAATGGAAAGTGATTTGGTTAGAAAATTTTTAGCATCAGAAGGAATATTGCAAGAATTTACCAGACCAGCCACCCCTCAACAGAATGGGCATATTGAAGCGTATCATAGTATAGTTGATAGAACAATATGCCAGATATACGAAATAAAAAATATAGAACAAGGAAATGATATATTTGGCAGATTTGAGTATTTTTACAATCATGAAAGGATTCATTCCGGGATTGGATATATAAGTCCAATTCAATATTTAAATAAACTCGGATTAAAGATCCATAAAGATTTTGCCTGCGTGGCTAGTGATTAGGAAACCATAGCGAACAAGCAGGACTTATAAACATGAATGGGGTCTGTAAAAAGATCCCTTCTTTAAACAGCAATCAATTCATGTTGAAAATAAAAAAAGGGTTTCCTAGGTGTAATTTGAAAATGTAGAATCTTTCTCCAGTTTATAGGGGGCCAGTACAATTCCTGAATAAATAATTTCTCAAATATTTTTTGAATTGCATAATCATGTGACAACCAGAATCAGTGAATGATTGGTTCAAATGTCAATCTCTTTGGCATTTAAAAATTAGAAAGTCTATTCTTTTCAATTGACAATATAGAATTTTAAATACCGAATATTAATTTAACTTATTATTCTTTAATTTCATAAAATGTAAATTAATTATATATAATATTATTTATTTTCAATCTTTAAATTTTATAATATTAAAAAATACAAAATATAATTTGAAAATTATAAATTGCATTATCTCTGAATATATATTATGAATGACCTTTGTCGCTTCTTTTTACCTGACTATGAAAAGTGAAAGTCATTCCTTAAAAACCGGCTTGGCCGGTATGTTGATTTCAATAGGTATTGTATTCGGAGATATCGGCACTTCACCCCTTTACGTAATAAAGGCAATTCTCACGGACAAGACGATCAGCGACGAGTTGGTACTTGGTGGACTTAGTTGCGTGTTCTGGACCTTGTTTCTGATCACGACGGTCAAATACGTTTTTCTGGCCCTGAGGGCAGATAACAATGGTGAAGGAGGAATTTTTGCACTTTACGCACTGGTCCGCCGGTACAATTATAAACCGGTCATATATCCTGCCATTATTGGATGCGCTATGTTGATTGCGGATGGATTTATTACGCCGCCAATTACAATTTCCTCAGCTGTTGAAGGTATGACATTATTGGTACCGGGTCTAAAAACGATGCCCATTGTCCTGGTCATGCTCCTGGTGTTGTTTGCATTCCAACAGATCGGAACTGAACTTGTTGGTAAGACGTTTGGTCCGATCATGGTAGTCTGGCTGGTTATGATTTCGGTCCTCGGCCTGAATCAGATCATACAATACCCTGAAATCCTCCGTGCTTTGAACCCTTATTATGCTTATCAGTTGCTGGTGCATTATCCAGGAGGTTTCTGGTTGCTGGGAGCAGTTTTTCTATGTACAACAGGAGCCGAAGCCTTGTATTCTGATCTTGGACACTGCGGAAAAGGCAATATTCGAATAACTTGGATAGTTGTCTTTGTCTGCCTGCTGATGAACTATGCAGGACAGTGTGCGTGGTTACTTCATAACCACAATCAAGGTACAATACCGATAGACCAAAGTATATTTTATTCCATCATGCCTTCATGGTTTTTGACTACAGGAATTATTATTGCCACAGTGGCCTCTTTTATTGCCAGTCAGGCTTTGATATCCGGCGTGTTCACCTTGGTCAATGAAGCGATGAAACTTCATCTGTGGCCCCGCATGAAAGTGGAATTTCCGTCAACTTTCAAAGGGCAAGTTTATATACCGGCAATGAACTGGATTCTGTTGGCCGGATGTACGTTGATTGTTTTTCTTTTTCAGACCTCCACCAATATGGAAGCTGCCTATGGCATGGCCATCATATTGAATATGCTCATGACCAGTTTGCTGCTCGGATTCTATTATAAAGTCAAGATGCATAACTTTACGATTCCATTTGTATTCTTGACATTTTTCGTATTACTGGAAGGAATATTTCTGATTGCCAATATGGATAAATTTGAACATGGCGGCTGGTTTTCTTTCTTAATTGGGATATTTGGCGCATTATTGGTCTTTGTTCAATACTCTGCCCAGAAAATCAGAGATCAGCATACACACTTTGTAAAACTCAATGATTATATTCCGATAATCAATGCATTGCAGAAGGATGAGCAAATTCCAAAATTTTCAACGCACCTTGTCTATCTTGCGATGGCAAGTGATAAGCGACTGATTGATTCCAATATCATGTATTCAATTCTACGGAAGCGACCCAAACGTGCTGACGTATACTGGTTTGTTCATGTCGAAATTGTTGACAACCCCTACCAGAAATCGTATCATGTAGATACCATTATACCCGGTAAAGTATTTTTTATCCAACTTCGGTTCGGTTTTAAAGTGGAGCATCGGGTGAATACCATGTTTTTTGAAATAGTAGATCAGATGGCTGAAAGCAAAGAGGTTGATGTTATCTCCAACTACTCTTCGCTTAAGGAGTTTCAAATACCAGCGGATTTCAGATTTATACTTCTGCATTCCAGGGTCTCAGCAGATACAGAGTTAAGTGCTTTCGAACGATGGATAGTCAAAGCGTACCGCATCATTAAAAAGCTGAGCCTTCCGGCCTATGAAGATTTCGGACTCGAACTTGCGAATGTTGAAGAGGAAGTTGTTCCTATTTTACTCTCCTCTAAAGTTGAAATGAATCTTCACAGAGAGGCATAAATAGGCATATTTTACTGAAGCAATCTTGCAGGTTTCTCTTGAATAATCAATTGCCAACCTGCCATTTCGCAATACTGCCTTAGCGTATTCATCAATTGACGGTGTCGAATTGTTGCGCGTTCCAGATATTCTGCAGCGCTTGCTTTTCTCATGACAATATCCTTCACCTTGTCTCTCAGTTGGTTAAGTTCTTCAGGAGTAAACTGATTAAAAGTACCTTGTTGCAGGTCAAAATAGTCAATATCAATATCAGTACTCAGTATTTGTGGCCTGGCGCTGGTTTGTATCGTAATGGTCTTCATTGACTGATCTGCTTTAATTGTCGAAGAATCCAAATCATAGCCTATTAATACTTTTGCACGGGCACGTGCAATAACCGATTTGCGAAAAGGTGAAATATTGAAGAACTCGTAATCCTTTTGTTCCAAAAGTTCAGAGAACTCAGCTTCAAGGTGCACAATTTTTATTACCTCCTTGACCTTTTCCAGCATCAGGGTTGCAGGTGTTGATGCTGTCCTGCTTCGGTCAGAC
Source organism: Saprospiraceae bacterium (assembly GCA_046329325.1). Taxonomy (GTDB): domain Bacteria; phylum Bacteroidota; class Bacteroidia; order Chitinophagales; family Saprospiraceae; genus Vicinibacter. The sequence goes on from JAXLUU010000001.1 coordinate 1,771,077, forward strand.
CATAATATTCCACAAAGAATCCCGACACCGAACGCAAACAGAACAACAAGAAGGTAAGTATAAGATCTCATATATTCACATCCTTGATGAATGAGGATATTTCAGGTTGGTGGCTGTTTTCAGAACGGCCTTGACTGAACCAACACTCAAGGGAGATTCAATCAGCACCGGAAGACGGTTGTCATCGTCACCGACATTTACTTTTAAAGAGGTATTGCTTCGGAAAACATTACCTGCAATAACCTGTGTAATACACTTAATGACCTGATAATTACCGCTTTCCTTTACAGATAATTTAGCAACTTCTGAAGATGTAATATCCATCTTGTATATCTCGTTATCGAGGATCATTTTAAAAGGAATTCTGGTTTTGGATTTGAGAAGGGATCGGTCCACTGTACGGAGATAGTACAGTGAAGAAATTAAGTCGTATAATTTATCTTCCATGGGAAGTTCAGTATGTTTTACAGTGCCGATACTTTTTCCAACAAACGACTGGATTTTTTGAGTAGGGTAATCAAAGACAATTTTTTCATAATGTTGATAAGAACCTTCCTGAATATCACGAATGAAAAGTCTTGGCATCAGGGTTTTCTTATCGAGATAGGTATGGAATTTGTCCCTAACTTTGTAAAACCATTCATAGGAGGTATATGTTTTGCCTGTCACTTCAATATGATAAACATCACCCTCATCCTTGACCTCAAAACTTACTTCTCCGGCCGAAAGCCAGATGAAATTCCAGTTATAAAATACCTTATACACGATTGTTTCACCGGGAAGGAATGGGCTGTCTGATGACCGCGCTGGAAAAATGTCAAAAAATAATAGTAGACCGGCGATCGCTATTTTATCATATCTGAAGAGCCCCCTGGCGCCTGTTTTGGACATTTTTTGATTTACAACGTTCATTTACTCAAAATTATCCTTTTTAGACAGAATTTTTTTATTTCTATTATAGATCAAATACCTATATTTTTGTTAAATCAAATGAGACTTTCCAAAGAAAAAATACTTGGTATCGATCCGGGAACAAATATACTCGGCTATGGCATTATAGACCTTCAAGGCGGACAGCCTAAAGTCCTGGCCTGTTCTGTAATTGAACTAAAAAGCTTTGAGGATCAGCAGACCAAGCTGAAGGAAATTTTTCTTCAAATTCAGGAAATAGTAGAAACCTATCAGACCGGAATACTTTCTATTGAGTTGCCTTTTTACGGCAAAAACGCTCAATCAATGCTTAAGTTGGGCAGGGCACAGGGCGTTGCTATCGCTGCAGGTATCCTGATGGATATGGAGATATATGAGTTTAGTGCCAAGAAAATCAAAAAATCTGTAACAGGCAACGGCAATGCTTCCAAAGAGCAGGTAGCGGACATGATCTCGCGGCTGCTCAATTACAAAATTGATAGCCGCTATCTTGATGCCTCTGACGCCCTCGCCGCCGCCTACTGTTACTTGTCAATGAACAGAAAAGTTGGCGCAGAAGCCAAAAGCACGGGTAGCTGGACATCGTTCATAAAAAATAATCCTGGGCGGGTCATTTCCCTGAAGGATTAAAGTTGTGTTAAAGGGAGGAAAAGTCAGTAACGAACTCGCGATTATTTTGTCAATATAATAAACAATAAGAAATGAACAAGTTAATTATCCTTTGTATCGCTTTGATTCTGGTTCAAGGTGTAAATGGTCAGCGCTTTATGAGTAAGAACGCCTATGTGAAATTTTATTCCTATACCCCTTTGGAAAAAATTGAAGCTGTCAATAATACCGCTGCTTGTGTTATAGATGTTGCAACCGGCAATGTGGAGCTTTCTGCACTGAATACTTCCTTTCAGTTTAAAAAAGCCCTGATGCAGCAGCATTTTAATGAGAATTACATGGAATCTTCCAAATTTCCCAAAGCCCGGTTTAAAGGCAAAATTATTGATATGAGCAAGGTGTCTTTTTACAAACCGGGAACCTATAAAGTGGAAGTTGCGGGAGAGCTCAATATGCATGGTGTCTCTAAGCCGGTAACCGTTCCTGCTGTATTAACCGTTAAGGATAATACCACGATTATGGGTGAAGCCAAATTTAACATCAAGCCGGAAGATTATGAAGTCAAGATCCCCAGCCTGGTTAAAGACAATATCGCTAAGGAAATCGAAGTTACCTGTAAAGCCGAGTTAAAGAAAGTTTAATTGACAGCTGGCAGACATCACAAATAAATGTCTCCGGAACAGTGGTCATAATGCGAACCTGTTACAGAACTGAGGATATTCATTTTTCCATGATAACGCAGGTATGCCAGCAGACCAAATATCATAGCTTCTTTATAATCAATGACCATTGATTCGGGAATGTGTAATTTGATTTCTCCACCGAGCAAAAGTGAGAGACGTTCAATAAGGAATTTATTATGGGCTCCGCCGCCCGTAACGAGGATTTTTTGATTACTTTGAATGCCGGTACGAAAAATCCAGTTTACAATCTGCATAGCAATATGTTCTGTTGCCGTTCTTAGCAAATCTGAAGTCTCCCATTCATTGGAACCAATAACATTATTCCAGTTTTTTTCGAACCATTCTCGGCCCAGACTCTTCGGTTCGCCCATGGAATAGTAAGGGAGTTGATTCCACTGCTCCAGAAAATTATCAATTATCCTGCCGCAGGATGCCAAAATACCATCCTTGTCGTACACAAGATTTTCTCTTGAAGCAAGTTGATTGAGAAGCATATTACATGGCGCAATATCACAGGCCTTCCTACTACCATTTGATTCCCAGCTGATATTACTGAATCCGCCCAGGTTCAGGCAAAAGGTATAATCACGAAAAAGCAGGCGGTCACCGATCGGAACCAACGGTGCACCCTGACCTCCCAGCTGAACATCCTGCATCCTGAAATTCGAAATGACCGGAATTCCAGTCATTTTCCGAATGATAGAGCCGTGCCCAATCTGAAGTGTAATTCCCTGATCGGGCCTGTGAAAAACTGTATGGCCGTGACTTCCAATTAAAGCTGGTTGAATTTTGTTTTTCTTGCAGAAAAAATTGATCTCTTCGGCCAAATAGATCCCGAATTGTGTATTCAGCCGGTTCAGTTCATCCATTGAAGAATAAAATGAATTGACGAGTATTTGACGCCATTTTGCCGGATAAGAGACCGTATCGGCACATAAGATCCTGTAATCAAGTACTTCTTCATTGGTTTTTTGAGAAAATGTGCATGCACAAAGATCAAGTCCATCAAGCGATGTGCCAGACATTAATCCAAGAATGATATCTCCAGGTTGTAATGGATTCATTTACCGCACAAGGGTAAACATTCCGCTTCGCCGGAATGATCTCTGAATAGCTTGTCCCGCGACTTCTATTTGATAGATTGCCTGATATGTATAAGTATCAGCAGGTGCAGGCTGATCTTTGTATAAGCCATTCCATCCGGGTAATTCGGGATCAGTACTTTCGAAAATAAGCGCACCCCAGCGATTATAAATTCTCAATTCAATCTCAGTGATCCTGACGCGGCAATCTTTCGGTATGACCATGTTAAATTTGTGATTACCACTTTGCACATCAGTTGGCGTTATAACATTGGGAAATGCAGTACAGTCACATCCGCCATCCGAAAGTTGGATGATGATGTGTATGGTATCACAATTCTGAATTGAATCGAATGTATAGGTGCCCGGCCTGGTGAATGTCCTGTTGACAAAAGTTCTGGTAGTCTCGCAGTAAAGAGAATCAGAAATTTGTTCGGTAGTCATCGAGCCTATTGCTGTAAAATTGAGTTTAATCAGCGAGTCACAAGCATTGGGATTACTAATTACTTTGGTATAACTTCCAGAATTGTAAATTAGATCACCATAAAAGTTAAACGGCTGGTTTCTACAACCGGTTGTATTGATTTCACGGACATAGCTGCCCACCAGGATGACCAAATCAAATTGTCTGCTGACACAGGCAAAAGTCATAACTTTTGAAATGACATAAGTGCCCGGCTGCTCGAATTTCAAAGTCAGGTCTTTTTTGCCTGTTTCAAAATTTTTGCCGTTCAATAGCCATGTGTGCGTTGCACCAGTAAATTCAACTGATTCATCGGTAATTACAAAATCCATTCCCGGACAAACACTTGCCGGACCGGAAATTTTTGGTTCCAGTGCGATCACTTTTTCACAAATCACATCAACCATAACATTACTGTCTTTGTACGCGGCATAATTGGCCATATTGATGCCTGAGCGGCTTTGGTAACTGAAGTCTGCAACTGTCCACAATTCGTTATAACTATCCAATTCTGAGGTTACTTCAATATCATTACAGCCACTGAGATAATTTTCGTCAGTCTTGATTATCAGTCCTTGAAAATTGACATTATTTGCATACGCCGTAGTAAATCCAGATAGATAATATCCACCTTTAGTCCTTCTGACTCGTGTATACTGCGAACCTTTCATATTATAAATAAAAGCTTTGTATACACTGCCATCTTCATTGATGGAATAAAGTGCGTTTTTGCTCGGTGAATTTGGGCCAGATGCATTATGAGTCGTAAAGGCATATGTAGACACCCCGATGATATACCGGCCATCAGGCCCAAGTGTCAGTGCTTCTCCAATTGCACCGGCATCTCCTCCCACAAATGGTTCATAGATTGTGGCGAATTTCAATTTAAGTGATGAATCAACTTTAATCAGAAATACATCATACTCACTACTTGTATGATCAACTTCCAGAATTGTTGTTGAACCTGTAATGAGGTAATTGTCCTGTGGGTCCACCAAGAGATCGAATGCATACGTTCTTTGATTGTTATATCCAAAGGTCTTAAAGCCAATTGCATTGCCGGATGGGTCCGCTTTCAGAATAAATGCCTGGAAAGTACCATCAGCTATACATCTGCCTGTGACGATGATATTGTCCTTACTATCCGTCTTGACGGAGAATGCTTCATCATAAGTACCTGAAGGGTTACCAAAAGTTCTGTTCCAGACAATGTTTCCATAACCATCAATTTTCACCAGATATATGTCATCTGCAGTCGCATCTGTACCATAATATCCTGTACTTCCTGCAATTATAAATCCTCCATCTTTGGTCGCAGTGATGTCTCTGCCAAATTCGGTATTTCTTCCGATTCTTTTCATCCAAAGAACCTTGCCATCACGGGTTAACCGTCCAATGAGTGTGGACGCCTGAAAAAACCCGGTAGCCAACGGAAAACTAAATACCAGGTCAGCGCTGTCTGTCTCAGCAATTCCCATGACAGTATTCGTTGGGGAACCGGATACTCCCAGCAATTTTGTCCATAAAGGTTGCCCGGTGCAGTCGTATCGTGTTAGCACGCCCTGTGAGATGTTAGACGAATCTGTTACAAACCCAATGGTGGCAAAACCACCATCGCTTAAAGCCTCGATTTCGTAATAATTGGTATGGATGAATTTGCTGGTGCCGGCTTTGTAAGGTGCAAAGAAATATCGCTTTTGAAAAGGATTGCTCTGTCCGTATAAGGCCATCAGGCACAGCTTAAAAAGCAGTAACATTCCGACCAGGCGGAAAAAACAATTATACATCTTGAAGTAATTAACTAGTTCAAAAGTAACAAAAAACGCAACTTTGAGCTTTTAAGCTAAGAACTAAAAAAAACAATTGAGAAGGGCTTTTCTAACTAACATTATCCTGCTGGCAGCTGCAAACCTGCTCATCAAGCCCTTTTATTTGTTTGGTATTGAACGCAAAGTTCAGTTTCTGCTGGGAAATGAGGCCTATGGGTATTACTACAACCTATTTAATTTCACTTTAATACTGCAGTTTATCGGTGATTTTGGACTTCAAAACTATACACTGAGATTACTGAGTCAGAACAGATCCCAAACCGCCAATGTTGTCGGCGCAATGAATGGTCTGAAGATTGCGCTTACCCTGATTTATTTTCTGCTGACATTACTCATGGCATGGATATGGTACGGATCCACAATGGATGCAGGCTTTATTTTTCATCTGGCATTTAACCAGGTTTTGATAAGCCTGATCTTTTTTCTGCGGGCCCAGATTGCAGGCCTGGGATTTTACAAGACGGACAGTTTACTGTCTGTTTCTGACCGGTTGATACTGATATGTAGCCTTGGCTGCCTGATTTACTTGCCGGGCCTGACCGATTTGCTTACAGTTGCTACATTTGTTTGGGTACAGACTTTTTCGCTGGGGTTGGTAACACTTTTTTGCATTTTATTCATCGCAGGAAAAGGTATTAAGTTTTTTCCGTTAAAAGTTGACTTTAATGCCTGGATAAATGCATTTAGGTTTTGTATACCGTTTGCGCTGATTTATTTTACCAATGCGCTGTTTAGCAAGGCAGACAGCATTTGGTTGCAAAGGTTACTTCCCGATGGCCAGTCGGAAGCAGGTATCTATGCATACTGCTACAGGTTTTACGATGCCTTGTGTATTATTTCTTTAAGTTTTGGTGGTCTTTTGCTCCCTATGTTTGCAAGATTGCATCAAGACGACCAGAGAAGGCAGCTTCTGCTCAAAGCCTCAATGAATATGTTGTGGATCATCAGCGTTATACTTGGATTAGGGTGTTTCTTTTTTTCTGACGAATTACAAAAATATGTCACAAAGGACATGTCTGAGCACAGCCAAAAAATCATTGGATGGCTTGCCTTGAGTTTTGTACCAGGCAGTATGAATTATATTTTTGGTGCCTTTTTTCAGGCAACACACCGTGAGCGTTTACTGTACCGGATTTATGCAGGTGTCGCTGTGCTGTCGATCATTTTAAATTACATTTTTATTCCACAGTGGAAAGGTGAAGGATCTGCGCTGGTGTGCATGATATCACAAAGCATATTGCTGCTGATCAGTAGTGTGTTCATCTGGGAAGAAATTCGGCGTATAGGTTTTCAGTTTTTCAGGTGGATGATCTTCAGCCTTCTAACTGCAAGCATCATGTATGTAGTTCAAAAGAGTACCTGGGGTGATTTGTCATTTCGGCTTTTTATACTGTTTGTTTCTTTACCATGCCTGGCATATTTAACAGGCGTTTTGCGGCCTTCCGATATCCGCGAATGGATTGCAGATACAAATAAATAGTCTCTTTAGTTCACAATTTTACGCCCCTGGGCAACTTCAGTCTGATGAATGATCTTACTCGCTCTTTTCAGATCTACGAGCAATGCGTTAAATGCTGACTCAGAAGAGGTATCATAAATCTGTCCGTTATAAGTTATTTTACCGCTATGGGCATCCCACTCTTTACCAAATAAAACAAATCTGGACCTCATCTTAGGGCTTGCTCCAAATATCAGGTATTTGTCGTTGGAGCTGTCATCAAAGCTTATTGCCATACGATCCTCTTTGGGCATAAACAGAAGTGTTCCGGGAGTTCCACTTTTGATGATAATCTGTTCAATCTTTTGTCCGTCCCTGATTCTTATTTTTCCATTGGAGATCGTGCTTTCACCTGTACTTAGTCTTCTGGACAATATCAGGTCATTCGCAAGATAAAACTGTACATGCTTGAGATCTTCGCTTGACCAGCCATTTTCTTTGATCATCTCTCCGGATAATGGTGTTAAGCGCGGGCTGCACGAAAAAGTCAACATCATTAGAGCAGATCCCAAAGCTAGAGCTGAAAATTTTGAATTTATCATCGTTAGAATTTTTTTCGAAAGTATTACAATGGATGTTTTGAGGTACATTAATTAAACTATATTTAACGCGGTGTAAATTGTTTTAATGAATAATTAACGGATTGTAATGCATTTGCCAGAAATAAGTAATAGTTGGCAGAGTTCAGTTTGAAGCGCTTAATTATAAATGTTGTCTGCTATTGGACGGGCAAGATGGAAGATTGTTTAAAAAGTAACGTATATACAGAATTAAAAACTTAGGACATTATATTTGCGAGACGAGCTTACTATGTCGCAACAATCTTCTATTCAGTACTTTTACGAGATTGAAGGCTATGCAATAAATGAACAGGAGACCAGTTCATGGCTTCAATTTTATCTAAAGGTTAAAGGTGAAAAACTATCTGTACTGCGGATCATTTTTTATTCCGATGAGAAATTACTGGAGATGAACCAGCAATATCTGGGTCATGATTATTACACGGATATTATTACTTTTCCTCTTTCAAGACATCCCATCGAAGCAGAGCTTTATATTAGTGTGGATCGTGTAGAAGACAATGCGCTTCAATTCGGCGTTTCCGGGGATCAGGAAATGCGAAGGGTGATCATCCATGGTTTACTCCATGTCCTGGGTCATGAGGATAGCAATGTCGAACTTAAACAGGAAATGAGCTTAAAAGAAGATGAGGCTTTGCATATGTTCAATTCCAGGGAATGGGAGAAATGAATTGAAATCATAAAGCTTAGATCCGCGAGAAGGGTCAATAAGAAAATAATTATGGCTGAATAACAGATTAATAAATATAATTGAAATATTATATTTATAACTTATTGATAATAAATATTTCAGGATCCAAATTTGACTTTATTTTTTTTGCGCAATTGCCAAATTGCAAAGTGAAGTCGCATGAATTGAATATCCGGTAACAATGCATATATCGCTTTTATTCAGTATTATAAATATTATTAATTATTACTATATGTAATTTAGCCTAAATTTGATTAATTTTATGTTAAAAAATTATTAAGCTAATTTTTCAATCATCCTATATTTGTGAATTGTCAACACATTTTACTAATTAAATCAACTAAATTATGAAGAAAGTCTTACTAATGTTAGTGGCTTTGTTATCTGTGGTCGTAACCACTGAAGCACAGCGACTTATCAAAGGAACAGTCTCCGATAAATCGGGTAATCCGGTGATTGGGGCCAACGTGGTTGCCAAGGGAACCACAACTGGGACGGTGACAGACGCTTCCGGGAACTATTCACTGAATGTTCCCAACGGAGTAAACACGCTGGTCATCACCTATGCCGGATATGCTACTCAGGAGGTGACCCTGGGTGCAGGCAATATGATGGATGTCAGCATGGAGGAAGGCGTTCTGCTTGATGAGACCGTTGTCACAGCCATGGGTATTAAAAAGCTCAAAAACGATCTCGGTTACTCCGCCCAAAAGGTGGACGGAGACGATGTGAGCAATGGACGTGAAGGCGCTTTGATTAATTCACTATCAGCCAAAGTAGCCGGACTGAACGTATTGCGGAACAACAACGTAGGAGGATCGACCAATGTCGTATTGCGGGGATATAAATCATTGTCCGGCGACAATCAGGCATTGTTTATCGTCGATGGCGTTCCTATCGACAATACAAATAATAACAACGCGAATCAAAAAATCGGACGCGGAGGTTACTATGATTACGGATCTGCTGCCAATGATATCAATCCAAATGACATTGAAAACATAACCGTACTGAAAGGGGCAGCTGCAACGGCTCTTTATGGTTCTCGTGCTGCCAATGGTGTCATCCTGATTACAACCAAAAAAGGAATGACCAAAGACGGTATTGGTGTTACGCTCAATTTAGGAGCCAGTGTAGGTAATTATGACCCAGCTACCTTTGCCAAATATCAGAATAAATATGGCGGTGGCTATGGTCAGTACTATGAAGATCCTTCTGGTTTCTTATTGTACCGTGATCCTAAAACCTATGCACCAATAGACCCTGCAACGAACCCGAACGGCATATTGGTTGTGCCGACCAGCGAAGATGCTTCCTGGGGTGCGAAATTTGATCCAAACAAAACAGTTTACCAGTGGGACGCTTTTGATCCTACTTCTGCCAATTATGGCAAAGGAAAGGCCTGGGTAGCAGCTAAGAATGGCCCAGCTTCATTCTTTGAGACTGCTTTCGGCTCAAACAACAGCATCACCTTGGATAAAGCAACAGATAATGGCTTTTTCAAATTAGGATATACCCGGGTTACAGACAAAGGTGTTATACCGAATTCTAAACTCAATAAGGATATCATAACCTTCGGTTCTGCCTATAATTTAACAAAGAAACTTACTGCCAGTGCCAACATTAACTATACGGCTACAAGAGCCAAAGGAAGATATGGATCAGGTTATGGTAATTCACTGAATCCGATGAGTTCATTCCGTGAATGGTGGCAGACTAACGTTGATCTTCAGGAGCAAAAAGCTGCATACGATCGTACGAAGAAAAATGTTACCTGGAACTGGGCAGATCCAACAGATCTTCACCCAATCTACTGGGACAATCCGTATTGGGCAATCAATGAAAACTATCAGAACGATGCCAGAAACAGATATTATGGCAATGTTAGATTAAACTACGCTGTCACGAGTTGGCTTAATGCCATGGGACAGGTTGGACTTGATTTGTACAATGAATATCAGGAAGAACGCATCGCGGTTGGAAGTCTTGATCCATCAAGGTATGGAAGATTTGACAGGAATTTCAAGGAGACCAATTACGATCTTTTGTTGACTACCAAGAACTTTAAATTGGCCAATGAATTGACATTCAATGCCCTTCTGGGTGGTAATATCAGAAAAACTCAGATCAATTCTATTTTTGATGAGACCAACGGCGGCTTGGCTGTGCCAGGTGTATATGCTTTGGCTAACTCAGTGAATCCACGAAATGCTCCAGTAGAGAAGGCTTCTGAATTGCAGGTAAACGGTGTTTTTGCCGGAGCAAATTTCAATTATCACAGTTACCTGAATCTTGATCTGACCATGAGAAGAGATAAGGCATCTTCATTGCCTACGGATAATAATGTGTATTATTACCCATCTGCAAGTCTCGGATTCAATTTTGTGAATGCTTTGATGCCTAATAATGATGTCCTGTCATTTGGAAAAATCAGAGTCAATTATGCTGAAGTAGGTAATACAGCACCAGTACTCAGTGTATATGATACCTACAATCAGTATAATTTTAATGTCATCGACGGAACAACTACATCTTCTTTTAATGGTGCTTCACTGGGTTCCAACCCAACGATTAAAAACAACAACAATTTGAAGCCTGAGCGCACCAAAAACATTGAAGGAGGTGTAGAACTAGGATTCCTGAAAAACAGAATCTTCCTGGACGCTACAGTTTATAAAATGAATACGCTGGATCAGATTCTTCCGATCAGTGTCTCCCGGGCTACAGGATATTTTCAAAAGTATATCAATGCCGGTAACATCGAAAATAAAGGTGTAGAGCTTGTATTAACGCTTCGTCCGGTTGCCATGAAGAATTTTGACTGGATGACAAGGCTCAACTGGGCAAGGAACAGAAACAAGGTTATCGATCTTGGTGGTACTGTTACGAACCTTCAGTTAGGCTCATTCCAAGGTGGTGTTTCAGTGAACGCCAGCGTAGGTGAGTCATACGGCGTACTTAAAGGAAATGACTATACTTATAAAGATGGTAAGCGGATCGTAGGTGCTAATGGTTTGTATGTACTTTCGTCAACCTCTGACAAAGTCATTGGTAACATTAATCCGGACTGGACTGGAGGATGGTACAATAGCTTTAGATTTAAACAAGTTACATTATCATTCCTTATCGATATGAAAATGGGTGGTGATATTTTTAATCTAGACCAATATTATGGACTTGCCACAGGATTGTATCCGGAGACGGCCGGCCTGAATGATCAGGGAAAAGAAGTAAGAGCAGCGCTTGCAGACGGCGGTGGAATCATACTGGATGGTGTTTTGGCGGACGGAACTCCCAATACCAAGAGAGTTAGTGCTGTCAATTTCGGTATCTACGGTTACAGAAGAAATGCCGCTAAGGCCTTTGTGTATGATGCAAGCTTTATCAAACTGAGGGAAGTAAATTTATCCTACACTTTACCAAAATCCTGCTGTAATAATGGAATGATGAAAGGTGCTACAATCGGTATTTATGCAAGAAATCTAGCAATACTATACAAGAATCTTCCTTATGCTGATCCAGAGGAAACACTTTCTTCAGGAAATATTCAAGGATTCCAGGTTGGAACTTATCCAGTAACCAGAGTCGTTGGTGTAAACTTGACTGTTAAATTTTAAAATCAGAGAAACATGAAAAAATTCGCATTTATATTTTTATTACTTCTGGTGTCACAATCTTGTTCGGATGATTTCGATTCTTTGAATAAAGATTCCAAGAATCCGACCAATGTACCGGCTGGATTCCTGTTTGCCGCCAGCGCAAGACAGGTCTCTGATCTGATGCACAATTCAAATGTTAACTTTAATATATTCAGGCTATTGGCACAGTACTGGACAGAGTGTACATATATTGATGAATCAAATTATGACCTGACAACCCGTAACATTCCTCAAAACTACTGGAATTCAATGTATGCCAGGGTTTTGAAAAATCTTGATGACTGCAAAGGAAAAGTGAATGCCGATGGGCTACTCGATCCAGCAGTTAAGAAGAACCAGATTGCGTGCATTGAAATCCTGAATGTTTACACATGGTCTAACCTGGTAAATTCTTTTGGGAATATTCCATATTCCAAAGCGCTTAATTCTGATGACCTATATCCTGTTTATGATGATGCCAAGACAATTTATGCTGACCTCATGAAGCGTCTTGATGCAGCCATTGCGTCAATAAGTGCATCGGATGGATTTGGATCTAGTGATGTGTTACTTGCTGGGGATATGGGCAGATGGTCCAAATTCGCCAACAGCCTCAAGATGCGGTTAGCGATCACTCTGGCTGATGTTGATGCAAGCACTGCGAAGGCGGCTATCGCTGCTGCAAATGCCGGAGCACTGCAATTTGGAGATGATGACATCGATATGCATTACGAAAGTGCAACCCCAAATACCAATCCGATATGGGTGGATCTGGTACAAAGTGGCAGGAAGGATTTCGTAGCTGCCAATACGATGGTTGATCTTATGAACGGCTTAAGTGACCCAAGGGTATTTCTCTATTTTACTACAGACGCTGCTGGCGGATATAGTGGAGGAATCTATGGTTCATTGAACAACTATGCAACATTTTCCAAGCCAAGTGCGGCCATTACAGCACCTGATGCCTCTGCTACATGGATTTCAACTTCGGAAGTTGAGTTTATACGTGCAGAAGCGATTGAACGCGGTTTTCTTACAGGTAATGCAGCTGACAACTATAATAATGGTATTAAAAGTTCAGTTCTTGCATGGGGTGGAACAGTAGCAGACGCAGATAAGTACATTGCTGATGCCAAAATTGCTTATGGTACTGCCGCAGGTGATTATAAGCAAAAAATTGGAACCCAAAAATGGATTGCCCTTTATAATCAGGGATTTATAGGTTGGACAGAATGGCGCAGGCTTGATTATCCAGTGCTTAATGTTCCAACAGGTACACCAGGTACTACCTATAACGATATTCCAAGAAGACTTACTTATCCTGTACAGGAGCAAACAATTAATGCAGCCAATTATGGCAGTGCTTCCAGTGCAATAGGAGGAGACAAAGTTCAAACAAAATTATTCTGGGATATTCATTAAAAACCAGTAAAAAGTAATAGTAAAGCCTGAATATCATCGATATTCAGGCTTTACTTTTTTACATTTGGGCAATATTTTAAGTTATGAAAAGGATTGGATTTTTATTAGTGCTTTGTATCATTTCTTTGGACTTGAAAGGTCAAGTAAACATTATCAAGGACAATTTAAACGGGAAAGATGATGGTGTTCCTCATGCAAATCCTGTTGATCAACTTTTAATTGTATTTAAAGATAAGTTAGTATTTACCGGAACGAACAGGTACGTTGATCTCAGTACGGACGGCGATTATGAGCCATGGATATATGACCCGACAACTAACAGCATTGGTATACTTAAAGATATAGTACCCTTGAAATCCTCCAATCCCAACAAATATGTGAATGCAGGAGACAAGTTTTATTTTGGAGCAACAGATGAATTCTTCCTGGTAGACAGGCTGTTTGTCAGCGATGGTACAAAGAACGGAACGATCAATATGGGAGATACCATCAATAAACTAAGCGGCATGCTTAGAAACTTTAGTCGAAATACTATCGTGCCAATAAATAATGGGGTCTTATTCAATGCCTATGTTAGTAGTACTGAATTCGGTCTATGGTACAGTAATGGTACCACTGCCGGAACAATCAATTTGAATAAGGATGGATTTGCGGATAATTTTATTTATAACCCTAAGCAAAAAGTGGCATTATTTACTCAAAATTCTTCATTTATAATATCCGACGGAACAATTGGTGGGACCAGGGCATTGAATGATCTGCTAAATATATCCAGTGTCGCCAGTGCATCTGTTGACATGGGAACATTTAAAGATGACTTCGTAATGGAAGCGTTGGATCCAAATACTGGAACATTTGGATTTTTCAGAACAAACGGAATTTTGCAGACATATACCAAGCTGGTTGATTTTGGAAATCTTCCTTCCCAGGCCAGAAATGTTACTGATATTGGAAATGGTAGATTTATTTTTTCGAATAAAAGAGGTATATGGGTAAGTGATGGTACGCCAGCAGGTACAGCCCTCGTTGCAAATATTGTACCGTTTAAAGCAGACAATTTTTATACTGATCTATGGGCTGCGTACAAAGGTAAGGTGTATTTCGCTGCCTCAGATCCTATGAATAACAAAGGTGTCGAACTCTATGAATCCGATGGTACAATTGCGGGAACAAAATTATTTATGGATCTGAATTCAGGTAGTGGTGATGGAATGCCATACAACTTTGTTGTGTACCATGACATTTTATATTTCTCGGCGACCTCTGCAAGTGCAGGTAATGAATTATGGCAGAGTGATGGTAGTGTCAGTGGTACTAAAATGATTGCAGACATCAATACCGGCACCGGTAGTTCCAATCCGCAGCATATTACTGGCCTCGGAGATAATTTATATTTTTTTGCTAGTGATGGTAAAACAGGATATGAATTATGGAAATACGGAGGAGCTAAAGTTGGTGTTCAAAATATAGTGCGGGATAATTCATTATCTCTGTATACTCACTGGGCCAGTCAGTATGTTGAACTTCAGTATGAAGAGGGCTCTGCAGACCAAGTAATCATTTCGAATCTTAACGGGAAGCAAGTTAAAGATACTAAACTTTCAGGATCTATTGGCCATCTGGACGTGCAGGATCTTAGCCCCGGTTACTATATTCTGTCATTGTACCACAAAGGAAATATAGTAGCTGTACGCAAGCTTTTTAAGCCAGAGTGATTTTGATTATTTTATCACTATATGTATGTAATAAGCTGGAAACTGCAGAATAAAGACATTGATCTTATAACACTTCTGAAAAGACATTTCATTGTAAATTGATGAAATTGTTTTTATATATCAACATACATTTTAATTGCTCTATTAATTACTTTAAATTTTAAGAAGAAACTTCAATTGATAAAGAATGGTCTTCTGGTTTTTCGTGTCTTAATGAAATGCCAGCGATGCTATAGACTTCAAATGAGCATATCCGTAAATACAACCTAAATCAAATTTCAAATTCTGTCTGCCTGACAGGTATATTATTTTTATTTTACATGGCTGGATACGCTTTTGTTTAGTTCACGTCCTTCCAGTGTCAAATTGTCAACAGCCGAATGATCCGGCCCTCAGCTTTGACCAGAAAGTCTGCCTGCATCAAAAACTAGACTTTCAATTGCGGTTAGTACTTCTTCAGCTTGGGTCTGAGAAAGTTTTATTTGATGAGTCGTTTCCAACATTATCATGGTATAAGCCAACTATGATTTTCAATTTTGGAAAAGCATCCAGGATCCTGGTAATATTGATGATTTGTTCCTGTGAAGTATCATTGATATTGAAAGAACCAGTCTCAAAACAATACTTTCAAAATCGAACCAGGTAGTCTTGTCAACGAGTTTGGCTAAATCTGTCAGTCAAGTTAGTACTTTGCCTTGAATACCAATGTTCGAAATTGTAAATACAATGCTTTCAGAAAGGCTAATTTTAATCATCTATGCCAGCGCCAGCCATTCAGCGTGCAATGCTGAGTCTTGGCCAATATACCTGTTTTTCATGCGTTCATTCAATTCAGCAGGCATGGAATCTAATCTTGCTGCGATGATTTTCTTAATATCAGCTTCAATATTGTCATTATCATTTTTCAATTATAGCGTATTGCAGGACTTCATCAGAAATCCCATAAAACCAAGAAGACTGACGATTGCAATAAGCCATGGCATCCTACTCAGCCCGCGTTTACCTTCATTAGAATAGGAGGACTCGGTGGATTCTGAAATGATTGGCATAGCACCGGCATTCAAAGCATTTTCAATTTCACCGGGAAGTAAAGCCATTATATCATTTTTCTGTCCACCAAGCCACATGCTCAATCCGGACATGCCATATCCTTCAGTTTTTACTTTCTTTTTAAGGAAAGAGAGTACCATAGGAGCTGCTAAAGAAAGGCATTTGATGGCATTGCCAGAATTGTGAAAGCCTGCAGCCTTGTCAATCCCACTTAAAATGATTTCAATGTTATTGCTATAGAGTGCGCCAATGAGCTTGCCACCAGGACTATCAACATCCGAGAGTTTTAATTTACCAGAGAATAAATCATCCAAATCAGATAACATATTACTATTATTATCGGGGTGGTTGATCAGATCCCAAATTTGAGTCATCTGATTTGGTTCTGAAGATTTATTGAGAATTCCGGCAAGGATAGAAGAAATGCAGGCACTTAGTCCTTTTCCGATCGATTCGATAGATTCACCGAGCAAAGAAGAAGCAGAAGAGATCAACTCCGGAGCAGCATAGTTTTTTATAAGATTGACAATATTCATGTTCACTTTAGCTGATAAGTAAAAAAAGTTATACCAATATTACGGGCGTAATTTATAATCAAACATCCAACTGAACAAATTATCAATAAATTTGCAGCCATTAAGAAAGAATTAATAATGGACAATAGATATCCTACGGGTCGATGGCAAAGGCCTGAATCATTGGAGCACAAGGTTCTTTTAGGCTGGATCAGACAGATAGAGAAGTTGCCCGAAAAACTTGAACAATCCCTGATCAGTGCGAATTCAGCTGATATGGAATCTTGCTATCGTGAAGGTGGATGGAAGTTAAGGCAAGTCCTGCATCACCTTGCGGACAGTCATATCAATGCATACATCAGGCACAAATTATGTGTGACGACAGATTTTCCAACAATCAATCCTTATCCAGAGGAAAAGTGGGCAAATTTATATGATGTGAAATCGGTAGATCCTATGTTATCAGTTCAGTTATTGAAGTTACTTCATTCACGATGGACTGCATTTCTATCAAGTCTTACGCCTGAAGATTACTTAAGATCTTTCTATCACCCGGGCATGACCAGAGCTGTACATTTATGGGAATCGATTTCATTGTATGCGTGGCATGGAGACCATCACCTGGCCCACGTATACATTTGTCTTAAAAAGGATTTACCATTGACAGTATGAAACATACGTACAGGCATGATGGGTGGTGGATGATGAATTGAAATTTGAATTACGCTGAATTAACTAACGTGTGATGATCAGTTTGGTCACAGCACCATCACTTTTGTCATAATCCTTTACAGTATTTGCAAAGACCAGGTAAATTCCTGAACTGACCTCATTGCCAAGATAATCTTTGCGATCCCAAAGAGCCTGACCTCCATTGGCGAAGGTCTCAAAAACCAATCTTCCGGACAAATCCGTGATTTTTACCCTGGCATCTCTGGCAAGACCTTTGATTGCAACGGGTCCCTTATAATCTGATGTGACAGGATTAGGATAGACCAGGGGTTCATTGACAAAGAAATCTTTGGCAGAGGTAGCATCAGAACGATACATCTGAATTCCTCGATCAGTCCCAATCCAGACCTCTCCGGTGTTATTATTTACGGCCAGAGAAAATATATTATTACTCAAAAGAGGACTATTGTCCGTATTAAAATAGTTGATCTGAAATTCACCTGATGGTGACTGAACGTAAAGTCCGTTGCGCGTGCCAATCCATTTGCGATTTGCCCCGTCTACTGCCAGGCAAAGTACTTCTTCGGTCTCCAGTAAATAGCCAATGATACCATTTTGATCGACTTTGCGCCGCGTGCCTTTGCAATTACCGTCAAAGATGCTGCTGCCGCACTCAAAAATAACAGGACCAGCGGCTGTGCCCACCCATACATCGCCTTCGATATCAATGGTAACATTATAAACCAGGTTGGTCGTGAGATTTGAATTTGAAGTATTCAAAGCAATAAACCTGTCATCGGAGGTCGATGGCGTATTCCTGTCATCAAAGACAGCCAATCCATCGCGAAAGACGAGCCATTTGTAGCCATTGTGATCCACTGCTACATCGAGTATCTGACCTGAAAAAGGAATGGCATAAGAGGCCCAATTTCCGGTTTTGTCCAGTGACACCAACTGTCTTGCCGCCAGGTAATCTGCGATCCAAAGCTTGTTGCTTTTACTATCATAATCCAGGCCTGTTAATCTGACTCGGGTAGCGTCACCAACGGCATTACCTAGAACTCCGCCAGTATTTTTGTTGTCATATAATTTGTACTCTCCAGTTGCCCGTGACCATTCGATTAGTCCATTCTGATAACTTGTATAATAAATTTTGGAGTGATCAGGAAGTTCATAGGCAGACAAAACATCCTGGATGTTATTATCACGGAAAAAATCATTGTTAGAATAATTTACAAAATCCCAAACCCTGGATTTATAAGTAAAAATCCCATCGCGTCTGTAAAGATAAGTGTACGTCTCGTCCCACCCTCCGCTGGTAACGTATATGCCATCGGAGAATGAATACAATTTGAAAGTATTATTATTGTAAGGGCCTTCCACCGTGATAATTTTGCACTGAGACTGCAGATCATCCAGATATCGAAATCCATTGCGTTTATCAGCCAGCCATAATCTGCCATTTGGTTCCTGGAGGGTCTGAAGATTGTCTACAACACATTCGCCGCCAAGGTCTGTCCAGCCTGATCCTTTTTTAAGGATAAACAGCTTGTTGTCATTATTAAAATTATACTTCATACTAACAATCAGGTCAGGACCGTCAGTACTTGCGTTATTAAATGTAAAGTCCTGGATATCCCAGAAGGATTCAAATTTTTGACCGTTTAATCTCAAGATTTCATTGCTCTGCAATACTAGCACCTGGTTTTCATATACCATTACTTGCTGATATGTCATATTAGGGTCCAGGCCTTCACTAAAATCAAATTGATGCCAGTTGCTAAAATCTTCGATGAGGTTGGACACCGAAGGCGTGAGTACATACAGGCCCTGACTGGTTGCCATATAGTAACTATCCTGAAAGGAGATGGTGTTGACTACTTTTACTTTTTCAGTAAAGACAGTAAAGTCAACTCTTTTTGTAATCAGGTTGAGCGAGACCAACCCGAAGTCTGCGCTAATAAATACACTATTGTCGTCTCTCAGACTGATTGAATTGATATTCTTCGAAATGGGGACGTTGTTAAAGATTTTAATAAAGGGTATGGCTTCAGTTCCTGAAGAGGTCATAAGATCAATTAGGCCATCTGAGTAAGCTATGACCAGTGTCTGTGAAGGTTTATGAAAAAAGATTGCGTTGATTCTGCTTCCAGAAAGACCTTCCGTTCTGCTGATCCTACTTAATGAAAAGTCACTTTTGTTAATCCTCAATATGGCCAGGTCGGTTGCATAATATATGGCATTATCACTTTGGGTTATGTGAACCCCATTATTGTATGGGATCTGATTGCGCCATTCTCCGATTCTTAGTTCGGCCTGCCCGAGGCAGAACACGGGTAGAAAATACAGGATAAAATATTTCATTTAGAAAAGAGCTGCCAAGATAACGCATTCCCGCAGCTACTTATTCTTAATTGAAGGACTTAATTGTCTTCCTTGTTTTTTGACATATTATCAACAGCATCTTTCACATCTTGGGTGGCTTTTGTCAATTCGTTGATTCTGGACATTCTGTCCTTATCAATAATCTGTGGTGAGCCAATTGATTTTCCATTGAAGGTAAATCCTTTGGCATCGATATCGATACGAATTGTCTGATCGGGCACGGGCACACCGCTCAGCAGTAGTTTGGCCAATTCATTGACTATTTCTTTTTGGATTACGCGTTTCAAAGGTCTTGCTCCAAATTGCGGGTCATAACCAAGATCTGACAGTAAGTCAAGTGCCTTGTCGCTCAGATTGAGCTGATAACCCTGTTCCTGAAGATTTTTGGTCAATTGTCTAACCTGAATTGTAGCGATCCGTTTGATCTCTGCCTTAGTAAGGGGCAGAAACATAATTTTGTCATCAATACGGTTGAGAAATTCTGGCCGAACGCTTTCTTTCAGTTTGTTAAACACCTCGACCTTGGTAGTTTCAATGATTTCGGTCCGATGTTTATCACCAACAGCCTCCAGGTCCTCAAAATTTTCAAGAATGAGGTCTGAGCCGATGTTGGAGGTCATAATGATAATTGTATTCTTAAAATTTGCTACGCGCCCTTTGCTGTCAGTCAATCTGCCATCATCCAGAACCTGCAAAAGGATATTAAATACATCAGGATGCGCTTTTTCAATTTCGTCCAGAAGGATGATGCTGTAGGGCTTAGTCCTAACTGCTTCGGTCAGCTGGCCACCTTCATCATATCCGATGTATCCTGGAGGAGCACCAACCAGTTTGGACACGCTATGTGATTCCATGTATTCACTCATATCAATGCGTGTCATGGCTTTTTCATCATCAAAAAGGGATACGGCCAGCGCTTTTGCCAATTCGGTTTTGCCCACCCCTGTAGGCCCCAGAAAGATAAAAGATCCAATGGGTCTGTTCGGGTCCTGCAGACCGGCCCGGCTTCTTCTGATTGCATCAGACACGGCAATAACAGCTTCAGATTGTCCAATCACCCTATTGCCAATCTCGTCCTCGAGATGTAAAAGTTTTTCCCTTTCTGACTGTAGCATCTTCTGAAGTGGGATCCCGGTCCACTTGCTAACGACCTCAGCAATATCATTGGCCGTTACGGTATCTGAAGTAAATCGTGTTCCTTCTGGTAATTTGCCAAGTTTTTCTTCTGCGAGCCGGAGTTCTTCTTCGACATTTTTCAGATCGCCATATTTAAGTTGGGCGACCTTTCCAAAATCAGATTCCCTAAACGCTTTGTCAACTTCAATATTGATCTCATCGATTCTTTTTTTCTTTGCCTGGATTTCGTCGACAATTTGTTTTTCTGCCTGCCAGCTGGCAGTGATAGAAGATAATTTTTGTTTGGCATTGGCCAACTGTTCTTCTATAATCCGAATTTTATTCTCGTCCTTTTCTCTTTTAACGGCCTCTTTTTCGACCTCAAGTTGTCTGACCTTTCTCTCCCATTCGTCAACTTCTTCTGGAACGCTGTCCAGCTCAAGTCTCAGTTTGGCGGACGCTTCATCAATCAGATCAATAGCCTTATCAGGCAATTGCCGATCGGATATATATCTATGTGATAATTCGGCTGCTGCGACCAAGGCTTCATCCTGTATTGCCACCTTGTGGTAAACTTCGTACTTATCCTGTACGCCACGGAGAATGGATATTGTGTCTTCTACGGATGGTTCTTCGATCATTACGGGCTGAAATCTCCGGACGAGTGCTTTATCGTTTTCAAAATACTTCTGGTATTCATCCAGCGTTGTCGCTCCGATCGTGTGAATATCTCCACGTGCAAGCGCAGGTTTGAGAATATTGGCGGCATCGATAGAGCCGCTACCTCCTCCAGCACCAACCAATGTATGAATCTCATCAATGAACAATATGATGTTGCCATTGGAATCCACCACCTCTTTGATGACAGCTTTTAACCTTTCTTCGAACTCGCCTTTGTATTTGGCTCCTGCTATCAGTGCTGCGATATCAAGCGAAAATATTTTTTTATTTTTTAGATTTTCGGGGACATCTGCTTTGACAATTCTCCAAGCAATTCCTTCAATGATTGCGGTCTTGCCCACGCCTGCTTCGCCAATTAGTATTGGATTATTCTTTTTCCGCCTTGAAAGAATGTGCAGGATTCGCCTGATCTCTTCATCTCTTCCAATGATCGGGTCAAGTTTGCCGTTTTCAGCATTGGCATTGAGATTCACTGCATATTTGCTGAGTGAATTGTAGGTACTGTCACTGCTTGCATCACTGACTTTTTTTCCTTTTCGCAACTCAGAAATACCCGATTTGATTCCTTCGACTGTGAGTTTGTTGTCTTTTAAAATTTTTGATGCTTTGTCATTGTTTTTCAAAACACCGAGTATGAGCAATTCGAGTGAAATAAATTCATCACCCATTTCAGCCATCAGGTTTTTGGCGTTAACAAGCGCCTGATTGGCATCGCCTGAAAGATATTGTTTCGATTCTGCTCCCGAGACTTTTGGGGTCTTTCTAATTTCTGTATCCAGCTCCTGTTTTATTTTGGAAACATTGGCGCCCATTTTTTCAAACAGGAAGATGCACAGTTGTTCATCCGTGTCGATAATCCCCTTGCAAAGATGAACGGAATCAACGACCTGCTGATCCAGATTGGAGGCAATCTGTTGTGCTTTTAGAATCGCATCCTGAGCCTTGATCGTAAAATTATCGTAAGTCATAAAGTATTCCTTTTGACTTACTTTATATCAATAAATCAGCCATTTCAAAATTCCTGAAATTTTGTCTCATAAGATGCTAAAAAATATGACAGATCTACTTGAAGAGTCAATCCAGCCTGCCAAAATTACTACTCTTCGGTATAAATACGCTTGACTCTGCCCGAGATCCCACAGATGATTTCGTAAGGTATTCTGCCTGTTATCTGTGCGAGCTCTTCAATCGGCCGATTACGCCCGAAGATTTCAACCTCATCTCCTTCTTTTACAGATCCCGCGCCAGTAATATCCACCATACACATATCCATGCATACAGCCCCTACCAAAGGGCATGCGATACCATTGACAAATATCTTATAGCCCAGGATTCCGGCAACGCGTGGTAATCCGTCTGCGTATCCAATACTTAATACTGCGATAATTCCATCCCCTGACAGGCTGCCTGAGTTATTATAACTTATTCTGTCTATTGAAGTAACTTTTTTAATCTGGGTAATTCTTGTCTTGAGAATATGTGTTTTTTCGAGTAGCCTAGAAGTTGAAGAAGAATTTTCAATTCCATACATCCCAATACCAATGCGCACCATATCGAAATGCAGATTTGGATGTCTCGATATGCCGCCACTGTTGAGAATATGCCTTAAAGGTCTATACCCCAAAGTAACTATAATCCGCGCATACATCTTTTCATATATGGTTACTTGCATCTTTGTAAAATCATCAAACCGGTTATTGTCGCTTCCTGAAAGATGGGAGAATACTGACACTACCTTCAGCCTGGGATTTCTTGCCAAACATAAACATAGCTCATCAATTTCTTCCGGGAGGAATCCTAGCCTTCTCATTCCAGTATCTAGTTTTATATGTATTGGAAGGTGTTGTTCGTTGGAGGTAATATCCAGCAGGCGCGACAACTGTGACATGGAGAAAATGACTGGTTCAATGTGATTATCTGCAAGCAATGCAAAATCTGACATGCCCGAATTCATGACCATAATTCCGGACTGAATTCCTTTTTTTCTGAGCTGAACAGCTTCCTCTTGGTAAGCTACAGCCAGGTAGCGAAAACCAATTTTTTCGAGATAATGTGCTATTTCATAATTTCCAGATCCATACGCTGCTGCTTTTACTACGCCAATCATATCTGTATTGCTGCTGAGCATGGATTTGTAAACTGCAATATTATGGGCAATTGCTTTCAGATTTATTTCAAGGGTACACTCATGCTGTGACAAAGCCAGATGATTGAATATTTTTTCCAGTTCGAAAGCCCTCGCCCCTTTGAGAAGGACCATTTTATTACGAAAATGTAGAACATCCAAATCAGACCGTAGTTCCTCGGTTGTTCGGTAACCGATGTATGACACATTGGGTAAAACCAATTCACGAAGAATGTGAATCTGGTTACCTACTCCAATCACCGTGTTGTACCCGTATAATCTGATCAGTTCTGCCAGTTCATGGTATGGATCTATTCCTTTTTTTGACTCTGGAAAATCAGAAGTGATCAGTATTTTATCAAGGTTATGATAATGATTATAACCATATTGCATTGAGAGCCGCAAGGAGGCAAGATCAAGGGAGTAACTGTCATTGAGTAGTACACATCCACCGGTTCCTTCCTTGACTTCCATTCTCATTTTCATTCCGGAAATATGCAGCAATTCCGCTTTGAGTTTCTGAGGATCAATCCCAAGGTCCTGACATACCAGTATACATGGTGTGATATTTTCAATCATGGTCTTTTCAGAAAAAGGCACCTTAAAAATATCGGAGTCTCCATTTCTTGTAATTGTTATATTACATGATTGATTTTCTATCGACACTATGACTTGTATCGGCAGTTCCGGAGATGCACCCCAGGCAACAGCAGTTGGATTCGAATTTAAAAGCGGCGTGTCTGGCAAATTCTGATCTCCGCAATAATAAAAATGTGAAGCAGTGTGGAAGAGTTTAATTTTTTCCTCTAACTTCTGTTGTCTGCTAATAAATCCTTCATCATGCGCATCGCCAATATTGGTCAGTATGCCTATTCCCGGGAGAATCATCAGAGCCAGGTGATCCATTTCGCCATATTTCGATATTCCGGCTTCGAAGACACCCGCCTGATGATTTTCTTTGAGCTGAAGCACAGAAAGCGCTACGCCAATCTGGGAATTAAATGACTTTGGACTTTTACAGATATCCAGTTCTGTTGAAAGGAGTTGTGCAAGCCACTCCTTAACGATTGTTTTGCCGTTGCTGCCGGTAATTCCAATCACAGGCAGTGAAAATGAGCTGCGATGAGCAGACGCCAGACTTTGTATTGCTTTAAGGCTGCTTTTAACTTTCAAAAAGACAATCCCTGGCGTGTAATTAAAATCGTGATCTGCAATGAAAACCCTTACACCCGCCTGGATTAGTTGAGGAATAAATTGAATACCCTGACGATGATAACCATCAAATGCAACAAATATAGTCCTGGCCGGGTCAATAACTTGCCGGCTGTCCGTCTCTATTATCCAATCCTTTAATTCATCTTTCCATTCTGCGTGGAAAGGCGCTCCAATAAATGATGCGATCTCGCGTATGGTAGACTTCATATATGAAGGTCAAATCCAATGTCGCGCCGGAAATATTTTCCATCAAACTTAATCTCGTCGGCCAGACGATTACTTGAAGATAAAGCCTCAGAGAGTCCTTCTGCCAATGAGCTCACAGCTATTACTCTGCCACCGGTGGTGACAAGATTACCTTCGCTGAATGCAGTTCCAGCATGAAACAAGACGGAATTTGAATTCATTGAAGGAAGGGTGATCATCTTGCCTCTAGCAAATGCGCCAGGGTATCCGCCACTTACGAGAAAAACCGTCGCAGCAGATTGTGGGCTAATTTTAATTTTATAGTTATCAAGTCTTCTGTCATGGCATGCAGTCATCATTTCTATAAAATCACTTTCTATTCTAAGCATAATTGATTCGGTCTCTGGGTCGCCGAGCCTGCAATTGTATTCAATGACAAAGGGATCACCATTTACGATAATCAATCCAAAGAAAACAAAGCCCTGGTATTCGATTTTTTCCGCTTTGAGACCTGAGAGGGTTGGTTCGATTATGCTTGAGCAGATCCTTTTGCGAAGCTCATCTGTAAAAAAAGGTACCGGAGATACTGATCCCATGCCACCTGTATTTGGACCCGCATCAGCTTCGCCGACTCTTTTGTAGTCTTTCGCTTCGGGAAGAACTATGTATTGTTCTCCATTGGTTAGAACGAAAACAGAGCATTCTATACCACTAAGAAATTCTTCTACAACCACCACCTTTGAGGCTTCTCCAAATTTTCCATTGAGCATGTCAGTAACTTCCTGGACTGCTTCCTGGCGGGTGTTACAAATTACGACGCCTTTCCCTGCAGCAAGTCCGTCGGCTTTGAGGACGACTGGTGTGTTCATCGTCATAATAAATTCAGTGGCCTGGTTCAGGGACTGGCTATTAAAAGACCTGTAGGCCGCAGTGGGTATATTATATCTCATCATGAATTCCTTGGCAAACTGTTTGCTGGATTCCAGGGTCGCTCCTTGCTTGCCAGGACCAATGAGAATTACATCATCACTTAATTTCTGCCTTAGCTTGTCCATAAGTCCCTCCGCCAGTGGAGCTTCGGGGCCACAAACAAAGATGTCAATCTTATTGTCATGTATAAAACGGGTTAGCGCTTCAGCATCTTCGGATATTCCTGTTGGACAGCTTGCCAAAGTTGAAATTCCCGGATTGCCAGGTATGCAATAAAGATTTGCAAGCAGGCTGCTTTGGCTAAATTTCCAAGCCAGTGCGTGTTCCCTGCCTCCCGATCCAAGTATTAAAACATTTTTTTTCATGTGCAATTTTAAGACTAATCACAGTCTTTAGTCAATTTTTTCAACTGATAATCGAATAGCGCTGAATAAGCACTATCCTTTCCAGGACTGCAAAAAATTGATCATTTTAACCAGATTATTAATTGATTTCAAAGCGAATTTGTGACATGCTTTAATTGGTCTTTTAATTGATCATTCAATCTTTGAGCTCACGTCTGAGAATTTTACCGATTGGCGTTTTAGGAAGTTCTTTTTTAAAAACAATAACCTTTGGAAGTTTATAGTTGGTGAGGTTGGCGCGACAATGTTGCATCAATTCATCTTCGGTCAGGCTTTGGTCCTTTTTGACTATAAAAAGCTTTACGACTTCTCCGCACTTATCATCTTTCATGGCGACGGCTCCTGCTTCCAGCACCTTCGGGTGCATGCAGGCAACATCTTCAATTTCGTTGGGGTAAACGTTAAATCCGGAGACAAGAATCATATCTTTTTTGCGGTCAACAATTCTAAAGAATCCTTCGGAATCCATTACACCAATATCTCCGGTAAGAAGCCAGCCATCTACGATTGAAGCAGCCGTTTCATCTGCCTTATTATAATACCCTTTCATGACCTGTGGGCCCTTGATCTGAATCTCACCAGGTTGTCCGATCTGGGATACACCTCCGGTGTCATCAACAAGCCTGATATCTGTCGACGGTACCGGCAGGCCAATACATCCTAATCTGGCGTTTTCATTCAGGGGGTTCAGCATGGCTACCGGAGAGGTTTCCGTAAGTCCGTAACCCTCAGTGATTGGTGTCCCAGTAATGGCTTTCCATTTGGTCGCAACGGAAGACTGAAGTGCCATGCCACCGGCTACTGAGGCTTTGAGATTGGGGAATTTCATCACAACAAATTCCGTGTTATTCAGCAAAGCATTATACAACGTATTGACGCCGGTCATCAAACTGATCGGATACTTTTTAAAGGCATTAACCACCGTAGGTATATCCCGGGGATTGACGATTAGTACGGTTCGTGCACCTATGCTCATCATAGCCAGAATATTGACTGCAAAGGCGAAAATATGATACATGGGCAATGGGGATAGTGTAGTCTCCTTTCTTTCTTCCAGGGCATAGCAAATCACTGCACGTATCTGTTCAAGATTGGCGCACAGGTTAAGATTGGTGAGCATGGTACCTTTGCTTATTCCGGTTGTTCCACCGGTATATTGTAGCAATATGACATCTTCGTTTTTTCGGTCGAAAGGAAGGATAGAAAATCCCTTGCCTTGCTTAAGCGCTTCTGTGAAGCAGACCGTATTGGGAATAGAATAACGAGGAACTTTTCGCTTGATATTTCGTATCACGAAATTAACAAATGCACCCTTCAAAGTCCCCAACATCTCTCCTATGCTGGTGGTGATCACGACCTCAATGCTGGTTTTTGCAATTACTTGTTCAAGGTTGGCAGCAAAATTCTCTGCGATAACTATTGCCTTTACCCCTGAATCAATAAACTGATGCTCCATCTCACGAGGGGTATAAAGGGGGTTTGTATTGACAATGATCAATCCTGCACGGAGGGCGCCGAAAATAGCGATTGGATATTGAAGAAGGTTCGGCATCATGAGGGCTATTTTATCACCCGGACGGAGTCCTCTTGAATGCAGGTATGCCGCAAATGATCGTGAATAATCATCCAACTGTTCATATCTAAGATTCGCATCCATACAGGTGAATGCAATAAGTCCTTTAAAGCTTACCATGGCCTCTTCAGCAAAGTCGATCAGGGTGGCGTATTTATGAGGATTGATATTGGCTGGCACCCCCTGTGGGTATTGCTTTAGCCAGGGCCTGGTTTCGTACATCAGTCAATTTTTAGTAAAAGTAAACCGAACTCGATATTTTTATGAACTCCGGCCAAAAATTTAAATCATACAGACTTCTTACGCACAAAGTGACACCCCGGGATGTTAAGAGTAAGAAGGTGATGTATTTCTTTAACGAAGCATTGACGAATGGTTGCAGGTATTTAACAACCACACCTCAACTCTGCTCTAATTTTGCCCAAAATTTAAACAAGAATGAAGAATCTATTAATTATTTTGGCAGCAGGCGCATTAACCGTAATGGCTTGCAAAAGTGTAGAACAGTATCGTGCCCCAATCGAAGCTTTGACCGCTGAATGGAGCAAAACCGGTGAAATGGTCATGAATACTACGAGTCAACTTGAAAATGCCAATACTTTTCTAGGAGGCATGGTCGATAGTTTTAAAATTGATTCGACCAAAAAATGGAGCAGTAATGCTTTAGCCGGGATGAATGAAGCCAGAACAGCTTTTATGGCCCAGGTTCAAGGTTTGAGCGGTCTTGTAACAGAAGTTAACGATTTCAAAAGCAAATGGCAGACTATGACTGCTGATGTTGACGCTTTATCTACTGGTCTGAAGAACGGCAAACTTGAAGGAGACGTTATGGCCAAGATCAATGACCTTAAAGCCAACAGTGCCACAGCAATATCACAGTGTGAAAGTTGGAATAAAAACATCATGGGCGCTCAGGCTACAGCTGTAAAGGCCTGGGATATGTTCAAACAGGCATTAACTGCCAAGTAAGACAAGTCCTAAAAAAATACCAAGGGGATGGTCATTCGATCACCCCTTTTTTATTTTATGCCATGATGTAGCTTTGTGACCAATTTTTAATTTTCATGCAGGAACGGCACTCCAACCGCACACAGTATTTTAATGAACAGAGTATTACGACGAACCGCTACGTTATTCCCTATATAAACAGCATTCGGAAAATTGAGCCAGGCACCAAAGTGTTGGAAATCGGATGCGGTGAAGGCGGAAATCTTTTGCCTTTCGTGGATATGGGATGTTCAGTCGTTGGGATCGAGCTCCTTCGTCATCAATTTGAGAATGCTGAGAAATTTTATGAGAATCACCCGAACAAGAACTTGCTGACGCTGATCTGTTCCGACATATATCATATTGATCCAAAATCATTGCCATCTTTTGATGTCATTTTTATGAAAGATGTCATTGAGCACATTCCCGATCAGAGCAGGTTTCTTGGTTTTCTAAGACAATTTCTCTCACCTTCTGGTGTAATTTTTTTTGGTTTTCCTCCCTGGCGTATGCCTTTTGGAGGACATCAGCAGGTTTGTAATTCCATTCTTAGTAAAGTACCTTATTTTCATATTCTTCCTGTGCCAATTTACAAGGCTATATTAAAATTATTTGGAGAGAGCGAAGCCGCAGTAGCGGACTTCCTGGACGTAAAATCCACCGGGCTCAGTATCATCAGGTTTCATAGGATTATTGATCAGAATCAATACCAGGTGCTCAAGGAGACTTACTGGCTGATCAACCCTAATTACGAAACTAAATTCGGTCTTAAACCAAGGATTCTCCCTAACTGGATCAAAATTCCTTGGCTTTGTGACTTTTATACTACGGCCATATATTGTGTCATCGCAAAAAAGTATATTTGCTGAAACCTATGGCTGTTCATCCTTCGCTTTACTTTGCTTGCCAAAAATTGTTTTCTTGGTCAATATTCTCATGTATTTTTTCCAACCGGATCAATAATTCATCTTCAAATTACAGTACTCTTTCAATGACTACCTGAACTTAATTTTTGAAGTAAATGGATTTTGCAAAATTTCTTCAATTCGGGAATCAAATCAGTATTTTTTTGGAGAATTAGTGATCAATGACAATTTTACGAATGAGTACACCATGCGTTGTCTGCACGATCATCTGGAAGACGCCCGGTGTGATTTCTGAAACGTCCCATTTTAACTTTGTTTGAGCAGACTGGGGTGACTGATATGAAATCACACTTTCACCCTGTAAAGTGGTTATGCTCAGCGAGACTATAGGATTTGAAGATTCAATAAATATTTCACGATCAGCGGGATTCGGATAGACAAGCAGATGATCAGTTAATGGTTGAGTATTGTTAGAGGGCTGGCATGATGCACTAAAATTGTAACTGCAACCATGGACATCTGTAACGGTCAATTGGATTTCATTCAAATCAGTGATGACAGAGTCACTTTTGATACCATTACTCCAGAGAAATTGTAATCCACTTTTTGAACTGTCGGTATTGAATATCAGAAGACATCGACCGTCCTGAAGTATCTGTCTGTAGATAGTGCCATTCAGTCCGGGATATCTTTCAAAACGCATTGCTGATTCACCAGTACATCCGTTTGCATCCGTTACAGTAACAGTATATATTCCTGATCCTGTCAGTTTAATTTCAGGAATGCTATCACCGGTATTCCATCGTACGGATTGAAATCTGCCGACTGACCAGAGAACAGTATCCCTGGAACACGCCTTGACAGATCCGGTAATAACCGGTATCGGGGATTTCAAAACCTCTACCGTAACAGAGGACCTGGTTGTATACCAGGAAGGACATTGTTTATACAATACGAGATTATAGATTCCTTCATTATCGGTCATCACCTGCCATTGCTGATTGTTCACAGGGAAGCCACTTAAAGCAGAAGGGCCAGTTGCCCAGTTTAATCCAGGATAACCCAGTCTTGATAATAACGAATCTTGAAAAACAAGCACACTATTGCGGCATACCTTGAATGTATCTTGTCCGATCCAGTGAGAATTATATTGGAGTGTGCTGTTGGGCTGTGGTGCTTCAGTATTGGCAATTTGCCCGAGATCAAAAGTAATGGCATTGGGAAATTTGATTTTTTTTCTGCTGACCACCAGCGAGACAGAATCAAATCTGACGACTACCAGATATTCCTCATAAGGCACAGCTTTGGGAAAACTGATCAGACTAACCAAATTGGTGTCTGCCAGTGTGCTATCTCTCTTTACGAGCACTGCACGCCGATCTACAAGGCGCGTAGAGTCATTTTTGTCACGGAGTTCAACAAGAACCCATTGAATTACATCAGGGCTGGCGGAACGAATTTTCTCGAGGCCTTTGTAATCATATGGGGCGATATTGAACGGCTGGCTGAGCGGCAATGTGGGCACATTATTCATGTGACAAGGCCCGTACGGATCTACTTTAAGCCTGGCCTGAACAACGCCGCACTGTCCGGGCATATTGGTATCCATCCAGCTCAATCTGGCTGTGATCCAAGTCCTGATTCGGTTAATTTCCTCAGCATAAGAATTGACAACATACGCATTAAAACCACCTGGGTTGGTCCCAAGGATTTTCCATTGGTCAAAATGCCGTTTCTGTGGAATATTCAAAGTGTCGAAAGCATATTTTTTGATAAAATTAAAAATGTACCCTGTGTCGAGAATTGTTTTTCGTAGCTCTCGATAACGGCATTTCAGTTCATTGGCGTAATTGGGATCGTCCAACAATCTTTTCCACAATGTAGGCGTCGGTAGGGTAGCAGGCGTACAACCGTTGTACATCCAGCCGTTGGTCTGAGCGCCTGAGCAAAAACTCGCATTGCCGTATCCAAAATTGTAGTCCCAAACTGGACCCGCTTTGAATTGTCCTCCAGAGCCGTCCTCATTCAATTTTTCCTTATAGAAAAAACTGCTCGCCTTGTAAGCATCAATGTTGCGTGTCAGTTCGGTGAGAATAAAGTAATCAATAAATGAGGTCGTGCTGAGATATTTGGAATACCCTTTGATGGGATCTGCAAATCCTGAAGAAGCGATGAGCTGTTCTACCGTGTCAATATAGCGATGAATATAATTTTCCTGGGATGGCTTTAGATTTCCAGGATCTGGATAGTGGTAGAGCCAGGTAATATTCTGACCCGTAGTGGATTTGACTTTTGACACAAAACTCTTGTCCGCGGCATTGTTGACTTTGTCGATTTTCATAATGTAACCGCCAGTCAGCTCAATGCCCGATGTGTCTGTTGATTTCATTTTGGCAATATCCACACGAGATGGCCCCCTTTTGATTGATTCTGTCAGAAGGTATATGCCCTGGTAGTTACCATTGAGGATCAACTCACAGAAACGCACCCTCGGGCCCCAATGCCCCATTTCATTCCAGAGTTTATACGTCAGCGCATTTCTAAGAAGGCTGATGTCATTGTAGGGTGCATACAACACCCAATCCTCTTCGGATGGCAGATTGATAAGCGATGTATCCAGATCCTGACCTGTAGCACTGTCGCGAAGTTCAAATCCGTATTGTTTTTGGGGATAAGATTGTGAACTGTTGCCCCTGATTTCTATTGCAATATTATTGTTGTAGTTAAACCGGTTGTCAGTGATTCGGTTGGTCTTTCCAGGTCCATTATAGATTATTTTCATTTTGGCCAGAATCTTCGGTTCATTTAGAATGGTTTGCCCCTTTGTGTCGATCAGGCAGATCGGAAGATTGGATGAATCGAGTTTGACATTTTGTCCGCAGAGGTGCGAGGAATACAATGTTATAAAGATCAGAAAGTATTTCATTGTATAAAGTTATTCATTCTCCTGATAAATTATAGAATTATTCGAATCTCAGGAAAGTATGTTACGGTCTTTATAGCCGTATCTTCAAATTGGCATTCGTAAGCTGATGTTTGAAAAAAGTTTTTATTTTTTTGAAACATTGGTTGTCATCAATTTCGGCTTAGCTTCCCTTGAAGAAGTTTAAAAAACAAAGCAGTCGTCTCCTCAACTTATTGCATGATAAATACGGAGAATTACATTGAATCAAACTGGGATTATTTTCGTAATTGAAATTACATTGATTTGAACTTGTAGTAGCAGAAGGATATTACAAAATACTTCAAAATGCAAGCCATCCAAAGAGTTTCATAACGGTCAGTGCAATCGCAGAGACAAACAGCACATATCCCCATTTCTCAACATTGGGGACGCGGCTTGCCCACTGGGCCATCATCCAGCCTCCGGCTCCTTGCCCCAACGCGATGATCATTCCGGTTCGCCAATCCATCATATGATAATGGTGAAAAATAATGATGATGAGGAACGTATAGGAGGTCACCATGATGAGCTTGATGATATTGGCTTCCACAATCGGAGTCTTAAGAATATTGACCATGATAAATAGAAAAAAAATTCCCATGCCCATCTGAATAAAGCCTCCGTAGAAACCCAACACAACAAACAATGGTATGTAAATATATCGGGGCAATTGCCTGGAATCCAGGTTAGCCCTTATCCAGCGTTCAGGTCGCAGCAGTGCCAGCACCAACATACCGAGCATCAGCATTTTGTACACCTGACGAAAGGATCCGGCATCCAGAAAAACAGAGGTCAGCGCACCGGCCAGGGCGCCAACAATACCACTAAGAATATAACCTTGAGAATCATATAGACCAAGTCGCTCATTTCGTCTGAAGGCTTCAAGGCTTGCGACACCTTGTGTAAAAAGTCCAAGTCTGTTGGTGCCATTGGCCAGTTGGGCAGGCATGCCCAGCACTTCTGTCATAAAACCCAGGGTAAGAATCGAGCCATTGCCTGAAAGCGTGTTAATACACCCGGCGGCAAAGCCAGCCACGATGGCCAGGATGAATTGGCTTAGTGTCATGTCAGTCCTGAATACTCTGACACAATTCAATCAAGACGCCGCGCGTATCTTTCGGATGAACAAAGCAAATGAGTTTGTTGTCCGCACCTTTTTTTGGTTGCTCATTCAGAACCTGAAACCCCTGTACACGTAATCTTTCCATTTCAGTGAGAATATCGTGTACTTCAAAGGCGATATGATGAATGCCTTCTCCTTTTTTTTCAATAAATTTTGCAATGGCAGAATCCGGAGAGCAGGCTTGTAACAATTCAATTTTACTTTCACCCATTTGAATAAATGAGGTCATCACTGATTCTGCTTCGACATATTCTTCTTTATACACTTGCGCGCCAAGTAATTTTTCATAGAGTAAATTTGAAGAAGCCAAATCGCGTACAGCGATTCCGATATGTTCTATTTTTTTCATGGTCTTATCCAAACATTTCTATTCTGATGAGGTTTTTCGGAACTTTTAATGTGTTGATCAGATTGCTCACCGCATCATCAATCATTGATCCGTAACCACAAATCATAAATAGTGTTTTTGATGGGTTTATTTTTTTGTCTTGCAGATAGACTTCATGAACATACCCGGAATGGTAAGTAATACTGGAGACCTTGGATTTTGGAATTTTCTTTTCCCTTGAAAAACAAACGCTCAGTTTAAAGTTTTCAATAAAATGGTTATAGTATTCCAGGTCCTCCTGATATAAGAAGGATTTGAGGGTACGTGTTCCGAAAATCAGATGAATGTTGGAGGGGCGCATACCATCTTTTTCAATCTTTTGAAGCATGGTTCTGAAAGGAGCAATCCCCGTACCGGTTGCGATCATGACGATCGGCACTTGCAAATCTGATGGAATCAAAAAAGTACCTTCCGGTCCTTTGAATTTGATTTTATCTCCTTTGTTGATGGTATTAAAGAAATACTCGCTGGCAAGACCATCCTTTTTATAAGCAATGCAGAGTTCGATAATATTCGAACCGTCATAATTATTCGCTATGCTATAGGATCTCCATCGCTGAGCCCTTTTATCTCCTGTCGGAAGATCGAAAGTAAGGAACTGGCCAGCTTCATAATGCAGTGGTGTGTCCTCAAGGATTCTAAACCAAAATCGGTTGGTTCCTTTGGCTTCTTCCTTTTGTCCTATTAACTCGGCTTCGTGCCAGATGGTCGGCATTTAATAGATTATATAGGTTATGACAATTGGTTGTAATAATAATGTAATCTGAGGAAATATTGTTTAATGAAGTATCTGACAATACTAATTAGGTAAATTTCAAACAAAATGGCAAATGAACTCCATCGAGAGGGTCTTGTCTGAAGCATAATTCAATGTAGTACACTATTGACTGGCAATCCTAAGATTTCAAAAATAAAGGTTGCGTCAAGTTTGTATGATGATATTCGTAGTTTTGCAAAGAGCGCAAATTTAAGTATATGTTAACATTTAGTTAATATTATGAAAAAATTTTACCTTTATTTTTTCAAATCTATGATTTGAAAAACTATTTATTATGAAGCAAAAATTTAGATCCAATTCAAACTTTTTCATCCTAATGTCTTTGGCTCTTCCTTGTGCATTGTTACTCCTTTCCTCCTTCAATCCAAAGAAGCCGCAATGCGTGAAAGTAGATAACACATTATTAGCCAGTAATATGCTCTCCTGCACACAGGCAGACTTGGTCATTTGCAATTATGGCTCGATTATATCCTTCGTAGATGCATTGGTTGCGGAGTTGAATAATCAACTTAATAATTGCAATGGGAAACTAGAGGATTGTAATCCAGATTCTACTTGTTGCTATTATGTTACAACAGATTTCACTTTTACTTCAGCACTCAACTCCGGCAAAAATCCATGGTTCTACAGTGCCGGTGAAAGCTGCAGCACTTATACCTGTTCAGGACTACTTGGAGGAGGAACTCAGCACAATGACCTTACTGTTTCTGATCAGAATGAAATTCTTACCAGAATGAGAAATGCAGCAAATAATGCATATCCATGTGGTCAAGGAAATGGCAATTCTCGACCTATTAGTAGTTATAGAGTTTATAGAACGCCTAGTGGTACTCCTTCAGGTCCGTGTTCGGCAGATGGACCAAACTGTTATAATGTTTCCATTAGACTTGAGGTAAAATATCTATGTGGTTGTCAATACTAAGATTATTTTCTTATGATTAAATCAGTAATATTGCTACTATTGGAATTCCTTCTGTATGGTGTAGGAATGACCCAAAACACATGGCAACGCTCAGAATCTTCATCACAATTAGAGGTTGGTACTGTTGCGATTTCGTCCGCTAACGAGTATTTTATTAGCTTGAAAAACAACCATCATATCTTTTATTCCAGAGATAGTGGAGCAACCTGGCAAGAAGTAGAAGTCAACAATGGCGTAAAGAAATTCTACAAATCTATCGACAGAGCTTATTTGAAAGCAATTAAAGACAAAGTATATTGTGTGAGTTGTGCAGGATCTGCAAAGCGATACATTTATAATGGGGAATTTTTTAATATACTACCGAATTATACAAATATACCTTATGAAAATCTGTTTCTCAGTCAGGAGGGTAAGGTGTTCTATAAGGATGAATTGTGTATAGCAAGAACGGATAGTAATTGGAATCGTATAATTAATACATTTCTATTTAGTACATCTTTCCCTTATGGATTTCTTGCAACGAATTTTTATACGGAGGATAATAATTATATTATTACTCA
The DNA here is from genome assembly GCA_046329325.1 of Saprospiraceae bacterium. Classification (GTDB taxonomy): domain Bacteria; phylum Bacteroidota; class Bacteroidia; order Chitinophagales; family Saprospiraceae; genus Vicinibacter. Next base: position 1,807,638 of record JAXLUU010000001.1, read on the forward strand.
GAATAATAAAGATTCTTTATTTATTTACAAACTTAAAACGGACCAATCAGGAGCCGTATCCCCTTATTCAAAATTCAAGGTTTCCAGGAGTGTTTCTACGGCACTAGTCTCCAAAGGAGGAACAATCTACTTTATGGACAATGGAGGAAGTAATCGAGTTTTCAACTATGTACTAAAAACAGAACAGAATAAAATCCAGAAGTCAAGTTTGCAATTAGTTCAAAAGGTAAATGTTGTTTATTACTATTATGTCAATGAAGGTGCTGAAATATATCTTGTAACAGATAAGGGAGTATTTATGAATAATGGCATCGATGAAGATGTATGGATAAAGTGCCATCAGATGAGTGATAACATACCATTACCTCCAAGTTTTAATGTTTTGGCATGGGATACAAGATATTTTATCAAAGATAGCTTGAATGCTATGATTAGTTATGGAGACAATTGTGGCCAGTCAGATTATTATTGTTTTACTCCTAAATTCAAGAAATGGAGAACCATTCAGCTTGACGTACACATAGATAATCTCAACGATCTGGTTAAAGACAGAAATAATCGATTGTATGCCTTTCGCCCTTGCGAGAATTATTTTGGAATGAATTATCTACAAAGCGACAATAATGGCAAGGATTGGGAGTATGTATTAATCAACGGCGAGTATGCAACAAGTATTGGTATCAATAAGTCCGGAGAAGCAATGGCTATTGCCGCGAATAACAGATTGTATAGACATAATACCACAGTGGATAATTGGGAAGAAATACAATTACCTCTGGATACTAGTGGCAAGATTAAATTGCTTCACATATACTCATCAGGTAATGATTTATTTCTAACCGGCAACATATTTATAAATTATGCCAAGGAGTACAATTATTTATACCATTCGATGGATGGAGGACTTCATTGGACTGAAATAAAATCTTTTGTTCAACAAACTGCCGTTCGAGGTAATGATTTTACAATTCTTAAGGATAATAATGGCAACTGGATCGCTTATTCAGATCAAGGACGATTAACTCCGGATGGAATATTGATAAGTAAAGACAAAGGAAAGACATGGGAAATTGACAATCGATTTAAAGATTTTTCAGCTTTTTCATTACTTCAATTACCTGATAACAGATTTTTGCTTTCTGGAACAATTAATTATTCGAATCCCGGTACATATTTAATTGACTCCTTGGGTAATTACAGTATTTATTCTTCCAATTACGTTAAGAATCCGGCAAGTCTTTACCTTGACAAAGACAGCCTAATGTTTGGATATATTAATTATAATTATAATCCTATACCGTTTTATAGTTTTGATCTTGGTCTAAATGTGTTTAACAACGAAAGTGGCTTGAATCCTACAGATAAAGAAACCCGTCTTATTCGCTCTGCCATTTATGAAAGTAGAGATAAGATTACTCTGAATCTCGCTTACGATGGAATATATACCACGACGCACGATATTTTTTCTAATATCACTGATGAATCGAATCTAAAGGAGAAGTATTCTGTTTCACAAAGTAAGGATTGGATTCGTATTGAAAAGAAAAACCATTCAGACTGGAACCAAAGTGAAAAATTTCAGGCGTTTAATTTATTGGGACAGATATTTTTGGAAGGCGATCTGCAATCTATGAATGGAATGATAGACACCAGATCACTTGCACAAGGCATTTATTTTTTGCAAATAAAGAATGGAGAATACCTGGCTCAGGTAGTTAAGTTTTTGAATCGATAACTTTACAAAATTGGCACGCAAGCCAATTGGTGATACCTGATGTCATGCCATAAAAAAGAGGAAGACAAATCAATAAGGCATCAATCCAGGGAATCAAAGCACCAGATCCCGAAATGGAATAATTTTTCCAAATCCTTTGGAAGCAAAATAATCCAGGGTTTCTTTTTCACTTTTATTGCTGGTCACCAGCACCATATCTCCATGCCAGGCCCCCAGTGATTTGACAGCACCCCAGTAATCCTTGAAATAGGATTTCTGTGCTGTCGGTTCCTTGAGGTAATCGCCGATGAGTTTTTCATGTTCATGAATCCACTGTTCGAAGGCAGAGAGCGATTTGAGCTCCAGCAACTTTTCACTCATTTCTGAGATTTTTCTGACCAGCGATTTTTCCGGTGGATCGTTCAAGGTTTTTTTGACAGCCAATCTCGAGTCGGCTTTTTTGCCCAGCGGCACAAAGTAGAGGGAATCTGCAAAGGATGGCATAAAGTCTACATCATCAATCGATAGACTATCCTGATTGAACTGATATAAGAGCGGGCCATCTGAACCGGCACATGCTATGTCATAACCTGAGCCGCTTTCGATATCAAAATAGAGATGAAACGGATTCACGTCGGCCCAGGAAGCCATATTGTAGATCAGGGTAGAGGAAGAGCCCAGACCCCATTCTCTGGGGAATTCCAGCCGGTGTTCGATCTTGTATTTCTTCCAGTGAGACAGGAATTCCGAATTATTGTTGATGCAGGCTTTGAAGATTTTCCTGAGGTATTTTCCAATTTGTTCGTCTGAGGTGTGCGTTACATCAAAGGCCATGAGGTCAATTTCGGCCTCAAACCATTTTTTGCCCTGGTGATCCAGGCTTGTCCAGATCACTTCGCTGCCGGTGAGTTCCTGCATTTTCATGCGCTGACCCAGCTTGGTTGGCAGGGCCAGTACCTTGGCGCCATGAACAGCGACATACTCACCGCTCAGCAGAACTTTACCCCTTGCAAAAAACTCGGCTTTGATAGTTTGGTTTGAATTAGTTGCGAAGATACATCCGAGGCGTCATTGAATAAATTTATCTATAAATAATTTTAATATATGTAAGGATAAATACAATGAACCAATTACATATTTACATTGGCTCAATTCCGATCAAGGGATGCTATGTAAGCAGGTGAATTGAATTTTATCCTTTCTTTCAAAGTCAGATTAAATTATATATAAGAAATTGCAATTAAATAATTTATATATTATTAAAATAAAAAATATTTAAAAACAATCCTTGCAATATGTATAGGCATACTTTACGTCTTTCCGTTTGGTCAAAATGCAGTATCTTTGCGCCGCTAAAATTATTTGTTAACCTTTAAAAATATCCAAAATGTTGGACGAAACAAACGAAATCCAGGACAAACTGCCTATCTACACAGAGGCGGACGATCAAATCAGATCTTCCGTTGAAAACCCTCACACAGAGGTCAAATCGAAAGATGAAGACATCTTAGAGGAGGTTGCCCTGGAGACCCTCGTCGAAGCCGATGATTATTCCGGCCCTCACGACGAGTTTGACTGGACCATTTCCAAAAAGAATACTGTCCATTACCCTCCTGATCAGGTCGAAAAAATGATCAAGGACTATGACGCAACCCTTTCTTCAATCTCAGAAGGTCAGATCATTCACGGTACTGTCGCCAGTATTTCAGGCGGTGACGTCATTTTCGACATCAAGTATAAATCGGACGGACTAATCCCCGCCTCAGAGTTCAGGGATCAGGACCTCAAGGTAGGTGACAAGGTCGAAATCTATGTCGAGCGTACAGAAGATGAAAAAGGGCACCTGGTACTTTCCCGCAAGAAAGCCAAGCTTCTCAGAGCATGGGAAAATCTGGTAGACTCATATAAAAACGGCACCATTATCAAAGGAAATGTCATTTCAAAGACCAAAGGCGGACTTATTGTCGATTGCAATGGACTGGAGACATTCCTTCCCGGATCACAGATCGATATCAAGCCAATCGTTGATTACGATGCATATGTCGGCAAGGTGATGGAATTCAAGGTCGTCAAGATCAATGAGAATATTAAAAATGCCGTAGTATCTCACAAAGCCCTGATTGAAGGCGATCTTCAGGAACAGCGCGAACAGATTATTCAGGGTCTCGAAAAAGGTCAGGTGCTCGAAGGTGTAATTAAGAATATCACTGACTTTGGTGCCTTCCTTGATCTTGGAGGCGTTGACGGTCTCCTTTATATCACCGATATCTCCTGGGGACGCATCAATCACCCAAGTGAAGTGCTTGAGCGCAATCAGAAAATCAATGTGGTCGTACTCGATTTTGATGATAACAAGAAGAGAATTTCACTTGGATTGAAGCAATTGCAGCCACATCCATGGGAAGTACTTCCTGCAGAACTTGTAGAAGGGGCAACCGTTAAAGGAAAGATCGTAAATATTGAAGATTACGGGGCATTTCTGGAAATTCAACCTGGTATCGAAGGTCTTATTCACGTGTCCGAAATCAGCTGGAACAATCAGCCGATACACGCCAAAGACTTTTTCTTCCTTGGTCAGGAACTCGAAGCCAAAATTGTTACCATCGACAAGGCAGAGCGCAAGATGTCACTCAGCCTGAGATTGCTGACAGAAGATCCTTGGCAAAGCGTTCAAAGCAAGTTTTCTGTTGGAACACGTCACACCGGCATTGTCAAAAACATGACCCTTTACGGCGTTTTTGTGGAGCTCGGTGAAGGAATCGGCGGAATGATTCACATTTCAGACCTTTCTTGGACAAAAAGATTCAACCATCCTTCTGAATTTATCAAAGTTGGGCAACCCATCGATGTGGTTGTACTCGATATAGACATGGCCAACAGAAAGTTGTCCTTGGGTCATAAACAGCTTGAGGAAAATCCATGGGATACATTCGAAAATGTATTTCCGGTTGGCTCATACCACTCTGCCACAGTTATCAAGAAAGATGACAAGGGATTCGTGGTGCAACTACCGTATGGACTTGAAGCATTCGGTCCACTGAGACACATGAAGAAAGACAACAATCAGTATGTCCAGGTAGACGAGACACTCACGGTCAAAGTGATTGAATTCAACCGCGATGACAAGAAAATCCTGGTCTCTCACTCAAGGTACCTTGAAGATATCAAGCGCGAAGCGGAAGACAATATCAAAAAGGAGAAGGATGAGGAAAGGGTTCAGACCAAAAAGAGCATAGAAAAGCAACAGTCCAAGATGGAGATCACCACCCTCGGTGAACTGGAAGGATTTTCTGCGCTGAAAGATCAGTTTGCGGATAAATCATCAAAGCCTGCTACGCCTCCGCCGACGATGGTTCCTCCGCCGCTTCCTTCCAAAGAAGTTGCAGAAGAAACCGTGTCTGACACCAAATCTGACAGCCCTGCTGAACCTGCAGCCGCCGCTCCCAAATCGGAAGCATTACCAATGTCAGGAAAAGCAGATGACTTAAAGATCATTGAAGGCATCGGACCTAAAATTGCTGAATTACTGATTGCCGACGGTATCAGCACATTTGCGCAATTGGCTCAAACATCTCCGGATGCGATTAAGGTGATTCTGGACAATGCCGGATCCAGGTACAAGATGCATGATCCAACGTCCTGGCCACAACAGGCTGCACTTGCTGCTGAAGGCAAAATGAATGAACTGAAAGTTCTTCAGGATAGCCTGAAAGGAGGAAAGACAGAGTAAGCAACTGGCAACAATTTTTTAGACAGATTGTATAATTAGCCGTGGCGATCAAAGCCACGGCTTTTTTTATGCAAAAAAATCAGCTTCAGGGAAATACACCAAGGGTTGCTGTCATTGGTGCAGGCATTGCAGGAATGACTGCCGCGATTGAGCTCGCTTCTCAAGGTATCTCCGTCGATGTTTATGAGAAAAACGATTCGCCCGGCGGGCGCGGACGAATGTTTCGTCAAGATGGATTTACTTTTGACATGGGACCAAGCTGGTATTGGATGCCAGAAGTGTTTGAAAACTTCTTTAACAAACACGGAGAAAAGTTGGATCATTACTTTAAGCTGATCAGGTTGGATCCATCGTACCGGATTTTTTTCTCAAATAATATCATTGATTCTCCGGCTGATGTCATAGGTGTATATGAAATTTTCGAAAAAATAGAACCAGGAAGTTCCCAATTTCTAAGATCATTTCTTGCGCAGTCCAAAATCAAATATGAAGCAGGCATGAATGATTTTGTAAGAAGACCTGCGCTAAGCATTTTTGAATTTGCAGAATGGAGATTGCTGAAAAACCTGTTCAAACTGGATCTCTTCAAATCAATAGCACGGTTGATCGATCACAACATCAGGGATCAACGCCTTCGTGCGTGGCTTAAATTTCCGGTGCTCTTTTTAGGTGCCAAACCATCGCAGACGCCAGCACTCTATTCACTGATGAATTACGCAGATTTCGAACTCGGCACCTGGTATCCGGAAGGAGGAATGTGGAAACTTTTTGATGCATTTTATCAATTGGCTTTGAAACGTGGAGTGCATTTTCATTTTAATGAAGAGGTCCTGGCAATTAATGTCAACGACAGATTGGCCACGTCACTCAAAACCAAAAATGGAACCAATGAATTCGACTATCTGATTGGTGCGGCTGATTATCATCATATTGATACGGTTTTGTTGCCTGAAGGATTTCGACAATATTCAGACATTTATTGGTCGAAAAGAAAACTGGCACCATCAGCACTTATTTTTTATCTCGGCATCAAAGGAAGAATAAAAGACCTCTTACACCACAATTTATTTTTTGACGAAGAGTTCGAACAGCATGCGATAGATATTTACGATAAAAAAGTATGGCCTGCTAAACCATTATTTTATGTATGCGTTACATCACGATCAGATGATTCCGTTGCACCGGAAGGACACGAAAATGTATTTATATTAATTCCTTTGGCAACGGGTATTGCTGATGATGATACGCAAAGAGAAGATTTATTTAACATGGTTCTGAATAGAGTTGAGAGCAAAACAGGTTGTCGTTTGGCAGAAGACATTGTATTTCGCCGTGATTACTGTGTTCGCGATTTTGTTAACGATTATCATTCCTTTCAAGGCAATGCCTATGGATTGTCAAATACGCTTGATCAGACTGCAATTCTCAAACCATCCGTAAAACACAATAAGATTCGCAATCTATATTTTGCTGGCCAGTTAACACATCCCGGGCCGGGACTGCCACCTTCTTTGATTTCCGGAGAAACTGCTGCTAATTTGGTGCTCAAAAAAATCTTACGTGGATCAAATTGAGTTGTATCACAGGGTATGCAATGAGATAAGTCTTGTGATTACACACAGGTACAGCACTTCGTTCTCGATGGGTATCAGAATGTTTGCTTCCCAATTAAGATCGCCGGTGTGTGCCATTTATGGTTTCGTGCGAATCGCTGATGAAATCGTAGATACCTTTCATTATGCTGATCAGTCCACAATTCTAAGCCGATTCAGAGAAGACACTTCACAGGCGATCAAACAACAGTATAGCACCAATCCCGTCCTGCATTCTTTTGCCAGAACGGTCTCCAGATATAAAATCGAGCAAAAGCATATTGATGCGTTCCTCCACAGTATGGAGATGGACCTTACCAAAAGGAT